>NZ_JYOO01000005.1 GCF_000956595.1 Priestia aryabhattai B8W22 | reverse complement strand
TTTTTTTTATGCCCATTGAATGCCTTCAGCAGATTTTTCTACGACATCTTCATATTCTGAAAGCAAATGCTGAAAAATGGCGTCCCATGATTGAGTAAGAGCATAGTGTCTCGCTGCATGGCCAAAGTGAAGCCGCTGGTGCAAATCATCGAGTAAACCTGTAATAGCCGAACTGAATTCTTCTAAGGAGTGAGGTTTGCAAAGGTAGCCGTTTCGCCCGTGCTGAACCATCTGTTTAACTCCTCCTGCATTTGCTGCCACTACAGGAGTTCCAGAAGCAAGAGACTCCAGTACGACATTTCCGAAGGTTTCTGTTTCTGAAGGAAAAACAAACAAATCAGATGACGAGTAGATATGAGCAAGTTGCTTACCTTCAAGAAAGCCTGTAAATGTCATATGCTCAGATGCTTGCTGCTGCATCTGTTCCTTTAAAGGGCCGTCTCCCACAATAACCCAGTGAATTTGATGACGGATATGATCAGGTAGAGATCGTGCGATTTTTATTAAAAAATCAGCGTTTTTTTCTTTAGCTAATCTGCCTACATACGTTAAAATGTAGGGTTTTTTAATATTGTATTTAATACGAATATCAAAGCGGTCATAGTGGGGATGAAACAATTTGTGATTCACCCCTCGCGACCAAATAGCTACGTTGTGAAACCCTTGTTCTTCTAGCTGCTGTTTGGTTACTTCGGAGGGAGCGAATATTTTCTGTACAGGTTTATAAAACCATTTCATATATTTTTGCAGTGGTACACGCATTTTTTCAAGTTCATAGTGAGATAAATAATCATCAAAATTGGTATGATAAGAGCCGACAAGAGGAACACCTAATCTTTTCCCGTAATAGGAGCCGCAAAGCCCCATTGTAAAAGGGGTGGCCAAATGAATGAGAGAAGGGTTGAATTCCTGCAGCTGCTTTTTAATTTTTAGAACGTTTGGCAATGAAAAGCGGCTGTTTGGATAAAGGAAAAAAGGCATGCTGGGCGAGCGGTGAACATACGTTGAAAATGACTGATTATGAGCAAATTCAGGAGCAAATACCTGGATGGGAATTTGCTTTGATTTGACATACTGAGTAAATTGATAAAGTGTTTTAGCAGCTCCGTTAACTTCCGGAGCAAATGTATCGGTAAATAAAGCAATTCTCATTAGTACTCCTCCTATCAATTAGACTAAAAATATGTTCAGTGAAACAGCACCTGAAAAGATGCCGAGTATCAGGCCTACCATGACATCCGTCGGATAGTGCAGACCGAGATAAATTCTTGAAACTCCTACCGTGACTGCAAGAGGCAAAAGAATGGCAGCGAAGGCTGGATAAGTAATCATCACAGGGGTAACTAACGAAAAAATAGCTGTTGTATGCCCCGATGGAAATGAATGATCTTTTAATGGATTTTCTAATACTTTTGTATGCTTTAGTTGAATATAAGGCCGTTGTCTAGGATATAGCTTTTTAGCAATGGCAACAGGAATATGGCTAACAGCTAGAGAAAACCCACAAGCGTAAGCAACGGATGAAGGGTGCAGAAATAGCAGCAAGCATGCTATCACAATGGTAAACGTGGCTCCGCCGGCGTGAGTTAGTAAACGTAAAAACCTATTTAAGTGCTTTCGATCAAAGTGTTGATTTACACTTTTGAATAATCGGCATTCGGCATCGTATACATACTGAATTAACTTAGCTTTCATAGAGTCGCTCCCTTTTCAATAAATACGTCTTTATTATTCAGTTTAATCTTTAATTGTGGAGGCAGTACTAAAACGATGTAAATTAATATGGAAATTTCTTTACAATTGTGGGGAGAATAGAACATGATTAGAGAGTTTGTGGAGATACTAAAAAAATTCCCTCAGTATGACTTTCTGAGGGAACGTTTCCTTTATAATGAAGAATCAGATTTCTTAATAGACTTATAATACTGCCCTTTTTCTACATATTCTGTACGGATGCGCTGCATATCTTTTAAATCCTCCTCAGTCAGAGTGCGGATCACTTTAGCAGGTCGACCGAGTGCGAGAGTATTAGGTGGTATTTTTTTACCGGGAGGCACTAAACTTCCAGCACCGATAAAAGCACCTTCACCAATTTCCGCACCGTCTAAAATAATAGAGCCCATGCCAATGAGCGCGCGTTTGCGGATGATGGAGCTGTGTAAAATAACTTGATGTCCTACTGTCACATCATCCTCAATAAGCAACGGAGCATTTGGGCTTTGATGGAGTGTTGATTGATCTTGTATATTTACTCGTTTACCGATAATAGTAGGCGAAACATCTCCTCTAATAACAGTGTTAAACCAAATGCTGCTTTCTTCACCAATGGTGACATCTCCAGTAATCGTGACATAGTCTGCGATGAAGCAGCTGGGTGCAATGGTAGGCATTTTTTCTTTATACGGATAAATCATCAAATCATCTCCCTTTATTAGTTGAAAAAAAGTAGTAAATCTTCTAATGTAAGTGTACAAAGGTTTTTAAAGCAGGTAAACAAAAAAAGGAAGAAGGAGTAACTCAAATGCATAAATGGGAAGCAGTAAATCCAAAAGGCGTTATTGTCATGGTCCATGGAGCGGCGGAGCATCACGGGCGCTATCGCTGGCTGATTGAGATGTGGCGTTCAGTTGGAATGCACGTAATCATGGGAGACCTTCCTGGCCAAGGCTTAACAACGAGAAGAAGAGGACATATCCTATCCTTTGATGAATATGTATATGAAGTGGAAGAATGGGTACGTGAAGCGCAGAAATATGATTTGCCTATTTTCCTGTTAGGACACAGTATGGGAGGATTGGCGGTTATTCGTACGCTTCAGACAAAGAATCTCCCTATATGGGGTGCGATTCTTTCCTCACCTTGTTTAGGATTAAAAGAGCAAGTACCAGCTTACTTAGATATGTTATCTAAAGGATTAAATAAAGTCATGCCGAACAAACTTTTTGATTTGGGTCTCACTGTTGAAAAAGCAACAAGAAACCAAGAAGTTCGAGATGAAGATGAAAACGACTCACTGTACGTTACAAAAGTTTCCGTAAGATGGTACCGAGAATTGATTCAAGCTGTTAACTTAGCTTTTAAAGATATCGATCGTTTGCCGGATGTTCCGCTTCTTGTGATGCAGGCAGGAGAAGATAAAATTATTGAAAAGCTGATTGTTAGACAGTGGTTTGATGAAATAGAGCTAAGTGAAAAAATCTACAAAGAATGGTCTCAGCTGTATCACGAAATCTTTAATGAGCCTGAAAGAGAATACGTTTTTACATACGCGAAAAGCTTTGTTGATCTTCACATTTAATGAGTGCTGTCAGAAATTGAGGTGAAAATAAATGAAGATTCCGTCTCGTCCTATTTCATTAATGAGAAAAATTTATCGAGAAGTGTTTCCCGTCGTTCATCATGAGCTTGACCATTGGCGGGAACGGGCAAAAGAGATTCCTAATAAAGAATTACGCACTCAAGCATTGGCAAGCATCGATACAAAAACTTTTCATTGTGAAGGAGGCGGCATCCTATCGATTTTAGCGAAAGAAAACATGATTGAATGCGTAAAATTTATCGTTGCCTACCAAACAATCAGCGATTACTTAGATAACTTATGTGACCGCAGCAATTCGCTCGATCCTAAAGATTTTGCAGCCTTACATGAATCGATGCCAGATGCGTTGACTCCTCATGCACCTCTTGGAGATTACTATCGTTTTCGAACGGATAAAGACGACGGAGGATACTTAGGGGAACTTGTCCAGACTTGTCAGCAGTCCTTGCGAAAAGCCTGTAATTACCATATCGTCTCTTCACATTTACTAGAACTAGCTACTTATTATTGTGATTTGCAAATACATAAGCATGTTGAAATCAAGGAAAGAGTTCCGCGATTAGAGAATTGGTTCGATGCTCACCGGCACAGTGTTCCTGAAATGGAGTGGTATGAATTTTCAGCGTGCTCTGGTTCAACGTTAGGCATTTTTTGTTTGGTCGCTTACAGTTTTCAAGAAGAGATGACCGAAGAAATGACGGAGAAAATAAAAGCGGGATATTTTCCTTATATTCAAGGTTTACATATTTTACTCGATTATTTAATTGACCAAGAAGAAGATAAAGCAGGAGGAGATTTGAACTTTTGTTTTTATTATCCTCACTATCAGCAAATGATGGATCGCTTTTTGCATTTTGTTGTAAAAGCGGACGAATATGCTAAAAAACTGCCGGATTATCACTTTCACTGCTTTATCTATAAGGGACTCTTGGGCGTTTATTTGTCCGATCAAAAAGTGCGGGCACAAAAACATGTTCATGTGAATGCACGTAGATTAATAAAAGCGGGGGGAGCACTCAGCTACTTTTTCTATATCAACGGACGCTTGTACCGAATGCTAAAAAGATAAGCCATATGCGGCTTATCTTTTTTCAATAGCAATGATGAACGGAGGATTGTTTTGCTGATTCATGAAGCTGTATTGTAGAACATGGACGTTTTTTTGATCAAGGTTTTGGACATACGTTAGTAAATCGTCTCTTTCTTGTTTCCCTTGTTCGTGTCCATGATAAATAACGAGCACAATCACTCCTTCAGGTGCTAGCAAATCAAGTAACTGCTCAATTGCAGAGATTGTTGTTTCAGAAGTGGTGACGATGTCTTTATCTCCACCTGGTAAATAACCTAAATTAAAGACAGCGCCCGTAACTCGTCCATTAATAGAAGTAGGAAGCAGGTTTATATTGCTGTGACTTTCTTGGATAAGCGTGACTCGGTTTTCTACATTATGTTCTGTCAATCGCTGCTGAGTTGCTTGAATGGCTTGGGGCTGAATATCAAATCCATATACATGACCTGCATCTCCGACTAAATTAGCTAAAAACAATGTATCATGTCCATTTCCTGCCGTGGCATCAATCGCGACATCTCCTTCGGCCACAGCATTAGTGAGCAACGTGCGGGCAAAAGGCAGGATACGTTCTATTTTCATCTTTCCATCAACTCTTTTTCATAATATTTTCCTTGATAGCTTTGGCGACGTTCGAGCTCTTGATCAATGGCATTTAACACGCTCCACTTATTCACGCTCCACATCGGTCCGATCATGAGGTCTATCGGTCCATCACCAGTAATACGATGAACAATCATCTCAGAAGGGATCATTTCGAGCTGGTCGCATACAAGCTTTACGTATTCTTCAAATGAAAGAAATTCAACAAGGCCCTTTTCATACTGTTTGACCATAGGAGTTCCTTTTAGCAAATGAAGCAGGTGAATCTTAATTCCTTGAACGTCTAATTTCGCTACTTCTCGTACCGTTTTCATCATCATATCAGGTGTTTCTAAAGGCAGGCCATTAATGATGTGAGAACAAACGCGGATACCGTGTTTTCGAAGTTTTGCTACACCATCTACATAGCATTGATGATCATGTGCCCGGTTGATAAGCAGTGAAGTTCGTTCGTGAACAGTCTGCAGTCCAAGCTCTACCCATAGATAAGTTCGTTCATTTAATTCAGCCAAGTATTCCACCACATCGTCGGGGAGACAGTCAGGTCGTGTGGCGATAGAAAGTCCAACAACTCCAGGAAGCTTTAAGACCGCTTCATATTTTTCACGAAGCTCCTCAACAGGAGCATGAGTGTTAGTGAATGCTTGAAAGTAAGCAACGTATTTTCCGTCTTTCCATTTATGATGCATTTTTTCACGGATTTCGTTAAATTGTGTCACAAGATCATCCGCTCTGTTTCCAGCAAAATCTCCTGAACCGGCAGCGCTGCAAAACGTACAGCCGCCGTGAGCTACCGTGCCGTCTCTGTTTGGACAATCAAATCCTCCATCTAAGGCTACTTTAAATACCTTATGGCCAAAGTGGTTACGTAAGTGGTAATTCCAGGTATGATAACGTTTGTTTTCAGATTTATACGGAAATGGGTTTGTCTGATTCAAATCAGCAACCTCCTTTTTACATGCAATATACATCAACAAATTGTATCAAAAACGTGAAAAAGTGCCAAACAAATTTAGGATGCTTATATTTAACAGGTTCTTCTTGTCGTAAAGGAGAGTAAAGTTGCGCAAAATAAGACAGAAATGAACGAATAGGAGGAATAGAGAATGACAACTCGTCAAGCAGTGGATCAACTTATGCAGCAGTGTGAAGATGCTATTCGCTTTGGACAAGGTCAGTTGCAGGAAGGCATGAAGCAAGAACATTACAATGACACTGAATATACAAAAGCACAGGAAAAATTAGAAAATGCTTATAAAGAAATTGAAGAGTTTTCTCACAGTGCAAATGCACAGCAAAGAGAACAGCTATATCGCATGCGTCTGCAAGTTCAGCAGCTGCAAAATAAATTAATCACAACTCAGCATTAAGGAGAGGATTTTATGGCAACTCGTTCAAATCAAAATAACCCGGAACAAAAAACAAAAAACGGGATCAACAGCAATGACATTGAGCTAGGAAAAGATTTTGATCCGGTAAAAGAATTAAAAGCACGAAACAGCAAGCGTGCACAGCCGGTTCGTTCGAAGCAAAAATAAGCGGTGAAAAGGTGATTTTGCATGATATTGTCATGTGAAATCACCTTTTTAAATAGTCAGCGAATTTCAAATAAATTGTCTATATGTAAAAGCATTGCGAACCCTTTAAGAAAAGACTAGAATGTACGTTGGCATTCGAATAGATAGGGGGGAGATCAATGCCCAAATCACTTTGGTTTTTGATTATTGGTATGCTTGTAAACGTAACGGGAGCTTCATTTTTATGGCCTCTCAATACAATTTATATAAATGAACATTTAGGAAAGTCGTTATCCGTTGCAGGAGTGGTTCTTATGCTGAATTCTGCTGCAAGCGTAGTGGGTAATTTGTTAGGGGGAACACTTTTTGACAAAATCGGAGGATATAAATCCATCTTATCAGGAATTATTATTACTCTTATTGCATTAGTGGGACTCGTGTTTTTCCATGGTTGGCCTACATACGTTGTTCTCTTGGTTGTTGTAGGGTTTGGATCTGGTATTGTCTTTCCATCTATGTATGCAATGGCAGGATCCGTTTGGCCACAAGGCGGAAGAAAAGCATTTAATGCGATGTACGTTGCTCAAAATGCAGGAGTGGCTATCGGCGCTGCGGTAGGAGGCATTGTAGCATCTTATTCATTTACGTATATTTTCTTAGCTAATACAATTTTATACGTTATTTTTCTGCTTATTGCTATTTTTTCATATCGTCATATTTCGGTTACCGTTGGGCAAACGAATGTCCTTAATGAAGCTGGGAGCATTGGGCATAAAACGAAGCTGACTGCTCTTCTTATTTTATGTACGGGGTATGTCTTATGCTGGGTAGCGTATGTTCAGTGGCAAACAACGATTGCTACGCATACGCGTGAGCTGAATATACCTCTTTCTAGCTACAGTTTACTTTGGACGATTAACGGGATTTTAATTGTAGTCGGTCAGCCTTTGATTGTACCCATCATTCAAAAAGTAGCAAAAACATTAAAAGTACAGGTCCTAATTGGAACGGTTATTTTTGTGGCTTCTTTCATCATCGTGGTGAATGCTACAACATTTCCGCAGTTCTTAACAGCAATGGTTGTATTAACAATTGGAGAAATGTTCGTTTGGCCAGCCATTCCAGCTGTTGCGAGTCAGTTGGCTCCATCTGGAAAAGAAGGATTTTATCAAGGTGTAGTTAACAGCATGGCTACTGCAGGTAAAATGATTGGTCCTCTCTTTGGAGGCGTTATTTTCGATGCGTTTAATATGTCTACGCTGTGCTATTTATTAATTGCGCTATTGCTATTCAGCATGTGTACAACATGGATATACGATTATAAATTAAAAGAAAAACGTCAGCGTTCATTAACCATCTCTAAATAAATAGAGATGGTTTTATTTTTGACTGCTTAATAAACGTAGGAATGTCTTCAGTATTCCTTTAATAATATAGTAGGGGTTGTGACAAGCAAAGAAAGGAGTATATACCTGTAAAATTGTAAGCGTTTTCTAATTATATGACTTCATGGGGGGCTAAACATGCTTAGTATGATTGGATTAATTGGAGGATTATTGCTGCTCATTGTATTAACGATGAGAGGCATGAATTTATTTATAGCAGGTCCGCTCAGTGCTTTAGTTGTTGCGTTAACAAGCGGAATGCCTTTATTTCCACAGCTGGTGAAAGAAGGAGAAGCAAATTTTGTTGGAAATTACATGTCTGGTTTCACAGGATTTATTGCCTCTTGGTATTTAATGTTTCTATTGGGCGCCGTCTTTGGAAAAGTAATGGAAGACAGCGGGGCCGCTGATAGTGTTTCTCGCTGGATTGTCAGTAAACTAGGAATGAAAAGAGCAGTGTTGGCGATTGTACTTGCCTGTGCGGTCTTAACATACGGAGGAGTCAGTCTGTTTGTAGTAGCATTCTCTGTTTATCCAATGGCTTTAAGCTTATTCAAACAGGCGGATTTGCCGAGGCGGTTTATCCCTGCTGCTTTAGCATTCGGTTCCGTTACGTTTACGATGACCTCGGCTGGATCTCCTGAAATCCAAAACTGGATTCCAATTGAATATTTGAAGACTAGTCCGTATGCAGGGTGGGAAGTTAGTTTAGTTGTAGCGGTAGTGATGGCTGTATTCGGCTACTGGTGGTTAAAGCGCTTGATTTCAAAAGCAGTTAAAAATGGAGAGCGTTTTATATCACGCGAAAAAGATCCAGCAGTAACGGAAAATCAGTCTCTTCCTAATCCGTTATTAAGTTTGCTTCCGCTTGTGGTCGTGCTCATTATTTCTTTTGCGCTTCATAAGCCACTTCAGCAATCTGCGTTGATTGTGGCACTTTTAAGCGGGATCATTGTCACTTATATTGTGAACCGAAAGCATTTTAAAGGGTTTTGGAACGCAGCCTCAGAAGGAACGCTGGGGGCGTTAATTGCGATTGGGAATACAGCTGCTGTCGTAGGTTTTGGAGGAGTTGCTAAAGCTGTTCCCGCGTTTGGAGTGGCTGTAGACGCTATGACGCATATTCCAGGAAGTCCGTTGATTGGGGGAGCTATTGCGGTAAGTGTTATCGCGGGGATGACAGGTTCGGCTTCAGGAGGTCAGGCGATTGCTTTGCCAATCTTAGCCCCTCACTATCTAGATGCTGGTGTAAATCCAGAAGCTCTCCATCGCGTAGTAGCTATTTCTTCTGGAGTATTAGATTCTTTGCCTCATAATGGTTATGTCGTCACCACAATTAATTCTATTTGCGGAGAAACTCATAAAGATGCGTATGGATCAGTTGCAGCGATGACGGTAATTGTTCCGCTTGTTGGTCTTGCACTTGCGATTATCCTGTTTTCTTTTGGATTTGGCATTTAATAATAGCTGCTAAAGAAAGTAGAGGCTGAGACAAAAGGATTTTAGCCGAAGGAAGATCCGAACGATAAATCGTTCGGATTTTTTCATTATTATGGTGAACGTAGATCTTACGCGTTTAGTTGCTTTAAGCTGCTGATTGGAGGGCAAGGTAAAGCCTTGCACGAAATCAACAGTTTTGTAGCAAAGAGTCCAGATATCCTATTTATTCACCTTTAGATAAGATTGACTTAGTTATGTCTCAATCTCTTTTTTTGTTTTACGCTGCATGTATGTTTTTGGGAGAAGTTGTTCATATATAAGAATGAAAGAGAGGATTTAGCAGCAAAGCAGTGCTGCAGTGCAGAAACTTTTACAAAATCCGTTGAACAACTTGCAGTTTGCGAACATATTATTTACAATACAAGGTAGTATGATATAAAAACTATGATAAGGAATAGTAGTGAACGAAGCGAGCTAAGAGAGCTGACGGGTGGTGCGAGTCAGCAAACGGGCGTTCATGAACTCACCTTGGAGTTGTAAATGTGAAGTAAAGTAACATTTGCCGTCTATCCGCGTTAAGGAAAATGAGTGAGTACATAATTGTGCTAATTTGGGTGGTACCGCGGGAAGTTTATTCAACCTCTCGTCCCTTTGTTTGAGGGATGAGGGGTTTTTTAGTTTAATTAAATACAGCTGGAGCGTACAAGGAGGATTATGTATGGCTTTTAATCATGAAAAGATCGAACAAAAATGGCAAAAAGTTTGGGAAGAAAATAAAACATTTAGAACAACAGAAGATGAAGGAAAGCGTAAGTTTTACGCATTAGATATGTTCCCTTATCCATCTGGAGCGGGTTTACACGTTGGGCATCCAGAAGGTTATACAGCAACGGACATTTTATCTCGTATGAAGCGTATGCAAGGATACAATGTACTTCATCCAATGGGATGGGATGCATTCGGACTACCTGCTGAGCAGTATGCATTAGATACAGGAAACGATCCGGCTGAGTTCACTGAACTTAACATTAATAATTTCCGCCGTCAAATCAAATCGTTAGGTTTCTCTTACGATTGGGAGCGAGAAATTAATACAACTGATCCAAACTACTACAAATGGACACAGTGGATTTTCTTACAGTTATATAAAAACGGCTTAGCTTATGTGGATGAAGTAGCTGTTAACTGGTGTCCTGCTCTAGGAACAGTACTTGCGAACGAAGAAGTTATTGACGGCAAAAGTGAGCGTGGGGGACATCCGGTTGAGCGTCGTCCAATGAAGCAGTGGATGCTTAAAATCACAGCTTATGCAGATCGTTTACTAGAAGATTTAGATGAGCTTGATTGGCCAGAAAGTATTAAAGAAATGCAGCGCAACTGGATTGGCCGCTCTGAAGGAGCTCACGTGCACTTCACAATCGATGGATACGAGGACACATTTACTGTGTTCACAACGCGTCCTGACACGCTATTTGGGGCAACGTATGCCGTTTTAGCACCTGAACATCCGTTTGTGGAAAAAATTACAACAGCCGAACAAAAAGAAGCGGTAGAAGCTTATTTAGATCAAATTAAAAGCAAAAGCGATTTAGAGCGTACAGACTTAGCTAAAGACAAAACGGGCGTATTCACAGGTGCTTATGCAATTAATCCTGTAAACGGCGAGAGAATGCCGATTTGGATTGCTGACTATGTTCTAATGAGCTATGGCACAGGTGCAATTATGGCTGTTCCTGCTCATGATGAGCGCGATTATGAGTTTGCTGTTAAATTTGAGCTGCCGATTAAAGAAGTGGTAGCGGGCGGAGACGTTTCAAAAGAAGCTTATACAGGCGACGGCGAGCACGTTAATTCAGACTTCTTAAATGGTTTAGATAAAGAAGAAGCAATTTCAAATATGATTCAGTGGCTTCAAGCAAATGAAAAAGGTGAAAAACAAGTAACATACCGTCTGCGTGACTGGTTATTCAGTCGTCAGCGCTACTGGGGTGAACCAATTCCTGTTATTCACTGGGAAGATGGCACAACAACTGCAGTTCCTGAAGATCAGCTTCCGCTTGTGTTACCAAAAACGACTGAAATCAAACCGTCAGGCACAGGTGAATCTCCGTTAGCAAACATTGATGACTGGGTGAACGTTGTAGATCCGGAAACAGGCAAAAAAGGGCGCCGCGAAACAAATACAATGCCTCAATGGGCAGGCAGCTGCTGGTATTACTTACGCTACATTGATCCAACAAACAGTGAAGCGTTAGCAGATGCAGATAAATTAAAAGAATGGTTGCCGGTTGATATTTATATCGGTGGAGCTGAACACGCTGTTCTTCACTTATTATATGCTCGTTTCTGGCATAAGTTTTTATATGATATCGGCGTAGTTCCAACAAAAGAGCCGTTCCAAAAACTGTTTAACCAAGGTATGATTCTTGGAGAAAACAATGAAAAAATGAGTAAGTCAAAAGGTAACGTTGTAAACCCAGACGAAATCGTAGAAAGCCACGGAGCAGATACGCTTCGCCTTTATGAAATGTTCATGGGGCCTTTAGATGCGTCAATCGCCTGGTCAACAAAAGGGCTTGATGGTGCACGCCGTTTCTTAGATCGTGTATGGCGCTTACTTGTTGACGATAACGGTGAATTAAGCAGCAAGGTTCAAGAAAGCAATGACACTACGCTTGAACGCGTGTATCACCAAACGGTGAAAAAAGTAACGGAAGATTACGAAGGCCTCCGTTTTAATACAGGTATCTCTCAGCTTATGGTATTCATCAATGATGCATACAAAGTTGACGTGCTGCCAAAGCAATACGTAGAAGGATTTGTGAAGCTATTAGCACCAATTTGTCCTCATACGACTGAGGAATTATGGAGCAAACTAGGTCACGAAGATACAATTTCGTATGAGGCTTGGCCTGCGTTTGACGAAGCAAAACTTGTAGATGATGAAGTGGAAATTGTCGTTCAAATTAACGGTAAAGTACGTGCGAAAGTAAACGTACCTGCTGAGGCGTCTCGTGAAGAGCTTCAAGATATTGCAATGGCTAATGAAGACGTTCAAGAGTTCATTGAAGGTAAGACAGTGCGCAAAGTAATTGCTGTGCCTGGTAAATTAGTAAACATCGTAGCTAATTAAGTATTGATGTAGAACAGACCCCCTGACTGCTCTTTAGTCAGGGGGTCTGTTCTAGACCTAAGGGCCTGATGTCCCCCTTTCGGGGTTGACATCAGGCCCTTAGTCAAAATCTTTGAAAGTAAGAACGAAGTAGTCTGGTTAGCCAATGATAGAGTCACTTGGTCGAGTGGTCTTCTTTGTTTCTTTTTTTAGATACACTCCAGAGTGAAAGAGCTAGAGTAGCTTGTGTTCTAGACTTAAGTAGATGTGCCTTGCTTTCGGGTTTGATCTTAAGAGCTTAGTCAAACCTTTAACTACAATTGGAAAAGCTTAGGCAGGGTGCTGTTTAAGCTTTTCTTATTTAGTGGCATAAAGGTATTTGAATTTGCTACAATAGCGATAGCAAGCTGAATGAAAGAATAGAGAGGAATGACGAAGATGGAAGAAGTAAAAGTAATTACGCCTGAAGAACTTCAAAAACGCGTTGAAAATGGAGAAGAACTTCATTTAGTTGATGTGCGCGAAGATGAAGAAGTAGCAGAAGGGATGATTCCAACTGCTAAACACATTCGTATGAATGATATTCCAGTTAACTTGGATTATTTTGATAAAGACAAAGAATATATTTTCATTTGCCGTTCGGGCCGCCGCAGTGAAAACGTATGTTACTACCTTCAAGAACAAGGACATAAAGTAACAAATATGGTTGGCGGCATGTTAGAGTGGGAAGGAAAAACGGTTAATAAATAAAAAAGAGGCTGGGATAAAAGTATCTCAGTTGAAGTGAAAAATGAACTATTAATCAACATGTTTGATTAGTGGTTCTTTTTTTTGTTTCGTGCCTTTTAGCAGTTGATTGGAGGGAAAGGCGACGTCTTGCATGAAAATCGACTGCCGTGTTACAAGCGGTTCAGCTCATGTATCCCATTTGTTCGTCTTTAGATTGGATTAAGTTCGTTATGTCTCAACCTCTTTTTTTGAATTAAACTTCTGCCATCCGACTAAAATGATAGTAGCAAAACAAATGATGACTAAATCTATAAAAGTCTTCATAAAAATAAAGGTAGGAAGAAGTTGAAAATCAGTACAAAAGCCATCATTGAGAGAAGCAGTCCATTCTGATTGAAACAAATTTGATAGGACAAGGTGGTAGAAGCTGTGATACAAGTGAAAATGTTTGATAAAGAGCATGAAAAAGATTTAGAGTTTGCGGTGAACCGATTTTTACGAAAATTAGAAGATGAAGACGTCGTGGATATTAAATATCAAGTCACAGTGGATGTTGATCGTGATGAGCAAGTGTACTGTTTTTCAGCCATGGTTATGTATAAAGCCTAGCATATTATGCTAGGCTTGTTGCAAATTCTCCTGCATTACTCCCCGCCAAACGGCCTGTTACAAGAGCAGAAGTAATATTGTATCCTCCAGTATATCCGTGGATATCAAGAATTTCCCCGCAGAAGTAAAGGCCTTGCATAAATTTCGAAGACATTTCTTTTGGGTGAATTTCTTTAACTGATACGCCGCCTCCTGTGACGAATGCTTTCTCTAAAGAAAGCGTGCCGTTTACAGCAAATTCAAATCGTTTGCACATTCTCGAGAACTCTCTCAGTTTTTCATGCTGAATCTGTCCCGCTAGTGCTTGGCTATCAATGTCTGCTTGCTCGAGTAAAAATAATAGATAGCGTTCAGATACAAAACCTTTTAAAACATTTTTAATCGCTTTTTTCGGCTCTTCTTTTGTCATTTTGGCTAATTTTTGAAAAATCTCTTCTTCATTTTGGCTAGGAAATAAATCAATAGACATTTGAACAGTGTTGCTTTTTTGTTTCTTTAACTCTTTAACGACATATTGGCTGCAGCGAAGAGCGGCGGGACCAGAAATGCCAAAGTGAGTGAAAATCATATCCATCTGATGAGTAATGACAGGCTTGCCTTTTTTATTAAGCACGCTTAATCCTACATTACGAAGCGATAGACCTTGAAGCGTTTTGGTTTTAATAAAGTGTTCGCTAGATGTAATAGGAACTTCTGTTGGGTAAAGTTCAGTAATTTTATGCCCCGCATCTTTTGCCCATTGATAACCGTCTCCTGTCGAACCTGTATGAGGCACTGATTTTCCACCTACTGCAATCACAACGCTTTTCGTTTGGATTGCTTCTCCGTTTTGAAGCACAACTTCTTTCACGGTGTTGTTTTCATAGGTTACGCGTTTAACGGCTGTATTTGTACGAATTGTCACACGAAGACGGTGAAGTTCGCTAATTAATGCATCAACAACAGATTGAGCTTTATTGCTAACCGGAAACATACGCCCGTGATCTTCTTCTTTTAATTTAATTCCAAGGCCTTCAAAATAGGAGATGATATCTTCGTTATTAAAAACAGAAAACGCACTGTATAAAAAGCGTCCGTTTCCTGGAATGTGTTTAATAAGTTCATCAATCGGAAGGCGGTTTGTTACATTACAGCGTCCGCCCCCAGAAATGGCAAGTTTTCGTCCGAGTTTATTGCCTTTATCAATTAATAATACGTTTGCACCTGACTCTCCAGCTGCAATCGATGCCATCAAACCAGAAGGTCCTCCTCCGATTACGACTACATCATATATCATACTTTCACCAACCTGTCTATTCTTAAAAAATTTTAGTTTGTTCACTGACAAATCTCTCAACATTGGATAAAATGGGCTATAGTCTTTGTTTTTTTAGTTTGTTGACGAGTGCGAGTGAGTATAAGACCTTTCTTAGTGTATACTGTCACTTGCTTCTTTTCAATTCTATCATTATTATCAGTATGTAACATTAAGTATCGGAGGCAAACGTATGTCTGATTCAAAATTGTTAAGAGGGACCTTTGTGCTAACGCTTGGCACGTATGTATCCCGAATCTTGGGAATGATTTATTTATTTCCATTTGCGATCCTTGTTGGAACCGTAGGGGGAGCACTGTTTGGTTACGGATATAACCAATATGCTATTTATTTAAGTATTGCTACAGCCGGTATGCCAATGGCCGTATCGAAATTTGTGTCAAAATATAATGCACTCGGTGATTATTATACGAGTAGAAGAATGTACCGGGCCGGCATGAAATTAATGCTTGTCACAGGAATACTTGCATTTTTACTTTTATATTCGTTAGCTCCTGTTATGTCTAGAATTACACTGGGAGGTTCTGATTTAAATAACTCCTTAGAAGATGTAGTAATGGTTATGCGAATGGTTAGTATTGCGTTAATTGTAGTACCGATGATGAGTTTAATGCGAGGATTTTTCCAGGGACACCAGTCTATGGGACCAACAGCCGTTTCACAAGTAGTTGAACAGCTTGTGCGGGTTGTCTTTTTATTAGCATCGACCTATATTGTCATCAAAGTTGTACATGGGAGTCTTGCATTAGCGGTTGGATTTGCTACAATGGGGGCTTTTGTAGGAGCTCTTGCTGGACTGGCCGTATTAATTTGGTACTGGAAAAAACGAAAGCCTCATCTCGATAAAATGGTGAACGAGCAGACGGTAACGCCTACGCGTATTTCTACCTTATCCATTTTTAAAGAGCTGCTTACGTATTCATTGCCATATGTATTTGTCAGCTTAGCTATTCCGCTGTATCAGTATGTGGATCAATTCACATTTAACCGTGCGATGGTAGCGGCTGGACAAAAAGAAATAGCGGAGTCCATGAACGGAATTGTTCAGTCTTATGTTCCAAAGCTTGTGATGATCCCTGTTTCATTAGCTACTGCGTTCGGTTTGACTCTTGTACCAACGATTACACGTTCATTTGTGAATAAAGATTATAATGTATTGCAAAAGCAAATTGATCAAACATATCAAACGATTATGTTTCTTGTGCTGCCAGCATCTGTAGGGTTAATGGCTTTAGCTGGCCCAGCCTATACGTTTTTCTTTGGAACAGATGCATCGGATGCGGGTGGAAATGTCTTGCTTTATTATGCACCGGTAGCTTTATTATTCTCATTTTTTACGGTTAATGGAGCTATTTTACAAGGAATCAACAAACAAAAATATGCTGTTTTAAGTTTATTATTTGGGTTGATTGTGAAAATTGTTTTGAACGTTCCATTTATTCTTATGTTCCACGAGATTGGTTCAGTTTTAGCGACAGCACTAGGCTATATCGTATCTCTTGTTTATATGTTTGCGCTTATTCAAAAACACGCAAAATATAACTACAGTGAGTTTATAAAACGCTCCGTGCTCATTCTCATTTTTGTTGCGATTATGGGAATCAGCGTAAAAATTGTCGCAGCAGTGATTGGTCTGTTTACAGAGCCAGGACGATTCTCCGCCACTGTTATTACGATTATAGGAGCAGCAGTAGGCGGCCTTATTTACTTTATCATTACCTATCGTTCAAGCCTGTTTGAAAAAGTAATGGGAGCGAGGGTAACAGGTGCAATTGAACGAAAGATACTGCGCCGAAATAAACAGCGCAGTGCATAAGAAGATGACTCGTTAGAGTCATCTTCTTTTCAAAAAAGAGGAGGATATTACATGCGTTTGGATAAATTGCTTTCTACTATTGGGTACGGAAGCCGAAAAGAAGTGAAAGGTCTTTTAAAGACAGGAGTTGTTAAGGTAGATGGTACAGCGGTTAAAGATGCCAAGGTACACGTTAATCCAGATGAACAAGAAATAACTGTACATGGCGAAGCCGTTTCTTACCGAGAATTTGTTTACTTTATGCTGCATAAGCCGCAAGGTGTCATATCAGCGACCGAAGATTCTCTTCATGAAACAGTGTTGGACTTACTTGAACTTGACGATGCTGTGTACGATCCATTTCCGGTAGGGCGTTTAGACAAAGATACAGAAGGGCTCTTGCTGCTGACGAATGACGGTCAGCTTGCACATCAGCTGCTATCTCCTAAAAAGCATGTTCCTAAAACGTATTTTGCAAAAATTAATGCACCGGTGACTGAAGAAGATGCTGAAGCATTTAGACAGGGTGTCACTCTTGATGATGGATACGTAACAAAATCAGCAGAATTAAAGATACTAACAAGCAATATGGAATCAGAAATTGAATTAACGATCGTTGAAGGGAAATTTCATCAAGTGAAGCGTATGTTTGAAGCAAGAGGAAAAAAAGTAACGTATTTAAAACGTTTATCTATGGGAGCTTTGCTATTAGACGAGTCGTTAGATTTAGGAGAGTACAGGGAGTTAACCGAAGAAGAACTAGCTTTATTACAAAAATCAAATGCCTAAGAAGAGGCGAAAGAAAAAGGAACCTAAGTCTAAAATGGTTCCTTTTTTTGTCCACTTTATTAGACAAGTGAAACATTTCACGTTAAAGCACTTAAACGAGTACCAACTCTGCTTGACGTGCAAATGGAGCGGGGGACTATGCACTCGTCCAAGTCTTGACTTTCTACTGCGTAGAATTTTATCTCTATATATAAATCACTTACTACCCTTGAAATAAACTTACTAGGATGACATCTTGACCTTCTTTTGCGTAGTCGTCCATGTACCGCGACTTGGGCTGCGAACTAAATCATTATATGCTAACACATTCAAGTCACGCTGAATGGTTCTTGGTGTAATACCAAATTCGTCTACGAGCTCTTGCGTTGTAACTGTTCCATTTTTACAAATGAACATATAGACCGATTTGATACGAGTTAGCATTCGATTAGTTGAAGGTTTCAAAAAACCACTTCCTTATTCGTTTTTCGTAAGGCACAACTTCTTTATAACTCTGAGATGTCAAGCACTATTTCAGTCCTTATCCTTATTGTACACAAAATCGACAGAAAAATAAAAGAGAAAACGCAAATTAACACAATATTTACAAAAAATGATATAAATATGTAATCCTTTCGTAACATCTCCTTCCTCTATTTGCACATTTTTTATAGTATATGTAAACAATAAACAAATAGAATCCGTTTTTATCGATTGTGCCTACAAATTATTTCCCGGAATTTTGACTCTGTAAACCTTTGATATGAAAGGAAAGAGACAATTATTTCTTTCTATATAAAGGTATGATAAAGTTAAATTTACCAATAGTAATGATAGATACAATCTGGAAAAGCAGGCAAAGGAGACAAATAGATGACGGCAATTAATTGGAAAGAGGAAGTTCAAAAAAGAGAAGCTGAAATTCTAGCTGAGACGCAGCGTTTTCTACAAATTAAAAGTGTTTTGACAAGCACAGAAAAACAAGAAGAGCCATTTGGACCTGGAATTGCCCAAGCGCTTCACTTTCTTTTAAATAAAGGAAAAAATGACGGGTTTTCCGTCAAGAATGTGGATGGATATGCAGGCCATATTGAAGCGGGAGAAGGAAAAGACCTTCTTGGCATTCTTTGTCACGTAGACGTTGTTCCTGAAGGAGACGGATGGTCGGTTGATCCATACGGCGGCGAAATAAAAGATGGGAAAATTTTTGCTAGAGGAGCAATCGATGACAAAGGCCCGACGATGGCTGCTTATTATGCGATGAAAATTGTGAAAGATTTAGGGCTTCCTCTATCTAAGCGGGTTCGAATGATTATTGGAACGGATGAAGAAAGTGACTGGAGATGTGTGGACCACTACTTCAACCATGAAGAGATGCCAACGATGGGATTTGCGCCGGATGCGGATTTTCCTATCATTTATGCTGAAAAAGGCATTACAGACGTAGAAATTCGCCAGCAGCCAATTGAAGGAACAAAGGGAAGCGTCCAGCTTACATCATTTGTCTCTGGGCGACGCTACAATATGGTTCCTGATCTTGCAACAGCTGTTCTTGAATTCCATAGTGAAACGGATATTAAAAATAAATATGATCAATTTTTAAAAGATGAGTCTTTAAAAGGTTCAATAACCGAAAAGAGCGGTGCGTATACACTTACTCTAGAAGGAGTTTCAGCACATGGCAGCGTGCCTGATAAAGGGAAAAATGCTGGGCTTACACTTCTTCGCTTTTTACATACATTAGAACTTGATGAACAAGCTAATCAGTTTGTAGGTTATGCAAATGCGTATTTAGTTCAAGATGCACTAGGAGAAAAAATGGGCTTGAATCGCAAAGATGAGGTCACGGGTGATTTAACGATAAATGTGGGAATCATGTCTTATAGTCAAGAAGAAGCGGGGCACTTTGGCTTAAATATTCGCTATCCTGTATCAGCTCATATTGACGATATTATTGATACGATTAAAGAAAAAAGTGAATCTTATCAAATGACCATCAAACATTTTACAGATTCTAAACCACATCACGTCGATCAAAAACATGAGCTTATTCAAACGCTTCAAAAGGTTTACCAAGAACAAACAAATGAAGAACCTACACTTATTTCAATCGGAGGAGGAACATATGCCAGAGCATTAGAAGCGGGTGTGGCATTTGGCCCTCTTTTCCCAGGCCGTGAAGAAGTAGCGCACGAAAAAGATGAGTACATGGTAATTGAAGATTTACTTCGTGCAACAGCTATCTATGCACAGGCTATTTACGAATTAGCTAAATAAAAAAGCGAACGCCTTTGCGTTCGCTTTTTTTATTATTCAAATGAGAAGAGGTCGCTTGATAAATAACGTTCACCCGTATCGCAAGCAATACATACGACCACTTGATCGGGAGATAATTTTTTGGCTACCTCGATAGCAGCATAGCACGCAGCGCCTGATGAAGGGCCGACTAAAATTCCTTCTTCAGAAGCTAAGCGTCGCGTAATATCGTAGGCTTGTTCATCTTTAATTTTTAAAATTTCGTCGTAAACATCTACGTTAAGCGTATCAGGAATAAATCCAGGGCTTGTTCCTACAAGCTTGTGCTTTCCAGGTCTTCCTCCAGATAATACAGGAGAACCAGCGGGTTCCACAACGTGAACGGTCATGTCTGGGTAGTTCTCTCTTAGAACTTCACCTGTGCCTGTGATCGTTCCGCCTGTTCCAGCAGTAGCAACAAAAGCGGATAAGTCTTTTCCTAAATCGTTCATCGCCTCAATAATTTCCTTAGCAGTCGTTTTTCGATGTGCGTCAGGGTTTGCATTATTTTCAAACTGCATAGGCATAAATGCATTTGGAATTTCTTTTGTAAGCTCTTCTGCTTTGCGAATTGCCCCGCGCATTTTTTCATCGCCCGGTGTTAGAACCACTTCAGCACCATATGCTTTTAACAAGTTAATTCGTTCTTGAGTCATGGTATCTGGCATGACTAAAATAGAACGATACCCTCTTGCCGCGGCATTCATAGCTAAGCCAATACCTGTATTTCCGCTCGTTGGTTCAATAATTGTGGAATTTTCATTGAGCAAGCCTGCTTTTTCAGCTTCCATGATCATATTAAAAGCAGCACGGTCTTTTACACTACGGCTCGGATTAAAAAATTCTAGTTTTAAGTAAACGGATGCTCCATCTGCTGGTTGAAGGCGATTTAATTTAACAAGAGGTGTCTCGCCAATCAAATCAGCCATATTGTTAACAACTTTCATTTTTCTCATCCTTTTCTTATAAAAATTCTCTGTATTGTTTCTATGATAACACAAATTCTTATTTTTTAAGCACATGGCAAATTTTCAGAAAAACCTCTCTATTTTATCCAAAAAACCTTTAAAATAAATCTAGTTCTTTTTGAACATAACAAATTGGGGAAAGATAATGAAAAGAAAAGGAGGAATTTGATGAAAGGTGATCAACACTATTTTATTGGAATCAACGTGCCTGTCTCCATTGCACGTCAGGCAGAAAGTTGGGCAAAGGAATTAACACCTTTTCCTTTCAAACAATGGACATACCCTGACGATTATCATATAACGCTACAATTTTTAGGATTTGTCGGGAACAAAAAGGAAAAGCTGATTAGTCGCTTAAAAGAAGTAGCCTCCCGTCATTCAAGTTTTTCACTGCAGACAGGTCAGTACGATGTGTTCGGTGCGTATAACAAGCCTAGAGTGCTTTATGTAAGCCTTAAGCCAAATGATAAGCTTATGAATCTACAAAGGGATATACAGGCCGTATGGGGAGACCTAAGCGGCTTATACGAAAAACGTCCTTATCGTGCTCATATTACGATTGCAAAGAAGTGGGGAGGGGAAGCCGGGCTTTCTGAAGGGCAGTTAAAGCAAGCGTTGATTAAAGAACAGTTTCAAGTGAGTTCGTTTGCTCTTTTTGAAGTTCATCCTGCTAGCAAACCTAAATATAAAAAAATACTATCTTTTTCCTTGCCGTCACAGTAGCATATGAACATACAAGCATGGAGAGAGGGTATTTAAAAATCACTCTTATCAAAGGAAAGAAAACGCCGATGATAATAGAGAAATGATCGGTGAACAAAGTTTTAGAGGAATTTTAATTAGGGGATTGATGTAAACGTGGCGCAGCTACTTAAGGTGCAAGATTATATTTCCCGTTATGAAAAAGACGTTTATCACTACACGTCTCAGTTTAATCATTTAAAAAAACATAATTGGAAGAAAGCAAAGCAATTATTTGAAGAAGGGCTATTACATGAGCCGCCTGTACAAGAAGAAACAAAAGCTCAACGTTCATTTTTGCAAAAAGCAAAAGAGCGGTTTACAAGAAAAAAACAAACGTTTGAAGTGGAAGAAGCGTTCTCTAGCGATAGCGTGGAAAATCAAGAGCTATTAAGGTTTACAACTCTTCCACAAACAGCGGAAGATTTGAAAATATTGTTTTTAGAAAATGTATTTGATCTTCAAATGAAATGGGCTACATCCACTTTATTTGAGTTCTCGCAAGCAGATCGTAAATATTACCATGATGAAGCTCTCCGTTATTTTATTCAGCGCTTTCCTGATACGTATCTTGTGATGTACAAGCCTATTTTCCTGATTAATAAAGCTCCGGTAGAAGGGGATATCATTATTGTTACTCCAACGGAAACCCTCTGTATTTGTTTAATAGAAACATATAAAAGCGCTGTTTTTCAGTATTCAAAAGAAAATTTTTGGACAGAGTTAAGAGGAAGAGATCAAAAAAAGATATTAAATCCTTTAATTGGGTTAAATCGAATGGAGCAAATTGTCCGAAGCATTTATCGTACTCACGATATTGAACATAGCGTAAAGAAAATATTACTAAGCAGAAATGGATACATTGACTACGCTGCGGAGCCTTATCAGGTTGAATTTGTAGATGCTAGAAAGTATGAAGAATGGTTTTATGAACTTCGGAAATCTAAGGCGCCTTTAAAGTTTAAACAGATGAAAGCAGCTCAGGTACTGCTCGAACACAGCCAGAGTATTTATTTTGACCGGGAATTCGAAGCAGGTGAATAATCCGAACATTCATGCTATGAAAGTGCTTTCGTTTTTGCGTTTGCTACATATAATGCTACTAAAGAGGTAATTGGCATAAGGAGGAGAAAAGGATGACTGGTGATAATAAGTTTCAGGCTTATTTAGATCAAATAGATCGTATTACTCTTTTAGTTCCAACTTCTTATCATGAAGGTCAAATTGATTTTTTTGTGATTAAAAGTGCACAAATCCATGAGACCATCTCTATTGAAAACGTACATGAATTAGAAGGTTTTATCAAATATGAAGGCAAGGTTGAAGATAGCATAGAAATTGGACATTCGTACGTTATCTGTGATAACTACGGGGAGAAAGTTCCGCTGCAAGTAGGGGCTGTTATACGAACAAAAGAGTTTGATGAAAGATTTTATTATAATCAAAATGATTTGGGTGCAGCCTTTTATTCAGATCATATTATGATAAAAGTCTGGGCTCCGACTGCATCAGCAGTGGTTTTAAAATTAATACATGCAAACAGCGGAGAAGAAGAACTGTACGTTATGACTCGTCAAAGAAAAGGCGTATGGGAAAAGGAACTTTCTTTAGATAAAGAAGGGTATTATTATCGATTTTTAATAGATGTAAACGGTCGGACAAATGAAGCGGTGGACCCTTATGCCGTTGCAGCTACAGCAAATAGTGAATACGGAGTTCTGGTAAATCTTCATACAGCCTATGTTCATCTCCATGAAAAGCCGCCTTTCCTTCAGTCAACGGATGCCGTTATTTACGAAATGCATGTTCGAGACTTTTCTGTTCATCCTTCAAGCGGGATAGAAAAAAAAGGTACGTACCTAGCTGTTACTGAATCAAGCGGTCAGCCAGGCAAAACAACAGGTCTCCATTATTTAAAAGAGCTAGGAGTGACCCACCTTGAATTTCTTCCGATTAACGACTTTGGCGGAGTAGATGAATTAAATCCTCATGCTTCTTATAATTGGGGGTATAATCCATTGTTGTTTAATGTGCCGGAAGGAAGCTACTCTGCTGACCCTTCAAATCCCGCCACTCGTATTGTTGAAGTGAAGCAATTAATATCAACACTTCATCAACAGGGATTCCGTGTTATTATAGATGTAGTTTATAATCACGTATTTGTACGTGAAGAATCACCTTTTGAAAAAATTGTTCCCGGCTATTATTTTCGGCATGATGAGTTTGGGATGCCTTCGAACGGGACGGGAGTAGGAAATGATTTTGCTTCTGAACGGAAAATGGCGCAAAAGTTTATTATCGATTCAGTATTATTTTGGATAAAAGAGTACGATGTTGATGGTTTTCGCTTTGACCTCATGGGGATTTTAGATATAGAAACGATGAAAATCATTCGGGAAAAAATAAATGAAATTGATTCTACTATTTTGGTGTTTGGCGAAGGCTGGGATTTAAATACTCCTCTTCCCCACAATCAAAAAGCAATGATGGCGAATGCCCGCCAAACGCCTCAAATCGGCTATTTTAATGACCGCTTTCGAGATTCTGTAAAAGGAAGCACGTTTGATGTGCATGAAAAAGGTTTTATCAGCGGAAATATTCATCAAAAAGAAGCGGTGCAATCTGTGATAGCGGGGAGCATTCTGGATAAAGAAGACAGTCCCGCTTTATTTATAAATCCAGCACAGTCAATTAATTATGTTGAATCACATGATAATCATACGCTGTGGGATAAGTTAACGAATTCAAACGGAGACGAAGACGAAGACACTCGTAGAAGTCGTCATCGCCTTGCTACTGCTATTGTGCTTCTTTCGCAAGGCATACCGTTTCTTCATAGTGGTCAAGAGTTTTACCGCACTAAAAAAGGCGTAGAGAACAGCTATAATTCACCCGATGATATTAATGCAATTGATTGGAATCGAAGAATGGAATTTTCTGCTGATGTGAATTGGGTTCAAGAGCTGATTCGTATTCGCAAACAGCACGGTGCATTTCGCTTGGGGGATGCTTCAGCGATTAGGCAGCATGTCTCTTTCCTAAACACGCCGAAATCCGTTATTGGCTATTTCTTATCAAACGTATTGGCCTACGGTCCGTGGAAGAATATTATTGTGTTTTTTAATCAAGGCCTAATGGAAGAAAAAGTAGTTTTGCCAGAAGGACCATGGAAAATAGTACTTGATCATTGTAAAGTATATAAAAATGGGTATCCTACTATAGAGGATAATGCTATAAATGTTCCAAGGCTTAGCGTTCTTATTTTATTTCAAACATAATTATTGTCTTCAACCACTTGACGAAAAAAGTGTGATGGAGATAATATTTATAAAGGATGGCTATTGATACATATCCTCAATAGCCGTCTTTTTTATTTACTAAGAAAATAACGTCATGATGTCTTAATAGATTGCTTTATTGAGTGAAATTTTTAAACGAAATGTGTGTGTTGAAATTGAAGGTGAATTGGTTGGAAGATATATTAGGAAGCGAATGGGAAATTACTCCTGCTGGCGGAGCGACAGGAGAAGCTTATTTTGCAAAATTTCAAGACCGAAAGCTTTTTTTAAAGCGTAATTCATCACCTTTTTTAGCAGTATTGTCAGCTGAAGGAATTGTACCGAAGCTCGTGTGGACAAGACGAATGGAAAATGGAGATGTGATCACAGCTCAGCACTGGCTAGATGGTCGAGAATTAAAACCAAAAGATATGAATTCGAGTCGAGTGACAGAATTGCTTAGTAAAATTCATCATTCAAACGAGTTATTAGATATGTTGAAAAGGTTAGGGAAAACACCGCTTCTTCCCGAAGACGTGCTAGCTGATATTCTAGAGAACGTGGACGAACGACTTCAAAAAGAGAGTATTGTAGAGCAGGGAATCAGCTATTTACAAGCAGAGCTTCCGTCCATTCAGACAGATAAATATGTTGTGTGTCACTGTGATGTGAACCACAATAACTGGATGCTTGGAGAGAATACGCAGCTATATTTAATCGATTGGGACGGAGCGATGATTGCAGATCCTGCTATTGATTTAGGTTTATTGCTTTATTGGTACATCAATCCATCTCAGTGGGAAGAATGGCTTGAGCATTATGGGATTGAACTAACTGAGAACTTGAAAAAGAGAATGAAGTGGTATGTGATAAGTCAAACCATTTTATTCATTGAATGGCATCGTTCGAAAAACGAACATTCTGAAATGAATTACTGGCTTGAATATCTTCGGATGTTGCTCGTCAACGACATTCAAGCACAGTAGCAAAGATTATGACAAGGTAGATAGTTCTTGGACCCATTGTGATAAATTTTGTTGATTGGTTTGAATATGTTCGTCTAAATGAGCAGCACTTTTTGCATCCTGCGTGTATTGATACACGTTTTGTAGTGTTGCTTGTACGTCTGTGCTAGCATGTCCTTTTGCTAACATTGATTGAATTAAACGTTCAACCTGTTCACATTCCGCAACCGTTCCGCAGCAATCACTTTGATGATTAGATAAAATATCTTTTAATATATTCATTTGGTGTTCGGCATTTAAAGGCATTAAGCATCATCCTTTCTCGTATGATGCTCTTATTTTTTTCTATCTAAACACAATTATGCATGAGAATGTCGGTTGTTTCGAATAACCGACATTTTCAATGCGTCAAAATAAATTAAAGAGGTGCAACATGAGATTACGAAACAAACCTTGGGCAAAAGATAAAATTGCTGAAAATCCCCAATACGTGGTTCCAAACCCAACGGAGTATAAAGGAAACTGGAAAGAAGTTTTTGGGAATGAAAATCCTCTTCATATTGAAGTAGGAACAGGAAAAGGCCAATTTTTAGTAGGGATGGCTAAACAAAATCCGCATATTAACTATATTGGAATTGAAATGTACGAAAGTGTCATCTTAAGTGCTCTAGAACGATTGATTGAAGAAGAGCTTCCAAATTTAAAGCTGTTGAATGTAGATGCTAACCACCTTAGTGAGTTTTTTACAAAAAATGATGTGGGTCGCGTTTATCTCAATTTCTCTGATCCATGGCCAAAAAAGAGACATGCCAAGCGCCGTTTAACATACAAAACGTTCTTAAGCATGTATGAAAATCTGCTGGTTGATGGTGGAGAAATTCACTTTAAAACAGATAATCAAGGGCTATTTGAGTATTCATTGACAAGCTTTTCAGAATATGGGCTTCTTCTCAAGTACATTAGCTTAGATTTGCATAAAAGTGATTTTGAAGGCAATGTTATGACGGAATATGAAGAGAAATTTTCACAAAAAGGCAGCCGCATTTACCGCTGTGAAGTAAAATACCTGAATGAAAAAGACTGAGTTCCTCAGTCTTTTTTTGTTCAAAAAGAGAAGGGGATAGTGATAAAATAAAAAGGAATATAATGGAGGTGTAAAATGGAAACGTTAACAATAGGCGGATTAAAAGTGACATGGCTTCGTGGAGGGAATAATCATTTAGACGGAGGGGCAATGTTTGGTGTTGTTCCAAAAGAGCTTTGGACAAAAAAATATTCTATCTCAGAAGGAAATCGAATTCCAATGAGGACTGATCCTTTGCTCGTTCAAACTGAAAAACACCTCATGTTAATTGATGCAGGCATAGGAAAAGGGATGTTGGATGAGAAAAAAAAGCGTCATTTTGGCGTAACGGAAGAATCATTTATTGCTGAAGACTTACAAAAGTTAGGGTTTACGTGTGAAGATATTACTCATATCATTATGACGCATCTCCACTTTGATCATGTGTCAGGCTTAACAAAATGTATCAACGGAAATTTTTCCTCTGCTTTTCCAAATGCAAGAATTTTTGTTAGCGACATCGAGTGGAATGAAATGAGAAATCCTAATATACGTTCTAAAAATACGTATTGGAAACAAAATTGGGAATTTATTCAGCATCAAATAATAACATTTAGCGACAAAGATGAAATTGTGCCTGGAGTAACTGTTCATCATACCGGCGGTCACAGCGATGGCCATGCTGTAGTTGTATTAAAAGGAAACAACGACATCTTAGTGCACATGGGCGATCTTTTGCCAACACATGCACATCAAAATGTCTTATGGGTAATGGCATATGATGATTATCCAATGACTTCGATTGAACAAAAACAGCAGTGGCTAGCTTATGCCTATGAGCATCAAGCTTGGCTAAGTTTTTATCATGATGCTTTTTATCGAGCTGTAAAATGGGATAATAAAGGAGAAATAGTTGACGAAATTAAACGGGTGCATTCAACGTCAATTCAATAATAGCACCGCTTTTTTTATCAATGAAAAACTCGTAATGTTCCTGTTTTGCATCACGTGTTCTGATAATTCCACCTGTATAACCATAAAAAGAGAGACCATGTTTTTGAATGACTTTAGTTGTTGTTTCAATCCATGAGCCGTCGATTGCCCCGTTTTGTTTAAAAGCGCTTTTAACAATCGCAAGGGCTTCCGATGAGGAAATTGACGACTTTCTTTTTTGAATAATATAAGCGCTTGCAAATCCGACTGCAGCTCCTGCTATTAGTTGAGTCCATTTCACGTTATTCACCTGCTTTTTAAGGATATGTTTTCATTATTATATCAAATTGTCGAATGCTTTGTTAAGTTGAGTCATAGAAGAGAAGGACGGAACTAGCAACTATTTCCGGTTTTCGATACAATAAAGAAAATGATACATAAAGGAGAGTATATATGAACAATGAAACGCTATCTCTATTTAAAACATTAACGGAGTTACCAGGTGCCGCTGGAAACGAACATCAAGTACGTTCATTTATGCGCTCGCAAATTGAACCCCTTGTAGATGAAGTCATTCAAGATGGGTTAGGAAGTTTATTCGGCGTTCGTTATAATGAAGAAAAAGGTCCTAAAGTAATGGTAGCAGGACATATGGACGAAGTAGGATTTATGGTTACATCTGTAACAGATAAAGGAATGCTTCGTTTTCAAACTCTAGGAGGATGGTGGAGTCAAGTACTTCTAGCTCAACGCGTCCATGTTGTTACAAAAAAAGGTCCTATCACCGGGGTAATTGCTTCTATTCCTCCCCATTTATTAGATGAATCACAGCGCAACAAGCCGATGGCCATTAAAAATATGATGATTGATGTGGGCGCAGATAGCAAGCAGGAAGTAGCAGAAATGGGCATTCGTCCTGGCGATCAAATTGTACCGATTTGTCCGTTTACGCCAATGGCAAATGAAAAGAAAATATTGGCGAAAGCATGGGATAACCGCTATGGGTGCGGACTTGCGGTTGAATTATTAAAAGAAGTAAAAAATGAAAAATTGCCAAATATCTTATATTCTGGAGCTACTGTTCAAGAAGAAGTAGGGCTTCGCGGTGCTCAATCAGCTGCGAATATGATTAAACCGGATTTGTTTTATGCACTAGATGCTAGTCCTGCTAACGATACATCAGGCGATAAAAATGCATTTGGACAATTAGGAAAAGGCGTATTACTTCGTATCTTTGACCGTACGATGGTCACACATAGAGGAATGAGAGAATTTATTTTAGATACAGCTGAGACAAACAGCATCCCTTATCAATACTTCGTTTCTCCAGGAGGTACGGATGCAGGGCGCGTTCATACTTCTAATAATGGCGTTCCTTCTGCAGTAATCGGCGTATGTTCACGTTATATTCATACTCATGCATCTATGATTCATGTGGATGACTATGCAGCTGCAAAAGAATTATTAGTTAAACTTGTACGTTCTACAGACCAAACAACGCTTGATACGATTAAGCAAAACGGATAAAGAAGAACAAAGCAGCTGCTTTTGCGGTTGCTTTGTTTCATAATGACAGGAGAAAAAAATGAAAATTGCAATCGGAACGAAGAATCCAACAAAAGTAAATGCAGTAAAAAAAGTATTTGGAGATACTTTTACATACGTAGAGGTAGACGTGCAGTCCGGGGTGTCGCCACAGCCTTTTTCTGATGAAGAAACCATCCAAGGAGCGATTAACCGCGCACGTGCTGCTGTCAAAGCGACAGGTGCTGATATTGGCATTGGACTTGAAGGAGGGGTGCAGGAAACGCCTCATGGCTTATTCCTTTGCAACTGGGGAAGTCTTGTTACCTCTAAGGACCTTGAACCGATTTTAGGTGGAGGAGCTCGTATTCTGCTTCCTGAAGCGGTAGCCGGTATGCTTCGTCATGATAAAAAAGAATTAGCCGAAGCTATGGAAGTGTATACAAACCAAAAGAATATTCGAAAAAAAGAAGGAGCAATCGGTATTTTCACCAATGGAAATTTAGATCGGACCGCTATGTTTTATCAAGTTGTTTTAATGCTAAAAGGACAGCTGGATTTTAGGACAAATCAAGCTGTTCAATAGGAAATTTCTTTGTAACCCTTTATAATAGAAAAGCATCAGTGTATGATAGTTGCAACAACTCATATACTATGTTTTGATGTAGAAGGATTAAATAATGTATGGGGCTTTAGCCGTTTAAATACGAAAGTAAAAGAAAAAGTGGAGGAAAGAAAAAATGGAAAAAAATGCAAACAATTGAACAATACAAAGAAATCATTAAAGAAGGAAAACATATCATGATGTTTTCAGCAGACTGGTGCCCAGATTGCCGAGTAATCGAGCCTGTGCTTCCAGAAATTGAGGCGAATCATAGCGAGTATACATTTCACTATGTCGACCGCGACGACTTCATCGATCTTTGTGCAGAATTAAGCATCTTTGGAATTCCAAGCTTTGTTGGTTACAGCAACGGAGAAGAAACAGGGCGTTTTGTCAGCAAAGACCGTAAAACAAAAGAAGAAATTGAAGAGTTTATTAACGGCTTAAATGCATAAATCAAGTGAAGACTGATAGCTATCTACAGCTATCAGTCTTCATACATAAAAATGAGAAAAGGAGGCGTAAATATGGCGAAAATGAATAGTCAAAAGATGAGAAAACTATTAGAAGAGCGATTAACGGGTGCGGATTGGTCATTTTTATTTGATCGTGAAAAAGATACGCTGCGCGTTGAACATCAGGAAACGAAAAAAGGTGTAACCATTTCTTTACCTGGGCTAATTGCAAAATGGGAAGAAAAAAAGGAAGCAGCTCTAGATGAAATGGTATATTATATAAAAGAAGCTCTTCGTGTTATGAACGATGAACAGCAGGTAACGGGAAAAGAAAAGCGCATTTATCCAGTTATTCGCTCAACGTCTTTTCCGGATAAATCGAATGAAGACGTGCCGTTGATTTATGATGAACATACAGCTGAAACACGCATTTATTATGCGCTTGATTTAGGCAATACATATCGTCTATTAGATGAGAAACTAATTCGCAAGGAAAATTTAGATCTATCCGCAGTGCGGGAAATGGCTAAATTTAATCTTCGCTCTTTGCCGATTTCACATAAAAAAGATACGGTAGCAGGCAATGACTTTTATTTTGTAAATCAAAACGATGGATACGATGCAAGCCGAATTCTTAATGAGGCATTTTTGCAAGATTTTGCTTCTAGTGTTTCGGGCACAATGGCTGTAGCAGTACCTCACCAAGATGTGCTGATTCTAGCTGATATCCAAAACGAAACGGGTTATGATATTCTTGCGCAGATGACCATGAGCTTTTTTGCAAGTGGACGTGTACCCATCACAGCTCTTTCATTTTTATACGAAAACGGCGAGCTAGAACCTATTTTTATCCTAGGAAAAAATCGCAGTAAAGGACGGGACTAATTATGAATCTTTTTTATAATAAAGAAGGCATCGGCGATACGTTAATCGTCAAGCTAGAAGAGATCGCAATTGAAAATCGCACGTTTGAAACAAAAGGCGACGTTGTGCGTATCTTTGATCAAAAATCAAACACAACAGCTGGCTATAACATTTTTCATGCTTCTTCTAAGTTGAAAGTAGAGGGAAATGGTTCTCTTGAATTGACAGAAGAAATGGTGGAAGAAGTAAATCGTGTACTTAGCGAAAGCGGTTTTGAAGGTAAACTTGAAGTGGATTTATCTCCTAAATTCGTAGTGGGATATGTTCAAGAAAAAGAGAAGCATCCAAATGCAGATAAGCTGAACATCTGTAAAGTAGATGTTGGCACAGAAACACTTCAAATTGTATGCGGAGCACCAAATGTAGACGCAGGTCAAAAAGTGGTGGTAGCAAAAGTAGGCGCGGTTATGCCAAGTGGTATGATCATTAAAGATGCAGAGCTGCGCGGTGTGCCTTCTTCAGGTATGATTTGCTCTGCTAAAGAGCTGGCGCTTCCGAACGCTCCTCAAGAAAAAGGGATTTTAGTACTTGAAGACAAATATGAAGTAGGTCAGCCTTTTCAAGCATAAAAGCAGAGTGCGATACTGATTTATAGGGCAAAAGCATGATGTTTTTTTACACGTATATTTCAAAGCGTTACAGTTGCTGAAAAGCAATTGTCAATTCTTAAAAAGGTTTGATAAAATTAAAAGCCACTAGTATATACTAGTGGCTTTTTTCGCGTTTAATTATAAGTGCTAATTAAACGTGAAAAAATATTTTTGCAAAGAGGAATTTTACTGTATAAATAAGGGAAGCAAAATAGTAGATTTTATAGTAAGAGTTCAAGCATACGTGATAGAATGATAAATGAAAAGATAGTATATATATCCATCTCAGAGAATACTTTGAGGCCAAAGGTAAATAAAGGATGCATGGATAGCTTTTTGTAGATGTCGCAGCACTGCGGTATAAGAGGCTAAACGAAGTAAGATAGTCTGATAGAAAGAGTGATAAAAATGGGTTTTGTACGAAAAGTAATGGATTATTTACTAGGATACGAAGTGAAAGAAATCGTTGTAGACGAACATGGAAATACAACGGAAGAATACCCTTTAAATAGAGAAAAAACAATTCCTAAAAAGAAGGCTCCTAAGCCTAAACAAATGCAGTCAGTTCATCAAAAGCCAGTGATGAAAGCAGCGCCAAAACCTTCTGTTCCACACTCGGCCAGAACGCAAAAACGGAGTTACAGTGAAGAACAGCAAGATGTTCATACAAAAGTAGCTTATCAATATCCAAAAGGAACGTTTCGTTTCCCTTTGATTGATGATATGGGAGAAGCAAAAAAGTCAGCAATTCCTAAAAATGAACCAAGGCCTGTAGCAAAAAAGGCACCGGCTCCGTTTTATCAAGAGCCTGTTCGCAAGTCGGCGCTAACGCAGCCTAAGTCAGTATCTCAGCCGTTAAAAACAGTATCTGAAAAGAAAGAAGCGATTCCGCAAGTAAGAAAACGTCCGTTTCGTCCGACTGAAATTCCTTCACCTGTCTATGGGTTTAATAAGCGGCCTTCTAATGTTGTACAAACCGGGAGTGAGGAAGTAGTAGAATATGAGCTTCCGAGTACACAGTTATCAAAAGCAGCGTTTGAAGATGAAATTTACCGACGAGCGATGAATACGTCTGTTGTAGAGCCGTTAAGAAAATCAGTTTCTAAGCCTGTAGCCGAAGAAGCGCCGGTTCAAGAAACGGAAGAAATGATGCAACTGTCTTCTCAGCGTTTTGCTCAGTGGAAGCAATATGAGGAAAATCAAAAAGAGAAGCTATCATTTCCTGAAGAAAAGCTAAGTTCTTCAGTAGCCGTAAAAGAACAGGAAGAGGCTCCAACTTTTGAAGAATCACACGCGGTCGAACCGTTAGTGGCAAAAGAGAAAACTCCTGACTGGGATTTGGCGGAAGAAACAGCAGTAGCCGAAGAGGCTTCAATTTCAAAGGAAACGCCTCCGTTTGAATCATCCGTTTCGTTCCAACAAGAGATCGGAAATGAAGCTGAAGAGGTAAAAGCAGAAACGTTGATGGAAGAAAGCATAGCTCTTTTACAAGCAGCAGAAGAAGTAGAAGCACTAAAGCCTAGAAAGATAGAAGAAGCTCCAGCCGCTGAGAAAGAAAGTGACGTCATTCTAGAAGAGCCAACAAACAGTGTTCATATTGAAGCAGAACACGAGTTGAATTCTGAAAGTTTACATCCATCGCAACCCGCAGCTGATGAATGGCAACCAGAAGCGGCACCGGCTGTTGTTCACCAAGAGCTTGAAAATTCAGTGATAAAAGAGGAAGAGAGCAGTATACAAGAAAGTCAAGAGTTACAAGGACAAGTACAGCAAGAGTCAGCTGTAGAACCTCTTGTACCTGCAGAACAGCCAGGGAATGCTGAACGAGCTCGCGGCAAGCGATTAGTACCTTTTAATGTGATGATGCTGAAAAAAGACCGCACAAAGATGGATAACAGCGCTCGAGAAAAAAGTCAGCCGTCCCAAGGTTCATACCAAAGGCAGGAAGCAGAAGGTCTGCAAAAAAAAACGGAAGTAAGTAGGCAAGAAGAAGTTCACGGTGAAAAAACCAAAGAAGCGGTTCCACAGGCTTCATTAAAAGCTGAAGAACCTGTAAATGTAAAGGCTTCTTCTCCTTATACATTTCCTGGAATGAACTTGCTTAACATTCCTCCGGCCGCTATTGAAGAAGATAATCAATGGGCGGATGAGCAGCGTGAGCTTTTGGATATGACATTAAAAAACTTTAACGTTCGAGCTAAGGTCGTAAACGTCACGCAAGGTCCTACCGTGACCAGATTTGAAGTACATCCTGAGCCCGGTGTGAAAGTGAACAAAATTACAAATTTAACAGATGATATTAAACTGAGCCTAGCCGCGCGTGATATCCGAATTGAAGCGCCAATTCCAGGGAAAAATACGATTGGAATTGAAGTCCCAAACCGTCAAAGTAAGCCGGTGTTAATTCGCGAAATTTTGAGGCATCCTTCTTTTAGAAAAGATAACTCTCCTTTAACGGTGGCGCTAGGGTTAGATATTTCAGGAACGCCGGTTGTGACTGACTTGAACAAAATGCCTCACGGTTTAATTGCCGGAGCGACGGGGTCTGGTAAAAGTGTCTGTATTAATACCATTATCGTCAGCTTGCTTTATAAAGCTGCGCCACACGAAGTCAAGCTTATGTTAATTGACCCTAAAATGGTTGAACTAGCTCCTTACAACGGAATTCCGCATTTAGTCAGCCCGGTTATCACGGATGCTAAAGCAGCTACTACAGCTTTAAAATGGGCAGTAGAGGAAATGGAGCGCCGTTATGAACTGTTTGCACATGCGGGCGTACGTGATATTACAAAATACAACGAACGTGTAAAAGAACACCATGAAAAAAGCGGGGAGCTGCCATATCTAGTTATTATTATTGATGAACTTGCCGACTTAATGATGGTATCTCCGGGGGAAGTAGAGGAAGCTATTTGCCGTATTGCACAAAAGGCAAGAGCGTGTGGCATTCACTTATTGCTTGCAACGCAGCGTCCTTCCGTAGATGTTATTACAGGCTTAATTAAAGCGAATGTGCCAACCCGTATCGCATTTTCTGTTTCTTCGCAAGTTGATTCACGTACAATTATCGACACAGGGGGAGCAGAAAAGCTATTAGGTAAAGGTGATATGCTGCTTCTTGAAAACGGATCTTCTAAAAGCGTTCGAATTCAAGGGAACTTTGTTTCAGATGAAGAAATTGATCGCGTTGTAGATCATGTCAAAAAACAAATGAAGCCAACATACTTATTTGATCAAGAAGATTTGTTGAGAAAGCAGCAAAGCTTTGCTTCGAATGAAGAAGATGAGCTTTTCTATGAAGCATGCGAGTTTGTGCTAGATCAAGGCGGTGCATCTACTTCCAGTCTGCAAAGACGCTTCAGAATGGGGTACAATCGCGCAGCGCGCCTAATTGATATGATGGAGCAGCAAGGAATTATTTCAGAAGCAAGAGGAAGCAAGCCGAGAGATGTGCTCATTACCGAAAACGAGCTTCAGGAAATGGAAAGTCAAACAGCCACCTCTACATTTTAAGCTGTTTTTCTGCATGTAGGTTAAAAAAAGAGGCTATGCAAGATCAGCAGGATACAGCTTTATGTGAGCTAACGCTCTGTCACTGTATCCATCGCCTCTTTTTTCCTGCTTTAAGTTCGTTTATACAGAATTTGAGTAGAGATTTTGGAAGAAATACATCAGGAAAAAAAGGAAAAGGTTTGTCAGAACTAGTAAAATGATTTACTATATGTAAGGATAATGTGTGTTTTGCTTTTTTAGCATGTGATAGTTTGCTATCATTTCTCACCAGCAGAAACATATGAGCTGAAGGCGTTTAAAGAGGACAAATCAAAATAATTAGAGTACGAGTGAAGAGTAATGACAGAAGAAAATCATGAACTGATTAACTTTAATGAAATTCGTGAACAAAAGCAGCTTCAGTCTGATAATGCTATTTGCGACTTTTACAATCAATATTTCTTTTTTGTGAACCGCTATACGAATATACGAGAAAAAGTGCGGGCTTCACATCTATTTAAAGAGTTAGTAAACTTGCCTCATGAGGCGCCTCTGTCTGATTCCCATGAACAATTATTTTTTCAGTGGTTTGCATTTGAATATGTAACCATCCAGGGGAAAACCCTGCTGCAGCTTTTTTTAGCTGATCAGGCGAAGCAGAAAACAGAGTCGTTTTTGATTCAAGGAGCCTTTTTTTTGACGAGTGTACTAGAGCCAATTATTGTGTCTAAAGTACCTAATTCGTTTTTCTTAAAAGGATATACCCCATTGACAAATGAGCAGGTTATCATCAAAGATGTAAGAGGAAGATTTGCAAATTTAGAGGAACAACAAGTAATTTGGATTCGAAAAATAAAATCAATCGGATATGACGTGTTAATTGACTCTTTCTTTTTAGGACATAAACAACGCATTGAACAGTTAGTAACGCAATATAATAACAAAAAAAATGCAATGACATGGCGCTCATTTTTAAAACAGCAGGCTATATACTATGTGATGAAGCCAAAATAAAAGGCCGTTTCGCAAGGGAAGAGAGTAGAAATGGAGTCATGGAGTTATGTTATAAGAAGTGATATAATGTACGAATGTTATCGTGAAATCAGCAATCAAACGACATTTATATACGTTTGTAAGAGCAATTCTAGATAACCGTCATATACTGTCTTACAGATAGACGAATGTTGGAGGTTCTTTATATGACAGTTTACCATTTTGTAGGTATTAAAGGAACAGGAATGAGTGCGCTTGCGCAAATCCTAAACGATATGGGCTTTCAAGTTCAAGGATCGGATATTGAAAAAGAAATTTTTACGCAAAAAGCACTAGAACAGCAGGGAATTCCTGTTTTACCATTTGATAAAAATAATATTAAAGACGGCATGACTGTAATCGCAGGAAATGCTTTTCCTGATACGCATGAAGAAATTGCAGAAGCTGCTTCAAAAGAAGGAGTCACGCTTGTACGCTATCACCGTTTCTTAGGTGACTTTATGAAACAGTATACGAGTGTAGCCGTAACAGGAGCACACGGAAAAACATCCACAACGGGTATGTTAGCGCATGTGATTCAAGGAGCTGAACCTACTTCATATTTAATTGGAGACGGTACGGGTAAAGGTGTAAAAGACAGCAAGTATTTTGCGTTTGAGGCATGTGAGTATCGCCGCCACTTCTTATCTTATACGCCAGACTATGCAATTATGACGAATATTGATTTTGATCACCCTGATTATTTTGCCAATATCGATGATGTATTCAGCGCGTTCCAAGAGATGGCACTTCAAGTCAAAAAAGGAATTATTGCCTGTGGTGACGATGAACATCTGCAGCAAATTCAAGCGAAGGTACCTGTTCTTTATTACGGATTAGGCGAAGAAAATGATTTCCAAGCACGTAATATCGTAAAAAGCACAACAGGCACAACATTTGATGTGTTCGTTCGTAATACATTCCACGCATCATTTGAAATTCCAGGGTATGGCGACCATAACATCTTAAATGCACTTTCTGTTATTGCACTTTGTCATTATGAAGAAATTGATGTTGCTGTGCTGCAAGAGCGTTTTAAAACATATCAAGGTGTAAAGCGTCGTTTCAGTGAAAAGAACGTTGGCAAACAAGTGCTAATCGATGATTATGCACACCATCCAACGGAAATTAATGCAACGATTTCAGCTGCCCGTCAAAAGTATCCAAACCGTGAAGTTGTGGCTGTTTTCCAACCGCATACGTTTACGCGTACACAAACGTTCTTAGAGGACTTTGCAGCAAGCTTACAGCACGCTGATAAAGTATATCTATGTGACATTTTTGGATCAGCTCGTGAGCACCAAGGTAAATTATCAATTGAAGATTTACGAAGCAAAATCAGCGGAGCTGAATTAATTAATGAAGAAACAATTGAATCGTTAAAAGACCATAATGAAGCTGTATTAGTATTTATGGGTGCTGGAGACATTCAAAAGTTTGAAAAACTATATCAGCAGACCGTATCATAAAAAAAAGGCACTCTCTTGAGTGCCTTTTTTTATTTCAAAACTCATTTTAAATTTTCAGGATTTAACGCTTTTAATTCCTCAATGACAAATAGCCCGTCTTTACGAATCAACACGTCATCGAAATAAATCTCGCCGCCGCCGTATTCTGGGCGCTGAATCATCACCATGTCCCAGTGAATATTTGACTTGTTTCCATTATACGCATCTTCGTAGCACTCGCCAGGAGTGAAGTGGAAGCTTCCGTCAATTTTTTCATCAAATAAAATGTCTTGCATTGGATGTTGAATATACGGATTTACACCAATCGCAAATTCGCCAACAAAACGAGCGCCTTCATCCGTATCAAAAATGCCGTTGATGCGTTCTGTATCATTAGCGGTTGCTTCAACAATCTTACCGTTTTTAAATGTTAAGGATACATTCTCAAACGTAAAGCCTTGATAGTTAGAAGGAGTGTTGTAAGAAATTGTTCCGTTTACAGAATCACGGACAGGAGCCGTGTATACTTCACCATCCGGAATATTCATTTCTCCGGCACATTTCACTGCAGGAATATCTTTAATAGAGAACGTTAAGTCCGTATTCTCACCTGTTAAACGCACTTTGTCCGTACGGTTCATGAGCTCAACTAAAGCATCCATCGCTTTGCTCATTTTGCCATAGTCTAAGTTACATACATCAAAGTAAAAATCTTCAAATGCTTCTGTACTCATTTTAGCAAGCTGCGCCATTGAATCGTTTGGATAGCGAAGAACGACCCATTTTGTTTTTGGAACGCGAATTTCTCTATGTACTTTTTTACCGATCGTATTCCCTTGGATTTTCATTTTATCTGCCGGAACGTCTGATTGTTCAAAAATGTTTGAACCAGAACGCAAGCCAATATAAGCATCCATTTCTTTCATCACATTTGCTTCGAAGTCTGCCATCATATTGAACTGCTCTTCTTGTGCACCGTTTAAAAGAGCTCGGTCTACCGAATGATCTTTTAGCAGTACAAACGGATAGCCACCGGCCTTGTACGCTTCATCTACAAGTGCTGTCACAAGTTCGCGCTGAAGTCCAAAGTTTTCGATTAATACTTTTTCTCCTTTTTGAAGGCGAACAGAATAATTAATTAAATTTTTAGCTAATGTTGCAATTCTAGGGTCTTTCATAAATAGTGCCTCCTTAAAATAACAATGATTGGTGATTCACTTTCTATTGTACCCCACTGAGCTTATTTTGTTTGTTTTTATGCTTTAAAATCCTTTTTTTCTTTAGGAAGGGAAATAACTCATATATCGCGAAATAATGTAGCAATCTTCCCTTTTTATGAATAAAAGCAGAGAGAATATGGTAAAGTTAAAGAGTCTATAGGGAATAGAAGGTTTAATTGTTTATAAAATTGGGAAAGTAGTTATAACAAGAGATGAAAATAGGAGGTGCCTTGCACAGATGGTTATTATTCTTTATTTAAGCGCTGCTATTGTTGCCATTGCGATTTTTTACCTGGTGGTTTCCGTGTCCAAAACATTGAAATCCGTTCAGCACACATTAAATTCAGTGGCAGGTACTTTAGATGGTGTAGAAAAGCAAATGACAGGAATCACAGCTGAAACAACTGCACTTTTACATAAGACTAATCTGTTAGCTGAAGATATTCAGCGTAAATCTGAAGCGCTGAACACAGTGGTGGATTCCGTTAAAGGCGTAGGTGACTCAATCCAAGACTTAAATAAGTCTATTAAAAGCGTATCATCAAGCGTTTCAGAGAAAGTAGAAGAAAATAAAGAAACTGTTGCTCAAGTCGTTCAGTGGAGCAATGTTGCATTAGACGTATGGGAACGTATAAAATTAAGAAAACAGAAAAAAGTTGATGCAGAGCCTGTACCTGTTGAAGTAAAAGAAAAAGCGGTTCAACGCTCACGCTCATTTTCATAAGGATGAACTTTAAAGGAGGAGACGCATATGTCAAACAAACCGAATAAACCAAACAACACTTCAAATAAAGGCTTTTTAGTAGGAACAGTGATTGGAGGAGTTGTAGGAGCTGCAACGGCATTACTACTTGCTCCAAAATCAGGTAAAGAGTTCCGTTCCGATTTGAATGAGCAGGCAGCTTACGTTCGTTTAAAAACGGAGCAAGCGAAAAACAGCGCTGTTGAAAAAGGACAAGGGTTTGCTCAAACGGCAAAAGAAAAAACGGCTGGTTTATCACAAACACTGTCTGAGCAATCTTCACAAGTAGTGGACAAAGTGAAAAACTTCCGTAAAGTAGATCCTGAACACGAAGCATTACCTCCAACTAGCTTAGAAGTGCTTGCTGATGAAGTGGAGTCTCAAAGCAACGAAGACGTTCAGCAGAAGCTAACAGAAGCTCAAAAAGCATTAGATGAAGTGGAAAGCACAGTGCCACGACCATAATAAAGAATCAAAAGCGTTTACCCTATAGGGTGAACGCTTTTTTGTATGTAACTTAGGCTGGGTAAAAGCAAGTAAATGCTAGTTTTATCATAGGAACTTTAATTTGAGCAAAAAGGCTGGTGTAAAAAAATGGAACATATTTTTATAATGATATAGTCAGTAAATGAAAAGGAGAGATTATGTTTAATATAAAAAAGTCTTAGTATGACGTTTGCCTATACGGAAGAAGAGGTTGGTTCACAATCTTTGCCTTTATCAAGTTCTTTTCTTTCTATGCTGAAAAAAACTCCATTTTATAAATGAATTTATTAGCATCATACATAAAGCTGAGCACTCTTTTTGTATGGAAACGGTCAAACCATGTAAACTTAAGAGTAAGTACAGAAAGGGTGAAAAAAATGAAAAAAATTTCAACAGTTGAAGAGTTCGAACAAATTGTAAAGGAAAACAATCGCTTTTTATTTTTAAAGCACAGCACAACGTGTCCAATTAGTGCAGCTGGTCATGAGGCATTTTCAGCGTTTGCTTCTAGTCATGAAGACATTCCTTCTTATTATCTTCATGTGCAAGATTCACGAGATGTATCTAACTATATCTCTGAGACGTATGAAGTGAAGCATGAATCACCTCAAGCGCTTCTGTTTGAAGATGGAAAAGTGAAGTGGCATGCTTCTCACTGGAACATTAACGAAGACGAATTAGCGAAAAAAGTAGCTCATTAATTGAAAGAGGCTGTGACAAAAGCAGTTTAGGTGAAGGAAGATCCGAACGATTAATCGTTCGGTTTTTTTTATTATGCTGATTGCGGTTTCATCCGCTTTTTCGTACAATAGATGTAGTTTAGCACATAAAAGCAGAGAAGCCTCTTACATATATCCTCCATCATCTATCATCTTATGTAGTAACCCTGCTAAACAGATTTTTTAAAATCAGTGAAAGGGTGGACGTACATGACGAATTCAGATCTTCAGCATTTGCGATCTCAAATTGACGAAGTAAATATGAAACTGTTAAAGCTTATTAATGAGCGAGGAGAGCTTGTTCAAGAAATAGGAAAGTTAAAAGGAATGCAGTCAACCAAACGCTTTGACCCTGTTCGTGAACGAGCAATGCTTGACTCCATTTTGAGCAAAAACGAAGGACCGTTTCAAACGTCGACGCTTCAACATATTTTCAAAGAGATTTTCAAAGCTCATTTAGAGCTTCAAGAAGATGATCATCGTAAAGCACTTCTTGTATCCCGTAAAAAGAAGCCGGAAAATACAATCGTTACGGTAAAAGGAGAAACAATTGGTGACGGACTTCAGCGTTTTGTAGCAGGACCTTGTTCCGTTGAAAGCTATGAGCAAGTAGCAGCCGTAGCAAAAGCCGTGAAGCAGCAGGGCGTGCGGATGCTTAGAGGGGGAGCCTATAAGCCAAGAACATCTCCTTATGATTTTCAAGGCCTTGGCTTAGAAGGACTGCACATTTTAAAAAGAGTAGCTGACGAATATGATTTAGCCGTTATTAGTGAAATTGTCGACCCCGCTGATATTGAAACAGCTGTGGAATACGTAGATGTGATTCAAATTGGTGCTCGTAATATGCAAAATTTTGAGCTGTTAAAAGAAGCGGGTGCGGTGAAAAAGCCTGTCTTATTAAAGCGAGGCTTAGCCGCTACGATTGATGAGTTTATTAATGCTGCTGAATACATTGTGTCACAAGGAAATGATCAGCTGATTTTGTGTGAACGAGGAATTCGTACGTATGAGCGAGCAACGCGAAATACGCTGGATATTTCAGCCGTTCCCATTTTAAAACAAGAAACTCATTTACCTGTTTTAGTTGACGTGACGCATTCAACAGGAAGACGAGATTTACTTGTTCCAACGGCTAAAGCGGCTCTTGCCATTGGTGCGGATGGAATTATGGCAGAAGTTCATCCAGATCCTGCGGTAGCACTTTCTGACTCAGCTCAGCAAATGGATATTCCGCAATTTACAGAATTTATGAAGCAGCTAAAGCCTATATGTAACTTAAATTTATAAAAAAACGTAAAAATGAAAAATTCGTATACTTTTATGACAAGTTTGAGGCACTTAATGGTTTCAAGCTTGTTTGCCTTTCGTTATAATAAAGATAAGCGAAATTATCACGTATTTTGAAAACAGTCGATAACTTTTGTCAAAATAGGAAAGAATAAGTGCAAATCCAAAAAACAAGAATTTATGAAATTCTCGTGAAACTTGTCGGAAAAAGTCGGTAAATACGTTGCGATGAAGCACATAGTATCGTATAGTAGTTACAGATATTCGCTATCATTCTGTGATTGCATATGATATAAATTCGCGATTCACTTTTTTTATTTACTTACTATACACCGTCTTTTACATTGTTACATATAAACTGGTAAAATTGTCTTTGCACACGTAATAATAAGGGCATAACAGGAATGATTTAGATGCATACAGGGTATCTAAGCTGTATGTAAGAGTGAAGGAGCTAGAAATAGCCATTCTATAAAGGAAGATGGATTTATATACGTAAATACAAGAAATGAAATAAGGATAAAATAAACGAAATGTTTTTCGATAAGGAGTGTTTGTTGTGAACGTAACAATTTATGATGTAGCAAGGGAAGCAAGCGTGTCGATGGCAACGGTTTCTCGTGTGGTAAACGGAAATCCAAATGTAAAACCATCAACTAGAAAAAAAGTATTAGAAACAATTGAAAGACTAGGCTATCGTCCGAACGCAGTAGCGCGTGGATTAGCAAGTAAAAAAACAACAACAGTAGGAGTTATCATTCCTGATATTTCAAATATTTTCTATGCAGAGTTAGCGCGTGGAATCGAAGATATTGCAACAATGTACAAGTATAATATCATCTTAAGTAACTCCGATCAAAATCAAGATAAAGAACTTCACCTTTTAAATAACATGCTTGGTAAACAAGTAGACGGAATCATCTTCATGAGTGGGAATGTAACGGAAGAACACGTAGAAGAGTTAAAAAAATCACCGGTTCCAGTTGTACTTGCGGCATCAATCGAATCAACTAACCAAATCCCATCCGTCACTATTGATTATGAACAAGCAGCTTTTGATGCAGTGCAATCACTAATTGACAGCGGTCATAAAAATATTGCATTCGTTTCAGGTACGCTAGAAGAACCAATCAATCATGCAAAAAAAGTAAAAGGGTATAAACGTGCTCTTACTGAAAGCGGATTGCCTGTACGTGATTCTTATATTGTAGAAGGAGACTACACGTACGATTCTGGTATTGAAGCGGTTGAAAAACTATTAGAAGAAGCTGAAAAGCCAACTGCTATTTTCGTTGGAACAGATGAAATGGCATTAGGCGTTATTCACGGGGCACAAGATCGCGGGTTGAATGTACCAAACGATCTAGAAGTTATCGGTTTTGATAACACAAGACTTTCAACAATGGTTCGTCCTCAGTTAACATCTGTCGTACAGCCAATGTATGATATTGGTGCAGTAGCGATGCGTCTCTTAACGAAATACATGAACAAAGAAACGGTAGACAGCAGCATCGTACAGCTTCCTCACCGCATCGAGTTCAGACAATCAACAAAATAATACCTGTGAATGAATAAGAACGAATCCAAAGTTCAGACACGGGGAGATAGAATATGAAAAAAATTGATATGCTCACCCCTATAGGGATACTAATTGGTATCTCTATGGTTGTGTTTGGGGTTATTTCAAGTGGAGGAATGAGCGGTTTTTTAGCTTTTATTGATGTGCCATCGATTTTAATTGTACTGGGAGGCGTTTTTGGTACGCTGTGCGTGAGCTTTCCGTTAAAGCAATTAAAAAATATGGGAAGAGTAGGGAAACAAGCATTTCAATCGAAAGAAATAAACGTAGAAGAAATTGTAGGAACATTTGTACATTTATCGGAAAAAGCACGTCGAGAAGGACTTCTATCGTTAGAGGCAGAGCTTGAACAAATCGATGATTCATTTGTGAAAAAAGGTATTTTGCTAGCCATTGATGGAGTAGAACCGGAAATGATTCGAGAGCTGCTTGAAGCAGAAATAGCTGCAGTAGAAGAAAGACATACGAGAGGTCGAAGTATGTTTGAAAAAGCAGGAGATTATGCCCCTGCTTGGGGAATGATTGGGACGCTCGTTGGACTAGTGCTAATGCTAAAAAGCCTTAATACCCCTTCATCGCTTGGCCCTAACATGGCAATTGCTCTTTTAACGACTTTCTACGGGGCGCTGCTTTCAAACTTGTTTTTTCAGCCAATTGCAGCTAAATTAGCTGGTAAAACGGAGCATGAGCTTTTTGTTAAAGAAGTAATTATCGAAGGTGTTATTGGTTTGCAGGCGGGGCAAAATTCTCGCTTTGTGCAAGCAAAGTTAAAAGTATTTGCCCCTGTTGAAAAACGAAAGCTTGAAGAAAAGAGAGAGCACGTTCGTGAAGCGTAGAAGAAAAAGGTATTCGGCGCAGTCGCCAAAATGGATGGTAACATTTGCTGATCTGGTGACGTTAATATTAGTTTTTTTTATTTTATTATTTTCAATGTCTAGCGTTGATAATCAAAAGTTTCAAACCGTTGTCAATTCGCTTACAAGCGGTGGCTCATTAGCTTCTGTGGAAAAGAGCCAGCAGTCTCAAAAGCTGGATAACATTTTAGCGAAAGTGCAGGGCTACCTGAAGGAAAATAAGCTTCAGCATGTCATTACTGCTAAGCGAGATGAACGCGGAGTGGTGCTTATTTTACAAGAACAGGTGCTGTTTGAAACAGGACAAGCAGACATTTTGAAAAAAGGTACTCCTTTTCTAGATGAATTAGGAAGGTTATTCAGTACTATTCCAAATGATATTAAAGTAGAAGGTCATACCGACAATCGACCCATTCATACCTATCGTTATCCATCTAATTGGGAACTATCGGCAGCGCGTGCTAGCGGTGTCATACGTTATTTAACGAACCATTTTTCTCTTTCTGCTAACCGCTTTGAAGCACTTGGATACGGAGATACAAAGCCGCTTGTTCCGAACACGTCTAATGACAATCTGCAAAAAAATAGACGCGTCGAAATTATTATTTCAGATCCCGAAGCACAGTGAAAAAGGCCATACGCTTGTATAGCCTTTTTTTAAGAATGAGATGTATGAGAACGAATAGGATAAAGAGCGCGCTCAAGAGTTTGAGCGTTTTTTTCTGTTATTTCTGGTTTTCTTGGAATTGGCTGATAGATATTAGGTTCATCATCCCACAGCGTGCAAACGGGATGAGGCGATACTTTTGTCCATTTTTCAAGCCATGACAGAGGAAGCATGCCTTCTGCCTTTCGTTCAATCATTTCAAGCCAAATGAATGACCAAGCCCGAGGAACAACTCGCCAAATATCATAACCTCCTCCGCCAACCGCAATCCATCTTCCCTGACAGTATTCATGAGCAATTTCATGAGCAATTTTAGGAATTTCACGGTATATTTTCGTGGTGCCGCATAAATGAGTGAGCGGATCGTAATAATGAGAATCTGCTCCATTTTGTGTTAAGATAACATCTGGTTTAAAAAAAGCAGCTACTTCTTTTAAAGAGGTTTTATAAACGTCGAGCCAAGACTCATCTTCGGTATAAGCATCAACAGGCACATTAAATGAATAACCATAGCCTTCACTATGCCCGCGTTCGTTAACGTTTCCCGTGCCTGGAAACAAGTAGCGTCCCGTTTCATGAATGGAAAGAGTACAAACGGAAGGGTCGTCATAAAATGTCCATTGAACACCGTCACCGTGGTGAGCATCTGTATCGACATAGAGAACGCGCGCGTTGTACTTTTGCTGCATATATTTGATGGCTACCGCGCTATCGTTATAAATACAGAAGCCTGAAGCTTTCCCTCGAAAGCCGTGGTGCAATCCTCCTCCTAAATTCAGAGCATGCTTAGCTTTTCCAGTCATCACATAATCTACAGCAGTAAGTGTACCCCCAACTAAAAATGCACTGGCTTCATGCATGTTGGGAAACATAGGTGTGTCTTCTGTTCCAAGACCAAAATCTGCTGCTTTTTCAACAGAAAGCTCCCCGCTTCCTGCTAATTTTACCGCTTGAATATAGCTAGTATCATGGACAAGCTGAAGTTCTTCATCAGATGCCATCCGCGGTAATACAATATCTTGATTGGTTAAAGCGCCAAATTCCCGTAACAGTTCATATGTTAGTTGAACACGAAGCTGGTTAAACGGATGATTATTGCTGAATTTGTACGAAAGAATATCATCTGAATAAATAAATACAGCATTACTAGTCATTACGTCATCTCCGGTAATTTAGGCCATAGCACCTCATAGCCGTTTTCTTTTAATGTATTTATACTAATCAATGGATTGATAGCTTGAATGCGAAGTACAAGGATTTTATATCGTTCATCTACATCAGGGTAGACAAGTACGCTTAAGATGTTTGTTCTCTTTGAACCAAAGAGGGATGTAACTTCAGCGAGCACGCCAGCCTTATTTTCTACTTTTATTTCAATTTGTGAACCTGGTTTATTGGTGCCGGTAAGCTGAATAAACGTATGTAATAGATCTCTTTCGGTAACAACGCCTACTAACCGCTTGTTTTTTGTGACGGGAATACAACCGATTTGATGTTCATAAAAAATACTTGCAATTTCTTCAACAAAATCAAGAGGGTGAGCTGTAATGACTTCTGTTTGCATAATTATCCGCACGGGTTCGGATAGAAGAACAGATGTATAAGTATTATCTAAAATAGATGGACTTGCATCTCTTACGTCTCGGTCAGAAATGATGCCAACTACATGATGAAGATCATTAACGATAGGAATATGTCTAATCTTATGTGTATCTAAAAGTTTTATAGCTTCAGCAATCGTATGGTCGGGGGTTAAGGTAACGAGATCGGTTTTCATCATTTCTTCAACAATCATCAGACACGGCTCCTTTTCTTAAAGATCAGCTTAATACATAAAGCGATTTCGAAAGCGCAGGCTATCAAATTCTTGCATGCTTTCTTGAGAGACTCTGCTCCCGATTCTTACCATCAAACAATTAGCAGGGTGGGAGCTAATTTCCGGATCATCTGTAGCAAACCACGTCAGTCCGCCTTTATTCATCATTTTCTCCATAATTTTGCGATAATCCCACACATTTAGCCCTGTTCCTTTTAAATCCCAATGCCAGTAGTATTCTGTCGTAATGACAATATAATCTTCCATTGCATCATCCATCATAGATACGATAAGCAGGTTTTTACCAACAGCGTAGCTGCGAAATGGAGCAGCTACCTCTATAGCTCCTAATTCGATTAAATTCTCCATATTTCCTTCCGACCATCGTTCTAGAGGATCGGGATATAAGAAGGTTACGTAACCAATGATTGTATGATGATAGCGAGCAATAATGATTCTACCTTCAGGCAAGTTGGCAATCTCGATCAATGCTTCTTTTTGCTGTTCAGGTGGACGAAAGGCCGTTAGTTGCTCATGAAAATCAAGTTGTTGCAAGGTCTGTGAGGAGACAGGTCCTTCAATAACAATTGTTCCAACAGCTGTTTTTAGTTCTTTCATATTGTACGTTTGGGAATGTTTCACATGAATCACCACCTTCAAGCAGTCTTATCTGTATTATAATACAAAAAAAAACGACTGGATTAAAGCGTTTTCAAAAAATTAAATAAAAGAAAAGGAGTTTTTTTAAAAACATAGAATAGAAAATTATAAAGAGATTCTTGTTAATTCGACACTTATATAACAAAGGTTGTCATATAACAAGGGAGACTATTATCCTAATTCCGACAAATAATTTTTATAAAATTGTGAAAAGTCTATTTTTGTTATATAATAGGTTTGTAAATTTTATACATAAGGGGGAGTTTGTGATGAAGGTGGAAGCGCTTCCTGTAATTGAAGGGGTATACAACTTACAGGACTACGATAAAACGTATCAAACCTTTGACTGGTCACAAGTGGAGAAGGAATTTTCATGGCATGAAACAGGTAAATTAAATGCAGCTTATGAAGCAATTGATAAGCACGCAAACTCTACGCGTAAAAATAAAGTTGCGCTTTATTATCGAGATGCGCAGCGCAATGAAAAATATACATTCAAAGAAATGAAAGAATGGTCAAACAAAGCCGCAAACGTGCTAAAACAAGCAGACGTAGAGAAGGGAGATCGCGTGTTTATCTTTATGCCTCGCTCTCCGGAACTTTATTTTGCATTGTTAGGCGCGGTAAAGCTTGGCGCTATTGTTGGGCCTTTGTTTGAAGCGTTCATGGAAGGTGCAGTAAAAGATCGTTTGCAAGACAGTGATGCAAAAGTGTTAATTACAACGCCTGAATTGCTGAGCCGCGTTCCTGTGAAAGATTTGCCAGCTTTAAAACACATTTTCCTTGTAGGGGAAAATGTAGAAGAAGAAGGCATTCAACTAGATTTTCTGAAGCGACTAGAAGCGGCGAATAAAGAGGTGGAGATTGAGTGGGTAGATAGAACAGATGGCATGCTGCTTCATTATACATCAGGTTCAACTGGAAAACCAAAAGGGGTGCTTCACGTTCATAATGCAATGCTTCAGCATTATCAAACTGCTAAGTGGGTGCTCGACTTAAAAGATGACGATGTGTATTGGTGTACAGCAGATCCGGGTTGGGTAACGGGAACTTCCTACGGAATTTTTGGTCCTTGGCTTGCTGGAGCAACAAATGTGATTATAGGGGGACGCTTTAGTCCAGATGCATGGTATCAAGCACTTGAAGATTTTGGCGTAACGGTGTGGTACAGTGCACCTACAGCATTTCGTATGCTAATGGGTGCTGGCGATGACTTAGTTAAACGCTATGATTTAAGCAACCTCAGACATGTATTAAGCGTGGGAGAACCATTAAATCCTGAAGTGGTACGCTGGGGAATGAAGGTTTTCCAAAAACGTATTCATGACACGTGGTGGATGACTGAAACTGGCGGTCAGACGATTTGTAATTATCCGTCTATGAAAATTAAACCAGGATCTATGGGAAAACCTATTCCGGGTGTACAAGCAGCAATCGTTGACGATCAAGGACAAGAGCTTCCACCTTATCGAATGGGGAACTTAGCAATTAAAAAAGGCTGGCCATCTATGATGCATGCAATTTGGAACAACAAAGAAAAGTATGAGTCATATTTTATGCCAGGTGATTGGTACGTATCAGGTGATTCGGCGTATATGGATGAAGACGGTTATTTTTGGTTCCAAGGCCGAATCGATGACGTTATTATGACGGCAGGAGAACGTGTGGGTCCATTTGAAGTAGAAAGTAAGCTTGTTGAACACCCAGCTGTAGCAGAAGCGGGTGTCATTGGTAAGCCTGATCCTGTGCGCGGGGAAATTATTAAAGCATTTATCGCACTTAGAGATGGGTATGAATCTTCAGATGAACTGATTGAAGATATTCGTCAATTTGTGAAAAAAGGGTTAGCTGCTCATGCAGCTCCGCGTGAAATCGAGTTTAAAGATAAGCTGCCTAAAACACGAAGTGGTAAAATTATGCGCCGCGTTTTAAAAGCATGGGAATTAGATTTGCCAACGGGCGATTTGTCAACGATGGAAGACTAAGGAGTAAACGTTTCAATCTTTGTAGGGAAAATAAATGATTTTTATAAAGTTCAAACAGCCAGCTGTTTGAACTTTTTTTTGGACTTGAATTTTAAAATGAAATCATTCATAATTGTGGGGTGTAAACTTTTGAATAAAATAAACTGCAGTGATAGGAAGAAGTAATACTTGTCTCCCTGTTTAAGAGAGCTGATGGTTGCTGAAAATCAGTACATAGACAAATATGAAATACGTCCTTGAGCATCTTTTGTGAACTTACAGTAGCAAAAGACGGGTAGACCGTTACATCATTTAAGTGGGAAATAATTTATTTCCAAATAGGGTGGTACCGCGATATTTTCGTCCCTTCTTTTTTAAGAAGGGGCGTTTTTTATGTTGTTCAACAAATTGTAACGAGCAATTAGATAAAGGAGAGAATATAACATGGATATTTTACAAGATCTTGAGTTTCGAGGGCTCATTAACCAACAAACGGATGAAAAAGGTTTAAGTGAACTTTTGAGTAAAGAGTCTGTTCGTTTGTACTGCGGATTTGATCCGACAGCCGACAGTCTTCACATCGGCCACATGCTTCCTGTTTTAATTTTGCGTCGCTTTCAACAAGCTGGACACCAACCGATTGCATTAGTTGGTGGAGGTACGGGTCTTATTGGAGATCCAAGCGGTAAAAAAGCAGAGCGTACGTTAAATGAAAAAGAAACGGTTGCCATGTTTAGTGAGCGTATAAAAGGTCAGCTTTCACGTTTCTTAGATTTTGAAGAAGGTGAAAATGCAGCAGTTATTGCGAATAACTATGACTGGATTGGCACGTTGGATGTTATTACATTCCTACGAGATATCGGTAAAAACTTTGGTATTAACTATATGATGGCAAAGGATTCTGTTCAATCTCGTATCGAATCAGGCATCTCATTTACGGAATTCAGCTACATGATTTTACAATCATATGATTTCTTAAACTTATACCAAACGTATAACTGTAAGCTTCAAATTGGCGGCAGCGACCAATGGGGAAATATTACAGCTGGCTTAGAATTAATTCGTAAATCAGAAGAAGATGCAAAAGCATTTGGATTAACAGTTCCTCTTGTAACAAAAGCAGACGGTACGAAGTTCGGTAAAACAGAAGGCGGAGCAATTTGGTTAGACGCTGAAAAAACAAGTCCGTATGAATTCTACCAGTTCTGGATTAATACAGATGATCGTGATGTTATAAAATATTTAAAATACTTTACATTCTTATCACACGAAGAAATTAATGAATTAGCAGCGTCTGCAAAAGAAGCTCCTGAAAAACGCGAAGCACAAAAAGCACTAGCGGCAGCAATGACTACACTTGTACACGGTGAAGAAGCTCTTGAGCAAGCCATTCGTATTTCGCAAGCTTTATTTAGCGGAAGTATTTCAGAGTTAACAGCAGAAGAAATTAAGCAAGGATTCAAGGATGTTCCTTCTTACACGCATACAGGTGAAGATATTGGTTTAATCGATTTACTTGTAGAAAGTAAAATCTCTCCTTCTAAACGTCAAGCACGTGAAGATATTTCAAACGGTGCGATTTACTTAAACGGTGAGCGCGAGCAAGATTTGCAAAAAACAGTAGGTGCAGAAGACCGTATTGAAGGTCAATTCACAGTAATTCGTCGAGGCAAGAAAAAATATACGCTTATTCAATACGCATAAAAAAAGGCCGAAAGGCCTTTTTTTTATATAAAGACAGTAAAAAAGCCGCCCCATAAGGAACGGCTTTTTACTATTAACGAGAGTAGAACTCTACGATTAGTGCTTCGTTGATTTCAGCAGATAATTCAGAACGCTCAGGTAAGCGAGTGAATGTACCTTCTAATTTCTCAGCGTCTACTGTTAAGTAGTCTGGTACGAAGTTGTTAACTTCAAGCGCTTCTTTCACGATTGAAAGGTTGCGAGATTTTTCGCGAACACCGATCACTTGACCAGGTTGTACACGGTAAGATGGGATGTCAACGCGTTTACCGTCAACTAAAACGTGACCGTGGTTAACTAATTGACGAGCTTGACGACGAGTGCGTGCAAGACCCATACGGTATACTAAGTTATCAAGACGAGCTTCTAAAAGAATCATGAAGTTCTCACCGTGCTTACCAGTTAATTTACCAGCAGCAACGAATAAGTTACGGAATTGACGCTCAGTTACACCATACATGTGGCGTAATTTTTGCTTTTCTTGTAATTGTAAACCGTACTCAGAAATTTTCTTACGTTGACCTGGGCCGTGTGGACCTGGAGCGTAAGGGCGTTTTTCTAATTCTTTACCTGTACCACTTAGAGAAAGACCTAAGCGACGAGAGATTTTCCAACTTGGACCTGTATAACGAGCCATGATGACTCCTCCTTGTTTGTGTTTTTATTTTATGCAAAACAAAAACAGACACATTCTAGCGATATGCTCATTTTGTTTTCATGTACCATCGCTCTAGCAGCAGAGAGTTACACGATACACCATCTTGTTAAAAGAATTGCTACTTCTGTAAAACAACCTTTTAATGAGGAACAAAATGAAAAAACATAAAGAAGATTGTATAAGCTGCAATATTTCACACAACGAGTATTATAGGTGTTTCCTCGTATAAAGTCAAGGGAGATGGAAGATTAAAAGAATGTAAAAGAAAGGATATATTCATCTGAAGTATGAAAGGAGAAGAAAGAACGTAAGAAAACGGTGGTGATGGGCTAATCAAACGTTTGTTTAATAAGCAAAAACCGCTGATTCGCAGCGGTTTTTTTGCTTATTCATATTCAAAGAAAAGAAGTAAGTTCTTTGACGAATTCTTCAAGATACTGTTGATCGATTTCATCAAAGCGATTTTTGATTGGACTGTCGATATCAAGAACACCTAAAAGCTGACCGTCTTTTACAATTGGTACAACGATTTCAGATTGAGAAGCAGCGTCACATGCAATGTGGCCAGGGAAGGCGTGAACATCTTCGATTCGCTCTGTTTTTTGATTTTGAGCTGCTGTACCGCATACGCCTTTTCCAAGTGGAATACGAACGCAAGCCGGCAGTCCCTGGAAAGGTCCAAGCACTAACTCTCCGTCTTCCATTAAATAAAAACCTACCCAGTTTACTTCATTTAAAAATTGATTTAGCAAAGCGGAAGCATTTGCTAGATTAGCAATCGTATTGCTTTCTCCTTCTAATAAGGCGCGTAATTGCTTAATTACTAATTCATAATCTTTTTGTTTTGAGCCGCTGTAGTTTTCGACATTAAACAATGTATTCTCCTCCATTCAACATAAGATTTAATGAATTTTTATCAGGAAACGTCAGTTTTAACGCTACTTTGTCGATAAAAGATTACAGGAACTAAAAAGCCTATCACGAATTATGTAGAGAGGCTACTAAAATCCTTTTTAAATACTGTAACGATTTCTACACAATTTTGCAATCATATATGTTTTGTAAAAATAAATCGAAATGAGGTGTAGATAGATGGCTGTACAGTCAAAAACGAAAGAGAAAATTATTGATGCGGCTGTTTCTCTTTTTAACGTAAAAGGTTTTGATGGTACGTCGGTACGCGAGATTGCAGGAAAAGCGAAAGTGAACGTAGCGAATATTTCATATTATTTTCATAGCAAAGAAGGATTACTTGAAAGTTTAGTGATTTCTTATTTTGAAGGTTATATTGGGGTGCTGGAGCAAGCGTTCCAAGAAATGAAAAAGCTGTCTTCAACAGAAAGTATGATCGTGATGATTCGAGCTATCTTACATTATCAGCACGAAAATAGGCATATTGCCCGGCTCGTATATAGAGAAATCTCTCTTGACACGATTTTAATTCGAGAAGTTATGACTACGTATTTAACCAAGGAAAAATACTACTTAAAAACAATCCTTGAAAGAGGGATGAAAGAAAAGGAGTTTCGAAAGCTGCACGTTTCCTTTACAATTATTGAACTTAAGGGCATGCTCTCTATGCCTTATCTTCATCCTCAGTATCTAAGTGAAGTTCTTCATATATTGCCTCACGAACCGTATTTTGTTCAGCAATATGCGATTGAGCTTGAGCAATGGGTGCACACAACGGTATGTTTGCCATATGAGCGGACAAACAAACTGCGCGTTCAATTATCCTAAATGGAGCTCTCCATAGCCTTGGCCTAAATCCTTCGCACAGTGGGCGTCTGACCCATATACGAGAGGGATTTTTTTCTGTTGGGCTGCTTTTACGACAAAGGGAGCTGGATACGCTTCCTTGCACAAAGGTTTAAACAATCCTGCACCATTATAATCTAACGCCAGATCTTTCATTTTTATTTCATCGAGTATTGATAAAATAATAGGGGAAAGTGTGTCTTCATATGGAAAGCGACTTTGAAATTTATGTACGAGTGTCATATGACCAATGCGCTTAGGCTTATAAACGCCTAAACTGGCCTGTACAGAGCGTAATACCGTGTTGTAATACTTATCATATACTTTGCTTACGCTGCCAAACTTCTGTACAATATGTGCAAATACGTCAGCGCTAAAATCTAGGCAGTCATATCCTTCTTCGTGCTTTAAGAAGTGAACAGAAAGGATGCTGTCATCGAGATAAGGACCATATTCGTTTAAGAAATCGGTTGTTTCGTGTTCAAATCCTTCAATAAAGTCAACTTCCAATCCGATATTAATACGAATATCGCGCTCAAACTCTTTTTTTACTTGCTGTACGTTTTGAATGTAGCGATCAAGTTTGTCAGGAGCCATTCCGCTGTCTCGATCAGGCGTCGGATCAATGAAGCTTTTTGGTAATGGAGCATGCTCTGTAAACGAAATCTCGCCAAAGTTCAGGGAAATCGCCTGTTCAACATATTGTTGCAATGAATCAGGCGAACCGTGTGGGCAAAATGGAGTATGAATATGTTTGTCAACTTTCATAAAAAATGCCTCCTTTTTTCTTCTTTTTCCATTGTAACGACACAAAGTGACTCCATGCCAATATTTTGTATAAAAAAATTTAATTTTTTGCTCAAAAGTTGGACTTTACATGGTATCATAAAAACATTGACGCAAAAAAATTTAAAGGATTAAATTCACCCTTTTTATAAATAAGAAACTTGTCATGTAGAACGCACTGTAAGGGGGCTTAGTATGGAATTCATTATAGCACTAATCATACTCATTATCGGATTAGTTGTGTACGGAATGTTTTCACGTAAAAAGATTTATCAAGAAATTGATCGCCTGGAAACGATCAAAGTCGAATTAGCAAATACGCCAGTTGCAGAGGAAATTTCAAAAGTAAAAGAATTGAACATGACAGGTCAAACTGAAGAGCTATTTGAACGTTGGCGTGAGCAGTGGGATGAAATTATATCAACTAATCTCCCGAAAATTGATAAAGAACTGTTTGAAACGGAAGAAGCAGCAGATAAATACCGATTTAAAAAAGCGAAGCAGTTATCTATACATATTGATCAAGCCTTAGAACAAACCAAGATAGATATTGAAAACATACTTACTGAACTTCAAAATTTAATTGGTAGCGAACAAGATAATCGATATGATATTGAGGAATTAAATCAGCTTCACCGCCATGTGAAAAAAAAATTGCTCGCACATCGGTATTCCTATGGAAATGCTGAAAAAACGTTAGAATACGCAATTAATACATCTAAAGAGCAGTTTAAAAAATACGAGGAAGAGACGATTAACGGAAACTATCTTCAAGCACGTGAGATTGTTCTTCAATTAAAAACTGATTTAACAGCTATTGATTCGTATTTAGAACAAATTCCAAAAGTGTTAGTTGAGTGTCAGACCACTCTTCCTGTTCAGTTCAATGAACTGCTTGACGGGTTCCGCGAAATGAGTGAGCAGGGATATGTGTTAGATCATCTGCAAGTAGAAGAAACGGTAGAGCTTTTAAAACAAGAAACTGCTGAAATTATTGCAGATATTGAAGAATTATATGTGGAAGAAGCGATTACAAAACTAGATGATGTTAATGAACGCTTAGAGCAGTTATATGACTCACTTGAGCATGAGGTTTTCTCCTATCATAAAATGAACCGTGAATCTCATACGGTATCTAACTTCCTTCGTATGCTTCAAGAACGAAACCGTGAACTTCGTGAAGAAACGCTATTTGTACAGCAAAGCTATCATTTTAAAGAGCGCGATTTAGACGTATATTATAAAATGGACCGCGAACTAAAACGATTAACTAACTTGTACTATAATATTTCGGACAAGGTAGCGGAGCATAATTTAGCCTACAGTGTGATCCAAGAAGAACTCGAAGACGTTTCCAAACAGCTTAACCAATTAAAAGAATCTCAGGAATCCTATAGCGATATGCTACAAGCTCTTCGCAAAGATGAGCTCTCAGCTAAGGACAAAATAGAAGAACTGAAATCTCAGTTGATTGAAGCACGACGCCTTATTCAAAAAAGCAACCTTCCCGGTGTTCCTGAAGAATATAAAGTTCAGCTTGAAAAAACGGTTCATATCTTAAATGAAGTAACCGCTAAGCTGAAAGAAAAACCGCTTAATATTCAAGCTGTTCAATCTTTACTTGAAGATGCTGTTGGTTTTGTTCAGGATACATTTGATGAAACAGAGGCAATGTTAGAAGAAGCGCGACTCGTTGAAAGAGTGATTCAATACGGTAACCGTTATAGAAGTACTCATCACTCGATTGCACAGTCTTTAGAAGAAGCAGAAGAAGCATTTCGTCATTATGAATATAAAGAAGCATTAAAACAGGCATCTGCAGCTATTGAGCAAGTGGACCCTGGTGCGCTTGATCGTATACAGCGTATTGTATCTTCACAGAGTTAAAAAGCTCGTGTCCAAAGGACACGAGCTTTTTTTTGACGCTTTTCTTTTCTATCTGTTTGATGATAACCTTCTGAAACACTAATAATATAGCCTACGAACGTGCCAGCAACTGTTGGGAAGGACCAGTCAACACCTTGGTTATAAAGTGGTAAATAGTTTTTGAAAAGATGGTCTATACTTGTTATGATTACTAAGGCAAAGCCTAATTTAAAAAAGTACCAAGGTGTGGTATGATAATACGTTGTTCCGAAAAAATGAAGAAGGGGGCGCGCATCCTTGATTTATTTAGATAATAGCGCTACAACAAAACCCTATAATGAAGTCATACAATCTTTTACGAAAGTAGCTACAACTTATTATGGCAATCCATCGTCCCTCCATCAATTTGGCGTGCAAGCGGAGAATTTGTTGAGCCGTTCACGTGAGCAAGTAGCAGAATTGCTGCACGTATCGTCAAATGAAATTATCTTTACATCAGGAGGAACAGAAGGGAATAATTTGGCTATTAAAGGCGTAGCGATGCAATATAAAAGCCGAGGTCAGCATATCATTACGACAAATATTGAACATGATTCCGTTCATGAACCATTTAAGCAGTTAGAAGCACTAGGATTTAACGTTACGTATGTTCCAGTAGATTCAAGTGGATTTGTTTCACCTGAGGCTATTGAGTCAGCTATTACGGATGAAACCATCTTAGTATCGGTTATGCATGTAAATAATGAAATTGGCACCATTCAGCCAATTGAAAAAATTGGACAAATGCTGATGAACTATTCGAAGGTGCTTTTTCATGTCGATCATGTGCAAGGGGTTGGAAAAGTTCCGCTTTCTTTAGCGGATCACAAAATTGATTTATGCACATTATCAGGACACAAAATTCATGGCTTAAAAGGGACGGGAATTTTATATAAGCGAAATGGAGTTCAGCTTCATCCCTTACTTAGCGGAGGCTCTCAGGAAATGCAGCATCGATCAGGCACGGAAAATGTGCCAGGAATTGTGGCATTTGCTAAAGCACTTCGTTTAACACTTGAACATGCAGCTCAGAATCAGCAAAAAATGCAGAAAATAAAAGCAGAACTGATAGACAAACTTTCTGCTCACGAAAGAATCACGATTAATACGCCGAATGAGCATTCGGCACCCCATATTATAAATTTTACAGCACAAGGTATTAAAGGTGAGGTTTTTGTTCACGCTCTTGAGGAAAAAGGAGTGTTTGTATCCACTACATCTGCTTGCTCATCAAAGCGAAAAAAGCCAAGTAAAACGCTTTTAGCCATCGGTAAAAATTATGAAGAAGCAGATCAGTCCATTCGTTTGAGCTTGTCCGGCTTAAATGATTATAATGAAGTAACGCCCATTGTAAATGCTATTTTCACAGTAATTGAAGATCTAAAGAAAGTAATGAGGTAAATGATCATGATATATAACCATATTTTAATTCGGTACGGAGAAATCTCAACTAAAGGACAAAACAGAAAGAAATTTGTTGCACAGTTAAGAAAAAACATTGTAACGGCTCTTAGTGCATTCAAAAACATTCACGTAAAATACACGAGAGACCGCATGTATATTCACTTAAACGGTGAAAATCACGAGCCTATTATTGAACGTCTTCAGCAAATCTTCGGTATTCAAAGCTTTAGTTTAGCATTAAAAGTTGAAAATGAGCTTGAAGCGATTCAAGAAGCAGCTTTAGAAGCAATGAAAGAATTTGATATAGCAGGAAAAACATTTAAAGTATCTACTCGGAGAGCGTACAAACAATTTCCTCTTGATACAAACGAATTGAATTATGCAGTAGGAAGTCATGTTCTTCGAAATACAGAGCATCTACAAGTAAACGTAAAAGAACCGAGCGTAAATGTACGAGTAGAAGTGAGAAGTGAAGCAACGTATATTACATGTTTTGATTATCGCGGAGCAGGAGGTCTTCCAGTTGGTACGAGTGGAAAAGCAATGCTGATGCTTTCTGGAGGGATCGACAGTCCGGTTGCAGGATACTTAGCAATGAAGCGAGGCTTGGAAATAGAAGCGGTTCATTTTTATAGCCCGCCTTTTACGAGTGAACGTTCTAAGCAAAAAGTAATTGATTTAACGCAAAAATTAACGGCTTATCACGAAAAAGTAAAGCTTCACATTGTACCGTTTACAGCTGTACAGCAAGCGATTCAAAAACAAATTCCAGAGAATTATACAATGACCTCTACACGCCGTATGATGCTTCGAATTACGGACCTTATTCGTGAAAAAAATGAATCGTTAGCTATCGTAACTGGCGACAGCTTAGGACAAGTAGCTAGTCAAACGGTTGAGAGCATGTATGCGATTAATGAAGTGACGAATACGCCAATTTTGCGTCCGCTTGTGACAATGGATAAAACGGAGATTGTAGAAATTGCCCGTAAAATTGATACACATGAAATTTCGAATCGTCCGTATGAAGACTGCTGTACAATTTTTACGCCAAGCTCACCAAAAACTAAGCCAAAGCGTGAAAAAATAAATCGATACGAACAATTTTATGATTTTGAAACATTAATTCAAGAAGCGGTAAATAATGTAGAAACGCTTGAGATGACAGCTTCTTCGGCTGCAAATACCGCAGACAATGTAGAAGATTTGTTTTAAAAGAAAAATTTCATAAAATTACCAAAAAAATAATGTATGATGCCATGTGTTTTGACACAATCTATATTCAACAAGGAGGTGAAAACACATGGCAAACACAAACAAATTAGTAGCTCCTGGTTCAGCAGCTGCTATCGACCAAATGAAATACGAAATCGCTTCTGAATTCGGTGTAAACCTTGGACCAGAAGCAACAGCTCGCGCTAACGGATCTGTTGGTGGAGAAATCACTAAACGCTTAGTTCAAATGGCTGAGCAACAACTTGGTGGTAAATAAGTCATATTAATTAAATAATGATGGCTAAAAAGAGTGGGGGAAACCCCACTCTTTTGTCTTGTTTGTTTTGTCACGTATAATAGAGACAAGATCAAGCTTTATAAAGTAAAGGAGATGTTGGCGATGGGGACTTTATTTTACGGCGGCAAAATATATACGATGCTAAAAGAAGATGAGTATGTAGAAAGCGTATATGTTGAGAAAGGATTCATTGAAGATATAGGTGCAGAAGAAGATTTAAGAATCAAATGGGGTGCTGTGATTGACAAAGAAGTACCCCTCAAAGGATATCCAATGTATCCGGGCTTTGTAGATAGCCATCTTCACTTAATTGGTCACGGTGAAAAGCTCCTTAGGCTTGATTTGTCTCAAGCTACTTCCAAGGAAGACGTGCTGATGCGCGTTCGGCAAAAAGTAGAGAGTACACCAAAAGGACAATGGGTAATTGGAGAAGGGTGGGATGAAAATCAGTGGGAAGATTCCTCTTTGATTCAGTATCAAGATCTTGATCAGCTTTCAACTGAACATCCTATTATGTTGAAGCGAGTCTGTCGTCACGGATTAGTAGTAAACGGGACTGCTCTTAAAATAGCGAGGATTACAGCTGAAACACGTGATCCGGAAGGAGGGATTATCCAGAGGGATGAAGCTGGAAATCCTACCGGTTTTTTGGCCGATCAAGCGCAAGAATTAGTAACGGCTCATATTCCTCAAGTATCAGAAGCCTACATTCGACAAGCGCTTTCAGTAGCCATCAAAGATTGTGTTCAGCACGGATTAACGGGTGGACATACGGAAGATTTAAATTATTATGGAGGCTTTTTGCGTACATATCAAGCATTTCAAGACGTTATTCATAAAGAAAAGCAGCTGTTTCGTGCTCATTTACTTGTTCATCATGAAGTTGTAAATGATATGTATACATACTGTGAAGGAAAGAAAGACACATCCGATTTTATTGAAATAGGACCAATGAAGATTTTTGCTGATGGTTCGCTCGGCAGTCAATCTGCGCTTTTAAGCTTTCCTTATAAAAGCGACCCTTCTACAAGAGGTGTAGCTATTCAATCACTAGATGAATTAAAGCAGCTAGTGAGGAAAGCGAGAGAATTGGGCATGACCGTTGCAATTCATGCGATTGGGGATTTAGCGTTTCAATATGTAGTGGAAAGCATCGAACAATATCCTCCTCAAACAGGGCAAAGGGATCGTATCATCCATGCGCAAATTCTACGAAAAGATTTAGTTGATCGTGTAAAAAAGCTTCCTGTTGTGCTGGATATTCAGCCTCGGTTTTTAGCCAGTGATTTTCCATGGGTCATTGAAAAAATTGGAGAAGAGCATTTAGACTATTGCTATGCGTGGAAAACGTTATTGGACGAGGGCGTTATGTGTGCAGGAGGATCAGATGCGCCTATTGAACCTATCAATCCAATGTTAACGATTCATGCAGCAGTTTCCAGGAAAACTTCTCCGAACAGCTCGGTCGTTTACACACCGTCTGAGCGACTGACTGTATTTGAAGCTGTTCAGCTGTTTACGTTAGGAAGCGCGCAGGCCATTCATCAAGAGCATAAAAAAGGATATGTTCAAAAGGGCTATGTAGCTGATTTTACCGTATTAGAAAGAGATCTGTTTGAGATACCTGTAGATGATATTCCAGGGGTACAGGTGCAGATGACTGCTATTGATGGAGAAATTGTATATCAAAAATAAAAAGCGCCCAAGGGCGCTTTTTATTATAGAAATGTACGCTTAACTCGTTGCCAGAAAGAGTTATCTTTCAGCTTAACTGTTTTAATTTGACGGTCGCTTAAACGAATTTGAATTTGATCAACTTGACGTGCATTTAATGCTTCATTATCAATTCCAATAATTGGATTGTGGTTGTTGTCATTGGATAATTTTAAAGTGAGCGTATGCTCAGCGCTTAGGATGAATGAAGACCCTAACGTACGATAGTTATTGTTATTTAACGATGCCAATTCGCTGACTTGCATGCAAGGGATTAATGGATCAACTACGGCTCCACTTACTGATTTGTTATAAGCCGTACTGCCTGTTGGTGTTGAAATAATCATCCCATCCCCACGGAATGTTTCAAAGTGATTTTCGTTAATAAAAACGTCTAGACTGAATGTTTTTATAACACCTGATCGAATGGAACATTCATTTAAGCAATAAAAAGAAGTTCCTTGATCAATTTGAGTTTGTAAAACGGGAAAGCGACGTACTTCTATATTTTCTGTCGTAATAGCTTCAATCATTTTATCCGTTTCATCAATATGAAAATCGCAGTAAAAGCTTAGTTGATCTGAAGTTGTGACGCCAGCATATAAGCAGTCATCTCGAAAGCCAGATTGACGGACAGCCTGCAAGAAAGCTCCGTCACCGCCAATACTTACAATGATGTTAGCGCTGTCGAAATTGTCTACTACATGGAAGTCATATTGTTTTGCAAGTTCAATAAGTGGACTTACGAGCGCTTTTGTTTCCTTGTTTTTTGGATGAAAGAAATAAACGTTGCGACGATTTGGCATAGATAGTTCCCCCTTGTTTGTCTGATATGTAAAATATTAGCGATAAAGTAAACTTTTTAAAAAAAGTTTGTTACAATAATTATAGCATTATTGCTTTAAGAATTAAAAGAATAATCTTTTAATTCTGACACCTAAAAAGGAGGATTTTCATGAACAAAAAAAGGTGGATTGCTCTTTTAATTGCGGCCTGCTTATTCATTTTTTCTGCGATTGTTAATATTGGTTTTTCAGTCAAAGAAGAAAAAGATGACGGTCTGGCAGGCATATTTGGAGGAGACGACAGTGAACTATCAGAAACAGTTATCGAAAAAGGGAGTGCAGCTAAGAAAATTGCAGTGCTAGAGGTCAATGGAACGATTCAAGATACAGGAAGCGGTTCCTCTCCGCTTATGTCCCAAAATGGTTATAACCACCAAGCGTTTTTAAAGCAGCTAGAGGCTGCAAAAAATGATAAGGCAGTTAAAGGAGTCATTATTAAGGTGAATTCACCGGGCGGCGGCGTCGTTGAAAGTGCTGAAATACATAAAAAAATTGAAGAGCTGAAGAAAGACACGAAAAAGCCAGTGTATATTTCAATGGGATCAATGGCTGCTTCAGGAGGCTATTACATTTCAACAGCTGCTACTAAAATCTATGCAATCCCTGACACTTTAACAGGTTCATTAGGTGTAATTATGCAAAGCGTTAACTACGGCAAGCTGGCTGATAAACTGGGAGTAGAATCTGTTGTTATTAAAAGCGGGGCTCATAAAGATATTATGTCTCCAACAAGAGAAATGACCGGAGAAGAAAAAGAAATTATGCAAACCCTTGTAGACAACTCGTACGATGGTTTCGTCAATGTTATCTCTGAAGGACGTCACCTGTCTAAAGAAAAAGTGCGTTCTATTGCAGATGGCCGAGTGTACGATGGACGTCAGGCTAAAGAGCTGAAGCTGGTCGATCAACTAGGCTATTTTGAAGATGCGGTAAAAGGAATGGAGAAAGATTACAAGTTAAAAGGTGCACAAGTAATTCAATACAATCAAGGATTCGGACTGCCTTCTTGGCTTTCGATGAGCATGCAAAAAGTGATTGGTGGAGATGAACAAGTCACCGCAATGTTAAAAACATTTGCGCAGCCAAGCTCTCCGCGCTTGATGTATTTATATGCAGAATAGAGGTGGGAACATGGAAAATCAGTCTCATTCAACTGAATCAAACAATAATATAAAACATGAGCCAGCGGTAGGTGCTCCAATAGGTAGTGAATTTCATTATGCAGGCTTCTGGATGCGCTTTTGGGCATATCTTTTGGATCTAGCTGTGGTAGCTAGCTTGAACTCCCTGCTGATCAAGCCCATTTTCCATTTAGCAGATATTCCTCAAGGAGATGGATTTTTTCTCCCTATACGATTGTAACGGTGATTATCTTTTATGGTTATTTTGTATTAATGACCAAGTATTTTGGACAAACGCTTGGAAAGATGGTGTTTGGGCTTAAAGTAGTATCGCTGAAAGACTCCACTTTAACTTGGCCTGTTGTGCTGTTTCGTGAAGGAGTTGGACGTTATATTTCTAAAACAGTTTTTTTACTTGGCTATTTATTAGTTGCTTTTTTACCTAAAAAGCAAGGAGCGCATGATTACTACGCAGATACAACCGTCATACATGAAGGTACAATAAGCAGATAATAAAAAGAGGCTGGGACAAAAGGGTTTTAGACGAAGTGAAAAACGCACCACTGATCAAGATTTTTGATTAGTGGTGCGTTTTTTTTGTTAGGGTAAACGCAGGTTTCATTTGCGTAGATCCTTCTAGCAGCTGATTGGATTCATTTCGTTATGTCTCAACCTCTTTTTATTGTTTTCATAAGGTTTAATATTCTCTGTTTTGGAGATAATGTGAAGCTAAGAAGGAGTGAAGGATGTGCTATGGCTTTTATGGATATTGCTAGCACTTTTAATTGTTATTGTACTTATTGTATGGACAAAAATCACGCTATTTGTAGAGCTTCATCATGTCCGAGATAACGATTATTACAGAGTGAGACTCAGAGCTTGGTTCGGTCTTATTCGCTATACATATGAAATTCCGGTAGTGAAAGTAAAAAAAGATTCTCCACGTTTGCTTATTGAAAAGAAAAAAGGAATGGGTGATCAAGGAAAAGAAGACGAGAATTCATGGAGTGATTATTCTGTAGAAGACGGACTAAGCATGTTAGAAAATGCGAAGCAATTCCTTGAACAGGTAGTCGGTTTTCATAAAATTTTTCGTCGTTTCTTACAGAAAGTGACGGTAAGGGATATTAGATGGCACAGCCGTTTCGGCTTAGGTGATGCTGCGTTAACAGGCGTACTTACCGGGGCTGTATGGTCTGCAAAGGGGGGCATAGTTGGTATAATCAGCCGTTATATGAAACTAAAAGATATGCCTGTAATGAGCGTTACTCCTGTATTTCAACATCTTTGGTCAGAAACGGTATTTGAGTGCATAATTTCTTTTCGAGTTGGTCAAGCTATGCTAGTAGGTTTACGGACCTTGAGATACTGGCGGCATACGTCCAAAAAGCGTCGCAAAAGATGGAAGTCGTCAAATAAGAACAAGACACACTCTGTAAAAACATAAGGAGGTTATCTTAATGGCAGAACATCCAATTAAAAGTTTGATGTCGACAGCTATGGAGAATTTAAAGGAAATGATTGATGTTAATACAATCATTGGTGATCCTGTAGAAACACCTGATGGCAGCGTTATTTTAACTGTCTCAAAAGTAGGTTTTGGTTTTGCAGCCGGCGGAAGCGAGTTTGGAGTAGAAGGACATGCACCATCTTCTCCGGGGCAGCATCAGCAAGAATCAGGTCATCCATTTGGCGGAGGTAGCGGTGGCGGTGTATCAATTACGCCAATTGCCTTTTTAATTGTAAGTGGAAGCGGAATTAAAATGCTTCACCTTAATGAAAGTACACATTTATATGAAAAGATTTTAGATACAGCACCTCAAGCCATTGAACGCGTACAGCAAATGTTCAAGCGAAATAACCATCAGCAGGATCATAATCAACAAAATCAGCATCATGACGGTGCAAATGATTTTAATTTGTAAAGATAAACTAAAGCTTTGCTTGCTTCTTTGAACGATAAAAGAAACAAGCAAAGCTTTTTTTTATTGGGCATGTTTTCTAGCATACAGCGCTATATTATGTATGTCATTTAATTGCAATATAGAGACAGACAAGCTAATATGAACAGTGTACATACTTATTTAAAGGAGGAATTATTCGTGACTAAATTTAAAGGTAACGATGTAACATTATTAGGAAATCAAGTAAAGGTTGGAGACAAGGCGCCAAACTTTACCGTTTTAGCAAATGATTTATCAGAAGTAACGCTTGACAGCACAAAGGGTTCTGTTCGCCTAATTAGTGTAGTTCCTTCTATTGATACTGGAGTTTGTGATGCGCAAACTCGCCGCTTCAACGAAGAAGCAGCTAAATTAGATAACGTAAAAGTATTAACAGTGAGCGTAGATTTACCGTTTGCTCAAAAGCGCTGGTGTGGTGCTAATGGCATTGATAATGTTCAAACGCTATCTGACCACCGCGACTTATCTTTCGGCGAAGCATATGGTGTAGCTATCCAAGAATTACGCTTATTGGCTCGTTCAATCTTTGTAGTAGACTCAAATGACAACGTAACGTATGTTGAGTACTTACCAGAAGTAACTGAGCATCCGAACTACGAAGCAGCAATCGAAGCAGCTAAAGCAGCTAAGTAAGATTGTCCATGAGGTTCGGCAGAAGGCGGAAAACAATGTTTTTCGCCTTCTTTGTGTTTTAAGAAGCTTTTATGATAAAATATGATGTTCCAAATAGGACGTTTACTCATTTATATAGATATTATTTCATCACACAGGAGGCAGAATATGAGTCAATTAGCTAGTATGGAAAAGCTATTTGGTGTAATTGATCAAACAGCTATTATTTTAAGAAAAGAACTAAACTGCGTATATTTAGAAGCAGTAGCTGAAACGGGAGAAAACTTGTTTCAAGGAACTATTTTGCAAGAAGAGCTAGATGAGGTAACCAAAAAACGTTTAAAAAAAGAATACGATTCAATCACACTTGATCATTTTGAGAAAGAAACGATTCGAAAAGCATATCAGCTAGCTATTTTAAAAGGGATGAAAGAAGCAGTTCAGCCTAACCACCAAATGACGCCTGATGCTGTAGGACTATTTGTCAGCTATTTAGTTGGAAAATTCATGGCAGGAAAAGATAAATATACGCTTTTAGATCCAGCAGTAGGAGCTGGAAACTTATTAACAACAATTTTAAATACACACGCTGCGTCAATTGAACATGTATACGGTGTAGATGTGGATGATTTATTACTTCAATTGACATATGTAAATGCAAACTTACAGAAGCACGGCGTTCAATTATTTAATCAAGACAGCTTACAGCCGCTTTTTATTGATCCTGTTGATTTAGTTGTCTGTGACCTGCCGGTTGGTTATTATCCAAACGATGAAGGGGCAAAAGAGTATAAAGTAAGAGCTGAAGAAGGTCATACCTATGCTCATCACTTATTCATTGAACAAAGCTTGCGCCATGTAAAAGACGGAGGATACGTAATTGCTCTTATTCCAAATAACTTGTTCGAATCTGAACAGTCGCATTTATTACAGCCGCTGCTAAAAGAGGAGGCAATCGTTCAAGGAATCGTTCAGCTGCCGCTTTCAATGTTCAAACAAGAGCAGGCTGCTAAGAGTATTATCATTCTTCAAAAGCAGGGAGAAGGGGTAATAGTGCCTGATCAAGCGCTACTTGTGAATTTGCCGAAGTTCAGTAATCGAGAAGCAATGAGTGATATTATGGCTCAAATGGACCAATGGTTCCGCGTTAATAAAAAGTAAGTCTTTTTCGAAAATAATGAATATTTTTCGGTAGCGTTTTCATGGTGTATAGCTCTTGAAATCTATTGTCGTGAATGATTAAATGAATAAGGATAGAAATCGTGTCGAAATGCATAGAATATTGTAGAGATTACACTTTTATGTTCTGTTCGTTATGTTTATGATGCACGTATAATAAAGAAGGAGCTGTTTTTTTATGTCAAAAATCATGGCAATCAACGCCGGCAGTTCTTCACTTAAGTTTCAATTATTTGAAATGCCAAGTGAGACGGTATTAACAAAAGGTTTAGTAGAACGAATTGGTTTAGATAACGCTGTTTTCACGATCTCGGTAAATGGTGAAAAACAAACGGATATTACAGAAATCCCTGACCATGCTGTTGCAGTTAAAATTTTAGTTGAAAAGTTACTTTCTCAAAACATCATTCAATCATACGATGAAATCACTGGTGTAGGTCACCGTGTAGTACACGGCGGAGAGAAGTTTGCTGACTCTGTTTTAATCACAGATGAAACACTAGCGGAAATTGAAGCTTTATCTGATTTAGCACCGCTTCACAACCCAGCAAACATTGTGGGAATTAAAGCGTTCCAAGATATTCTGCCAAATGTTCCAGCTGTAGCAGTCTTCGATACAGCATTCCATCAAACAATGCCAGAAAAATCATTCTTGTACAGCTTACCGTACGAGTACTATGAAAAGTATGGCGTTCGTAAATACGGTTTCCACGGCACATCTCATAAATATGTTTCTGAGCGTGCAGCTGAGCTTCTTGGACGCCCAATTGAACAATTACGCTTAATTTCTTGTCACTTAGGTAACGGTGCAAGTATTGCTGCAATTGAAGGCGGAAAGTCAATTGATACATCAATGGGCTTCACACCATTAGCTGGTGTAGCAATGGGAACTCGTTCAGGTAACATTGATCCTGCATTAATTCCATTTATTATGGAGAAAACAGGAAAAACTGCTGACGAAGTATTAAATGTATTAAATAAAGAAAGTGGTCTTTTAGGTGTATCTGGTATTTCTAGTGACCTACGCGATCTAATCAAAGCAAGCGCTGAAGGCAATGAACGCGCTGAAACAGCACTTGAAGTATTTGCTAGCCGTATTCATAAATATATCGGTTCTTATGCTGCTCGTATGTCTGGTGTAGATGCAATCATCTTCACAGCAGGTATTGGAGAAAACAGTGATGTTGTACGTGCTCGCGTTCTTCGCGGGTTAGAGTTCATGGGCGTTTATTGGGATCCAGCTTTAAATAGTGTACAAGGAGAAGAAGCATTTATTAGCTACCCTCATTCTCCAGTTAAAGTTATGGTTATTCCGACAGACGAAGAAGTTATGATTGCACGTGACGTTACTCGTTTAGCGAATATTTAAGTTCATAAAGTGCCTCTTCAATGCATGAATTCTCATAAATTGTCAGGCAAACTAACGAAAAGCTGATTTCCTTGTTAGGAAATCAGCTTTTTTATATAGCGTAAGTAGCTGACGATTGAAAGAAGGTTTACAACGTATAGAAGAAAGAAATAATATAGGAAGCAAAATGTAACGGATGCATTATTTGTTATAATAAAAATAAAACTACTTATTTCTTGAAAGGGTGACATGATGATACTAACGAATCGCGAAGAACAGCTTTTAGAAGAAATCTATAAATGGGAAGAGAGCTTACAGAGCGTAGAAGCAACTGAGATGGAGTTATTGTACGAAGAGTGGTTAGAAAAAGGGCTTAACTTAATTCCAGCTTCTGTTCGTGAGACCTATTTACATAAAATTGATGAGGGACTCTTTCAGTTAACTGCATTAATTCAAGGTACGGAAATGCAAACTCAAGCGACAAAACGAATTATTGAAACGGCCCGTGTATTCAAAGAAGATATCACAGATCTGTCAGAATTGAATTCCCTTCAAGTAGATCAGCTTTCTTATATATGCGAACAGCAAATGGCCAAGCTTCGGTTGTATGCGCTGAGTCAAGGAGCACTTTCAGGAACCGGCCAATCGCTGCTAGTCGGTATTGATATACCCGCTGTTTTATGCATGAATATTCAAGCAGTGCAACAGGCAGCAATGAGCTACGGCTATCATATCCAGACTCCTTCAGAGCTTATGCTAACGCTAAAAGTTTTTCATGCCGCAACGTTACCTAGACATCTTCAGGCTGAGGGGTGGCATCAATTAAAGAGTGAGCTAAGCCAAGAATTTGACCCGTATTTTTATGAAGGTGTTGATCAAATTGTAGATAAGACGTGGCTGCAAAAAATCGTTGTGCAAATTGGAAAAACGCTAGCTATATTTGCTGCGAAGCGAAAAGTTTATAATCGTTTGCCAATTGTGAGTATGATGGTTGGCGGAGGGATGAATTATCGAATGGCCAAACAAGTGACAGATTATGCGAAGCGCTTTTACCAATACCGCTATTTACTGGATAAAAAAAACGAGTCTCATTAATTTTTCATGAGACTCGTTTTTTTTGTCTATCCGTGAACTTTTTTTGATATTTCCTCATTTGTTCGATACCAAATCCACAAATCATTAATAATAGAAGCAAGTTCTCCTATCTCGCTATTTAATTCACAGGAGCGGATAAAATTAGTCTCATCTTCTAACGCCGCTTGTTTTTGATTAATCCTCTTTTCTACAGATTGAATTTTGTCTGGAATCTGCCCCCGAATGGATTCCCATGTTAGGAGGATATCCTGCTGAACTTTTTCAGAATAGAATGTCCATTCTCTTTCGAGAGCAGGAATTTTTATACCGAGTCTGTTGTCATAAGTAAAAAAGCGCTCCATTTTTTCACCTCTTTCCTTCCATTTTATACAATGACAAAAGCCAGATCTACCGTAAGTGAAAAATAAATCATTTATACTTGATTTATGCATATAAATATACACGGCGTTTAAGACAGGAATATTCATTCACGTCTATTTTTAAAGTATTTTAAGAGCTTTTATCCTATTAAATTAAAAAAAACGTGAATTTATATACTTTTTTTTGAATAACTATTGAAAATAGATTAAAAAGTTGTTAAAGTAATAGTAGATTAAATGAATAAAAATTAAAACGGTTGTATTAATATATATATAATTTGTAGGAGGAATAGATGATGAGTAATCCAAAAGTTGTTTTAGCATATTCCGGAGGTTTAGATACATCAGTTGCAATTAAGTGGCTTCAAGAAAAAGGGTACGATGTGGTAGCGTGCTGTTTAGACGTAGGCGAAGGAAAAGATTTAAAATTCGTTAAAGAAAAAGCATTAACAGTTGGAGCGGTATCATCATATGTGATTGATGCAAAAGAAGAATATGCTAATACATTTGCATTAGCAGCACTTCAAGCCCACACATTATATGAAGGGAAATATCCATTAGTATCTGCACTATCTAGACCGCTAATCGCTAAAAAGCTTGTAGAAGTAGCAGAACAAGAAAATGCAGTAGCTGTCGCACATGGATGTACGGGAAAAGGAAATGACCAAGTGCGTTTCGAAGTATCAATTAAAGCATTAAATCCACACTTAGAGGTTTTAGCTCCTGTTCGTGACTGGAAATGGTCTCGTGAAGAAGAAATCGAGTATGCAAAAGAAAAGAATATTCCAATTCCAATTAACTTAGACAGCCCATTTTCAATTGACCAAAACTTATGGGGAAGAAGTAACGAGTGCGGCGTGCTTGAAGATCCTTGGGCAGCTCCACCTGAAGAAGCATATGACCTAACGGCTTCTCTTGAAAACACTCCGGACACAGCCGATGTAGTAGAAATTGAATTCGTTGAAGGTGTTCCAGTAGCATTAAATGGCCAATCTTACACGCTAGCTCAGTTAATTCTAGAATTGAATGAAATTGCAGGTAAGCACGGAGTGGGACGTATTGATCATGTAGAAAATCGTCTTGTGGGAATCAAATCACGTGAAGTATATGAGTGTCCAGCTGCTATGACATTAATTAAAGCGCACAAAGAGCTTGAAGATTTAACATTAGTGAAAGAAGTAGCGCACTTCAAACCAGTCATTGAGAAAAAATTAACAGAAGTTATCTACGAAGGTTTATGGTTCTCTCCATTAACAAATTCACTGCTGGCATTCTTAAAAGACACGCAGCAATATGTGAACGGAACAGTGAGAGTAAAACTGTTTAAAGGGCATGCTATCGTAGAGGGACGTAAATCTCCTAATTCTTTATACAATGAAAAACTTGCAACATATACAAAAGAAGATGAATTTGATCACAATGCAGCAGTTGGTTTTATCTCATTATGGGGTCTTCCAACACAAGTGAGCAGCATGGTAAATCAAAAGAAGGTGACAACGGTATGACCAAACTTTGGGGAGGGCGTTTTACGAAACGCCCTGAACAATGGATTGACGAGTTCGGTGCGTCAATTTCATTTGATCAGCATCTTGTAGAAGAAGATATTGAAGGCAGTTTAGCACATGTAACAATGCTTGAGAAATGCAACATTCTTTCTGGAGATGAAGCGTCACAAATTAAAAAAGGCCTTCAAACACTGCTTGAAAAAGCTAAGAAGAAAGAATTAACATTTTCTGCTCAATATGAAGATATTCATTTGAATTTAGAAAAGCTATTAATTGATGAAATTGGTCCGGTTGGAGGAAAGCTTCATACGGGTCGAAGCCGTAATGATCAAGTTGCTACAGATATGCACTTATATTTAAAAAAGCATGTTCAGCAAATTGTAGGACTGATCGAAAATCTAGAAGATGTGCTGCTTACAAAAGCAGATCAGCATGTCGAAACTATTTTTCCAGGCTACACACATTTACAGCGCGCGCAGCCGGTTTCTTTTGCTCATCATTTAATGGCTTATGTTTCAATGTTTAAGCGTGATGCAGAGCGTTATGCGGAATCACTAAAGCGTATTGATTTATCTCCTTTAGGGGCAGGAGCTTTAGCTGGTACGACATTTCCAATTGATCGTCATTACAGCGCGGAGCTTCTAGGCTTTAATGGGATTTATCAAAACAGTATGGATGCTGTCAGCGACCGTGACTTTATTTTAGAGTTTTTAAGCAACAGTTCTATTTTAATGATGCATTTATCTCGTTTTTGTGAAGAGTTAATTTTATGGTCTAGTCAAGAGTTTCAATTTATTGAAATGGATGATACGTACGCAACAGGCAGCAGTATTATGCCTCAAAAGAAAAATCCTGATATGGCGGAGTTAATTCGTGGTAAAACAGGACGAGTATATGGTCATTTATTTAGCTTATTGACTGTATTAAAAGGCACGCCTTTAACATACAACAAAGACCTGCAAGAAGATAAAGAAGGCATGTTCGATACGGTTACAACGATTGAAGGATGTTTGACCATTTTTGCTGGCATGATCGAAACAATGACAGTAAAAACAAATGTGATGGAAAAAGCTACGAAACAAGATTTTTCAAATGCAACGGAGTTAGCTGACTATCTTGCTTCAAAAGGTATGCCGTTTCGTGAAGCACATGAAGTGGTTGGGAAACTAGTTCTCGTTTGTATTCAGAAAAATATCTACCTAATGGATTTGCCGCTTGAGCAATATAAAGAAGCGTCAGATTTATTCGAGGAAGACATCTACCATGTATTGAGTCCAAAAACAGCTGTTAATCGCCGCAATAGCGCGGGAGGAACAGGGTTTGAACAAGTAAAAAAAGCAATTCAGCTAGCTAAAGATGAATTGCATGAAAAAACATCGATATAAAAAATTATCAAAACGCCCGCAGAAAAATCTGCGGGCGTTTTTTGATGTGAGATAAATGGTATAACTAGAGCATTTAAGAAGAAAATAGAAAAGATCATGTAAGGGATTATGAAGTAAAGTTCACATTCGTAAAGAAAATAGAGTGAAAAAGGAGAAGTGACATATGAAAGACAAAAAACATCCGCAGCATGTATATGAATATGATTTTGAAGGAGAAAAAGAGACATCAAGACAGCTAATGGATTCTTATTCAAGCGGCGTCATTGGCGATGCTATGGCTTCTATAGTCGAAAATCCAGAAGCACAGAGTGATAGCGAACTATATGAATAACTACATGCATATACTGTATATAGTCTAAGAAAAGCAGGATTATGCTGAGCTCTATCGAAAGGTAACGTCATAGTAAATCCGGTTTTCTAAAGGATTTGGTATGGCGTTCTTTTTTCAGTGAATCACTGATATAAGAAAAGAGGGATAAAGGTGAAAATTGGAGTGCCGAAAGAAGTAAAAAACAATGAAAATCGCGTGGCTATTACTCCAGCTGGTGTTACAGCTTTAGTTAACGGTGGGCATGATGTATACATTGAAACACAGGCAGGAGAAGGCTCTGGATTTCATGATGAAGATTACACAAATGCAGGAGCTTCTATTGTAAATACGGCAAAAGAAGCATGGGATGCTGAAATGGTTATGAAAGTAAAAGAACCGATTTCAGAAGAATACGGATATTTTCGTGAAGGACTTATTTTGTTTACGTATTTACATTTGGCCGCTGAAGAAGCATTAACGAAAGCATTGATTGATAAAAAGGTGGTAGGCATCGCTTATGAAACTGTACAGCTTCCAAACAAAAGCTTACCTTTGTTAACGCCGATGAGCGAAGTTGCAGGAAGAATGTCTTCTCAGATTGGAGCTCAATTTTTAGAAAAAACAAAAGGTGGCAAAGGGATTTTATTAAGTGGAGTTCCAGGCGTGCAAAGGGGGAAAGTAACAATTATTGGAGGAGGAGTAGCAGGGACCAACGCTGCTAAAATTGCGGTCGGATTAGGGGCTGATGTCACAATAATTGATTTAAACGCCGATCGCCTTCGCCAGCTTGATGATTTATTTGGTAAAGAAGTGACGACATTAATGTCAAATCACTACAATATTGCACAATCCGTAAAAGAGTCAGATTTAGTGATAGGAGCGGTTCTCATACCCGGAGCTAAAGCGCCAAAGCTTGTCACCGAGGAAATGGTTCAAACGATGTCAAAAGGGTCAGTTGTGGTTGATATTGCTATTGATCAAGGCGGGATTTTTGAAACAACTGATCGCATTACCACTCACGATAACCCGACTTATTCGAAGCATGAGGTCTTGCATTATGCTGTTGCTAATATGCCGGGAGCTGTTCCCCGCACGTCGACTTTAGCACTGACCAACGTAACGGTGCCCTATGCTCTGCAAATAGCAAGTCAAGGATATAAAAAAGCGTGCTTAAAAAACCCTTCCCTTCTTCAAGGAATCAACACCCTAAACGGGTTTGTCACTTACGCAGCTGTGGCAGATGCGCACGGTCTAACTTACGCTGATGCAACAACTTTATTAGAGCAAGCATAATAAGGCATGTTTTTACGCAGTTTGTGATATGATAGCCGCGTATTCACTTGTTTTGTAACCAAAACAGACGGGTAGAATATAGAAAAGGTTAGTGTAAAAGGAGAGAATAAATGATGCACGTTTCTTATCATGGACATTCTATTGTTAAAATTGAAACAAAAGGAAAAACAATTTTAATTGACCCGTTTATCACTGGAAATGAATTAACAGATTTAAATGCTGAAGAGGTAAAAGCAGATGTGATTTTACTGACTCATGGCCATAATGATCATGTAGGCGACACGGTTGAAATTGCTAAGCGCAGCGGTGCACTTGTTGTGGCAGTAGCAGAATTAGCTACATATCTTAGCTGGCAAGGCTTAAACGTACATCCAATGAGCATAGGCGGAGCCTATACATTTGATTTTGGCACGGTGAAATTAACACAAGCTTTCCACGGTTCAAGTTATACAGAAAATAATGAGAAAATTATTTATACAGGAATGCCGGCTGGTTTGCTTTTAACAATTGAAGGAAAGACGATTTATCATGCTGGAGATACGGCTTTATTTTCTGATTTGAAATTAATTGGTCGTCATAAGCCCGACTTAGCGTTTCTACCAATTGGAGATAACTTTACAATGGGACCTGAAGATGCGGCCATCGCAGCGGAATGGGTGCAGGCAAAGCTTGTTGTGCCAATTCACTACAATACATTTCCTGTCATTAAGCAAGATCCTCATCAATTTGTTGAGTCTTTATCCGGTATTGAAGGAAAAGTGTTGAAAGCTGGAGAAGGATTGGATCTTTAATCATAAATAGAGGCTGGAACAAAACGATTTCAGTTAAAGTTAAAAAAGAACGAGTAATCGATAATATCGATCGCTCGTTCTTTTTTTTGTTATGGTGAACGCAGGTTTCATATATGTAGCGACTTCTAGCTGTTGACTGGAGGGCAAGACGAAGACTCCTTCGGGAAAAGCGGAATAAGTGAGACCCCGCAGGAGTGCAAGCGGCGAGGAGGCTCACCGGCCGCCCGCGGAAAGCGAAGTCTTGCACGGAAATCAACTGCGGCGTCACAAGCGGTTCAGTTCATATCTCACATTTATTCGTCTTTAGATTGAAACGATGCAGTTATGTCTTAATCTCTTTTTATTTGCAAAGAAACGTTCTGCTTTTTTTACTTCCCTGCATACGATAGTAATAATAAGGAGGGAGAGCTATGGAAAAAAATCGAGTTATTTTATCGCTTTTACTATGCGGAGTGATGCTTTACTATGCAATGCCGCACTTAGTGTTAACAACTTCGAGTTTACAAGGGATTTTTAGTATAAGCTGGCTTATCTTTGCCCTTTTTGCAGCCGGAGGAAATTTGTCGTCACTACTTTATGCACCGCGCCGTAAAAAGGCAGGTATTCAAAAAAATAGTACGAGAAAGCCTTTGCGTCAAAGAGGTTAGATTGAATCCATTTCACTTCCCCCGTATAATAAAAGAAAAGACATATGAAACGTAAAAACGTTTTAGAAGGGTGAAGTACACGTGGCGACAAAACATGAGCAAATTTTACAGTATATTGATTCGCTTCCAATTGGTGAAAAAATTTCAGTGCGCCAAATTGCCAAAGAACTGACTGTCAGTGAAGGCACGGCGTACCGAGCAATAAAAGACGCGGAAAATAAAGGATATGTTTCAACGATTGAACGAGTAGGGACTATTCGAATTGAACGAAAGAAGAAAGAAAACATTGAAAAGCTCACGTTTGCTGAAGTAGTAAACATCGTAGATGGACAAGTGCTGGGCGGACGTGAAGGCTTGCATAAAACGTTAAATAAGTTTGTTATTGGAGCGATGAAGCTTGATGCTATGATGAGATATACGGAGGCTGGAAACCTTCTTATCGTAGGGAATCGAGTAAACGCTCATGAATTAGCTCTTGAAGCAGGAGCAGCCGTGTTAATTACGGGCGGCTTTGATACGGAAGAATGGGTTAAGAAGCTTGCAGATGATCTTAAGCTTCCTATTATTTCAACGAGCTATGATACGTTTACAGTTGCAACGATGATTAATCGGGCTATTTATGATCAGCTGATAAAAAAAGAAATTGTGCTTGTCGAGGATATTTTAACACCCGTCTCTGAAGCGGTTAGCTTGCAGTTAACCGATACAATTGAAAAATGGCACGAATGCAACGATCAAACTCACCACAGTCGTTTTCCTGTAGTAGATCAGCATATGAAAGTTCATGGTATGGTCACCTCAAAAGATGTTATTGGATATGATCTTTCCACTGCGATTGAAAAAGTTATGACAAAAAATCCGATGACCGTTCACGGGAAAACTTCGGTCGCTTCTTCTGCTCATATGATGGTATGGGAAGGGATTGAAGTGCTGCCTGTAGTGGACGATTACCACCGACTAGAAGGCATTATCAGCCGTCAAGATGTCTTAAAAGCGCTGCAAATGATTCAGCGCCAACCACAGGTAGGAGAAACCATTGATGACATTGTAACGAATCAGTTTATGGACGTACAAGAGACCAAAGAAGCACCGGTCTATCGCTGTGAAGTAACGCCACAAATGACGAATTATATGGGAACTATTTCATACGGAGTTTTTACTACTATTGTGACGGAAGCTGCCAATCGTGTTCTTCGCTTATATAAAAAAGGTGATTTGGTTATTGAAAACATTACCGTTTATTTTATTAAACCGGTTCAAATTGAAAGTGTGATTGAAATTCGCCCTAAGCTGCTAGAACTTGGTCGGAAGTTTGCTAAATTAGATGTAGAAGTCTACAACGCCGGAGTTGTAGTAGGAAAAGCAATGATGATGGCTCAGTTATTAGACAGAGTATAAAAAAGAAGCTGCTTTGCAGCTTCTTTTACATTTGATCTGCTTCTTTTATTGCATAAGGCTGATAGTGCTTATAAGCTTTGACACCTGCTATTATGCTGCCTGAACCGAATAATACAAATAATATGCCGATAATAAGCGAAAGGTTTGTTTCGTAAATAAACCATTGATTGATCCCAAAAAATAATACAAAAGAGCCAAGACAAATACTCGACTTAGCGGAAATCCACTTTCGTTCCATTGGGCGTTTCGAACGTACGTATTTTACCTTTAAATACATGTAGAAAACAAAGGACACAACGATTAAAATCATAAAAAATGGCACAGACGCCCCTCCAGTCCGGTGTATTTCTATCCGTAATGTTTCTAGATGCTAGTAATGCGTAGTGTTGAAAGTGTTTACAGTAGTATCTATTATTTTACAGGTCGATGACAGAAAATTCTACTATTGATTGATTCTTCTTTTAAAAAAGAGAAGAGATATGATTTAATAAATAATATGAATACAGCGCTGTGGAAATGTAAGTCCATGTGGTACGTACATAAAACAAGAACAGTATTGACAGGAGAGAGAAAATGAAAGCACAAATATTAGAAGCTATTAAGCAGTTTGACACCATCATTATTCATCGGCACATTCGTCCAGATCCAGATGCATACGGATCTCAGTGCGGATTAGCAGAATTGTTAAAAACATCTTTTCCAGAGAAGAAGGTATACGTAACGGGAGAAGAAGCGGAGTCGTTAAAATTTTTATACCGTATGGATGATATCGCCAATGACACCTATGAAGATGCGCTTGTTATCGTTTGTGATACGGCTAATGAAGCGCGAGTATCAGATCAGCGCTACGTAAATGGAAAAATGATCATTAAAATTGATCACCATCCGAATCAAACTCCTTACGGGGATTTACTTTGGGTTGAGACGTCTGCTTCTTCAACAAGTGAAATGATTTATGAGTTTTACTTGGAAGGAAAAGAAAAGGGATTAGCTCTTAATGATGAAGGAGCAAAGTTAATTTTCACTGGTATCGTCGGTGATACAGGCCGATTTTTATTTCCAAATACAAAGCCAAAAACGTTTTGCTATGCAAGTGAATTGATTCAATATGGTTTCAATTTTAAAGATGTATATGATCAGTTATACAAAACAAAAGAAAATGTCGCTCATTTACATGGATATGTGCTGCAAAACTTCACGATGTCTCAGGCGGGAGTTGCCCACATGAAAATTCCGAATGAAATTCTTCGAAAATATGATGTGACACCTGCTGATGCCTCTCAGCTAGTCGGTTCGTTAGGACAAATTGATGGAGTAAAAACGTGGGTGTTTTTTGTGGAGGAAGAAAATCAGATTCGTGTCCGCCTGCGTTCAAAAGAGCTTGTGATTAATACAATTGCCAGAAAATACAACGGAGGAGGCCATCCTCTTGCGTCCGGCGCTTCCATTTACTCATGGGAAGAAGTAGAGCCTTTGCTGCGTGACTTAGAAGAGCTCTGCAGTCAGGAGTAATCTGTAAAATAAGCCGTTGATTTTACATCAGCGGCTTTTTATAATACCTTTTCCATCTTTTTAATTCGAATTTCAATTGAAAGCGTTGTATAAAAATAAATTTGATGAACTTCAACTTCATAAATCGTTTTATCAAATTCGTACTTTTTATTTTCAATTGCTTTTTTTAAGATATCCCTGCTTCGATACGCACTTTCAATATCTTGGGCAATTAAGTGCTGCGCTTCTTCATCAACGCTTTTTTGAATATTGTATTCAACGACAGAATTGACTTTATAACGATGACCGTTTACTAATTTTACTTTTACATTTTGAATAATTAAATGCTGCTTCATTTCCTTGTTTAATGCTTTTACATCTTCTTGCCATGCGCTAATTTGCAAATTTGCTTTTTTTAGCTTATCATTAGCAATTCGAATCTCCTCTAGCTCTCTATCTCTTGAAACGCCGTAAATCGTTAAAAACACTCCCCAGCTGACAATTGCTCCAATGACAATACCGGCAAAAAAACGCTGCCAGTCGGAGCGCTTGAACATTCGCTCACTGGGTACCCTCATACAAAGTGCTCCTGCGTTAACCACTTGATGATCAGAGCCCCGGTCTGAGCTCCTCCCATAGCGGATAGAATTAAAAGAATTTGTTTGAATACATCTTTTGTCGCTCCTTCAAAGAGTCCTCGCTCAAAGCTGTAAAACGTATCAAATGTTCCTCCGATGGCTCCGACAATGGCCCAGATTTTTAGACTATTGCTGAGGGTATGCATGACGTACAGGGGAGATTTTCCAATTAAAAATCCCGCAAATGCTCCGATTAATGAACCACCTAAAATAATGCCTAATGAAGTAAAGTAGCTCCAAATAAAAAGAGACATAAAAGGCTCTTTTGCCATGATGCGTCCTCCTTTGCTATTTTATTGATAACTCATGCTTCCTACATATATATGGACAAACGTTCAGAGTTATGTAATTTGTCTACGTCCGCAACAAAATTTATAATGAGAATAAAGAATTAAAGAAAGGTGGGAAGTCCTGTGCCTTTTGTTCACTTACAGCTTCAAAGTTCTTATAGCTTACTAAGCAGTTCTGTTCGTATTCATGAACTTGTAGAAACAGCTAAAAGAATGAACTATGAAGCGATTGCTTTGACCGATGAAAATGTAATGTACGGAGTCATTCCTTTTTATAAAGCCTGCGTGAAAGCGGGGATTAAGCCGATTATTGGGCTCACACTATCAATTTTGGAACATGAAGAAAGCGAGCAAGCGTATCCTTTAGTTTTGCTAGCAGAAAATGATAAGGGCTATGAAAATCTATTAAAACTAAGCAGTTTAGTTCAAACAAAGGAAAAACACGGTGTAAAGAAAAAATGGCTCCAGCATTATAGCAGCGGGCTGATTGCTATTACACCTGGCGTAAGGGGAGAAGTAGAAACTCTGCTAGCAGAAAACAAGCTTCAAGATGCAAAGCGAGTGCTTCAATTCTTTAAAAAAGTATATTCTCAGTCTTTGTATATATCGATACAGCGCCACGGACAGGATGAAACTTTGATAAATCAGCAGTTAACGGAGCTTGCTGCTGAAGAAAATGTCCCGCTCGTAGCAACGAATCAAGTGAAATATTTAAAAAAAGAAGATCGGGACGCATATGATTGCTTAGCGGCTATTCGAGACGGAGAGAAGTTACATAGCGGTGAACAGGTGCAAGAAGAAAGCAGCGAGTACTATTTCAAATCACCTCATGAAATGGAAGTTCTCTTTCATGATCAGCATTTTTTAATAGAAGAAAGTATAAAAATCGCAAGACGATGCGAGCTTAAAATTTCTCTAGGCGTAATGTCCATTCCAAAATACCCTGTTCCTCCGTCAGTTACATCATCAACCTACTTGCGCACTCTTTGCGAAAAAGGACTGCAAGAAAGAGTTCAAGTAATCACGGAACAATATCAGAAACGCTTAGATTATGAGCTGAACATTATTGAAAGTATGCGCTTTAGCGATTACTTCCTTATCGTATGGGATTTTATGAATTATGCTCATGAACATGGTATTTTAACAGGTCCAGGCCGTGGCTCAGCGGCGGGCTCACTAGTTTCATACACCTTACGAATTACAAATGTTGATCCACTTCAGCATCAGCTTCTCTTTGAGCGCTTTTTAAATCCTGAACGTATTTCGATGCCTGATATTGATATCGATTTTCCTGATAATAAACGAGATCAAGTCATTCAGTATGTGGCTCAAAAATATGGAGCGCTGCATGTAGCTCAAATTATTACATTTGGAACATTAGCGGCTAAAGCAGCCGTACGCGATGTAGGAAGAGTGATGGGATTTGATCAAGAGGCGCTAAACAAAATGTCCAAAGCGATCCCAACTAAACCAGGTACAACGTTAAAAAGTGCTCTTCGTGATTCAAGAGTTCTTCAAGACTATTTATCTGAAAATGAAGCCCGAAAGCAATGGTATAACATTGCCATGAAGATAGAAGGACTGCCAAGGCATACTTCCACACACGCAGCAGGCGTTGTGATCAGTGAGAAGCCGCTGACGCAATCTATAGCTGTACAAGAAGGACATGATAATGTATATCTGACTCAATATCCAATGGAAGCTCTGCAAGACGTTGGGCTTTTGAAAATGGACTTTTTAGGTTTGCGCAACTTAACCATTTTAGATCACATTTTAAAGAAAATTGAGCGGGACATGAATCAAAAGCTGTCACTGTCTCACATTCCATTTAACGATGAGAAAACTTTTGAACTGCTGAGCAAAGGAGATACGACAGGGATTTTTCAGCTGGAGTCAGATGGAATGAGAAGAGTTCTTCAGCAATTAAAACCTACAGAGCTAGAAGATATTGTAGCAGTTAACGCGCTGTATAGACCCGGTCCGATGGAAAATATTCCAACCTATATTAAGCGCAAGCACGGAGTGGAGAGCGTCATATATGACCATCCTACGCTTCAAGACATTTTACAATCCACGCATGGCGTTATCGTGTATCAGGAGCAAATTATGCAGATTGCTTCAAAGATGGCTGGTTTTTCCCTTGGAGAAGCAGATTTATTGAGAAGAGCAGTTAGTAAAAAAGAACGAGCCGTGCTTGATCGTGAACGAGCACATTTTGTTCAAGGAAGCGAGAAGAAAGGATATGACCTATCCGTTGCTAATCGGGTCTATGACCTTATTGTGCGCTTTGCTGATTATGGCTTCAACCGGAGCCATGCCGTTGCTTACAGTATGGTGGCTTATCAGTTAGCTTATTTAAAAGCGCATTATCCTCTACAGTTCTTTTCAGCGTTGTTAACGAGCGTTATTGGAAACGAAGGGAAAATTGCTCAATATATTAATGAACTCAAAAGAAAAAAAATACAAGTTCTCCCACCTTCTATTAACAAGAGTATGTATTCGTTTAATGTAGAAGGTGAAAGAATAAGATATAGCCTTGCAGCGATTAAACATATTGGTGCGGCAGCTATGCAGGAAATAACAGAAGAGAGAAAGAAAAAAAGATTTGAAGACTTATTTGATTTTTGTGCACGTGTTTCACCAAAAGTCGTGAATAAAAAAGCGCTTGAAGCTATGATTTTGTCTGGAGGCTTTGATGAATTTGGAGAAAATCGAGCAACTTTATTAGCAACGATTGATGTAGCATTTGAACACGCAAGCTTGGTGCTCCCTGATGACGACTTTGGATTTGGAGCTGAATTTTCGTTAAAGCCTAAATATATGGAAAAAGAGGAACTGAAAATAGAAGATCGGCTTCAGTATGAAAAAGATATGCTAGGTTTTTATTTATCAAGCCACCCTGCTTCTCAGTATGAAGCACTAAATTCATTTTATTCTGTTGTTTCTCTTCACGATATGAAAGAATACGCTTCAGGAAAAGCGGTCTCTCTTTTAGTATTTGTGTTGGATATTCGCGTCATTCGCACGAAAAAAGGAGAGCAAATGGCCTTTTTGCGCATTACGGATGAAAGTGGAGAAGGAGAAGTTGTTGCGTTTCCCCGCGTATTTGAGCAAAATCGTCTTTTGTTTGAACAAGGGAAGGTTTTACTGATACAAGGAAAGATAGATGAAAGAAATGGACAGCAGCAAATTGTTTGTCAACGTGCTGAAGCTGCTAGCGAAGCGGTCCGAAAATTACCGTCAGAAGAATTGTACTTACGTATAGAAACAAAGCAAGGTACGGAAAAGCTGCTTCATACTATTTATCAGCATTTTCAGTCTCATAGAGGAGAAATTCCCGTGAAAATTTATTATGAGGCAGAACGTCAATTGGTCAAGCTTCCTGTTCACTATTCTGTTGAACGAAGCGATGAGTTGATAAAAACTTTAAAAGCAATGCTTGGAGAGAAGCACGTTGTGTTCAAGAAGATATAGTCTTTACAGATTTCATGTGATGTTATATGGTAAAATAGTTAAAAAAGTGGTCTGACCACCGTTTTTTTATAAAATATACGAATTAGATGCGTTTTTCTTGAAATGAAATGCAATTGGATTTATAACATCATATGAGTGTGGGAAAGAACATGGTTCAGGCGCAGTATTTGTTATCATTTTGTTTATTGGGAGTGAAATTCATTGTCTTTACGTGAAGAAGCATTGCATATGCACCGCATTAACAAAGGTAAACTAGAATCAAAGTCCAAAATTCCTGTTCGAAACGCAGAGGATTTAAGCCTTGCTTATTCCCCTGGTGTAGCAGAACCTTGCAAAGAAATATATGATGATGTAAACAATGTATATGAATATACGATGAAAGGAAATATGGTAGCTGTTGTATCTGATGGCACTGCCGTATTGGGCTTGGGCAATATAGGCCCTGAAGCTGCTCTGCCAGTAATGGAAGGGAAAGCTGTCCTTTTTAAAAGTTTTGCCGGCGTAGATGCATTCCCAATTTGTTTAAACACGACAGATGTGGACAAAATTATAGAAACTGTTAAATTGCTAGAACCTACTTTTGGAGGCGTTAATTTAGAAGATATTGCGGCTCCTAACTGTTTTGAAATTGAAGAGCGGTTGAAAAAGGAAACAAATATCCCGGTTTTTCATGATGATCAGCATGGGACGGCTATTGTTACGGTAGCGGGTCTTCTTAATGCCCTGAAGCTGACAGGAAGAAAAATGTCACAAATCAAAGTGGTAGCGAATGGAGCAGGAGCTGCTGGCATTGCTATTATTAAATTATTATACAGCTATGGAGTGCGCGATATTATTATGTGTGATTCCAAAGGAACGATTTATGACAAGCGTCCTCACGGCATGAACCGTATAAAAGATGAAGTTGCAGCCTATACAAATCGAAGCAAAGTAGAAGGTACGTTAGCCGATGCGTTAGAAGAAGCTGACGTATTTATTGGAGTTTCGGTTGAAGGAGCACTCACACCGGAAATGATTGGAAAGATGAATCCAGACCCAATCATTTTTGCAATGGCAAATCCAGTGCCTGAAATTATGCCAGAAGAAGCTAAGAAAGCTGGCGCGAAAGTAATCGGCACCGGACGTTCAGATTTTCCTAATCAAGTGAACAACGTCTTAGCGTTTCCGGGGATATTTCGAGGTGCACTAGATGTGCGTGCTACTCATATTAATGAAAAAATGAAAATGGCTGCAGTTGAGGCCATTGCTAATTTAATTACGGAAGAGGACTTGAATACAGACTATGTGATTCCAGGGCCATTTGATGCCCGAGTGGCTCCGGCAGTAGCTGCCGCTGTTGCAAAAGCAGCTATGGAAACAGGCGTTGCCCGAATAAAAGTAAAGCCAGAAGCCGTAGCTGAAAATACACGTCGTTTAGCGATTATTGAATAAGGTTACATCAACTGTTCTTTGACAGGCATGATGCTTCAAGCATGCCTGTTAAAGTAATGTAAAGTGAGTGGTAATAAACTTGAAGAATGAACGTTCAAAAGTATATGTAGAAATTCTAAAACAAATTCGCCAGCTAATGGAAGATGATCGTTTAACTACGGGTGATAAAATCCCGTCAGAACGAGAACTTTCTGAACGGTTAGGCGCAGGACGTTCTTCCGTTCGAGAAGCGCTCAGAGCGTTAGAGCTAATTGGGTTGATTGAAACCAGAAGAGGTGAAGGTACGTTTATTAAAGAAGTGGGAGATCATCAATTTATTGATTTATTAGCTACTTTTTTAATACAAGACGGTAAAACAAAATCAGACTTAATTCAGACGAGATATATTCTTGAAAAAAGCTGTTTGTTTTCTGTTTTAGCAGAACAGAACGAAATCAATGTTTCGAAAGCAATTCAAAAGCAGAATGACGAGTGTTTAAAGAACTTGTTTGACTATTTGTTTTCTTTGCAGCCTAATCGGCTATTGCACCGAATTTGGCTGATTATTTGCCGTTTTTCTCAAACCTTTCAACAAAACTCAGCGCCAAGCGACACTCTTATAAATGAATTAGTAGAGGCGCTAGTTAAAAAAGATGAAGCAGCTGTATTAAATCTTCACCATCAGTGCTACAAACAAGTGTGAAAGAAGGAATTTGTCGAAAGAGACATGCCATCTTTCTACACAAAATCAAACCGTCATCTAGTAAAGTAAATAGCAACTAATAAAGTGAAGCGAACAATTCATCCAATTTTTTCTTATCTGGCGCTTGTTTTTGCGTTTGAGACGGGCTTTCATAACTTTTAAAGTAGAAGAAGAGGAAGAAGAAAGGTTCTTATGTTAAAGAAAAGAACCAAAAGGAGGTTACACCTTGTTACGAGATTTATTTACAAAAAACACAAAAACTCCAAAAAAACGAAAATATGCTACGATTCCTTCTGAGCATATGAGACAAGATGTACCTGAAGGGATTATGACCAAGTGTAAAAAGTGCAAGAAAATCATGTATACAAAAGAGTTAAATAAAAACTTAAAAGTATGCTTAAACTGTGGATATCATCATCAAATGACAGCGCCGGAGCGTATTGAAAGCTTGATCGACAGCGGTACGTTTGTTGAATACGACAAAGATATGACGTCAGAAAATCCTCTTGGGTTCCCGGATTATCTTGAAAAGCTCGAAAAAGATCGTGAGAAAACTAATTTAAGTGAAGCGATTGTTACGGGTGAAGGGGATATTGAAGGGATTAAAGTAGTGGTTGCTGTTATGGATTCACATTTCCGTATGGGAAGCATGGGTTCTGTAGTAGGTGAGAAAATTACTCGCGCCATTGAAAAAGCAAAGGAAATGCATGTTCCATTCCTTATTTTTACAGCTTCAGGCGGTGCACGTATGCAAGAAGGTGTTCTGAGCTTGATGCAAATGGCTAAAACTAGCGCAGCCCTTAAAATGTTCAGTGATGAAGGCGGCTTAATCATTTCGATCATGACACACCCTACTACGGGAGGAGTGTCAGCAAGCTTTGCTTCGCTAGGCGATTATAATTTAGCCGAGCCGGGTGCGTTAATTGGCTTTGCTGGAAGACGTATTATTGAACAAACGATTAGAGAAGAGCTTCCAGAAGATTTTCAGACGTCTGAATTTCTGTTGAAGCATGGTCAGCTAGATGGAGTTATTGACCGTCACGATTTAAAAGAAACGTTAACAACTATTTTAGATATACACGTAGCAGGAGGTGACATCGAGTGGTAAGTGAATTAGAGTTTGAACGTCCAATTGTTGAGTTACGCGACAAGATTGCAGAACTGAAAGAGTTTGCTAAAAATACAGAAGTGGATTTATCTAGCGAAATTGATAAGTTGGAAAAGCGCTTAGAAAAAGTAGAAAACGATATTTACAATCATCTAAGCCCGTGGAACCGTGTTCAAATTGCTCGTCATCCTGAGCGTCCTACAACACTCGATTATATTTCTCGCTTGTTCACAAACTTTTTAGAGTGTCATGGAGATCGCTTTTATGGAGATGATGAAGCAATCGTCGGAGGAATTGCCAAGTTTAATGGCGTGCCCGTTACCGTGATTGGGCATCAGAGAGGTAAAGATACGAAAGAAAATATTCGCCGTAATTTTGGTATGCCTCATCCTGAAGGCTACCGTAAAGCACTGCGCCTAATGAAGCAAGCGGAGAAATTTAACCGCCCAATTATTTGCTTTATTGATACAAAAGGAGCTTATCCAGGGAAAGCGGCAGAAGAGCGCGGACAAAGCGAAGCTATTGCGAAAAACCTTTTCGAAATGGCTGGCTTAACTGTACCTGTTATTTGTATTGTAATTGGAGAAGGAGGAAGCGGAGGAGCCTTGGCATTAGGTTTAGGAAATCACCTTCATATGCTTGAGAACTCGACGTATTCAGTTATTTCTCCAGAAGGAGCGGCTGCCATTCTTTGGAAAGATTCTTCTCTTGCGAAAAAAGCTGCTGAAACGATGAAGATTACAGCACCAGATTTGAAAGAACTGGGTATTGTAGATGAAATGGTTTCAGAGGTAAAAGGCGGAGCTCACCGAGATATCGATGCACAAGCTGGATACATGGAAAGCATTATCAAGAAATCATTAAAAGAGCTGATGAATTTATCAAAAGAAGAGCTAGTGGAAGAGCGTTATTTAAAATACAAAAAAATCGGACAATTTGCAGCTGAAAACGATGCCATTACTATAAAATAAAGAAACGTGCACTCTTGAAAAATAAGGGTGCGCGTTTTTGTGCGGTTTGTATAGCCCTTCTCTATTGTGTTTACAAGTTCTTCGTGGTATTTTATAGACAGCAAAAACCTTTAAGTAAAAGTAGAAAAAGAGTGTTTTTAAAAAATTTCCTATGGTTATTAGCAGCTGTGCGAGCGTTTGTCTTTTCTCTAATACTTGAGATATATAAGACAAATCAGGCAGCAAGTATTGCTGTATGAATTGCAGGGAATAGTAAAACAAGAAGCAAACGATGAAGAAATTCATCGTTAAAGTGCTGTGTATTTGTTTGCTATTTGATTCAGCGCTACGTAGGTGTTTCATAAGTTACACGTAAAGCAAGGTGAACGAGTTAAGGTAACAAAATATTTGTTCACAGCCTGCTTGTAAAAGGTTAGTAAAGGAAATAGCTGTTTGCTCTACTTAAAGAGTAAATAGTAAATATATAGGAGGAAATTTGAATGCGTAAAACTAAAATTGTATGTACTATTGGACCAGCGAGTGAAAGTGTAGAAAAATTAGTTGAACTAATTAACTCAGGCTTAAACGTTTGTCGCCTAAACTTCTCTCACGGTGACTTTGAAGAGCACGGTGCACGTATTGTTAACATTCGTGAAGCTGCGAAACAAACAGGTAAAACAGTAGGTATCTTACTTGATACAAAAGGACCTGAAATTCGTACAAACACAATGGAAAATGGTGCAATTGAGTTAGAAGAAGGCGCTGAAATCATTGTTTCTATGACAGAAGTAGTGGGAACAACTGAAAAATTCTCAATTACATATCCAGGTCTAATTGATGACGTACACGTAGGATCAAAAATCCTTTTAGATGACGGTTTAATCGGTCTTGAAGTACTAGACGTCAATAAAACTGATGGTGAAATCAAAACGAAAGTCCTTAACCCTGGTACATTAAAAAATAAAAAAGGTGTAAACGTGCCAAACGTAAGTGTAAACCTTCCTGGTATCACTGAAAAAGATGCAAACGATATTGTATTTGGTATCGAACAAGGCATTGATTTTATCGCTGCTTCTTTTGTGCGTCGTGCATCTGATGTATTAGAAATTCGTGAACTACTAGAAAAACACAATGCAGCTCACATTCAAATCATCTCAAAAATCGAAAACCAAGAAGGCGTAGATAACATCAAAGAAATTCTTGAAGTTTCAGACGGCTTAATGGTTGCTCGTGGTGACTTAGGAGTAGAAATTCCTGCTGAAGAAGTACCATTAGTACAAAAAGATCTGATCAAACAATGTAATGCACTTGGCAAACCAGTTATTACAGCTACACAAATGCTTGATTCAATGCAACGCAACCCGCGCCCGACTCGTGCGGAAGCAAGTGACGTTGCCAATGCTATCTTTGATGGTACAGATGCAATTATGTTATCTGGTGAAACAGCTGCAGGTTCTTACCCAGTTGAAGCTGTACAAACAATGCATTCAATTGCTTCTCGTGCTGAGCAAGCTCTAAACTACTCTGAGATTTTACAACAGCGCAGCAAGCAAGTTGGCCCATCTATTACAGATGCAATCGGACAATCTGTTGTACACACAGCGCTTAACTTAAACGCTAGTGCAATCGTAGCGCCAACAGAAAGTGGTTATACAGCGAAAATCGTTTCTAAATATCGTCCGCAATCTCCAATCGTAGCTGTTGCAGCAAACGATTCTGTTGCACGTCGTCTGTCTCTAGTATGGGGTGTTACACCAGTTGTTGGTGAGCGCGTAAGTACAATTGACGACATGTTAGATCACGCTGTAAATGACGCAGTAAAAACAGGCGTTGTAGCACACGGTGATTTAGTTGTTATTACTGCTGGTGTTCCAGTTGGAGAATCAGGTGCAACGAACTTAATGAAAGTTCAAGTTGTAGGTGACGTTCTTGCTAAAGGACAAGGAATTGGTCGTAAAGCAGCAGTTGGTAAAGTAGTTATTGCTAAAACTGCTGAAGAAGCAAATGCAAAAATGACTGAAGGTGCTATCCTTGTTACAAACAGCACAGATCGCGATATGATCAGTGCAATCGAAAAAGCAGGGGCTCTTATTACGGAAGAAGGCGGTCTAACAAGCCATGCAGCTGTAGTAGGATTAAACTTAAGCATTCCTGTCATTGTAGGCGTAGAAAACGCAACAAGCGTATTCTCAGAAGATCAAGATATTACAGTTGATGCTTCACGTGGTGTTGTATACAACGGACACGCAAGCGTACTGTAAGAACACGTAGATGATTGAAAAAAGAGAAGGGGAAATCCTTCTCTTTTTGTTTAGGCAATTCAATAAGCGAAGAGGTGATGATGGTGAGGAAGCTCCTTCCGCTCCTTCTTATTGTACCTGCTGTTGAGGTAATGATTTTGATTTATTCAAGTCATCTCATTGGTGTAATGTCAACATTTTTACTGATTATTGCTACCAGTTTTATTGGTGCGTTTCTAGCGAAAAAACAAGGAACATCTCTTTTTCAAAAGGCACAGCGTCAGATGAGCCAGGGACATGTTCCGAGCGGTGAAATCCTTGATGGTATGTGTGTACTATTTGGCGGACTGTTTCTGCTGTTTCCAGGCTTCTTGACAGATGTTGTGGGCTTTATCTTTTTACTGCCGTTTACACGCAGAATCGTTAAGCCTTTTCTTTTAACGTGGCTAAGAAGATTTTTTCAAGGGCGTAATCGAATGACGATTATACGTTAACTAGAAAGTGTGTGAAAGAAGCTTCTTTCACACACTTTTTCATTTTCCTATAATAAACTGCCACGTTTCTTTAAAAACCCCCGTTGTATGAAGTGTTTTTAGAATAACAAGAATAACAGGGCCAACTATTAATCCGAAAAATCCAATCAGTTGATATCCTACAAATAAAGCAATTAATGTAGCGAGAGGATCAAGACCAATGCTTGATGACAAAATTTTTGGTTCCATAATTTGTCGCTGCACAAGTACTACAGCATATAGTACCGAAAGCCCTACAGCAAATGACACGTTATCTGTTGCAAAGGCATAAATCATCCACGGAACAAAAACCAGTCCTGTTCCGAGATAAGGAAGAATATCTACTAAGCCGATTAATAAAGCGACTGTAATAGCATAATCAACCTTAAGAACAAGTAAACCAAAAAGAACGATGATTGTAGTGATCGAAATAAGCGTAAGCTGAGCTTTAATAAAACCAAACAGTGCATTTTTAAGCTCCAGAACAACTGTCTGTCCATTTTCTCTTACTTTTTTAGGAATAAACAAGCTGCTTTTAGCCATCAGCTTGTACCAATCTTTACTAATAAAAAAAGTAGCCAGCAATGAAAAAATAATCACAGTAGCTGCATTAGGCAATACGGATAAAAGTACTGGGATGCTTTGCAATACATTTTGCAGAAAATCGCCCACCGTTTGAGCGATATGGTTGCCTACCCCTTTAATGTTCGATAAAATAGTTGCTTGCTGACCGGTATTTAAGTTATTAAACATAGAAGTAATACGTTCATAAAACGGAAGTATTTGTTCTGTAGCAATATTTTCAATAAATATGACCACTTCTTTGAAATTTGTGGGAACAACTTTCGCTAAGTACGTACTTCCTGCAATGATTTCTGTGATAAGTAACGTAATAAGTCCGGCCAAAAGAGAGAAGATAAGAACCATTGACAGTAAAACAGCTAAGTAGCGAGGTAAACGCAGCTTCAATTCAAATAGATTAACCATAGGATTTATAAAAAAAGCGATGCAGCAGGCGATAATAAATGGATATATGAGAGAAGAGACATAATAACTAAAAAATATAGATGCTGCAATAATTACCAACACACAAGCTAAGCGAAATAGTCGATGTAAATGGAGCTTGTACACAATAAATAGAGGCCTCCTTGTAAACGATAGTCAACAAAAGAAAAAGCTACTCATAAAATATTTACGTAATACGCTTTAGATTTATCACAATAAAAAAAGAAAGGATGAGTAAAATGTTCTCACAACCCATGCTTTTTTTAGCTGTTTTACTCGTAATTGGATTAGTGGCTAAAAACCAATCATTAATCATTGCAGTTGCATTTTTACTTATTTTAAAATTAATCGGGTTAGACGGTAAGATTTTTCCGTTTCTACAATCAAAAGGAATTAATATTGGAGTAACGGTTATTACGATTGCCGTTCTTGTGCCAATTGCAACAGGAGACATAGGGTTCAAACAATTAGGAGAAGCCGTGAAATCTTCGTATGCCTGGATTGCTTTAGGAGCCGGAATTGCTGTAGCAATTATTGCCAAATATGGACTTACGCTCTTGGAAGATGATCCGCATATTACGACCGCTTTAGTTTTTGGCACAATTCTTGCTGTGGCGCTGTTTCAAGGGGTAGCAGTAGGTCCGTTAATCGGTGCTGGAATCGCTTATTTATTTATGAAATTAACCGAACTTTTTTCGTAGAAATTTTTGTATAATAATAATTTTTTTAAAATTTCTTCTCTCTTTTGATTCACAAAAGTCAGATAATTGTTTATAATATATTTTGAGGCCGCATCTTTTTACATACAATTGTATGTTTTACCTATAGGGCTGTAACAAAACAATGACACATGCAGATGTTTTGATTTTGTGTGTTATTGAAACAAATGGAAATGTAAGCATTTTCTTTGCGTGGGGTGAAGGAATGTTCTTCCAAGATATATATTCAAAAGAGGCGCTTCGTATATCACTTAATGTCTAGTTGAGCAGAGGCTCAATTTTGTTTTTCACGTTTTACACAGAAAGGTATGGGGAATTTTTTCTGTAAAGGAGTGGAGATTTATGACAGCAACTCGAGGTCTAGAAGGGGTAGTCGCTACAACGTCAGCAGTAAGTTCAATTATTGATGACACTTTAACATATCAAGGCTACAATATTGATGATTTAGCGAATTATGCAACATTTGAAGAAGTGGTGTATTTACTATGGCACGGAAAATTACCTAACAAAGAAGAATTATCTGTGTTTTCTAGATTACTAGCAGAAAACGCTAAATTACCCCAAGAAGTCTTAGATCATTTCAAAACTTATCCAATTAAAGATGTTCATCCAATGGCAGCTTTAAGAACAGTCGTATCACTATTGGGGTTGTACGATCCTGAAGCTGATCTAATGGATGAAGAAGCAAATTATCGCAAAGCTGTTCGTTTGCAAGCACAATTACCAACGGTGGTAACGGCTTTTTCAAGAGTCCGTAACGGATTAGAGCCAATTGAACCAAACGAAAACTATAGCATTGCCGCTAACTTTTTATATATGTTAACTGGCGAAGAGCCAACTGATATCCAAGTAGAGGCATTTGATAAGGCACTTGTCTTACACGCTGACCATGAGCTAAATGCTTCAACTTTTACAGCTCGTGTCTGTGTGGCAACATTATCCGATATTTATTCAGGAATTACAGCCGCTATTGGAGCGTTAAAGGGTCCTCTTCACGGGGGAGCGAATGAAGCTGTTATGAAAATGTTGTCTGACATTCAAACAGTTGAAAACGCAGAACCTTATATTCGCGAAAAGCTCGCGAAAAAAGAAAAGATTATGGGATTTGGACATCGTGTGTATCAGCAGGGTGATCCTCGTGCCAAGCACTTGAAAGAAATGTCTGAAAAACTTACCAAACAAGCAGGAGATACAACGCTATACGATATGTCAGTGAAAATTGAAGAGATCGTAACAGGCGAGAAAAAGCTTCCGCCAAACGTTGATTTCTATTCAGCTTCTGTATACCACAGCTTAGGTATTGATCACGATCTATTTACTCCGATCTTTGCCGTAAGCCGCGTATCAGGATGGATTGCTCACATTTTAGAGCAGTATTCAAACAATCGTTTGATTCGTCCAAGAGCTGATTATATCGGTCCTGGAAAACAAACGTACATTCCGCTTGAAGAGCGCAGCTAAACAATGTGACGAAGGTGCTCACGTTCGTTGAGCACTTTTCCATAAGTGAAAGTAGACAAATTTTTTAAGGAGGTCATTCTCATGACAAAAGGTGAACAAATTTCTGTAGCAAACGGCGTGTTAAACGTACCAAATAATCCAATTATTCCATTTATCGAAGGTGACGGAATTGGTCCGGATATCTGGGCAGCAGCTTCCCGCGTATTAGAAGCAGCGGTTGCAAAAGCATACAATGGTGAAAAAGAAATCGTTTGGAAAGAAGTATTAGCAGGTGAAAAAGCATTTAATCAAACTGGCGAATGGTTACCGGAAGAAACGTTAGATGCAATTCGCGAATACATAATTGCAATCAAAGGACCATTAACAACACCAGTAGGCGGTGGAATTCGTTCTCTAAACGTGGCATTGCGTCAAGAATTAGACTTATTCACATGCTTACGTCCTGTTCGCTACTTTGACGGCGTACCTTCTCCAATTAAGCGCCCAGAAGATACAGATATGGTTATCTTCCGTGAAAACACTGAAGATATTTATGCTGGTATTGAATATGCAAAGGGTTCTGAAGAAGTACAAAAACTTGTTTCATTCCTACAAACGGAATTAGGCGTAAATAAAATCCGTTTCCCTGAAACTTCTGGATTAGGTATTAAGCCTATTTCTTCTGAAGGAACAGAGCGTCTTGTGCGTGCAGCAATCAACTATGCAATTGAACAGGGCCGCAAGTCTGTTACGCTTGTACACAAAGGTAACATTATGAAATATACAGAAGGCGCATTTAAAAATTGGGGCTATGAGCTAGCTGAAAAAGAATTCGGCGATAAAGTATTTACTTGGGCTCAATATGACCGCATCGTTGAAAAAGAAGGTGCACAAGCTGCAAACAAAGCTCAAGCAGAAGCGGAAGCAGCAGGGAAAATTATTGTAAAAGATTCAATTGCAGATATCTTCTTACAACAAATTTTAACTCGTCCACGTGAATTTGATGTAGTAGCAACAATGAATTTAAATGGAGATTACATTTCAGATGCATTAGCAGCACAAGTTGGCGGTATCGGAATTGCTCCAGGAGCAAACATCAACTATGAAACTGGACATGCTATCTTTGAAGCCACTCACGGTACAGCACCTAAATATGCTGGTTTAGATAAAGTAAACCCATCTTCTGTATTATTATCAGGTGTGTTAATGCTTGAACACCTTGGCTGGAATGAAGCAGCGGATTTAATCATGAAATCAATGGAAAAAACAATTGCTTCAAAAGTAGTAACATATGATTTCGCACGTTTAATGGACGGTGCAACAGAAGTGAAGTGTTCAGAGTTTGCTGATGAATTAATTAGCAATCTAGGAAAACAAGTAACAGTTTAATAGCTATTCATTTAGGGGAGGAATTATAATGGCAAATATGCGTAAAAAAGTATCTGTTATCGGAGCGGGCTTTACGGGAGCTACAACTGCTTTTTTAATTGGTCAAAAAGAATTAGCTGATGTTGTATTAGTTGATATTCCGCAATTAGAAAATCCAGCTAAAGGTAAAGCGCTGGATATGTTAGAAGCAAGTCCTGTACAAGGCTTTGACGCTAACATTACAGGAACAGCCAACTACGAAGACACAGCTGACTCTGACATTGTCATTATTACAGCTGGTATCGCGCGTAAGCCAGGTATGAGTCGCGATGATTTAGTCACAACAAACCAAAAAATTATGAAGTCTGTTACTCAAGAAGTTGTTAAATACTCGCCAAACTGTCACATTATCGTGTTAACAAACCCGGTAGATGCTATGACGTACACAGTATTTAAAGAATCTGGTTTTCCTAAAAACCGTGTAATCGGTCAATCAGGCGTGTTAGATTCTGCACGTTTCCGTACGTTCGTAGCGCAGGAGTTAAACATTTCAGTGAAAGATATCACAGGCTTTGTACTTGGTGGACATGGCGACGATATGGTACCTCTTGTACGCTACTCATATGCTGGCGGTATTCCTCTTGAAACGCTTATTCCCAAAGCGCGTCTTGAAGCAATTGTTGAAAGAACACGCAAAGGCGGCGGCGAGATCGTAAACTTATTAGGGAACGGAAGTGCGTACTACGCTCCTGCTGCTTCTTTAGTGGAAATGACAGAAGCGATCTTAAAAGATCAGCGTCGTATTTTACCAGCGATTGCTTACCTAGAAGGTGAATATGGTTATAACGGCATCTACTTAGGTGTTCCGACCGTATTAGGAGCTGCAGGAATTGAGCAAGTAATTGAATTAGAACTTACTGATTCTGAAAAAGCTGCGTTAGATCAATCAGCAAAATCAGTCAAAACTGTCATGGGTGTATTAGCTTAATACAATAAAGTAGGTTTGAGTATAGGTTTTTATCAATATTCAAACAATAGTCACAAGGAAAATTCGAGGGAAACCTCGAATTTTTCTTGTATATAAAGAAAAACTATTACTTTATACAAAAGGTGGAATGATGATGGTATTAGGTAAAAAACAAAAAATAGGTCGAAGTATTGAAGATATAAAAGTTGGAGAAAAATTAACGCTAACTGAACGAATTGAAGATAAAGATATCTTATTGTACTTAGGGCTAACAAATGATTCTAACCCTTTATACATTCAGCATGATTACGCATCTCAGACACCTTTTAAGAAACCTATTGTGCCAAGCATTATGATTACCGGTATTATGACAGCAGCCATTTCAAAGTACTTGCCTGGGCCTGGAAGTCATGTTGCAGAACATACGGTTGCCTTCCCCAAAAAAATTCATCATTATAGTACGATTGAATTTTTATTTGAAGTCACAGAGGTAGATGTTTCTTCTAAAACTGTTACGATTGAAGTGGAAGCGGTCAATGAGCAAAAAGAGAAAGTAGTAACGGCCCGGTTTCTTGTGTATCCGCCGTTTAGACTTCCATCAGTAGAGACACATGACTTTGAAAATTTTTAAAACCTCTTAAATATCTATAAATATAGAAGAAACTCTTTAGCCATATTTTCTGAAAATGTTGAAATGTATTGGAGAACCAGGCTAAAACATTGTATGATAAGAGAAGATAAATAGAAAATAATATCATTTGGATGAAGCTGCGGTTTAATTTAACTAGATGGAGGCTTATATCGTTAATATGAGTAAGAAATTATTAGTCGTAGATGATGAACAATCAATTTCAACATTATTACAATATAATTTACAACAAGCTGGCTTTACAGTAGAAACAGCTGAAGACGGGGAAGAAGGATACAACAAGGCACTAGGAGGAAAACCTGATTTAATTGTGTTAGACTTGATGCTTCCTAAGATGGATGGAATTGAAGTTTGTAAAAAGCTTCGTCAGCAAAAAGTGATGACGCCTATTTTAATGTTAACTGCAAAAGACGATGAGTTTGACAAGGTATTAGGGCTAGAACTTGGCGCAGATGACTACATGACGAAACCATTTAGCCCTCGAGAAGTAGTAGCGCGTGTAAAAGCCATTTTACGCAGAACACAAATTATTGCTCAGGAAAATGAACAAGAGGAAGATGGCGAGCGCATCATGATCGGTGATTTAAAAATTCTTCCAGATCATTATGAGGCCTACTTTAATCAAGAGCAGCTTGAGCTTACTCCAAAAGAATTTGAGTTATTATTATATTTGGCAAAGTACAAGGGGCGGGTATTAACTCGTGATCAGCTGCTAAGTGCAGTGTGGAATTATGATTTTGCCGGAGATACACGAATTGTAGATGTGCACATCAGCCATTTGCGTGAGAAAATTGAACACAACACGCGAAAACCTGTTTATATAAAAACGATTAGAGGATTAGGATATAAGCTGGAGGAACCAAAGGTAGATGAATAAATTTCGTTCAAGGCTACTTTTGGCTCTATTAGTACTTATCATTATTGTATTAGTAGGTCTTGGCCTGCTGCTGGGGCAGTTGTTTAAAAACTTTTATTTTCAGACGTTTCAAGAGCGAATGGAAAAAGAAGCAAAGCTTGTGGAAATGTACATTAGCGAAGAAGGCATCACAAGTCCTGCTTTAAAATCTAAAGTTGATCAAATCAGTCATTCGCTAAGTGTACGAACGACTGTCGTTCAAAAAGACGGAAAAATATTAGTTGACTCAAATCCAGGTAGCAAGCAGCAAAGAATCGAAAAAAGTATTGTAATCCAACAAGTATTGAAAAAGCAGTTAAACAGCAAAAAAAGCTTTGATCAAATTAAAGAAGATTACGACTTATATTACTATGGTATCCCGCTTATTATAGAAGGTAAGCAAGAGGGATTTGTTGTTCTGAGTACATCGTTTGATTCATTAAAACAAGTAAATCAGCAAATCTGGGGCCTTCTTATTGGAAGCTTAGGTCTAGCTTTGATTGTGATTTTACTCTTAGGTGTAAAGATTATGGGGCGCTATACCCGTCCTATTGAATCGGCAACCAAGGTGGCTATGGAACTTGCAAAAGGGAATTATAAAGCTCGTACATATGAAGATTATGTAGATGAAACAGGGATGCTGAGTCAGTCTATTAACGCACTTGCTCGTAATCTGCAAGAGTCTATCACTAATCAAGAAATGCAGCAGGACAGGCTGCGCACGCTAATTGAAAATATGGGAAGCGGCATGCTTCTTATCGATAGTCGAGGCTATATAAACTTAGTGAATCGAGCTTATAAAGAGCAGTTTCATATACATCCAGACGACTTCCTTTATCACTTGTATTATGAGGTATTTGAGCACAAAGAAATCATTAAACTTGTGGAAAAAATATTTATGACCGAAGTAAAGGTTCGAAAACAAGTGGTTCTGCCTTTAAATATTGAACGAAGATATTTTGATGTTTACGGAGCGCCGATTATTGGCTTAAACGATGAATGGAAAGGAATTGTGCTTGTTTTCCATGATATTACTGAGCTGAAAAAACTAGAACAAGTTCGCCGTGACTTTGTAGCGAATGTGTCTCATGAACTAAAAACTCCTATTACGTCTATAAAAGGATTTAGTGAGACATTACTAGACGGTGCCATGGAAGATCCGCAGCTGCGACAGCAGTTTCTATCTATTATTTTAACGGAAAGTCAGCGCATGGAGAGCTTGATTCAAGATCTTTTGGATTTATCTAAAGTTGAACAGCAAGGTTTTAAACTAAGCATTCATTCGGTAGATTTGAATACCCTTCTCTATGAGGTCATAACAGTGCTATCAAACCGAGCGAATGAAAAAGAAATCACGCTAACGTTAGATACGCTTCCTGAAGAAGCGTGGATTGATGGTGACAGTCAGCGCCTTATGCAAGTGTTCGTTAACTTAATTGGCAATGCGCTCATGTATACAATGTCTGGAGGAACCGTTCACGTTTCGCTTGAAGAGGAAGAAGAAACGATTACGGTTCATGTTCAAGATACAGGTATCGGTATTGATTCTGATGAAATTTCACGTATTTTTGAGCGTTTTTACAGAGTAGATAAAGCAAGAAGCCGTAATTCCGGAGGAACAGGTCTTGGATTAGCAATTGTTAAGCATCTTGTTGAAGCTCATAAAGGGGAAATTGAAGTGAAAAGTGAAGTCAATAAAGGGACAACTTTTTCGGTGAAGCTGCACAAGTATTTGCCGCAGATGTAAAATGTTTACGTTCCTTTTACAATTTATTTAATGTAGCTTAATAATTAATTGATACAATTTTTCATGGAAACCCCTTCATCCAAGGAGCCAATATGTAAGGCGAAAATAGCTTTAACCGTGCTATTTTCGCCGATTCTTTCTGACAATTTCTATCCATTCACATGCTACACCGCCTAAAATAACTAGGCGGTGTTTTTATTTTATGATGTACAAATCTTATGGCCGCATGAAAATAAAACGTTGAATTCAAGAGTACTTTTTGTCCTTAAAGCTTATTGTTTGCTAAAATAAAGGTAAGATAAGAAGAGAGCGAAATGGAGGAACATGAATGACACAAAAACTAGTATTAATTGACGGGAATAGTATTGCCTACCGTGCATTTTTTGCTTTGCCGCTTTTAAACAATGATAAAGGAATACATACAAATGCCATATACGGCTTTACTACAATGCTGACACGTATTTTAGAAGAAGAGAAGCCGACGCATTTACTCGTGGCTTTTGATGCAGGGAAAACAACGTTTCGTCACAAAACATTTACAGAATATAAAGGTGGCAGACAAAAGACGCCTCCTGAACTTTCAGAGCAGTTTCCCTTTATTCGTGAGTTGTTAGATGCATATGGGATTAAGCGCTATGAACTGCCTGATTATGAAGCAGATGATATTATCGGTACACTTTCAAAACAAGCTGAACAAAAAGGAATGGCCGTAAAAGTCATTTCTGGGGATAAAGATTTACTTCAGCTTGTGTCAGAGCATGTAACCGTAGATATTACGAGAAAAGGGATCACAGATGTCGATTCATATACGCCGGCAGCCATTGATGAAAAGTATGGTATTACGGCTGCACAAATCATTGATATGAAAGGCCTTATGGGAGACAGCTCGGATAATATCCCAGGCGTGCCCGGAGTCGGGGAAAAAACAGCCTTAAAGCTATTAAAAGAGTTTGAAACGGTTGAAAACGTATTGCAATCTATCGATCAAGTCAGCGGTAAAAAATTAAAAGAAAAGCTAGAAGATAATCGTGAATCAGCCATCATGAGTAAAAAGCTTGCAACTATTTATTGCGAAGCGCCTCTTAAAGTATCTGTAGAAGATGCAAAATATGACGGGTTTGAATCTTCAAAGGTCATCTCTTTATTTAAAGAGCTTGGGTTTAATTCTCTGCTTGCTAAATTCGGTGAAACAGCAGAAGAGGAAGCAGATTTTGAAGAACTGACGTTTGAGATAGCGGAAGAAATTCACGATGATATGTTAACAAGCGAAGCAGCTCTGATCGTAGAAGGGTATGAAGAAAACTATCATCACAATCAGCTGCTCGGTTTTGGAATCAGCAACAAAAATGGCCACTATTTTATTGATAAAGACACAGCTCTTTCATCTCCTAAATTTAAAGCATGGTTAGAAGACGAACGTGTAAAAAAGACGGTGTTTAATGGAAAACGTACAATTGTATCCTTAAAATGGGCGGGGCATGAAATTAAAGGAATTGAACATGATGTCATGATTGCTTCTTACATCTTGAATCCTGCTGAGGCAAATGATGATCTAGCGACAATTGCAAAATTAAAAGGATATCATCAAGTACAATCAGATGAAGCTGTGTATGGAAAGGGAGCTAAGCGAAGCATTGCAGAAGACGATCAGCTAGCTGAGCATGTTATAAGAAAAGCAGCCGCCGTAGCGTATTTAAAAGAAGTGTTAGAAAAAGAATTGGTTGAGAATGAACAGTTTGAGCTGTTTGAAAAGCTTGAAATGCCTCTTGCCATTGTCCTTGCTGATATGGAATATCAAGGGGTGAAAATTGACCGGGCGCGTTTGGATGAAATGGGCGAAGATCTTCGAGAACAGCTTGAAAAAATTGAAGCGAAAATCTACGAATACGCGGGGCAAGAATTCAATATTAATTCACCAAAGCAGCTAGGAGTTGTTCTTTTTGAAAAAATGCAGCTTCCAGTCATAAAGAAAACAAAAACAGGCTATTCCACATCAGCTGATGTATTAGAGCAATTAGCTAGCGCCCATGATATTATCCCAGAGATTTTACAATACCGTCAGCTAGGAAAATTACAGTCTACGTATATTGAAGGATTAAAAAAGGTTATTCATGAAAGCGATGGGAAAGTTCATACCCGCTTTAATCAAACGTTAACTCAAACGGGAAGATTAAGCTCAGTAGATCCTAACTTGCAAAACATCCCGATTCGTCTTGAAGAAGGTAAAAAAATAAGAGGTGCATTCGTGCCTTCACAGCCTGATTGGTTAATATTTGCGGCAGATTATTCACAAATTGAGCTGCGCGTACTGGCTCATATTGCAGATGATGAAAAGCTAATTGATGCGTTTAAGCATGACTTAGATATTCATACTAAAACAGCGATGGATGTGTTCCATGTCGAAAGAGAAGAAGTAACGTCCAATATGCGCCGTCAGGCTAAAGCAGTTAATTTTGGAATCGTCTACGGCATCAGTGATTACGGTTTATCGCAAAGTTTAGGAATTACAAGAAAAGCAGCGGCTACTTTTATTGAACGCTATTTAAAAAGCTTCCCGGGTGTACAGGAGTATATGGATACGATTGTGCGCGATGCAAAAGAAAAGGGATATGTAACAACGCTCTTGCACCGCCGACGTTACTTGCCTGAAATCACGAGCCGAAACTTTAATCTCCGCAGCTTCGCTGAGCGTACAGCTATGAATACGCCTATTCAAGGGACAGCAGCTGATATTATTAAAAAAGCAATGATTGAAATGGCTAAGCGCTTAAAAGATGAAAATCTTCAGGCTAAGCTACTGCTTCAAGTACACGATGAGCTGATTTTTGAAGCTCCAGAAGAAGAAATTAAAATTTTAGAGAAAATCGTACCAGAAGTAATGGAGCATGCTTTAGAGCTAGAAGTTCCGTTGAAAGTAGATTATTCTTACGGAAAGACTTGGTACGAAGCAAAGTAGTGGAAAAAGGATGTGACAAACGTGCCAGAATTACCAGAAGTTGAAACCGTCAGACGTACGTTGATTGAATTAGCCAGTGGTAAGACCATTGAGCGTGTAACCGTTAAATGGCCTAATATTATCAAACGTCCTGAGCAAGTTGAGCAGTTTTGTGACGCGCTTGTTGGGCAAACCATTCAAGATGTTGAACGCAGAGGTAAGTTTTTGAAAATTGTACTCGATGATTATACGATGGTTTCTCATCTGCGTATGGAAGGAAAATATGCTCTCCATGAAAATGCAGAAGAACCAGATAAGCATGTACACGTCTTTTTTCACTTCACCGATGGAACAGAATTGCGATACCGGGATGTAAGGAAGTTTGGTACCATGCACTTATTTAAAAAGGGAGAGGAAGACCTGTTTCCTCCTCTTATTGGCCTTGGACCTGAACCGTTTGACGAAACATTTAATCCAAGTCAATTAAAAATGCGAATCGGCAAAACCTCTCGAAAAATCAAGCCGGTTTTACTCGATCAAAATGTTGTGGTTGGGCTCGGGAATATTTATGTAGATGAAGCACTATTTCGCGCAGGGATTCACCCTGAACGAGTAGCCAGCCAATTAACAGACGAAGAGTATGAAAAATTGTACGAAGAAATTGTAGCGACTCTTCAAGAAGCGGTGAAACAAGGGGGCAGCACAATTCGCACGTATGTAAACACACAGGGGCAAATAGGCATGTTTCAGCAGCAGCTGTACGTGTACGGAAGAAAAGGCGAATCCTGTAAAATGTGCGGTACCCCAATTGAAAAATTTGTTGTAGGCGGCAGAGGAACACACATCTGCCCAAATTGTCAGCCGGCTAAAAAATAACAATGGATGGGCTCCTTTCATATACTACGTATAGACAGAAAGGAAAGGAGTCCTCTCATCATGATAACATTTTCTTTACTTATTCTTGCTTTTGCCGTAAGTCTTGACAGCTTTAGCGTTGGCCTGACATACGGACTTCGAAAGGTGAAAATCCCGCTGAAATCCATTTTTATTATTTCATGTTGCTCAGCATTTTCTTTAATGTTTTCTATGTTTTTAGGAAAGGTACTTACGCATCTATTTTCAGTGGATGTACTAAATAAAGTAGGCGGAGGTATTCTTGTTCTACTTGGAATGTGGATTTTATACCAGTTTTTTTGTCCGGCAGATTCATCGCGGGTGAAAGAAGAAAAAACATTAGTGAAGATTGAAATTAAGTCGATTGGCTTAGTCATTAACGTATTGAAAAAACCGACGGCAGCAGATTTAGATAATTCAGGTTCCATCACTGGGATTGAAGCATTTATACTTGGAATTGCATTATCTCTTGATGCATTTGGAGCAGGATTTGGAGCAGCTTTATTAGGTTATTCGCCGTATGCTTTAGCAATTGCTGTAGCTCTTATGAGTTCACTTTTTTTAAGTGCTGGCATACAGTTTGGCAAAGTTTTTTCACGTTTATCATGGATGAAAATGTTTTCCTTTTTACCGGGAGTTCTGCTTATTATTTTAGGTATTTTTAGATTTTAAATAAAGCGATAAAGGAGAGGCCAATGTCAATTGTAATTGGATTAACGGGCGGAATTGCTAGTGGAAAAAGCACGGTAACTGGAATGCTGAGAGATATTAATATTCCGGTAATCGATGCTGACCACATTGCAAAAGAAGTCGTCGAACCAGGAAAAGAAGCATACAACAAAATTGTAGAGACGTTCGGCCGTGCCATTCTTCACGAAAATGCGGAGATCAATCGAGCGGCTTTAGGGGAAATTGTGTTTTATCAAGAGGAAGAACGTAAAAAGTTGAATGCAATTGTACATCCTGCGGTAAGAAAAGAAATGCTTTCTCAAAAGGAAAGGTATATCGAGGGAGGATACGATGCTGTGGTATTAGATATTCCGCTGCTGTTTGAAAGTGATTTAACACACTTAGTCGATAAAGTAGTGGTTGTATATGTCGATGAGCCCGTGCAGCTAGAAAGGTTAAAGTCTCGTAATGATCTTTCGACGGAGGATGCCTATGCACGTATCCACGCACAGCTGCCTTTAATTCAAAAAGTAGCCTTAGCCGATGCGGTGATCAATAACAACGGACCTGTAGAGGAAACAAAACAACAGCTTTTAAGTATATTAGCCCTGTGGCTAGACTAAAGAGGCTGGGACAAAAGTATGTTAGCTGAAGGAAAATCCGAACGAGCTTGATTCTTGAGGGAGAATCAAGCTCGTTCGGATTTTTTATTGCGAATATTTAAGGACTGCTAAAAAAGAATGTGTTAAATATCTGTTCTCGCTATATACATATAGTAAAACTTAATTAAAATAATTTATTAAAAAAAATTAATATTATTCACTTTTTAAATATTTATGTTATACTATTCAATATAAAAAGTTAAATAGTATAACACATATGGAGAGGGGTATAGCCATGAAAGCACGTATTGCCATTAATGGTTTTGGGAGAATAGGAAGAATGGTGTTTCGCACAGCGATTATAGAGGAGAATTTAGATATTATTGCAATAAATGCATCTTATCCAGCCGAAACATTAGCACATTTAATCAAGTATGACTCTATACACGGACCATTTAATGGAGATGTTAAATGTGATGATGATGCGCTAATTGTTAACGGTAAAAGAATCCAGCTATTAAATTCACGTGATCCGCTGAATTTGCCTTGGAAAGAGCTTGGGATTGATCTAGTTGTTGAAGCAACGGGGAAATTTAATTCAAGAGAAAAAGCGCAGTTACATATTGAAGCAGGTGCGAAAAAAGTTGTCTTAACGGCACCGGGTAAACAAGAAGATATTACCATTGTGATGGGCGTAAACGAACGAGAGTTTGATGTGAATCAGCATAACATTATCTCTAATGCTTCTTGTACGACAAATTGTCTAGCTCCAGTTGTCAAGGTGTTAGACGAAGCGTTCACAATTGAAAACGGTTTAATGACGACCGTTCACGCATATACAAATGATCAAAAGAATATTGATAACCCGCATAAAGATTTGCGAAGAGCCCGTGCGTGTGCTCAATCAATTATTCCTACAACAACTGGAGCAGCCAAGGCGCTTTCATTAGTTCTTCCTCACTTAAAAGGAAAGCTTCATGGAATGGCGCTGCGCGTTCCTACGCCGAACGTATCGCTTGTCGATTTAGTTGTGGATGTAAGGAAACCTGTGACGATGGAAGATGTTAATTTAGCGTTTATTAAAGCTGCTGAAGGACCATTAAAGAATATTTTAAATTTAACAATGGAACCACTCGTATCAATTGACTTTAATACAAATCCTCATTCAGCTATTGTAGATGGACTATCCACGATCGTAATGGAGGATCATAAAATTAAAGTGTTAGCTTGGTACGATAACGAGTGGGGCTACTCTCAGCGCGTAGTCGATTTGGTAAGATATATTGCTGCAGAAATGCGTAATGGATCAAAAATAAGAGTAAGCTAAGAAAGCTATAGATTGCTTTTTAAAAAAACAGGGAGCTATCGCCCTGTTTTTTTTTGTTTTTATTCAAAAGAATAGGGAAAAGCAATAAGATAAGCATGCAAAGGGGTGTTTCTTTTTCTCAATTTTAATAAAAAATTAATAGTCGTTTAGCAGCTTTTACACACTGTCTCACGAGAATACAGGGGTAATTTGTATAGGTCTATCTGCAGGAACAATCTTTAATAAAATCAAAACACGTATTGCAAAATAAATGTAAACAAAGTATACTATGTTTCGTGAACTTCTTGTGTACCTTTCGGTGATGTGGCTACTTAAAGGGTTAGGACCTCTTTGGACTAACTTTCCCCCGTGGTAGTTAACATGCTATATGGCGAAAGAACTTCATGTTTAACGATTAAAAATTGTTAAAGGGGGAAATATCATTATGGAAACAATGGGTCGTCATGTCATCTCAGAATTATGGGGATGCGATTTCGATAAGTTAAATGATATTGATTATATTGAAAAAACGTTTGTTGATGCAGCTTTAAAATCTGGTGCGGAAGTTCGCGAAGTAGCGTTCCATAAATTTGCACCTCAAGGTGTAAGTGGCGTTGTTATTATTTCAGAATCACATTTAACGATTCACAGCTTCCCAGAGCATGGTTATGCAAGTATCGATGTTTATACTTGTGGTCATTTAGATCCTACAATCGCAGCAGATTATATTGCAGATGCTCTAAGTGCACAGACACGTGAAACAATTGAATTACCACGTGGAATGGGTCCTGTTCAGGTAAAACAAACTAAAGCGAATGCACTTTAATAGTGTCGATTGATTACGTAAGTTAAGAGGTGTATTACACACCTCTTTTTAGTATATAAATTTTTAATACGCAAAAACAAAGGGGATAACAACATGGGGGTAGTACAAGCAGTTAAATCTTTATTTTCTAATCATGTAGAAACAAGCGATCGCCATTCAGATCCGACTCTAAAAACGCACTATTACAAAACAACGGCTGGGAATGCATTTAAGCAAGTTCATGAAATGTTGAAGCACATGCAAGGGATAGAGATAATTGCTGCATATGAAGAGCGAGGAGAAATTAGCTTAAACGTTGTAAAAGGAAGAAAAGCTTTTGTTGTGATTACCATTATTAGCGTACGTCCTCTTGAAACCGCTATCGATTTTTCTGCTACAACAGAGTCAAAAGTGGTGCCAGTTGATTTTGGTTTTAGTAAAGAACTTGTACGTACGCTTTATAAGAGCTTTGATCAAAAACTTATTCCTCTTTCTTCGTAAGTTCCTTATTATTTTTGAATTTCAGGGAATAAAATGGGGAAATTCCTTTTCCTTTACTTGTATTCAAGCCTTGTTTTCTATAAGATGGAATAAAGCAAATCCTTTAATATAGCATCGTGTTTGATAAAGGAAATGATGATGACAATCATAATAAATGGCGAATAGCCGGCTAACATAGATGGAAATTAACTTATATGAGAGAAAATAAAAAGAAAAACAAGGTTTATTATTGGAGCTGAGAATATGAAGTGCCCATCCTGTCATTACAATGGAACGAGAGTGCTGGACTCGCGCCCTGTAGAAGAAGGCCGCTCTATTCGTAGAAGACGTGAATGCGAAGAGTGTCACTATCGTTTTACAACTTTTGAGAAAGTAGAAGAACTTCCGTTAATTGTTGTAAAAAAAGATGGAGCGAGAGAAGAGTTCAGCAAAGACAAAATCCTTCGAGGGTTAATTAAGGCGTGTGAAAAACGCCAAGTAAGCTTAAAGCAACTGGAAGATACCGTACACGATATTGAAACAGAGCTGCGCAGTCAGGGTACATCAGAGGTGCAGTCAGATGTGGTAGGAGAAATGGTGATGGAGCGATTAGCTGCTATCGATGAAGTCTCTTATGTTCGATTTGCTTCGGTATACCGACAATTTAAAGACATCAATGTATTTATTGATGAATTAAAAGATTTAATTAAGAAGGAACGACTGTAAAAGAGCTATTGAAGTATTCTTTAGGCTCTTTTTTTGTCATTTCTATTACTTTAAAAGTAGGTAGGGAACGACATGAAAGAACAACATTGGAAAGAAATGATACCGGTCGATCGTTATGTTGTTCGTTCGAGCGGCATACTGCAGGAATACGACCGAAAGATTTTAACAATGCTCTATCAGCCGTTGGTGGGTACGACGTGTTTTGGTTTGTATATGACGCTATGGAGCGAGCTGGAACAAGATCGTTTATGGGGAAAAGAGTCTACGCATCATCACCTAATGTCAATGATGCAAATTAATTTGAAAGCTATTTACCATGAACGGTTAAAATTAGAAGGCATCGGTTTGTTAAAAACATATATTAAGGAAGAAGATGATGTTCGTGTGTTCATTTATGAGCTCATTCCTCCTCTTACGCCCCATCAGTTCTTTAACGATGGCGTGTTAAATGTATATTTATATAACCGACTAGGAAAATCCATCTTTCAAAAAGTAAAAAATTATTTTTCGGATTCACTCGTGGATGATCAATCGTTCAAAGATGTGACGCATTCATTTAACGATGTATTTAAATCAGTTAAAGCAACGGAGCTGGCTCCAAGTTTTCAGTCTGAAAGCAAGGATGTATTTTCTCCTGATGCTCAAACGGACTTTATAGATTCTTCAAACCGTGCTTCTATTGAGATGAGCCCGGATTCCTTTGATTTTGATTTATTTTTAGCAGGCCTAACAGATTCAATGATTTCGAAAAGGTCCATTACATCTAAAGTAAAACAAGCGATTGAAAAGTTAGCTTTTTTATACGGCATCGATCCTCTTCAAATGAAAAATGTAGTGCTCGATTCGCTAAATGAGAATGATCAAGTTGATATTGAATTACTTAGAAAAGCAGCACAGTCCTTTTACCAATTTGAAAATGGAGAAGCACTTCCAAATCTAAGCGAACAAATTCAGCCTCCTATGCTTCGTACCATGCAGGAAAAGCAGCCTCAGACAAAAGAAGAGCAGCTCATTCAACAGCTTGAAGTCACCTCTCCTCGACAGCTATTGATCGAGTTTTCAGGGGGAGCAGAGCCATCAAAAGCAGATTTGCAAATGATTGAAGAAGTGATGTTTAATCAAAAGCTTTCACCAGGGGTAGTAAATGTTCTGATTTACTATGTTATGCTAAGATCCGATATGAAACTATCTAAGAGCTATGTAGAGAAAATCGCTGGACACTGGGCGCGGAAAAAGGTACAAACTGTTCAAGAAGCGATGAATTTAGCTAAAAATGAACAGAAAGAATATCAAAACTGGACGGAAGCCAAGCAAAATAAAAAAACGGCCGGACGAAAAATTGTGCGTGAAGAAATGGTGCCAAACTGGTTAAAAAATAAAGAGCAGGTAGAGAAAAAAGCAGAGCCAGCATATGATGCAGAGTTTGAAGAACGAAAACGTAAACTAGAAGAAAAGTTAAAAAAGCTTGACCCAAAGCATAAAGAATAAAAAATTGTTATGATAGAAGTGGGGTGAAATAATGAAACCTATTAACGACTCATTAAATCAGTTGATTAATAAAAAAGATTTTAAAGCGCGATTAGAAGCAATTAAAAAAGAATATTATGTCAAACCAAGATGTGAGAGCATTCATCCAAGAGCATCGCTATGAGTTAGATGAGCAAATGGTTGACCGGGGCTTGATGAAGATGCATGAATTTATCGACCAAAGCAAATGCTGCGATAAATGTCCTTCTCTGCAAAGCTGTGTCAATATGGTGAAGGGATATCACCCTCAGCTGGTTGTAAAAGGCCGTAATATTGATGTGCAGTATGAACGCTGCCCTAGAAAAGTCCAAGAAGATGAGCGAAAAGAACAAGAATCTCTTATTCAATGTATGTACATTCCCAAAGAAATTTTGCAAGCAACGATGTCTAAGATTACACTTGAACGTGAACGATTTGAAGCTGTTACTTTAGCAGAAGAGTTTGTTAGTGAATATGAGCCAGGCAAAAAGATGAAGGCACTATACTTGTACGGAGAGTTCGGGGTTGGTAAAACTTTTATCCTTGGAGCGATTGCTAATTCGTTAGCTGAAAAGAAAGTGAAGTCCACAATTTTATACGTCCCAGAGTTTTTGCGTGAGTTAAAAGGTTCATTTCAAGATCAAAGCTTTAATGAGAAAATAGAGTATGTTAAAAAAGTACCGGTTCTTATGCTTGATGATCTCGGAGCTGAATCCGTAACGAGCTGGATGCGAGACGATGTGCTCGGAACCATTTTACAATTCCGCATGCTTGAAAATTTGCCGACATTTTTCAGCTCGAATTTAAATTTTAAAGAGCTTGAACATCATTTGACATATACCCAAAGAGGCGAGAAGGAAGAACTCAAAGCCGCTCGTGTCATGGAGCGAATTAAGTCTCTAGCCACTCCTGTTGAAATAACTGGAGATAATAGAAGAGATAGATGAGCAGGTCGTTTTACATTTCTTGTAACGACTTGCTCATTTTTTTGCATGTTGCCCCATATACATTAATAAAGCGTGTCCAAAGGGGGGCTATGAGGAATGAAAATATTCTTTAAATATGTAGAAGACGCAGTCATTGTATATGAGTCTTTATGCGCGAAGCGAAGCGCTTTATCATATGGTTCACAGTGCTTGAAGCTGGTGAATAATCAGCTTTTAGTCATTGATGAGACATACAATAGAGAGGCCATTTTACAAGACATGGTGATACCGGTATTAACGCACGTAATTTTAAAAAAGAAAGAGAAAAAGATGATGGTAAACATATTAAAAGAACAATTTTTCTATTCAGAAGAGGAAGAGCAAGATTTGCTGCTTCAAATTATGGGGGGGATTATGGAAGGAGAGAGAGGCGAAATTCCGCAAAAAACATTTTCTCTTCCAAGAGAATTACTTATCCGCCAGGCTCTTCAAGACTTCTTCATTCATAATGTAACATTCACTTTTGAGTCTTTTCTCCAATTCCGTTTAAAAGAATATCAAGAGCGGCTGCGCTATTATGCTGAGCTGGCGATTGATGAATATAAGCTTGAACAAGACTATCAAATTCTTATTCATCAGCTGCGTCAAGCAGCTAATGAAAGACAGTCATCTACAGGCGATGTGTATGTAATGCACTTGAATAAAAACAAGTTTGTATTGTACGACCAAAGCAGTAGATATGTTCCGGAACGTGAATGTACAGCCCTAGCAGAGGCCTTTCTATCTGAACAAGAATCAGTATACATAGACTCAACTATTATCGCGCCTTTGCTGAGTTTATCTCCAGCTGCTATTCATCTGTATAGCGACCAGCATGATCATGATTTTGTTTATACCATTCAAAATATTTTTCAAGAAAAAGTTATGTTATACGATAAAAATGAATTTCCGTTTGATCAAAAGCAAAATATAACGTGAAAGGTTGATTTCTATTTTGAAAATGAATATAATAAATGCATATTGAAAAACAGCTATATGTCACAAGTTATGATGAGGACATGAGTGTATATTTACGGTTTATAGAGAGGGAGATCCAGGCTGAAAATCTCCTAACACGGAATATATTCTTACCACCTCTAAACTTCAGTAGTAAACGAGCAGCGTCTCTAGTAATTACTGACGGAATTTCCGTTATAAAACCTCGAGCCGCTTCGGGTTCTTTGGGTTATCCAAGATACGAAGAGGAAACAAGGGTGGTACCGCGTGTATACACAACTCGTCCCTTTTTATAAGGGACGAGTTTTTTGTTTTTACAAAAAGTTTATTAGTTATGTTAAAGGAGTGGAAAGTTGTGTCAGAAGTAATCAAAATGACATTTCCTGATGGAGCTGTTAAAGAGTATCCAAAAGGATCATCAACAGAAGATATTGCGGCTTCTATTAGCCCGGGATTAAAGAAAAAAGCGTTGGCAGGTAAAGTAAACGGCGAGCTGCTGGATTTGCGTACGCCAATCGAACAAGATGGCAGTCTTGAAATCATTACACAAGATGCTCCTGAAGCGCTTGAAATTATGCGTCATAGTACAGCGCATTTAATGGCTCAAGCAATCAAACGTTTATACAAAGATACAAAAGTACAGCTAGGTGTAGGACCGGTTATCGAAAATGGTTTTTACTATGACATCGATATGGAAGAATCAATTACTCCTGAAGATTTAGGTAAAATTGAAAAAGAAATGAAAAAAATCGTTAATGCAAATATTGAAATTGAACGAAAAGAAGTTTCTCGTGAAGAAGCCATTCAACTTTTTAAAGAAGTTGGCGATGAACTAAAACTTGAATTGATTGATGCGATTCCAGCAGGTGAAACGGTTACGATTTACCAACAAGGCGAATTCTTTGATCTTTGCCGAGGCGTGCACGTGCCGTCAACAGGCAAAATTAAAGAATTTAAACTATTAAGCGTAGCAGGTGCTTATTGGCGCGGAGACAGCGACAATCAAATGCTGCAGCGTATTTACGGTACAGCATTTTTTACAAAAGCAGATTTAGACGAGCATCTTCGTCTTCTTGAAGAAGCAAAAGAGCGTGACCACCGTAAACTTGGCAAAGAGTTAAACTTATTTACAAATTCTCAAAAAGTAGGACAAGGTCTGCCTTTATGGCTTCCAAAAGGTGCAACGATTCGCCGTATTATCGAGCGTTATATCGTAGATAAAGAAGTAAGCCTTGGTTATCAGCACGTTTACACGCCAGTGCTTGGAAGTGTAGAACTTTACAAAACGTCTGGTCACTGGGAGCACTACCAAGATGACATGTTCCCTGCAATGGAAATGGATAACGAAGACCTGGTTCTTCGTCCAATGAACTGTCCTCATCACATGATGGTTTACAAACAAGGTATTCACAGCTATCGTGAGCTTCCAATCCGTATTGCTGAACTTGGAACGATGCACCGCTACGAAATGTCAGGAGCATTATCAGGACTTCAGCGCGTTCGAGGCATGACGTTAAATGATGCACATATCTTTGTACGTCCGGATCAAATCAAAGAAGAATTTATTCGTGTGGTTCGCTTAGTTGAAGCGGTTTATAAAGATTTTGGATTTGAAAATTATTCATTCCGTCTCTCTTACCGTGACCCTGAAGATACAGAAAAATACTTCGATGATGATGCAATGTGGGAAAAAGCACAAAGCATGTTAAAAGACGCAATGGATGAACTTGACCTTGATTATTATGAAGCTGAAGGCGAAGCGGCATTCTACGGTCCAAAGCTAGATGTTCAAGTTAAAACAGCTCTTGGCAAAGAAGAGACGCTATCTACGGTTCAATTGGATTTCTTACTTCCTGAACGCTTTGACTTAACGTATGTAGGGGAAGACGGAAAACAACATCGACCTGTTGTTATTCACCGCGGCGTGGTGTCAACAATGGAACGTTTTGTAGCTTTCTTAATCGAAGAATACAAAGGAGCTTTCCCAACGTGGTTAGCACCTGTACAAGTTCAAGTGATTCCGGTATCACCTACGGTTCACCTTGAGTATGCAAAAGAAGTGCAAGAACAGCTTCAACTTGCGGGTATTCGCGTGGAACTTGATTCTCGCGATGAGAAAATTGGCTATAAAATCCGTGAGGCTCAAATGCAAAAAATTCCTTACATGCTTGTTGTAGGGGATAAAGAAGTAGAGGATAAAGCAGTAAACGTACGTAAATATGGTGAGCAGAATTCAGAAACGGTGGATTTCCAAGCCTTTTTACAAAATGTAAAAGCAGAAGCATCTCGTTAATAGAAAAAGCAGAGAATTGAAATTCTCTGCTTTTTTATACAACATTTATAAAAAACTGTTGCATAAATGTTTTTCCTTTGATACAATAACTTTTGTTGTTAAAAAAGAACGAAATCATTGACTTTTGTCTTTGTTGATACTATAATAGCTTAAGTAATTGAATACTTGTTTATACAGAAGAAGAAGCACCCGCTTCTCACCTGAGTGACGCATAGAGCAGTTAGCAGGTACATCGTATCTTAATTAAAACGATAGAAGTGTGGGTGCAGTATGTACTCACACTTTTTTGTGTGAGTTAATAATCGGTCTAAGCAAGCGTATTCGCTCATTAAACCTTGGAGGTGGCTACTTATTAGCAAGGACATGATGGTAAACGAGGGCATTCGAGCTCGCGAAGTTCGTCTAATTGATCAAAATGGTGAACAATTAGGAATTAAATCAAAAAATGAAGCATTAGAAATTGCTTCACGAGTAAATCTTGACTTAGTAATGGTTGCTGCAAATGCGAAACCGCCGGTATGTCGTATTATGGACTACGGTAAATTCCGCTATGAGCAACAACGTAAAGAAAGAGAAGCTCGTAAAAACCAAAAAGTTGTAAACTTAAAAGAAGTTCGTTTAAGTCCAACAATTGATGAACATGATTTTAACACTAAACTTCGTAACGCACGCAAGTTCCTTGAAAAAGGTGACAAAGTGAAAGCGTCTATTCGCTTTAAAGGTCGTGCCATTACTCATAAAGGGATTGGCCAAAAAGTACTTGAACGTTTTTCACAAGCTTGCGAAGATGTAAGTTCAGTTGAATCGGCTCCTAAAATGGAAGGCCGCAGCATGTTCTTAGTCTTGGCACCTAAAAACGAAAAGTAATAGAACGAGGAGGAACACCCCATGCCAAAAATGAAAACACATCGTGGCGCTGCAAAGCGTTTCAAAAAGACTGGAAGCGGTAAATTAAAACGTGCTCGTGCTTACACAAGCCATTTATTCGCTAACAAATCTACAAAACAAAAGCGTAAATTACGTAAAGGTTCTTTAGTAAGCAAAGGTGACTTCAAACGTATCCGTCACTTATTAGATAACATTAAGTAATTTGGGTTGAGATAGAAACAATACAGGAGGTAAACAATTATGCCACGCGTAAAAGGCGGTACAGTAACACGCAAACGTCGTAAAAAAGTTTTAAAATTAGCTAAAGGTTTCTTCGGTTCGAAGCATAGATTATATAAAGTTGCTAATCAGCAAGTTATGAAATCTCACATGTATGCTTATCGTGACCGTCGTCAGAAAAAACGTGACTTCCGTAAATTATGGATCACACGTATTAATGCAGCTGCTCGTATGAACGGTCTTTCTTACAGCCGTTTAATGCACGGTTTAAAATTAGCAGGTATTGAAGTTAACCGCAAAATGCTTGCTGACTTAGCTGTAGCTGATGAAAAAGCATTTGCTGAATTAGCAACTGCTGCTAAAAAAGGCTTAGATAAGTAATGAATATAAAGTCTCGTCATCTTTAGATGATGAGGCTTTTTTGCTATCGGAGGAGATATCATGAATGAACTGCTGCTTACCTATTTTATTGTTATTAATATAGTAGGGATAGGAATGATGTATAGAGATAAACAAAAAGCAAAAAGACATGAGTGGAGAATTGCCGAAAGTACGCTGTGGACGGTAGCTGCTGTCGGAGGAGCCATTGGAGGACTGATTGGTATGTATTGCTATCGTCATAAAACGAAGCACACATCGTTTACAGTAGGCTTTCCTATTCTTGCCGCTCTTGATTTACTTTTCTTTTTTGTTATCAGCTGAGCACAAATGATTTTGTGCTCAGTGTAAAAATTCTCGAACGGGGCTTTTCCAGCGAATAGGAGCATTTGGGTACATGTCGTGTACGTGATTTTCCAGCAGCTTGAAATCTTGTTTTTGCAGTTCATGTAATCGAGATGGATCGGTTAACACCATTGTAATTGATAAAGATTCTGGTTCATTGGGATTGCTGTATTTTTCTCCTTCAAATAAAATACCTTTATACGTTAATAGAAAATTTTTGCGGATATTCGTTTTTTCGTCGACGACAAAAAATTGCTGATGTTCCTGAGCTGCTACAAGCTTCCGCTTTGGACTGCGAAAATGCTGAACCAGCTTTAATAGTGTGTAAGCAACAAGCGCGAAAATGAACACGCGAACGATAACAATAACAAACATAACGCTCCCTCCTTTACAAGGCACAGTTTTCTTACTTTACGTTTCAGTCTCTAAAAAGTTTCATGATTTTTGATATAATTTCTTTATTGGTTTACAAAGAAGAAGATATACATAATTACAGGAGTGATTACATTGAATTTACAACAGCTATTTACCATGCAGCGTCAGCTGGATCAGCATATAGAAGATAAGCATCAGCTTCATAAGGAAGACTTGGTTCCGAGAAAACTTTTAGCTCTGCTTGTTGAAATGGGAGAGCTGGCAAACGAAACGCGCTGCTTCAAATTTTGGAGCGTCAAACCTCCGGCTGAAGATGCTGTTATTTTAGAAGAATTTGTGGACGGCGTACATTTTATTCTGTCTTTAGGGATTGAAAAAGGATACGATGATTTAACTGAGTTACCAAATGCAAAAGCAGGTGATTCAAAAACAGCACAATTTTTACAGTTGTTTGCACAAGTTGCTGCTTTCGAGCAGGATCTGTCGAAAGAAAACTATGTGAACATGTTTGTATCTTACATGACGCTTGGCGATATGTTTGGTTTTTCCGCTGAACATATTGAAGAGGCGTACATCTCAAAAAATGAAGTGAATTTTAAACGCCAAGAACAAGGATACTAGAAATAAAGGGATGGGAAATTTTACTTCAACCTCTTTTTAGCTATAATAGAGGTATACATATGAAAGGGGTAATCCATATGACAAAGTTAGATGAAACATTAATGATGCTTAAAGCACTAACAGATGCAAAAGGAATTCCTGGAAATGAACGTGAACCGCGTGAGGTTATGAAGAAATATATTGCACCTTATGCAGATGAAGTAACGACGGATGGGCTAGGCAGTTTGATTGCGAAAAAGGTGGGCAACGAACAAGGGCCTAAAATTATGGTAGCCGGCCACTTAGATGAAGTAGGTTTTATGGTGACTCAAATTGATGAACGCGGCTTTATTCGTTTTCAAACGGTAGGCGGATGGTGGTCTCAAGTCATGCTTGCTCAACGAGTAACCATCGTTACATCTAAAGGAGAGGTAACGGGGATTATTGGCTCAAAGCCTCCTCATATCCTGCCTCCAGAAGTTCGCAAAAAGCCAGTTGACATTAAAGATATGTTCATCGATATCGGCGCTTCTAGCAGAGAAGAAGTAGCGGAGTGGGGAGTGAAACCTGGTGATCAGGTTGTACCTTATTTCGAATTTACGGTTATGAACAACGAAAAGATGCTGCTAGCGAAAGCCTGGGATAACCGTATAGGCTGTGCAATCGCTATCGATGTATTAAAAGCTTTAAAAAATGAAGCGCATGAAAATGTTGTGTATGGTGTGGGAACAGTGCAAGAAGAAGTTGGACTTCGAGGTGCAAAAACATCCGCTAACTTTATTGAACCGGATATTGCATTTGCTGTTGATGTGGGCATCGCGGGAGATACACCTGGCGTTTCTGATAAAGAAGCTTCTTCTAAAATGGGAGATGGTCCGCAAATCATTTTATATGATGCTTCCATGGTCTCTCATAAAGGACTTCGAGATACAGTGGTAGATGTGGCAGATGAATTAAATATTCCGTATCAATTTGATGCAATCGCTGGAGGCGGTACGGACTCAGGTTCTATTCATATTTCAGCTAACGGGGTGCCAGCACTTTCGATTACAATTGCAACTCGTTATATCCATTCTCATGCAGCGATGCTTCATCGTGATGATTATGAAAATGCAGTTAAATTAATTGCGGAAGTGATTAAACGCTTAGACCGAGAAACGGTTAACGCAATTACGTACAATTAAAAAAAGCTCATTCTCCTAGGAGAATGAGCTTTTTGTTGTACATAGGAAAAGGTTATTTATTTTAAACCGTTTTCAAGCGTTGTCAGAATTTCTTCTTTTTCTGATTCCGGAGACTTTTCCCAAAGCACCTCAAATAAAACACCAAGTCCAGGGAGCATTTTTTCTTCACCGCTTTGAATAGCGTCAGAAATTGTAGCCTCAAGCTCTTCTTTTGAGTTTCCTGAAACGTTTGCAATAACAGCATTTCGTAAATTAAGATCCATCATTTTCACCTCAGCTATCGTAAAGTTACCAATAGTTTTTGTTTTCTTTGCGATTTCTATGTACAATAAAGTGAAACTTATCTAATGATTATTGAACAAAATGTAATCGAACTATTTATTTTTGTATAGATAAAGGAGTTATGTTTGTGAAACAAATTGATTCAGTTAAAAATCCGCAGGTAAAAGCGTGGAAAAAGCTGCATAATAAAAAAGACCGTGATAAGCAGGGCCTTTTTATGGTAGAAGGCTTTCATTTAGTAGAAGAGGCTATCAAAAATAACGATTGCGTAAAGGAACTAATTATACGCGAATCGACCGAAGTGCCCGCACAGTGGAATATAGACGGTATCGAAATAACCGTTGTAAACGAAGCAATTATTAAATTATTATCTGACACAGAAACACCTCAAGGAATTATTGCCGTGTGTGTTCAAACAAAGCATGCAGAAATCATTCATACAGCACAGAAAGTATTGCTTTTAGATGCAGTGCAAGATCCAGGTAACCTAGGTACGATTATTCGAACCGCTGATGCTGCCGGAGTGGACGCTATTATCGTTGGAGAGGGCAGCGTGGATGTGTACAACCCAAAAGTCGTTCGTTCAACGCAAGGAGCTATTTTTCACCTTCCAATTGTAAAAGGTGATTTACTCGAAATGATTTCACTGTTAAAAGAAAGAGGCATCGCAGTTTACGGCACGTCGTTACAAAATGGAAAGGTCTACACACACGTAAAACCTTCAAACGAATTTGCGCTGATTGTGGGAAATGAAGGAAAAGGCGTAAGCGAGAAAGTGTTGGAACAAACGGATCAGAATCTGTACATTCCCATCTATGGAAAGAGCGAGTCGCTAAATGTTGCCATCGCTTCTGGAATCTTACTTTATTATTTACGCGGAATGTAGTTGCATCGAGAACGTGTTTTCACTATAATAATACAATAGTTACATATGTAAAAAACGATGAAAGAGAGCAGTAGCTTATGTCCGTTTATGCAGGGAGAAAATGCCGTGACTGAAAGCATTTTTATAAGTGTAATAAGTGAATTCACCTCTTGAGTTGACACTTAGACCATCTTACATAGATGTAAAGGTGTTCCGGAGATTCCGTTAACTTGAATGAAGTGAACTGTATACGTCTGTGTATATAGTTAACAAGGGTGGTAACGCGACTAATCCTCGTCCCTTTTTTGGGAGGAGGTTTTTTTATTTGTCATTTTTTACGTTAAAAGGAGGAATAAGTGATGAAAGAACGTTTACAAGAACTTCAACAAGAAGCAATTGCAAAAGTCGAAGCGGCAAGTGCTTTAAAAGAATTAAACGACGTACGCGTAGCTTATTTAGGAAAGAAAGGCCCTATCACAGAAGTACTTCGCGGTATGGGAAAACTTTCAGCTGAAGAGCGTCCTGTAATGGGAGCACTTGCAAATGAAGTACGTGAAGCGATTGCATCTAAAATTGAAGAAAAACAAACGGCGTTAGAAGCAGCCGAGGTAGAGCGTAAACTTGCTTCAGAAACAATCGACGTAACGCTGCCGGGACGACCTGTTAAAGCAGGTACGCATCACCCGCTAACAAGCGTGGTTGAAGAAGTAGAAGATTTATTCTTAGGAATGGGCTATGAAGTAGCAGAAGGACCGGAAGTAGAGCAGGACTACTATAATTTCGAAGCGCTGAACTTGCCAAAAGGTCACCCAGCACGTGATATGCAAGATACGTTCTATATTACGGAAGAAACGCTTCTTCGTACGCATACATCAACTGTTCAAGCTCGTGTTATGAACAAGAATGAAGGCAAAGGACCTGTTAAAATTATTTGCCCGGGTAAAGTGTACCGCCGCGATGACGATGACGCTACGCATTCTCATCAATTCATGCAAATTGAAGGTCTTGTAGTAGACGAAAACATTCGTATGAGCGATTTAAAAGGCACGCTTGAAGTATTTGTGAAAAAGATGTTCGGTGCAGACCGTGAAATTCGTCTTCGTCCAAGTTTCTTCCCATTCACTGAGCCGTCTGTAGAAGTAGACGTATCGTGTGCAAAATGTGGAGGTAAAGGCTGTAATGTATGTAAACAAACAGGCTGGATTGAAATTTTAGGAGCAGGCATGGTTCATCCAAATGTCCTTGAAATGGCTGGATACGATTCAACTAAATATCGTGGATTTGCTTTTGGAATCGGTGTAGAGCGTATTGCTATGTTAAAACACGGCGTGGATGATATTCGTCATTTCTATACAAATGATGTTCGTTTCTTAGATCAATTTAAACAAGTATAAAGGAGGGACTACGATGTTTGTATCTTATCGTTGGTTACAAGAGTATGTTGACTTATCAGGCATAACGGCAGAAGAGTTAGCTGATAAAATCACAAAAAGTGGAATTGAAGTTGAAGGTGTAGAAAACTTAAATAAAGGCATCAGCGGAGTAGTAATTGGTCACGTTGTCGAACGTGAACAGCATCCAAATGCGGATAAATTAAGCCGCTGTCAAGTAGATCTTGGCGGAGGAGAGATCGTTCAAATCGTGTGCGGAGCACCGAACGTGGCACAAGGTCAAAAAGTAGCGGTTGCAAAAGTGGGAGCTGTACTTCCAGGTAACTTTAAAATCAAGCGTGCTAAGCTTCGCGGTGAAGAATCGAACGGTATGATTTGTTCTCTTCAAGAGCTTGGCATTGAAAGCAAGCTTGTAGCAAAAGATTACCAAGAAGGAATCTTCGTCTTCCCAAGCGATGCTGAAGTAGGAGCGGATGCACTAGATGCACTAAACTTAAACGATGAAGTATTAGAACTAGGGCTAACACCAAATCGTTCAGACTGCTTAAGTATGTTAGGCGTAGCGCATGAAGTAGCGGCTATTTTACGTCGCGAAGTGAAGTATCCGTCAGTAAACGTGCAAACGTCTGATGAGCAAGCGTCTGATTATATTTCCGTTGAAGTAAAGGCAAAAGAAGACAATCCGCTTTACGTAGCGCGCGTTGTGAAAAACGTAAAAATTGCTCCGTCACCACTATGGATGCAAACGCGTTTAATGGCAGCTGGCATTCGACCTCATAACAACGTAGTTGATATTACTAACTATATTTTGCTTGAATACGGTCAGCCGCTGCATGCTTTTGACTACGATCGTCTTGGTTCAAAGGAAATTGTTGTGCGTCACGCGTCAGAAGGCGAGAAGTTTGTAACGCTTGATGACCAAGAGCGCGTATTAAAAGGCAATCAGCTTGTCATTACAAACGGAAGTGAGCCGGTAGCACTTGCAGGTGTAATGGGCGGAGCAAACTCTGAAGTAAAAGACGATACGGTAAATGTTCTCATTGAATCAGCTTACTTCAAAGGCTTAACGGTTCGCCAAGCTTCAAAAGACCACGGTCTTCGCAGTGAGGCAAGCGCTCGTTTTGAAAAAGGAATTGATCCTAACCGTACGCGTGTAGCCGCTGACCGCGCAGCAGAATTAATGGCTGAATACGCTTCAGGTGAAGTGGTAAGCGGTACTGTGGAAGTAGATACACTAACTGTGGAACCTGCTGTTGTAGCTGTGTCACTTGGACGTATTAACGATGTGCTTGGTACAGAGCTATCAATGGAAGAAGTACAAGACATTATGAACCGTCTTCAATTTAAAAACAAAGTGGAAGACGAAACCATTGTTGTAACAGTGCCAACCCGTCGAGGCGATATTACAATTGAAGAAGATATCGTCGAGGAAGTAGCGCGCATGTATGGTTATGACAACCTTCCTACAACGCTTCCTGTAACAGTGGCAACTCCAGGGAAATTAACGGAGTATCAGCTTGGACGCCGCAAAGTTCGCCGTTTCTTAGAAGGAGCGGGACTAGCACAAACAACAACATATTCGTTAACGAGCACTGAAAAAGCTACTCAGTTCGCACTAAATGCAACAAGTACGATTGGTTTAGCAATGCCGATGAGTGAAGATCGCAGCATCCTTCGTCAAAGCTTAGTGCCTCATTTGCTTGAAGCAGTGAAGCATAACAACGCTCGTCAGTCGGATTCTATTGCGCTATACGAAACAGGCTCAGTGTTCTTATCTAAAGGTGAAGGAGAATTACCGGATGAGCAGGAGCGCGTAGCTGGTGCAATCACGGGTCTATGGCATGCTCACGGCTGGCAAGGTGAAAAGAAAGCCGTTGATTTCTATGTGATTAAAGGTGTACTAGAAGGGTTATTTGCACAGCTTGGTTTGGAGAAACGAATCTCATATGCTCCCGTTAAAAAAGACGGTATGCACCCTGGACGTACAGCGGCTGTATGGTTAGATGAAAAAGAAATTGGATACGTAGGTCAAGTTCATCCTGTTGCTCAGAAACAGTATGGTCTTCGTGAAACATACGTATTTGAATTACACCTTCAAGAGCTATTAGCTGCAGATGTCGAAGAAGTTCGTTATGCAGCTATTCCACGATTCCCATCTATTACGCGTGATATTGCACTTGTTGTAGATAAAAACGTTCTTGCAGGAGAAGTTCAGCGCGTCATCTATGCAGCGGGCGGAGAACTTTTAAAAGATGTAACGGTGTTTGACCTATATGAAGGAGAGCGTATGGAAGAAGGCAAGAAATCTGTAGCTTTCTCTTTACGTTACTTAGATCCTGAACGTACGTTAACGGATGAAGAAGTAGCAAAAGCACATGGTGCAGTGTTAGAAGCTGTTGAAAAAGAATTTGGTGCAACGCTTCGTTCATAAGAATAAAAAAAGAGATGTGGATTTCCACATCTCTTATTTTTTAGCTAATTTTAAAGCTTTTTCTGTATTAGCAAAATGAATTTTAGCTAAAGAGTTCAGCGCACTGACGCCATGTTTTTTAATGATTTTAGCAGCGGCGATATCAACTTGTGCCCCAGCTCCGCGAGGAATGACCATCCCGGTCTTTTCCGTCAGTAAATCCATTTGTTTTAAAAATGCGTATCTGGCAATAATGGAAGCAGCAGCTACAGACAAATGAACGCTTTCTCCTTTTGTACTGAAAAAGACGTTTTCTTTGATAATCTCTTTTTCCTTTACGACGTGTTTATAATAGGTGTTTTTTTCAACAAACTGGTCAATTAAAATGGCATCGGGTTTTTCAGGGTCCAATTTTTTTAACACGTTGGATAAAGCTTTGTTGTGCAACAGAGCTTTCATTTTACCTTGTGACATGCCTTTTTCTTGAAATGCATTATACTTTTCGTTATGTAAAACAAGCAAACTATAGGGAATAAACGAAACAAGCTGCTTGGCAATTTCAATGATCTTAGCATCCGTTAACTCTTTTGAATCTCGTACTCCTAATTCTTTTAAAAAAGGAAGCTGCTCTTTTTGAACATAGGCAGCAACTACGGTCATAGGGCCAAAATAATCTCCCGTCCCTACCTCGTCAGAACCGATGACCGATAGTGAGCTGAAGTTTGATGGGAGATGTGAGACAGGAGCCTTTTTCGCAGCATCTAAAGGGCCCCCCCACTTAGCCGCTTCTGTTTCAGCTTCTTTTCCTTGAAAAAGTACTTTTCCAGAGCGGTACGCAGTGATAGAACAGCCGGGGGTTTTAGCTGCAAAAATACTTCCCTGCGGAAGTTTGGGCTGTAAATAGGATGTGTAATGAAGCTTCATTTTAGCTATTTGATCAGCTGATACCTTAATAACAGCATGTGACATAATGCTTCACTCCTTTCGGGGTATTTTAGTTTACTTTATAAGCACTATCCCTTATGATAGCTTAAATATAGATATGTTTCCATTGAAGTCTTCTTCGTGGTATGATAGGGATTAGGATTTTTCGTGGAACGGAGGATTTTCTCGTGTCAAGACAAGATAAAACACGTGCGACAGTTGACATCTTTGGTCAGCAGTACAGCATCGTCGGTAGCGAAAGTACAAGCCATATTCGACTTGTCGCCTCTATAGTGGATGAAAAAATGCGTGAAATCAGTACTAAAAACCCTTCTTTAGATATCAATAAATTAGCAGTATTAACAGCTGTGAATGCTGTACACGAATATATAAAACTGAAAGAAGATTATGAGAGACTTGAACAAAAACTTTATGGAAAAGAGGAATGACTGAGTCAATGCTTAATATCATTTTAATTATATTGCTTCTTTTAGGCTTTGTAACAGGTCTTAAAAGAGGGTTTATTTTGCAGCTCATTCATATTGTCAGTTTTGCGGTTTCGTTTATCGTCGCTTATATGTTTAGTGGAGATTTGGCAAGCCGACTTCGCTTGCTGATTCCGTTTCCGGACAATATTCAGCAGCAAAGTGTCGCATCGTTTGTATTTGATTCTGGAACGATAGAAGACGCTTTTTATCGAATGATTGCATTTGCGATTTTATTTTTTGCTACTCACATTGTACTTCGCCTTGCAGGCTCTGTTTTAACGGCTTTAACCGAACTGCCAATTCTGCGCCAGTTAAATAAATGGGGCGGAGGTGCACTTGGATTCGTTGAAGTGTATATCATCGTTTTTATTTTGTTATACATTGGAGCCGTGATTCCGGTAAGTGAAATTCAAACGCCAATTCAACAGTCTTCAATTGCAATCAATATCGTACAAAATACTCCATATTTATCGTCTGCGATTCAAGATTTGTGGACACAGTATGGTGTAATGTAATGAAATTACAATAGCTTGTTGAGAGGGTGTGTCGAAAGTGTCATAATACTTTTGAGATACCCTCTTTTTTTATCGCAGTCTGTTCTGCGGTTTTCACGGAGATAAAAGTATGTCTAGATAAACATTTGAGAGAGTAGATATGTCACTCATCATGTTTTTGAAAGGTTCGTTATTATGATAATAGGCTGGTGAAAAGAGATGAATAAAAAGGATATTATTAAATTGTTAGAAACAATTGCTACATATATGGAATTAAAGGGAGATAACCCTTTTAAAATTTCTGCTTTTCGAAAAGCAGCTGCAGCGCTAGAAACAGACGAGAGAACGCTGACAGAGATTGAGGATTTTACAAAGCTCCAAGGAATTGGAAAAGGAACGGCTGCAGTCATTACAGAGTATATGGAAACAAATGAATCAAGCGTACTAGAAGAACTAAAGCAAGAAGTTCCTGAAGGACTTATTCCTCTGCTTAAGCTGCCGGGGCTTGGAGGTAAAAAAATTGCTAAATTATATAAAGAGCTAGATATTCGAGATATGGAATCACTGCATCAGGCGTGTATGGAAAATCGAGTGCAGGGACTAAGCGGTTTTGGTAAAAAGACGGAAGAGAAAATTATCGCTGCTATTGAAGAGTTTGGGAAGCGTCCTGATCGTTTGCCTCTTGCTTTTATGCTTCCAATAGCGGAAGAAATTTTAGAAGCCCTTAAACAGATGCATAGCATTGAGCGTTTTTCTCAAGCAGGGAGCATCCGCCGCATGAGAGAAACCGTAAAAGATCTTGATTTTATTATTTCAACAGCTGAGCCTCATGCTGTCCGTGAACAGCTAGTATCGCTGCCAAATGTGAAGGATGTCATTGCAAATGGAGATACAAAAGTATCGGTAACGTTAGCTTATGAGTACGATGTATCTGTGGATTTTCGTCTTGTAGAAGATAAAGCGTTTGCCACGACGCTTCATCATTTTACAGGATCAAAAGATCATAACGTGCGCATGCGTCAATTAGCAAAAGAACGCGGTGAAAAAATTAGCGAGTATGGCGTTGAAAATGCGGAGACAGGCGAAGTCATGACATTTGAGTCTGAACAAGCATTCTATGAACATTTTGGGCTGTCTTTTATTCCGCCGGAACTTCGTGAAGATGGAACGGAAGTAGACGCATTTATAAAGCCACAAACGCTCGTGACCTACGGTGCCGTAAAAGGTGATTTGCATATGCACTCTACGTGGAGCGACGGGGCGTATTCAATTGAAGAAATGGCGGAAGCATGTCGCGCGCGAGGCTATGAATACATGGCGATTACAGACCATTCTCAGTATTTAAAAGTAGCTAACGGTCTAACGCCTGAACGCATTCGCAAACAGCGTGAAGAAATTAATCGTTTAAACGCACAGTTCGATGATTTTACAATACTAGCAGGAATTGAAATGGATATTTTGCCCGATGCAACACTTGATTATGATGATGAAATGCTAGCTGAGCTAGATTTTGTTATTGCGTCCATTCACTCTAGTTTTTCACAATCACGCGAAGAAATTATGAATCGCTTAAAGCGAGCGTTAAATAATGTTCATGTAGATTTAATCGCTCATCCGACCGGTCGTTTGATTGGTCGCCGCAACGGATATGATGTAGATATTGATATGCTAATTGAATTAGCTAAAGAAACAAAAACGGCTCTTGAGCTAAATGCGAATCCAAACCGTTTAGATTTAGCCGCTGAGCACATAAAAAAAGCACAAGAGGCAGGAGTTAAAATTGCGATTAATACAGATGCTCACAATCTAGACATGTTAGAGCATATGGAAATTGGAATATCTACGGGAATTAAAGGCTGGCTTAAACCAGAAACGGTATTAAATACGTATAGCCTCAAAGAATTAACCGCCTTTTTAAATCGACATAAATAAGCAACAGGAGGAATCAGTTTTGCAATCACGTATTTTCCATGTACTAGAGTTTAATAAAGTTAAGGAACAGCTTCAGAAAAAAGTAGCTTCTTCTTTAGGCCGAGAAAAAGTAGCGAATTTGATTCCCTCGACTCAGTATGAAGAAGTAGTCAAATGGCAGGAAGCAACAGATGAAGCTACAACCGTGCTGCGATTGCGTGGCAACGTACCGCTAGGAGGCATCTTTGACGTTCGACCTAGCGTAAAGCGCGCTGAAATTGGAGGAACGCTAAGCTCTAATGAACTTCTTGATGTAGCAAGCACTATTTATGCTGCAAGACAAGTTAAGCAATTTATCGAGCAAGTAGTAGAAGACGAAGATTTACAGCTTCCTATTATAACTGAACATATCGAAAAACTAATGCCTCTTCCTGAGGTAGAACAAACAATTAAAATGAGCATTGACGAGAATGGTACAGTGCTAGACGGTGCAAGCGACCAGCTAAGAGGCATTCGTCAAAAACTTCGTTCAACGGAGTCTCGTATTCGCGAAAAGCTAGAAAGTCTTATTCGCTCCTCGTCTGCTCAAAAAATGTTGTCAGATGCGATTGTTACCATTCGAAACGAACGTTTTGTTATTCCTGTTAAGCAAGAGTATCGCAGTGCGTATGGAGGCATTGTGCACGATCAGTCTTCATCTGGAGCAACGTTATTTATTGAGCCACAGGCGATTGTGACGTTAAACAATGAGCTTCAAGAAGCAAAAGTAAAAGAAAAACAAGAAATTGAGCGTATTCTCATTGCTCTAACCGTTCAGGTAGCGGAAGTGGCAAATGAACTCCGTCAAAACGTTTATCTGTTAGGTGAGCTGGACTTCATGTTTGCTAAAGGGCGCTATAGCCATGAGCTAAAAGCTTCAAAACCTAAAATGAACGACCGAGGCTATATTAAGTTAGTGAAGGCAAAACATCCTCTTATTGCACAGGAAGATGTCGTTGCGAATGATATTGAGCTAGGTGATCAATATACGTCTATCGTTATTACAGGACCAAATACCGGCGGTAAAACCGTCACGTTAAAAACACTTGGATTATTTACGTTAATGGCTCAAGCAGGTTTGCAGATTCCTGCGCTGGATGGATCGGAAATGGCTGTGTTTAAACACGTATTTGCTGATATTGGAGATGAGCAGTCCATTGAACAAAGTCTGAGTACCTTTTCATCTCATATGGTCAACATTGTAGATATTTTACAAAAAGTAGATCATGAAAGTCTGGTCTTGTTCGATGAATTGGGAGCAGGAACAGATCCTCAAGAGGGTGCAGCGCTTGCGATTTCGATTTTAGATCAAGTATATGAAAGAGGCGCTCGCGTAGTTGCGACTACTCACTACCCTGAATTAAAAGCGTACGGCTATAACCGTGAAGGAGTGGTCAATGCTAGCGTAGAGTTCGATATTGAAACATTGAGTCCTACTTACAAGCTGCTGATTGGTGTACCGGGCCGAAGCAATGCTTTTGAAATTTCAAAGCGTTTAGGTTTAAGTGCAGAAGTAATTGAACGTGCCAAAGGCTATATTGGCTCAGAAACAAATAAAGTAGAAAATATGATCGCTTCTCTTGAAGATAGCCGCCGTCAATCTGAACACGAGCTAGAAGAAGCTGAAGAGCTAAGAAAAGAGGCTCAGAAGCTTCATAAAGAACTACAGAGTCAGATTATTGAGTTTAATGAAAAACGAGACAAGCTGTACGAAAAAGCTGAAGAAAAAGCTCAAGCCACAGTTCAAGCAGCATCTGAAGAAGCGGAGAAAATCATTAGCGATTTGCGTAAAATGAGTCAAAAAAATCATGCGCTTGTAAAAGAGCATGAATTGATTGAAGCGCGTAAGCGTCTAGAAGATGCGGTTCCAACTCTTGAAAAAAGTAAAAAGAAACCGGCTGTGCCGAAAAAACAAGAGCGCACTCTTCAAGCTGGAGATGAAGTGAAAGTCTTAAGCTGGGGACAAAAAGGAACGCTTGTGGAACAAGTAAGCAATAATGAATGGCAAGTACAAATGGGAATCATGAAAATGAAGGTGAAAGAAAAAGACCTCCAATATATCAGTTCCCCAAAACCAGTAGAAACAAAGCCGCTTGCTATGGTAAAAGGAAAAGATTATCATGTAAATCTAGAACTGGATTTAAGAGGAGAGCGCTATGAAAATGCGCTGATTCGAGTTGAAAAATATATTGATGATGCTTTGTTAGCCAACTATCCGCGCGTTTCGATTATCCACGGTAAAGGAACTGGAGCTCTTCGTAAAGGTGTACAGGAATATTTGAAAAATCATCGTTCTGTTAAAAATATTCGTTTTGGAGAAGCTTCTGAAGGAGGTTCTGGCGTTACGGTTGTGGAATTTAAATAAAAGAATGTTGAAATAAAGGTGTCAGTTGATGCGCTGAACAAGCATATATGAAGATAGAAAATCCGACATGGCTTATGGACTATGCTGGATTTTCTATCTCTTTTAAGAACGATACAAGTATAGGAAAGAGACCTGTCAGTTCATTGCGTGGAGTGTAATATAAATTAGGAGTGATGCAAAAATGAGGGATTTTTGGAAAGACCCGTATATTGAATCCGCCGCTTATTACAGCGTGGTTGTCTTGAGCATTGTCGTCTTTCTTGTTGTGTTTGAGCTCGTTACCAAGTATAAGAACTGGGAAGAGATTCAAAAAGGAAATATGGCTGTTGCGATGGCAACAGGTGGGAAAATATTTGGATTAGCTAATATTTTTCGCTATTCGATTGAGCATAACGACAATTTGTTACGAATGCTCGGATGGGGAATATATGGGTTCGTTCTTTTACTAGTCAGCTATTTTATTTTCGAATTTTTGACGCCGAAATTTCGAATCGATGATGAAATTGAACAAGATAACAGAGCCGTTGGGTTTATTTCACTTGTTATTTCAATCGGTATGTCCTATGTAATAGGAGCAGGGATAGGATAGGAGAGAGTCATGGAGAAGTTAGCGAAAATTTTACTCGTTTTATGCGGAGTGTTTATGCTTATTGGTCTTATCTATTTATCTATATAGCTTTTCCTAACATGGTGATGACAGCAAAAAAGCTGGCCTTAAAGCAGGTCAGCTTTTTTAATGATTACTTCCATACGTCTTCAGCAATTGAAATCACGTGCTTTACTTTATCCCACTGCTGCTCTTCAGTTAGTAAATTTCCTTCTTCTGTAGAAGCAAATCCGCACTGGGGACTCAAACAAATTTGATCAAGAGAAACAAATTCTGCCGCTTCAGCAATTCGTTTTTTCACTGCTTCAGGATCTTCTAAATCTCCAAATTTTGATGTAATAAGACCAAGGACAATCTGAAGATCATTTCGCTTTACATGTCGAAGAGGTTCGAATCCTCCTGAGCGTTCATCATCAAATTCTAAAAATAGTCCATCTACGTTTAACTGACTGAAAATAGCTTTTGACGCATTTTCATATCCGCCGCTTGCTGTATAAGTAGACTGGAAATTTCCTCTGCAAATATGCATTGTGATAACCATATCATCTGGTTTATGCGCAATGGATTCATTGATCGCATCCGTAAAACGTTTCAGTAATTCTTGGGGCGTAAATCCTTTTGACGCGATTTGTTCTTGTCCTTTTTTTGAGAAAAAGACCGCCCACGCAGTATCATCTAACTGTAAATAGCGGCATCCGGCATCATAAAATGCTTGAATGGCTTTTTGATATGTTTTAACTAAATCAGCAAAAAATACATCCGTATCCGAGTAAGCAGACTTTTCAATATGACCTCTGAAAAACAGCATATTGGGACTTGGAATGGTGAACTTAGCCACGTGTTCTTTTCCAGCCGCTTGATGAAGAAATTTATAATCTTCAATCATAGGGTGTTGATTAAAATCTAGTTTTCCAGTCACTCTTATACCGTGAGCTTTTGTTTGGACCCCGTGAAACTGAATTCCCGACTCTGCTTCGTAAAGTTCTACGCCAACAAGTTCTGATAGAAAGTCAAAGTGCCACCACGCACGGCGAAACTCACCGTCTGTGACGGCTTTTAATCCAATTTGTTTTTGCTTTTCTACGAGCTTACTAATTTCTTCATCTTCAATTGCTCGAAGCTGTTTCTTTGTCATTTCCCCGTTTTCCACTTGTAATCGTGCTTGCTTGATACGCTCGGGACGCAAAAAGCTTCCAACGTGATCTGCTTTGAACGGTCCTTTAGTCAATGTTGTTATCAATTTATACAGCTCCTTAAAAAAATCTAATTTTTATTATATACAAAAAATTCGGATAATGTACAGGGGTAAATCCAATTTTTTATTTATTACGCTGCAGGATGAAAGAGTGATTAGGCAGGAAAGAGAACATTCAATAACGATTGCATCTAAAAAAAGAATGAACTATAATTTTAATTAGAAAATTCTAATTTTTTATTTTTTTGAGGGAGAGGATACGTGTGGAATCCACCGAAAAGATATGGCTTTCTCAATATCCAGAGGAAATATCTGCTACGCTTCATTATGAACAAAAAAATTTAGCACAGCTTTTTGAAGAAGCAGTTCAAAAAGATCCTAAAAAAAACGCAATCTATTTTCTAGGGAAAAAAATGACGTTTTCCCAGCTGCATCAAGATTCTTTGAAACTGTCATCTTACCTTATTGAATTGGGATTAAAAAAAGGGGATAGAGTAGCCATTATGCTTCCAAATTGCCCTCAAGCTGTCATTTCCTTTTATGCTGTTCTTCTTGCCGGAGGAGTAGTCGTTCAAACAAACCCTTTGTATACGGAAAGAGAGTTAGAGTATCAGCTGAATGATTCAGAAGCGACTATGATTATTGCACTTGATTTGCTATATCCGCGTGTAGTAAAAATGAAAGCGTTAACAAGTATAGAACACGTAGTCATTACCCCTATTCAAGATTATCTCCCATTTCCCAAAAACGTACTCTATCCATTTATTCAGCGCAAACAGCAGAAGATAAGCGTGGATGTGAGTCATACGGAGACTACGCATTTATTTAAACGCATTATAAATGAATCCTCTCCAGCAGTATGTAATGCCGAGGGAATTTCAGACGAAGATATCGCGATTTTACAATACACTGGGGGAACAACAGGTTTTCCAAAAGGAGTTATGCTTACTCATAAAAACTTGGTAGCCAATGCAACGATGTGTTCACATTGGTTATACCGCTGCAAGCATGGAGAAGAAAAAGTGCTTGGAATTATCCCGTTTTTTCACGTGTATGGTTTAACAACGGTTCTTGTTCTATCGGTTTTGCAAAACTACGAGATGGTGCTTCTGCCTAAATTTGATGCAAAAACGACGCTCAAAACCATTCATAAGCAGCAGCCTACTTTATTTCCAGGTGCTCCAACAATTTACATCGCTTTATTAAACCATCCTGATTTAGCAAAATACAACCTATCTTCTATTGATTCATGTATGAGCGGTTCGGCTCCTCTTCCTGTGGAAGTACAGGAGCAGTTTGAAAAGCTCACTGGAGGTAAACTAGTGGAAGGATACGGTTTAACAGAAACTTCTCCTGTTACTCATGCTAATTTTCTTTGGAAAGAGAGAATACCAGGAAGCATAGGAGTGCCTTGGCCAGACACGGAGGCCAAAATTCTCTCGTTTGAAACAGGTAAAGAAGCTGCTGTAAGCGAAGTAGGAGAAATTGCGGTTAAAGGTCCTCAGGTAATGAAAGGATATTGGAAACAGCCTGAAGAAACGGAGGCTGTTATGCGAGACGGATGGTTGCTAACAGGTGATGTTGGCTATATGGATGATAAAGGTTATTTTTATGTAGTAGATCGAAAGAAAGATATTATTATTGCCGGGGGATATAATATCTATCCTCGAGAAGTTGAAGAAGTATTATATGAGCATGAAAAAATTCAAGAAGCTGTAGTGGTAGGTGTTCCTGATCCATATAGAGGAGAAACAGTGAAGGCTTACATTGTATTGAAAAATGGTGTAAGATGTACTGAAGAAGAGTTAAATGAGTTTTCTAGAAAGTATTTAGCCGCTTATAAAGTTCCGCGCCTCTATGAATTTCGAAATGAGCTTCCAAAAACAGCGGTCGGTAAGATTTTGCGACGAGCGCTGATTGAAGAAGAAAATGAAAAGCATAAAAAGGCGACGTAGTCGATCGTCGCCTTTGATTTTTTTTGTTGAAACATAATTGACAGATACTTGCGGTTTCTTTATTATAAAGATATGAATGAATAATCATTCATATTTTAAAGGAGCGTATAAGATTGAGAAGAAATAAGCCAAAGTATAAGCAGATTATCGATGCAGCTGTAGTAGTAATAGCAGAAAACGGATACCACAATGCTCAGGTTTCTAAAATTGCTAAGCAGGCTGGAGTTGCAGACGGTACGATATATTTATATTTTAAAAACAAAGAAGATGTCTTAATTTCCTTATTTCAAGAGAAGATGGGACAATTTGTAGAAAAGATTTATGAAGAACTGGCGGGGATTGAAACCGCGGCAGAAAAACTTCATGTACTAATTGACAAGCATTTTTCGTTTTTAGCGGAGGATCATCATTTAGCTACAGTGACACAGCTCGAACTGCGTCAATCAAACAAAGATTTAAGATTGAAAATTAACGATGTATTAAAAGATTATCTGACTCTCATTGATTCTATTTTACAGACAGGAATCGAAACGGGTGAGTTTTCTGAAAATATAGATGTTCGCCTTGCGCGACAGATGATTTTTGGAACGATTGATGAAACTGTCACAACATGGGTAATGAACGATCATCGATATGGTCTAATAGAATCGGTGGATAAAGTCCATTCCCTGCTGTTAAACGGCTGCAGCGGCTCATAATCGTAAGTGAGCCTGCTGTCCCTTGCGAGGGGAGAAGCGCAAGGTAATGAAAATAGAAAGAAAGGGTGGGGGAAACAAATGGAGATTATACAGGTTGAAACTGTTGATGCCATAAGCTTCATTACGTTGAATAGACAACCTGCTAACGCTTTGTCTCAAGATTTATTAAAAGATCTTTCAAGTGTTTTAAAACATTTAGAAGATAGCAAAGAGACAAGAGTTATCGTCATTAAAGGCGAAGGGAAATTCTTTTGTGCTGGAGCTGATATAAAAGAGTTTACATCACTTCAGCAGGAAAAAGAATACGAGAAGCTTGCTGTTAACGGTCAAGAGCTCTTTGAGTATATTGAAAATTACCCAAAACCAGTTATTGCAGCGATTCATGGAGCTGCCTTAGGCGGAGGATTGGAGCTTGCTATGAGCTGCCATATCCGTTTGGTAACGGAAAATGCTAAGCTGGGCTTGCCTGAGCTTCAGTTAGGAATTATACCAGGGTTTGGAGGTACTCAGCGATTGCCTCGTTATGTAGGAGTTCATAAGGCTTGTGAGATGATGCTGACAAGCGATCCAATATCCGGAATCGAGGCAGTGGAGTTAGGATTGGCAAACGCAGCTTTTGAAGAAAGTCAGCTTATTAATGAAACATTTTTACTTGCTAGAAAAATTGCCAAAAAAAGCCCAATCTCTGTTAAAGCTACCTTGCAGCTGCTTCAGCATGTAAAAACAGATGCTTATTACAGCGGCATCAAAAAAGAAGCGCAGCTTTTTGGAAGCGTATTCAAAAGCCGGGATGCTCAAGAAGGCGTAGCTGCTTTTATTGAAAAGCGCCAGCCTAAATTTTTAGGAAAATAAGCTTAGGAGGGGAATTGAATGAATATTTATGTGTTAGTAAAAAGAACATTCGATACAGAGGAGAAACTTTCTTTAAAAAATGGTCAAATTGTTGAAGATGGAGCTGAATTTATTATTAATCCTTACGATGAGTATGCAGTTGAAGAAGCTATTCAGCTAAAGGAAAAGCATGGCGGGGAGATTACGGTCGTGAGTGTAGGAGGGGAAGAATCAGAAAAAGAACTCCGAACTGCTTTGGCTATGGGAGCAGATAAAGCGGTTTTAATCAACACAGAAGATGACATAGAAGATGGCGATCAGTACACGACTTCTAGGCTGCTGGCACAGTACTTAAAAGAACAATCTCCTGATTTAATCTTGGCAGGAAACGTAGCGATTGATGGAGGTTCGGGCCAAGTGGGACCGCGCGTAGCAGAACAGTTAGAAATTCCTTATATTACGACCATTACAAAATTGGATATCGAAGGTGAAAAAGTGACGGTTGTACGCGATGTGGAAGGTGATTCGGAGGTTATTGAAACGTCGCTTCCTCTTTTAGTAACAGCTCAGCAGGGACTTAATGAGCCTCGCTATCCATCTCTTCCAGGGATTATGAAAGCGAAGAAGAAACCGTTGGTTGAAGTGGAACTGGATGATTTAGATTTAGATGAAGATGATGTAGAAGCAAAAACAAAGACAATTGAAATTTATTTGCCTCCGAAAAAAGATGCAGGACGCGTATTACAAGGAGATATAAAAGATCAAGTAACAGAACTGGTCAATTTACTGCATAAGGAAGCAAAAGTCATTTAATAAGTCAAAAGTCAAAACAATGGGGGTATTGTAATGGGACGCAAAGTGTTAGTTCTAGGAGAAGCACGTGATGGGGGATTACGAAACGTATCGTTTGAAGCGATTTCCGCAGCGTCTACTGTAGCTGACGGAGGAGAAATTGTTGCAGCGTTAGTAGGCAAGGACGTAAAAGCTTTAAGTGAAGAGCTTATTGCGTACGGAGCGAATAAAGTTGTTGTGACGGAGCACGAAGATTTAGCTGCTTACACATCGGATGGTTACGCTCAGGCGTTATTAGCCATCATTGAAAGTGAACAGCCTGAAGCTATCGTATTTGGCCATACGGCTCTTGGCAAAGATTTAGCGCCAAAGCTGGCAGCCCGCTTAGACAAAGGACTTATCTCCGATGTGACGGATGTAGAAGTGGGAGGGGATCAAGTAGTCTTCACTCGCCCAATTTATTCTGGTAAAGCATTTGAAAAGAAAATCATGACCGATGCTTTTACGTTTGTCACGATTCGTCCAAATAATATTTCACCGCTTGCAAAAGATGAGGGACGTACAGGCGATGTAGAGGATTTAAATGTTGAAATTAAAAACCTGCGTACCGTTGTAAAAGAAGTTGTACGCAAAGCAACGCAAGGAGTTGATTTATCCGAAGCAAAAGTCGTGATTGCAGGTGGTCGAGGTGTAAAAAGCACGGAAGGTTTTGGACCTCTCCAAGAACTAGCGGACGTGTTAAATGGAGCTGTTGGAGCGTCTCGAGGAGCGTGCGATGCAGATTACTGCGACTATTCTCTTCAAATCGGTCAGACGGGCAAAGTAGTCACACCAGATTTATATATTGCCTGCGGAATTTCAGGTGCTATTCAGCATTTGGCCGGCATGTCAAATTCAAAAATTATTGTTGCAATCAATAAAGATCCTGAAGCGAACATTTTTAAAGTAGCTGACTACGGAATCGTTGGAGATTTATTTGAAGTAGTGCCTCTGCTAACGGAAGAATTTAAAAAGCTGAAAGTACAGTCTGCGTAAATAGTAAAAGAGGCTAGGACAAACGTATTTTTGTTGAAGGAAGATCCGAACGATTAATCGTTCGGATTTTTTCATGGACGTAGTTGCTTTTAGCTGGTGATTGGAGGGCAAGGCGAAGAAGTCTTGCACGGAAATCAACAGCGGTGGAACAAGTGATTTGTACGAGCTTATTTATCCAATCTTATTTATCCAATCTGTTCGCTTTTAGATTCGGTTGATTTAGTTAGGTCTCAATCTCTTTTATTACGTGGAAAACGAAATTTTCTACGCATATTTTTAGGCAAATTGTACAAACTAGAGCGGAGAATAAACAGTATAAATGTAAGCAAAAAGTTAGCAAACCTTATTTGAAGGTGATATACTGTGAGTAGAATTTGGATATTGCATATATTTAGGAGGAATTAAAATGGCTATTGCACATGCTACAGATAAAAACTTTACAGATGAAATTAAATCAGGCCTAGTGCTTGTTGACTTTTGGGCACCATGGTGCGGACCTTGTAAAATGATCGCTCCAGTTCTTGAAGAAATTGATGGCGAACTTAACGATAAAGTTAAAATCGTAAAAGTAGACGTTGATGAAAACCAAGAAACAGCTGGAAAATTTGGTGTTATGAGTATCCCAACTTTAGTATTGTTCAAAGATGGAGAGAAAGTTGATCAAGTAGTTGGTTTCCAACCGAAAGAAGCATTAACAGAATTAATTAATAAACACGCGTAAGTCAAAACCTAACCTAGCTCAGGCTAGGTTTTTTTCTTTTTCTCCACTTTTTCTCTTTTGGGAATACTTTTATTTAGCGAATATGCGTTCGTTTGTTTTATACTAGATGTAAGGAACACTGCCATAAATCCGGCTTATGTACATGTATTAAGACAGGAAAGAATGTAGGTTACGCTTCATAAGCGATTGTATAGATGGACAGAGTAAGAGAAGAGGAAGGGGAAAAGTATGAACGATTATTTAAAAGAAAAGCTGGCTATTTTACCGGATCAGCCCGGCTGTTACTTGATGAAAGATAAATATGGAACGGTCATTTACGTAGGAAAAGCAAAAGTATTAAAAAATCGAGTACGCTCCTACTTTACCGGATCTCATGACGGAAAGACGCTTCGACTTGTAAACGACATTGTCGATTTTGAATATATCGTCACATCTTCTAATTTAGAAGCGCTTATTTTAGAAATGAATTTAATCAAAAAGCATGATCCAAAATACAATATCATGCTTAAAGATGATAAGGGCTATCCTTTTATTAAGATTACAGCTGAAAAACAGCCCCGACTTGTTATTACAAGAAAAATAAAAAAAGATAAAGGAAAATACTTTGGTCCTTATCCTAACGTTCAAGCTGCAAATGAAACAAAGCGGCTTCTTGATCGCATTTATCCGTTAAGAAAGTGCTCCACTATGCCAGACAGGCCTTGTTTGTATTACCATATCGGGCAATGTCTAGCTCCTTGCGTAAAAGAAGTAAAAGAAGAGCAAAACAAACAAATTATTGAAAATATCACGCGGTTTTTGAATGGTGGATATGAGCATGTCAAAACAGAGTTAACTGAAAAAATGCTAAAAGCTTCAGAAGAGCTCGACTTTGAGCGGGCTAAAGAATACCGAGATCAAATTGCTCATATCGAAGCGACAATGGAAAAGCAAAAAGTAACGTTTAATGATTTTGTTAATCGAGATGTGTTTGGCTATTCTTATGATAAAGGCTGGATGTGTGTTCAAGTTTTCTTTATTCGCCAAGGGAAATTAATTGAACGAGAAGTTTCTATGTTTCCTTTTTATAAAGAGCCAGAAGAAGATTTCTTAACTTTTATCGGTCAGTTTTATGCCAAAAATATTAAGCCAAAAGAAGTGATGGTTCCAGCAACGATTGATGCAGAGTTAGCTGAGAAATTAGTAGAAGTAGAGGTTCAGCATCCAAAGCGAGGCAAAAAGAAAGAATTAGTGGAACTTGCGTGTAAAAATGCAAAAATTGCGCTCGGTGAAAAATTCTATTTAATTGAACGAGATGAAGAGCGCACGGTTGGCGCAGTTGAACGGTTAGGAGAAGAGCTTGGAATTGCCGCTCCTTATCGGATTGAAGCATTTGATAACTCAAATATTCAAGGAACAGACCCCGTTTCTGCGATGATTGTTTTTGTTGATGGGAAACCGGAAAAGAAAGAATATCGCAAATATAAAATTAAGACCGTAAAGGGACCAGATGATTACAGTTCCATGAGAGAAGTCGTTCGCAGACGGTATTCCAGAGCGTTAAAAGAAGGTCTTCCGCTTCCGGATTTAATTGTTGTAGATGGAGGCAAAGGGCATTTAGCTGCAGTACAGGACGTTCTCGAAAATGAATTGGGACTTTTAGTGCCTACAGCAGGTCTTGTCAAAGATGATAAGCACAGAACCTCCAACCTGATGATTGGTGAGCCTCCTCAAATCATACCGCTTGAACGCAATAGTCAAGAATTTTATTTGCTTCAGCGAATTCAAGATGAAGTTCACCGCTTTGCGATTACCTTCCACCGTCAAGTGCGGTCTAAGTCCGCTTTTCAGTCAGTTCTGGACGACATTCCGGGAGTGGGAGAAAAGCGTAAAAAAGCTTTGTTAAAGCATTTTGGTTCGGTGAAAAAATTGAAAGAAGCAACGGTTGAAGATATTCGAAATTCAGGTGTTCCTCAAAACATTGCTGAAAAAATTTATGAAACATTGCAAAAATAGTCTTGAAATAATAGAAAATATTTGATAAGCTATTAACTAATTTCATACGACACTTCATCAAATGAAGTGAAGATAGAGGTGCAAATTTAATCAGTACGTATCAGGAAGGGTATGAGCCCTTATGAATGATGCGGAAAGGGAAATTTGCCGAAGTGAACATTACCTCATAGTAATGATTGCTGGTTCTGCGTTGAATAAACGTAGGATTGTCAAGATGTAGATTCTTGGAGAGCTATCTCACGGCAGTGGACGGTTATGTTTATAATTTTCGTTCGTTAAGCAATGAGAGCTCATCTCATTGCTTTTTTTATTGTCTGAGTAAAAAAATTTAGCTTCTCATCATCCTGCATATGCAAATTTATTGAAAAGGAATGAACAAAATTATGGCATTAATCGTTCAAAAATTTGGTGGAACATCTGTTGGTTCTGTTGAACGTATTCAACATGTAGCAAACCGTGTTATTCAAGAAGCAGAGCGCGGTAACCAAGTAGTTGTTGTTGTATCGGCAATGGGCAAAACCACAGATGCACTGGTGAAATTAGCAAGTGATATTACGGACAGTCCAAGTAAACGCGAAATGGATATGCTTCTTACAACTGGAGAACAAGTAACGATTTCCCTGTTAACCATGGCTCTTCAATGCAAAGGTCATGAAGCAACTTCGCTAACAGGCTGGCAAGCTGGTATCCAGACGGAAGCAGTTCACAGCAATGCACGAATCCAGCGCATTGACACGACTCGTATTCAAAGCCAATTAGATAGAGGGCGAATCGTAGTAGTAGCTGGATTCCAAGGCTGTTCAGAAAATGGGAGCATTACGACATTAGGTCGAGGCGGCTCTGACACGACGGCAGTAGCTCTTGCTGCAGCATTAAAAGCTGCAAAATGTGATATTTATACAGACGTAACAGGAGTGTTTACGACAGATCCGCGCTACGTAGAAGATGCTCGTAAACTTTACTCTATTTCATATGATGAAATGTTAGAATTAGCCAATTTAGGAGCAGGGGTGCTGCATCCGCGCGCTGTTGAGTTTGCAAAAAATTATCAGGTACCGCTAGAAGTGCGTTCAAGCTTAGAAAACGAGAATGGAACGATTGTTGAGGAGGAAGTTTCAATGGAACAAAACTTAGTCGTAAGAGGAATTGCGTTTGAAGATAATATTTCACGGGTGACAATTGAAGGGTTGAACAACGAGTTACAAACTCTTTCTACTATTTTTACAGCATTAGCAAAAGAACAGTTAAATGTGGATATTATTATTCAAAACGTAACGGCTAATAATCGTTTATCCATCTCGTTTTCTATTAAAACCGTAGATGTAGAAGCTGCTCTTGCTGTCTTAAAGGAGTATAAATCTACTTTAGGATATACGCGTATTGAACATGAAAGCGGGCTGGCTAAAGTATCGATTGTTGGATCTGGCATGATTTCTAATCCAGGTGTTGCAGCCGAAATGTTTGAAGTGCTGGCAGGAGAGAAAATTGAAGTGAAGATGGTCAGCACGTCTGAAATTAAAGTATCTACAGTTGTACCGCATGCTGATATGGTAAAAGCTGTTGAGACGCTTCACGTAGCATTTGAACTAGAAGAGCAGCAGGCAGTGCAAGTATAAAGAAAAGAAAAAGACGTGGTATCTCCACGTCTTTTATATATACGTATTTTTTACTTTTTATAACGCTCCGCACGTGTTTCGGTAGGTAAGATATCTTTTCGGTCCCACTGCACGGAAATCAGCACTTTTCCGTTCTTTTCTTTAGGTGTTAAGTAGGCTTCTGTTAGGCAGTTGTTTTGACGCTGAATCTGTTCAGCCACAAATCCTGACTCAAGATGAAACGAACAAGTTTCCTGCTGAAATCTTTTGCTGACCACATCACCTGATAATTCAAGCTCTAGTGAATATTTATCTTTTTTGGCAAGCGTCAGTGTTCCCCAGGAAGCGGCTTTAAAAAAAGCGACGATTTCATCCATTGTATTTAATGGATATTTACGCGCAAGGTGTTTTCCTGCCCAGTATGAGATGGTATTCGTTTCGTCTCCAAGAAGCTCTGGAATTAACACATCACGCAAAAGGCTGTATCCGAAATATGGAACGTGATCAAGAGCTCTCTCTGTTTCAGCTGCGACATTAGGTTCTGATGTTTCCATCGTCTCTTCAAGTTCTTGCTGTGATTCTGTTTGTAAATTGCTCATGCTTTCCCCTCTTTCTTTACTACTATTATATACAAATCTAAAAAACCTCTCACGCATTTTTTTAATAAAATGTAAGAGGAACTTTATTATGGTAAAAAGAGTTAGATGTAAAGATGTAAAAACCATAAAATACCTTTTAAAAGGGTACTTTTACCTGTGTAAATGTTTTGTGAACTTGTTTACAATAAAAGTACAAAGTAAACGCTTACTTAATTGTGGCAAGCGATACTATAATAGAAAGAAAAAATCTTTAACATCAATTCAGTAAGCGTTAACAAATATAAAATTTTATAAATTTATATTTTATAGAAGATTTAAACATCTTGCCTTGACGCTCTTAATCGATGGGAGTAAAATTAACCTGTCACATACTTTATTAGGAAATGCAAAGGTTTTCATTTCCTGTATTCACGATTAATCTATTTGTCTAGTGGGAGTAAGAAAGTTCTTCACAAACTATGTTCATTTAACTAAGGGGGGTCTACGCAGATGGCGGCAAACAGAGAGTTTCAATATCGGAGAATCCATTCACTACTTGGAGTAATACCAATCGGGATTTTCTTAACACAGCATTTAGTTGTGAATCATTTCGCGACAAAGGGAGAAGAATCATTTAATCAAGCAGCTCACTTCATGGAGAGCTTACCTTTCCGCTATGCTCTAGAAATTTTCATTATTTTCTTACCAATTGTTTTTCACGCAATATACGGTCTTTACATCGCATTCACTGCTAAAACAAACGTTAACAACTATGGATTTTTCCGTAACTGGATGTTTATCCTTCAGCGTGTTTCAGGTGTAATCACACTTATCTTCATCACATGGCACGTATGGGAAACCAGAATACAAGCTGCGCTTGGAAAAGAAGTAGATTTTCAAATGATGGAACGAATTTTAAGCAACCCAGCAATGCTTGCATTCTACATAGTTGGTGTTGTATCTACAATCTTCCACTTTGCAAACGGTCTATGGTCATTTGGAGTTAGCTGGGGGTTAACTGTAACACCACGTTCTCAAAGAATTTCAACTTATGTGACATTAGCAATCTTCTTAGCACTTACATTCGTAGGTGTTCGTACATTATTCGCATTTGCATAAAATTAAGGTTTTGAAGGAGTGGGGTTCCGATGAGTAACGGAAAAATCATCGTAGTCGGTGGCGGTTTAGCTGGCTTGATGGCAACAATAAAAATTGCTGAGTCTGGCAAGCAAGTAGATTTATTTTCACTAGTTCCGGTAAAAAGATCTCACTCAGTTTGCGCTCAAGGTGGAATCAACGGAGCCGTAAATACAAAAGGTGAAGGAGATTCACCATGGGAACACTTTGATGACACAGTGTATGGCGGAGACTTTTTAGCCAACCAGCCACCTGTAAAAGCAATGTGTGAAGCAGCTCCTGGTATTATTCACTTACTTGACCGTATGGGTGTAATGTTTAACCGTACTCCTGAGGGTTTGTTAGACTTCAGACGATTTGGCGGTACCCAGCATCACCGTACGGCTTTTGCTGGAGCAACAACTGGTCAACAATTATTGTACGCATTAGATGAGCAGGTTCGTCGCTATGAAGTTGCCGGACTTGTGACAAAGTACGAAGGATGGGAATTCTTAGGTGCTGTTCTTGACGATGAGCGCAGCTGTCGCGGAATTTCTGCACAAAATTTAAAATCAATGGAAATTAAAACATTCCCAGCTGACGCGGTTATTATGGCTACAGGTGGACCTGGGATTGTCTTTGGAAAATCGACGAACTCAGTTATTAATACAGGTTCAGCGGCATCTATCGTGTATCAGCAAGGTGCATACTATTCAAACGGAGAGTTTATTCAAATTCATCCAACTGCTATCCCGGGAGATGACAAGCTTCGTCTTATGAGTGAATCTGCTCGTGGAGAAGGCGGACGCGTTTGGACATATAAAGACGGTAAGCCTTGGTATTTCTTAGAGGAAAAATATCCTGCATACGGTAACTTAGTACCTCGTGATATTGCAACTCGTGAAATTTTCGACGTCTGCGTAGCGCAGAAGTTAGGAATTAACGGAGAGAACATGGTTTATCTGGACCTTTCACATAAAGATCCAAAAGAGCTAGACATTAAACTTGGAGGTATCATTGAAATCTATGAAAAATTCATGGGTGATGATCCGCGCAAGGTACCAATGAAAATTTTCCCAGCCGTACACTATTCAATGGGCGGTTTATGGGTAGATTACGATCAAATGACAAATATTCCTGGCTTATTTGCAGCTGGTGAGTGCGATTATTCACAGCACGGAGCGAACCGTTTAGGAGCAAACTCATTATTATCAGCTATTTATGGTGGTATGGTTGCCGGTCCTAAAGCCGTTGAATACATCAATGGCTTAGAAAAGAGCGCAGATGCTATTTCTTCAAGCGTATATGATCGTCATGTGAAAGAAGAAGAAGAGAAATGGAACAACATCATGAATCTTCAAGGTACAGAAAATGCATACGTTCTTCATAAAGAGCTAGGGGAATGGATGACTGACAACGTGACAGTCGTACGATACAATGACAAACTGTTAAAAACAGATGAAAAGATTCAAGAATTAATTGAACGCTATGATCGTATCAACATTAATGACACGGCTAAATGGAGTAATCAAGCCGCAACATTTACTCGTCAGCTGCAAAACATGCTTCAGCTTTCACGTGTTGTAACGCTAGGAGCTTACAACCGTAACGAAAGTCGCGGTGCTCATTATAAGCCGGATTTCCCAGATCGTAATGATGAAGAATTCTTAAAAACAACAATGGCATCTTTCGTTGATAAGAAAACGGCTCCTTCTTTCCATTATGAAGAGGTAGACGTATCGTTAATCAAACCGCGTAAGCGCGACTACACAAAGAAAAAAGATGAAAAACCAAAAAAACAACAAGAGGGGGTTCGTTAATCAATGAGTGAACAACAAACAGTCCAAAAGACAGTGCGCTTCATTATTACACGTCAAGATTCAGCTGAATCTGCTCCTTACAATCAGGAGTTTGAAATTCCGTATCGTCCGAATATGAACGTTATTTCAGCACTGATGGAAATCAGACGTAACCCTGTTGATGCTTCAGGTAAAGAGGTTGCTCCGATAAACTGGGAAATGAACTGTTTAGAGGAAGTATGCGGAGCCTGTTCAATGGTTATCAACGGTAAACCTCGTCAGTCATGTACAGCTCTTGTTGATAAACTAGAACAGCCAATTCGCTTACAGCCAATGAAAACATTCCCTGTTGTTCGTGACTTGCAGGTAGACCGCAGCCGTATGTTTGATTCACTAAAAAAAGTAAAAGCCTGGGTTCCAATCGATGGCACATACGATTTAGGGCCAGGACCGCGTATGCCAGAAAAGAAACGTCAGTGGGCGTATGAGTTATCCAAGTGTATGACATGCGGCGTTTGCTTAGAAGCTTGTCCAAACGTAAACGACAAGTCAAACTTCATCGGTCCAGCACCGCTTTCTCAAGTTCGCTTGTTTAATGCCCATCCAACCGGTGCGTTAAATAAAGGAGAACGTTTAGAGACGATTATGGGTGATGGAGGGCTAGCGAACTGCGGAAACTCTCAAAACTGCGTTCAATCATGTCCAAAAGGAATTCCATTGACTACTTCAATCGCAGCTTTGAACCGCGACACAACCATTCAAGCATTCAGAAGTTTCTTTGGTAGCGATCAAGTATAATCACTCAAAACCTCTCCAAGCGGAGAGGTTTTATTTTGTCTATGACGAATGGAGGAATTACAGATGAATAATATTTCGTATATTGAAGACATGGATCACTGGAAAGAGTCATTTTCGTTTAAGCAGAAAATTAAGGTAAGATTTTCGGAAACAGATATGTTTGGACATTTAAATAATACGGTTCCTTTTGTTTATTTTGAACAAATACGTACGGAATTCTTTCATCATATTGGCTTTATGCAAAAGTGGACGAGTGAGCATGAAGGAACAATACCGGTGGTGGCTGATTTGCAGTGCGACTATATCAAACAAGTGTATTTCGGCGATATGCTAGCTGTTTTTGTAAAGGCCCATAAAATCGGACGTTCGTCGGTTGATTTACACTATATGATTCAAAATGAGCAAAGGGAGGTTGTACTCACGGGGAGAGGAACAATGGTGCAAATTTCTAAAGAAACAGGAAAAAGCGTGCCTTGGAATGAAGAGATGAAAAGGTGTTTATCGAATATATGAAAATGGCTTGAAGGCTCTTTCTTCAGGCTTTTTTTCTTTTTAAAGGTAAAAAGAGTTTTTTGCATATTTTTTCTAAAACTAGTAACCGCGTAGGCATAACGCACATAAGATATGTTGACTAAATTTACACCCATCCGATAGTTCAACTCAGGATCAGGCAAGGAGGGTTACATTGAAAGAAAAAGAGTTTCAACCTAAACCGCTACTTACAAAGCGTGAACGAGAAGTATTCGAGCTTTTAGTACAGGACAAAACAACAAAAGAAATCGCGAGTGAACTATTCATTAGCGAAAAAACAGTTCGAAATCATATTTCTAATGCGATGCAAAAGCTTGGAGTCAAGGGGCGTTCTCAAGCAGTCGTAGAACTCCTTCGAATGGGAGAACTTGAACTATAACATGAGCTGGCTTTCTTCTTAGAAAGCCAGCTTTTTGTATATTTCTTTAAGTGGCGCATATGTATCTAGAAAGAATGACGTTAAGAAAATATTATAAAAAAGGTAAATCTTTATAAAAAAAACTTATTGCTTGAAATTGAATTTCAGAGTACGTATACTTTTAAGTAAGGAGATACTACTTCAAAAGAAAGAGAGGTGAGATGATGAAAAATGTATGGTTAGGCGTATTATTATGCATGATATTCTGTTTGCCTTTTGCGAGTTTGCCAGATAAATTTATTGATAACGACTTTGAAAAAGTAAAGGTCACAAAAAGTTCGGTTCAGCATTACACGGATATCGTGCACATGTCTCCAGGAGCTAAGCACAGCGTCAAACAAATAGGATCTCTCATACAAAGTGTGATAGTAACTTTTGCTTTAGTATGGGTGAGTGCCAAACTCATCATTCCGACGCATCAAATTGCGTATTTTATCCTCAAAAAAACACTTTTTTATCCAAAAATCTTTCAATCAAGTTACCTCAATTAAATAAAAAAGGTTGAAATTTCCACAGCCTTTTCTTCGAACCTAAAATTACCAACTATTCTTAGGCTTATTTGCTATGCAAATAACGCGACAAAATTAAAAAATTCTTCTTAAAAACTTTATAGGAGTGATCATTCAATGATGATTAAAGAAACGGAATTGCCAGGAATCGGCCGTAAATTTGAAATTGAGACAAGCGGAGAAAACCGCGTAGTCGTTATCATTCATGATGATGGACGACGTGAAATCTATCATTTCGATCAAAAAGATTTAGAAGAAAGCATTTTTGATATTACGTTAACAGATACGGAATCAAGACAGCTAGCTGCAATTTTAGGCGGCATGATTTACAAGCCAAAAGCAATGGAAACCATTGAAGTGGCATTCAATGACTTAGTTATTGAATGGTATAAAGTTGAAAAACAGGCGAAAGCTCACAGTAAAACAATTGGTGAAATTGACGTTCGCAGCAACTATGATGTCACTATCATCGCCGTCATTAAAAACACGCAAAAAAAATTATCAACTCCAGGACCAGATACGTTGATAGAAGAAGGAGATACGCTTGTTATCTCTGGAGAACGAGGGAATTTAAAAACGCTCATTAAAGAATTGCTTTCACAAGGAGGTAGTTCATAATTGGATCATTTAGTATTTGAAGTTGGGACAGCTTTGTTACTAGTCGCTTTAGCGGCTATACTAGCACATAAATTTAAATTTACGATTATTCCATTCCTCATTCTGCTGGGCATGGCGGTTGGTCCCCATGCTCCTGAGGTTGGCTCATTCAGTTTAAAGTTTATTGAAAGCCAAGAGATTATTGAATTTATGGGGAGAATTGGAGTTCTCTTTTTACTATTTTATTTAGGATTAGAATTTTCAGTCGGAAAGTTAATTAAATCAGGCAGGTCCATAGCAGTGGGAGGATCTATTTATATTTTAATTAACTTCACTTTAGGATTATTGTATGGATACCTGACAGGAAATCCTCTTCTTGAAGTGCTGATTATCGCAGGAATTATTACGATTTCGTCCAGTGCAATTGTCGCAAAAGTATTGGTTGATTTAAAACGAACAGCGAATCCAGAAACGGAACTGATATTAGGGATCATTATGTTTGAAGATATTTTCTTAGCCGTTTATCTTTCTGTCGTTTCAGGATTAGTGCTTGGAGACCACGGATCGCTTGCTGGGTCTTTAACGTCTATTTTAATTGCATTTGGCTATATGATGCTGTTCTTTATCATTGCTCGAAAAGCCACGCCGATATTAAATAAACTTTTAAATATTTCATCAAATGAAATCTTTATAATCGTCGTTTTTGCGGTATTATTTTTTGTAGCAGGCTTCTCAGAAACGATCCATGTGGCAGAAGCAATTGGTGCATTATTGCTTGGACTTGTATTTTCTGAAACAGAACATCGCGATCGGATTGAACATCTTGTCGTACCATTTCGTGATTTCTTTGGAGCCATCTTTTTCTTCAGCTTCGGACTAAGTATTGATCCTCTTACGCTATGGGATGCAGGCTGGCTTGCACTTGGAGCAGTTGCGCTTACGATTATTGGTAACTTTACAGCCGGTATGATCTCAGGAAGAAAAAGCGGGCTGTCACACAAGGCTTCTACCAACATTGGATTAACAATCATGTCACGAGGCGAGTTTTCAATCATTATGGCTAACATCGGAATTGAAGGAGGATTATCCGCTATCCTTCAGCCGTTCGCTGCGCTTTATGTATTGATTTTAGCTATTATTGGTCCTTTGTTAACGAAGGAGTCTAAGCATATATACGGATTTTTAAACTCAATATTTAAATGGAAAAAACCAAATCCTCAAGAATCTAATGGATAAAATATATAAAACACAGTTGACAAATCGGATTAATATGATAAAATTCAAAATAATCCAATAACAAATCAGTTAAATATAGCAACGGGCTGATCGGTCAACCGAAAGCTCCTACCTTTTTTAGGTAGGAGCTTTTATGTTTTTAAGTGAAATAGCTTTTGATTTAAACATTCTAGGAGGAGGAACTGCTGTGAGTGTTGTCATTCAATCTGTTAACCGCTCATTTCAAAAAGGAGAACAAGTAACTCAAGCATTGCGAAATGTAAATCTTACGATTAATAAAGGTGAATTTATTACTATCATTGGTCCGAGCGGATGCGGAAAAAGTACACTGCTTAAAATGATTGCAGGACTTGATATGGATTATGAAGGGCGCATTGAAATCAACGGGAAGCACATAGCCGGACCAAGCATTAAACAAGGAATGATCTTTCAAGAACACCGCTTGTTCCCGTGGCTTAATGTGGAGCAAAATATAGCGGCTGACTTATCGCTAAAAGATTCGAACGTTCGGCGCCGCGTAGATGAGCTAATTGATGTTGTCAGGCTGAAAGGATTTGAAAAAGCTTATCCTCGAGAACTATCTGGTGGGATGTCTCAACGAGTTGCTATTGCGCGTGCTCTTTTAAGAAATCCAGAGGTTTTATTGTTAGATGAACCGTTTGGCGCGTTAGATGCTTTCACTCGAACCCATTTGCAAGATGTGCTGCTAGACATATGGAAAAAAGAAAAAACAACCATGATTTTTGTTACCCACGATTTAGATGAATCCATTTACTTGGGAACTAAAATTGTGATTATGAGTGCCAGACCAGGAGAAATTAGCCGGGTCGTTCCAGTAGAAATTAGTCATCCGCGAAAAAAGACAGAGTTACCTTTTCAGCAGCTAAGGCAGCAAGTGCTGAAAGAATTTGAAGAAGCAGGAGAACATTAAAGGTTCAATAAGACAGAGAAGGAGACAGAACAGATGAAAAAGCTACTTTTAACTGCAGCTATTGTACTTGTTCTCGCATTGGCTGGGTGCGGGACGAAAGAAAAAGCGAGCGGAGAAGGTTCAAAAAACGTTACAGTCAATATTGGTATCCAACAAAGCTTAGGCCCTTTAATGCTGGCACAAAACCAAAAATGGTTTGAAAAAGAATTTAAAAAAATAGGTGTAAATGTTAAATGGACAGAGTTTCAAAGCGGTCCTCCGCAATTTGAAGGTTTAGCATCTGGAAACTTGGATTTCGGTCAAGTTGGAAATTCACCGGTTATTTCTGGCCAAGGCGCAGACATTCCATTTTTAGAAATTGCTAATTCGAGCGATGGATTAAAAGGAAATGCTATTTTAGTAGGAAAAAACAGCAAGATTAAAAACATAAAAGATTTAAAAGGTAAAAAGATTGCGGTCGCGAAAGGAAGCAGCGGTTTTAATTTATTGTACAGAGCTCTTGACCAGAATGGTTTGAAGCCAAGTGATGTAAAAATCATTCAGCTTCAGCCAGACGAAGCTCAGCCAGCATTTGAAAATGGGTCAGTTGATGCATGGTCAATTTGGGAACCGTTTATCTCACTGCAAACTTAAAAAATGATGCTCGTATTTTAGCAGACGGCGATTCGTTAAAGGTTGCTTCACCAGGTTTTACTATTGTAAGAGAAGGCTTTGCAAAAGATCATCCAGAGTTAGTCGTTAAGTTTTTACAAGTTTATCAAAAAGCACTTGAATGGCAAAATGAACATTTTGAAGAATCTGTGGATATTTTAGCAAAACAAAAAAATCTAGATAAAGACGTAGTAAGACAAGTGTTAAAAAATAATCCTGCCTATAATCGCCCAACCTCTAAAGAAATTATTGCAGAACAACAGCGAACAGCTGATTTTCAACAATCTTTAGGCGTTATTAAAAAGAAAATTGATACGGGAGATGTCGTTGATAATTCATTTATTGAAAAAGCATTAAAAGAAAAATGAGGTGATGAAAATGAGTAAAACATCTGTGGTTTCAGGACATGTCCAGTCTTCAGCAGCTCACTTGCAAAAAGTGAAAAAAAGAAAGGAAGAAGCGAAAAATAAGCAGGGGATTTTCCTTCGTTCTCTTATCGTGCCAATTCTGCTTATTGTCGTGTGGCAAATCATTGGTTCTGCGGGCTATGTATCCAAAACTGTTCTTCCTACACCTGTTGATATTGTACGTTCTTTTAAACAGCTCATCGTATCGGGAGAACTCGGAGCTAACCTTCAAATCAGTATTTTGCGTGCTGCCATAGGTTTTGCCGTTGGAGCTGGTCTAGGTTTACTATTTGGTGTTGTTGTCGGTTTCTCAAAAAAAACGGAGCACTATATGGATCCATCCATTCAAATGCTTAGAACTGTTCCTCACCTTGCCTTGGCGCCTTTATTTATCTTATGGTTTGGCTTTGGGGAAATCTCAAAGATATTGTTAATTGCAAACGGTGCATTTTTTCCAATCTATGTTAATACGTATTTAGGCATTCGCGGCGTTGATTCGAAATTATTTGATGTTGCTCGTGTTCTTCAATTTAGTAAATGGAAACAAATCACAAAACTTATTTTACCAGCTGCTCTTCCTAATATTTTACTTGGTGTCCGATTGTCTTTAGGTATTGCATGGCTCGGACTGGTAGTTGCTGAATTAATGGGAGCAAGTGAAGGTGTAGGATACATGATTATGGATGCTAGACAGTTTTCTCAAACGGACGTAGTTTTTGTCGGAATTATCATTTTTGCTGTTGTAGGCAAATTAACCGATTCATTTGTCCGAGTATTAGAAAAGCGTCTTCTTAAATGGAGAGACAGCTACGCAGGTGAAAAATAAAAGAAGGATTTATATACGTATTAATCCTTGTAAATCTATCAGTTTTGTAAGTTAAAAGGAGAGATGATAATGAGCCAGGTTACAATTATTACAGGAAGTCCTTCAAAGCAATCAAGGTCAGCTGCTTTAAGCGAGTATATTGCAGCACATCTACAAGATAAAAAATATGAAGTGAAAACCGTGCATGTCCGCGATCTACCGGCTGAAGACTTAGTATATGCTAACTTTTCTAGCCCTGCGATTCAAGAAGCTCAAAAGAAATTGGCAGATGCTGATGCCGTTATTATTGTCAGCCCAATCTATAAAGCTAGCTACACAGGAATTTTAAAAACATTTTTAGATTTAATACCTGAAAAAGGTTTGCACAATAAAACCGTGCTGCCGATAGCTACAGGGGGAACCATTGCTCATCTACTGGCTCTTGATTATGTATTTAAGCCGACTTTATCCGTTTTAGGAGCTACTGCTCTTATTCATGGAGTTTATATTGTTGATTCTGAGGTGGCCTATACAAAAGAAAATGAAATTGAGTTTATTGCGGAAGAAGCAGAAGCTAGAATTAAACGTTCATTAAAAGAGCTGGAATATCATCTAGAACAAACGAAAAGGAGTGTTGAATCATGAAAATGTTATGGTTTATTCCTTCCCATGGAGATGGAAGATATTTAGGGACAAATCGAGGAGGTCGTTCAGCAGACTATTCATATTTTCGTCAAGTTGCTCAAGCAGCTGACCGGTTAGGATTTGAAGGAGTTCTGATTCCAACAGGGAAATCATGCGAAGACCCGTGGCTATTGGCTGCTTCACTTATACCTGAAACAGAGCGTTTGAAATTTTTAGTAGCTGTACGTCCCGGCATTATGGCTCCTTCTGTGGCAGCGCGCATGACGTCAACTCTTGATCGAATTTCAAACGGTCGTTTACTAGTTAACGTAGTAGCGGGAGGAGATCCAGCTGAATTAGCCGGAGACGGCCTTTTCTTATCACATGATGAACGTTATGAAGCTGCGGATGAATTTTTAGATGTGTGGAAAGGGTTATTGGCTGGAGATACGGTTAATTATGAAGGAAAACATATTCATGTAGAGAACAGTGAGCTGTTATATCCACCTGTTCAAAAACCTTCTCCACCTATTTATTTTGGCGGATCTTCACCCGCAGGACAAAAAGTGGCAGCAAAACATTCTGACGTGTATTTAACATGGGGGGAGCCTCCTGAACAAGTAAGAGAAAAAATAACGGCTGTGAGAAAGCAAGCAGAAGCAGAAGGCAGAACCGTTAAGTTTGGGATTCGTTTGCATATTATTGTACGGGAAACCGAAGAAGAAGCTTGGGAAGCAGCCGATCGATTAATTCAGCATTTGGACGACGACACGATTCAAGCTGCACAGCGTACTTTTGCAAGGTACGACTCAGTTGGGCAGCAGCGAATGGCGAGCCTTCATAGAGGAACCCGAGAGGAACTTACGATTAGCCCTAACTTATGGGCAGGTGTAGGGCTCGTCCGGGGAGGTGCAGGAACTGCACTAGTAGGCAGTGCTGAAAATATAGCGAAACGAATAAAAGAATATGAAGCTTTAGGAATTGAATCTGTTATTTTATCAGGCTATCCGCATTTAGAAGAAGCTTATCACGTAGGGGAGTTATTGTTCCCGCTTTTAAATATTGATGAGGGTGAAGGAAAGAGTCAAAGCATCGGAGAGATTATTGCAAATGATAGGTTTCCAAAAGCTTCAACCTCGTAAAAGAAGAACCGGTGAATTTTTCACCGGTTCTTCTTTTACATTCATCTCAGCCGAGAGACGAGTCTGTTAAATTGTTGGTTTTGGTTTTTCAGGTGCAGCTTGTTTATCTTTTCGACTTTCTTGAATATATACTTTAAAGAGAAAAATATTTAAACAGCCCAGTGTGAGGAATAACGGTGCAAAATAATATTCTTGAGACATAAGTAGGACGAAAACGCTTCCAAAACAGAACAGAGAACTAAACATAAAGTAAAACTGTAAGAATCTTCTCATTTTAGTCGCCTCCTATTCTTTTTCTTCTTACACTTATTATATCAAATACTTTCCAAAAAAGACACAAAATATTCACAAAATGTTCAATTTTTTTCTTATTTACCTATTGATTTTTTTGTAGATATGTAAATTTAGTGGGTTGTAATACCAATTAATTCCTGTATATAACTTTCTGATGGAAAGTTTATGTAAAATTTTATATGATAGGAATGGTATTGAAAAAAGGGGGAAAATCATCATGAGACGAATTGGGTGGCTCTTTTTTACTATGGCAATTCTCTTACTAATAACTGCCGGTTGCTCAAATGATCAACAGAAAGTACAGGATCGATTTGATAAATATGTAGCCATGTGGAATAAAGAAGATTTTGAAGGCATGTATGGATACTTGTCTAAGGATGCTAAAAAGACGATTTCAGAAAAAGACTTTGTAAATCGATATAAAAATATCTATGATGCAATTGAAGCGGACAAGCTGAAAGTGAAGGCAAGTGAAATAGAAGACTTAGAAATAAAAGACCATAAAGCTGTTTTACCTTTTGAAGTAAACATGAACTCTGTAGCCGGTGAAATCTCATTTAAAGAAAATGCTGCTGTGGTTCAAGAAAAACAAGGGGATACAGAGAATTGGTATATTAATTGGAAGCCTAATATGATTTTTAAAGGACTTAAGCAAGGAGAGCAAGTAAGAGTAGCTACTCAGTCAGCTGTACGTGGAGAAATTATGGATCGTTCAGGGAAATATTTAGCTCAAAACGGAGAAGCGGTTCAAGTTGGAGTTGTTCCCCAGCAGTTTTCTAAAGGCGGGGAGCAAGCGATACGACAATTAAGCAAGACTCTTGCTCTTTCAGAAAAAAGTATTAATCAAGCACTGAGCGCCTCTTGGGTGAAAGAGAATCAATTTGTTCCTATTAAAACAGTTAGTCAAAAAGATGCCTCTAATTTAGAGAATTCTTTGAAAAAAGTAGAAGGCATTCAACAAAAAAAGGTAAATGCGCGCGTATATCCTTGTGAAGAAGCGTGTGCTCATTTAGTTGGATACGTTGCGCCTGTCACAGCGGAATATCTAAAAGAGCATAAAGATGAAGGCTATAATGCTCAGTCTAAAGCTGGAATGATCGGCTTAGAGTCTTTATATGAAGATAAGCTTCGTGCTCGAGACGGCGTCACGATTTATACTGTGGATAAAGACGGTAATAAAAAGAATGAAATTGCAAAAGTGAATCCAAAGGACGGAGAAAGCATTCAAGTTACGGTAGACACGAATGTTCAAAAATCCCTTTATGAACAGTTAAAAGATGAAAAAGGAGTAGCTACTGCTCTTCAACCTAAAACGGGAGAAATATTAGGTCTTGTAAGCACGCCAGCTTTTGATCCGAATTCTTTTTCTTTTGGAATCGATGCTAATACGTATCAATCTCTTTCAACGAATCCGGATAAGCCGTTAATGAATCGCTTTACCAAAACGTATTCTCCGGGATCTACATTTAAGTTAGTCACGGGAGCTTTAGCAGTTGATGAAGGTGTAGTAAATCCAAACGAAAGTATATCAATCAGCGGGAAGAAATGGCAGAAAGATAAAAGCTGGGGAAATTTCTACGTAACACGAGTGGGCAGCAAACCGAATGTTAATTTACGTGATGCTTATGTTACATCTGATAATATTTATTTTGCGCAGACTGCTTTGAAGCTAGGTTTAGACAAATTTAACAGTGGTTTAAAACAGTTTGGGTTCAATCAAAAAATGCCTGTTAATTATCCTTTTGAAACGTCTAAAATTGCAGGTGATCAAGATATTAAAGATGAGGGAGTATTAGCAAACTCTGGCTATGGCCAGGGGAAACTGCAAGTGAATCCTCTCCACTTGGCATTGATGTATACATCGATTGTAAACGATGGAAACATAGTAAAGCCTATCCTTATGAACGGTGACGAGAGTGGAATATGGAAAAAACAAGTAATATCTAAAGAAACGGCGCAATTAATTCAAAATGATTTAGTTGATGTCATTGAAGATAAAAACGGTACGGGGCATGCTGCGAAGATAGATGGGTTAACCCTGGCTGGAAAAACGGGAACGGCAGAGCTAAAGAAAACTCAAGGTGAAAAAGGGCAGGAAAACGGATGGTTTGTAGCTGTGGACACAAAACAGAAAAACTTACTCGTTTCAATGATGGTTGAAGGGGTAGAAGATAAAGGCGGAAGTCATTACGTCGTGCCGAAAGTAAAAAATGTATTTCAGCAATATAATAAGTAAATAATAAAAGCCAGTTCTAAAAGAGCTGGCTTTTATTATTTACACAAGGGCACTAATGTTAAGTTTTTGTAAATCCCAGTTTTATACAAGCTCTGAAAACCCTTATTTTAAAAGGAATCAACGTATTATTGTTAATGTATTGTAAAGAAGCCTAAAAAAATGTGTTTGAAAAGTTATTGACAATTAACAATAATAGGAGTAATTTTTGACTTGGCGTAAAAAAATGAATCGCATAACCTATAGGTGAAAGAACCATCTTTTGGGACTTTTGCTCTGGTAAACGTTTGTTTTTTTAGAATTTTTTGATACACAAGAGAGGTGGTTTCTCTCGTTATAGTAATGAACAGCTAAGTTTTATCCATTACTTTAAATGAAAAAAGAAACTAGAACACATATAAAAAGATAGAGAGAAAAAACGAGTGGTAAAGTTTCGATAAATTGGATGGAGGATTGCAACGTGATCAAAAGAAAAAAAGACAAGTTTTCTGAAATGTTAATGGACATTGCCCAAAATATTAAGGACTCAGCGGAGTTTTTAGGCAGCTTTGAACTTCAAAATGTATCTGACCTAAAGGAATTTGCCAACGTTTTAAAAGCGTATGAATCAAAAGGTGATAAATACGTGCATACAGTGATTACTGAGTTGAACAAAGCATTTATTACTCCAATTGAGCGTGAAGATATTTTACAGCTAGCGATGAGCATGGATGATGTACTTGATGGCATCGACAGCTTTGCTGCTTTAATGGAAATTCATTCAATTACGACATTTGATGAATATGTAGCTGAATTTGTTAAAAATATTCAAGGCTGTGCTGAAGAAATTTTAATTACGATTAATTTGTTGTCTGAGAAAAAGCTTCTTCAAATTAGTGAGCATGCAATTAAAATTAAAGAGTATGAGTCACATTGTGATACATTATATCGTCGTGCACTAAAACAATTATTTGCAACATGTAAAGATCCAATTAAAGTTATTCAATATAAAGAAATTTATGAAACGCTAGAAGAAATCGCGGATTATTGTCAAACGGTTGCGAACAACTTAGAATCAGTTATTATGAAGAATGCGTAACGGGGCTATATTATAATGGATTCGATGCTAATATTAACCATTCTAATTGTAGTTGGTGCACTTGGCTTTGACTTTATCAATGGATTTCACGATACAGCTAATGCCATTGCGACTTCTGTTTCAACCAAAGCTTTAAAACCGCGACATGCAATTCTTTTAGCTGCAACCATGAACTTTGTCGGTGCTATGACGTTCACGGGCGTAGCCAAAACAATTACAAAGGATATCGTTGATCCTTATACGCTTCAAAATGGTTCTGTCGTTATTTTAGCAGCATTAATTTCTGCTATCGCGTGGAATCTAATCACATGGTATTTCGGTATTCCGAGTAGTTCTTCTCATGCAATTATTGGATCGATTGCAGGAGCAGCTATTGCAGCTGCTGGATTTGGTGCTTTAAATTACAAAGGTTTCATCAAAATCATTGAAGCCCTTCTAATTTCACCAGTTCTAGCCTTTGTAGTAGGTTATATTGTCTATACGATTATCAAACTAACGTTTAAAAACCATAACTTGACGAAAACGAATAAGCGTTTTCGCCGCGTTCAAATCCTGACTGCAGCCCTACAATCTTACACACACGGTACGAATGATGCGCAAAAAGCAATGGGTATCATTACGCTGGCGCTTATTGCTAACAATATGCAAAGCGGTACTGATATTCAGTGGTGGGTACAGCTGGCTTGTGCGGTCGCAATGGGGCTTGGAACGTCAATTGGCGGATGGAAAATCATTAAAACCGTCGGCGGTAAAATTATGAAAATTCGTCCTGTGAATGGGGTAGCTGCAGACTTAACAGGTGCTGCCATTATCTTTGGAGCAACGTTTATTCATCTACCTGTCAGTACTACTCATGTTATTTCATCTTCTATCTTAGGTGTAGGTTCTGCTCACCGAGTGAAAGGTGTAAAATGGGGAACTGCACAGCGCATGGTGATTACATGGGTTATCACGTTGCCAATTTCAGCTTCATTAGCTGCACTTATCTATATGATTTTAAATTTGTTCTTTTAATAAATGTGGAGCTTCTTTTAAAGAAGCTCCTTTTTTTATTTACATCCCCTCATTTGCACAGTACACTTAAAGCATGAAAATAACACAATCGTTTTTAAAAGGGAGATGGGGAAATGTTTGGAAAAGTAGCTGCTGATGTATTGGGGCTAAGTGATATTGGTTCTGTTATTAAGCCAGTTGATTATGACAAGGTAGATGCAGACGATTACGTTATGCATGAAGAACAAGAAAAAATTTATTTTCTAATTAAATCAAAGTCAGATGAATATTGCTTTACCAATAAAGCGCTCATTCACCTTGATGGAACAAGTGCTACAAGTAAAAAGCGAATGCTTCGCCGCTATAACTACAGCACAAATCACATTTCAAACGTGATGCTAGAAACGGCTGGAACTGTCGATTTAGATGTGGAAATTAAATTTAAAATTGGCTCGGAGACTTTTTCTATCGATGTACACAAAAAGCATATAGAAGAGGTAAAAGATTTATATAAAGCGCTGTTTAAAATGTCTGAAATAACGCGTGAAAATGAAATTGCGCTCGATTTTGCTAAACAAAGCATTCAGCTAGCTTCTTCTACGCTAAGCAGTACAAGAAACACAAGTGGAAGTGTTGCCAGTGAATTTAAAGAAATTAACGAAGCTGCGTTTTCTTGGTTATTAGATAAAAAAACAGCCTACACAACAAAAGATTTCAGCTCAGTTTTCGAGCTGTATATCAATAATTAATAGAAACAGCTGCTCCTTTTATGGAGCAGCTGTTTTTTGATGCTGAATGAGAGTATGTAGACTTATGATGAACGTTGTACAATCCTCATGTTAACCTTGAAAAATCACCGAAAAAAGAGCACAATATAAAATAGAAAAGAGAAACAATAGAGACGGGTTTAACTGAAAGAAATAATAGAAAATAAGACTTATAGGTGGAAAGGATTACGGTATGACAGCGAAAAATAATGAGGATACAGTGGCAGAATTAGAAAAGTCACTTCGACATATTGCAGCGATTGTGAAGCAAAAAGGAAGAGAAATTTTAGAAGACTATACGATTACGCCACCTCAGTTTATTGCTTTGCAGTGGCTGTTTGAACGTGGAGATATGACGATTGGCGATTTATCAAATCGTATTTTTCTCGCTTGTAGTACAACGACAGATTTAGTAGATCGTATGGAAAAAAATAAGTTGGTGGTTCGGGTAAAAGATCCAAAAGACCGCCGCGTAGTGCGTATTCATTTGCTTCCTGAAGGAGCACGTGTTATCGAAGAAGTAATTGAAAAGCGACAAACGTATTTAAATGGCGTACTGGCAAACTTCTCTCCTAGTGAAACAGAAGTTTTACGAGTAACGTTACGAAAATTGCATGATGAAATGAAAGAAAAATGAGGCGATTGTTTTGAGTAGACCAATTGGTGTTATAGATTCAGGTGTGGGCGGATTAACGGTAGCAAAGGAAATTATGAGACAGCTTCCGAAAGAACAAATTATGTACATTGGAGATACAGCCCGCTGCCCATACGGTCCTCGTCCTAGTGAAGAAGTACGAGCTTTCACATGGGAGATGACTAATTATTTACTAGCTAAAGATATTAAAATGCTTGTTATTGCGTGCAATACGGCTACGGCAGTTGTACTCGATGAAATTCAAGAACAGCTCAACATTCCGGTTATAGGCGTCATTGAACCAGGATCACGCGCTGCGCTTAAAGTAACTAAAAATCATAAAATAGGCGTAATTGGCACAAACGGAACCGTAAAAAGTCAAGCCTATACACATGCACTCCGCGCTCTTCATACGAGAGTGGAAGTGGAAAATTTAGCCTGCCCTTTGTTTGTACCTCTTGTAGAGAGCGGTAATTATGAGGGACCGGAAGCGCAGCGAATTGTAAAAGAAACATTAAAACCTTTTTATCATACAGATATGGATACCCTTATTTTAGGATGTACGCATTATCCGTTATTAAAGTCAGTTATTCAAGAAGCAATTGGGCCGCGGGTGCAGTTAATCAGTTCTGGTGAAGAAACGGCAATAGAGGTAAGTGCCATTCTTTCTTATAGCAATTTACTAGCTCCTAGAAACATGGAGCCCGAACATTACTTCTACACAACAGGATCAACAGAGCTGTTTCAATCCATTGCATCTAAATGGTTTGAGCACCCTGTATATAATGTTGAACATATCAAGCTTTAAAAACCGAGCATATCATGCTCGGTTTTTTTTGTGGTCAAAAACTTGTTTGAGCTGGTCTAAAATGCAAATAAGCTCGTATACATAGTAGTACAAACAGTCTGAGGAGGGAAAGGAATGTCCAAAAAGACCAAATTTGTTCTCATATCCGCCGTGGTGACCACATCTGTGTTGTTATCCGGCTGTGGACTTTTCGGAGGGGATAACGCAGCAAAGGAAATTGATCCGCCCAAGGATGTCACCTATGTGAAAGATGAAAAATCATTAGCGACTGAAGCGAAAGTAACGGAAGCTAATAAAAAGCAAAGTAAAGCGGCAGAAACATCTGCGCCTACCAAAAGAGAACTCTACTTAATTGATAAAAACGGGTACGTTGTTCCCCAGACGCTTGAAATTCCTAAATCAAAAGGTGTCGCTAAACAGTCTCTTGAATATTTAGTAGAAGGTGGACCCGTCACAAACTTATTGCCAAATAATTTCCGAGCGGTTCTTCCTGCTGATACAAGAGTTTTAGGGACAAAGCTGGAAAGTGACGGCACGATGGTAGCAGATTTTTCACCTGAATTTGCTGAGTATAAAAAAGAAGATGAACTCCGTATCCTGCAGGCCGTCACTTGGACGCTGACGCAGTTTGAAGGCGTAAATAAAGTTAAAATTCGCATTAACGGCTATGATAAAGATGAAATGCCTGTAAATCATACGCCAATCAGTAAAGGGTTAAGCAGAGCAGACGGTATTAACTTTGATAATACTGGAGTAGTTGACGTAACCCAAACGAAACCAGTTACGATTTATTACTTAGCTCAAGAGGGGAAACAAACTTACTATGTTCCTGTCACAAAACGAATTGCTTCTGATGACAAAGATATGTACACGGCAATTGTGAACGAACTTGTAGAAGGACCTGCGCCTGCATCAGGTTTAGTGACAGATTTTAATCCTGATGCAAAGCTCGTAGCAGCTCCAAAGTATGCGGACGGTGAGTTAACGCTGAATTTTAATAAAAACATCTTTGGGAATTTAAAAGGAACGGAAATTTCTCAGCATGTTCTCGACTCCTTGGTGTTATCCCTGACGGAACAAAAAGCCGTAGACAGCGTTGCCATTAAGGTGAATGGCAAAAAAATGCTAAAAGATGAAAAAGGGAAAAAGTTAACGGAGCCGGTTTCAAGACCTAAAAATGTGAACACAGGTAGTTTTTAAAAACAAATTTTTGTTATACTAGTAAAGGACTAAGTAGAAAGAGGTCTGCTGAAATAGCGACCTCTTTCCGCTGTTTTATAGTTAAAATGGAAGAAGCTATTACATATAAATGAATTAATAGGAGGACATGCTTAATGCGTTTGGACGGTAGAGAATTTAATGAATTGAGACCTGTATCTCTTCATACTTCATACTTAAAGCACCCAGAAGGATCTGTATTAATCTCGGTGGGAGACACAAAGGTTATTTGTACAGCAAGCATAGATGACAGAGTGCCTCCTTTTATGCGTGGACAAGGAAAAGGATGGATTACAGCTGAGTATTCTATGCTGCCTCGAGCTACGGCACAAAGAAATATACGTGAATCATCAAAAGGTAAAGTCACAGGACGAACAATGGAAATTCAGCGTCTAATCGGACGAGCTCTGCGTTCTGTAGTCGACCTGGAAAAGGTCGGAGAAAAGACAATTTGGATTGATTGTGATGTTATTCAAGCAGATGGCGGAACAAGAACAGCATCGATTACAGGTGCTTTTGTGGCTATGGTTTTAGCGTTTGGAAGGCTGGTTGAAGAGAACAAGCTAACAGAAATTCCTATTCGTGACTACTTAGCTGCGACTTCAGTAGGTATTCATGGAGAAAATTCGATTTTAGATTTAAATTATGAAGAAGATTCGACAGCGGAAGTTGACATGAATATTGTGATGACAGGAAGCGGACAGTTTGTAGAATTACAGGGAACGGGAGAGGAATCGACGTTTTCTAGAGAACAGTTAAACCATCTTCTGGATTTAGGGGAAAAGGGTGTTTATCAATTGATTGAACAGCAAAAGGAAGTTCTTGATCACCTGACTGCTTACATTCCGGTTAAAGAAAGGTAAGGGATTAACGTGCGTGAAATCATTATTGCAACTAAAAATGCAGGCAAAGTAAAAGATTTTGAAACACTTTTCTCACCAAAGGGATTTCAAGTGAAATCGCTTCTTGATTTTCCTGAGATGGAAGACGTGGAAGAAACGGGCGTTACATTTGCAGAGAATGCGACGCTAAAAGCAGAGGCCATTTCATTCGCATTAAATAAGCCTGTCATTGCCGATGACTCGGGGCTTGCTATTGATGCCTTAAACGGGGAGCCAGGCGTTTATTCCGCGCGTTATGCTGGTGAAAATAAAGATGATAATGCTAATATAGAGAAGGTACTTCAAAAATTAAATGACGTGCCGTTTGAAAAGCGCACGGCACGCTTTCATTGTGCTCTTGCTATTGCAGTGCCCGGAAAAAGAACAGAAATTGTAGAAGGCACGTGTGAAGGGCACATCTTGGAGGAAAAAAGAGGGGAAAACGGTTTTGGGTACGATCCTATTTTCTTTGTAGAAAAATGGAGATGCTCCATGGCAGAATTGTCTAAAGAACAAAAAAATCAGATTAGTCACCGAGCAAATGCGTTAAAAAAACTAGCACCGCTAATTGATGCGCAATTTTAGAAGGAGTGATGACGTGTGAAACTATTAATTGTAAGCGATAGCCACGGGTTACAAGAAGAACTGCTCACTATCAGAGAGAGACATGCTGATGTAGATAAGATGATCCATTGTGGGGACTCTGAGTTGCCGCAAGACAGCAAAGAAATGTCTGCGTTTTTAGGCGTTCGAGGAAATTGTGACTACGATGCATCTTACGTTAATGATCGAGTAGAGTCGCTTGGAGAAGCTACGTGTCTGGTTACACACGGTCACTTATATAATGTTAAAATGTCTATGATGAATCTGCATTACAAAGCGAGAGAAGTCGGGGCAAACGTTGTTTGTTTTGGGCATTCTCACATAGCGGGAGCTGAGCTCATGGACGGAGTTTTATTTATCAATCCAGGAAGTATGTTACTTCCTCGTATGAGAAAAGAACGTACGTATGCTATACTAGTAATGGATGGTACAGAAGCTACCGTGCAGTTTTACGATATAAGCGGTAAACATATTCCTAGCATGCAGTTAACCTGTACCCTTTCAGCATAATATAGCCAAATATAGGGAGAAGAGAAGGTTTTTTACCTCTCTTCTCATAAAATTTCAAAAAAAACGTTGACTTTTAAATTATATTTGAATATAATAAGTATTGTCTTTGATACAGTTTAACATTATGTCCCAGTAGCTCAGCAGGATAGAGCAACGGCCTTCTAAGCCGTCGGTCGGGAGTTCGAATCTCTCCTGGGACGTCGAGAAAAAAATCCCGGCTTTTACTTTTTAGTAAAAGCCGGGATTTTTTTATTTATTTTTAAAAAGTGAATGTTTGTTCATTCAGTGTGCACACATGAACGTTTCAGAAAAACTTTTCCAACTGCTATAAACCCTCATTACATCAATAATGAAAACGCATTCAAATATTCTGTTTAGTCTAAATTGTCTAAAAAAATCTCGAAAAGTGGTTGACTATGCATAGAAATGGGCGTAAGATAGTCCTCAAATATAAGTTTTCTAAAAATTTTAATTAATTGTAATTAATTTAAAATATGATGTGTAAAGCATTGTTCAAAAAGCATATAGCGTTTTAAAACGTTGAAGAGGATAAGTAGTTTTGATGTTTAGGTATCAACAGAGAGTCGGGTTGCTGGAAGCCGGCGTTACCAACTCAAAATGAACTCACCTCAGAGTGTCACCCTGAAATTCAGTAAGGGCGACCGAGTGTACTTCCAAAGCACTCGTTATCAAAAAGAATGTACAGTATACATTCATAAGGTAATCATTACGATTACAAACGAGGGTGGTACCGCGTAAAGTACAAAAGACTTTTCGCCCCTTGACCTATATCATTTGATAGGGTCTATTTAGGGGTGAGAAGTCTTTTTTCTTTTATCTAGAAAACGAAAGGATGAGAAAAGTGGGAGCCAATATGCAAACGAAAGAACCTGTAAGCACTGGGGCACAAATGAATGGAGCTGACATGTTGATTGAATCTTTAAGAAGAGAAAACGTTGACGTCATCTTCGGTTACCCAGGGGGAGCCGTTTTACCGATTTACGATAAGCTATACGGTTCAGGAATGTTCCACGTACTTGCTCGTCACGAACAAGGTGGAATTCACGCAGCAGAAGGGTACGCAAGAATTTCAGGTAAACCCGGTGTAGTTATCGCAACAAGTGGTCCTGGTGCAACAAATATCGTAACAGGTTTGGCAGATGCGATGATTGACTCACTTCCTTTAGTTGTTTTTACTGGTCAAGTAGCTTCAAGTGTAATTGGTTCTGACGCGTTCCAAGAAGCAGATGTATTAGGAATCACAATGCCAATTACAAAACATAGCTATCAAGTACGCAATATCAGCGACATGCCGAGAATCATCAAAGAGGCATTTCATATTGCGACAACAGGAAGACCTGGTCCAGTCTTAATCGACATTCCAAAGGATATGGCACAGGGTGATGGAACATTTAATTACGAAGGAGAAATTGATTTACCTGGCTATCAGCCAACTTATTTTCCAAATCAGCTGCAGGTTAAAAAGTTAACAGACGCAGTAGCAGCTGCAAAGAAACCTGTTATCCTAGCAGGTGCGGGAGTGTTATTGAGTAAAGGTTCAGAAGAATTAAAAAATTATGCTGAGCGTCAAAATATTCCGGTTATTAATACGCTTTTAGGGTTAGGCTGTTTTCCTGCAGACCATCCGCTTCATTTAGGAATGGCTGGCATGCACGGAACGTACACAGCAAACATGGCAATTTATGAGAGTGATCTTCTCATTAGTATTGGTGCACGCTTTGATGACCGAGTAACAGGTAACTTAAAGCATTTTGCACCAAATGCAAAAATTGCTCACATTGACATCGACCCGGCAGAAATTGGAAAGAATGTTCCGACCAAGATTCCAATTGTTGGAGATGCAAAAGAAGTATTAAAGCAATTGCTTCTGCAAGAAGGAGAAGTTGGAGATTATACGAAATGGCATGAGAAATTAGCGGCATGGAAACAAGAATATCCATTATGGTATCAGAACTCAGCGGACGTGTTAAAACCACAAAAAGTAGTTGAGTTGCTTCACAAGTATACAAATGGAGATGCCGTTGTTACAACGGACGTTGGGCAACATCAAATGTGGGTAGCTCAATACTACACATTTAATAATCCTGATCGATGGGTAACTTCAGGTGGTCTTGGCACCATGGGCTTTGGATTACCTTCTGCAATCGGCGCTCAGCTGGCAAATAAAGATAAAACAGTTGTAGCCGTCGTTGGTGACGGTGGATTTCAAATGACGCTTCAAGAATTAGGGGTTATTAGAGAATTAAATTTACCTGTAAAAGTGGTTGTGCTCAACAATCAATCGCTTGGTATGGTTCGTCAGTGGCAGGAAATCTTCTATGAAGAACGCTACTCGCACTCTTTAATTCCGAATCAGCCTAATTTGATGAAGCTTGCGGAAGCCTATGATATCAAAGGTTTACAAGCTTCTACTGAAGAAGAAGCGCATGCGGCTCTGAAAGAAGCAATGGAAACAGATGGACCTGTTTTACTAAACTTCTTTGTCGCACCTAAAGAAAACGTATATCCAATGGTTGCACCTGGAAAAGGATTACATGAAATGGTAGGGGTGAAACCATGAAGCGAATTATTACAGCAACTGTATTAAACCGTGCGGGCGTTTTAAATCGCGTAACGGGGTTATTTACAAAAAGAAATTTCAATATTGAGAGTATTTCGGTAGGGCACACTGAATCTGAGGATGTATCACGCATGACGTTTGTTGTGAACGTAGAGCATGATAACGCTGCTGAACAAGTAATTAAGCAGTTAAATAAGCAAATTGACGTGTTGAAAGTTCAAGATATTACGGATCAAGCGGTGGTGTCAAGAGAGCTTGCTTTAATGAAAGTAGCATCTACACCAGCGAGCCGTAACGAACTTTATGCAGTAATTGAGCCTTTCCGTGCAACCATCATTGATGTAAGCCGCGATAGCTTAATTATTCAAGTAACAGGTGAATCCAGCAAGATTGAAGCGATGATTGATTTACTTCAGCCTTATGGATTAAAAGAAGTAACGCGCACGGGAACAGTAGCTGTTCCGCGCGGTACGCAAAAAGCAGCAGCCAAACTTTCATCAATCATTTAATTCTAGCTAGTTACTAAAAAAGTAAACTATATAAAACTATATAAACTAAGAGGAGAGATTTATTATGACAAAGGTATATTACAACGGAGATGCAAAGGATCAATTATTACAAGGTAAAACAGTAGCAATCGTAGGTTATGGTTCACAAGGTCACGCTCACGCACAAAACTTACGCGACAGCGGAGTAAACGTGGTAGTAGGATTACGTAAAGGTAAATCATGGGATCAAGCAGAACAAGACGGCTTCACTGTATTATCTGTAAAAGAAGCAGTTCAACAAGCAGAAGTAGTAATGGTATTACTTCCGGATGAGCATCAGCCAAAAGTTTATAACGAAGAAATTCTTCCGGGATTAAAACCAGGAAAATCTTTAGTATTTGCTCACGGTTTCAACATCCACTTTAATCAAATCGTAGCACCTGAATTCGTTGACGTATTCCTAGTAGCTCCAAAAGGTCCTGGTCACCTTGTAAGAAGAACATATGAAGAAGGAGCTGGCGTACCGGCGTTATTCGCGGTATTCCAAGATGTAACTGGAGAAGCAAAAGACGTAGCGTTAGCTTATGCTAAAGCAATCGGTTCAGCTCGTGCGGGTGTATTAGAAACAACATTTAAAGAAGAAACAGAAACAGATCTTTTCGGTGAGCAAGCAGTACTTTGCGGTGGTTTAACTTCATTAGTTAAAGCTGGTTTTGAAACGCTTGTAGAAGCTGGCTACCAACCGGAAGTTGCATATTTTGAGTGTTTACACGAATTAAAATTAATTGTTGACCTTATGTATGAAGGCGGAATGGAAGGTATGCGTTATTCAATCTCTGATACAGCTCAATGGGGTGACTTCGTTTCAGGACCACGCGTTGTAGATGAGCGTTCAAAAGAACAAATGAAAAAAGTGCTTGAAGACATCCAAACAGGTAAATTTGCAAAAGGCTGGATCCTAGAAAACCAAGCAAATCGTCCAGAATTTACAGCTATCAATAACCGTGAAAACGAACATTTAATTGAAAAAGTTGGCGCTCAATTACGTGAAATGATGCCATTTGTTAAAAAACAAAAGAAAGAAGCGGTGATCGCTAGTGCAAAAAATTAAACTATTTGACACGACGCTACGCGATGGTGAACAGTCACCTGGAGTCAATTTGAACCTACAAGAAAAGCTTGAAATTGCTAAGCAGTTAGAGCGGTTAGGTATCGACATCATTGAAGCTGGATTTCCCGCTTCTTCAAAAGGTGATTTTCAATCCGTAAAAGAAATTGCGTCTATTGTCAAAAACTCTTCTGTAACAGGCCTTGCAAGGTCTGTTACAAAAGATATTGACATTGCATGGGAGGCGTTAAAAGAAAGTGCAGAACCAAGACTGCATGTCTTTATCGCTACTTCCGAAATTCATATGCAGCATAAATTGAAAAAAACACCTGATGAAGTACTTGAAACAGCAGTGGAAATGGTGAAGTACGCAAGCAAAAAATTCCCGGTTGTTCAATGGTCTGCTGAAGATGCATGTCGAACAGATTTACCGTTTTTAGCTAGAATTGTAGAAGCAGTTATTGATGCTGGTGCAAAAGTCGTTAATATTCCAGATACAGTAGGATTTATCACTCCTGGTGACTATCAATCAGTATTTAATTACTTAAAAGAACATGTGTCAAATATTCATAAAGTTGATTTGTCAGCTCACTGCCACGATGACTTAGGGCTAGCTGTGGCCAATTCAATGGCTGCTATTGAAGCAGGAGCTACTCAAATTGAAGGAACGATTAACGGAATCGGAGAACGTGCGGGTAACGCAGCTCTTGAAGAAGTAGCACTTGCGCTTCATGTCCGTCAAGATTTCTATCAAGCGAGCACAGGTCTTATCTTACCTGAAATCAAGCGTACGAGTGACATTATCAGTAAGCTTACAGGGATGAATATTGCACCAAATAAAGCAATTGTCGGAAAAAATGCTTTTGCTCATGAATCAGGTATTCACCAAGATGGTGTCTTAAAAAATCCGTTAACATATGAGATTATTTCCCCAGAACTTGTGGGTGTTAAACAAAATCCAATTGTGCTTGGTAAACATTCAGGCCGTCACGCGTTCCGTACACGCTTAGTAGAGCTTGGATTCACATTGGAAGATACAGAAGCAAACGTGCTTTTTGAGAAGTTTAAAGACTTAGCAGATAAGAAAAAAGACATTACCGACGATGATTTATTGGCATTAGTCATTCAAAAGCAAGTTAGCAAAGACAGTGAATATAAGCTTGAAAGTCTGCAAGTTCAGTATGGTACGAACAATATTCCTACGGCTACGATTACGCTTCGCAAAGAAAACGGCGAAGAGATTCAAGAAGCAGCTACGGGATCTGGAAGCGTGGAAGCTATCTATAATACGCTGCAGCGCTGTGTTGAACAAGATGTAAACCTATTAGACTATCGTATTCAGTCTATTAACGGTGGACCGGATGCACTGGCTGAAGTATTTGTGAAGGTTGAAAGCGAAGGAACTGAAGCAAGCGGACGCGGAGTAGCATTTGACGTATTAGAATCGTCAGCGAAAGCATATCTGAACGCCATTAATCGTTTAATCGCTATTCAGCAGCATCGTACAAAGCAAGAAGTAATGTGAACTGAAGGGAGAGACCACCATGACAAAAAAAGTCGCTGTATTACCGGGTGACGGCGTAGGAACAGAAGTAACCAAAGGCGCTGTTGCCGTTTTAAAAGCAATTGGAGAGCGCTTTGATCATCAATTTGAGTTTACGTATGGACTAATTGGCGGAGCTGCAATTGATGAGGCGGGCACACCTCTTCCAGAAAGTACAATTGAGACTTGTAAGCAGGCGGATGCCGTATTACTTGGATCAGTTGGAGGGCCAAAATGGGATCGTAACCCTTCACATTTACGACCGGAAAAAGGTTTGCTAGCTATTCGAAAAGAACTGGATTTATATGCTAATCTTCGTCCGGTGACGTTTTATGATAGCTTAGCGGATGCCTCTCCTCTGAAAAAAGAATACATTGAAGGTGTTGACTTCATTATCGTCCGTGAGCTAACAGGAGGCTTATATTTTGGTAAGCCTAGCGAGCGCCGAACAGAAGGAAATGAAGAAACAGTTGTCGACACATTATTTTATAAGCGTACAGAAATAGAAAGAATTATTCGCCAAGCATTTGACACGGCTGTAAATCGACGTAAAAAAGTAACGTCTGTTGATAAAGCAAATGTGCTTGAGTCTAGTCGAGTGTGGCGTGAAGTAGCTGAAGAAGTAGCAAAAGACTACCCGGATGTAGAGCTTGAGCATATGCTTGTAGATTCAGCTGCTATGCAGTTAATTCGTAATCCTAAGTATTTTGATGTAGTGGTAACTGAAAATATGTTTGGTGATATTTTGAGTGATGAGGCTTCTATGCTGACAGGATCGTTAGGAATGTTGCCATCTGCGAGCTTAACGGCTGATGGTCCATCTTTATACGAACCCGTTCACGGTTCTGCACCAGATATTGCTGGTCAAAACAAAGCTAATCCGATTGCTGCTATTTTATCTGCAGCAATGTTGCTTAGACATTCATTTGGGTTAGAAAAAGAAGCAGCAGTGATTGAACAAGCGGTTGAAAGTGTATTACATGCAGGTCATCGAACAGCTGACTTAGCAGACGGTAATCATTATTTAGGTACCGATAAAATGGTGGAGGCAATAACTGCGGTAATTGCCAATGATTCTGCCATTTCAAGCATTATGACAGCTTACAGTTAATCATGCGTTTCTCACGTTTTGTGAGAAACGTTTTTCATAATCAGAAAGGAGGAGCAGTATGAAACCAAAAACAATTATTGATAAGCTTTGGGAACAACATGTTGTACGTCGAGAAGAGGGGAAGCCGGACTTATTATATATCGATCTTCATCTTATTCATGAAGTAACGTCTCCTCAAGCATTTGAAGGTCTTCGCGTAGCAAATCGCCAAGTAAAGCGTCCAGACTTAACGTTTGCTACAATGGATCACAACATTCCAACGGTTGACCGTTTTAATATTAAAGATCCGATTGCAAAGAAACAAGTAGACAAACTATCCGAAAACTGTCATGAGTTTGGTGTGAAGCTTTTAGATTTAACAAGTGAAGAGCAAGGAATTGTGCATATCATTGGGCCGGAATTGGGATTAACTCAGCCTGGAAAAACCATTGTATGCGGAGATAGCCATACATCTACTCACGGTGCATTTGGAGCGCTTGCTTTTGGTATAGGAACTAGTGAGGTAGAGCATGTTTTAGCAACACAAACGCTATGGCAAGCGAAACCAAAAACGCTACAAGTGAAAGTGAATGGCAAAAAGCAGCCTGGCGTTTATGCTAAGGACATTGTGTTAGCAATTATTCAAAAATTCGGCGTGAATTTTGGAACGGGTTCAATCGTGGAATTTACGGGCGAATGTATTCGCGATCTTTCAATGGAAGAGCGCATGACTATTTGTAATATGTCTATTGAAGCCGGTGCAAAAGCTGGTTTAATCAGTCCAGATGATGTCACTTTCTCTTATATTAAAGGGCGTCAGTATGCTCCTAAAGGAGAACAGTTTGAAAAAGCAGTGGAAGCTTGGGCAGCTTTAGCAACAGATGAAGGTGCAACATACGATGAAACGCTGGAAATTGATGCAGATACAATTGAACCTGTCGTAACATGGGGAACAAACCCGGCGATGAGTTCTTATGTTAGCAAGCAAGTTCCTACATTAGAAGAGTGTAAAACAGAAGCTGAGAAAAAGTCTTTGTCACGAGCACTCGAGTATATGGGCTTACAGCCCGGCATGGGCATAGAAGAGATCCCAGTTCAGCATGTATTTATCGGTTCATGTACAAATGCTCGTTTGTCTGACCTTCGTGACGTAGCAGCCTTTATTAAAGGAAAGAAAGTGTCACCAGATGTGCGAGCGATGATTGTACCAGGTTCTCAAAAAGTAAAGCGAGTGGCTGAAGAAGAAGGATTATCTGCTATTTTTATTGAAGCAGGCTTTGAATGGAGAGACTCAGGCTGCAGCATGTGTTTAGGTATGAACTCTGACTTAGTTCCACAAGGCGAACACTGTGCGTCCACTTCTAACCGAAACTTTGAAGGACGTCAAGGAAAAGGTGCCAGAACGCATTTAGTAAGCCCGGTAATGGCAGCAGCGGCAGCGGTATATGGACATTTTGTTGATGTGCGCAAACTACAAGAACAAGCGGTGCGATAAGGAGGAGAACACAGATGAATGCTTTTACAATCCATACAGGGAAAGTAGCAGGTCTCGACCGAGCAAACGTAGATACTGATCAAATTATCCCAAAGCAATTTTTGAAAAGAATTGAGCGTACTGGCTTTGGCCAATTTCTATTTTTTGATTGGCGATACAATGAAGATGAAACGTTAAATGAAACATTTGAATTAAATCAGCCTCAAAATCAAGGAGCAACAATTCTTGTAGCTGACGAGAACTTCGGATGTGGTTCGTCACGTGAACACGCTCCGTGGGCCCTTTTAGACTACGGGTTTCGTGCCATTATCGCACCTTCATTTGCAGATATTTTTAAACAAAACTGTTTAAAAAACGGTATTTTACCTATTGTTTTACCAAAAGAAGATGTTTCCTATTTAATGAAAGAGTCTCAAAGTGCTTCTTACGCCTGTACAATCGATCTTCATCAGCAAAAAATTACCGATGAAGCAGGTTTTGAACGTACGTTTGATATCAATGGCCATTGGAAATATATGCTTGTTAACGGATATGATGAAATTGGCTATACGCTTTCTTTTGAAGACGATATTTCTGCTTATGAAGCAAAAACGGTAAGATATTAACCAAAAATCGAGCAAAATTATAATTTTGCTCGATTTTTTTGCGTTCCGTTAATTCAATTGCTAAACTGTAAAGCAAATGGACCGCGAAGTGGGGAGAAAACATGTCGAATGAACAACAAAACAAAATTGTAGCTTTTCCTCTATTAAAAGAACGGTTGGTTGAAAAAGCTACAGATCATATGCAGCACAAGCAATTTCAAGAAGCACTTCCTTTATTTGAGCAGGCCTACGAACTTGACAATAAGCATCATGAAATTTTGCTTGGCCTTGTTATTTGTCACGTGGAGCTCGGTGATGCAGGCATAGCTAAGGAATTATGTGAGCAAATGCTGAAAGAAGATATTGGCGATTATTATCATAATTTGCAAATGTACCTCATGGTGTTAATTCAGCTTGGTCACTATCATGAAGGATATGTCACTCTACAAGCAGTTATTCAAGAACACAAACTCCCTTCTGAACATGCTGAACAGCTTTATCAGCTATTGGAGTTCTGCAAGAATAGAATGAATCAAGAACAAGTCATAGAAGAACAAACAGAAGAAGAACAGCTGGAGCAGTTTAAATCATTCACAGCTCTAGACAATATTCAAGATCAGCTTGAATGGGTTCATTCATTAAAAACGAAGAGAATTGAAAAGCAGCGCTTCTTTCTGGAACAGCTATTTTCATCTGAAGCTGTTCACCCTATCGTAAAAACAGTCGCTTTAAAAACAGTCATGGAAGAAGAAGTAGACATTGATTTTATGATTACTAAGTTTGGAGAGACGAAAAAAGTAAATGCGCTTCAGCTTCAACGAACAACACCGTATTTGTTTGCCGAGCAAGTAGAAGCGCAGCTGACGGAAAAGCTGGAGCATGAAAATCCTACATTGCTGCAGGTTGCCGTTGAGATATGGCAGCGTCATTTATTTATAACATTTCCGTTTTTACCGGGTGATAATGTAAAACTTTGGACAGAAGCGGTGTATGCTGTTAGTCTGATGATGCAAGGAGAAGAGTCAGATGCAGCTGTAGCAGAGGAAGACGGAAGTTTCTCCGCAGCTGAATTAAGAAAGGCAATTAAAGAGCTAAAAGAAATTGAAGAAATTTCTTTTATATAAAATGTGGTGTTTAGTTGAAACGTCATTGTTGTATGTTATAATATAATGGTTGTAAAATGCACTTAAATACGTATAGTAGAATTTCATCTTTACATTACATTCCTACTTACTTTAAAGTAGTAGGGAGTTAAATAGATAATGATTGAGGTTTGAACTGATAGGCTATCTGCATTATCTAATTTAGAAATCACTACTTAAAATGATTTTGGAGGGAAACATTCATGTCTGCAAAATGGGAAAAACAAGAAGGAAATCAAGGCGTTTTAACAGTAGAAGTTGAAGCTGCTGAGTTTGATAAAGCCTTAGATAAAGCATTCACAAAAGTTGTAAAACAAGTAAACGTACCAGGGTTCCGTAAAGGTAAAATGCCTCGTCCACTTTTCGAAAAACGTTTTGGCGTAGAATCTTTATACCAAGATGCACTAGACATCTTATTACCTGAAGCTTACAGCAATGCAATTGTTGAAGCTGGTATCGAGCCGGTTGATCGTCCAGAAATCGATGTTGAAACAATCGAAAAAGGACAACCTTTAGTTTTCACTGCTAAAGTAACTGTTAAGCCTGAAGTTAAATTAGGCGAATACAAAAACTTAGAAGTAGAAAAAGTTGATACAACTGTAACAGACGAAGACGTTGAAGCTGAATTAAAAACACTTCAAGAGCGTCACGCTGAACTAGTTGTTAAAGAAGAAGGAACAGTAGCTGAAGGCGATACAGCTGTAATCGACTTTGAAGGTTTCGTTGATGGCGAAGCATTTGAAGGCGGAAAAGGCGAAAACTATTCTTTAGAAATCGGTTCTAACACATTCATCCCTGGCTTTGAAGAGCAACTAGTTGGTCTTGAAGTAGGCGCTGAAAAAGAAGTGGAAGTAACATTCCCTGAAGAGTATCACGCTGAAGAGCTAGCTGGTAAAGCTGCTAAATTCAAAGTGAAATTACACGAAATCAAATCTAAAGAGCTTCCAGCTTTAGACGATGAGTTTGCAAAAGACGTAGATGAAGAAGTAGAAACTTTAGAAGCGTTAAAAGCAAAAACAAAAGAAAAATTACAAAGCGATAAAGAGAATCAAGCGGAATCAGCTCTTCGCGACACTTTAGTAGAAAAAGCTGCTGAAAATGCTGAAGTAGAAATTCCAGAAGCAATGTTCAACACTGAAATGGATCGTATGATGCAAGAGTTTGAACAACGTTTACAAATGCAAGGTCTTAACCTTGAACTTTACTTCCAATTCTCAGGTCAAGATGAAAAAGCTCTTCGCGACCAAATGCGTCCGGATGCTGAAAAGCGTGTAAAAATCAACTTAACGCTAGAAGCTATTTCAAAAGCTGAAAATCTTGAAGTAAGCGAAGAAGAAGTAGAAAAAGAATTAGAAAACATGGCAGGAATGTACAACATGCCTGTCGAAGAAATTAAGAAAGTGCTTGGCAGTCTTGATAGCATTAAAGAAGACATGAAAGTACGTAAAGCAGTTGAATTTCTTGTAGAAAACAGCAAAGCTGTTGCATAATAGTAAGTAAGAAACAAGGCGCGACTTGATCGTGCCTTGTTTTATAAACTTCAATAGTTTTTTTATATCATAACCAACACCGTAGAAGCAGCTTTAACCCATTGTTTGAAATCCGTGGTTATGAAATAGGCCCAATAAGAGGACACTATATAATAGCAGATCTCCATTCTGTTATGCTCATCAACAACATATACATAAAACGTTTTAGTATCTATTCAAGAAAATGTATGGTAAAATGCAATACAAATCTTTTCATAGCGCTTTTACTATGTGATAAAGAGGGGCATTTACCTACAAATAGATGAGTTGTTCATGTTGTTGGGCTATAGCGCGGATAGAAATCAGCTTCGAGCACTTTAGTAAATACTACAAGGGGTGAAAATTATGTTTAAATTTAACGATGAAAAAGGGCAGTTAAAATGCTCATTTTGTGGTAAAACACAAGAACAAGTACGCAAGTTAGTTGCGGGTCCAGGTGTTTACATATGCGATGAATGTATTGAACTTTGCACGGAAATCGTAGAAGAAGAGTTAGGTACAGAAGAAGAAGTAGAATTTAAAGATGTACCAAAACCAAAAGAAATTCGTGACATTTTAGATGAGTATGTAATTGGTCAAGAGGATGCGAAAAAATCGTTATCCGTTGCAGTATACAACCATTACAAACGAATCAATTCAAACAGTAAAATTGATGACGTTGAGTTATCAAAAAGTAATATTGCATTAATTGGACCTACAGGAAGCGGTAAAACTTTACTAGCTCAAACATTGGCTCGTATTTTAAACGTACCGTTTGCGATTGCAGATGCAACATCTCTAACAGAAGCGGGTTATGTAGGAGAAGATGTTGAAAACATCTTATTAAAATTAATTCAATCAGCTGATTACGATGTGGAGAAAGCTGAAAAAGGTATCATCTACATCGATGAAATTGATAAAGTAGCGCGTAAGTCTGAAAACCCATCTATTACACGTGATGTATCAGGTGAAGGTGTGCAGCAGGCTCTTCTTAAAATCTTAGAAGGTACTGTAGCAAGTGTTCCTCCTCAAGGCGGACGTAAACACCCTCATCAAGAATTTATTCAAATTGATACCACAAATATCTTATTTATTTGTGGTGGTGCATTTGACGGAATCGAACCTATTATTAAGCGTCGTCTAGGTAAAAAAGTAATTGGTTTCGGTTCAGAAACAAAACAACAAGACTTTACAGAAAAAGAGTTACTAGCAAAAGTATTACCGGAAGATTTATTAAAATTTGGTTTAATTCCAGAGTTTATTGGTCGTTTACCGGTTACTGCTAGCTTAGTGCCTCTTGATGAAGAAGCGCTAGTTGAGATTTTAACAAAACCGAAAAATGCACTAGTGAAACAATATCAAAAAATGCTTGAACTTGATGACGTTGAACTTGAATTCGAAGACGAGGCTTTAGTAGAAATTTCTAAAAAAGCAATCGAGCGTAAAACAGGTGCTCGTGGTCTACGTTCAATCATTGAAGGTATTATGTTAGATGTAATGTTTGATCTTCCTTCACGTGATGATATTACAAAATGTATTATCACAGGTGAAACCGTTCGTGATCAAGCGGCTCCTAAGTTCGTATTAGAAGACGGATCTACCATTCAAGAAGGCAGCAAAACATCAGCATAAAAAAAGCCGGGTACTCAATTTGAGTACCCGGCTTTTTTCTGGTGATGAAGCACAACTAAATTTTACTTTTTACTAGAATCTTGTTTATTCCTACTGCTGCAGGGAGATAATAACTGATAATTATCTTACTAAACTGCGCAGGAGGTTTATCTATGAACTGGACGAATATTGCCTTAATGGTCCAACTCTTTTTTGGTATCATCATTGGCTTATATTTTTGGAATTTATTACGCAATCAGCGTACGCAAAAAGTCTCAATTGACCGGGATTCAAAGAAAGAAATGGAGCAATTGCAGAAGATGAGAGCCATCTCTTTAACTGAGCCGCTTGCTGAACGTGTGAGGCCGTCTAGCTTCTCCGATATTGTCGGACAAGAGGATGGAATTCGGTCACTAAAGGCTGCCCTTTGCGGTCCTAATCCACAGCACGTGATTGTATACGGGCCGCCTGGAGTAGGAAAAACAGCAGCAGCACGTTTAGTGTTAGAAGAAGCAAAAAAAAATAAAAAATCACCTTTCAAACAATCGGCTGTATTTGTAGAATTAGATGCAACTACGGCGCGTTTTGATGAGCGAGGCATTGCTGATCCTTTGATTGGGTCTGTTCATGATCCTATTTACCAAGGAGCAGGTGCCATGGGTCAAGCTGGAATTCCGCAGCCAAAACAAGGAGCGGTTACAGATGCACACGGGGGGATTTTATTTATTGATGAAATTGGAGAGCTCCATCCTATTCAGATGAATAAGCTGTTAAAGGTTCTAGAAGATCGAAAAGTGTTTATGGAAAGCGCCTATTACAGCGAAGAAAACACACAAATCCCAACACATATTCACGATATTTTTCAAAATGGGTTGCCAGCAGACTTTCGTTTGATTGGTGCGACGACTAGAACGCCTAATGAAATTCCGCCTGCCATTCGTTCCAGATGCGTAGAGGTATTTTTCCGTGAGCTTGATCGCGACGAAATTATTACAGTTGCAAAAAAAGCAGCAAATAAAGTAAGAATGGATATATCAGAAGAAGGTTTATCTCTGTTTTCTACATATGCACGCAATGGACGTGAAACGGTTAATATGATGCAAATTGCGGCTGGATTAGCGATATCAGAGGAACGAACGGACATTAAAAATGAAGATATTGAATGGATTGTTCATTCTAGCCAACTATCTCCAAGACACGATCCGAAAATTGCAGATGAGGAAAAAGTGGGGCTTATTAATGGATTAGCGGTGTACGGGCCCAACTCTGGAGCACTTTTAGAAATTGAAGTCAAAGCGATTCCTGCAAAAGAGAAAGGGAACATTATTATTACGGGTATCGTTGAAGAGGAAAGTATAGGGACTCAAGGGAAGTCTATTCGCCGTAAAAGTATGGCTAAAAGCTCAATTGAAAATGTCATAACTGTTCTTCGCTCAATGGATGTTCCAGCGGATGAGTATGATATTCATGTGAACTTTCCGGGAGGCGTGCCAATTGATGGACCTTCTGCCGGTATTGCGATGGCAACAGGTATCTACTCAGCGATTTATGAAGTTCCAATCAAACATACGGTAGCAATGACAGGAGAAATTGGTCTGCACGGCAACGTAAAGCCAATTGGGGGCGTGATTCCAAAAATCAAGGCAGCAAAACAAGCAGGCGTTCAGACGGTGATTGTGCCAAAAGAAAATATGAATGCAATGGTAGAAAAGGTAAAAGGTATCGATATTATTCCTGTCCATCATTTAACAGAGGTGTTCGAACAAGCACTATTGTCTGTACATGAGCATGTTGCACATTTGTCGGTAGATCCAGCTATTTCAACTAGAGAATCTAGCTAATTCTATCATGATAATTAAAAATTAATGGTCAGATGAATATTCATCGCCTTTTTCGCGTATAAAACCTTTATACACAGCCAACGAAAAAGGCGTTTTTTTATGAAAAGAGCTTAAAAAGATATATTTTGCCTTTTAATTCTTTCTCATGGTACAATTAGTAATTACTATTGTTAGACATGTGTATACAAATGAGATAAAATTGTTAAAAGAATTCACACTTTACATACTTTAATTGACGAGCATTGGAGGTGTTCATTGCATGGCAGAAAAAGAAAAATTGACAATGCCGCTACTGCCTTTACGAGGTTTGATCGTCTATCCGACAATGGTGCTTCATTTAGATGTTGGGCGAGATAAATCTGTGCAAGCATTAGAAAAAGCAATGATGGATGATCACTTAGTTTGTTTAGTATCACAAAAAGATATGGGTATCGATGAACCAACAAAAGAGGATTTATATAGAACCGGTACGTTAGCAAAAATTAAACAAATGCTAAAGCTGCCGAATGGAACGATGCGCGTCTTAGTAGAAGGACTGAATCGCGTAACCGTTACAGAATTTGAAGACAGCGAAGAATATTTTGTTGTGCACGTGGAAAAGCAAAACGAAGAACATCAGGTTGATGTAGAAGATAAAGCGCTGATGCGCACGCTTTTAGACTATTTCGAACAATACATAAAACTTTCCAAAAAGGTGTCCGTTGAAACTCTTTCAACCGTAAGCGACATTGAAGAACCAGGAAGATTAGCCGATATTGTAGCCTCTCATTTACCAATAAAAATTCAGCTTAAACAAGAAATTTTAGAAATAACTGATGTGAAAGAAAGGTTAAATACGATCATTTCTCATATTCAAGACGAGCAAGAAGTTTTGCAGCTGGAGAAAAAAATTGGACAGCGTGTAAAGAAATCAATGGAACGCACTCAGAAAGAGTATTATCTTCGTGAGCAAATGAAGGCGATTCAAAAAGAGCTTGGAGACAAAGAAGGAAAGACGGGAGAAGTAGCAACACTTCGCGAAAAAATTGAAGCAAGTGGGATGACGGACCATGTTAAACAAGTGGCGTTTAAAGAATTGGATCGCTATGAAAAAATTCCTGCTACCTCCGCTGAAAGCTCAGTTATTCGAAATTATATCGAGTGGTTGATTGCGCTGCCTTGGACAAATGAAACGGAAGATACGCTCAATATTCATAATGCTGAACAAGTGCTGAACGATGAGCACTATGGCCTTGAAAAGGTGAAGGAACGCGTATTAGAATATCTAGCTGTGCAGCAGTTGACAAAATCTCTTAAAGGTCCTATTTTATGTTTAGCAGGACCTCCTGGCGTAGGGAAAACATCCCTAGCCCGCTCAATTGCTACGTCTCTAGACCGTCATTTTGTACGAGTATCTCTAGGCGGTGTGAGAGATGAGTCTGAAATCCGCGGTCATCGTCGCACGTACGTGGGAGCTATGCCTGGACGCATTATTCAAGGAATGAAAAAAGCAGGAACGATTAATCCGGTATTTCTGCTTGATGAAATCGATAAAATGTCAAATGATTTCCGAGGAGATCCGTCTTCTGCACTGTTAGAAGTATTGGATCCTGAACAAAACCATAATTTCAGCGATCACTATATAGAAGAAACGTATGATTTATCAAAAGTGATGTTCGTGGCTACAGCTAATAACTTAGCTACAATTCCGGGGCCGCTGCGCGATCGAATGGAAATTATTCAAATTGCTGGTTACACGGAGCTGGAAAAGCTTGAAATTGCGAAGCGTCACTTATTGCTCCGCCAGTTAGAAAACCACGGACTGCAAAAGGGCAATTTGCAGATTCGCGATGACGCGTTAACAGCCATCATCCGTTTATATACGAGAGAAGCTGGTGTTCGTAACCTTGAACGCGAAATTGCTTCCATTTGCCGAAAAGCAGCTCGCATCGTAGTCTCTGGCGAGAAAAAACGCGTGGTGGTGACGGCCAAAACGCTTGAAGAATTCCTTGGTAAGCCTAGGTTCCGTTACGGACAGGCTGAGACGGAAGATCAAGTCGGCGTTGCTACAGGTCTTGCTTACACAACTGTAGGAGGAGACACGCTAGCCATTGAAGTAAGCTTGTCCCCTGGTAAAGGAAGACTAGTGCTAACAGGAAAGCTTGGAGATGTGATGAAAGAATCAGCTCAGGCAGCATTTAGCTACGTGCGTTCAAATGCAGAGAAACTAGGAATTGATGAAAAGTTTTATGAAAAACATGATATCCATATCCATGTTCCAGAAGGAGCTGTACCAAAGGATGGACCTTCTGCAGGAATTACCATTGCCACTGCTCTCGTATCAGCACTAACGGGTAAACCAGTGCGTAGAGAAGTAGGAATGACAGGAGAAATTACACTAAGAGGTCGCGTATTACCAATCGGCGGTTTAAAAGAAAAGTCACTTAGTGCACATCGTGCCGGATTAACTAAAATATTAATCCCTCATGATAATGAACGTGATATTGAAGATATCCCTGACAGTGTACAAGAGGAATTAGACATCGTTCTTGTGTCACATGTGGACCAAGTATTGGAACATGCGCTAGTAGGAGAGGTAAAATGAAAGTAACTCAAGCCGATATTGTCATCAGTGCCGTACGCCCTGAACAATATCCTAAAGAAAACCTGCCAGAGTTTGCGTTAGCAGGCCGTTCAAATGTAGGAAAATCATCTTTTATTAATAAGATGCTCAATCGCAAAAGCTTAGCGCGTACGTCGTCTAAGCCTGGAAAAACTCAAACGCTTAACTTCTTTTTAATTAATGAAATCCTTCACTTTGTAGACGTACCTGGCTACGGATTTGCAAAAGTGTCTAAAAAAGAGCGTGAAGCATGGGGGAAAATGATTGAAACGTATTTAACAAATCGTGAGCAGCTTAAAGCTGTGTTAATGATTGTTGATCTACGCCATGCCCCTTCAAAGGATGACGTTATGATGTATGAATTTTTGAAGCACCATGACCTTCCCGTTATGGTTATTGCGACGAAAGCCGATAAAATTCCTAAAGGAAAATGGCAAAAACACTTAAAAGTAGTGAGAGAAACGCTGGATTTAGATCCAAATGATGAATTAATTCATTTCTCATCTGAAACAGGTGAAGGAAAAGATAAAGCGTGGAAATCTTTGCAGTATCGCATGACTCACTAAACAAAGGAATAGAAGCTAAAAAAATGGAACGTTTATCATCACTCTAACAGGAAGTGAGTCAAACGTTCCATTTTTTAACTTGTTTACATAGATTACTTTCGTTTGAAAAATAATAAATATAGCCCAACTAGTAACAATAAAATAGGCCAGAAGGTTGTTAAATAATTTACGCCGTCTTCAACTTTTGGCAAAAATAGTTTGAGACGGTCTGAAAACATCATTAAAATGGCAATAATTAAAAGGGTGCCGCCTTGGAAAAAGCCTGATTTGGCTTTTCTAGCACTGAGTAAAAAGCTAATGGCCACCATAAAAACGACCATGCTAATATTCGTAGGCCAAAAGGGAATTTGTTCACTTACATAGAAATGAATACCTAAAGTGATTAATATGTAGCTTGCAAGCAAGTTTGAATGATCTTGAGATAAAGCAGACTCAGTTAACAGGGCTGCTCCTATTAAAATTAACAGTACAGGCCACGTGTATACCTTTGCTGCAATGCTCATATGTAGTTCATTCAGTAAGAAAAAGATTCCAAATCCAACTAGTAAGACACCAAAAAACATTGATTGCTTTTTCATAGTAACCTCCAGGTGTTTCAAAACAGAAAACGTGATAAAACGCTGCTTTTTTGATACAATTTATTACGGAATAACAGTTAATATCTTAACACATGTTTTCAAAGACTGTTCACATTTTTTTTTCGAATGACTTATAGAACATGTTATAATAGTTAGAGATAAGGCGAAGCTTACATTTGTGTAATGTCCGCCGGTTTTTACGAATAGTAGAATGAAGAACGCCGGATTTTACGGGCAGTTATCTCACTGTAGCTCTGTGGAAATTTAGGGGTTACTGCCCGTCAAATTCGGATAAATAAGCACATTTCAATTGTAGGGGGTATGTACAAATGCATATTATAGCAGTCGGCTTAAACTTTCGAACAGCCCCTGTTGAAATAAGAGAAAAGCTTAGTTTTAATGAGCAAGAACTAGCATCTGCCATGAAAACGTTAAGCGGCCAAAAAAGTATTTTGGAAAACATCATTGTTTCAACATGCAATCGTACGGAAATTTATGCTGTTGTTGATCAATTACACACGGGCCGTTACTATGTAAAAGCATTTTTAGCTCAATGGTTCGGAATAGATAAAGAAGAGTTTTCTCCTTATTTAACCATCTATGAAAATGATGGAGCCATCGAACATTTATACCGAGTAGCATGTGGATTAGATTCAATGGTGATTGGTGAAACACAAATTCTTGGACAAGTGCGTTCAAGCTTTTTGCTTGCTCAAGAAGAAGAAACAATTGGAACGGTTTTTAATCAGCTGTTTAAACAAGCAGTGACATTAGCTAAAAAAGCTCATCATGAAACAGAAATTGGTGCGAATGCAGTTTCTGTCAGCTATGCAGCCGTAGAGCTTGCTAAAAAGATTTTTGGGGACTTATCATCCAAACATGTGTTGATTCTTGGTGCGGGAAAAATGGGTCAGCTTGCCGTACAGAATTTATATGGCAGCGGGGCTAAAAAAGTAACGGTAGTGAATCGAACATTTGAAAAGGCACAGGAGCTAGCAAACCGTTTTTCTGGAGAAGCCAAACCATTTGCTGATCTTCAACATGCTTTAAGCGAAGCAGATATCTTAATTAGTTCAACAGGAGCTAATGACTATGTAGTAACGAAACAAATGATGAGTGAAGCCGAGCGTACGCGTAAAGGCCGCCCATTGTTTATGGTAGACATCGCCGTTCCGCGTGACTTAGATCCAGAACTAGATGAGCTAGAGACGGTCTTTTTATACGATATCGACGATTTAAACGGGATTGTAGAATCCAATTTGCAAGAGCGTCAAAAAGCTGCGGATGAAATTGAAATTATGCTTGAAGCTGAAATTGTTGCTTTCAAGTCTTGGCTTGGTACATTAGGCGTTGTGCCTGTTATTTCTGCACTTCGTCAAAAAGCACTTACCATTCAAGCTGAAACGATGAAAAGCATTGATCGTAAGCTCCCAGATTTATCTGAGCGTGAGCGCAAAGTGTTAAATAAACATACAAAAAGTATAATTAATCAACTTCTTCGCGATCCAATTTTACACGCGAAAGAATTGGCTGGAGAGAAACATGCTGAAGAGTCTTTAGAGCTGTTCATGAAGATTTTTAATATTGAACAGGAAGTTGCTTTGCAAAAAGAAAAAGAAGAGCAGCTTCATACATCGATTACGTCTCATTCAGTAGCTTATCAGTCTTAAGTGAGGATTGAATAATGGTTGATATGGAATTAACCAGAATCTATGAATTGATTGTGATTTTATACGCGGTGAGCGTTTTATTATATTTTATTGATTTTGTACAAAATAACCGGAAGGCAAACTCGATAGCCTTCTGGTTACTTTCTATTGTGTGGGTTTTGCAAACAGCCTTTTTAATTTTACGAATGTTTGATACGGGGAGATTTCCAATTCTCACCGTTTCTGAAGGGCTGTATTTTTACGCGTGGGTGTTAATTACTCTTTCACTTGTGATTAATCGTTTATTCCGCGTTGATTTTATGGTATTTTTTACAAATGTGATTGGTTTCTTAATTATGGCTATTCATACGTTTGCTCCACTTGAAACATACACGGCTGTCCAGTCGGAGCGCCTTGTGTCAGAATTATTAATCATCCATATTACCATGGCTATTTTATCTTACGGCGCTTTTTCAGTCTCGTTTGTTTTTTCTGCTCTGTATCTCGTTCAGTATAATTTATTGAAAAAGAAGAAATGGGGCAAGCGCTTGCTAAGAATTGAAGATTTAACAAAGCTAGACTACATGTCCTATGTATTAATTTTAATTGGTGTACCGCTGTTATTGCTTTCGTTAATCTTAGGAATCATATGGGCTTATATTAAATACGTAGATTTTCATTGGTACGATACAAAAGTGTTAGGTTCATTTTTAATGTTTGTTGCATACAGCGCTTACTTGTATGCTAGACTGCGCAGAGGTATTCAAGGAAAGGCAATCGCGATGTGGAATATTGGGTTGTTCTTAGTCTTACTTATTAATTTCTTTTTATTTGGCAGTTTATCGAATTTTCACTTTTGGGGTTCGTAATTAGGAGGACAACATGCGAAAAATTATTGTCGGCTCTCGTCGAAGCAAACTTGCGTTAACACAGACCAAGTGGGTCATTGAACAGTTAAAAAAACAAGGTCTTCCTTTTGAGTTTGAAATTAAAGAAATGGTTACAAAAGGGGATCAAATTTTAAATGTAACGCTGTCCAAAGTAGGCGGTAAAGGTCTTTTTGTAAAAGAAATTGAACAGGCCATGTTAGATGAAGAAATTGATATGGCCGTTCATAGTATGAAAGATATGCCGGCTGTTTTACCAGAAGGGTTAACGATTGGATGTATTCCTTTACGAGAAGATCATCGTGATGCGCTTATTTCAAAAAATGGTGAGAGATTTGAGAACTTACCAAGCGGTGCTGTGATTGGGACAAGCAGCTTGCGTCGAGGGGCACAGCTTCTATCTATGCGTGCAGATATCGAAATTAAATGGATTCGAGGAAATATCGACACACGCCTAGAGAAATTAAAAAATGAAGATTACGATGCGATTATCTTGGCAGCTGCAGGGTTATCTCGTATGGGCTGGTCAAAAGATACGGTCACTCAGTACCTAGAGCCGGAAATAAGCGTTCCCGCTGTAGGACAAGGAGCTTTAGCTATTGAATGCCGAGAAAATGACGATGAATTATTATCGCTTCTTCAAGCTCTAAATCATGATGAAACGGCTCGTGCTGTTAGCGCTGAACGAGTATTTTTAAAAGAGATGGAAGGCGGATGTCAAGTGCCGATTGCGGGATACGGACGTATAGTAGACGGTGGAAACATTGAGCTAACGTCGCTAGTTGCGTCTCCTGATGGCAAAACGATTTATAAAGAGCACATTACGGGAAAAGACCCCGTTGCTATCGGTTCAGAGGCTGCTGAGCGTTTAATCTCTCAAGGAGCTAAGCTTTTAATTGATCGTGTAAAAGAGGAGCTGGACAAGTAATGAGTCATGAGGCTCCTCTTTTTTTGAAAAAAGTTTTGATTACAAGAGAAGCGAAGCAGGCTCATTCATTTGCAGCACAGATTAAAAAGCTTGGAGGCACACCTTTAAGTTTACCAGTCCTTACGTTCGCACGTTCTAACAACGAACAAGAAGTGGAAGACGTCCTGCTGTCGATTAATTCATTTGACTGGGTTGTTTTTACAAGTCAAAACGGCATTTCTTTTTTTCTCGAATGGCTAAAAGAGTTAGATATCAGTTTGAATGCTTTAAAACCATTAAAAGTGGCTGCAGTTGGAGAAAAAACCGCAAAATTGCTAGAAAAATACGATGTGAACGTGCAGCTTGTTCCCAAAGAATACGTTGCAGAATCACTTCTTGAATCGTTAAAAGCAAATGTTTCACGTCACGAGCGAGTTCTTCTTGTACGAGGACAATTAGCCCGCTCTGTTTTAAGAGATGGGCTAAAAGAGTATGATTTAACGGATTTAATCATATATCAGACCATTCGAAATCAAGAGTCTGAACGAGTGGTTAAGCAACATTTAGAAAGAGGAATTGATGCGATTACTTTTACAAGCTCTTCTACGGTGAGATTTTTTGTGGAGTCCGTTCAAGACATTCCGAATTGGCTCGAGCTGGTGAATCGGACGAAAGTGGTTTGTATCGGTCCTATTACAAGTCAGACAGCGAGCGAATATGGAATTAAGCATCTTGTTCCTAACACATACACAATAAATGGTATGATAGATATGTTGGTTAGTTGTTTTGAATAATAAAGGAGGATTTTAACATGAAAGATTTACAATTTACACGTCATCGTCGTCTTCGTAATTCTGTAAATATGCGTGCGCTTGTACGTGAAACACATTTACATCCTGAAGACTTTATATATCCTATTTTTATTGTAGAAGGTGAACAAAAAAGAAATGCTGTAAAATCAATGCCAGGTGTGGATCAAATTTCTTTAGACTACTTGAATGGTGAAATCCAAGAGCTAGTCGATTTAGGAATTAAGTCAGCTATGGTATTTGGTGTTCCCGCTGAAAAAGATGCGGTCGGCTCACAGGCATACCATGACCACGGAATTGTCCAAAAAGGTATTCGTCAAATTAAAGAAAATTTTCCAGACTTTGTTGTTATCGCAGATACATGCTTGTGTCAATACACAGATCATGGCCACTGTGGTGTAATTGAAGACGGAAAAATCTTAAACGATCCCAGCCTTGACTTATTAGCGCGTACAGCGGTTAGTCAAGCTAAAGCAGGAGCGGATATTATTGCGCCTTCAAACATGATGGACGGTTTCGTGGCAGCTATTCGCCACGGTCTAGACGAAGCTGGATTTGAAGATGTGCCGGTGATGTCTTATGCTGTTAAATATGCATCTGCTTTTTACGGACCATTCCGTGATGCAGCGCATTCTTCTCCTCAATTTGGAGACCGTAAAACATATCAAATGGACCCAGCCAATCGCTTAGAAGCACTTCGAGAAGCGGAATCTGATGTTGAAGAAGGAGCAGATTTCTTAATTGTAAAACCAGCTCTATCATATTTAGATATTATGCGCGATGTAAAAAATACGTTTAATTTACCGGTAGTGGCTTATAATGTGAGCGGTGAATATTCAATGATTAAAGCGGCAGCTCAAAACGGCTGGGTAAATGAAAAAGAGATTGTTCTTGAAAAATTAATTAGCATGAAGCGTGCAGGAGCGGATTTAATTGTAACGTATCATGCTAAAGACGCAGCACGCTGGTTATCTGACAAGTAATTAAGGAGGCTTACACATGAGAAGTTATGAAAAGTCAAAAGCAGCTTTTTTAGAAGCGCAGCAATTAATGCCGGGTGGAGTAAACAGTCCTGTTCGTGCATTTAAATCAGTAGATATGGATCCTATTTTTATGGAACGAGGAAAAGGCGCTACGATTTACGATATTGACGGCAACAAATATATTGACTACGTCTTATCATGGGGACCTTTAATTCACGGACATTCCAACGATCAAGTAGTTGAAGCAGTAAAAAAAGTAACGGAATCTGGTACAAGCTTTGGTGCACCAACATTAATTGAAAATGAGCTTGCTAAGGTTGTGATTGAGCGAGTTCCTTCAATCGAAATCGTCCGTATGGTGAGTTCAGGTACGGAAGCAACGATGAGCGCACTGCGTTTAGCACGTGGCTATACGGGCCGCAACAAAATTTTAAAATTTGAAGGCTGTTACCATGGACACGGTGACTCTCTTCTCATTAAAGCAGGCTCAGGCGTTGCCACGTTAGGTCTACCAGATAGCCCGGGAGTGCCTGAAGGAATCGCTAAAAATACGATTACAGTGCCGTACAATGATCTAGAAAGCGTACAATATGCTTTTAAAGAATTCGGAGATGACATTGCCGGAGTAATCGTTGAACCGGTAGCAGGAAATATGGGTGTGGTACCGCCACAGCCAGGTTTCTTACAAGGGCTTCGGGATATCACATCAGAATATGGCTCACTGCTCATTTTTGATGAAGTAATGACAGGGTTCCGCGTAGCGTACAACTGTGCACAGGGCTACTACAACATTACGCCTGACTTAACTTGCTTAGGAAAAGTAATCGGTGGTGGTTTACCAGTAGGTGCTTACGGTGGTAAAGCTGAAATTATGGAGCGAGTTGCACCAAGCGGCCCGATTTATCAAGCAGGTACATTATCAGGTAATCCGCTTGCGATGACCGCTGGATACGAGACATTAACACAGCTGACACCTCAATCCTACGATGAGTTCATTCGTAAAGCAGATCGATTAGAAGAAGGACTGATGGCAGCAGCTGAAAAATATGATGTACCGTTTACCGTAAACCGAGCTGGTTCAATGATCGGTTTCTTCTTTACAAACGAGCAGGTAATAAATTACGAAACAGCAAAAACATCGAATTTAGATTATTTTGCAGCTTACTATCGTGAAATGGCTAATGAAGGCGTGTTTTTACCTCCTTCTCAGTTCGAAGGAATGTTTTTATCAACTTCTCATACAGATGCAGACATTGAACATACAATTGCAGCAGCTGAAAAAGCTTTTTCAAAGTTGCGTGGATAAACAGCTAAATAAGAATAACTTTTTTAGTTTTCAAGACATATTTTAATTTATTTGTTCATACATCTTTAATGACCGCGCTATTACCTGGCGGGTGTTGGAAGGGGGAGAACAATTTGTCGCAGGATAATTTATCATGTCTGCGTTTTTCCGTAGAAGAATCAGTATGGTTTCAAAAAGGACAGGAAGTCTCACAACTTTTGTCTATCTCCTTAGAGCCTCAAGTATCTATTCAAGAATATGACCAATATGTGTCTATTCGAGGAGCATTACAATTAACAGGTGAATACGAAACGTACGAGGGAGAGCACTCGTTACGCGAATATACAAATGAGAATCAAGTGCAATCTATCTCTGTCCGTGAAGACGGAACGGCTGAATTATCACATCAATTTCCTGTTGATATTACCATTCCTAAAAATCGTATTCAAAGTATTGAAGATGTATATGTATCTATTGATTTATTTGATTATGAATTGCCAGGCACAAATCAGCTGCAGCTAATGGCTGACTTGTCCATCACAGGATTGTATGGAGAACAGCATGAAGAACAGCATGAAGAACGAGAAGAAGAGGAAGAGTTTGCGGAAGAACAGCACATCGTCTCCTATGAAGAAGCAGACGATACTGAAGAGGTATATACTGAAAACTTTGCTCAAGAAGAAGAGGAACAAGAGGAACAAGAGGAGCAAGAGTTTGACGTAAGCTATCGTGAAGCTCCTGCACCTTTAGAGGCAGAGGCTATTGAAGAAGATCATTCAGAAGAGCCTCCTAGTTACTTTTCATCTGTATTTAAAAAAGAATCTCGTGCTGAGCCGGCCGTAGAATATGAAGAGGAAGCATACGAACCATTTGAAGTCGAAGTGAAAAAAGAGGCACAAATCGAGGAAGAAAGAGAAGACAATGTGATTGAGCTGTTTCAGCTTCGTCAAGAGCAAGAAAGTTTAGAAGAATCGCAAGCTAGTGAATTGAATACGTATGCTGACGTTCAACGAGAGGCTGAGCAAGAAGAAGCTGAGCAAGAAGAGGAAAAGATTATTGTTGAATTTCGTAAAGAAGAAAATGAAAGCGGACGAAATGAAAACGCCCTTTATTTAACAAAGCTCTTTTCGCGGGAAGAAGAAGCTTTTTCAACGTGGAAGCTTTGTATTGTTCAAGACGGAGATTCGCTTGATACGATAGCAAACCGCTATAATACGAATGTACAAAACATTTTACGAGTGAATAATTTAGAAGATGAATATGAGCTGGAAGAAGGAAGCATCTTAAATATTCCCGTTCGTTAAAGTCGGAAAGAAAACAGTTTTGACGCATATAATGTCTTAACTGTTTTCTTTATTTTTTACGAGGAAGGAGAATATAGATGCAGCGGACAGTAGCAGACTACAAAGTATTGTTAAAAGAATATGACTTAGATGTTGACTTTATCGAAGACTACGGAAAAGTAAAAAAAGTCTATACGAAAACCGGCGTGTTTGCGCTTAAAGAAATGACGAATCATCAAGAACGAAATCAGAACTTCATTCAAAAGCTGCAGAACGTGTATCAAAAAGGGTGGATGGGCTTTGTCCCTATTTATCAAACGAAACGTTCTCAGCCGATTGTTTCAGATGAAAGCGGCTCATATTACTTAATGCCGTGGCTCCCAAATAACCCAACCGAAGAGCGTGATATTCGATATCATAAATTATTTCAAGAGCTTGCTAAGCTTCACGGCGCTTCGGCGCAGGAAGTAGAAGTGAAAAAAGAAGATATAGAAAATCATTATACATCGATGAAAGAAACGTGGGAAAAACGTCAGGAAGAGCTGAAGCAATACGTAGTAGAATGCGAGAAAAAAGTTTATATGTCCCCGTTTGAATTGCATTACTGTACATTTTATTACGAAATGACGAGAGCGCTTGAATTTGGTTTTGGAAAGCTCGATCAGTGGAACGATGAAATGGAAGAAAAGGAAAAAATCCGGCTGGTTACTTCTCATGGAAAGCTATCGGCTAAACATTTTATCTATGACGAACGGGGAAATGGTTTTTTTATTAATTTTGAACATGCAAAAGATGCTTCACCGATTTATGATTTGGTCTCATTTTATTTCCGTACTCTTCGCACGTACCCAGTAACTACCTATGACAGCTATGAGTGGTTTAGCACGTATGAAAAACATTTTGCTCTCAGAGAAGAGGAACGGCTGCTTTTACACAGTTATTTAGCGTTTCCAGAACCCTTGTATCAGTGTATCGTTCAATATAGGCAGCATAAAGAAAGTAAAACGGAGCTTGAACATATGCAGTCATTTATTCGAGCATACTGGCTGACGAAAAACATTGAACAGCTGAACATTAAAATATTTGAAGTAGATCAGCAAAAAAAAATGGCAGCGGAAGCAGCTGCACAAGCCCAAGCGAACGAATAGCGCTTGGGTTTTTAAATCCAGTCCGAATATAAAGCAACCGCTAGTATGGCAAGCAGTGCCAACAACAGTACATCAAAGGTTGTAGGGAAAAATAGTGTACGTATACCTTGAAAAATTGTTAAAGGAACAATAAACTGTCCACAAGCCGCTCCTGCTGTTTTGAGCCACCGCTGCAGCTGATACGAATTTACATTTATTCGTTTCTTCATTTGTACATGCCCCTTTCAATCCACGTGCCCAGGTTAAAGTCAGTATATGAAAAAAGAAAGAAATGGTGCCATTTTTTTGAGTGAACTCTTCATTTTATTTCCAAATTTAGCGAGTGAATGAAAAAATAAAGAGCAGGACAAAAAAATTATGAATATTATCGTAAAAAAATAGGAGAAGATTATTGACGATTCAACATTTTTTCATATAGTATAATTAAGAGAAATTCATACATAAATACAGTGAATAGGAAGAGTACGGGATGTTCGTCTTTCAGAGAGAGGAATCAGCTGCTGTGAGATTTCTTAAGAATGTGCACTCGGAATGTCGCCTATGAGTAGCTTTTTTGAACAGCTGCATAGCTCAGTAGAAAAAGCCGGTTAATCAACCGTTATGAAATGAAGTGTATAGGCTTATCAAACGGGATACGTCTATAAAAAAAGGTGGTACCGCGAAATCAACTCCTTTCGTCCTTTTATTAGGAAAGGAGTTTTTTTATGTTTATAAAAGGTTTACACAGTTTCTAAAGACTGAAACTTTATATTATGGAGGTATACATTATGTCTGAAAAAGAAGTGACTCTTCCAACGAAGTATGATCCAAAAACCGTTGAAGAAAATCGTTATCAGTATTGGTTAGACGGGAAGTTTTTTGAAGCAACAAATGACCCTGAAAAAGAGCCGTATACAATTGTAATTCCACCCCCAAACGTAACGGGCAAGCTGCATTTAGGCCACGCTTGGGATACAACGTTACAAGATATTTTAACGCGTATGAAGCGCATGCAAGGCTATGACGTTCTATGGCTTCCCGGCATGGACCATGCGGGGATTGCAACGCAGGCAAAAGTAGAAGAAAAGCTTCGCAGCGAAGGGAAAAGCCGCTACGATTTAGGCCGCGAAAACTTTGTAGCTGAAACGTGGAAATGGAAAGAAGAATATGCAAGCTTTATTCGCCAGCAGTGGTCGAAGCTAGGACTTGGCTTGGACTATTCACGCGAGCGCTTCACGCTTGATAAAGGTCTTTCTAAAGCAGTGCGTGAAGTATTCGTAACGCTTTACAAAAAAGGATTAATCTATCGCGGAGAATATATTATTAACTGGGATCCAGCTACAAAAACAGCTCTTTCAGACATCGAGGTTATTTACAAAGATGTACAAGGTGCGTTTTATCATATGCGCTATCCGTTGGCAGATGGTTCTGGACATATTGAAATCGCAACAACTCGTCCTGAAACAATGCTAGGAGATACGGCTGTAGCTGTTCACCCTGAAGATGATCGCTATAAGCACTTAATCGGCAAAAAGGTTGTCCTTCCGATTGTAGGGCGTGAAATTCCAATCGTAGGCGATGATTATGTTGATATGGAATTCGGTTCTGGTGCGGTGAAAATTACGCCTGCTCATGACCCGAACGATTTTGAAATTGGAAACCGTCATAATTTAGAGCGTATTTTAGTGATGAATCAAGACGGTACGATGAATGACAAAGCAGGTAAATATGAAGGAATGGATCGTTTTGCTTGCCGTAAGCAAATTGTTAAAGACCTTCAAGAAGACGGCGTATTGTTCAACATTGAAGACCACATGCATTCAGTAGGTCACAGTGAACGAAGCGGTGCCGTTGTCGAACCTTATTTATCAACTCAATGGTTTGTAAAAATGCAGCCGTTAGCAGATAAAGCAGTAGATCTTCAAAAACAAGAAGAAAAAGTCAACTTTGTACCTGATCGTTTTGAAAAGACATACTTACACTGGATGGAAAATATTCGCGACTGGTGTATTTCGCGTCAGCTTTGGTGGGGACACCGCATTCCAGCTTGGTATCACAAAGAAACTGGAGAAGTATACGTAGATCATGAGGCTCCAGCAGATATCGAAAACTGGGAACAGGATTCAGATGTATTAGACACATGGTTCAGTTCAGCGCTATGGCCGTTCTCAACAATGGGCTGGCCGGATGTGGATGCAGCTGATTTCAAACGCTACTACCCAACAAATGTGCTTGTAACAGGCTACGACATTATTTTCTTCTGGGTATCTCGTATGATTTTCCAAGGTCTTGAATTTACGGGTAAACGTCCGTTTGACGATGTACTTATTCACGGTCTTGTACGAGATGCTGAAGGTCGTAAAATGAGTAAATCACTTGGTAACGGCGTAGATCCAATGGAAGTAATCGAGAAATACGGTGCAGATTCTCTTCGCTACTTCTTATCGACAGGAAGCTCACCGGGACAAGATTTACGCTTCAGCTTTGAAAAAGTCGAAGCGACGTGGAATTTTGCAAATAAAATTTGGAATGCTTCTCGTTTTGCATTAATGAACATGGACGGCATCACATTTGAAGAGCTTGATTTATCAGGCGAAAAGTCCGTTGCCGATAAATGGATTTTAACGCGCTTAAATGAGACGATTGAGCACGTAACAAAATTAGCTGACAAATATGAATTCGGTGAAGTTGGACGCATTCTCTATAACTTTATTTGGGATGATTTCTGCGATTGGTACATTGAAATGGCTAAACTTCCTCTTTACGGAGAAGATGAAGCAGCTAAAAAGACAACTCGCTCAATTTTAGCTTATGTACTTGATAACACAATGCGACTTTTACATCCATTCATGCCGTTTATTACTGAGGAAATTTGGCAAAGCTTGCCGCATGAAGGCGAATCAATTACAGTAGCTAAATGGCCGGAAGTACGCGCTGAGCTTTCGGATAAAGAAGCTGCTAACGATATGCGTTTACTTGTAGATATTATTCGTGCTGTTCGTAATATTCGTGCTGAAGTGAACACGCCGATGAGCAAACAAGTAAAATTATTTATTAAAGCTAAAGATGAAAATATTCAAAGCCAGCTTGAAAAGAACCGTGCGTATGTAGAACGTTTCTGTAATCCAAGTGAGCTTGTGATTTCAACCGATGTTTCATTAGATGAAAAAGCGATGAGTGCTGTTGTAACAGGAGCAGAATTAATTTTACCTCTTGAAGGTTTAATTAATATCGAAGAAGAAATCGCACGTTTAGAAAAAGAATACGACAAGTTAAACAAAGAAGTAGAGCGTGTACAAAAGAAATTAAACAACCAAGGCTTTATTGCAAAAGCGCCTGCTAAAGTAGTAGAAGAAGAGCGTGCAAAAGAGCAAGATTACGTTGAAAAACGTGAAGCTGTTCAGTCTCGTATTGCTGAATTACGCGGATAATCAATGGGTTAATGAATGAACAGAAAAAGCGTGGCTTGTATAGCGACGCTTTTTCTTTACATAATAATAGCGATGGAAAAGAAAGGTGAATAAAAGATGATAACGACATATGAAGAAGCGCTTGATTGGATTCATAACAGACTTCGCTTTGGAATCAAGCCGGGGTTAGAACGAATGGAATGGATGCTAGAGCAGCTTGATTTTCCGCAGCAAAATATAAATGCTATTCATGTTGCTGGGACGAATGGTAAAGGTTCTACTGTTTCTTATTTGCGAAACATGTTAGAAGAAGCAGGGTATAAAGTTGGAACGTTTACTTCCCCTTATATCGAAACATTTAATGAGCGGATTAGCGTGAATGGACAGCCTATTTCAAATGAAGCAATGACCGCTCTTGTTCAGGAAGTAAAGCCTGTAGTGGAGCGACTAGAACATACGGACTTAGGGTCAGCAACGGAATTTGAAGTGATTACAATCATGGCTTTTCTTTATTTCGGCTATCATGATTCAGTTGACTATGCTGTGTTTGAAACAGGTCTTGGGGGACGATATGATTCAACAAACGTTGTGAATCCTATGGTGAGTGTTATTACAAACATTGGATTTGATCACATGGCGATACTAGGTGATACGGTAGAAGAAATTTCAGCAGAAAAAGCGGGGATTATTAAAAAAGAAGTCCCTATTATTACTGGTGCGGAGCAGGTAAAGGCGCTCGACGTCATTACAGAAGAGGCAAATTCGAAGCAGGCTCCGTTATTTGTGTTAGGAAAAGAATTTAAAATTGAAAACTATGAGCCCGTAGCAAATGGAGAAGGCTTTACGTTAAAAACGCCGTATGGTACATTTGAACACTTGCAATTAAATATGCTTGGCTATCATCAAGTTAAAAATGCAGCTTTGGCTGTGATGGCCGTTTGTTATTTAAAAGAAAAGAAAAAGCTTTCTATCTCCAATGAGCAAATGATAAAAGGGATTCAGCATACAAAGTGGAACGGCCGCTTTGAGATAGTAAATGAGCATCCTTTAACGATTATTGATGGGGCTCATAATGCAGAAGGCATTGATAGCTTGTTATCTACTTTACGCCTTCATTATGAAGATCGAAACATTCATTTAGTTTTCAGCTGTTTAAATGATAAAAGCGCTGATCGAATGGTCCAAGAACTTGAAACAATCGCTACAAGTATTACATTTACGTCCTTTGACTTTCCTCGTGCTCGCGCAGCCGCGGAGCTTTATGAGATGAGTACTCATCATAATAAGCATATGGACGAGGATTGGAAAAAAGCAATTGCTTACGTAAAGGAAAAGGCGACAGGTGAACAAGACATGGTGGTGATTACAGGGTCTCTGTACTTTATATCAGAAGTGCGGGCTTTTCTTCTCAGCTGAGCAAAAGCAGCAAGTGAAATCTTGCTGCTTTTAACATAATGTAAGGAAGGGATACGGATAATAAGTAAGCACTAAGTTCAAAGTATTGTCACTTTCACCCCCTAGGTAAGTGATATATAATAAACATGTACATCACTAAATAAGGAGATTGTTAACATGAGTAAGAATAATGAAAAAATTGTACCGAAAAGTAATAAAAACTTTACCGGTATTATTCTTACCTTTTCAGTGATAGCGAATGTTATTATTTTACTGCTATTCTTTTCGAATATTGGCTATCAAGGAAAAGTAAGTTTTGATTTGACTATCTTTCCACGGTTAAATGCTATTTTGAATAGTTTTACGTTTATTTTTTTAGTTGCAGCGTTGATTTCAATTTTCAGGAAAAATATTAATGCTCATAAAGGTTTTATTTTAGCAGCATTCACTTCCACACTGCTCTTTTTAGTTTCATATTTAACGTTCCACTACATTTCCACAGAAACAGCTACGTTCGGTGGAGAAGGAATCGTTCGTCCCATTTACTTTTTTATTTTGATCACACACAGTTTTCTAGCAGCGATTATTGTTCCGCTGGCACTGTTTGCACTTGTGTGGGGCTGGACAATGCAAGTTGAAAAACATAAAAAAATTGTGCGATGGACAATGCCAATCTGGCTTTATGTAAGTCTTACAGGTGTAATTGTCTACTTATTTATGGCTCCTTACTATTAAAAAACGTCTGCTTTTGCAGACGTTTTTTTATGCTGTTTTTGTTTTTTAGTGGTATAATCCTTATTACCTATAAAAGGTGTGTTTTAAGGAAGGAGGCATACAAAATATGACTTTTATGGGTATTATGATTCAGTTTAGTAATGAAGGAGTTGTTTGATACTAATCAATAAAGGAGAGGTGTAGAAATGGATAAACTGTCAACGGAGAATAAAGGACTTTCTCTAATGCAAGTGATCATACTGGTTATCGTAATAGGTCTTCTAGCAGCTTTTATTATTCCATTTATTGGCAGTTATTTAAAAGGAAAAGATACATTGCCCCATTCAAAAGAAAATCTACAGTTAGTATTCTGTAATCCTGAAATGGAAGGAGTCGTATGAGTTTAATTTACCTTTATCTATTTGTTTCAGGTATCACCCTAGGTTCATTTTATAACGTAGCAGGTCTTAGAATTCCTCAGAAAAAATCTATCTTATCTCCAAGATCTCATTGTCCACACTGTTTATCCGGTCTTTCTCCACAGCAGTTAATTCCCATAGTCTCCTACATTAAAAATGCAGGAAAATGTAGTATGTGTCGCAAAAAAATCTCCTTCATCTACCCGTTCGTAGAATTTTCGACAGGAAGTTTATTTGTATATGCTTTTTTTAGATTAAATATGACGTTAGAACTGATTGTCATATTAACCTTTGTTTCTTTTTTAACAATTATAGTTGTCTCAGATATAGCTTATATGATTGTCCCGAATAAGGTGCTGCTTTTCTTTTTGCCTATCTTTCTTCTTGAGCGTCTTTTCATTCCATTAACTTCGTGGAGTGATTCCTTAATGGGAGGAGGAATAGCATTTTTTCTCCTCTTTCTAGTCGCATTTCTCAGCAGAGGAGGCCTTGGAGAAGGAGATATTAAATTGTATGGTTTGATTGGTATTGTGCTTGGAGTAAAGCTTGTTTTACTATCGCTTTTTTTAGCTATATTAATAGGCGGAACCGTTAGTATAGGAGCGTTATTAATGAAAAAGGCAAAGGTAGGTGTACCAATTCCTTTCGTTCCTTTTATTTTTATAGGGACAATCGCTGCTTATTTTCATGGAAACGAATTGATAGACTGGTATGTTAGCAGCTATTTTTATTGAGCTTCAAGTCTTCGACAAATTTGAAATTTCTGTAACTAAATAGCGAAAACCTTTTGTAACAAGACGACAAATGTCTTGTTATTTTTTTTTCTTCTATGATAGCATGGAAAAAAGTGTATGTTTTATGTCGGTTTACCTCAGCTTGCAACCGGTACTAAGACTACGTTAACTAAAGGCGGTGGGGCAGTGGACAAGCAGGAACGAAAGATTTCAATTAAAATCAATGGTCAATCCAAGGATGAAAAGGAAGAACAAGCGCCCGAAAAAGACGAATTTACGTGGGTTCTTCCGGAGCCGGCATCCAAAGATTCTCATGTGGAAGAAAATAAAGTGGTGTTTATTGAAGATGTAAGAAATGAAAAAAAGAAAAAGCCGCGATTACATCCTAAAAATGTTTCGATTAAAACGGTAAACGGCGGTGTGATCAAACGAACGGCTCTGATTGTACTGCTAGCAGTCGGAATAGGCAGCGGCATCGGTATGGTTGGTGTGAAAATGATGACGGGAAGCGAACAGCCTGTAGGAAAAGCACAAACGAGTGAGCGTACGAAAGAAGAAAAAGCTGCCCAAACAGCGTCTGCCACTGAAAGTGTTGGTAAAGCTGAAAAGAAAAACGAACAGGAGTCGAAAGATACGTCAGCTGCTGCTTCTACTTTAGAACCCTTTTCCTTTTACATTGTACAAGCAGGTGCTTTTTCATCAAAAGCTGCTGCAAATAAAGCAATGGATAAATGGAAAGAAGAGAACGAAGCAGGCGAGATCTTTTCACCTAAAACCTATTCTCTTGTCGTTGGTGCTGCCACTGGAGAAGAAAAAGCGAAGGCACTTAGTAACACGTATAAACAACAAGGTAAAGATGTATATGTAAAGTCTTATGAAATTAAGCCCACTAGCGAATTAGGGAAAAAAGATCAAACGGTTATAACAACAGCGCAGCCGTTTATGGCTAATCTTTTAGATCAATCTGTTAAAGCGATTGAAGGAGAGCGGGTAGCCGATATCAAATCTCTGAAAAAAGAGCTGACAAAAGTTCAGAAAGAAGCATCAAATGGAGACATTAAAACCATGATGAGCACCCTTCAAAAGGCTGCGGCTTCTCTTTCTTCATATGAAGACAATCAAAGCAGTAAAGATGCTTGGCTTGCTCAGCGATACGTGTTAAAAGCTCTTCAGCAGTATGAAAGCCTTGTAACGTCTTAACAGGTGAGGTAGTGTAATGCTGCCTCACTTGTTTATTGTCATTTCGAGATGAAATTGCTAAAATAACGGTGTGTCCTTCTTTTTAAAATCAAAATGCAAAGGTGAGATGTATGAAACAAACATTAATTTTAGCCTCAGGCTCTCCTCGTCGAAAAGAATTACTTCAGCAGCTTCACATTCCCTTTACCGTTCACGTTAGTACAATTGAAGAAATCGTCAATCCATCATACACTCCGTCCGAGGTAGTAATGGATTTAGCTAGGCAAAAAGCAGTGGACGTCGCTTCGCATTTTAAAGAGGATATGGTCCTAGGTGCCGATACAGTTGTCGTATATGGCAATCGTATTTTAGGAAAGCCAAAAACGAAACAAGAAGCGATTGAAACACTTACGATGCTGTCAGGTCAAAAACATCAGGTGTTAACAGGAGTAGCGTTCGTATCAAATGCAAAAGTTCATACGTTTTATGAACAAACTGATGTAGAGTTTTGGCCGATTGAACAAGATGAAATCGTACAGTACGTAGAGTCAGGAGAGCCTATGGATAAGGCTGGTTCTTATGGAATTCAAGGTCTCGGTGCTGCGCTAGTTAAGAAAATTGAAGGAGACTATTTCTCTGTGGTGGGCTTGCCGCTCTCCCGAACAATACGTGAGCTAAAACAATACGGTTTCGTCTACTAAAAAGGAGTGACGAAATTGGATCAATCATTGCTAATTAAAGATTTTCCTCAAGATGAAAGACCTCGAGAGCGCCTTGTGGCAATGGGTGCTTCTAGTCTTTCTAACCACGAGCTTATTGCTATTTTACTGCGCACTGGAACCAAAGATGAATCTGTTCTTCAGCTGTCCAATCGCATATTAACGCATTTTGAAGGTCTTCAACTTTTACAGCATGCATCGCTTGATGAAATGATGAATATTAAAGGTATCGGACCTGCAAAAGCGATTCAAATTATAGCGGCTATTGAAATAGGCAAGAGGATTGTACAGCGGAAATCTAGTCAGCGATATACCATTCATGGCCCTGAAGACGGAGCTAATTATGTGATGGAAGAAATGCGCGTGCTGTCCCAAGAGCATTTCGTCTGTTTATACCTCAACACGAAAAATCAAGTTCTCCACAAGCAAACCATTTTTATCGGAAGCCTCAATTCATCTATTGTCCATCCAAGAGAAGTATTTAAAGAAGCCTTTCGCCGTTCAGCTGCATCTCTTATTTGTATTCATAATCATCCCTCCGGCGACCCTACTCCCAGCAGAGAAGATATAGAGGTAACGAAGCGCTTAAAAGAGTGCGGATTTATCATAGGAATTGAATTGTTAGATCATTTAATTATCGGGGATCGAAAATATATTAGTTTAAAAGAAAAAGGATACATGTAAGGCTATGCTTTTTAAAATCCTTGGGTTATAATAGTAGTCATGATTTTAAATGACAAGTTCTTTACAATCATTCGTTATTAATAGACAAAGTATGACTTTTTATCATACAATATTTGGCGTTGACATCTATGAAAAAAGTATAGAAAATAAAAAATGTTACTTATGAAATGAAGAAATTGAATTATGGAATTTTTACCTTTGCATTTTGGTAAGAGAAAGGAAGAGACACATGTTTGGAATCGGTACTAGAGACCTTGGAATAGATTTGGGTACTGCAAATACGCTCGTTTATGTAAAAGGAAAAGGAATTGTTGTGCGTGAGCCGTCTGTTGTGGCTTTGCAAACTGATACAAAACAAATCGTTGCGGTAGGTAACGATGCAAAAAATATGATTGGTCGTACACCTGGGAACGTAGTAGCCCTTCGTCCAATGAAAGATGGAGTTATTGCAGATTACGAAACAACTGCGACGATGATGAAATATTACATCAATCAAGCTCAAAAAACAAAAAGTTTGTTTGCGGGTAAGCCGTATGTAATGGTTTGTGTACCTTCTGGCATTACAGCTGTTGAGAAACGTGCCGTTATTGATGCGACTCGTCAGGCTGGCGCACGTGATGCGTATACAATTGAAGAACCGTTTGCTGCAGCAATCGGCGCCAATCTACCGGTTTGGGAGCCAACGGGAAGTATGGTAGTAGATATTGGCGGAGGAACAACAGAAGTTGCGATTATTTCTTTAGGCGGAATCGTAACATGTCAGTCAATCCGTATCGCTGGTGACGAGATGGATGAAGCGATTATTCAATATATTCGCAAGAATTACAATTTAATGATCGGTGAGCGTACGTCAGAAGCATTAAAAGTAGAAGTCGGTTCTGCCGGAATTCCAGAAGGTATTGAAAACATGGAAATTCGCGGACGTGACTTACTAACAGGTCTACCGAAAACAATCGAAATTTCAGCAGAAGAAATTGCAGAAGCGCTAAAAGATACAGTGGCTTCTATTGTAGATTCAGTAAAAAGTACATTAGAAAAAACACCACCTGAACTTGCGGCAGATATTATGGATCGCGGTATTGTATTAACAGGCGGTGGCGCATTGCTACGTAATTTAGATAAAGTTATTAGTGAAGAAACAAATATGCCGGTTGTCATCGCAGAAGATCCGCTTGACTGTGTTGCAATTGGAACTGGTAAAGCGTTAGAACACATTGATTTATTTAAAAATCGTACAAGCGATTCATATCGCTAAATATTAAGAGGTGTAGATCGTGCCACAATTTTTCTTAAATAAACGTTTAGTTATTTTATTGGTCAGTATTATTGTATTAGTGGCATTGATTGGTTTTTCGTTAAATGGTCGTAAAAATGTAACGTGGCCTGAACAGTTTGTCAAAGATACGGTTGGTCTTGTTCAGGCTACCTTTAATGAACCCGCACAATTTGTAGCGGGTTTCTTTCAGAATGTAGGTGACTTAAAGCGTACATACGAAGAAAACGAGGTATTAAAAGCCCGTTTAGACGAACGCATGCAATTAGAAACGAAAGCCAACGCTTTGCAGCAAGAAAATAAAAAATTAAGAGCACAGCTCGACAAAAAAACGGATTTAAGTCAATACAACCCAATCGAAGCAACAGTTATTGCTCGTAATCCAGACCGTTGGCATGAGGTAATTGCCATTGATAAAGGGACGGTTCATAATGTGCAGGAAAATATGGCTGTTATGACTCCTGAAGGGCTGATTGGTAAAGTGAAGCATGCATCTAAGTTTACATCTACTGTGCAGTTAATTAGTTCATCAGATCGTACGAACCGTGTATCTGCTAAAATTCAGGCTAAAAAAGAAGTGTTTGGTTTAATTGAAGGCTATGATGATAAAGAACAGGCGCTTGTTATGCGTCGTATTCCTTTTGATGCTGATATTAAAGAAAAGCAAAAAGTAGTAACGTCCGGTCTAGGACAAGAAGACGGCATTTTTCCTAGCAATCTTCCAATTGGCGTTATCACAAAAATTGAGCCTGATGAATATGGATTAACAAAAAAAGCTTATATCAAACCTGCTGCTGACTTGTATGACTTAGATAACGTAGTTGTAGCTAAAAGAAGTGCGCCCGCTGCTGAAGACGATTTAGGGGCGGAGGAGGCTAACTGATGAAGCGGTTTGTCCTTCCTATTCTCGTGCTTGTCGTTTTTATGTTTGAAAGTATCTTTGTTAATTTTGTTGCCATGGCATCACCATGGCGAGACTGGATTCTATCGCCTCACTTTGTTGTAGTGGTACTGGCTTTTATGGCAGTGTATTATCATCCAAAGCAAGCGATGCTATATGGAGTAATCCTTGGATTCATGTACGATATTGCCTTTACGGATGTCTTAGGAGTATACGCGCTTGGATTGCCGGCCGTATGCTATATCGTATCAAAACTAATGAAGATTTTTCAGCAAAATACGCTTATCGTAATCTGCATGTCGCTATTAGCTGTAGCCATTATTGAGTTTTATGTATATGGCATTAATAGCATTATTAATATATCCGATATGACCATTGGTCGCTTCTTGCAAGAGCGATTTTACGCAACCATCATTTTAAATGCCATATTTGCACTCATTTTTGCATTTCCGCTTCAAAGATGTTTTCAATATTTCGCTAAATTTATCGATGAACGCTGATCCGAAAATATATTACGCTTCTCGTTCGTGATGTGATAAAAATGCTGATTGAAGAAACGAAAAAAAGGAATTGAGTAAGTCTCTGTCGAAATTATATATTCGTTGAGGTGAGCGTCTTGAATAAACAAAAGCAACAAAATGTGACAATTAAAGGAACAAAAGATGGATTAACGTTGCATCTCAATGATAGATGTTCATTTGCAGAGCTTTTGACGGAACTTAAGACGAAGCTTTTGACAAATAAGCATGGCGATGCCGATCAAATCGTCACAGTGTATGTCAAAATCGGAAATCGTTATTTAACTACAGAGCAGGAAACCGAATTGAAGGCGCTCATAGAAGAAAATCAGTATTTAGTAGTTAAACAAATTGATAGTAACGTTATTTTAAAGCAAGATGCAGTCCGAGTAAGAGAAGAAAGTGAATTAGTATCTGTTACAAAGGTAGTTCGTTCAGGACAGGTTCTCCATGTAGAAGGCGATTTGCTTCTAGTCGGAGACGTAAATCCCGGAGGAACCGTTGTAGCTGGAGGAAATTTATTTGTATTAGGTGCTTTAAAAGGGATTGCTCATGCAGGATATCGAGGCAATAAAAACGCCGTTATTGCTGCATCGTTAATGAAACCTTCACAACTGCGCATTGCTGATATCATTACCCGATCAGAAGAAGAGCGCAGTGAGAAGGAAGAGAATATAATGGAATGTGCATACTTAGATGATAATGATCAAATGGTGATAGATCGCGTGCAAGCTTTACCGCATCTAAGACCGAATTTGACCAGGGTAGAAAGGAGAATTTGACAGTGGGAGAGGCTATTGTTGTTACGTCTGGTAAAGGTGGAGTTGGAAAAACAACGACATCAGCCAATTTAGGTACTGCTCTAGCATTAGCTGGAAAGCGCGTGTGTCTAGTAGACACTGATATCGGCTTACGCAACTTGGATGTTGTAATGGGGCTTGAAAATCGTATTATTTATGATCTTGTAGACGTGGTAGAAGGTCGATGCCAACCGCAAAAAGCCTTGATTAAGGACAAGCGTTTTGAATGTTTGTACTTACTTCCTGCTGCTCAAACGAGTGACAAAACAGCTGTTCAACCAGAACAAATGCGAGAGTTAGTTCTTCAGTTAAAGCAAGACTATGACTATGTGGTTATTGATTGCCCAGCTGGTATTGAACAAGGCTATAAGAATGCCGTAGCTGGCGCTGATAAGGCACTCGTTGTGACAACACCGGAAGTTTCAGCTGTTCGTGATGCTGACCGTATTATTGGATTATTGGAGCAAGAGGATATCGAATCTCCAAAACTGGTTATTAACCGAATCCGTAGTCATATGATGAAAAATGGAGACATGCTGGACGTGGAAGAAATTTCTCAGCTTCTGGCTGTTGATTTAATTGGAATCGTTGCTGACGATGAAAATGTTATTCGTGCTTCTAACAACGGTGAACCAATTGTCATGGATCCATCAAGCAAAGCATCAATTGCATATCGTAATATTGCAAGACGTATTCTAGGTGAAACGGTTCCTCTTCAATCGTTAGATGAAGAAGATAAGGGAATGTTTGCACGTATTAAACGATTCTTTGGTGTTCGTTCTTAAAAAGCTTCCGATAGAGGAAGCTTTTTTTATTTGTGTGATTTTGTAGAGTCAAGCTGTCATAAGCTCCACGGACAAGTCATATAGTTGATTATACGATAAGAACAAGGAGAATGATGAATCATGAATCGACGTGCTGATGAAATCCGTAAACGAATTGCTGAGCGTAAGCGAAAACAATTAAATACAACGAAGCGTCTTCCTCAAGAACCTCTTCATACGTCCTTAATGAGTGAAGAAGAAAAATATGGATCGATGGATTATTCTGCGGTTGAATACACACCATCAGCAAAGGAATATCACCCGTTATTTCGAAAAGAACGCTTTTTATTTAAAATTTTAGCTTCGGCCTGCTTAGTGTTAATTGTAGGAATTATGTTCAAGAACGCTTCTCCTACTTTCGAACAGGGCAGAGTGGTGGTTCAACAAACAATGGATAAAGAATTTCAGTTTGCAGCTGTTTCCTCCTGGTATGAAGATAAGTTTGGGAAGCCGTTAACGCTACTGCCGAATAAAGAGTCTAGCAAAACGGAGCAAAGTGTAAGCGGAGAATACGCTACTCCAGCTTCCGGGAAAGTAACAGAAACATTTGCTCAAAGTAAGCAAGGCGTGACGGTTCAAACAGGAGTGGATTCTGTTGTAGAAGCAATGAGTGAAGGTATTGTAAGGTATGTAGGAAAACGTGATGATACTGGGAATACGGTTATTATTCAACATGCTGATGGAACCGAAACGTGGTATGGACAGCTTAAAAAAATCAATGTTAGTATGTATGATTTTGTAAATAAAGGCAAAGAAGTAGGAATTGTGGAAAACAGTAAAAAAGGCGATGCTGGAACATTCTATTTTGCTATTAAAAAAGGCGATAAGTTTGTGGATCCTAGTCAGGTGATTCAATTTGAATAGTGCTTTTTCGTTATTGATGAAAATTCACATTCATCCATTGTTTTGGGGGATTTTCGTAATTGGTATCTTAACGGCTACGGTAAAGCAGCTTTTTTTGTTATTTATTATTGTAATTATTCATGAACTGGGCCACGCCGTAGCGGCTCAGTGTTTTTCTTGGCGGATTCGCAGAATTATGCTCTTACCTTTTGGGGGAGTAGCAGAAGTAGATGAACATGGTAATCGTCCATTTCGAGAAGAGTTTATTGTGACAATAAGTGGACCTCTTCAGCATCTTTGGATGTTTGGAGCAGCTTTTTTATTAATGAAAATAAATGTGTTGTCCTTGGAAACGTATGAGCAATTTATGTTTCAATGCACGGTAATTTTACTGTTTAACCTTTTGCCCATTTGGCCATTGGACGGAGGGAAGCTGCTTTTTTTAATGTGCAGTCGTTCTTTACCATTTTTAGAAGCGCATAAGCTTGCGCTCCGGTTATCAACGTTTTTTTTAGCTAGCGGTATTATCTACGCCGTCATTATGCATCCTTTTCAGCTGCACTTATGGATTGTTATTTCATTTTTAATTATATCCGGATATTTGGAATGGAAGAGCAGGCAATTTGTCTACATGCGCTTTTTGTTGGAGAGGTATCATGGAAAAGAACATCCAATTGGAGCTTTAAAAACGCTAAGTGTATCAACCAGTGAGACGCTCCATCAAGTCCTGCAAAAATTTCAAAGAGGTTGTAAGCATATGATTATTGCTACATCTCAAACAGGCGAGCATGTACAAATTGATGAAAATGAACTTCTACACGCTTACTTTGTAGAAAAAAGAACAAATAGCCCACTAGATGAACTTGTAACAGTTTACTGATTTCTAGTAACATAGAATAGAATGAAAAAAGTTCGGTTGCACTGACCGAACTTTTTCCTATGAATTTAGATTAAAGTGAGGCAATGTATGTGAAAGCATGTATCATTAACGCGGCTACTTCTTCAAAACGTATAGCCGTGATAAACGATAAAGCACTAGAAAAAATATATTTAGAAGAACAAAGCGAGAATCAAATTATTGGTGATATATATTGGGGTAAAGTCGTAAAAGTGCTGCCGCATATGCAAGCAGCTTTTATCGATATCGGTTTATCAATGAACGGATTTATTCATCGAAATGAACTTGTATCTTATCAGCAGTCAGAGAATCCTCACAAAGATCAGCAGCCGATGTCTGCTTTTATTCGTGAAGGAGAAAAAGTACTAGTTCAAGTTGTAAAAGAAGGCATTGGGACAAAAGGGCCGAAGCTGACGGGTATTATTGAATTTTCTTCTGATGAGCTTGTATATTTACCGCACGGAAACTATGTCGCTGTATCCAAAAAAATAGATGAGCCAAAACGCCAAAAGTGGAAACAGCTTGGTGAGCGGTTAAAACAGGGGGGGGAAGGCTTTTTATTTCGAACAGCGATTGAGGAAAAATCAGAAGCTGCGGTCCAACATAAAATAAAAGAGCTACAGAAGAAATATGAGCGCCTTGAACGACAGACTCAGGGAATGAAAGCTCCTGTCCTAGTCAGCAAAGGACAAGATTTTCTCGAAACAAGAGTGCAAGCTGCACTTCAACAAGGAATTGATGGGATAGTAGTAGATGACTTCGACCTATATCAGCATCTTCAAACTACCTACCCTAACTCGTCAATAGAGTACTATAAAGGAAATGAAAATATTTTCTCTTTTTATGATGTGGAACGGCAAATAGAGAAGCTTTTAAAGCGAATCGTGTGGCTCAAAAGCGGAGGCTATATCGTGATTGACGAAACGGAAGCGATGACGGTCGTGGACGTGAACACTGGGAAGTTTTCAGGAAAAGATAATATTCGAAAGACAATGCTTCAAACAAATATGGAAGCTGCGTATGAACTGTCCAAACAGATGCAATTACGTCACTTAGGCGGCATGATCTTAATTGATTTTATAAATATGCCTCATAAAGAAGATCGGACAGAAGTAGAAAGGTATATGAAAAAGCTATGTGAACAAGATGAAGTGCGGACGAATGTAGTTGGCTTTACAGAGCTCGGCATATTGCAATTAACGCGTAAGAAAGTGCGCAATAGTATTGGATCAACATTAACTATGCCTTGTGAAGTATGTGAAGGAACCGGTAAAATGATTGATTCCAAAACGGCTGCTTTTCAAATTGAACGTGTAATTTGGGAACATCGCGGCGCGGAAGAAGAGGCTATTTGGATTGAGACGCGAAGTGATGTGATAAATGAAATGAAAGTTCAAGGATTTCTCAAAGCTTTAGAGAAAATGGTTAAAAAAACCGTATATCTTACGCCAAGCGATGATTATACAAACGCATTTGTTTTGCGTCAATTGGGGTCGAATGAGCAGATTCAAAAAGGGGTCTCTGCTTCTATATAAATTTTTAGAAGAAAAGATGAATTCCAATTGACACTAACCTTTGATTTGTAGTAAGATTTAATATGTTGGTTTGTAGCACCCGTGCTACAACCGCTCAGAACAGGTTTTAAGTTCACTTGAACACCTGTGATGGCGAGTCTTAGTTTTTAGAGGAGGTGCAGAGAATGTACGCAATTATTGAAACTGGTGGTAAGCAAATTAAAGTAGAGGCTGGTCAAGCAATCTACGTTGAAAAACTTGCTGGTGAACAAGGCGAAACAGTTACTTTTGACAAAGTATTATTTGTAGGTGGCGACAGCGTTAAAGTTGGTGTTCCTTTCGTAGAAGGTGCAACAGTTACGGCTAAAGTTGAAAAACAAGGTCGCGCTAAAAAGATCACTGTATTTAAATACAAAGCAAAGAAAAACTATCGTCGTAAGCAAGGTCACCGTCAACCTTACACAAAAGTTGTAATCGACGCTATCAACGCGTAATTATAACAAATGATTAAGGTGACGATTTCTCGTGATGCAAATAAGAAAGTTGACGGGTTCACGATGAGTGGACATGCTGACTTTTCCGAACACGGAAAAGATCTTGTTTGTGCGGGAGCATCTGCAGTTTCATTTGGAACAATTAATGCTATCTTTTCAATAAGTGGGGTTGAACCGCACTTAGAGCAAGGTGGAGATGGTGGCTATCTCCGTTGTGAGATTCCAAAAGATGTGGATTCGTTCACATTGGAACAGATTCAATTGCTATTAGAAGGTATGGTTGTTTCACTGAAAACGATCGAATTAGATTACAGTAATTATATAAAAATTAACGACAACTAAACAGGAGGTGGATGTCATGTTAGTAAGATTAGACCTTCAATTCTTCGCTTCTAAAAAAGGAGTAGGTAGTACTAAAAACGGTCGTGATTCAATCTCGAAACGTCTTGGTGCTAAACGTGCTGATGGCCAATTCGTATCTGGTGGTTCAATTTTATACCGTCAACGCGGTACTAAAATTTACCCAGGTGCAAACGTAGGTCGTGGTGGAGATGATACTTTATTCGCTCAAATCGACGGTATCGTTAAATTTGAACGTTTCGGTCGTGACCGTAAAAAAGTATCTGTATACCCTGTTGCTCAAGAAGCATAAGATACAAAAAGAAAACTCTAACCCAAGTAGGTTAG
>NZ_JYOO01000004.1 GCF_000956595.1 Priestia aryabhattai B8W22 | reverse complement strand
ACAGAGTTTTTTTTATTTAGGTGTATGTTCCTACTTAATAATTGCAAAATTAAGTATTAAAACACAACTTACATAGATGTTGACTTCTACGAAATTATAAGGTAAAATAATTTTTGTTGGTAGCGAAACAGATATTAATTATTAAATTACTAGTCCATGTTTCATATGAAGGGATAGCATACAGATAAACGCAACTGACTGTAAATCCTTTCCATGCTTATTGATGGCATAGTCAAGTGGTAAGGTCAAAGTCTGCAATACCTTTTGCCGTCTCTACATTCTAATAGAGAGCTTAGAAAGGACCTTTAGCTCAGCTGGTTAGAGCAGACGGCTCATAACCGTCCGGTCGTAGGTTCGAGTCCTACAAGGTCCACCATTGAACCTGACATATGGAGGAATACCCAAGTCTGGCTGAAGGGATCGGTCTTGAAAACCGACAGGGGTGTCAAAGCCCGCGGGGGTTCGAATCCCTCTTCCTCTTCCATTATATCTTTGTTATTATCGCGGGGTGGAGCAGTTCGGTAGCTCGTCGGGCTCATAACCCGAAGGTCGCAGGTTCAAATCCTGTCCCCGCAACCATTTTTCACATGCGGATGTGGCGGAATTGGCAGACGCGCTAGACTTAGGATCTAGTGTCTTATGACGTGGGGGTTCAAGTCCCTTCATCCGCACCATTTTAGGAAGCGCCCGTAGCTCAATTGGATAGAGCGTTTGACTACGGATCAAAAGGTTAGGGGTTCGACTCCTCTCGGGCGCGCCATAAACGAGAAGCAGCTCAGTTTGGTAGAGCTCAAGTCTGATAAGCGTGAGGTTAGGCCTACCATTATTCCACAGTATCTCAGTGGGAGATCCATATAGAGAAGTACCCAAGTGGCTCAAGGGGCTCCCCTGCTAAGGGAGTAGATCGTTAACGCGGTGCGAGGGTTCGAATCCCTTCTTCTCTGCCATTTCATAATTTTATCTGGTCCGTTGGCCAAGTGGTCAAGAGATTATCTTTTTAAAAAGGTAACACGGGTTCGAATCCCGGACGGGTCATTACAAAAAAGGCAGTTTGCTAATAAAGCAAGCTGTCTTTTTATTGGATAAGAGATATTGCTTTAATCCATTATGTAAAACTAATTTAAATGTTATTAGAATGAAGATAAAAAGCATTTGATAATAGTGCCGACAACTCGGAGTATGTCAACAGAGATATTTAATAAATTTCAACATTGTAGAAAGGCTCCAGATATAACCTCAAAAGAACCACCCCCAACAAAAAAGCACTCACCACAAGTGAGTGCTTTTCCATTAAATAAACAATCCAACCATAATACCTGTTAAAATCGATCCCATTGTCGCTACTAACAGCATTTTTAAGCCGAACTTCGCAACGCGTGAAGCTTGTTCGCCGTTGATTGCTTGGATCGTACCAAGAACGATACCAATTGAGCTGAAGTTGGCAAATGAGATTAAGTAAGCTGATACGATCCCAACCGTTTTTTCAGAAAGGTGAGGCATCATTTTTTGGAAGTCAAGCATGGCAACGAATTCGTTTGCTACTACTTTTGTTCCCATTACGCCGCCGGCTCTCATTAGTTCATCTGCCGGAATACCCATGATAAAGGCAATTGGGTAGAAGATATAGCCTAAAATATCTTGAACGGTTAATCCAATTACGCCGTTTAATACGTAGTTCACTAATGCTAAAAGACCAACGTACGTTACAAGCATAGCTGCTACGATTAACGCAACGCGTCCGCCGTCTAGGGCACCGTCGCCGATTGCTTCAAACAGCGTGCCTTGCTTAGCAGGCGCTTTGATATCGACTTCGTTTTCATCTTCTACTTTTACTGGTGCAACGATAGAAGAAACGATTAAGCCAGAGAATACGTTTAGCGGAAGGGCAATTAAGACGTATTCAGCCGGAATCATCTGCATGTATGCGCCTAAAATTGAACAAGAAACGGATACTAAAGACGTTGTTGTCACGATAAATAAACGGTTTGGTGTTAAACCTCCGATATGGTTTTTCACCGCAATTAGCGCCGTTGTATCACCAAAGATCATCGCATTCACAGCTGTGAAGCTTTCAATTTGGGGAAGTCCGGTAATTTTTGAAACAAGTCCTCCAATATATTTGATCCCAAAGGGTAAAATACGAGAGTAGTTTAAAATACTTAATAATGCTGAAACGAATACAATCATAACTAACGTTTGGATAAAGAAAATGCCTTTTCCTGCAAGATCTCCAAACACGAACGAAATTCCGTCGTTACCAAATGATAAGATCTTTGTAAATACACTTGTGATAAAGTCAAGCACCTTGCGACCAATCGATGTATTCATCATAAAAGCAGAGATAGCGAGCTGAATAACAAGCATAACTGCGATGCCTTTATAGTTGATAAGTTTTCTGTCGTTTGACATGAGGAATGCAACTGCTAAGATAATTACAATCCCGATAATTCCCATTAAAATTGACATTTACTTTTCTCCTTACATGTATTCTATATTTATAAAAGAGGGACGTGCATAGAAATGACTATGTAAATCGGCCTCTATTTTATACAAAAACGGAACTTCTACGCCAATTTTGTTAAAAATGGGCAAAATTTTTTAGGCCATTATAAAAAATGACGTAATTGTAAAATAATATTTACTATGTGCTAATATGTAAAAAAACATGCAGAACTGACATAATAACTTATATTTCGACAGCCTCTACTATCTTAAATCATTTTGAACAAAAGAAAAAGAGGAAATGAAGATATTTTTAATATAATTGTGAAATATTTTTAAAAATTTATGATACTTCCGGTTCTTGGAATTACAGCATGAGAAGTAAAAAAGAGACAAAGTCATTTATAATACGCCATATGAGAAAATTTTTTCCTTTTTAATGGTAGAATATTCATGAGAAATTATAAAGCAATCGCATAAAGGAGTTAACGATGAATACTATTCAAACATTTTTTTCAAAACATCCAAAATGGTCGTATACCGGAAATTTTGTGGTAACACTAGCGTGCGTAGCGGTGTCTCCGTCTTTATTTATGCCGACCTTTTTAGGAGTGCTGCTTGGATTTGTCGCAGCTACCGCTATTAATTATGTATTAGGACTTAAGTGGAAGCCGCTGAGAGAGCTAACAAGTAAATAAAATGCTCTATAAGTGTGGTAAACTAGTAAAAATGATAAAAGAGGTGTAAACATAATGACAACACCCGAGAGAAAGCTGATTCATTTAGCAACCGGCATGCCTGAACAAATGGCATACGGCCCTGACAAAGAAATGCGTACAGGCATCTGCAAAAAGCAAGTAGAGAAGACGTTTTTAGCAAAAGAAGGGTTTCAGGGCGACGGCGTAGCGGACTTAAGGTATCATGGCGGACCGGATCGTGCGGTGTGCGTGTATCCGTATGAGCACTATAAAAAATGGAATGAAGAGTTTGATACGGAGCTGCCGATGTCTGCGTTTGGAGAAAATCTTGTCCTAGCAGGCATGATTGAAAAAGACGTATGCATTGGAGACGTTTATCAAGTAGGAGACGCCGTTATTCAAGTGACACAAGGACGAAATCCATGCGACACAATTACAAAGCGAACGGGCGTTAAAGGGATTTTAAAACGAATGATTGAGACAAGCTATACCGGATATCTTTGCCGCGTGCTGAAAGAAGGTACGATTACGCAAGATGCGGAAGTGAAACTGATTCAAGCTCATCCAGATCAAATATCCGTGTGGTTTACGCTTGATTTATATTTCCATCGTCCAAAAGATATAGAAGGGATGAAGAGAGCTTTAGAAGTTTCTGAGCTTGCGGAAGACTGGAAGCATAAATTTCAAACGCGGATTGAAAAGGCGCTTTCTGTCGCGCAGCGATAAAAAGTAAATGCCCTCTAATCGTTAGAACGTATCTAACGATTAGAGGGCATTTTTTTCTTAGAAGCGTCCGTATCCTAAGAAATGATCTTGATAGTAAGAAACATCTAGGTCAGCTACAGCTACACCGTGTGAACCAGCGTGAATCATTTGGCCGTTTCCGATGTAGATTCCCATGTGAGATGGGCCGCTTGTGTATGTGTTTTGGAAGAATACTAGATCGCCTGGTTGTGGAGACGAAATTTTTGTCGCCATGTTCCAGTAGTTGGCTACGCTTGTACGTGAAATGCTGTGACCGCTATGGTTGAACACGTATGCGATAAAGCCTGAGCAGTCAAATCCGCTTGGTGTGTTTCCTGCCCATTGGTAAGGTGATCCTACTAAACTACGTGCAACATTTACTGTGCTTCCAGAAGCCGTGCTTGTTGTTGGAGCAGGTGCTGGAGTGCTTGTTTCTTGTGCTGCAGATGTAGATGCAGATGCTGTAGAAGTAGAAGGAGTTGATGTGCTTACACCTTTTACTTGGCTTGCGCTTGGTTTACCTGATGCAATTGTTACGTAGCTTGAGCTTTTTGAAATCCATTTGTTTGGTGCAATTTCAACTAAGCCGTTTGCTTCTTTTAAAATAGCAAACTCTTGACCTTGTGTTGCAGTTCCAACAACTGGAGATGAAAAGCTAGCTCCTTGACGAATATTTAACGCACTCACGTTTACGATGACTTTTTGATTAGTAGTAGTAGTTGCTTGTTGTTGAGGTACGCTTGGCGTTACCTTTTCTTGTACGGGTGCTGGTGCAGCGCCTCCGTCATTTGCACTTGCTGAAGTTGTGCTAAATGTTAGGGCAGCGGGAACAAGTAATGCTGCTAACCCCATATTCATAACTGTACGATTTGCTTTCTTTAGCATGTTCTTTCTCCCTTTCCATAACTTGTTTTATTCACAACTGTGAGTCTATCAATCCTGACAGGAAAAGTAAACATCTAATTCCAAATTACGACATTTTGTAACATAGTTTTAATATTAAAGAGCGATATAAGTAGAATTGTCACCTTCTCTGTAATAATTCTGACAATTTATCTAGGTAGAAATGTTTAGGAGATTCATAGATTTATTAGAAAATATGTAAGCTAAATGAAAAAGGGGAGCAGAAACCCGGCAGCTGAATGGCTTCAAGGCTTTTAGGATATATAAAAGCTATAGGTAAAAAATGATATCATTCACTAGCGACGCACTTTATTTTTTTCTAAATGAACACATAGAGAAGAAAGATACGCTGTCATAAAAGAAGCTCAGTTACTATAACTGTTATACATAAATTACATCAAAAGCATCCAGTTGAAGTGAGTAAAAAAGAAGCGTAGTATACAAGGAGGAATGAACGCGTGAATCATTTACATTCATATATGTAGGAGTGGCTGTTGTATGAAACAGTCATCATCTTTTATTAATGGAATTCTTTTAGCTGCTCTTGTACTGATTTGGGGATTAACGTGGCCGATGTCGAAGCTGGCGCTTGGCTATTCATCGCCTATTTTGTTATCTGGACTGCGGTCATTAAGTGCGGGAATCATCTTATTAGCAGTCGCACTGCCAAGATCTAAACAGCTTCACTGGAAGCAGAACTGGCGTAAATATATGGTGTCAGGTCTATTTAATTCAATCTTATTCTACGGTCTGCAAACGATTGGACTTATGTTTATGCCAGCAGGTGTCTTCAGCGTGATTGTCTACTTGCAGCCGGTGCTCATCGGCATCATTGCATGGCTGTGGATTGGAGAAAGCATGAACGCTGTAAAGATAGGGGGCTTGCTTCTTGGATTTGTAGGTGTAGCTACTATCAGTATGGGACAGTTATCAGCTAATGCTTCAGCCATTGGAATTATTCTTGCCGTGCTTACGGCACTGAGCTGGGCGATTGGAACTGTCTATATCAAACGTATTAGTGATAGTGTAGATGGCATTTGGCTTATTACCATTCAAAGTCTTGTCAGCGGAGTGGTTATGACAGCGACCGGCAGTGGAGTAGAAGGGTGGTTTCATATGGTATGGAATCCATCATCTATACTGCTGCTTTTATTTTTAGCACTATTTTCTGTTGCCGTTGCGTGGCTCATCTATTTTTATTTAATCAGTAAAGGAGAGGCCAGTAAAGTGGCGTCGTTTAATTTTCTTGTTCCGATTATTTCAATTGTCATTGGCACGCTTTTTTTAGACGAACTGTTTACGTCGTCACTTCTTGTAGGGCTGGTGCTTATTATTATCAGTATTTATTTAGTGAATAAAAAAGCGAAGAATCAAAAGTTAAAGCCCTCTGATGGAGGAGACCAGGCAGCGTAAAGCTATCCATAAAAAACCGTATTCGCAACTCGAATACGGTTTTTCGTTTATTCAGCAGCTTCCGTTTCATTTGCTTTTAGCTTTTCATAAAATACGCCAAGCGAAGTCGTTACGTACGGAACAAGCCATAATAACCCGATGCCAAGTGTGATCATACTTAAAATGCCCCAGCCAATAAAGCTTAAAAGGAGTAAAAAGTAGGTCCACTTGTAGCCGTTCATTAACCGTCTGCTTTCAGTAATAGACTGGTTGACCGAATAATCTGGGTTATCGCGGAATACGTAGTAAGCCTGTGAATAGGCAAGACTTTTGATGATGCCAGGAATGATTAATAAAATACTCCATAGCACGGTATAAATAATCGTTAGCAAGTAAAGTCCGAGTGTTCTAAAGTATAATCCCGCAGATGAAAACGAATCAAACACGTTTCCTACACGTACACTTTCTCCTCGCACCAGACGCAATAATACCCAGTAGTAAGAAAAGAAGAGCGGTACGAGCAGCAGGGATACAATATTAGCTAAGGTAGACTGAGAGTATTCGGTTTCGGACCCGCTTGGAAATCCGTTGATTAAAAAGTCAATAAGTCCTGGAATGCCGGCAGCAATTAGATACGTAACGAACGTAAGCAGTACGGCAAATCCCCAGCGGTTTTTCAGCGCTGCGAGTGCACCTTGCTTCACTTCTTTTATTCTCATAACTTGATGTCCCCCTCTAGGTGAGTTTATACAGAGAATTCAACCTGTACATTAGTCAATATATTAGCGATTTTTGAATATATGAATGCTTGCACTAATAAGTTGTGTAAAGATTTTTTAGACGCTTGAAATTTGTGGAAAGTTCTTTAAAATGGAAGTATAAGGATATTTCAGGTCGGAAGGAGGAATGAAAATGACGCTTGTGTATTTGCTGATTCTGGCAGTTGTTTATATCTTTCTGGATCTTGTCATGCGAAAAAAGCTGCATACAAAGATGAAAAAAAGCTATTGGAGAAGCTTTAAAGGAAGGCGTCCACTGTTTATCACAATTGAAATGGTGATGCTTGCTTCGTTTTTAGTATTGATCTTTGTTATACCTCCAGCCTATACCTCCGTTTTTATGTTTCTTTTCTTTTTTCTCCTGTACGTAATTCGAGGATTTGAAGAATGGAAGTTTGAAAGAAAGAAAAAAGAGCACTATCACTCGTGGTTTGGTGCAACTTTTTTCTTGTTTGGGACGTTTATATTACTGATGACGGATATGTGAAAAAACAAGAGAGCAAAAAAGTTCTCTTGTTTTTTTATGTAAAGTATTGAACGACTGTGCCTTTGTTTTTCTCTACGTTAACACTCGCATACGCGCCGTTAATAAGCGTGAGCTGAGGAGGGAGGTGGCCGCAGTCGATGTCATAGATAACTGGAATATGTAAGTCAGAGGAAAGGTCATGATACACATCTTCAGCGGTGTAGGAATCAATGGGTTTATTAGCGCTGCTTCTGCCGAATAAAATACCTGAGCAGTTATCAAACCAGCCCGCTAGCTTAAGCTGAAGAAGCGAGCGGCGAAGGTCAGTGGTCGTGAGTTCACAGTTGTCAAAGTACCAAATCACCGGCTCAGCAGGAATGTATTTTTCTCTAAACGTTTTTACATCTCCAAAAGGAGTTCCTACTAAGTGCCTAATCACGTCAATACATCCTCCGAGAAGACGCCCTTCGATGTGCACGTCGCTTAACTCTGTATGCTTCCAAACGGTTTGTTCGGTTAAATGAAACACGCATGGTGACGGGTTGTCATGCTGCCATTCTTTTTGGTAACGATCAGAAGAAACTTGAGCCACGCTTTCTCCTTTTTTGGTCGTCAGCACCTGCTGCCACATCGCAGTCGTTGGATCCCAGTATTCTCCGCGCAAATCTACAAAGTTGGTTCCATGAGCCGTTGCAATCCCGGTATTAAGTGTAATAGCCAGCAAAAGAACGCTGGTGTCAGAATAGCCAAGCACCCATTTTGCTGTCCATTTTGTAAAGTCGAGATGTTCAAGCATTTCAATCAGCAGCTCGCCTCCCCAAGGCGGGATAATGATATCAATGTTTCTATCTTCTATCATGGCTTGAAGCTCATTTGCACGTTTTTTAGGAGAAGCGGATTTTGCTTTATGCTGCGTCCACACGGTTTCGCCCGGTATAACAGGAAAGCCTTTTTCCTTCATTCGTTCACACGATAAAGAAAACATGGAATGAAGAGCTTGAGGTACACCAGAAGAAGGTGCGGTTATGCCGATGGTTGGGTTGGATGTAAGAAAAGGATAGGTAATCATAGCGGCCTCCTTCAAAGGTTTTAGCTTATTTTACCAGCGAGGGAAATACGGAACAAGCTTATTTTTCATTTAATTTAGGAAGATTGATAGGTTTTGTAAAAAGAATCCGTATTAATAGATGTAAAAGCAAGCGGAAAGGAGCAATGTCATGGAAGATGACTGGATTGTTACGTGTATAACGCGAAAAAAAGAAAAAGGATTAGAGCTGTTAATTGATCAGTACGAAGAGTACCGAAATGATAAAGACGTGACCATGCTTCGATTTATTCCGTATGTAAGTGATTACGAAAACGACAGTTCAAAAGATTTAACCTCAGACGCCTTTAATTTAAAGATAAACAACAAATAACATAATAAAAACCAGATGCCCACTAAGCGGGCACCTGGTTTTTATTAAATATCCATTTTATTTAACAAGCGAAGAAACGTCTGTAATTCTTCATCCGTAAAATGGCTAAGCTTTTCACCATATTCTTTGGTGAGTACTTTTTCCATTTCTTCTGCAAACGCTTTTCCTTTATCCGTAATGGATAAGTAGACAACGCGGCGGTCTTTTTGACTGCGTACGCGCGTGACAAATTCTCTTTCCATAAGACGGTCGCTGACGCACGTCATGCTGCTGTTTGAGATGTGCATATGCTCTGCAATCTCAGAAACGATATGATTGCCTTCTTTATACAGCAGGCGAAGCGCTAAAAATTCATTTAAAGGAATATATGATTTTAAAGTGGGGATAACCGATAGCTGCATTTTTTTCGTTTTGTTTCGCATCGTGGAAACCACATTTTGGATAAGTTGATCTCGTGTATTCATAGAGGTTGTATGCTCCTTTTTCCGTTCAAACAATTCTTTTTCTTCTATTGTACCATATTGATTGTACATAAAGAGAAGCGGCAGGTTTTTTAGTGGGAAAAAGAGAAGTAGTACATATCTGTTGCGATAGAAAGGGGCTTGAGTGATGGAAAAAGTAATTGAGTTTAAAACGACGCTGCTTCCTTTTGATGGAGCAAAAAAGCTTGTGAATGCAAATAATTCGGAAAGTGACTTATTATACAAGGAATATTATGATCTCGGAGATGGCAAGCAGTTATGTACGCTTGTGTTTGAACGCTATTTTTTCCGCACCGGCGGCAGGGGATCACTAACGATTATTTTAGAAAATGTGTCCGGCCCAAACAAAGTAAAGTGTATTCCTTCAGGAAGCGCAGAAGGGGTATTGAATATTGATTGGGGAGCAAGCAAAGATTTTGTACGATGGGTAGAAAACGCCCTCTCATCGTACACGTTAGAAGAACCGCAGAGATAAAGGCAAAGCTGGGGAAGGCAATGAGCTTCTTCAGCTTTTTTTGTGAAGCGAAGGGCGAGTAGAGAAATGAAAAGATGCAAAAGCTACTGTAGAAATAAGAACTTTATGTGGACAATAAGCATTTTTTCTCTTTTTACCGGATAAATGAGTATAATATGAAATTGCAGGAAGACTTCACATTTACATAACAAAGGAGAACAACATAATGAAAAAACTCAGCATCGTATTATTCGTTTTAATGATAGCTATAGTAGGCTGTTCAAAAGGAAATGATTCAAGTTCAAAAGAAGTAAAAGGAACGATTGAAGTACCGGAATCAATTCAAGCAAATGAACAAGTCAAGCTTAAAGTCCTTGTGACGCAAGGAGATAAAAAAGTGGAAAACGCCGATGACGTACAGTTCCAAGTTGAAAAAGAAGGCTACATCAATCAAGAAATGACAAAAGCACCGCACGAAGGAAAAGGTGTATACAGCACGGACTATACGTTTAAAGAAGACGGCGAATATATGATTACCGCTCACGTTACGGTAGACGGTGACATGAAAATGTTTACGAAAAAAGTAGAGATAGGCAAGTCTAAAGAGTAAAGTTTATAGCTGAAGAAGGGGCTTATATAGCCATGTAAAAGAGAATGCCTCGTGCATTCTCTTTTTTTTATAGGGTTGTTTTTTAATGTTTTTTACCGTTAACACGAAATGGTCCAATTTTTTAACCATTTCTTTTTCTCCTACACATCAAACTAAATATTGAGAAAATATGTTAAAATTAGGATAATGACAGTAACCTTATTTAACTAGCGGGACAGTCAAGTTGAACAAACCCTTTTTTCTAAAAAAGAATATTCTCTTTCCTTAGGGAATTAACAATTGGGGATGAAAAGAATGAATCATTTTCTGAATCAAATTGCCAAGGACTTAACTAACATGAACTTAGAAAGGTATTGGCCAAATTTCGAACTTGTTGCTTACGCATTGTACGATAAAAACAGTGTATTCCTGTTCAATCATCCTAGATATAATCAAGTTCCTCCTAAAACATATAAAATTTTAAAACGGGACGAGCAGTTTGTGGGAAATACGCTTATTCTATTTGATGGCTATCCTACGGCTATTGCTGATATGGAACTGTACGATGACTATGAAGGACTTTTTTCGATATTGGTCCATGAATTGTTCCACGGAAATCAATATATAAAAGAGGAAAAACGCTTCCCTGATGAAATGCTGGGAATAACCTATCCCTTAACAAAAGAGAATGTAGAAATTCGAAATCGGGAAAGAAAAAATCTTTATAATGCATTGATAGAAACTGGTATCAGTAAAAAGAAGCAGTATTTGAACGAGTTTATCAGCCTAAGGGAAAAAAGGGCAGAAGGAATAAAAGAGCATCTAACATATGAAAATTTAATTGAATCTGTTGAAGGACCTGCCTGGTACGTTGAACTAAAAGCTTTTTCAGAAAAATCTTCGCTCGCTAATGATTTGATTCTAAAAAAATATGGAAAAACTCTAATAAACGCCGTTGAATCCACTTCTAATACAAGGCGGAGCTGTTATAGTTCAGGTTTATTTATGTGTTTGTTGTTGGATGAATTGTCATCTGATTGGAAGGAAAGTTTTTTGGGGACTAAAACAACACTATTTGAGTTAATTAAACTTCTTGATATTGCCCCTCGAAAACAGACAATTGAAGAGGTTCAAATAAGCCCGGAAACAGAAGCAGCAGTAATTTTTGCGGTTGAATCAAGGAAGAAAGAACTTGATGAATTCGAAGCACAGATAGGAACCCATCTTTTTATCGAAGGAGAAATCATTGCTTTATCCTTTGATCCGATGAATATTGTCCCTTTTGAGAACAGGTTATTACATAAAAATTATATAAAAGTAAGGATAAATAACCAAGAATACCTTATTCAACAACCATCTCTTACCTATTGTGCGGATGGATTAAAAAATATAAATAAATTACTCATTCTATTAAAGGATAAACCATTGGAAACTGGTGATTCCCTTTTAATTGCTGGTATTGGAGAAATAATAGGGCAGTATACAATACGGGAAGATACGATCAATTTGGTTGTTAATTAGATTGTAAGGACGCATTTTATAGGAATCAGGGTGCTTAAGTTGAATAAGCAAATCCTTATATAATAAAAAAACTCGCAAATTTCTACTGCGAGTTTTCTTTTGAGGTCTATGTGAGGTCTATGATATAGCAGCAATATTTATGAAAACAGCTCTTTTTTAGTAAGAACGCTTCAATCTACGTAATTGGATAATTCAATCAAATTGTAATCAGGATCTCTTACATAAACAGAAACGATCGGACCTACAGCACCTGTTCGTTTGACGGGTCCTTCTTCAATTTCCATATCATGTTTTTGTAAATGACTAATTACGCTTTCGATTTTTTCTTCTGTAATAAAACATAAATCAGCGGAACCCGGAAGAGGATGCTTTGCTTTTGGCTCAAATTCATGGCCTGCTTGATGGAAGTTTATTTTTTGTTCACCAAAACGAAGCGCTATTCTTCCTTCTCCGAACGTTTCTTTTTTCATGCCTAAAATAACCGTATAAAAGTGAGTCGTTTTTTCAACGTCTTTTACCGTTAGCACAAAATGGTCTAATTTTTTAATCATTTCGTTTCCTCCTCACAATGTAAGCTTTCTTTCTCTGACGATAGGGTAAGTACTGGGTGAGCTTTGAGAAATTTTTCTATAAATAAGTATATCATTTGTAAAAAGGAGAATAGACAAAGACAGCTGTATGTCTATTTTCAGTTCAAAAGAGTGTTTTATAAATAGCTTGTTTTTTTAAATATTGTGGTTTTACACAATGCATTAAAGATTTATGGGATTTTATGTTAATATTAGATGAGAAGTGGCATTTATTTTAGTAACTTGGTCTGAAAAGCTTGTTGATTAGATGGGTTAAAAATTTAAATACATATATGAATGGAGAGGCTCGTATGTCTATGGGGATACTTTCTTTAATCACTTTTGTTATCTGGTTTGCAGCCATTCAAGAGTTTTTAAAACCTGAAAAGAATCAGAGTAACCGAAAAATAATGATGTTAACATCCGCAGGCTCCTTGCTGACGTTAGTTCTGACCATTTCACTTTTTCAAACCCTATAAAAATACCTCGAAAAGCAGTTTTCCTCGGCTATCAGCAGCGTAATGTAGGCAGCCCTGAGTTCTTCCATGGCTGTATAATTTGATTTTCTGCAATATCCGAAAAAATGATGGTAAAAGGGAAGGGGATTAGGAATAACCTTTCTTTTTTGCTCTGCTTATTTTGCAGAAAAAAAGAAAAAGAAGCTTATGAACTGATGATTCGTAAGCTTCTTTTTTGTTTTATACGATTATCTTATTTATAAACACTGGACGGGATTTTAAACGTATGAATGCCGTTAGAATAAGGGCCGTACTCATACTCACCAAATATAATGGCAATGCCGCTACTTGTGTAGTAAAACTGATCTTCTTTTAAGTTTACAGACTTAAATTCATTAACCCAGAACTGAGCACCTTTTTTATTGCGAGCAATCATTTCATTACGAATATAGTTATTAACTTTATTCAACTTAGTGTTGTTGTTAATAATATCTTTTAAGCTAATTTGTCGAGCTTTCAACAAATCGTAATTATAAGTATCAATCCAAGCGTTGCCGTGAGCGCCGCCAGCGTACGCATCATTCGTAATAGCAACACTTAAAATATTATCTTGGTTGTAAGGTACAGAGTATGTCATATTACGAGAATAAGGACCTGGTGCCCATCCGTCTTTGCGGTCTTCCTTTTCTTGTTCTTTTAGCTCGTTGTGTTCTTTTTGGGCTTCCTTAGCAATGTTTAAAAACTTTCGATTATAGCTAGCCTCAAACGGTTTATTGATAAGGCCGGATACCTGCGGATAGCTAATGTTGCTTGCTAAAGATTTCTTTGTAACCGTTACTCCTAAGGCTTGAATTTTGTCACTAGGGGCTTTTTCATACTTAATACTTGATGACTTCTGAGCATAGGTACCTTTTGATACGCCGTAAAGACCACCAAATTTGCTGGACTCAGAATACACGCGGAATACTTGCCCTTTTGTCACTTTTCTAGCCGCTACTAACTTGTTGTTTTTAATGTTGTAAAGATTCGTGTTCTTTAAAACAGTAACGCGTCCTATTTGCCCTTTAACCAGTTCCTGATTCCCCCACACGACTTTTGCTTCTGCAACTGTTTGTGGAGCAAGCGGTGAAAATAACAAAGCCAAACCTAAAACAACTGCGCTAACTCTTTTGAACCTTTTCATAAAAGCCCCCTAAAGTGATTTTTGGGTTTTAAAGCCAATTCATATTTTATTTTCCAAAAAGCTCATTCACTAGTATAGCATACCTTTACATTTTTTTACTTTTATTAATTCCTTTTTACGGAATTATTTTTTGACTTACTTTTATTAGAAAAAATAGACCAGCGTTCAACACTTTATGCCTTCAGTAGAAAGAAGAAAAAAGTCAGTTATTTACCCTAGACTAAAAAAGTTTCCTGTGGTAAACTTTCGGTATCATGACACGTAAAAACTGAAAATTTTAAATAAATCATGCTGACATGTTCATTTTTCTGCACCAGCAGAATACCCTATTAAAAATCAACGAGCATATTTTTTTTACCTTAAAAGTTGGTCTGATGAAAAAAATATAACCATAGGTAAAAAATAAGAAGGGACGAAAAATAGATGGCTAGTGTAAATAATTATCCATTGTCTACATTTACGACAGGTGAAACGGTACAGCTCGAACGAATCGAAATTGAAGGTGCGTTAAAGCGCCGCTTGTTAGATTTAGGATTTATTCCAGGAGCCATCATCAAAGTGCTTCAAAAAAGTCCGTTAGGAGATCCTGTTGCTTATCAAGTCAGTCATACAACGATTGGTCTGAGAAAAGAAGAAAGTTCAAAAATTTATGTAAAAAAAGTAGGTGACGACGGTGAGTGAGTATCGTATTGCATTAGCAGGAAATCCGAACACAGGAAAAAGTACGTTATTTAATGGATTAACCGGTCTCAAGCAGCACACGGGAAACTGGACGGGAAAAACCGTAGCCAAAGCAGAAGGAACGTTTGAACATCACCAGCAGCTCTACACAATCGTGGATTTACCTGGAACGTATTCACTTTATTCAAACTCGGCGGACGAAGAAGTAGCGCGCGATTATATTTTATTTGAAAGACCTGACGTGACGGTTGTGGTGGTCGATGCAACGGCGATGGAGCGAAATCTTAATCTAGCCCTGCAGGTAATGGAAATGACGGAAAACGTCGTGATTTGCGTGAACTTAATGGATGAAGCAAAGAAAAAAGGAATTGTGATTAACGAAAAAAAGCTCGCTGAATCGTTAGGCGTACCGGTTGTGCCTATATCAGCTCGCAATAAAAAAGGAATTACGAATTTGCTCGATGCGATTGAAGGAGTCGTGCGAGGGCAAGTAAAGCTTAATCCTTACCAGGTGCAGTACACAAAAGAAATTGAAGCGTCACTAAAAGAGCTAGAACCTCAAGTCGCTTCTATTGTTGGAAATCAATTTCCTCTGCGCTGGATTGCTTTACGAGTTCTTGATGGAGACACGTCGTTTTTAGAAACGATTCAGCAGCGTCAGCAAAAAGATATCAGCCATACAGAAAGGAGGAACAGCGCATATGGGAAATCCGTTAACTCCTGAAAACTCATTAGCGATGGAGCAGCTAACGCGCTATGCGCAGCAGGCAAAAGAAAAAGATCATCGTTCGAATATGGTCGCAAGCATTTATCAGTCGTCACAGCAAATATGTAAAAAATCAGTTGTTTACGAAGACCGCTCAAAGCTTCAGCGCACGGAGAAATTGGATAAAGTCTTCACTTCGCCAATTTGGGGCTTTCCGATTATGCTTGGTATTTTATCAGTGATTTTTTATATCACTATAGCCGGCGCAAACGTTCCTTCTGGGTTAATTGCGGAAGGGTTTGGCTGGGCGGAAGGTTATTTAACAGCTTTCTTTCAAGCGATGCACGCACCAGAATGGCTGCACGGAATTCTTGTACTAGGACTGTTTCGCGGTACGGGATGGGTTATTAGCGTGATGCTGCCTCCAATGGCCATCTTTTTCCCTGTTTTTGCGCTTTTAGAAAACTACGGCTATTTGCCTCGCGTCGCGTTTAATATGGATCGTTTGTTCAAACGAGCAGGCGCACACGGCAAGCAGTCGCTGACAATGGCGATGGGATTTGGATGTAACGCCGCAGCGATTATGTCAACGCGTATTATTGAATCGCCCCGTGAACGTATGATGGCGATTTTAACAAATAACTTTGTTCCATGTAACGGCAGATGGCCTACGCTGATTTTATTAGCTTCTTTATTTATGGCAACGGGCTTTACAGGGAGTGCTAAAACTTTCGTAACGGCGCTTGTTGTAGTGGGAACGGTGTTATTTGGAATTGTTGTGACGCTGTTTGTATCATGGGCACTGTCTAAAACGGCACTGCGCGGAGTACCAACACACTATACGCTAGAGCTCCCGCCTTACCGTAAGCCAAAATTTGTAGATACAATTGTGCGCGCAACGCTGGATAAATCGCTGTTTGTGTTAAAACGCGCGATTATTGTTGCAGCACCCGCGGCGGTGTTAACATGGGTATTGGCTAATATCTATATCGGTGATACAAGTATTTTAATGCACTTTGTTCAGTTTCTTGATCCGTTTGCCAAGACGCTGGGGCTAGACGGTTATATATTAGCTGCTTTTATTATTGGCTTGCCGGCTAATGAAATTGTTGTACCAGTTTTACTGATGGCGTATTTATCAACGGGCTCATTAATTGAAATTGAAGATGCAACAAGACTCAAACAAATTTTCCTTGATCACCACTGGACGTGGCTAACGGCTCTTAATATGATGCTGTTTTCGCTTCTGCATTTTCCATGCGGAACGACGCTTGTAAATATTTATAAAGAAACCAAAAATGCAAAGTGGACGTTTCTTGCTTTTGCGATTCCAACAGTGATTGCGATTGGCGTTACGTTTGCGGTTGCTCAAGTCGTAAAAATGTTTAACCTTATTTAAATATGAAATAAACGTGCAGGGCTTTGCGAAAAGTCCTGTATTTTTTATGAGTAGTCAATGAGATAAAGAGTATGATAGGGTGAACTTGATTGCTATTTGTTAGGTTAAATGGTAATTTGTATGATATAGATTTGCTTCATGCACAAAAGAGATTAATAGAAAAAAGCGCTAATGCTAAAAGGAGGCTGACGGTGGGGATATTTTCTAATAAAATAGATTCAAAAAAAGCTAATAAGTATCAAACAAGGCTATACTCTTGTTTCACCATTCTCGTCATAGTGAATGTGATTAACAGCTGGTTTCTCGATTGGCTTTGGCTTTATATCACCACAAGTAGCGTTCTTGTTATACTCGTGATATTCCTGCTCAAAACACCTAAACGTGATTTAGATGAAGAGTGGAAGCAGCTAGAAATAGAGAAAGACGAGGCTTTTGAAAACAGAGTCAATTTGATGATGATGAATGGCCGAAGTGATGTGCAGGCTATTAAATACATACGCAAAGAAAAAAATCTTGGTTTGCTTCATGCGAAGCAGTATCTTGACCGTATTAAAGAATCAAAGAAATAATAAAAGCGACCTTTGACAAGCAGAGGTCGCTTTTTGATAGGCTATTTACTTTTCTCGCCAATCGTCACTTTTTTCGTGAACATTTTCATGTCGCCTTTTATCGTCACATGAGCGGTAATCGTATATTCACCGTTGTCTTTGAACGTATAGTCCGTGCTGTATGCGCCGTTACCTTCGTGTTTTGCATCGATCATTTCCTGGTTAATATAGCCTTCTTTTTCAACTTGAATCTGTACGGCGTCTGCATTTTCGATTTTTTTATCTCCTTGTGTAACGGGTACGTTAATAGATGTTTTTTCGTTTGCTTTAATAGTTTGCGGCACTTCAATTGTTCCTTTTACTTCCTGTGGCTGTTGCTCATTTCCTTTTGAACAGCCGACCACGGCAATGACTAAAACGAGCAGCAGCATGCTAAGCTTTTTCATAAATATCTCCTTTTTTATCTTATATCCTATTATTAAATACATTTCTCCATAAAACTTTATCACTGAAGTCACAAAATAAAATCATCCCAATGAGTGATTTTTATGAGTGTGACGGCAAGAAACTTGACCGTTTTGTTACAAAAAATAGTTTATGATCACAACACGACTTTACAGCATTGTGTCTTGAGCTTAGGATTAAACATAATAAGCTAGTAAAAGGAGAGAGAAATATGCTCATACTTTATGATGAGCTGTACGGAAAATTTGAAATAGACGGCGTTCTTTTAGAACTCATTCAAAGTGATCCCGTACAGCGTTTAAAAGGAATTTACCAAGGCGGAGCGAGCCGGTTTGTAAATGAAAACTGGAATACTACTCGATATGATCATTCCGTTGGTGCGATGATGCTTGTAAATAGACTCGGAGGCTCTTTGGAAGAGCAAATAGCGGCTTTATTACATGACGTTTCACATACGGCATTTTCTCATGTGATTGACTACGTTCTTGAACAAAAAGAAGAAAATTATCATGAAATGATTTACGAAAAAATAGTAGCTCAGTCGTCTATTCCTTATATTTTAAAAAGCGCCGGTTTAAATTGGCGAGATATCTTACTTGATGAAAGCCAGTGGACGCTGCTCGAACAGAACGCTCCGCACTTATGTGCTGACCGCGTGGATTATACGCTGCGGGATTTATACGTATGCGGGGAGATTACTTTACAAGAAGTGCATGCGTTTTTGGATCAGCTTGTCGTATTTAATGGACGAATGGCATGCAGTAATTTAGCAGCGGCAGAGTGGTTTGTGGATGCTTACTACAAAGAAGTGATTGGCTTTTTTATGAATCCGCTTAATATGTTTGGAAATCATCAGCTGACGGAAATTATCAAGCTCGCTTTGCAAAAAGATATTTTATCTATCGAAGATTTTTTAAAGCAGGATGACGATGTGGTTTGGTTGCTGAAAAATGCTGGAGATAGCAGCATTGAAGGGATGTTATCTGCTCTTTTTAACAGCAAAGTACAAAAAGGAACAGCATCTTGTCATGACGTTCACCAAACGACAAAAATGCGCTGGGTTGATCCTCTTGTTATTGGCTCAGATGGAGAAAATCCTGTATCTCAGCTATCACTTACCGCTAAAAGAGTAATAGAGCAAGCAAAACAAAGGATAGAAAAAGGAGTATATCTCAACATTCAGGCTCCGCTATAAAGGGAATCATTACATAAAGAAGGGATGCATAATAACGTGCATCCCTTTCTCTCATAAGAAGTTTTATAGACCTCTAAGGAAGCCTTCTCTTAACGAACTTCATCACGCTTCGCAGTTAATTCTTTAATCGTTTCTCCTTCAACTAACACCGGCTGGTAGTAGGTTTCGTTTGGCAAATCTTTTTTGCCCTGCAGCTTTTTAATGATCCAATCCGCCGCGTCGTTTCCCATTTGTTCCTGCGGATGGGTTAACGTTGTTAAATTAATCGTTGCATTTTTAGCGATGTACGAATTGTCTTGACCAATAATTGACAACTTGTCCGGAATAGAAATGCCAAGCTGTCTGCATACATTTACGACTTCTAATCCGACTTCATCGTTATAGCAGACAAGAGCTGTCATTTCGTCTTGGTTTTCAGTGAGAAACTCTTTTAAATTAGCATACAAATCAAGCTTTGTTTCGGTGTTAAAAGACAAAATATGCTCAGGCTGAAAGCGGAGTTTTGCATTACCGAGCGCTTTTATGTAGCCTTTCATTCGGTACTTTCCCTGCAGGTCATCCATTTTTGCAATGAGCCCAATTTGTGTATGTCCTTTTGAAATTAATTCATTTGTGGCAAGGTAGCTTGACTGAACGTCATCTAAACAAAAAAACGGAACCTCTAATTCTTCGTAGTAGGCGTTAATCATCGTAAATGGAACGTCTTGTTCTTTGAATGATAAATAATACGAGATGTTCGGATTATACAAATTACTTTTTGTAGGCTCAACAATTAAACCGTCTACTCCGTAGGAAAGCATCATTTCCAGCGCTTTTTTTTCTTGTTCCACATCATTATTCGTGCTCGCCAGCAGCAGCGAATAATTATCTTTATTTAACCTGCTTTCAATTCCGCGAATAATAGAAGGGAAAATATAGTCGGAAATATACGTGGTAATTACACCGATTGTTTTGTTGGCAGAAGCCCCGCTAGATTTGGATTGATAATGATTGCTCACATAGGTGCCAGATCCTTTTTCGCTTCTTAAAAATCCTTCATTCGACAGCTCTAAAATGGCTTTTCGAACCGTATGTCTGCTGACACCATACGTTTCTTGCATGACCGATTCAGTTGGAATTTGTTCGCCCATGCTGTAATCGCCTGAAAGAATTTTGCTTTTTATATCTTCAATAATCACCTGATATTTTGGCTTCATGTTTTCACTTCTTTCGTAGTTGTATACATTCAACTTTTTTCATGTATAAAATTTGTATGGACATATTTTATCATGAACATGAATAAATGAAAAGATTTCCTTGATTTTTAATGAGAAGTAGAATAATTTAACGATTGAATCGGATTCTCTAATAGTTAAAGAAGGGAAAAGTAGGGTGTTTTGAATATTTGTGTGCATATATAATTTTTACATTGACAAATGTACGTACAAATTAATATACTTAGGTTGTTAACAAATTCAAACAGCGTTACATAAAACGGAAAGCGCTTCCTTACTGCTATAGGTATTTTTATAGCTATCAGAAAGGAGATTAAACGTGAAAACCACTCAAAAAAGCATAAAACAAGCAATTGCGAAAGGGAAAATGTCCCTTGGAATTGAACTTGGATCTACTCGTATTAAAGCAGTGCTGATTGATGAAAACTTTGAAACGATCGCATCTGGAAGTTATGAATGGGAAAATCTCTTAGAAGACGGTTTTTGGACGTACAACTTACTCGATATTATTACAGGTCTGCAAAGTGCTTACCGTGAAATGAAGCAAGAAGTGGAACGAAGCTACGGGATCACGATTCGAACAGTTGGCTCCATCGGCGTTTCAGCTATGATGCACGGATATATGGCGTTTGATAAAACGGGTGAACTGCTTGTTCCATTTCGAACGTGGCGTAATGCAACAACAAGCGCAGCAGCAAAAGAATTAACTGAACATTTCCAATTTAATATTCCTGAACGATGGAGCATTGCGCATCTCTATCAGGCAATCATTAATCAAGAAAAACACCTGCCGCGCATCGATTACATGACAACGCTAGCCGGCTATATTCACTGGCTGCTAACAGGTAGTAAGGCGCTTGGCATTGGAGATGCTTCAGGAATGTTTCCAATTGATGAACGCACGCAAAATTACAGCGAAGCGATGATGAAGCAGTTTGATGAGCTTATTTCTTACAAAGGATATCCGTGGCAACTATCAGATATTCTGCCTGCAGTTCATACTTCGGGCGAGCAAGCAGGTACATTAACAGCCATTGGGGCTAGCATTTTAGATCAATCAAAAAATTTGCAGCCGGGCATTCCGTTTTGTCCTCCAGAAGGAGATGCGGGAACGGGAATGGTGGCGACAAACAGCGTAAGAAAACGCACGGGAAATGTTTCAGTAGGAACGTCCGTTTTTGCGATGATTGTACTAGATAAAAAGCTTTCAAACGTTTATCCGGAAATTGATTTGGTTACGACGCCAAACGGCAGTCCAGTTGGAATGGTTCATGCGAATAACTGTTCAAGCGATTTAAACGCTTGGCTCGGATTGTTTCGTGAATTTTCCGAGGCGATGGGACAAAAAGTAGAGTCGGATAAATTGTTTGAAGTGATGTTAAATAAAGCGCTAGAAGCTGATCCTGATGGAGGGGGCTTGCTTAGCTACGGCTATTTCTCAGGTGAAAATATTACCGGAGTAGAAAATGGACGTCCGCTATTTGTCCGTTCAGCAAAAAGCAATTTTAATCTAGCAAACTTCATGCGTACACATCTTTTTACAGCTTTTGGCGCTTTAAAAATAGGGATGGATCTTTTAGTCAAAGAAGAAAACGTAAAGGTTCATAGTATTTTAGCGCACGGAGGATTATTTAAAACGCCGGTAGTCGGTCAGAAAATGATGGCAGCGGCAATTAATACCCCGGTTTCCGTCATGGACACAGCAGGAGAAGGCGGCGCGTGGGGAATGGCTATTCTTTCTTCTTATATGCTCAATAAAAGTGAGAATGAAAGTTTAGAAGATTTCTTGGATGATAAAGTTTTTAAAGAAGTGACCGCACAAGAAATCTATCCTGATGAGCTCGATGTAAAAGGGTTTGAAGCATTTATTAAAAGATATAAAAAAGGATTAGTCATTGAAAAAGCAGCTGCAGAGCATCACAGCGAAGAACGGGAGGAGTTAGTGTGCTAGATAAATTAAAAGAAGAAGTATTTCAAGCAAACCTCGATTTGCCAAAACACGGACTGGTCAAGTACACATGGGGAAATGTAAGTGCAGTTGACCGAGACAGCGGTTTGTTTGTGATTAAACCAAGCGGCGTTATGTATGAAAAAATGACGGCACAAGACATGGTAGTCGTTGATTTAGATGGCCGCGTGGTAGAAGGTGAGCTTAATCCGTCCTCTGATACGCTGACGCACGCCGTATTGTATAAGCACTACCCGCAAATTGGCGGTATTGCTCATACGCATTCAACGTGGGCGACCATTTGGGCTCAAGCAGGGCTCGATGTGCAGGCAATGGGAACGACTCATGCCGATACCTTTTATGGTTCCGTACCGTGCGCGCGCTTTTTGACAGAAAAAGAAGTGAATGACGGATATGAAGTGGAAACGGGCAAGGTGATTATCGAAACGTTTGAAAAGCGCGGTTTAGATGTGCTAGCGGTTCCTGGTATTTTACTTCAAGGGCACGGGCCGTTTACGTGGGGAAAAGATGCCAAATCGGCGGTAATGAACAGCGTCGTATTAGACGAAGTATCCAAAATGAATTTCTTTACTCAAAAATTAAACGGACTGGCTGAAGAGCTGCCGCAGCGTATATTAGACAAACATTATTTACGAAAACACGGGCAAAACGCATATTACGGGCAAGGGAATTAAAAGACTTACATACAGAAAAGGGGATTTATCATGTTAAAAACAGCTCAAAAAGAATTTTGGTTTATTGTTGGCTCACAGCATCTTTACGGAAAAGAAGCGCTAGCAGAAGTAAAAGCACACGCGCAAACGATGACTGATGCTTTAAATGAAAGCGGTATCTTACCTTATCCGCTTGTGCTGCAAGATTTAGCTGTGAATGCGGATACGATTACAAACATGATGAAAGAAGTGAATTACCGAGATGAAGTTGCCGGTGTAATCACGTGGATGCATACGTTCTCGCCTGCAAAAATGTGGATTCGCGGCACCAAACTGCTGCAAAAACCGCTGCTTCATTTGGCAACACAATTTAACGAAAGCATTCCTTGGGAAACGATTGATATGGACTTTATGAACTTGAATCAGTCTGCTCACGGTGATCGTGAATACGGCTTTATCAACGCGCGTTTAAACAAGCAAAATAAAATCGTAGTAGGCTACTGGGAGCGCCCCGAAGTACAGCAGCAAATTGCACAGTGGATGGATGTAGCCGCTGCTTATAACGAAAGCTTCAACATTAAAGTCGCGCGTTTCGGTGACAATATGCGCAACGTCGGCGTAACAGAAGGAGACAAAATTGAAGCGCAAATTCAATTTGGCTGGACGGTTGACTACTTCGGAATCGGTGACCTTGTTCAATATGTCAATGCCGTTACGGAAGAAGAAATTAATGATTTATTTGCTGAATATGCCGACGCGTATGAGTTTGTTTACGGCGATTATTCTGCAGAAGACTGGGAATCTAGCGTAAAAGTACAGGCAAGCTATGAAATTGCGATTAAACGTTTTCTAGACGAAGGCGGATACGGCGCTTTTACGACTAACTTTGAAGATTTGTACGGCATGAAGCAGCTTCCTGGTCTAGCGGTACAGCGCTTGATGGCACAGGGATACGGCTTTGCTGGTGAAGGAGACTGGAAAACAGCCGCGCTTGACCGCCTGCTCAAAGTGATGAGTCATAATCAGTCAACCGGCTTTATGGAAGACTACACGTATGAATTAGCACCCGGACGTGAGTCAGTGCTTCAATCACACATGCTTGAAGTAGACCCGACGCTGGCGGTAAATAAGCCAAAACTAATTGTCTCTCCGCTAGGAATCGGCAACCGCGAAGACCCGGCCCGCTTAGTGTTTGACGGTAAACAAGGAGAAGGCGTAGTGGTTTCTATGGCTGACTTTGGTACGCATTACAAGCTGTTAATTAACGAAGTATCGGCATTTGAGCCGGAAGTTCCAGCTCCAAATCTTCCGGTAGCGCGCGTGCTTTGGAACATTAAGCCGAACTTCCAAGAAGGCGTTAAAGCGTGGATTGAAAACGGAGGAGGCCACCATACGGTTCTTTCATTAAATTTAACGACCGATCAAATTGTGAGCTATGCAAAGCTTGTGAATTTAGAATACGTCATCATTAAGTAAGCATTTATATTTCCAAGGGAGCACTGCTTCCTTGGAAGTGAAAATATAGCGTAACTTAGTAAAAGAACGCCGTTTTTAAGAAATAATGAAAGCGTTTTAAAAATGTGTGATAGACATCAAAACTAAGGCAACAAAAAGGGGGATCTATAATCATGAGTAAAGTATCAAGTAAGTTTATCTTCTTTTTCGGCTCATTTGCCGGTATTTTATTCGGTTATGATATTGGGATTATTGCTGGTGCAGAAGGTCATATCCGTGAAGCGTTTCATTTAAGTCCGCTGTGGCTGGGGATTGTAGTTTCGTCGCTAATGGGCGGAGCAATTATCGGTTCCATTTTAAGCGGATTATTAGGGGATAAGTTTGGGCGAAGAAAATTAATTTTAATTTCGTCTATCATCTTTCTTTTAGGCTCCATCGGTTCAGCGATTGCACCGGAGGAAATTACGTTAACGATTGCGCGCGTCTTTTTAGGTACAGCAGTAGGAACAGCTTCTTCTTTAGTTCCTGCTTATATGTCAGAAATCGCACCTGCTCATATTCGCGGGAAGCTTTCAGGTTTAAATCAGCTAATGATTGTAATTGGATTATTATTAAGCTATATCGTAGCCTTTATTTTTGAGCCGGTTCCAAACAGCTGGCGATTAATGCTTGGCAGCGCCGGTATTTTTGCAATCGTCTTGTGCATCGGTATGATCAAGCTTCCAGAGTCACCTCGCTACTTAATTAAAAACGGAATGGCAGATAAAGCGCATGAAGTACTGCGCACGCTTCGTTCCTCAGCAGCGGAAGTCGAAGCGGAAGTGGCTGAAATTCAAAGCGTAGCTGTGCATGAACAATCAGGCATTAAACAGCTGTTTCAGAAAAAGTTTCGTTTAGCTTTAATTATCGGTGTCGGAATGGCAACTTTTCAGCAGATTCAAGGCTCAAACTCAATTGTTTATTATGCAACAAGCATTGCTCGTCAAGTTGGTTTAGCGCCGCAGGTAGCTGCTGGTTTTACGGTTATTGTTGGGGTAATCTTCGTTGTGACAACACTTATTTTTCTACAGTTTGTTGATAAATTCAACCGCCGTACCATTCTTACGGTTGGCGGAGCGGGAATGGCTCTTTCCTTTTTTACACCGGCTATTCTTGGAGCAGTAGGCGTTAATGAAGCTGTCGTTAACTGGGTTACGCTAATTGCTCTTTGCTGCTTTATCCTTTGCTATGCGTTTTCTTGGGCGCCGCTTACGTGGATCATTGTAGGAGAAATTTTCCCGCTTTCTGTGCGCGGAATCGGTGCTGGGATTTCATCTGCTTTTAACTGGACAGGATCGCTGGCAGTAGGGCTTGTGTTCCCTATTTTAGCTGATCAGTTTAGCTTAGGCGTTATCTTTTCAACGTTTGGGATCATTTGTGTTCTCGGACTATTCTTTATACGCTTTGTAGTTGTCGAAACAAAAGGACGTAGCCTAGAGCAAATTGAAACGGACATGGCAGCTCGTTCTGAAAGAAATTCTTTAAGTCCAGTTGAGCGCAATAAATACGTCTAATTGTTGTTTAAATGTAAGAGGCTGCGATAAAAGTATGGTAGCCGAAGTGAAAAACGAACCACTGATCAAATTGTTTGATTAGTGGTTCGTTTTTTTATGGTGAATGCAGGTTTCATCTGTTGAGTTTCTTCTAACTTTTATGTTGTCCCATCAGTGCTGAACAAAATGAAAGAATAGATAGGCTATGGAAACTCATTTAAATGTGCGTTCTGCTTACAAGACGGTAGTGACCTTCATCAACAAATGCTCATATAAATAAGTAAGCTTGTTTACTTTTAACTAACTTTATTTATTAATAGGGGGATTAACTAATTGATGAATTTGACGCTTCATGAACGTTCTGAAAGATTATTAAAGCAAAGAATTAAACAATTAAACCCGAGAGATCCATTTAACTTTGTTTTTATGGGTGACAGCAGAGGTGACGGACCAAACGATAATTGTTTCACGATGAGCGGTGAATTTGAGCTTGTATTAAAAAAGGCGGTGGAATTGAACCCGCTGTTTATTATTCATGGGGGAGACACCGTCTATACAGGGAAAAAAGAGTATTTGGAGCACTTTGTTAAAGTTGTTGAAAAAATTGCACCAAATATTCCTATGTTTGTATGCGTAGGGAATCATGATGAACTATACCTTGATGAAAGCAATCTCGAAAACTTCAGAGCCACTATCGGAAAAGTACACTGGGTCATTGATCTTCCTGTCTATAACTTCCGGTGCATCGCATTAAATAATGTCATCAGTCCCAAAAATAAAATATATGGATTTACAGATAGAGAGCTTCATTATTTAGAGCAGCAGCTAGAGGATGCTCCTTGTAATACCGTTTTAGCCATGCATGCCCAGCCAAATATCGGCCGGTGGACAAACCTTGAAGGGTTTCCTGTAACGACTCCTCAAAGTCAAGAATTTTTTGATTTAATTCAAGAACACCGCGTGAAAAAAGTGTTAGTCAGCCACGTGCATGCGTATGACGAGCAGTTTATTAGAAAAAACAGAAACGGGTCGTTTACGCTTGGAAGAGGCACTGATTTTGTATTGTCAGGAGGCGCGGGTGCTCCCCTTGATTTTGAGCCGCCTTTAATTTTAAATAATTATAATTTTACGGAGTTTTTTGTTAGCCGGTACGACATTTTAGGCCCTCTTCTTTGGAAGGATTTTGGACGACCTCGAAGAAGTTGTTTGTAAAAACAAGAAAGTAGAAAGCTAGGTTCAAAAAAAGAGGCTGGGACAAAAGGGTTTTAGACGAAGTGAAAAACGAACCATTGATCAAGATGCTTGATTAGTGGTTCATTTTTTTTATTAGGGTAAACGTAGATTTCATGTGTATAAGTCTTTCTAGCAGGTGATTGGAGGACAAGACGAAGACTCCGGCGGGAAAAGCGGAAAAGGTGAGACCCCACAGGAGCGTATGCGACGAGGAGGCTCAGCGACCGCCCGCGGAAAGCGAAGTCTTGTACGGAAATCAACTGCGGTGTCACAAGCGATTCAGCTCATGTATCCCAGTTGCCTTTAGATGAGATTCACTTCGTTATGTCTCAACCTCTTTTGGAAAACCGTACGAAACCTTGTAGCAGAAGGTTCAGTCAAACGTTATAATAGATAATGAATGATGATATATTCTCTATATTTGTCATATATTTGTATTACATATGTAATTGAAGAAAAACATTCACTTGATATACTGTTTAATGACTTAACTTTATCTTAAAATTCACAGTGAACTGCCTGTTTATAGAGGCTTAGAACATACACAGCAAATGGAGGAGCTATCATGGCAAACGAAAAGATGCAAGAAGGACTTAATCGTTTTATTAAGGAAGATTTAAATGACCTTTTAGGTAGACTGTTCCCTTTAATGGATCGGGAGTGTGCGGAAGAAAAGAGAATGCTTATTGAAACCGCGGTAGAGTACATTTATTCTTCAGGGTATCATCAAGGAGCAAAAGACTTGATCGAAACACATCGAAAAGATGATTACAAATTGTTAAGGCAAAAATTAGCGTCAGCACCTCCTGAAAACTAATTTTTTTTGCAATTTCTTTTGACAACGTAAATGTAAGGTGTTAAGATGACTCTACATTCAAAATATTATAAATAATTAAAACTCTTATTGAGAGAGGCGGAGGGACTGGCCCTGTGAAGCCCGGCAACCATTTAACATTCTTGTTAAAAAGGTGCTACATCCTGCAAAGCGTACGGCTTTGAAAAATAAGAGAGGATTTCATAGATACTATGCCTCTCTATTCACGATAGAGAGGCTTTTTATTTTATGTGAAGGTGTTTTGAATGAACAATTTCATAGAAATGCATCAGGTGCTGTGTAACGAATGTACGCAGCTTAAAAGGGAAGACCGGTGAAAAGCCGGCGCGGTCCCGCCACTGTAATGGGGAGCAACTTATTAACCACTGTTTCATGCTGAAATGGGAAGGGATAGGAAGCGATGAACCTAAGTCAGGAGACCTGCCTGTTGTATGCACTTAAGCTCTACGGGATATAGAGAGGAGTGAGGAATACGTGTTGAGAAAAACAGGCTATCTCAACTTTAGTTAAGTATGCGTATCATCTCTCTTTTCATTTCGAAAAGAGAGATTTTTTAGTTTAGCGGAAAAAAAGAAATATACAAGGAGTGGAAAAAATGAGCAGTGTAAAAAGTTCAAACGTAGGTTATCCAAGAATTGGTGAAAAACGAGAATGGAAAAAAGCGCTCGAACAGTTTTGGGCAGGAAAGCTAGAGAAAGATATCTTTCTACAGGAAATTGAAGCTCTTCGTCTAGGGCATCTAAAAAAACAGCGTGACGCAGGAATTGAATTAATTCCAGTCGGCGATTTTAGCTTATACGATCACGTGTTAGATACAGCCGCTATGTTTGGTTTGGTGCCAAAGCGCTTTGAATATGACGGAGGGCCGGTATCGCTTGAAACGTATTTTGACATCGCGCGAGGAACAAAAGGTGCGGTAGCTTCTACGATGACAAAATGGTTCAACACAAATTATCACTACATCGTACCCGAGCTTGAGGAATGCACGCCGGCACTTGTAGAAAATCACCCGCTTCAATTTTACAAAGAAGCAAAGCAAAAGCTAAATATCAAAGGCAAACCCGTTATTTTAGGTCCAGTAACATTTGTGAAGCTGTCAAAAGGATATAAAGAAAGTGAGTTTAAAAAAGTAGTTGAACAATTTGTTCCTCTGTATGCAACTATTTTAGCGGAGCTGCAGGCAGAAGGAGTCGAGTGGGTACAGATAGATGAGCCGGTTTTAGCTACAACGCTATCAAAAGAAGACCTGGCACTGTACAAAGAAGTCTATCAAGTCCTGCATGACGCGGCACCGAACGTCAAAGTCATTTTGCAAACGTATTTTGACAGCGTGGATCACTATAAAGAAGTAGTCGCTCTTCCTGTTCATGGTATTGGCTTAGATTTTGTACATGACCGAGGCGAAAATCTCACGGCGCTTAATAAATATGGTTTTCCAACTGATAAAGTGCTGGCAGCAGGAGTGATTGACGGACGAAACATTTGGCGTGAAAACTTGGACGAGCAGCTTTTAACGCTTAGTGAAATTGAAGAAGCCGTATCAAAAGACCGTTTGATTCTGCAGCCTTCATCAAGTCTATTACATGTTCCTGTCACGGTGAAAAGCGAAAAAACCATTGAGCCAATTCTAAAAAACGCGCTGTCTTTTGCAGATGAAAAGCTGAAGGAAATCACGCTTTTAACAAAAGCGGTGCAGCAAGGAAAAGAAGCAATAGAAAAAGAAATAAGTGTAAGTAAACAAGCGATTCAAGCATTAAATGGATCATCTTTTCGAAATCACCAAGACGTGCAAAAAGAGCTGAAGCAGCTGCACAGCTATAAAGCAGAGCGTCAAGCGCCGTTTGACGTACGTCAACGCGTTCAGCAAGAAGCGTTTCAGCTGCCGCTTCTTCCAACGACAACGATTGGAAGCTTTCCGCAAACAAAAGAAGTGCGAAAAGAGCGTCTAAAATGGCGTAAAGGAGAACTAACAGACGAAGCGTATGAAGCGTACATTAACGAGGAAATCAAAAAATGGATTGAAATTCAAGAAGATATCGGCTTAGATGTACTTGTGCACGGAGAGTTTGAGCGTACGGACATGGTCGAATACTTCGGTGAGAAATTAGGAGGCTTTCAGTTTACGAAGTTTGGCTGGGTGCAATCTTACGGTTCTCGCTGCGTGAAGCCGCCGCTTATTTACGGAGATGTCTCATACGAGCAGGCGATGACGATCAAAGAAACGGTCTACGCACAGTCTCTAACCGATAAGCCGGTTAAAGGAATGCTGACGGGTCCGATTACGATTTTAAACTGGTCGTTTGTGCGTGATGATATCCCGCGCTACGACGTGGCAAATCAAATTGCGCTTGCTCTTAGAAAAGAAGTGGAAGCACTTGAAAGTCAGGGCATCTCGATGATTCAAGTAGATGAACCCGCGCTGCGTGAAGGACTGCCGTTAAAACGAGAAAATTGGGAAAGTTATTTAAACGCCGCGGTGTACGCATTTAAGCTAGCCACGGTATCCGTGCAAAATGAGACGCAAATTCACACGCATATGTGCTATTCGGAATTCGAAGAGATTATTGATGCGATCAAAGCGCTTGATGCCGACGTCATTTCCATTGAAACGTCTAAAAGCCACGGTGAATTAATTTATGCGTTTGAAGAACATACGTACAATCAAGGAATTGGACTTGGCGTATATGATATCCACAGTCCGCGCGTACCAAAGCTTGAAGAGCTGACACGAAACATTGACCGCACTTTGAAGGTGCTTGATCCTGCATTATTTTGGATTAATCCAGACTGCGGCCTTAAAACAAGAGGAATCAGCGAGACGGTTGAAGCCTTAAAAGTGATGGTTGAGTCTGCAAAACAAACAAGACAAAATTTATTACAAAAAGTTTAATAACAAGAAAGTAAAGACCAAGCAGTGTAAACGCTACACTGCTTGGTCTTATGGGTTTTTTAAAGGCCAAAAATATCCATTGACACTTCCCGTAGATTTTTGTATCTTTTTAAAGGTGTTTTTAAAATCAGGGAGGTACAACATGAGTAACAACAGCACGCAGCACGTTAAAATTGTAACAGCGGATCCATCAGCGCTAGGCCTATTCGGACTTGCCATGGTGACACTTGTTGCATCGTTTCAAAAGCTTGGGGTAACCGATGGTGTTTCATTGGTATTGCCATGGGCGATTTTTTTAGGCGGGATAGGGCAGCTAATCGCGTCTATGCAAGATTTTAAACATAATAATACCTTCGGCGCAACGGCTTTTGGTGCCTTCGGGTTATTTTGGCTAGGTGTCGGCATGACATGGCTTATTCAGCTTGGAGCATTTGGGGAAGCGCTCGCAAAAGAAGCGGATCCGAAGCAGCTCGCATTTGCTTTTGTCGGCTACTTAATTTTCAGCGTTTTTATGACAGTTGGAGCAATGGGCACTCATAAAGTATTATTTATTATTTTTGTGTTAATTGATTTCTTATTTATTGGATTATCGCTAAGTACATTTGGTGTGGCATATGAATACACGCACTTACTAGCAGCAGTATCAGAGCTATTGATCGCTCTGTTTTCATTCTATGGATCTGCAGCGGCTGTATTAAATACTCACTATGGTCAAGTTGTGCTTCCGGTGGGCAAGCCATTTGGTGCATTTATCAAATAATCAAGACGTTAATTAAAAAGCGAAGTAGGATTGAATTCTGTATAATGCAGAGGTCAATCCTTTTTTGTTTGGGCATTTTTATATATAGTAGAAAGAGAGATATATAATAGTAGTTTTTAATGAAAGGAAACGTTTCAATGATTATAAGACAAGTACATGAAAATGATTTAAACCAACTGCTTACATTAGAAAACAAAGGATTTACACCTGAGGAAGCTGCCTCAAAAGATGCATTTATCACGCGGATCAACACCATTCCTGATACGTTTATCATTGCCCAAGAAAATGAAGAAATAATCGGATATGTGAACGGTCCCGTCATTTCAGCTCCGTTTATTACGGATGATTTGTTTGAAAAAACGATTTCGAACCCTGAGACAGGCGGTCATCAAAGTATTTTGGGTATCGTTGTAAATCCTAAGCATCATCATAAAGGAATTGCGAGTATGCTGCTAAAAGAGTTTGAAAAACAAGCGCGGAACAAACAGCGCTTAACGGTTACCTTAACATGTAAAGAGGAATTGATTCCTTTTTACGAAAAAAACGGATATGTGAATCAAGGAGTTGCGGAGTCTCAGCATGCAGGCGTGAAGTGGTTTAATATGAGTAAGGAGCTTTAATATTACTACTATGAATTGCTTGTTACACCGCTAATGATTTCCGTGCAAGGCTTCGCTTTCCGCGGGCGGCCGCTGAGCCTCCTCGTCGCTTGCGCTCCTGCGGGGTCTCACCTGTTCCGCTTTCCCCCGCAGGAGTCTTCGCCTTGCCCTCCAATCATCAGCTAGAAGCACCTACATACACGAAACCTACGTTTACCATACCCATAAAAAAATTAGCACGAGGTGAATTCTTAATCAAACTCGTTCGCGTTGTTCTTCAACTAACCTACTTTTGTTCCAATCTCTATTTCAGTTATGTAAAAGACTCTACTTTGTCAAACATATTTGACAGTAACAAGGAAAATAATATAAGATATGGATGTAAAAAGTTTTTTACATTTTAGAGATGAGTGATGAATGGTGGAAAATCGAATTAAAGAACTGCGTAAAAGCAAAAAGATGTCTCAAGATGAACTGGCGAAAGTATGCGGCGTATCGAGACAAACGATTAATGCAATTGAAAACAATAAGTATGATCCAAGCTTAGCGCTGGCTTTCCAGATGGCCCAAAAACTGGGAGCAACAGTAGATGAGCTGTTTTTATTTCATAAATCATGAGTTAGTTAAAAAGAAAAAGGCAATGTGAAGCGACCATCTTCCTAGTAGGCGTGTTGACGATTCTGTCTTATACGCGAACAATACATAAGTAGGTAGAAGATTAATACTATTTCTATCACTTCATATAAAAAATTTACCAAGCGATGGTGGTGAAATGAATGGAAAATCGAGCTGCAGAAGTAGCTCTTACAAGTACGGGCATGTTACTGTTGATGGTAACGTTAATATTTCCTGTTCCGAGATTAATCTACAGCCTGCTTGTAGGAGGCAGTATTTTACTAAAGGGGTGGGGAACAGGAGGAATAAAAAGGTGTATCACGTGAATGCAGCGTGATGTAGAAAAGGAGGTTCCTTTTGAAAAAAAGAACGATTATTATAGCTGCACTTTTATTTATCGTCGTATTTTATTTTACATATACCGGGAAAGCCTATCAGTTAAAAGACGTCATAAAAGTAGATGAAGCAAACGTTACGCGTATTGAAATAGATACGGACGAAGGAAAACGTGTAGTAGATGATAAAAAAGAGATAAAGCAAATCGTACATTCTTTGGCAAAAGTAGAAGTGAAAAAAAGCAAGGAACTCGATCCAAAGTTTGATCAGTCTTACTGGGTGAGAATCGTTGAAAACGGAAAAGATGCGTACGGCTTAACGATTTACGATGATGATTACATAAAAGCATTTAATTTTAAAGATAAAAAGCAGGATACGTATACGATTGTTAAAGATCAAAAAGTAGATGTTAAAAAGCTATTTTTAACTAAATAAAAGTGTAAACCTACTAAAAAAGACAGCCTGCGCTGTCTTTTTTTATAAAAATAATAGATTGAAAATTACGATTATTTAAAGCGGAATTAGTCTTTTCCTATATAATTAATAAATGATTGAATTAGGTCAATATCGGGGTTAACTAATAGTGCTGGAAGAAGGCCAAATGTTAATAATACTAGAACGTTTGATCCAATAAAGATGCGAAGTGCTTTTTTGATTTTCATGATATTTCCTCCCTTTTTTATATTTTCGTATAAAAAGAGAAAAAAATCAATAGAAATGTGACGAAATTGTGAACTTTTTGTCTGATAGTCCCTGCTAGATTATAAAAATTCCCTCTTTATACTAGATAAAGAGGGGATATAGCAAGTCATAAAATATGTAGAAACATTAAAAGTACATGCGCAGATTCCCAATAAATCGGTAGAGAAAATAGCAGGAAAAACCGATTAAGATACATCCAGCGGCAATAGAAACCCATTTGATATAAAGCTGATTCAGCACTTTTCTAGTTCCAGAGACAATTGTCATTAAGCCCAGGTCATGAATTAAAATTCCCGTTAATATTCCGGCAGCAATCAGCAGGAAATGAAAAGAGTGAGAGGATTGAAGCGAATTTGTCAGCACCGTTCCAAACACGCTCAGCCAAAAAATGAGATTGCTAGGAGAAATGGCAACAAAGATTCCGTTCACATAAGAAGAGGCAAACGACTTTTTTACGTGTTCTCCAGGAGCCGTTATGTCATGATCTGCGTGTCTAATGCTGTCATAGCCAATATAAAGTAAAAAAAGCGCTCCTATAAGCCACATCATAAGCTGGATAAAAGGAGCCGATAAAAAAGAAGCTAGTCCAGAGTAAAGCAGCACAATTAATAATAAATCAACCGTCATGCCTCCGAGTCCAACAACCCATCCGTGAAGAAACCCGTTTTTCAAACCTTGTTTTGTCATTTCAATTGTCACTGTTCCAACGGGAAGGGCAATCGAAAGACCGAGCAGCACATTTGTTAAAAATAACGTCACCAAAAACAAAACCTCTTTCAATCTCGTATCTACTATCGTTTTCCGTTTAAGTGGTCTTTCATTATACAAAATTATGTAATAAAATTCAATATTATGTATAAAAAAACATGTAGTGAATATAGAGGAGGAAAAAAGTAAATGAAATTAATTTGTGAATCGTTGGAAAAAGAAGACTACACGCAAGAACTTCCTGAAGTGAATTTTACAAATCCTTTAATTCAACAAAAGGTATGTGAACTCAAAAGCGGCTTGCTCATTCTTCACTAGCTTACATAAAAAAAGCGTATGAGTTTGTGAGAGATGAAGTTTCTCATTCATGGGATATTCAAAGCAGAATCATCACAAAAACGGCTTCAGAGGCTTTAAAAGAAAAGGAAGGGATTTGTTACAGCAAGTGTAATCTATTAGCTGCTTTGCTGCGTGCAGAAGGAATTCCAACAGGCTTTTGTTATCAAAGATTAATCCTTGGAGATACAATAGACACCGGCTACTGTATTCATGCGTTAAATGCTGTCTACATCAAAAGTGAGGAGAAATGGATTCGATTAGACGCGAGAGGAAATAAAGAAGGAGTGCAGGCCGACTTTTCGCTGAAAAAAGAAAAACTGGCTTTTCCAGTAAATCCTACACAGGGTGAAGTAGACTATGCGACTATTTATACAAAACCTCGTAAAGAAACAATGGACGTGTTGTCTCAGCACGAAGACTGCTTGGATATGTATTTGCACTACTTGCCTACCGAGCTATAAAAAGAGGCTGGGACAAACGTATTTTAGTTGAAGGAAGATTCGAACGATGAATGGAGAACCGTAATAGAGAATTAAATTCGTTCGGATTTTTTATTGATAGTTTCATGTATGTGGCTGCTTCTAGCTGGTGATTGAAGGGCAAGACGAAGACTCCTGCGGGAAAAGCGGACTAGGTGAGACCCCGCAGGAGCGTACGCGACGAGGAGGCTCACCGGCCGCCCGCGGAAAGCGAAGTCTTGCACGGAAATCAGCAGCGGTGTCACAAGCGGTTCAGCTCATCTCTCCAATTTGTTCGTCTTTAACTGGAATTAGTATGCCATCTCTTAACCATTTTAAACGCTTTCCTGCACGGTGGCTGACGGTCTTTTAAACGCAGCAACAAACCACACAATATTCGTGATCAGTAAGCCTAAACAAGAAATCATTACACCTATGATGGAAGCTAAGTTTCCTGAGAAATCTCCTAATCCAAATAAAAACAGAGCTGGCATTAGTAATAGAGTACTAGCAGCGATTAAAAGTCCAATGCTGCAAAAAGCAGCCATCACAAATTTTAAGAAACGCATTCCCAGCAGATAAAATGCTAAAGGCAACAGATATAAAAACAGAATCATGCCAAGAGATAACCCCATCCCAACTGAACCGAACGTGTTGACGTTGGGGCCAGAATCTGCTAGAGGAGAAAGCGAACCAAGAACTATGATAGAGCAGAAAAATAGGGCGGAAAGCAAAGTGGTGATCGCCACACTATTTTTTATTTTAGAATTGCGCACTGTTTGTTAACCTCCTTTCCAAATAAAAAGTATATGGATTAATTTTACAATATAAAACCGTGTTAATCACCAGTTTTTTACAAAAATATTCGATAGGCTGGATAATAATGAAGAGAAGCCGGGTTAAGATAATACACGTGTACATATTTCTTGTGTGGACCTGGATAGTGGGTTTCGTGCCAGTATTGCGTCAGTATTGTTTGAATAGGGTGTGAATGAGGGGCTTCTCCGTAATGTCCGTAGTAGATGCCGCTGCCTGAATAAGGAGAATACATAAAATCACCTGCCTGTTTAAATGAATGTGTTACACGGTATGTTTTTGTATTAAATAACGTTCTTGTAAAATGTAAAAAGGGCACAAATAGGTCGTTTGCTGTATAAATGCCTCATTCTAGTAAAAAAGACCTCTAAAAGCAAGAGGTCATAACCTAGGTATCTGTATGTTCTTCACTGAGATTTCTTTGAAAATCCAAAAAACGAGTTCCTTGAAACGTCAGCATTCCTTCGTCGCCTTCTGCAAGCTTGCCGTATTCGCTGCCTGAAACAGTAAATTCAGAGCGGTCGGTGCTTTCAAACTGAAAGGTTACATAGTAAGTTGTAGACGTGTGAGAGTGGTGATGTTCGTGAGCGTGACCGCCATGGCGTTGGACGTTTGTCCGTTTGCCCGTAATTTTTGCTTTTACAGATAGACGGGGAGACTGCTCATTTTTGCTCCACGTGCTGATTCCTTTAAAAATAGAAAATAAGAAAATACCAATAACAATAACAAAAAATAGCATAACAAACGTAGGCATTCCGTTAAATAACGCATCGTCTGGAAAAAAAGCGCCTCCGCTTAGGTCAGCATCACCTTCAAAAACAATGTCATCTCCGGACGGATCATCTTCAAATATCATTTCATCTTCAAACATTCGTATTCCCCCTTACTATAAATACGATTCCTGAATGGAAAAAGTTTCATCTTTATAGTAGTCTTGTGATAGGATAGCTAGTTACTATTCATACATATGAGTGAACAAGGAAAAGGAGAGATCAACATGGGGAAATACAAAGTTGTTATGTCTGGAAAGACGTGGCCAAACGCTTACGAAAAGCTAGCGGAGCACTGCGATATTCAAATGTGGGAAGGAGAAGGAAAGATTCCACAAGAAACGCTGCGCGACTGGCTTCGTGATGCCGACGGCTTTTTTAATATCGGCCACATTACGGTGGATGAAGAGCTGTTAGAAGCAGCCCCGAACCTGCGCGTTATTTCTCAATCAGGCGTCGGGTATGACAGTGTTGATGTCGAAGCGTGCACCAAAAAAGGCGTGCCGTTTAGCAATACGCCGGGCGTGCTAGTAGAAGCAACGGCTGATTTAACGTTTGGTCTCTTATTGTCAGCAGCTCGCCGCATTCATGAAGGCTATGAAAAAGTGAAACAAGGAAACTGGGAAACGGTATTTGGCATCGATTTATTTGGAAAAACGCTTGGTATTGTTGGGATGGGCGATATTGGAAGCGCCGTTGCCAGACGAGCAAAGGCATCGGGTATGAACATCGTTTACCACAATCGAAGCCGCAAGCATGAAGCCGAAAAAGAGCTTGATGCCGTGTACCTTTCGTTTGAAGAGCTTCTTCACACAGCTGACTGTATCGTATGCTTAGTGCCGCTTTCAAATGAAAGCAAGGGCATGTTCGGAGAAGCGGAATTTAAAGCAATGAAAAACAGTGCGTATTTTGTAAACGCAGCGCGCGGGGGATTAGTGGATACGGAAGCACTGTACGCAGCGCTGAAACATGAAGAAATTGCGTATGCTGCACTAGACGTAACAGACCCAGAGCCGCTTCCGGCAGATCACAAGCTGCTGCAGCTTTCAAATGTGTTAGTAACACCGCATATTGGAAGCGCTACGTACGAAACGCGCAATCGAATGGCAGATCTAGCCGTACAGAACTTGCTTTTAGGTCTTGAGAAAAAGCCTTTAGTGACGTGTGTGAATGAAGAAGTGAATTATAAGTAAGGAAAGATTTTTTGTTAAAAGCATCACAGCTTATTTTTTCGTTTCGCTGTTCAGCTGGTTTGTCGGTATTTACCACATGACCATTTAAAACCGCTTGGCATACGCCAAGCGGTTTTTTAATGTGCTTCCAGCTGTGTTTCTAACACTTTTTCAATAACCGAAGCTACGCCGTTTTCATCGTTCGTTAATGTAACGTCATCAGCTAGCGCTTTAATTTCTGCGTGCGCATTTGCCATAGCGATTCCTTTTCCAGCCGTTTGCAGCATCGATACGTCGTTAAAGCTGTCTCCAATGGCAATGGTATCGTGAAGAGAGCCGCTGAGCTCTTTTACCACGTATGTTAATGCGTTTCCTTTTGACGCATCTTTGTGTTCGAGTTCAAAGTTATGATCAGCGGAAGAGACAAGCGTCATGTCGTGCTGCTTGCTAAAGTGATCCCAGCCTTTTTTTCGTTTTTCATCATCAAATGAAAAAGCTAATACGTTATAAAGCTCCGCGTTTGTATTTAAAATATCTTCATACGATGCAACAAAGGCAAATCCCGTTTGGCTGTACTGCTTAGTCGCAGCGTGATGAAGTCTTTCTTCGTCCACATTTTTATTGGCGCTTTTTACTCTGTCAATTTCAATGGCAAGCAGCTCACGGCCTGAGTTTGGCGTATAAATTGCATGCTCTGCAAACACTTCATAATAAAATTCGTTTGCATCCAGCCACTGAAGCGCTTCTTTTACGTGGTGGGCATCAATTGGAACAGAATGTCTGAGCTGTCCGTTCGGGTCATGAATAGTCGCTCCGTTTGCGGCAATCACCCAAAGGTTGGAAAGCTCAGCTTTTTTTAAAATTTCCTGCACGTCGAAATAAGCGCGCCCTGTAGCCACCACGACTTCAACTCCGTGTTTTTGCGCTTTTTTAATTGCTTCTGCATTAATTGTGCTAATTTCACTGCTGCTATTTAAAAGAGTTCCATCTAAGTCTGTAAAAATCATCTTCATAAACTATCTCTCCCTTTAATTATTATTACTTGTTTTTACGTGTTTTATCTTGTTTATCCTACAATAAACGAAAAAACACTGATAATCAAGCGTTTTTTCGTTGTTTTTACAAAAAAAACGAGTATAATAAAGTAAAAAGCAGAAAGAAAACAGGTGAACAAGCAATGTTAAAACAAGAAAGACGCAAACAAATTATGAATTTGCTTGAAAAAGAAGGCCGAATTGTTGCTACGACGCTTAGCCAAACGCTGAATGTTTCAGAAGATACAATCCGCAGAGATCTGCGGGAAATGGACGCGCTTGGTCTGCTGCAGCGCGTACACGGAGGAGCGCTTCCTCGTTCAACTTCTGCGGTTGATTACAAAGAGCGAAAACGTGAATTGATGGATGTTAAGCATTCACTTGCCGTAGCGGCGCTTCCGTTAATTAAAGACGGGCAGGTGCTCTTGATGGACGGAAGTACAACAAATATTCAGCTCGTCAAAGCTTTTCCAAAGAATTTAAACGTTACGGTTATTACAAACAGTCCGTTAATTACCGTTGCATTAGCGGAACATGACTTTGTAGAAGTTGTTTCTCTTGGAGGAACGTTTCGAAAAGAATCGATGGTCACGGTAGGACAAAGCGTGGTTGATACGTTAAAACAAATTCGAGCGGATCTTTGTTTTTTAGGCGTATACGCAATCGATCCTAAAATCGGTATGAGCATTCCTTTGCTTGAAGAAATGCACATTAAAAGCCAAATGATTAAAAGTGCGAGTGAAGTAGCGGCTATTGTAACAGCTAAAAAACTCAATACGTCTTCAACGTACACGTTCAGCTCAGCAAACTCACTAGATTGGCTCATTACAGAAGAACATGTGAACGAAACCGTGTTAAATGCTTACCGCGAAATCGGCATTGAAGTAATCACAAATAAATAGTAGTGTTAGTAAGGAAGTATATGGTAATGTAGAGTAAAAAGGAGCTTGAGCGATGAGCGAACAAATAGATGTTACGCAGGAATTAGCGAAGCTTCAGCAAAGAGTCGAACACCTAGAGGAAAGAGTGGAAAAAGCAGAGTCTAAGGAAAGTCCTTTGCGGTCATTATGGGAAGCTATACGATCGATTTTAATTGGACTATTGATTGTAGGACCTGTAGCGGCAATTATTTTTGGCGTTTTAGCGGCACTAGCGGAAAAATGAAAAAGCTTGAGACATAACTGAATCAATATAATCTAAAGGCGAACAAATTGGATAAATGATCTAGTATGTTCGCTTGTAACACCGCTGTTGATTTCCGTGCAAGACTTCGCTTTCCGCGGGCGGCTGGTGAGCCTCCTCGCCGCTTTCGCTCCTGCGGGGTCTCACTTAGTCCGCTTTTCCCGCAGGAGTCTTCGTCTTGCTCTCCAATCAACAGCTAGAAGCTGCTACATATATAAACGTTCACTATACTACTAATAATAAAAATCCGAACAAATTTGATTCTCAATCAAGAACCAAACTCGTTCGGATTTTCCTTTGACTAAAATACCTTTTTCCGAGCCTCGTTTTATTATTTTTTTTCTGAATCAGAACGAAACTTCGTACTGACAAAAATGATAATGGCTAACAGAATCACAATTGGCAGCCAAATAATTTCAAATTTATAAACTGGCTCTGCAAGTGCGGCGATAGCAGCGCCAAAGCAGTAAAATACAAGAGACAGCGCGCGAAGAATGGCATCGGTGTTAAACGTTTTGCGGTAGCGAGGGCTGCGCAAACGTGCCGTTACGTCTTCAAAGAAATTAGCAAGCGTCCCCGTTAATACGGTTGTAGAAATTCCGGCTACGCCAAGCTTTCGAGCAGCCGTTGTTTGAAGACCCATTGCTGAGCTTAATAAGAAAATAAATAAATAAGTTACGTGCAAAGAAGGAGAAAACGAAGATAAAAGTGCAAAAACAAGTAAAAGTAATCCTTCTAGTCCAAGCGCAATCGTTACGGCTTTAGGCCAAAATGTTTTTTCTTTGTTTCCAACTAGGATTGCGGCGCCTATAACTCCTACACTAAATCCTCCTAGAGCTGTGAGGGAATGAAAAACAGTTGTTTCAAGAGAGTTTCCGATTGCTAACCCGAGCAGCACGATGTTTCCCGTCATATTTGCGGTAAAGATATGGCCAAGGCTTAAGTAGCCAATTACATCGACAATACCTGCTGTTACGCAAAGAACGAGCAAAATAATGTTTCGATAAGTAAAATTCGTCACGGTAAATCATCCTTTCTTTTTATACCAACTAAACAGTTTACCGTGAAGAAAAAAATCTGTCCAGAGAGTTGTCCTACAAATTTTTAAGCGTGTCCCATCCAAAAGCCACTTCAGACAGAGATGTACCATCAATGATAACGTCAGCGCGATCGATTCTTTTTCCGCCAAGCGCTTCGTAAAATTGACAGGCGCCGTTCTCTTCAAAAGCCCATGTGAGCATCGTATGTATATCTTGGTCTCCCAGCTCTTGCGCTATTTTATGCATAAGCGCTTTTCCAATTCCTTTTCGCTGATGCTCTGTGAGTAAATACATGGCATACAGTTCTCCCGTATAGGAAGGATACTTGTTCGTTCTTTCTTTGCCATAGGAAGCAAAGCCTACGATTTGACCGTTTTCTTCTGCAACGACAACAGAATTTGATTCCAGCTGCTTTTTCCAGATCGGCTTTCGTTTTTCAGCGTTCAATGAATTTAAAAAAGAATCCGGAACAATTCCTTTATAAGTCGATTTCCAGCTCTCTACGTGTACATTTGCAATCCCTGCTTCATCACCGACTCTACCTTGACGTATCATATGACCACCTCGTTTTTTCTATATTTTAACATAATTTTAAGAGTGCCATCCCCGATTTTTCATTTTCTTTGTATATATATAGTAGCTATTTTATATAACAAAGGAGATGACGTAGTGAGTAAATTATTATTAAAAGATCAGCCGTTAATTGTACTGCCGGCGCTTGCAGTGAAAGTAGGAGTGAATGGAGCGCTGTTTCTTCAGCAGCTTCACTACTGGCTTGAAAAAAGCACAAACGTGCAGGACGGATATAAATGGGTGTACAATACAAATCAGCAGTGGCTGCAGCAGTTTCCGTTTTGGTCGCTTTCAACGATTCAACGCATCATTTCAAAGCTTGCAAAAGAAGGGTTAATTATAAAAGGAAAGTACAACCGCTCTAAATTTAACAACACCGTTTGGTACCGGATTGATTACAAAAAATTAGAGAAGCTCCTGCCAAGCGATGAATTTGAAGAGCTCGAAGATGTCAATTTGACAGAAGGGAATCGTCAAATTGAAGCAGCGGAGCCGGTCACAGTGACGGCGTCATTAACAGAGACTACAGCAAAAAATACAAATCACATAAAAAAAGAAGAAGACGCGCATGACGCTTACGTACAAACGTTGGAAGCCGCTTTTATTGCTAGAAGAAACCGAGGGATGTATCCTTCAGCCAGTGATTTAAAGCATATGTACGAAGTCGCAAAAAGCGAAATACCAATAGAAACGGCGCTATCAGGACTGCATGAAGCATTTGATCACTACGTGCCTAAATACAGCGGCGATACCATTCGAGCGTTTGCCTATATCAAACAGCATCTTTTTTATAAGCATTATGTAACATCACAGCGTACGCTAGCGAGTCAACAGACTGAAAAGCCGATTTCCTACGCTAATAAAAAGCGTGTTGTTCGCAAAGAATTGACGCCGGATTGGCTAAGAGAAAATGAAGAGGCAGCGCCTTTAACTCCAGCTTTTAAAGACGATGCTCACTTTGAAGAAGAAAAGAAAAAGCTTGCGGAAAGTCTTCGTGAACTGGAGCAAGAATTAAAAAATAATTGAAAATAACACGGGACTTTTATAAGATAAAAGATAGTAAACCTTTTGAATACGAAAAGTTTACTTGGTAAAAGAAAAGCCGCTTTTAAAGAAGGTGCGCCATAAACATGATAAAATTTTTGTTTTTGCTGTTCATGCCTATAATCTTTGTTTTTTTCGGTTTGTGGCTTATCCAAAATGTGTTGGTAACATTTGTTTGCTTTTACGGCTGGATGTTTATGATTTTATATGCGAATAATAAAATTAACTTTAAGGTAGCGCTTACAAAAAAATCTCTGTATGTGGGAACTCTGAGCGGAGTTCTATGTGCCGCTGTGATAATTGGAAGCAGCCTGCTTTTTTCTGGTAAAATCTTTCATGAAGAAGATATGCAAGCGGTTTTGCAAATATGGGGATTTAGCGGGTGGAAAGTTACCGTTTTAGCCGTCGTTTTGATTTTTATTAATCCTGTTTTAGAAGAAATGTATTGGCGGATGTATATACAAAATAAAGTGAAAAAGCATGTTTCTGTACTTGCTTCAATCATTGTTACATCAAGCTTTTATACGCTTTATCACGTATTCATTATCCTCCCTGTTTTCGTATTTCCGTTTAATGTGATCTCGGTAATAGGCGTCTTTTCAGCAGGTATGATGTGGGCGTATATAAGAGAGCGATATGGCATCAAAGGGTCCATCATCAGCCATGCGCTAGCGGATGCGGCGATTATGATTGTATACGGATTATATGTAAGATAAAGGTAATATATCAAAAAACCATGAATCGCTATTCATTTATAACTTGTTTTCATGGTATAATAACAATAATAGTAAAATTTTATCAACACATTTGAATTGAAATAATGTATACTTGTAATACAAAGATTGAAGCGTTTACATAAATCGGAATGCACACAGTTATACTGGAGCCGATGAACACTATAAAAAAGAGAGAGAGATAATTACTTGGAGGAGGAATAGAAGTATGTTTGTACCTATTGAGCGTAAAAAAGTGTCTAGTCAAGTGCTTGATCAATTAAAAAAGATGATTAAAGAGAAAACGTTCCCGCCAGAGTCTCGTTTACCGTCGGAACATGAACTGTCAAAAATGTTTGGAGTGAGCCGCGCACCAATTCGTGAAGCGCTAAGCGTTCTTTCTGCCAGTGGTTTGATTGAATCACGACAAGGCGGAGGAAGCTACGTAAAGCGTGTAAACTTAGTGGGCATGCTTGATCCAATGACGTTTGAAATGGTTGAAGCAGATCAGGTTCTTGAATTAATTGAAATGCGTATTATCATTGAGTCGCAGGCAGCAAGCTTAGCCGCGCTGCGCCGTACAGATGAAGAGTTGATTGAAATTAAAGAATCGTTAGAAGCATTTAAAAAGACGGTTCACAACAGTGAAGAAATTGGACATGAAGCGGACTATCGTTTTCACCATGATATCGTGAAAGCAGCTCATAATTCATTCCTTCTTCATGCCGTAGAAGATTTAGGCCATTTGTATCGAAAAGCGCTTGCTTATTCGTTAAATAAAAGCCAAAAAGAAAATCGCAAGCAAACCGATGCCGACCATGAGCGTATTTTTGAAGCGATTAAAAATGGAGACCCAGAAGAAGCAGCAGAAGCGGTTCGTGATCACTTGGAGCACGTTCGCCAAAAAGTAATGGTATCTCAATAATAAAAAACGATAGCCCTGTGCTATCGTTTTTTATTATTTCGTTCATGTAAGGAAATAAAACGTGTTAAAAACGAAAATTTACGCTTAAGCCGGTGCGAATGTGCCGGCTTTTTTGTGTGTGAATGGAGAAAATATTTAATTATACTCTTTAATAATCAGAAAATACAGTATTGTTAATAATTTTACGACGTGGTATTTTATTAACAAATGTTACTTTTATTTACATATTAATGTTAGTAAATGTAACATTAAGAGGAAGAGGAGGGATAAGATGCTTTCATCAAGCGTCGGGTATTTGATTTTACTGATTTTTGGAGGAGGCTTTACAGCCGTCACAATCATGATGCAGCGCCGTCAAGGAAAGGAAATGACGGCTGAGCAGTTTAGTACAGCCGGAAGAAATGTAGGCGTTGGGCTGGCGAGTGCATCCATTATTGCTGCATGGACATGGGCCGCTACGTTAATGATGTCTTCTTCCACAGGCTATCAGTACGGAATTAGCGGACCGTATTGGTACGCAGCGGGAGCAAGCATTCAAATTTTGCTGTTTGCCATTGTGGCGATTAACCTGAAGAAAAAAGCACCGAACGCTCATACGTTTTTAGAATTTATTGCACAGCGCTTCGATGTGAAAAATCATCGTTTAATGCTTGGTTTTGCGCTTATGACAAATATTATTGTGACCGCCATGGTTATTTTAGGAGGAGCCATTGCTTTAAACTCTCTTACCGGAATGAATATTTTTGTTGCCGCTTTTTTAATTCCTCTTACGTTTACAATCTACACCATGATTGGCGGTTTAAAAGCCTCATTTGTTGCTGATTATTTTAACACCGTTTTTATTTTCGTTATTTTATTTATTTTTGCTGCTGCCGTCTATTATAAGTTCGGCGTAACAAGCGTGTACGAAGGGTTGAAAAATCTGCCTCAGTCACAGCATATGCTTACGATGGCATCGGTGCCGGGGCTTTTGTTTGGAATGATTAATATTATCGGGAACTTTGGTACGGTCTTTGTGGATCAAGCTTACTGGCAGCGTGCTATTGCAAGTAAAAACAGCGCTGCTTCAAAAGCGTATATTTACGGCGGAATTGCCTGGTTTTCGATTCCATTTGCGGTTGCCACTTTCCTTGGCGTAAGCGCGGCTGGTCTTGGAATTGCCGTTGATTCACCAGATTCCATTGCACCGGTTATGGCGTCACACGTGCTGGGAAATCTAGGTTCTATTTTGTTTTTAACGATGCTGTTTATGGCAGTAATGTCGACAGGAGCAGCTGAATTAACCGCGATTACCAATATTATCGTAACGGACATTTACCTGCGTTCTATCAACCCGAAAGCAAGCAGTAAAAAAATCTTAAGCACGTCGCGAAAAGTGACGCTTGGCTTCGGGCTGGCGATGGGCGTGTTGTCCATTTTACTGTTTTACTTAGGAATTAGCCTTGGGTTTGTGTATATGGCCATGGGTATTTTCGTCAGCGGAGCCGTTATTCCCGTTACGCTTGGACTGATGTGGAAAAAAGCGACGAACACAGGTGCATTCTATGGTGCGCTGTTAGGAATGATCGGAGGCGTTGTCGCATGGAACACATCTGCTTACTTGATTAACGGTCACATTAACGTAGAAGCCCTTGGCGGACTGTATCCAATGCTTATTGGAAATTCTACCGTTTTTATCATCAGCGGGGTCATATCGATTGGACACGGCTTACTTGCTAAAAAAGAATTTGACTTTGATGAACTAAAAGATAAATTTAAAAGCTTTGATGAACACGGAGATGAACCATTAAGGGAGGAAGTGGCGTATGGATCCACAACAACAGTTAAATAAAGACGCAAAGCTATGTACGCGCTGGGCGCTGGGACTTACATTCTTATTTGTCCTCTTGTTTCCAGGCGTGATGTTTTTAACGGGCTATCAATACACGCTTTCCTTTTTTAAAGGCTGGACGTATCTTGCGTTTGGCTGGCTGATTATCGCAGGGATTTGTATTATTGTGGGGCCTGTGGTGGAGTTTGTGAGGGAGAAGAAGGATAGAGATACAGTTTAATTTGTCAAAACGATACGAATTTCAAATGTGTTAGTTATAAAAAAAAATCACAAATACATATTCTAGTGAATATGGTTTGTGATTTTTTTGTAAAGATATTTAAAGTTATGTTAATTTTTGGTAAGGTAGACTTAACTCTATAAAACTACATTATGGGTTTAAATGGGATTATCCTGTTTTATTTGATTGTCTTTGACATAAATGAAAGGAGGTGAAGTGATTGCACATCGTCTCTTTAGAAAAAGCATGTTATGCAGAACTTCAAACAGTAGGTTCAAAAGCCTACAATCTCTCAAAAATGATTCAGCACGTTTCTCATATCCCTAAAGGATTTGTTTTAACATCTCACGCGTTGCTTTCATTTTTAACGTTTAACCAAATAGAAATAAAAGCAGAAGATAGCAGCGTCATAGAAAAGAAGATTCAAAGCGGCACCTTTCCTTTAGCTTTGCAAAAAGAAATTGTTTCTTCGTATGCCAATATTCAGGATGCTGGTGTAAAAGCCGTAGCCGTAAGGTCTTCTTCCGCACTTGAAGATTTGGAGAATGCGTCTTTTGCCGGACAGTATGAAACGATATTAAATGTAAGAAACAGAGAAGAACTTTTGACAAGTATAAAAAGATGCTGGGCTTCTTATTTTTCATCCATGGTTCAAGCGTATGCCGAAGATAAAGAAATTTCGCTTTCTAATCCCCAGATGGGTGTCCTTGTACAAGGAATGGTTGAAGCCGATGTATCCGGTGTGATTTTTAGCGTAAACCCTATTACAGAAAGTGAAGATGAAGTGGTCATTAACGTGGCGTACGGCTTAGGAGAGGGAATCGTATCAGGGGGTGTTACGCCGGATTTATTTATTATTCATAAACAGACAAAGAATATAATGAAAGAACTAGGATTAAAAGAGTATAAGCTAGTGTCAGGTTTTACAGGAATAACAAAAGCTGTGACAACGGATAAAGAAAAAAAAGAATTTTCTATATCAGATGAAACAGCATTACAATTGCTTCATTTGACGAATCAAGTAGAGCAGTATTGTCAGTATGCTGTAGATGTTGAATTTGCTATAAAAAATGAACATATTTATTTGCTTCAAGTAAGACCAGTTACCGCATAATGAAAAGGAAAGGGGAAATCAAATGAACGTGTTATCTGCATTTCAAAACGACTTATTTTTAAGTGAGGAAGAAAAACAAACGGGGTTTTGGGTACAAGACAACTTACATATTGCGCATGCATTGAGTCCTCTATACGCCTCTTTTCAGCTTCCGGCAATGACTTATGGAACAAAGCATGGTTTTGAAACGTTAAAACTGCCCATCTATCAATTTGTAGTGAAATTAGCCGATGGAAAAATGTACCAGCAAAATATCCCGTTTCCCGGTGACGTAAACGATCGCTTAAAAGAGCATCAGGAAGCAGTTAAGCCGCTGTTACCTCGACTTAAACCTAGATTATACGAGTACGTTGATGAGGTATTTTTACCTTTTTATACGGAAGTCAAAAGAAATGCAGAACGTTCTTTATCTTTAAAAGAAGCAGAAGAAAAAGTAAAAGAGCTGCATGATTTTTATAAAAAAGCTTGGCAGCTTCACTTTGAAATCGTCATGCCGAGAAATGATTTAGGAATGGTTTTAGAAGAGCTATATGGAAACTTGACCGGAGACACGAATACGGCTTATGTATATGATTTGCTGGAAGGCGTGATGAACAAGTCACTTGAAAGTGATCAAGCACTGTGGGAACTAACTGACACGGTAAAGCATTCCGGCCCGTTAAAACAAGCTTTTACCGAGCAGAAGTCAGAAGAAATAGAAGCAAATCTATTAGGCACGGCTGAAGGCAGAGAATTTTTAAAGAATCTGCAAAGCTTTTTGAATGAGTATGGCTATCGTTCCGCAAATTCGCACGAGTTTATTGATGAGACGTGGGTAGAGAATCCTTTACATGCGCTATCAATTATTGCTGGCTATGTGCGTAAAGATTACGACTTCAAGAAAAATTATGAAGACGTCGTAAAAAAGAGAGAAGAAAGCTATCGTGATGTACTCGCAAAAATGCCGGAGTGCGAAGAAAAAGAACAGTTTAAGCTGTTTTATGGATGGGCTTTGGAGGCATGGGGGTTGGATGAAGATCATCATTTTTATATCGATGCGATGCTGCCTGCTACAGCGAGACTGTTTTTGCTAAATGTCGGAACTCTTTTAGCTGACCACCAAGTGATTCATCAGCCTGAAGATATTTTTCATTTTTATTACGATGAATTGCTGGAAGTATTAAAAAAACCCGTGGCATCTCATGAACTTATCGACAATAGAAAGCAGGAGTTTGAAGAAAATCGTCATAAAAAAACGCCTCCTGCTTATGGAACGCCTCCTCAAACAGGAGAAGATCCTTTATTGGAGCGGGTATTCGGAAAAATGGGGCCTCCAGAAGTAGATGAAACGCAAAAAATCTTTAAAGGAAGTGCCGCTTCAAGAGGTGTTTATACGGGAGTGGTAAAAATCATTTCAGATCCAAGTCAATTTTCTAAGCTTGAACAAGGAGATATTCTTGTATGTGAAACAACAGCACCCGCTTGGACCACGTTATTTTCGCTTGCTGGCGCAATTGTAACCAATGCAGGAGGAATTTTATCTCATGCAGGAACAGTGGCTCGTGAATATAAACTCCCAGCGGTTCTTGGCACAAAAGTAGCCGTGGATCTACTAAAAGACGGAGATGTTATTACCGTAGACGGAACCAACGGAGTGGTGACGATTGAACAGCAGTAAGCCGTTTTTGATTATCTTTTCTATTTTAACGGGAACTTTTTTAATTCCCGTTAATTCCACTATGATTGCGGTAGGCTTGCCGTCTATTGCCAAAGCACTTCATCTTTCCATCGTACATGTATCAGTAGTGGTAACGATCTATTTAATTGTGATGGCAGTTGCTCAGCCCATTGCGGGGAAACTTGGTGATTTATATGGAAACAAGAACATGTTTGTAGCTGGAATGATTATTTTTCTAATAGGATCTGCCGCCTGTGTGTTTTCATATAACTTACTTTCGCTCACAGTCTTTCGAACGCTGCAAGCATTGGGAGGTGCATTAGCCACGCCTAACGCAACAGCCATTATGAGACACAGTTTACCAAAAGAAAAGCTTGGAAGAACGCTTGGGTTATTTGGATTATCAATGGGGCTAGGCGCAGCTGTAGGGCCTGTATTAGGTGCTTTTTTAATTAAGTATCTTGGGTGGACGTCGATTTTTTGGTTTAACGTTCCTTTTGCTGTGCTGTCGTTAATTTTTTCATCTATATACGTGCCGTCTACCATAAAACAAAAAGCAAAAACGCTGGATATAGGGGGCGCTTTATTGCTTGGAGTAAGCATGACGAGCTTTACGCTAATGCTGACGCACCGTGATTTGTTTAATGCTTGGACTATTTTTATATGCATAGCGTCTATCGTTCTTTTTATTGTGCAAGAACGCAAAGTCAAAGAGCCGCTGATTGATTTTAAGCTTTTTAAGGTTCGTCCTTTTTTTTCTTCAAATCTTTCTATTCTATGCAGTAATTTTATGATGTATAGTACCATTTTGTTTGTTCCGCTTTTGCTAGAGAAGCAGTATGATATTCGGTTAATTGGTTTGCTTCTTTTCTTTTTTTCGTTAGCCATGTCTATTTCTTCGTGGCTAGGAGGATTGTTAGCAGAAAAGGTAGGGAAAGAACATCCGATCCGATTATCGTTTCTTATTTCACTGCTTGCGGCGATGCTTTATTTCCACTTAGCGAATGCATCCATTTCTTATACAATTGTATCTTTATTAGTAGGAGGAGTGGGAGCAGGAATCGGTGTTTCATCTATGCAGGCTATGAATATTCAGTCTGTCAAAAAGGAGCAATCAGGCAGTGCATCGGGCATTTATTCCACTTTTCGTTATATTGGAGGAATGTTAGCGTCAGCTGCGGTGAGCTTGTTAGTAGGTACTACCGGTTTATTGGTGACTCTATGTATAGCTGGAATAGCAGGTTTCCTTGTGTCGTTAGTTGGAAAAGAAAAAGAAAAGCAAGTTTCCTTGTCCAAAGACGCTTTTAAATAAAAAAAGAATAGCCAGCGGAGAAGCAGATATTCGTTTTATTGCGCGTGCTGAAAATGATGATGTGCTTGTCCAAAGGCTATTCTATTTTTAAGTGATCGCTCTTTTTTCAATTTTACACACCCACCGGTAATACTGCACCACCATCCAAAACAACAGCGGATTTAGCAGAAGCGAATACCACCACGTCCACCATCCGTAGTGAAAATAACCCCATGGAGCAGGGAGAAGGGCCACTACTTCATAAAGTAAAACAGCAACCGACCAAAGTAAAATGTAGGCGGCTTTTTTTGTGAGTTTCCCGGCAAAAGGATAGTAGGTAAGAAAAAGCATGTTCACAGGCGGAATGAGAACAGTATAGGCAAAAATACCTTGCCAGTCTGTTTCTTGTGTAAAATACCAGTAGCCGTGAAATTTGAAATTAATAAAGACGTCAAAGATGTGCTGAGCAGCAATGGTGAACATCCAAATGTGTACAATTTGATTTGCTGTGAAGCGCTTGTTTGTTTTAAAAGCAAGAACGTTAAATAATAAAATAGAAAGAATTAATCCAATCATATTGGTTCTCCTTTTGGCTTCTTGACTATATTGTATAATTTTAGGAGATTAAATCCAATAGAGAAATGGACATACTACGAATTTTCTGCGGTATTTTTCACAGTAACGGACTGTACTTTTTTTCGATTTCTTAAAAATGCGATCACGAGTAAAAGAGCAGGAATGACAATTTGAAACGGAAGATGTAAAGTGAACGGAATGATGTTCAGCCTTTCATATATATGTTCGAAATAGTTTTGAGCAAGAGACAATGAATAAAACAAAATGACCAAGCCGATTGGAAATACAAGCGGTGACGGGTGTTTAATTTTAAACACGTGAGAAAGGCCCAGCACAGTGGCGTAGAAAAACAGACCAATTTTAAAGAAGCCGCCAGTGATTAAAGGCAGCATGAAAAGTGGCGTATGGGGCTAGACGAGGGTGAGAAGCATTGCGCCGAGATCACGCAGCACTCGCGCGGCTCCGTTCGCAAAATATAATACATAAAGAAAATCAAGTATGCGCTTTTTAACGTGGAGCATATGCATCATGTAAGTAAAGAGTTGGAAAATAAATAGGGATATTTTGTTAAAAAAATAAGTGCGTTAGCCGAAGATATAAGAGAAAAGTGCGTAAAAGGAGAGAGCGCGTTGGATTTATTTGAAGTTATATTGAGTATCCATATTGGACTCGGAATGATTTGTTTGCTTTCAGGAATGGTGTCCATGCTAGCGGCTAAGAAAAAAGGACGGCATACAAGATGGGGAGAAGTGTACCACGGTGCTTACGCAGCCCTAGCTGCTACAGCTATCATGTTAGCGATTTGGAAATGGAATGAAATTGCTTATTTATTTTATATTGCGGTGTTTTCATACGGATTAGCGATTTATGGCTACTTAGCACGCAAGCAAAAATGGAAAAGCTGGCTTCAGCATCATATTCGCGGTATGCTGGGATCTTATATCGGAGCGGTTACCGCGCTGCTTGTGAATATTGGAGACAGTATTCCGCTGTTAAATATGCTTCCTTCTCTTTTTTATTGGTTTTTGCCTACGATTATTGGCAGTCCGCTTATTTACATAGTCGGAAGACGCTATAGAAAAAATACTTCTGTTTCTAAAAAAATATCATACTAACCAAAAAAGCCTTTTACCGCAAAAAGGCTTTTTTCTATGGCGAACATTTGTGCTATGATAGAGAAGCAAGGAGGATGCAGCATGAAAGAAAATCATCAGTTTACGATACATACGAACAAAGAAAAGCTTGATATAGATGTTATCTACTCGTACCTTCATCATGAATCATACTGGGCAAAAGGAATTCCGCTTCACCTTGTTCAAACGTCTATTGAACACTCCGTTTGTTTTGGCGTGTATGATGAGTGTGATAAACAAGTAGGGTTTGGACGGATTATTTCCGATTTTGCGACGTTTGCTTATTTGGCGGATGTGTTTATTCTTCCGCACGCGCGAGGCAACGGCCTTGGAAAAGCATTGGTACAAGAAATGATTCGCTATCAGCCGATTCAACACGTACGAAAAATTTTATTGGCAACAAAAGATGCTCACGGTTTGTACAGTCAGTACGGATTTAAAGAAGTTAAAAATAAGCAACTGTTTATGCAAATTTTTAAAAAAGGCATGTACGAGCGGGCGCTTTATTCGGAAGAAAATAAAATACTACCTGGAAAAGAGGGATAGGTATGGCTGAAGAGTTACGTAAAAGCGTATTTAATGAAGAGTTGATTACCTACTTGAGCGACGCTTTTTCACGTGAAAGGAGTTCATTTGATCAAAAAGCATTTCATGAGCTGGTTTTTCAACAGGACTGGGAAGACTTAGGGCTGAAAGAGCGCATGAGAAGAATTACGCTTTCCATGCATGAAGTGCTGCCGGCGGATTATGAAGAAGCACTTCATATTTTATATAAAGCAGCTCCAACGGTAGGAGGGCTTCAAGGCACGATTTTTCCAGATTACGTGGAACTATACGGATTAAACGCTTGGGAAGCTTCCATAAAAGCACTCGCGTTTTTTACGCCGTTTTCCACATCAGAATTTGCGGTGCGTCCGTTTTTAATTCAAGATACAAATCGAATGCTTGCGCAAATGATTGAGTGGGCGGGAGATGAAAATCATCATATTCGCCGATTAGCAAGCGAAGGGAGTCGTCCTAGACTTCCATGGGGGCAATCAGTACCTGCGTTAAAGCAGGAGCCGAAGCAAACGCTGCCGATTTTAGAACAGTTAAAATGCGATGAATCGCTATATGTCCGCAAAAGCGTAGCCAATCATTTAAATGATATTTCTTACATAGAGAAAGACTGGATGCTTGATGTGATAAAAAGCTGGTACGGAAAAGACGCTAAAACCGACTGGATTGTTAAACATGCGTGCCGTTCACTGCTGAAAAAAGGAGATCCTGAAGCCCTTTCTCTTTTTGGCTATGGAGATGACCCAGGCGTAATTGTCACAGGCCTTGGCTTACATCCCCATACGATTACAATCGGTGATAGCATCGACTTTTCATTTGAACTATCCGTGGAAAAAAACATGCCGCTTCGCATAGAGTACGGAATTCATTACGTAAAAGCAAAAGGAAACCGCACTCAAAAAGTCTTTATGCTGAAAAATGTTCAAGCAAAAGCAGGCCAAACGCTTACAGTCACAAAAAAGCATGCGTTTAAAGATTTAAGTACACGAAAACATTACAGCGGTACGCATTCGCTTTCTGTTATTGTAAACGGAGTGGTAAAAGCAGAAGCGGATTTTGTGATCGAGTAGCTCTTTCCTGATGGAGAGAGTTTTTTTATATTTCTATGGAAGGAAGCTCTTGCAAAGCATAAAGAAGGTGATGAAACTTAAGTCGATAGGTTGCTGCCGCTTTACTTATCTGCAAAATTGTTCATAAAACATCCATTTAAATTCCTTTTATGGTATATTAATCCTTAAGGAGTGGTAAAGTGAAGAAGTTTATTATGGGCATATCGAGTGCTTTATTAGCAGTATCATTGGTAGCGTGCTCAAACTCTGCTAGCAAAGAAGAGGACGGCTATAGCATTCAAAAAGTGAAAGTTAAGATAACGGATGATTCGAATCTAATTGGAAAAATCGGTATAGAAGATGATAAAGGAAAAATGGTCGACGTAAAACCAAAAGCGCTCTATTATGAATTTAAAATGAAACAGCAGGGCCAGCATAAATTCTATCAAAATGATAAAGACGAAATAGAAGCTAAAATTATACCGAATGAAGATTTAAAGAAAGCATCTATCAATACGGTAGGCGTTAACGTATTTGATGAGAAGCATGATCAATTCGGCACAGGTATGGGAATTGAAGAGTTTAACTATATGAAAAAAGGAAAAGTCGATGTGCACTACGACCTGGGAGCGACTGTTAAAAACAAAGAAATGCCTCTGGTTCCTTCCAATCAGAAATTAAAAGAGCTCCAAGAGGCTGCGAGGCATGGAAAGCTCGTCATCACAAGAAATAACAAAGAAATTGGTCGATATGATTTAGAAACGCTAGAATCTGTAAAGAAATGATTAATAGCTGCATGGAGTATGTGCAGCTAAATTACGGATAGTGCGGGCTCAATGAAGGGCTAAAGTTTATAGCAGTTCATACATAAAAGAGAGGCTGGGCCAAATGTATTTTAGCCGTAGTGGAAAATGAACCATTGATTAACATGTTTGAAGAGTGGTTTGTTTTTTTCTTATGGTGAATATAGTTTGGTGTGTTTCGTTTCTTCTAGTAGTTGATTGGAGGGCAAAGCGAAGACTCCTGCGGGAAAAGCGGGACAGGTGAGACCCCGCAGGAGCGCAAGCGACAAGGAGGCTCATCGGCCGCCCGCGGAAAGCGAAGCCTTGCACGGAAATTAACAGCGGTCGAACAAGAGGTCAGAATTGTTAATCCAGATTATTTGTCTTCAGGTTGAATTAATTTTGTTATGTCTCAATCCTTTTTTATATAAATACACTCATTTGATACACCAAATTAGTCAAAAAGGTTCAGCGCCCCTATCTTGAAGTTATTTCCTTAAACGGTATAATTATTTATGTAACATTTTAAATATTTAAAAAATTTAAAATGTCTAATCAAGGGGATGGGGAGGAGTAAATGTATGAAAAAAACTGTAAAACGAACAGCGGTGCCGGCGATTTTGTCGATTGGATTATTGCTGTCGCCGCTTGGGGTACAAGCTGATATGCCTTATTACGGAAAAGACTATAGTCAGCCGGAAAACATTAAAGCGCTTTATCCAGAAATAAAGGTGAATGAAGCAACGCCGGCATTTACAAAAGGACAAGACGCATTTACGACGCAAGAAGAAATGATGAGCTATGTTCAAAAGCTTGCTCATAAAAGTCCGTATGTAAAACTGAAGATTATCGGTAAATCACAGCAAGGACGAGACATTCCGGCACTGTACTTTTCAAAGGAAAAGAAATTTGCTGATGGAAAGACATCCAAAAAGCCAACGATTTGGCTTCAAAGTCAAATTCACGGAAATGAACCGGCAAGCGGTGAATCCGTACTCGCCGTTGCGACGCGTTTGACAGAAGACTTTGGAAAAGATGTGTTAAATAAAGTGAACATCGTCATTGTACCGCGCATTAATCCAGACGGATCTTATGCATTCAAGCGTCAGCTAGCGAATAATTTAGATGGAAACCGCGACTACATAAAGCTTGAAAGCCCGGAAGTGCAGAGCGTACGAGCTGAATTTAACCGTTTTTCACCAGAAGTCGTGATTGACGCTCATGAATATACGCCATATAGCAGCGGGCTTAAAAATATCGGTAAAGAAGGCGTGTGGAAGTGTCACGACATTTTACTGCAGTCTGGTCGAAACTTAAATATTCCGCAGAATATTCGAGACGTGTCCGATGAGCTGTTTGTGAACAGTACGCTTACAGCCATTGAAAAGCAAGGGTATTCAGGAGAAGTATACTATACGTCTCAAGTGAATAAACAAGGGCAGCTTGAAGTAGAAGAAGGCTCAGTTGAACCGCGAATCGGCCGAAACTCATTAGGTCTGTATCCGTCGTTTTCATTTTTAGTGGAAAGCAGAGGAATCGGCATTGGCCGAGAAGATTTTCCGCGGCGAGTGAGTGCACAAATTGCTACGCAAGAAAAGCTGATTACGCAAACAGCCGCTCACGCCAAACAAATTAAAGCGCTGATTGCAAAAGAAAAAGCGGCGCTTGTCAAAAAAGGCAAAAATGCAAATGACCATGATCCAATTGTGGTGAACAGTGAAAATAAAAAAATACCAAACTCCACGGTAGAAATGGTTGATGTGGAAAGCGCGTCTGTTAAAGAAATTCCTGTGACGTACTACAGTGCAAAGAAAGCAACGCCGACGCTTGTCCGCGAACGCCCCACTGCTTATCTTTTAAAACCAGGACATGAAGAGTTAGCAGCAAAACTGCAGGGACAAGGCGTAAAAGGCTTCAAGTTAACGAAAGAAACGGCTCTTTCAGTAGAAGCGTATTCGGTCAGCAGCCGCATTGAAAATGAAGCCTACGAAAACAAACCAAATGTAGACGTACAAACAATCGTTAAGCCAAAAACAGTAACGTTTCCAAAAGGAAGCTACGTCTTTTTAACATCTCAGCCGCAAAACAATTTATTGTCTCTATCGCTTGAGCCGGAATCCGTGGACAGCTTCACAACGTTTGGGTATTTGCCTTCAGAAGTAGGACAAGAACTTGATGTTTACCGGTTTACGCGTTCCATTGAAAAATCGCCTTTGCAAAAAGAATCCCGTAAATAATGAAAAAGCGTGGAGCCTGGCTTCACGCTTTTTATATTGAGATTTTTAAGAAGAAACCCATTCTCCGCCGTTTACATGAAGCGTTTGCCCTGTGACAAACCGTGAGTCATCGCTTGCGAGATACACGTAGGTCGGAGCAAGTTCAAACGGTTGTCCCTGGCGTTCCATCGGATTGTCTACTTGCGTTACTTGATCAGCTGAAAAGCTTGCTGGAATGAGAGGTGTCCAAATGCGGCCCGGAGCTACTGCGTTTACGCGAATGCCGTCTTTAATCACACTATTGGAAAGCGCTCGAGTGAAACCAACAATGGCTCCTTTGGTTGCCGTGTAGTCAATTAACTGCTCATAGCCTTTATACGTCACAATTGAAGCGGTATTAATAATTGAGCTGCCGGCTTTTAAATGCGGCAGAGCGGCACGCGTCGTGTAAAAGTGCGAGTAAATATTCACTTTAAACGTATGATCAAACTGCTCATCAGTGATATCTAAAAGACTCATCTGCTGAAACTGAACGCCTACGTTATTGCACAAAATATCAAGCTGACCGAACGCTGCTACCGCTTTTTCGACGATGTCTTTACAGTGCTGTTTGTCCCGCACGTCGCCGGGAAGCAGCACACATTTTTGACTGAGTTCTTCAATCCGTTTTTTCGTACGATTCGCGTCTTCATGTTCATCTAAATAAGCAATCGCAACGTCTGCTCCTTCTTTGGCAAAGGCGATGGCAGCGGCAGCTCCGATTCCGCTGTCACCGCCTGTAATGAGAGCAACTTTCCCTTTTAATTTGCCGCTGCCATTGTAATGCGGATTTTCGATAATGGGGCGCGGAACCATCAAACTTTCTAACCCGGGCTGGCGAAGCTGCCGCTGTTCAGGCACCGTAATCGGAACGTCTTCATAGCGCGTAATTTTTCCGTAATTCGGCTGCATCGGATACCCTTGCTTGTCCTGATAAAATTCATTGTTTGGACACATAAAACAACCTCCTCAAAAAGCATTACTCTTTCACTCTATGACATAGATCAATCTCTCATGCATACGTATAAAGAGTGTAGAATGCGAGAAAGAAGGGGAGTTCATGCGATATTACTACAGTGAAGAAGTGAAGCTATTGCTGATGGACGGGTCAAATCAGACGGTGAAAGTAATCTATAACTCGGACCCTCAGCCTCTTATGATGCCGCTTTTAGGACCTCGTCCGCCTTTTTATGTAAACCCGCGCTATGAGAAGTATCTTCCTGTTTTATAGTACAAAGAGCCCTTCTGCATGAAGGGCTTTTACTTTGACATTCTCTTTTATTTTCCGCGCGATTGATCACGTGATTCATGGCGATTTTTTCTTTTTCTAGAGAGGAAATAAATAAAAAAGCCGATTAATACGAGAAACGTGATAAGCAAAATACTGGTAGGAAAGTAAAGAGAGCCTATGTGAATTCCCAAATAATTTAACATCGTTATAACTTCCTTTCTTGATAAAAAATGGTTTATTTTACTAAATACCCTTATAACCTATTAGAAAACGTTTCAGCTCTTTTATACCTTAGTAGGGAATCGACTGGCTCTGGGCGCCAATGACCACGATATGTCCTTGTTTCATCTCTTCTTTATACCGGTTTGCTTCTTGATTAGATAAGCCGAGAGAAGCCATTTTTGAAAGCAGCTCATCTTCTCTTGAAAGAAGCATGTTCACCGCTGTTTCAAAAATACCTTGCTCTGCCATTCTATACTTTTTTGTATGTGTGGCCTCCGTTAATTCGTGAGCCCATTCTTTATCGTAGGCCAGCAGGTAAATATCTTTGCTTGTAAATCCTTTCTTTAAAAAAGAATGGATGACGCAGGTTGCTTCCTCTTGGTTTTGTGCTACTTGAATGTGTTTCATACACCAACCAAACCTCCTCATAAAAGATATTTCTGAAATACATCTTCTACTTCTCATGTAACCTTTGTTTCCAACTTTAAACTTGTTTTCTATGAATTTTCCAAGATAGTAAAAAAGAATGGAAGCATAATAAATTTTAAAAAAGATGTTTGAACTTCAAAACAGAAGGCTAAACGTAGACTATACTAAAAAGTTCCATCAAAAATAGGAGGAGATTAAAATGAATTTACAAGAACAACAAACACAAGGTCAGCCCCAACAAACGCAAGACCGCCAGCCGGGTATCGAAAGTGAGATGAATCCTCTCCCTATTTATGAGGATGACAATTACATTGGTACAGGAAAATTAAAAGGAAAAGTAGCGCTGGTTACTGGAGGAGACAGCGGAATTGGACGAGCTGTATCCATTGCTTATGCGAAAGAAGGAGCAGACGTAGCCATCGTTTATTTAAACGAACATAGCGATGCGGAGGAAACAAAAGCCCGCATTGAAGAAGAAGGTGTAAGATGCCTGCTGATTGCAGGAGACGTAGGAGACGAATCGTTCTGTAATGAAGCGGTAGAAAAAACAGTGAGTGAGCTTGGAAAGCTTGATATCCTTGTGAACAATGCAGGGGAGCAGCACCCAAAAGAAAGCATTAAAGAAATTACGAGTGAACAGCTTGAACGAACGTTCAAAACGAACTTTTATTCATATTTTTATTTTACGAAAAAAGCGCTTGATTATTTAGGAAAAGGCAGTGCGATCATTAATACAACGTCAATTAATCCTTACCGTGGAAATCCTCAGTTGATCGATTATACTGCGACAAAAGGTGCAATCAACGGCTTTACGCGCAGTATGGCGCAAGCGCTTGTCAAAGACGGCATTCGCGTTAATGCTGTCGCGCCGGGACCAATCTGGACACCGCTTATCCCGTCTACTTTCTCAGGTGATAAAGTAGGAGAATTCGGTACAGATACGCCGATGGGCAGACCTGGGCATCCTGTGGAGCACGTAGGCTGCTATGTGCTGCTAGCTTCAAATGATTCATCTTATATGACGGGTCAAACGCTTCATGTCAACGGCGGAGATTTCATGAACACATAATTGCTTCACCTATATAAAGGAGGAGAAAAAGATGGGAGAACGCCAGAAAAGATCTATTTCAAATACACCAAAAAAAAGAGATGAAACGGAACAGCGTGTAACAGATCAAGACGAAACGTTATTTGAACGTTTTAAAGAAGAAGAAACGGTCGATCCTATGCCGTTGGAAGACATAAGACTTGAACAAAAAGAAGAGAAAAATAAAACCAAAACGAAAGATGAATCAGGTTCTGAAAACATTCATCATAGAAAATAAAAAACAGCCTTCTCGGGCTGTTTTTTTTGTTTGTATTCCTATATTAATGAGTGCTAGAAGCAATTACAATTTTTGAATCATCTTCTAATGCTTGAGCAAGATTCGATTTAATTCGTATATGATCAAATTTCAGTCCAAGCTGCATCGCAGTAGTAGCTAGTTCAGGACGAATGCCCGATAAAATTGATTTAACGCCGATTAAATCAAGCGCATTTATCAGCTGAAACAGCTCGTGCGCGACCATTGTATCAATCATCACAACTCCTGACAAATCAATATACAAATGAGCGATTTGCTTCTCTGCACACTGTTTTAACGTGCTTTCTAGGATCATTTTGGCTCTTGCTGTATCAATATCACCGACTAACGGTAAAAGAGCCACGTCTTTTTTAATCACAATAACAGGTGAACTTAATTCATGAATCATTTCTTGCTGAGAGCGGAGGCGGTTTGAGGCATATTCCTGCGCTTCTGTGATGAATTTCAAAATAATAATATCAAATACCCGTACTACTTTTTCATTCCACATATCGATATGCTGCTGAGTGATGTCATCATGAAGTTCTGCAAATCGGCGAATATACTCGCAGTATTGTTTGCGGACGTTCATAAATTCTTTAATAATACTTTGAATGGGGGTTCTGAGATGCTGCTGGTCTTTGGCAACTTTATTTAGCCACGTATTAAAAGATTCAAAAAAGCTTTTTTCATCTTCTATAAAGACGTTGCTAATATATAAGTGAAATTCATAGTTTTGCGCTTTTAAGCGTTGAATGACGTCAGGATCATTAGAGGTATATACGCCTTCAGAAGATTTTTTGTCCAAAGATTCATACCATTCCTCCGTCATAGTTGGTGCACTTTCTAGCAGATAAGAACGTAAAGCGATATCTTTCTTCACTGATATTCTCCTCTCAAACTGATAAAACATGCGCAGGTGCGCAACGTATTTATTATAGCATCTTTTTTATAAAGATGGATATGAAATGTATGTTTATTTTGTGTATTAGGTTTTAAGTAATTGTATATAGGGAAAAATTCTAATAAAAGGGGAAAGAGGGAAAGTATGAATACCGTGACGAGCAATCAGTGGAAATGGTATCAGTTTGATTTAGAAGAAGCCGATGGAATAGCTGATGTCATCAAAGACTATCAGTATCCAAGAGATGAATGGTTTTGCCAGCAGCTTCAAAAGAAAAATTCGAATCATATTCAAGTAGATGTAATAGGAGAAAGTGAGCTGATTTATGGTTCACTCATTTATCATAAGAAGTCGTTTGATCAAAAGGATTACGATTCATTTCATTTTTACGTTACCGAGGAGTTTATTATAACGGCAGGAATCGATTTGAAAATCCTTGAAAACACCAATCATGAACGAATGATTGAACGCATGAAGCAGGCTGCTAACACAGCGGAAAGTTTTTTTATTCTTTTAGGCGAAATTATGAAAAAACACTTAAATGGGTTTGATCAGTTTGAAAGTCATTTCAGAGAGCTTCTGTGGGAAGTGCGCCATAATAATAACATTGACGTGTTAGATGACATTCATAAAGCGCGGTACGATTTGCTTATATGGACAAATTTAATCAGTTCTGTTCGAGAAGTCACCATGGGAATAGAAGAAGCGTTTCATAAAAAAATTAACCAAACGGTCGAATATCAGCGGATGTGCAAAAAAATCGAAATTGGCTTAACGCTGATTGAACAATATCAAAAAGAATTTGACGCGTTAATTAAACTAGAAGAAGTGGTGTCTACTCATCGAGGAAATGAGATTATGAAAGCTTTAACGCTGCTGACAGCAATCAGCACGCCTTTAACGGCTTTTGGAGCCCTTTGGGGAATGAACTTTAAAGGAATGCCCGAGCTTGACTGGAAGTTTGGCTATGTCTATGCGCTTATTTTGATTGTTCTGTCGACCGTGGCCATTTATCTTTATTTACGAATGAAAGGGTGGACGGGGGATCTCTTAAAAGGAAGAAAAAAGAACTCATTTTTTAAATAAGCTTTAATAAAAGAGGTTGAGACATAACGAAATGAATCCAATCAATGCTAGAAGAACCAAAACAGATCAAACTATATTCACCATCACAAAAAAACGAACCACTCACCAACGTGTTTGATGAGTGGTTCGTTTTTCACTTGGGCTAAACTATTTTTGTCTCAGCCTCTTTGTTGTTTTTTACCCTCGCCTCCACGTCGTGGGCTCACCTGAACGAAGGCATCTTGGGAATAAATCGTTTTCTTTTAGCTTTACTTGATTGCCGTTTTCGTCGGTATAGCGACCGGTTTGCGGAACCAATTCTCCGGTTGAAAAGGCGTCATCTACGGGCTTCCACGTCGTTGATTCACGTGTGTGTGGGCAAGGTGTAAAAAGATCATCTTTTTGAAAGAGTTTAATTTCACCTTCCTCACAAATGTAAGCGCCCGATTCTGGTACAGCTTCACTCGTTCGATAAATGTTCTGTACGGTCTTCACACACATCCAACCTTTCTTTTTGATTAGTTGTATTTTAGTGTCCCTGTCGTGGCGTCCATGTACGTGCGGTCTTCTATAATATCCGAGTCGTCTAGCTTTCTAAACGGAGCGCAGTAGCATACAACACCCGTCTCGATTTCGATTTCTTGAAATCCGTACGCACGGCAAAGGTATTCACCAACATCGCTTGGAGCTGGATGCGTATCCAACTCATCTAACGCTTCATTAAACATCGCTAAAAATTCTTTTTTCGAAAATTTCTTCTCATGATGCAGTGTTACTGGGTCTCCAGAATCTGTTCCTTGTGCTAACGCGTAAAAATACATCATCTTCACTCCTTACATATATATAGTCGTGCTTTTTATGAAATGTAGAAACATTGATTGTTAGTAAGTAAATTCCCTTAAATAAACGAAATAAACGCATTTGGAAGAAAACGGTTTCTTCTTTGTCGTTATCTTAGAGAGAATCCAGTGCTATCAGCGTTTGATAGCAAGCTGCTACAGGGTGATAATCGGCTTTAGGAGCCGGGCTTTTTTTCGAGCTGTAGCGTTCGTTTTCCTGATTTAACAGCTGATACCAGCCTCCATATGTGTGATCGATAAAGTGTTTCTGACAGTAGGAGAACAGGGCGTCGTATGCTTTCCAATATCCGCTGTCTCCGGTTTTTACCCCGAGCAGTGAAGCCGCAGAAATGGCTTCGCCCATCACCCAATAGTTTTTATCCCGATCAATGACCTCTTCTTGAGGAGACAGCGCAAAGTAAAGACCTTCGTACTTAGCATCCCAGCCTCGGTTCCAGCCTTTATCAAACAAATACTTTGCACGTTCTGTCATCCAGTTTTCCGAACGGTGCCGATCAAGCCATAAAAGCAGCTTGCTCCATTCAAACTGATGTCCTGGTATAAAGCCATACGGACGAAATTCATCTTTTGTATTGTTTTTATTGTAGTCCCAATCCGGCTGCCAGTCTGTATCATAATGCTCCCAAATCATGCCGCCAGATCGTTCAGCAAGCTGCTGGGTAACGCCTTTTGCAAGCGTGTACGCTCGGTCTACGTATTTTTTATCTCTTGTTGCTTCAAAGGCAGAAAGCATCGCTTCACACATATGCATATTTGCATTTTGGCCGCGATACAAAGAAGAAGCTGACCAAGATGCGTCCCATTCGTCTCGGTAAAAGCCGTGCGCATCTTCCCAAAAGTACTTTTCCATCACGTCATATACCTGTTCAATTGTTTCTTTTGCTTCTGAAATGCCGGCTTGATACGCGATGGAAGAAGCTAAAAGAGCAAAAGCGTGGCCATATGCTTGTTTAGAATCATCTTTTACTTCTCCGTCATCGGCTATTTCAAAAAAATACCCGCCGTGCTCTCTATCATAATGGTTGTTTTGTAGAAAACGAATGCCGTGCTGAGCTGCTTCTTTGCACCAATCCGGCCCGTCTAAAAGAGCTCCTACACTGAAGATATAAATAAAGCGCGCCGTACTTACCAAGTCCTTTGAATGCGTATTGTTGACGGTGCCGTCGTCGTAGTATTCATGGATATATCCGCCGTTTGTTTTGTCAATGCAAGCGGGGTAGTAAAAATGAAGTGTATCAAAAATATGCTGTTTTAATGTGTGAGGTTCTCGAAATGCAGTTGAGGAAAAATCCGTTGCCGTGTTCATTTTATCACCATCTCAATCTATGTTTTTAGTTGTTTTTTACCCTAAGCAGGTGGGAGTAAACGTAAGGGTTTTTTTGCTGTTTCTGCTCTATTATTCTATTTTTGTTGAAAATGTATCAGTTTGGAAACAAGTTTGAAATATTTTGATATACTTTTGACACGATTATCCGGTATTCTAAAGATACGTGCTAGCTGGAACGAACAAATGTACAGAGCCTCTAGACGTCAAATGATTTTATTTAGTGTGGCTAGTTTAAGGTTTAGCTTAAACATCGGATTCTGTTTTCACTTAATCTATTAAACTGGCAACATGTATTTCTATTATATTTTGCAAATGAGGTATAAAAAATGACAGAAGTGAACAAACAAAGATTTTACAAAAAATTAGCGGTAACAGGACTTGCTTTTACTCTTGCAGGCGCAGGAACTCTAGGTCTTCATTCTTTACATTTTACGGGTGAGCCAACTGTCGCAAGCGCAGCGGAAGAAACATACACGACAACGGCGAATTTAAATATCCGAAGCGGTCCATCGACGTCCAACGCGATTATTGCAACGGTCAAACAAGGCACACAGCTAACGGTAGTTGGACAAGCAGCAAGCGGCTGGCTGAAAGTAAGCTATCAAGGCAAAACGGGCTACGTAAGCAGTGAGTATGTTAAAAAGTCAGCGAGTTCAACGACTAAAACTTATGTAACAACCGCAAATTTAAATATTCGAAGCAATCCATCGACATCAAGCGCGATTGTTGTAACGGTCAAACAAGGCACACAGCTAACGTCGACAGAACAAGCAGCGAACGGCTGGCTAAAAGTAAGCTATCAAGGCAAAACAGGCTATGTGAGCACGCAGTACGTAAAGGAATCAACGGGTTCTTCTGAACCGGCTCCGGCTCCAGCTCCGGCGGCTTCTGTCTATGTGGCGACGGCGAATTTAAATGTTCGAACAGCTGCTTCAACTGCTGGTACTGTCATGGCAACACTTAAAGCCGGCACACAGATAGACGTAACGGCTAAAGCAGCAAACGGCTGGCTGAAAATTACGTATCAAGGTAAAGTTGGCTATGTAAGCGGTCAATACGTACGAGCATTAGCTGGCATGAAAGTGGTTTCGAACCCTGAAAGTATCCAAGTTGTTGTGAATAAACAAAACAAGCTTCCGGAAAACTACGTTCCGAAAGATTTAGTATATACAACAATTCCATTTACATTCAAAGAACAAACAGAAAAGAAAAAAATGCGCAGTGAAGCAGCCGCTGCTATTGCACAGTTATTTGCAGGTGCGAAAAAACAAGGCGTTACGCTTCTTGGCGTATCGGCTTACCGTTCACATGCAACGCAAAGCGCGCTTTTTAGTTCGTATGTTCAACGAGACGGTTATGATAAAGCGGCAACTTATAGCGCATTGCCAGGCACGAGTGAACATGAAACGGGTCTTGGAATTGATGTAACAAAAGGAGACGGCACATGTGCTGCTCAAGACTGCTTTGGCGGAACAAAAGAAGCAACTTGGCTCGATGCCCACGCAGCAGAATATGGATTTATTATTCGTTATCCAAAAGGAAAAGATGCGGTAACCGGCTATAAATATGAGCCGTGGCATTTGCGATATGTAGGTAAACCAGTGGCGCAGGCGATTAAGAGTAAAGGAATTACGCTTGAAGAATATTACGGAATTAAGTAGGTTTAAAAAAGAGGCTGGAATAAAAGTAGCTTAGTTGAAGGAAGATCCGAACGGGTTTGATTCTTGATTTAGAATCAAACCCGTTCGGATCTTTTTTATTTTTGTCCATCATGTTTACCCTTCTTATGAAGGAGGGTAGGTAATGATACAAAAGAACTACTGTTTGTACATTTAAAGTTGTGTTTGTGTGCGAAAAGATCTAGTGTATATTTCATACAGAAGTGTAAAGTACAGGGGGCGTTCATCTGTGAAAAAACGAAGGAGATGCATCCTACCATGTTGAAAGATCATGTGTTTGAATTTTATTTTGATCAAATGAATGAGCTGGTTTTTTTAGCGGAAGTAAAGAACCAACATCTTTATTATAAAAAAATGAATAAAGCGGCTGCTAAGCTTGTACGATGCCAAGGAGAAGCGGGCATGCTACTAGAAAGCGTACTCCCTGAGCGGGCGTATCACTCCCTTTACCCTTACTATATGAAAGCGATGGAAACCAAAAAGCCAGTTACCTACAACGACATAAATACCTTCTCAGATGAAGCTGAAGCGTTTGAAACAACGCTTACCCCAATTTTTGATGATGCCGACAATAGTACGCACCTATTAGTAATGAGTAAAAATATCCAAAAGTTAAAAAAAGACTTAGCCCAAAGCTTGGAACAGTATAAGTCGCTTTTTATGAACCATGAAAACGCCATATGTATGATGGATTTAAGCGGTAAAATTGTTCAAGCAAATCCTGCCTGTGAGCAAATGTTCGGATACGCTACCCAGGATATCATCAACAGTTCTTACAGGCAGCTTCTAGAAGAACTGAAGATTGACGCCAGTGCTTTGCCTCTGCATCACATCATATACGACCAAAGCTACAGCAAAGAAATCCAAGCGTGGCACAAAGAAAAAGGAATGATTTATTTATATGTTACAAATGTGCCCATCATAGTGGAAAATGAATGGATTGGTATTTACTTGATTGCTCAGGACGTTACAAAGGAAAAGACAGCTGAAATAAAGCTGGAAAATACGGTGAAAGATTTAGCAAACATGAAGTATGCCCTTGATGAGTCCGCTATCGTAAGCGTCCTGGATCCATATGGAACAATTAGGTATGTCAATGATATGTTCTGTACGATATTTGGCTGTGAAAAAGAAGAGCTAATCGGACAATCATACGAGTTATTTGATGTCAGCTATGATCTTCGGGTTCTTGAAAGTATTGGCCAAGGAAAGGTTTGGAGAGGGCAAGTCAAAAGCATAACAAAAGAAGGCGTCATCGTGTGGAGCCATAAGACCATTGTTCCGCTGACAGATATTCATCACCGAATCTCAAGCTACGTGCTGATTCAAACCGATATTACTGCGCAAAAAAACCTAGAAAATCAGCTGAAATTTAAGGCATTTCATGACAGTTTGACGGGGGTGCCGAATCGAATGATGCTGCAAAAACAAATACAGTCTGCGATCGAGCAAAAGGAAAGGTTTGGCCTGCTGTTTTTAGACTGTGATAATTTTAAAGAAGTGAACGATCAATTTGGTCATGATATTGGCGATGCATTTTTAATTCAGTACACGCATCGTTTAACGTCTTGCATTCGCACATGTGACGAAGTGTATCGCCTCGGAGGCGATGAATTTGTGATCTTGCTTCGGCACATTGAAAGGCGCGAGGAAATACAGCAGATCATGGACCGAATTCACCGAGAGCTTCAAAAAGAATGGAGTATTGAATCCTGCATCTTTACAGCTACATCGACCATTGGAGCCGCTTATTATCCAGAAAACGGAGAATCGTTTCAAGAACTGCTAAAACAGGCGGATCAAGCGCTGTACGAAGGAAAACGGCAGGGGAAAAATAACGTGAATTTCTATAAAAAAACCCAATCTGTAGCCGATTCTATAGATATAGATCAAGAAAGTATTGTCTAATATAGAAAGGGATAAATATGAATAAACATAAATTAATGGTTGTTTTATCAAGCGGAGCAGTGATACTTTCTCTGCTCATACATATCATTCATCGTATTTGGCCGATGGGGATGTCCGGCATGTCTATGGAACATAATTCAACGCCAGGCGAACATGGTAAAGGGTTTGCGGTCGTAGCAGCGGAAGTTCGCAAACTTGCAGAACAATCCAATCAGTCAGCCGAACAAGTAGCAAGGCTCAGTCAGCATATTCAGCAAGAAACGTCTCAAGCCGTAGCATTCATTCAATCAGGAACTGCTAATGTGAAAACCGGTATTTTACTAGCTAACGAAGCGGAAAATGTTTTTAATCGAATCGCCGACGCATCTGCGTACGTTCAAAAACAAATTCAGCAAACGGCTGCTTCCGCACAGCAAATAGCAGCCGGATCTACACAGGTGCTCCATGCCGTCAGCGATATGACCTCTTTTGCCAACCAATCGGCTGCAAGCAGCACCAGCATTTCTTCTGCTTCCGTGCGTCAGCTGCAATCGCTGCAGATCATTGACCAGACGGCGGAATTTTTAAGTGGGTTAGTTGAAGAGCTTGGCAGCGTAACGGAAAAGTTAGCGAAGCAAGCGTGAATGAAGCAGAGTAGTGGACTACTACATAGAAGTACATGATTTTATACACTGGATTAATGTTATAAATCTACTAAAGAATTATGTACATACAAACGCTTAAAAAGTTTCTACGAACCTTTAGACCACTAAGGTTCATATCAATCCCCTCCTTTAGAAAAATAAAGCGATCTAAAAAGAGGGGATTGATGCTTTTGTCTAAAAGCTAGTGTTAGTTATTTGTTGGAGAAGGAAATCTTGCTGCTTCAAAATGTGAGCCATCTTCGGATGTGACGATTGTACCAGCTATGCTGCTTTGAACAAAAACTTCAACGCGATCTCCAGCTTCTAAATTATAAATAGTAGACACGGATACCGCATTAACAAACGGTGTGTTCCCGCCAAAGAAATCGTTATCGATCGCTATAGCGGTTGTCCCATTTACACGTATTTCTATGCGAGTTCTATAATCTAGCATCTGGTCGTTAGGAGAGAATCCAATTGTAGCAATGATAGAATATACGCCATCTTTTTTGGGGCGGAAGGTAGAAGTAATCGGGTTATATTCATTTGCTAAATCAAATTGTTCAGTTGGGAAAACTGCTTTTACAAACGTATTTGCAGGAACATTTTGAGGCATCGTTAAATTGAGCGCTCTAAATGCTGACTCCCGCGTGCTTCCTTTTTTGTCTTTATCTTCTTTACATTTAGAAGCCCAATCATGTGATTCCTCATAGAAATCTTCTGCGCGTCCATAAGTCCAAACTTGTGATTCTTCAGAGCTATCTTCTTCGTGACCGTAAGCCCAGCCGCGTGCTTCCTCAGGAGCATCTTCTTGATGTTGCTCTTTCTTATTGTTAAGGGAAGCTTTCTTCTTGTGAGGATAAGATTTTTCTACATAATATTTATCATCTTTATCATTGTAATGAAAATAATACTTTTTTATAATAATCACCCTTTCTTTGCAGTACTCTATACTGTATTCATTCATAGAAGAAATGTTTGGATACTTGTCCGACAACTTTAGAACTGTTTTTTTAATAGCTAATAGTAACTAATTTTGAACGTAGAATTAGTTGCATCATATAAAAAAACACCTCGTTCGAACAAAAGTCGAAGAGGGGTTTTTATTCGAAGAGTATTTGATTGGCCAGTCTACCCATAGCCTGTATGTAAATGTCACTCTATCAGTCAACTGGGTGTACTTTTATAGCGCTGGGTCCTTTAGCTCCTTCTTGGATTTCAAACTCTACTTTTTGTCCTTCTGACAGGTTTTTATATTCCTTACGGTCGATCGCATTGGAGTGAACGAACACTTCTTTTGATCCGTCTTCGGGTGTGATAAATCCAGATCCTTTTGATTCGTTGAACGATTTAACGGTTCCTTTATGTTTGCTCATTGAAAAATCCCCCTTATAAGTATAGAAATAAATTCTTAATAGGTTTTTACCCAAACGCTGAAATCTCAATCATTTTATGGGAGTTATGCCGATTAGAAGAGCAGGGATAAAAGCAAATAGGGAGGTCTTAACAATTTTTTCATTTCGGTTATATTTTTATATTGTGTGTGACATAACTATTGTTATAAAATGTAATCGTTAATTCTGCTAACTAAAGGAGATAAAGAAAAAAAATGAGGGATGAGTTGTTATATATAGGGAAGAAAATTATCGATAATAAACAGGAATTAGCGATACAATTTTCTGATCTGATGGACTCTGAATATAAGCGGAAGCTTGTTTACCACGAAGAAAGCGAAGTTTTAAAATGGAGAGCAGAACTCATTGAGTATTTAGGCGAGTCGTTATTCGAAGAGCACTCGGTCGTTTTAAAGAAAATCATTCAGTGGGGTACAGATATAGGAAAAGTGGCGGTGGAAAACGGACTTTCTTTGAGTCAAACGTTAAAATCGCTCGCGCTGTTTCGAACAGTGATATGGGGTGTTTTTACAGAAGAGCTGCAGCAGAAGCAGTTTGCTCCTATTACGATGCTTGATGTAAGTAAAAAAATTGATCCCATGCTTGATCAGCTTAATCATATATTTGTCGAAATCTATGAAGAACACAATACCGAAACCATAAAACGCGCTTATGCAGCGCTAGAAGAATTATCAGTTCCCATCGTTCCTCTTTCTGAAGGAATCGCTGTGATGCCAATCGTTGGACAAATTGATACGCATCGTTCGCAGCTTATTATGGAAACGGCTTTAGAAAAAAGTGCTCAGCTGCAGCTGAGTTATTTAATATTTGATATTTCAGGTGTTCTTATCGTCGATACGATGGTAGCGGACAATATTTTTCAAATTGTAAAAGCCTTACAGCTTATCGGCACTAAAACGATGATTACCGGCATACGTCCGGAAATCGCGCAAACCGTTGTTGATTTAGGCGTCGATTTTGGAACAATCAAAACAAGAGCGACGTTAGAAAAAGGTCTTGAAGAAATAGGCTTCAGTAAGCTACCAGAAAATCCGCAAAGAAACCAAAACAAATGGCCTTTCCAATAAATAAAAAAAGGAAGAGGCCTAGACAAAGTATGTTAGTTGAAGTTAAATCCGAACTATTAATCTGATTGATGGTTCGGGTTTTTTTGTTGTTAGGGTGAACGTAGGTTTCATGTATGTGGCTGCTTCTAGCTGGTGATTGAATAGCTTATATTAACAAAAAAATTAAGGGGAAGTCACAGCGTCACATGTTACATTCCTTGTAAAAATGGGTACTGGTAAAAAGAAGCATTTCAAGTGCTTTTCAATTACAGTAACCGTCTAAAATTAATTAATTGTCAATTTAGAATAACATAAATTATTTAAATACTTAGACAAACAAATGAGGAAAATATATACTTATTAGTGTTGTCAAGAAAAGATAAAGGGGAGAAACAAGGATGGATATCAAACGTCAAAACGTTGATTTTGGTAACTCAATTTTTCAAACGCTAGTGGATGGTTATTACTATGAAATTCCTACAAACGTAGTAGAAATCACAAAAGATCAGGCAGAGGGTCATTTTCCTTCAAGTGTAAATGAACCGGAATTACTTCTTCAAAATTTACTGATTTCTACAACAATTGAAGGAGCAGAAAAGTATTATTTAGTGGGAGACGCAGCAGAGAAACACGTGCTAGGCAATATCCATATTAATAAGTTACATAATAAAACTGAATCTGATATTCCTTATGTGATGTTTTTAGCTTCAATTGCTTATTACAACATACTTAAAGGAAAAGACAAAGAAGATAATCATGTGACGATTAATTATTTCTCGACTATGCTTCCGATTTGGCTGCTTAAGAAAACAAATAAATTCAGTGAAATGCAGCAGAAGATGGCCGAACGTTTTCAAGGAGAGCATACGGTTACAGTATTGACTCCCGGGTTAGAAAAAACGCTCACTGTGAACATTGAAACGAGCAAATGCCGTATTGAAAGCGAAGTGGCTCGCTGGGCGATTAAAAAAGATTTTGAATTACAAGACAGAGAAGAAGCAAATGCATTCAAACATTTTGAAACGCTAATTGTAGATTTGGGCGGAGGCACGGTTGACCTGGCACTGCTTCCTGCAGGACTTCAAGCTCCTAAAAGCAGAAATTCATTGAAGTGTCTTACGGATATTTCATATTTGAAGCATATTGAAAAGCTAAGAAATGAAAAGCTGCTTGAGTATTTTGATGATGTTCGTTCATTAGAAGAATTTATTATTGCCAATATCCATAAAGTAAAAATGGAACAAAGAGACGGCAACAGCGGAAAAAAAGTAGATCTCACGGAGCCTATTCACGCTTCACTTAGAGAATACACGCAAATTTTATTAACGAAAGTTGAAAATCTATTTCCATCGCCAAAAGATAAAGTCTATAAATATATTTATATTGGAGGCCTGGCTCCTATCCTTCAACAGTTTATTGCAGAGCAGATTGATAACATGTACGGGGAAGAAATCAGAGAAGAAAATCATCTTTTCTTGCCAGAGACACGCAAATTAAATTTATACGGTCTTGAAATTTTAAGCAGACATGAAACAAACGCAGCGGTTCATGCTTAAAAAGGGGGAGCATATATGAGACATCAACACACTCGCCTTAAGGAAGCATTAGACGATTGGTACGGTCAGCTAAGCTCCCAGGTGGCTGCGCCGTTTTACTTACTATCAAATGCGTTTCTAACAGCTGGTCATCTATCAGCAGATATGATGGGAGCGAGGGAAAAGAACGTAAGTAACAGAGATGAACGTGCAAATTTCACAATCGAAACTGCTAACATTCCGTCAGACGTGTCTTCATTTCTGAAAGAAAAACAGCAGGCAAACGAGCTGCAGGACTATATAGTGGGGCTGATACAGCAAGACTTGCAAAAAAAGAGCAAAGAAAATGAAGTCGAGACGCTCGTTCATTCACTTCGAAAAGAGCTGTTGGGCGAAATTGACTTGCTAAAACAAGAAATGAATTCACGTTTTGCTGCAAATCGTGAGGAATATGAGTCCAAGCAGGCAAACGAACTTCAAGATTATGTAGCGAAGCTTGTGGAACAAAACGGGCAGAAAGACAGCCGGGAAGAAGAGTTTCAATCGTTATTTCATTCATTGAGAACCGAGCTGTTAGGCGAAATTCATTTGCTTAAAAAAGAGCTTGGCTCAGCATCAGCTCCTTCCTATAAGCAGCTGAAAGCCGTTAGGAAGGAGGAAGAAGAAACATTTAAAGAAGGTCAGTTAATTAAAAGTGAAAAAGTGACCGGAACCATTCAAGAAGATATCGATGTAGATTTCTAAACAGAAAGTAGAGGCATGACATGCCTCTACTTTTATTATTTTTCTATTTAAAATGAGGCTGGGGCAAAAGTATTTTTGCTAAAGGAAGATCCGAACGAGTTTGATTCTTGATTGTGAATCCAACTTGTTCGGTTTTTTATTGGTATGCTGAATGTAGGTTTCATGTGTTTAAATGCTTCTAGCTGTTGATTGGAGGGCAAGGCGAAGACTCCTGCGGGAAAAGCGGAACAGGTGAGACCCCGCAGGAGCGCAAGCGACGAGGAGGCTCAGCGACCGCCCGCGGAAAGCGAAGCCTTGCACGGAAATTAACAGCGGTCCAATGTAAAAGCTTTAGCGTATAAATTATAAAGCTCTTTTGTTTCTTTTTAGCTTTTTTCGAAAGTATAAGCACATATCGAATGTAGCGATGGTACAAATACTGCATTTTATTATAAACCAAAATAACGATTCGTTTATGCCAAATCCGCCAATCGAAGCTTTTAGTTCATTTAGCTGCCTGAGAATTAAATTTGTGTCGTTTTCATAGGCCACAGTAAAAGATTTAATCACAAGCATGGTCATAATGACTGCTTCTACAGATATATATAGAATTTTTCTTGCTAGTTTAAGAGAAGGATTTACGTTTGATTTGGGAATTTTATAAAAAAATTTCATCGCTCGTTTGCCTTTCAGTTATTTTAAGCTGTTTAAAAAGATTAGTTTATTCTATAATTCTTTTCTTGGCTATAAAATCCTTTATGTATAGCAAGTTTAAAAAAAGCCCCCTAGAAAAGGTAGTACACCGATGTTCTAGCGGGCTTATGGTAGTTAATGTTCTTCAGCTAAGGCATTAGCTTTTGTCACATGAACCGTACCGAATGGATGGTTTGGAGGAGCGTAGATGGAATAAAGTTTTAGCGGGGCAGTACCGATATTGGTGACATCGTGCCATGTTCCGGCAGGGATAAATATCGCATCATCATCGTAGACTTTTCGTTTAAAGGTTAGGTTGTTTTTACTTTTGCCCATTTGAACAACGCCTTGCCCTTGTTCAATACGCAGGAATTGATCAACGTTAGGGTGGATTTCTAAGCCGATATCTTCACCGGGCTTGAGACTCATTAACGTCACTTGTAAATGTGTTCCAGTCCATAAAGCAGTGCGGTACGTATTGTTTTGCTTTGACGCTTCATTAATGTTAATCACAAATGGTCTTTGTCCATAGTCCTTTAATTTACCGTTTCTTTGCTGAAAATGTTCGTTGGTGTGATAGTGGTTCGGCACATAATAACTATATGGCTGCCAGCTGTAGCACACTGGGGTCTGCCACTGATGATAATAAGGTGTATAGTGCATACTCATTCTCCTTTTCTCGTTTCATTTTTCTTTTCATCCTATGCTTTTGTCAAAACGGTTGATACCATTTGCCTTTTTGTCCGCGGTCTTTATCCACTTATTTTTTGCTGAAAATCATGTGATTACCGATTTATCCCAGCTCTTTGATTGTTTTACAGCAGTTAAAAAATACTTTCATCACTTTAATACGATAATTCATTAAAAAAATATCGTATGAAAACGTTTTATTTGATATAATTTTAGGAGATGAAAATTATTTTAAAGGGTGACGTTCATTGAAAGAAAAAAAACTTCAAGAATTAACTGAACATCTTAATAATTTATTCAACAATTTAATTCATGGATCTATCACAGAAGGTGAATTTAACGAGCTGTCCGAAGAGCTTTACAGAAAGCAAACGAGGCTGCGCTATGAGATAGAGTGTGAGAAAGGTTCGTATTACAGAGAATATTTTAAAGGCTAAGGCTTTGTATTAGACTGCTTTATAAGAAATAAGAAAAGACCTCCATTTAGGAGGCCTTTTCTTAACTTCTAGTAGAAAGTGGAGTGATACTTTCTATTTCAATAAGTATATTAATATATTTACTATATGAAAAATAAAACTGTTGAAGCTCTAAAACTCGCTATTCACCCCCCAAAACCTGTATGATAGGTTTAAGATTACCGCATATGAGATATATGTATAGTAAAAAGGGGTGATGAGCTGTGAAGTGGTATAAAGGAGTTGTCATGCAAGTCTTAATGACAGAAATCGAAACAGCAAGAGAGCATATGGTTATGTTAGGACTTACAGAAGGTCTTACAAGTCGTAATACAGTTCGAATCAGTCAAACCCTTGATTATTTATTAAATGAACTAAGTAAAGTGATGGCCGCAGATTAATCGTATTTTATATAAAAATGAAAAGAGCTGCTGACTTCACGGCAGCTCTTTATAAGTTGCCTTAACGTTTACTTTAATGTTTATGATACTATTTATACAGTTACCTCATAGCAAAGAAAATAGCGGAATCTATTATATATATCGTATAGTAGAAACCTAGAAGATGAGTTGAAAGCACCTGTGAAAAGGGAAGCTTAGATACATAAAGCAAACGCCGCACTAAGAATGGCGATGGAGGGTATAGTGGAATGGAATATCATATTAAAGAGGCCGCTGCAAAGGTAGGGCTGCCTACGCATACGCTTCGATACTACGAACAGCAAGGGCTTTTACCTTTTATAAAAAGAGATGAAAACGGAAATCGTATTTTTAGCGAGTCCGATATCGAGTGGCTGGAATTTATTATTTGCTTACGAAAAACGGATATCGCTCTTTTGGAATTACGTAAAATTGTTGAATTAACACAAGAAGGCGATGATACAATTGGATTGCGCAAGGAGATATTTGAAAAGCATAGAGAGAAAATGATGGAAAAGCAAAGAGAGCTGGACGCAGCTTTTAGAAAAGTGGAAACGAAAATTGACTACTATGATAAATTAGAACAAAAGTATCAAGAAGAGCTTTCATCTAAAGCCTAATTTACCGGTTGTTTTTCGTATTTTATAAAGAAATAAAAAGCGGGCAGCTAATAGAATTAGCTGCCCGCTTTTTTTTTACAACTTACAGTGTAGAAATGTCAATAACAAATCGATAGCGAACATCGCTGCGAAGAACGCGCTCGTACGCTTCGTCTACTTGATTTGCATCGATAACTTCAATCATAGGAGCAACGCCGTGTTCAGCCGCAAAATCAAGCATTTCTTGTGTTTCACGAATGCCGCCTACAAGTGAACCAGCAATGCTGCGACGTCCCGTGATAAGTGAGAATACGCTGTACTGATCTGGGTTAGCCGGTGCGCCAACGTTAACAAGCGTTCCATCTACGCGAAGTAATGATAAGTATTGATCCACGTTCAGATTAGCCGATACCGTGTTTAAGATAAGATCAAAGCGACCCGCTAATTCAGTAAACGTCGCTTCATCACTTGTTGCAAAATAATGATCTGCGCCAAAGCTTAGCGCTTCTTCTTTTTTATTGTTAGAACGGCTCAATACCGTCACTTCAGCACCCATTGCGTGTGCAAATTGAATCGCTACATGTCCAAGACCGCCCATTCCCACGATCGCCACTTTTTTGCCAGGACCAGCATTCCAGTGCTTTAACGGAGAAAATGTTGTAATCCCGGCACATAGAAGAGGACTTGCTGCATCCATACTTAAATTATCAGGAATACGAACAACGAATCCTTCTTTTACGACGATTTTTTGGCTGTAGCCGCCGTATGTACGGTTTCCATCGTAATCTAATGAATTATACGTTTGAACGACGCCTTTTGTACAGTATTGCTCGTCCCCGTTCATACAGTACTCGCACTCTCCGCAAGAATCAACGAAACATCCAACGCCTACGCGATCGCCAACCTTGTATTTTGTTACGTTTTCGCCAACCGCTTCAACTACTCCTGCGATTTCGTGACCAGGAACCATCGGGAACATCCCGCCGCCCCACTCATCAAATGCACTATGAATATCAGAGTGGCAAATACCGCTAAATTTAATATCAATTAAAACGTCGTCTGCTCGCAGTTCTCTGCGTTCAATTGTCGTGTTCTCGAATTTTGCCTTTGCGTGCGGCGCACTTAAAACACGTGATGTTGTTGTATGTTGATGATAATTACACATAAGTAAAAACACAATCCTTTCATATTAAACATAACCAGTTGCTAATACACTTGCATTCACTGACTACGCTTGATGTATTTAAAAACTACAATACTAGCTTAAACGTTAAAGTCGACTTTAAAGCAAGGCCTTTTTGAAAAAAGTTTCTTTCTATGACTTTATGAAAAAAGGAAAGGAAGGAATAGCATGGCAGCTTTCTATCTTTGTTTAGTTAAAAGAAATTCTTCAAGGGTGCAAGCGGCAGCTTGTTCATCAACTCCATTTGTCAGCAGTGTTATTTCATCTCCTTTCTTAACAGCCAAAGCCATTACCTTCATGATGCTTTTTCCACTTACACATTTTCCGTCTTTCGCAAGAAAAATATCACTTTGAAACGAACACGCTTGGCGTACAAACAAAGCTGTATGTCTCGCTAGAAGTTCACCGGAAAGCTGCACCGTCATTCTTTTAATTAGCATAGTGTTTCCCCTTTTTTGTAGTTTAAAAACTATAAAACTAGCTTAAACGTTAAAGTTAACTTTAAGGCAAGAGGTAATTTGGATAAAAAGTGGAAAGGGAAGAAAGGATAAGCCTACTGTTAATGCACATAGTGATTCTGTTGTTAGTACGAGGGAATGTGAACGAAGTGTAAGGCCGATTTTAAAGGAGAGTTCTCGTAAATCTTTTTGTTAGATGAGCAAAACACGTAAGAAGAGACCCTAAAAAAGAAAGAAAAATGATGAAATACTAAGCAAATGAGAAGATGTGCCTCTTTTAACAGATATGTGTACGTTTTCATGCGGAATGTTTCCGTTTCCACTGACTTTGTCAAACAGCAGACAATTGTTGATAATAGAGCTATATAAGAGCCAAAGGGGACGATAAAATGAAAAAATCTATTTCAAAAGTAGAGAAGTTCATAACTGAATTTAAAACGTCAATGACAAGCTACGGAGAAGCAATTATAAAAGTAAAAGGAAACTGATTCTAAAAAGATGCAGGTTATTTTTTATAAATCTATTCCATAAATTCATACTAAATAATCATACTATTAAAATAAGAAATATATCTTTGTTCATAAAAGCTTTGTCTATTGTTGAAGTAACAGTAGATAAAGCTTTTTGTGTGGTTACATAAATGGATATGATATCTTTTATAACTAGCATTTTTAGAAGGAACAAGCTTTTAGGCAGTTGCAGTGTATAAAAAATTCTGAAATTTTATTATTGACTGAAAGCGTTTTTAATATTAATATTAATTCAAACTTAACCAATATTTAACCAACACATAACAAAGGAGTTTTTTTATTTACAAATGAAATCGATTTCATTTGTAAAGTTATAAGATTGGTAAGTTTTATCACTATCTGTTGCTAGTGAGGCAGCATTACACAATAAGGGGAAAAGAGGAATCAAAATGGGAAACGAAAATATTCTGTGGGGAATTGCTCCAATCGGGTGGAGAAATGATGATATTCCTGAAATTGGTGCAGAAAACACATTGCAGCATCTGTTAAGCGATATCGTCGTAGCGGGCTTTCAAGGAACGGAAGTGGGAGGTTTTTTTCCTGAACCGAGCATATTAAACAAAGAGCTTGAGCTGCGAAATTTAAGAATTGCAGGTCAATGGTTTAGCAGTTTTATCATTCGTGATGGGATAGAGGAGACGTCAAATTTATTTCACAAACATTGTCAGTATCTGCAGGAAGTTCATGCTGATGTGGCGGTCGTATCTGAGCAAACTTACAGTGTTCAAGGGATTGAAAGAAATGTTTTCGCTGAAAAACCTTATTTCAGTGATCAAGAATGGGAAGCTTTATGTGCAGGATTAAATGAGTTGGGAAAAATCGCAGCAGAATACGGTTTACGTCTTGTCTATCATCACCATATGGGAACAGGTGTACAAACATTAGCTGAAATTGATCGGTTAATGGAAGGAACGGACGCAAATCATGTTCATCTTTTATATGATACGGGACATATTTATGTTTCTGACGGAGACTATATGGAGCTATTACATAAACATATAGATCGTATAAAACACGTTCACTTTAAAGATGCAAGAAGAAAAGTGCTGGAGCAGTGCAAAAAAGAAGGAAAGTCATTTTTACAGTCGTTTCTAGCCGGTATGTTTACCGTGCCGGGTGATGGGTGTGTAGATTTTACAAACGTGTATAAAGCGTTAGTTGATTACAATTACAAAGGATGGATTGTAGTGGAGGCGGAACAGGATCCTTCTATTGCACATCCATTGGAATATGCTTTAATGGCCCGAAAGTACATTAACGAAAAGTTAGTTATTCATTCTTAAAATAAGACGGGGGAATTAGCATGGGTAAACAGGGAAATCAACATTCATTTTTACGTACGATCATTTTAGTTTCTACGTTTGGTGGACTGCTTTTTGGATATGATACAGGAGTTATTAACGGGGCCCTGCCTTATATGTCTGAATCTGATCAATTGAATCTCAACTCTTTTACTCAAGGTCTTGTAACGAGCGCTCTGTTATTTGGTGCTGCGTTTGGTGCGGTAGTAGGCGGCAGGCTAGCAGATTATAACGGGCGTCGTAAAACGATTCTGTATCTTGCCATTCTATTTTTTGTTTCCACAATTGGATGTACAATTTCGCCAAACGCAGCCGTTATGATTCTTTGCCGTTTTCTATTAGGACTTGCTGTAGGGGGAGCATCTGTTACCGTACCGACATATTTAGCAGAAATGTCACCAGCTGAAAGCCGGGGGAAAATGGTAACTCAAAATGAACTTATGATTGTTACTGGTCAACTTCTTGCCTTTACGTTTAACGCGATTATAGGAAATATGCTAGGAGAAAACCCTCACGTTTGGCGATATATGCTGCCAATCGCTGCCATTCCAGCTGTCTTTTTATTCTTTGGCATGCTTAGAGTACCAGAAAGTCCGCGCTGGCTTGTGTCAAAAGGGAAAAATAACGAAGCGCTAACGGTTCTTCAAAAGATACGGGAAAGTAAAAGAGCCAAATCAGAGTTGCAAGAGATTGAGAGCGCTTACGAACAAGAAGCAAAAATGGAAAAAGCAACATTTAAAGATCTAACAACTCCGTGGGTTCGAAGAGTCGTTTTCCTTGGTATTGGAATTGCTGTTGTACAGCAGATTACCGGCGTAAACTCCATTATGTATTACGGCACTGAAATTTTAAAAGACGCAGGTTTTCAAACAGAAGCTGCTCTTATTGGAAATATCGGAAATGGAGTCATCTCCGTTTTAGCCACGTTTGTAGGAATTTGGCTGCTAGGTAAAGTTGGACGCAGACCAATGCTTATAACAGGATTAGTAGGAACGACTACTGCCCTGCTGCTGATTGGTATATTTTCTCTTGTATTTGAAGGGTCCGCGGCACTTCCATATATCGTATTAGCACTAACGATTACGTTTCTCGCGTTTCAGCAAGGAGCTATATCTCCGGTAACGTGGCTAATGCTTTCAGAAATTTTCCCTTTACGATTAAGAGGCTTAGGGATGGGGGTTACCGTATTTTGTCTGTGGGGAATTAACTTCCTTGTAGGTTTAACGTTTCCTGTTTTATTGGCCAGCATTGGCTTATCCACTACGTTTTTTGTCTTTGTTGTACTCGGCATCGGAGCGATTTTATTTGTTAAAAAGTTTTTGCCGGAAACAAAAGGGCTTACACTTGAAGAACTGGAACAAAGGTTCCGTAGCTATGATAATGAAGACGCTGACGTCATGAATGACAATAAAATTATTTAAGTAAAGAATGGAGAGAATCATTATGAAACTATGTTTTAACGAAGCAACAACATTAGAAAATTCAAATCTTGTAAAGGACCTTGAATATTGCAACAAGCACGGATATGATTATATCGAAATTCGCACAATGGATAAACTCCCTGAGTATTTAGAAAGTCACTCAATGGATGATTTAGCGCAGTTTTTTAATACAAATCATATTAAACCACTAGCGCTGAACGCTTTAGTTTTCTTTAATAACCGCAGTGAAAAAGAGTACCAGGAAGTGATAGAAGAGTTTAAGAGTATGCTAGAAACCGCTCAAAAGATAGGCGTTCCCTATATCGTAGCCGTTCCTTTAGTAACAGAACAAAAAATCGTAAAAGCAGAGATTAAAAATAGCTGCGTACAAGTGCTGAATGAATTATCGGAATTGGCTGAACCTTACGGAGTTAAAATCGCCGTTGAGTTTGTAGGTCATCCTCAGTGTACGGTTAATACGTTTGGTCAAGCGTATGACATTGTGCAAACTGTAAACCGCGATAACGTAGGATTAGTACTTGACTGCTTCCACTTCCATGCCATGGGATCAAAACTAGAAGACTTAAAACAAGCGGATATTTCTAAAATATTTATCGTTCATATTGATGACACGGAGGATTTTCCTATTGGCTTCTTAACAGACGAAGACCGAGTATGGCCAGGTCTAGGAGCAATCGATTTAGATGCTATTTTCTCAACACTAAAAGAAAAAGGCTATAATGACGCGGTATCTGTAGAGCTATTCCGACCTGAATATTATCAATTAAACGCGGAAGAAGCAATTAAGACAGCTAAAGCGACAACCGTTAAGGCTATCTCGGAATACTACAGTTTTCAAACAACAAAATCATATTCATAATAAGGAGTGTCAGTCAGTGACGTTAGTATCTTCAAAACTAGTATCAATGAAAGATATGCTTCATGCCGCTAAAAAAGGAAACTATGCGGTTGGTCAGTATAATATTAACAGCCTGCAGTGGGCACAGGCTATTTTACAAGCTGCCGAAGAGGAAAAAGCGCCTGTCATTGCAGCTGTTTCAGACAGGCTTGTGGACTATTTAGGCGGATTTAAAACCATTGTAGGCATGATCGAAGGTTTGTTAGAGGAAATGAATATTACTGTTCCTGTCGCGCTTCACTTAGATCACGGTATGAGTGTAGAAAGGTGTAAAAAAGCTATCGACGCTGGATTTAGCTCGGTCATGTTTGACGGTTCTCATTACCCGATTGATGAAAATATTGTCATGACTAAGCAAGTAGTAGACTATGCTGGTGCTCAATATGTCTCAGTTGAAGCTGAAGTCGGAACAGTCGGAGGGATGGAAGACGGACTTGTTGGCAACATCGTGTACGCTGATCCTGGTGAATGTCTGCGTCTTGTAAAAGAAACGGGAGTCGATGCTTTGGCGGCCGCTTTAGGATCAGTTCACGGACAGTACCAAGGTGAACCGCAGCTGGGCTTTGATGAAATGAAGGAAATAGCTGACTTAACAGATGTACCGCTGGTTTTACACGGCGGTTCCGGTATACCAAACTATCAAATTCAAAAAGCAATAGCTTTTGGACACGCGAAAATTAATGTGAACACCGAGTGCCTTCAGGCCTGGACGCGTGCGGTTCGTCACACGTTGGAAAGGGACAGTGACGTGTATGATCCCCGAACCATTCTTACACCGGGAAAAAAAGCGGTAATGGCGACTGTAAAAGAGAAAATGAGAGAGTTTCATACAAGTCATAAAGCTTAATAAAAAAGAGGCTGGAATAAAAGCATTACAGTTGAAGCAAGATCCGAACGATGAATGGAGATTCTTGATAGAAAATCCAGCTCGTTCGGATTTTTTCTTTGATAGGGTTTTAATCGATTGAGTTGCTTCTAGCTGATGATTGGAGGGCAAGGCGAAGAGGCTCAGCGGCCGCACGCGGAAAGCGAAGCCTTGCACGGAAATCATCAGCGGTGTAACAAGCGATCCCTACTAGCTTATGTATCTAACTTATTTGTCTTTAACTGGAAATGATGGAGTTATGTCTCAATCTCTCTTTGTTTTAACAGCTACTCTTCTAGAAAACGCCTTTTGTAAAGGTTATAATAGTAAGTAACAAAAAAGCGAAAAGAAAGATAAACGGGGGAGGTAGAAATGTTAAAAACGAAGCGAATTCAACAAATTCAAGAGTATGTTTTTGAACATGAATCTGTTTCATTAGATGATTTGGTTTCGGTGTTTGAAGTCTCCAAAAACACGATTCGACGCGACGTTCAAAAGTTAGTGGATGAAGGGCATATTAAAAAAGTATATGGCGGAGTAGCCGTTAATCATGTGAAGCTTGAATCATTTAATGAAAGACAAACAAGAAATCAGTTTCAAAAGCGTTTGATTGCCAAAACGGCAGCTCAGTACGTAGAAGACGGAGACGTGATCTTTATTGATTCAGGAACCACCACGTTAGAAATGATTGAATTTCTAAAAGACAAATCGATAACGATTGTTACAAATAGTTTGGATGTTATAGTAAAAGCCTTGCCTTTTGATGCGTTAAAAGTAATTTCTACAGGCGGCTATCTTGAGCGTGAAACTCAATCATTTTCAAGCTTTAACCATGCCAATCCTGTAAAGAATTACAACTTTGATAAAGTATTTATGGCTTCTACGGGTATTTCCATATCAAATGGCGTTACGAATTCATCGCCCGTTGAAAGTGAAATCAAAGAAACGGTCATAAAAAGAAGTACAAAAGTGTTTTTATTAGCAGATCATACAAAATTTGATAAGTATGCAATGATTACGTATTGTCAGTTGCATGAAGTGGATTATTTAATTACAGATAAAGTGGACGTCAGCTATCAGCACTATGCAAAAGAAAATGAGATTACATTTGTCCTTGCGGAAGAATAAATGTTTTTGAGTGATTATACATATGCTTAGACTTAGAGCCCGTAGGCATACTAAAGAAGTATGCCTTTTCTTTTTTGTTTACTGTAATCGCTCCTCTAGAAAGCGATTACAGTAAACAAAAAGATAAACTAACAAAATTTTTAAAAAAGTGTTTACAAAGTAAACTGAATATTATAAACTAGGTTCATAGATAAGAAAGCGCTTTTAAAATCAGATGAAATCGATTTCATTAAACGAAGCTACATGTATAATAAAATTGGTTTTACAGGTAAGACAGAGTATGGAAAAATGATGGGAAAGTTAAGGATGGAGTTTGAAAAATATTTTTTTAACACCAAATGAAATCGATTTCATTTGAAAGTGGAATTTATGATGAATTTTCGAGCTTTTCTCCATCTTTAAGCGTTAAAAAGTGCAGGGGCTGAAAGTATTTGTCTCATCGCTAAATAGCAGCTGAAACAAAGGAAAGAGCTAGGAAGTAAAAGGATAGAACCTCATTTATCACACCAAATGAAATCGATTTCATTTAAAAATGTGAAAAAAGGGTAGAAAAATCAATCTGATGGTGATTAATTTCAGAAGATAAGGTAGGAAGGTATATGAAAACGATAAGGTTAACAACTAGTCAAGCTTTAGTAAAATTTCTAAATCAGCAATATGTAGAGTTTGATGGGAAAAAAGAGCGTTTCATCAAAGGAGTATTCACCATTTTTGGACATGGAAATGTGGTGGGGATCGGGCAAGCGCTGCAGGAAAACCCAGGCGAGCTTGAAGTGTATCAAGGCAGAAACGAGCAGGGGATGGCTCATGCTGCAGTAGCTTTTGCAAAACAAAAACATCGAAAGCAAATCATGGCCTGCTCTTCTTCCGTTGGCCCAGGTTCAGCGAATATGGTTACATCGGCTGCGACAGCTACTGCAAACAATATTCCGGTGCTGCTTTTGCCAAGCGATGTGTTTGCAACACGCCAGCCGGACCCGGTACTTCAACAAATTGAACAAACGCACGATTTATCTCTTTCTACAAATGATGCTTTCCGGTCCGTCAGCAAGTACTGGGATCGAGTTAGTCGTCCAGAACAGCTGATGTCGGCTATGATCAATGCGATGCGTGTATTAACAGATCCGGCAGATACAGGAGCCGTTACAATCGCGCTGCCGCAGGATGTACAAGGAGAAGCGTGGGATTTTCCAGAAAGCTTCTTCCGCGAGCGTACCCATCTTATTGAACGCCGCGAGCCTTCGCAAGAAAGTATCAGAAATGCAGTGAAGCTGATTAAATCAAAGAAAAAGCCTCTTCTTATTTTTGGCGGCGGCGTTCGTTATTCAGAGGCTGCGGATGCATTTGCTGCATTTGCTGAAAAGTTTCATATTCCATTTAGTGAAACACAAGCTGGAAAAAGCGGGCTTGAAAGCAATCATCCTTTAAATCTAGGAGGAGTTGGCGTAACGGGTAACAGCGCTGCTAACAAAATAGCGCAATCAGCGGATTTAATTATTGGCGTTGGTACACGTTTTACAGATTTTACAACTTCTTCAAAGCTGTTTTACGCTGAGACGGATGTATTAACTATTAATATTTCTGAATTTCACGCATCAAAATTGGAGGCTACTAAAATTGTCGCGGATGCCAAAGTGGGTCTTGAAGCTCTTTCGGCTGCATTAGAAGGCTATAAATCAGGCTATGAAACTGAAATTGAAGAAGCCAAATCAGAGTGGAATCAAGAGCTGACTCGTTTAAAAAATATTGCATACACAGGCGAAGAATTTATTCCGGAAATTAAAGGGCATTTTGATCAAAGCCTGTCGGAGTATAAAGATAGCCTAAGCACCGAACTTGTCCAAACGACTGTGCTAGGTAAAGTAAACGAACTAATTGCACCTGATTCTATTATTACATGTGCAGCAGGAAGCCTTCCGGGTGACCTTCAGCGCATGTGGATCTCAAATGAACGTAATACGTATCACCTTGAATACGGATATTCATGTATGGGCTATGAAATTGCGTCTGCCTTGGGGGCTAAGATGGCTGAGCCCGATAAAGAAGTGTATGCGATGGTAGGAGACGGAAGCTACTTAATGCTTCATAGTGAGCTGGTAACGAGCATTCAAGAAGGAGTTAAAATAAATATTGTTCTTTTTGATAATTCCGGCTTTGGCTGCATCAACAACTTGCAGATGGATAATGGAATTGAAAGCTTTGGCACAGAGTTCCGCGTTCGTAACCCGAGGACGGGGCAGCTTGATGGAGATATTATGCGCATCAACTTTGCTCAATCTGCAGCTGCGTACGGCGCCAAAACATACGAAGTGTATACAATGGAAGAGCTTGAATATGCCGTTGAAGATTCAAAAAAACAAAGTGTTAGTACATTGATTGACATTAAAGTTCTTCCAAAAACAATGACGGACGGCTACGATTCTTGGTGGCATGTAGGAGTAGCATCCGTATCTGAAAGCTCAGATGTTCAAACGGCGTTTGAAGGCAAAGAAAGCCAGTTGCAAAAAGCAAGAAAATATTAATCTTTTAAAAAGCTAGAATATACAGTTTGCTTGATTAAAGAATGTCCTTAGCATAAACGTGGTAAAAAATAAGAAATAGAAAGGTGTGGACAGTAATGGCTGATTTAATCGTACCGACAAAAACAGCTGACAGCGATGGTAACGTACTAAGCATCACGCCGAAATCTGCGGGATGGAAGTACATTGGCTTTGACGTTTACTCATTAAAAAAAGGTCAAACACTTAAAAAGAACACGGAAAATCAAGAGGTTTGTATTGTAATCTTGACCGGTAAGTCCAACGTTTCTACGAAAGAAGAAAAATGGGAAAACATCGGACAGCGAATGAATATCTTTGAAAAAATTCCTCCGTACTCCGTATATGTATCGAATGATGATCACTATGAAGTAGAAGCTGTAACCGACTTGGAAATTGCGGTATGCGCAGCGCCTGGAAAAGGTACATACCCTGCTCGTTTAATTGCACCGCAGGATGTGGGCGTAGAGCATCGCGGAGCAGGAAATATCGCGAGACAAGTCCATAACATTCTTCCAGAACAAAAGCCGGCTGATAGTCTGCTGGTAGTGGAAGTGTTTACGCCGGAAGGAAACTGGTCAAGCTATCCTCCTCATAAGCACGATCAAGACAACTTGCCGCATGAATCGTATTTAGAAGAAACGTATTACCATAAAGTCAACCCAGGACATGGATTTGCAATTCAACGAGTATATACGGACGATCAATCTCTAGATGAAACAATGGTCATTAAAGATGGAGATGCAGTCTTAGTTCCTAAAGGCTATCACCCGGTATCTGCGCCTCCAGGTTATGAAGTTTATTATTTAAACGTCATGGCTGGTCCTGTTCGAACATGGAAATTTAATAATAGCAAAGATCATGAATGGATTATGGAAGAAAAATTAGCATTAAAGTAAGGAGACGACGTGAGCATGAGTTATTTAACATTTGATTCACAAAAGCGATTTGACCTTCTTGCAGTAGGAAGGCTTTGCATCGACTTAAATGCAAATGAATTTAATCGCCCGATGGAAGAAACGATGACGTTTACAAAATACGTAGGAGGATCTCCTGCTAACATCGCTATTGGTCTTTCTAGGCTTGGAATGAAGACAGGCTTTATTGGAAAAGTGTCAAACGATCAAATGGGCCGCTTCAGCACCAGATATTTAAACCAAAATAACATTAACACAGAAGGCATTGTAGTTGATCAAACAGGAGCCGTAACGGGACTGGCCTTTACTGAAATTAAAAGTCCTGAAGAGTGCAGCATCCTGATGTACCGTGATAATGTGGCAGACTTAAAGCTCCATCCAACAGAAGTTTCTGAAGAGTATATTAAGCAATCAAAAGCGCTGCTTATCTCTGGAACAGCTCTTGCTAAAAGTCCTTCAAGAGAAGCCGTGTTTCTTGCTCTTGAATATGCGAGAAAACATAGCGTAGTTGTATTCTTTGACGTTGACTATCGCCCGTATACGTGGGAATCAGAAGCTGAGACTGCCGTCTACTATAATTTAGCGGCAGAAAAATCAGACGTGATTATCGGTACGCGAGAAGAATTCGATATGATGGAAAAGCTTTTAAATTATGAAGAATCAAATGATCAAGTTACAGCTGAACGATGGTTTTTCCATCATGCTAAGATTGTTGTAATCAAGCACGGAGGAGAAGGCTCGATTGCTTATACAAAAGACGGCCAGTCTCATCGAGGCGGCATCTTTAAAACAAAAGTGCTGAAAACATTTGGAGCTGGCGACTCCTACGCATCTGCCTTTATCTACGGGTTAATGCAAGGGTTTACAATTCCTGAAGCGATGAGATTTGGCGGTGCTTCTGCTTCCATCGTTATTTCAAAACACAGTTCTTCAGATGCGATGCCAACTGTAGAAGAAATTAAGCAGTTTATGGATACAGCTGAAGAAGTTCTGCAGCAAGCGTAATCAAAAATTGAGAGGAGAATGAACATGACACAAACAACAGTAAAAACAGTAAAAAACTATATTGGCGGCGAATGGGTAGATTCATCTACAAGTCTAACAGAACCAGTTTATAACCCTGCAACGGGTGAAGTCATTGCAGAGGTTCCTCTTTCAACAAAAGCAGATGTAGATCAAGCGGTACAAGCTGCGAATGAAGCCTTCAAAGGATGGGCAAAAACTGCGGTGCCAAAACGTGCGCGTATTCTATTTAAATATCAGCAGCTATTAGTAGATAACTGGGACGAGTTAGCGAAACTTGTGACGCTTGAAAACGGAAAAAGCTTTAATGAAGCGCGCGGAGAAGTACAGCGCGGAATTGAATGCGTAGAATTCGCAGCCGGTGCTCCTACGTTGATGATGGGTAAACAGCTTCCTGATATTGCAACTGGCATTGAGTCTGGCATGTATCGTTATCCAATTGGTGTTATTGGCGGGATTACGCCGTTCAACTTCCCGATGATGGTTCCTTGCTGGATGTTCCCTCTGGCGATTGCTTGCGGTAATACATTTGTATTAAAGCCGTCTGAGCGAACGCCGCTTTTAGCAGCAAGATTAGTAGAATTATTTGAAGAAGCTGGATTGCCAAAAGGCGTATTAAACATTGTAAACGGCGCGCATGATGTGGTAAATGGCCTTCTTGAACATAAATTAGTGAAAGCCATTTCGTTTGTAGGTTCACAGCCAGTAGCTGAATATGTGTATAAAAAAGGTACGGAAAACTTAAAGCGTGTTCAAGCATTAGCGGGTGCTAAAAACCACTCAATCGTATTAAACGATGCGGACTTAAACGTAGCAACAAAACAAATTATCGGAGCTGCTTTCGGTTCAGCAGGTGAACGCTGCATGGCAGCATCTGTCGTAACGGTGCAAGAAGGAGTGGCAGATGAATTAATTTCACGACTTGTTCAAGAGTCAAACAACATCGTCATTGGAAACGGATTAGAAAAAGATGTTTTCTTAGGACCAGTGATTCGTGAAAACCATAAAGAACGTACACTTAGCTATATTGAATCTGGTGTAGAAGAAGGAGCTCGTTTAGTTCGTGACGGCCGTGAAGATCATGCGGTAAAAGATAACGGCTATTTTGTTGGACCAACTATTTTTGATAACGTTACACAAGAAATGAAAATCTGGCAAGACGAAATCTTTGCACCGGTGCTTTCTATCGTGCGTGTAAAAACGTTAGAAGAAGCAATTGACGTTGCCAATAACTCTCGATTCGCAAACGGAGCTTGCATCTATACAGACAGCGGCGCAAGCGTACGTGAGTTCCGTGAAAATATTGAGTCAGGCATGCTAGGAGTGAATGTAGGGGTGCCGGCACCTATGGCGTTCTTCCCATTCTCAGGCTGGAAAGACTCTTTCTACGGCGATCTTCATGCCAACGGCACAGACGGCGTAGAGTTTTACACAAGAAAGAAAATGGTTACGGCACGCTACTAAGAATTCACTTATCGTACTATGGGATACTAGCGACATTTGCTAGTACCTCGTAGTACAATCGTATAAAAAAATAAAAGTCGTTTTTTTCGCAGTAACAAAATGGAAGTGATTAGTTGAGTGCTATACGTACCGTCAAAGATAAGTATCTTTTTGCAGCCGTTTCATTTATCTTTTGGTTCTCGCAGTTTATTTACGTACCTATTTTGTCTCCTTATATGGAAGGGCTAGGAGGCAAGTATGCCTTTATTGGTTTAGTGTTAAGCAGCTATGGACTCATGCAGCTATTATGTCGCCTTCCGCTCGGGATCTTTTCAGACTTTGTGAAAATGAGAAAACCTTTTGTTATCTTTGGCATGATAGCCAGCATGTCAAGCTGCCTGCTATTTTCGTTGACCGATAGCTTAATAGGGGTGTTTATATCACGCTGCTTGGCTGGATTGGCAGCGGCAACGTGGGTTGCCTTTACGATTTTATATTCAAGCTACTTTGAACGTGAAAAAACGACTCGTGCTATGAATATCATTTCGTTTATAGTAGTTTTGGCTCAGCTTTTGGGTATGAGTTTAAGCGGTTACATTGTAAGTGAGTGGGGATGGCACGCTCCGTTTTGGATAGGGACGATTTTGAGTGTCATAGGCGCTGTTCTTTCTTTTTTCATTTACGAGCCCAAAGAGAACGTAAAGAGATCGCCTATAAAGCTTAAAGAATTAATGAGGGTAATAAAAGAGCCGTCGCTATTAAAAATTTCACTGCTGTCTATTCTAGCACACAGCCTTATTTTCACGACCATGTTTGGTTTTACTCCTGCGTACGCATTAAGCGCAGGATTTAAAGAGAGCGAGCTGAGTTTGATTGTCTTTTCCTTTATGATCCCTCATGCAGCTGCTCCTCTTATTATGGAAAAGCTATTTGTTTGGCGCTTTGGAAAATGGAGCATCTTAAAGGCCGCTTTTTTTCTGGCTGCATTCTTTACCTGTATGATTCCTATGACGGAAAATAAACTTTTGCTTTGTATCATTCAAAGCGTGAACGGGTTTTCATTAGGATTAGTGTTTCCTCTTATGCTAGGAATGTCTATTGAAAGAATAGATGCAGAAAAAAGAGCTACGGCGATGGGAGGCTATCAAGCGCTGTATGCGTTAGGGATATTCGGAGGTCCCTTTGTTGCAGGAATATTAAATTCTTGGATGGGACTTAAAGCAGGCTTCTTTTTTGCAGCAGCCTTAGGGTTAACCGCTACTGTTTTTGCAGCGGCATGGGATAAGAAAGAAGCGTCATATAAAGTTTTTAAAACAAAATAAAACGTATGTTAGCAAGCATCTATTTCTATTTTTAAAGTTCACATATTAAAGGAGGCCATAGATTATGGTGTTGAAAATTGGGGTTATTGGAACAGGAGCAATCGGACAAGATCATATTAGAAGAATTACCAATACATTATCAGGCGGAAAAATCGTTGCGGTTACGGATGTAAACCAAGAACAAGCAAAAGCTGTTGTAAAAAATCAAAACTTAGATGCGGTTGTTTATGATGACGGACATGAGCTGATTAAGTCGGAAGATGTAGATGCAGTGGTTGTTACGTCTTGGGGACCGACGCACGAAGAGTTTGTGCTAGGAGCGATTCAAGCTGGAAAGCCTGTATTTTGCGAAAAGCCGCTTGCTACAACGGCAGAAGGCTGCAAAAGAATCGTTGACGCTGAAATTACACACGGCAAGCCATTGGTGCAAGTTGGCTATATGCGCCGCTATGACACAGGTTATCGAGCTTTAAAGAAAGTGATTGAAAGCGGACAAATTGGTGAAGCATTAATGGTTCACTGCGCACACAGAAACCCTACGGTACCTGATACATATACAGGCGATATGTCAATCGTTGATACGTTCATCCACGAAATTGACGTTTTGCGCTGGTTATTAAATGACGATTACGTATCGGTTCAAATCGTGGCACCGAGAAAAACGAGCAAGGCGCTTGAACATTTGCAAGATCCAATCATGGTGCTGCTTGAAACAAAGCAAGGCGTTCGAATTGATGCCGAGGTCTTTGTAAACTGTCAGTACGGCTATGATATTCAATGTCAAGTAGTAGGAGAAACAGGAATCGCTAATTTACCTGAGCCTTCAAGCGTCGTGTTACGCAGTGAAGCAAAAAAATCTACTGAGATTTTAGTAGATTGGAAAGATCGATTCATTGACTCTTACGATACAGAGCTGCAAGACTGGATTGATTCAACGCTTAAAGGCGAAGTAAATGGACCAACTGCTTGGGACGGTTATGTTGCGGCCGTTACTTCAGATGCTTGCTTAGAAGCAAAAAAATCAGGAAATATTGTTCCTATTTCGTTAGGCGAGCGTCCTGATTTCTACCATAAAACGTTAACCGCAGTAGGCAAAATGTAATTGTAAAAACGTTTTGTTTACAAAACAGCTTAATTAAAACTTAGGGGATGGGCACGTCTAGTGTGCATAAAAGAAAGGGGAGCTTTACAGTGCGTTTAGCATATGATCCGTCACATTATCGTGACAATACAAGTTTAAAAGATACGATTGATACAGTTGCAAGATTAGGTTATGAATACGTAGAGTTATCTCCGCGCAAAGATTTTATTTGGTTTTATGAATACCCAAAAGTTGATAAACAGCGTATAAAAGACTTAAAAAGATACTGTGCCGATGCTGGGGTGAAAATTTCTTCTGTACTTCCGGTGCAGCAGTGGTCTTCACCAAATGAGCAGGATCGCGAAGCGGCAGTAAGGAACTGGAAGCGTACAATTGAAATTACTTCTGAGCTGGGAGTAGATTTAATGAACAGTGAATTCAGCGGCGACAAAAGCCGACCTGTTGAAAGTGAAGCTGCTTTTGTTAAATCGATGGAAGAGCTGATGCCGATTTTTGAAAAAGAAGGAATTAAGCTTAACCTCCAATCGCATCCAAATGATTTTATCGAGTTAAACACAGAAGCTATTGCAATGATTCGTGCGCTGGACAAAGACTGGATTAAATTAGTTTATTCTGTTCCTCATGCTTTCTTTTATGACGATGGCATTGGCGATGTAGCAAAGCATATTGATGAAGCAGGTGATTTGCTTGCACACGTTCTGATTGCTGATACGCTTAACCATAAAGCAGCGTTTGGACTTCGCTATATTGTAAATCCGCCTGATGCAAAGGTAACGATTCACCAGCATTTAAATCCTGGTGAAGGAGAAATTGATTTTGACGCACTGTATCGCAAATTAAGAGAAATTAAATTTGACGGCATCGTAACAAACTCTGTATTTGCCTACCCTGATCGACCAGAATGGTCAAACGAAGTAACGTTAAAGTCAATTACAGAAGGATTAAAGATTAAAGAAGGTCTAAACATTTAACGTGATCTACTGAAGTGATGCGAAGCATAAAAAGATATGTTTTGCATCACTTTTCATGGTTTATGCTTGAAAGAAGATCAGAACTTGTGGGCATAGCTAGTTTAAAATAGCCTTAATTGTTCTATTCGGCCCCCATCATGATGATAAAGAGAGGCTTTATTATGCTAGTAATGTATAATAAAGATAGATGCAAAACGGATAGAACTTTTTATTATAAAATGTTAATTACTACAGATAAAGGTGAGTGAACGTATGTCAGTTAAAATGAGTGATGTGGCCAAACTAGCTAATGTAGCTCCAGCTACTGTCTCGCGAGTTCTTAGTCAGCCCCACCTAGTAAGCAAAGAAACGCAGGAAAAAGTTCTAAAAGCCATTGAAGAATTAAATTATCAGCCCCATATCATCGCAAGACAGTTTAGAAAAAAAGAAACAAAAACCATTTTAGTAGTGGTTCCTGATATTACCCACCCGTTTTTTTCTGAAGTTCTTAAAGGAATTCAGCATACGGCCATCAAAAGCGGCTACCGAGTGATTTTAGGAGATACAGAAAATGACATTGAGCGAGAAGGAGAGTTTGTTGATTTATTATTCCAAAAGCAAGCGGACGGCATGATTCTTCTAACAGCCCGCATGGATAAAGACAGAATTGAACAAGTCTCCAGACAGTTCCCTACGGTTCTTGCGTGCGAATATATTGATGGCTTAGATATTTCTACCGTATCTATTGATAATATTAGCGGCGCGCGAAAAATAACGGAGCATTTAATCAGCCTTGGGCATACCAAAATTGCGCATATCACTGGTCCTATGAATGTTATCTTAAGCCGTGATCGATTAAAAGGGTACCGCCAAGCGATGATTAGTCACGATCTACCCGTGGATTCCGCTTTTATTCAAGAAGGAGATTTTAGCTTAGAGTCCGGTTATCATCAAATGATTCGACTATTATCGTTAGAACAACGCCCAACTTCCGTATTTGTCTTTAACGATGAAATGGCGATTGGAGCGATAAAAGCCGCAAAAGACAGCGGTTTAAAAGTGCCTGAAGATATAGCTGTAGTAGGGTTTGATAACTCAAAAATGTCGGATATCATTGAACCTCATATTACAACGATTGAGCAGCCTAAATATGAAATTGGGAAAAAAGCGATGGAATTATTGCTTGGGTTAATGAGCGGAAAAGCGTTAGAACAAAAAAAGTTTGTATTAAAAGATGAACTAATCGTAAGAGAGTCTTGCGGAAGTAAATCTACAGTGAAAAATTTTATACAACTTGAAGGCCCAGCTAAGAAAATTAACTAGTGCTGTTTAAACGCTTTGCTATGAGGTTTTTTGCTGAGAAGTAAACAAGAGAGACCATCATCTTTGTCTTCTCTTGTTTACAGCAAAGCGGAAGGAATACTCTGATAAAAAAGAGAAGGTGACTTTAGTGAGGATTAAGGGAACAGTATTCAAAAAAAGAACATATCCAAAGCATCACTATAAAAGAATGGATCACCTGTCTTTTTTAGAGGTGAAAGATAACATCTCCTTTGATGGCGATGTGCTGAAAATCATTCCTGTTCTTAGTCAAAAATCAATGGAATGCTGGAATATCGGAGATGAAATTGATGTGGAAGGTGAAATGAAGTACATTCGCATCATTACTTCATTAGGAAAACTCAGCCTTCTGCCCGTCCCTGTGTTTATCGTAAAAACAATTAAAGAAATAAAACCTTCTCCGATAACTAGTTAAGCTGTCAGACATAAAAAGGCTGGTCATCGTCATCAATCATGATCATATTTTAATGGGATTTAAATTCTGAAATTTCTTATAAATTATAGGTTCCTTCAGATAAGAAGGAGGTGGAGCGTGTGGCAGCTAATCTTATCGCGGGGAAAATTTCTTTAAATGAACGTGTCCATCGTACACAAGGAAACGGAATGTCTTTTCATGTTCATTATTGGGGAGTTATGCCCAAGCACTATGATAATGTCCCTCATAAACATTCTTTCTTTGAGGTGTGTTACGTGCTTGAAGGACAAGGAACTTACATAGACAACGGGCGTCCCTATCCGGTAAAAGAAAATACAATATTCCTTTCAAGGCCCGGGATATTACACCACATAAAAAGCGATACGGGTCTTTTTCTTTTGTATGTAGGCTTTGAACTGATTGAATCAGAATCAACTGAAAAATGGATCACACTAATAGAAGAAGCTAAACGATGTTCTGAAGTAGTAGCAGATGTAAAAGAAGATGGAACTGCTCCGTTCATTTGGAAGTCTCTTTTGAATCATGCCGCAAAAGGAGAAGATGCTTTTTTTGAAGAAATACTGATAAATTTAGCTCATTCTCTTCTTCTTTCGCTCATAAATACGTTTGTTTTGCCTTTAAATTATCATCAGAAAGCTGTTCAAAAGACATCTTCTTTAACCCTTAATCTTGCAAAATTATATATTAAAGATAATCTAGCCAATTCTATTAAACTTACGGATACAGCGACTCATTTACATCTATCTAGCCGTCATCTGTCTCGTCTCTTTAAAACTGAATTAGGTGTCAGCTACTCGGAATATGTACAAAATGAAAGAATTCAAAGAGCTGCGATACTGCTCAAAACAACTGATTTGTCGATTAGAGATATTGCTCAAGAAACAGGGTTTCCCGACGTTCACTACTTTACACGTGTTTTTACTGCTTCGATGCGCAGCTCACCAGGACGTTTTCGTTCTCTATATACAAAATTAAAAACAACTGCATATAAAGATTAGTCAACTCTTCTTTGCTTACATGTGTCCCGAGCAGAGGAGAGCTATTTTTATGAAATAAAATTAATGAGGATTCAAACATGTCCTCAAAAGATAAAAAGTAGTCTTTTTAAAACAAAGACGATTAAGATTCAAGATTATATAATAACAGCTATACTTTATTAAAATTAAATAAAAGCGTTTACAATCTCTGTTTTTAGCTTGTTGAGATTAAAAGCTGCAGACGGTATTTTAGGAGGAGAAGACGATGAAATTATCTTATGTAACAGACAGTTTAGGACATTTGCCTTTTGAAGAAATGTTAGATGTAATAAAAGAGATGGGGATTGATACGATCGAAATGACCACAGGGGGTTGGTCGCCAGCACCTCATTTGAGACTAGATGAATTAATAGAAAGTAATGATAAAAGAAGTGAATTTTTACATGCATTAGAAAAGCGTAACATCAAACTTTGTGCGTTAAACTGTTCTGGGAATCCTTTAGATCCAGGTGAACTGGGAAGAGAACATCGGGAAGTAACGGATAAAACATTTGAACTGGCAAAATTATTAGGTGTAAAGAAAGTGATTATGATGAGCGGATTACCAGCTGGAAGTCCTGAAGACAAGATTCCAAACTGGATTACGTATACAGTAAGCTGGCCACCAGTGTTAAAAGAGATTTTAGATTATCAATGGAATGAAGTAGCCATCCCCTACTGGAAAGAGCTCGTTAAGAAAGCTGAAGCCTGCGGTATCGAAAAAATCGCTCTTGAGAACTTCAGCTCTCAACTAGTCTATAACCCTGAAACGTTATTTAAACTTCGTAATGCGGTAGGACCTATTGTAGGATTAAATTTAGATCCAAGTCACTTAATCTGGATGGGAGCGGATCCTATTTTGTCAGCTAGAGAACTAGGAGCAGCCATTCATCATGTTCATGGAAAAGACGTGCGCCTTGAGAGACATCTATCAGGAGTGAACGGAGTGATGGAAACAAAAGAAGTGACGGATGTAGCAAATAGAGCCTGGAATTACGTGGCCGTAGGCTGTGGTCAAGATTTACAGTGGTGGAAAGAGTTTTTCTCTGTTGTTAAGATGATGGGCTATGATGAAGAAGTTTCTTTAGAAATGGAAGATTTAACAATGTCAGTTGAAGCAGGGGTTCGAACTTCTATTGAGGCATTAAAACAAACGCTTAGCTTTTAATTTAAAGGAATTTCCACGCTCTAACCAGAAAAATAATATATATTGTTTTCTGGAGGAATATGATGAAAGAGCTAAAAAGGTTAGAACCGCTGCAAGCAGCTACACAATTCATTTTTAAACATTACCCTAACTGTCAAGGCGCATTGCTCGCTGGAAGCGTGGTGAGAGGAGAAGCTACGCGCACGTCCGACCTCGATCTTGTTATTTTTGATGAGAGTTTTATTTCTTCTTTTAGGGAGTCCCTCATTGAATTTGGATGGGCAATTGAAGTTTTTGCTCATAATCTGACTTCATACCAAGCCTTTTTTAAAAGCGACTGTAAGAGGGCTAGACCTTCACTGCCAAGAATGATTTCCGAGGGAATTATTTTAGCGGATAAAGGAGTAGTGCAGTCTATAAAAAAAGAAGCTGCACAATTACTTGAAAAAGGCCCTGAAAAATGGTCGGAAGAGACGATTAGATTAAAAAGGTATTTTATAAGCGATGCCTTAGATGATTTAATTGGTTCTTCAAATAAAGGTGAATCACTTTTTATTGCTAACACGATCGCTTACATAACGCACGAATTTGTTTTAAGAACAAACGGTCATTGGATCGGGGATTCTAAATGGATTGTTAGGTCTTTGAATGACTATAATGAACGCTTTAGTAAAGAGTTTGTAGAGGCATTTGATACCTTTTATAAAACAGGAAATAAAGATAAAGTAATTCAACTGGTGGATAAAGTGTTAGAACCACATGGGGGCCGGCTGTTTGAAGGATTTTCACTGGGGAAATAGAGGTTGAATCAGTAGCCTTGTTAGAACCCCGCTACTATTGCTTGCTAGTAGCGGGGTTTGTTTTTTATGAATATTCACGTATGCTTAAAGAGTTTGCCCGTTATCAATCGTAAACACTTGGCCCGTCACAGACTCTTGCTTTAACTGAAACAAAATAGCATCTGCGATATCTTCAGGAGAAGAAATGCGCTGAAGATGTAGATTGCCTGCAAGCTGATACATTTTATCTTCGTTGCCAGCCCACCACCTTGTGTCGACTGCACCAGGAGAGATGCAGTTTACTCGAATATGGGGTGCGAGTGCAATTGCTAACGATTTTGTCATCGTATGAATTGCTGCTTTTGTTGCGGCATAGGGAATAGATGAGCCGATTCCAGTTGTACCGGCGACACTTCCTACATTAACAATCGCCCCTGACTTTTGCTTTTTTATATGTGGAACGGCTGCTTTTACACAGTGAAACATGCCTTTTACGTTTACATCATATAAAGAGTCCCATACGTCATCAGTTGCAGACTCTAAGTCATTCATCGGGATTTGAGCTGTAATACTAGCATTATTCACTAATCCATCTAACCGTCCGAATCGTGTAATGGTTTGATGAATCATTTTATTCACTTCGTGCTCGTTGGCTACGTTCGCTTTAAAAGCAAACGCGATGCCTCCTTTTTCAGTAATCTCTTCCACAACTTTTTTCGCTTCTGTTTCTGAGTTGCTGTAGTTTATTACAAGTTTTGCGCCTTTATCGCCCAGCTTTAAAGCTGTTGCTTTGCCTACACCAGTGCCGCCGCCGGTAATAATAAATACTTTATTTTTAAAATCGTTCATTTCTCTTAACCTTCCTTTCTCTCAACATCTTTTATTATATCTTCGATAGAAAAAAGGATATAATAGGTAATACTAAGAGAGGTATCATTTAAAATGATATCAGCGGAGGAATTGAAATTGGAAAGCCAAGACTTACGAATTTTTAAATGTGTGGCAGAAGAAAAATCATTATCAAAAGCTGCGGAAGTATTAGGGTATGTTCAACCGCATATCAGCCAGCGAATAAAAAATTTAGAGGAAGAGTTAGGTACTAAATTACTGACACGTACAAATAGAGGAGTTGCGTTAACGGATGAAGGAGAAGCTTTGTTTAACTATGCCCAGCGTATTTTACTGTTAATGGAGGAAGCTAAAGCAGAAGTTAATCCGAATAAGTTTAAAAGATCCTTAATCATTGGCGCCTCGCAGACCGTCTCTGCTATTAAAATTCCTTCTTTATTCTCATCTTTTCTGAAAGAGCACCAAAATATTGAAGTTAAAATAAAAACAGACAGAAAGCAAGTCTTACAAGAAATGCTTTCGTACGGGGAAATTGACGGACTTTTTCTTAGCGGTACCTATAACGAGGCTCAGTTTGAAACGGTTTATCACTATGCAGAAAAAATGGTGCTTATCTTACCTAAGGATGAAGATATAGAAGAAAAAGCCCCACCAACGCTACTCCTCAATAGTGATGTAAACTGCATTTATAGAAACAGACTATTAGCGTTTTCAAAAGAATATCATACACATAAAGCCAACATGATGGAATTTGATTCATTAGAAGCTATTTTACAAGGCGTCCGCGATAGACTTGGAATGAGTGTAGTCCCGGCTAGCGTAGTAAATTCTCGTGGCGATATAAAAAGCATTCAATATCAAGAGCTTCCAGAAGACGTTCATATTGATTTTGTAGTAAAGAAAGGGAAGCAGCGCTCACAAAGTCTTAAAAAGTTTAGTCGTTTTTTAGAAAGCCTATAGATTCTGTCTTTAGGAAACGTGATGTCTTCTTTTTTCCAGTACATTAAAAAGAACCCTTAATGCCTGAAATGCGCTTCAAGGGTTCTAGCTTTCTTATATTCCAAAGATTATGCAGCTAATTTTCTACATTCATCCGCGCATTTCAAGCAGGCCTCTGCACATTTTTGACAGTGGTCATGATCGTGTTTCTTACACTCGTTACCGCATTTTTCGCAAATTTCAGCGCAAACTCCCGCTAGTTCAGCAACGAAAGGCGTTCCTCTTTCTAAAGCTTGTTCCAAATATCCGCAGATATCTGCACATTCTCGGTCAAAACGGATACAGTCCACCATCATCCCTACATTTTCTTCCTTTAGGCAAGCATCAAAACATTGGTTGCAGGCACTCATACATTCATGCAGCGTTTGAATAACAGTTTGATAATTTTCGTTAGACATTGTAAAATTCCTCCTTATTTTTTCTTCTCTCTATTACATTAGACTATAGTTTAGTTTAGTAAACATAATAAACATAAGAGTGCTGTAAAACTTATTAAGTAATGAGCAGTCTCTCTTTTTACGTTTAAATATAGGGGTGGAGGGTATGTGGTTGATAGATAAATCTTAAAGGAGTGTAGCACATGAGCTGGCTAGAAATACTTTCTTATATCGCTATTGCAATCGGAATTATTCAATTTTTAGTTATTACAATCGACGTGATTAGGCATCCGCAGATGATGTTTGTGATGAACATTGTGTGGCCTATTACGGGCCTATATTTTCCTGTGGCCGGGATATGGTTTTACTTCAAATTAGGCCGTAAAGATAGAAAAAAACACGATCATGCTCATCATTCCTCTGATCATATGCATGATAACCATGAGGGGCATCATCACGAGCACCATCATAGTAAGAAGCCTTTTTGGCAAAGTGTTTTTGTATCTACGACCCACTGCAGCAGCGGGTGCTCGGTCGGAGATTTAATTGGCGCACCAATCGTATTTTTAACAGGATGGACGATTGCCGGAAGCGTACTTTTTGCAGATTACGTAGTGGAATTTATTCTTGCTTATATAGCGGGAATTGCTTTTCAATACTACGGCATGAGTATGAAAGATAATAGCTCAAAAGAGGAGCTGAAAAACGCGGTAAAAGCAGATACGTGGTCGCTTATTGCCTTTGAAATCGGCATGTTTGGCTGGATGGCTTTATCACATTATGTCTTTTTTACACAGGCACCCAAACCAGACAGCGCGGTCTTTTGGTTTATGATGCAAATCGCCATGATTATTGGCTTTTGTACGAGCTATCCTGCTAACTGGGTACTTGTTAAAAAAGGGGTAAAACATGCGATGTAATTTCACTTGGAGCTGCTGCCATTGATATTCTATAGATTTAAACTTTAAGGATGGGGCAGAATAACATGAACTTCAAGTTTCGTAGAAGAAAGGAATTCATTCTAACTTAACAGGAGGAGATTGGATGTTTGATTACACGGTAAAAACCTCGAAAAGCCTAGAAGAAGCGATTAGTTCTCTAGAAGAAAACTTAAAAAGCGAAGGGTTCGGTGTTTTGTGGAATTTCGATTTAACTGCAAAGCTACAGGAAAAAGGGCAGGACTTTCATACACCGTTTACAGTATTAGAAGTGTGTAATCCGAAAGAAGCTCAGCGTGTTCTTTCGCAAAATCTTTTAGTAGGATACTTTCTCCCTTGTAAAATGGTTGTATATCAAGATGAAAGTGAAACAAAGATTGGCATGCCTAGGCCTACGGCTATGATTAATATGCTTCATAATGAAGAGCTCCAAACACTAGCAGAAGACATCGAAACAAGATTAATACGCTGCATTGATCAATCTGTATAAGTCCTGTGATTCCGAGAAAGAAAATAACAAAACAAAAAGATACCTTTACGTAAGGTATCTTTTTGTTTTCTAACTTTATTAGGGTATGAGGAGTGGAAACGAAATTTTTGATACATGAATAATTTGCTTTCAGATGCCTAATCTAAAAGCAGACTGTAATAAAAAGGATGATATTATGAATTTTATCTGGCAATCTGTAATCTTGATTTTAACGGGAATCTTATTGTTGAGAATAGCGGGAAGAAAATCGATTGCTCAAATGACGCTCGCTCAAACGGTCGTTATGATTTCCTTAGGTACCATCATTGTACAACCTATTGTTGAGAAAAGTATGCTAAAAGCCATTGGCGGGGCAGCAATTTTTGTTCTTGCTATTTTAGTTTTAGAGTACTTACAATTAAAGTTTAATGGGTTTGAAAAATTTCTGACAGGTAAATCTAAAATCGTTATAAATAATGGTCAATTAGATACTAAGCAGCTTAAAAAATTACGTTTAACCGCCGATCAATTAGAAATGAGATTACGAAATGCAGGCATATCAAACATAAAAGATGTTAAAACCGCCACAATTGAACCAAATGGACAGTTAGGATACGAACTTCAAGAAGATGCAAAACCTTTGACTGTAGGTGACTTTAAACAGTTGATGGAATTATATATGTCATCTTTTTCTCAAACCAGCGCGCCTGCGCAAGATTTACATAACAAAGTGTCTTCTAAACCTTCTTCAGATATATTTGAAGAAATTAATCACCATTCTAAACCGAATCCTAAATATCTTCAGTGATATAGCCACTAAAAAAAGACGGCCTTTTTACCGAATGAAAGGACGTCTTTTTCACATGTGCTTTAGTTATCTAAGTAACGGTACAAAGTCGTTTTGCTTATACCTGTAGCTTCTGTGATTTGAGCAATCGTATAGTTTTTACTCCAGTACATATCAAGCGCTCGGTGGACGTTATAGTCAGGTTTTTTTGGCCGGCCGCCGCTTTTTCCTTTTGATTTTGCTTCTTGAAGACCGGCTTTTGTGCGTTCACTGATGACGTCATGTTGAAATTCACCAATACGTTTAATGGTACTGAAAAAGGCTTTTCCTTGTTCGGTGGATGTATCAACGTCATCCAAGATCGATACAAAGTGAACATGATTATCTGAAAGATACTCAATTAATTCAATGAGGTGCCGAGTGGAGTCTGCGATACAGTAAAATTTATACACAACGACTGTATCGCTTGGCTGGAGTGAAGCTACCATCTCATCGAATTCTACTCTTTTTTTTATGGAATTTGTTTTTTCATGATAAATTTTATCGCAATTAAAAGGCTGCAACGCCTGTAACTGTTTGTCCAAGTTTTCATCTTCGCTATATGGACGGGTATAACCAATAATCACTACACCATCTCCTGCATGGATTGTTTATTTATATTTACCTATTGTACCAAATTCCTTCCGCTCATAACATTTCTTTTCAGTATAGAAAGAAGTATAGTTCCAAAAAAGATCGTTTTTGGAACAAAAAATGATAGACATTTTGGTTTAGGTCTGCTAGAGTTTTAGTTGTTCACAACGTCTCGGCTTCTATGAGAGTTGGAAGCCACTTATAAAAGAAAAGCGAGGTGTAATATGGATAAAGAGACTATTAAACAGATTCGAAAAAGCTACAATTTGAATCAGCGGAATTTCGCTGAAAGAGTAAACTGAAGTTTTTCACTCATTGCATTAGTGGAAGTTGGAAAAAGAAGAGTCACACAGGACTTGGAGAATAAAGTGAAAAAAGCGTTTGGGTTAAATGAGGAAAAAATAAAGGAGCTGATTGCTTCAATTTAATAAGAGCGTAGTTAAAAAATGTAACGAAACGTTTCATGTACGTGAATATAATTTTTGAGGAAGATAGGATATGTTGGGCTGTTTTCACTCATTTTTTTATATATTAAAAGTACCATAAACGTTCCATTTAGGTGCTGTTTATTTTCTATTTTACTACTTTTATTGTTCAAAATCTAGAAAAGCGTACAGTAAACGTTTATGACTATAGAGAGAAAGGTGTTTTTTGTTATCATGTTCAATAAATTAAAAGTGGAGTGGTTTGGCAACGTGAAAGGAGATATCCTTTCAGGTATTGTCGTAGCGCTTGCGCTCATTCCTGAAGCCATTGCTTTTTCCATTATTGCCGGGGTAGATCCGATGGTAGGATTACACGCATCTTTTTGTATCGCCGTTGTGATGGCCTTTGTAGGAGGGCGTCCTGCGATGATTTCAGCAGCTACCGGCGCGATGGCCCTGCTGATGGTAACACTAGTAAAAGAACATGGAATGGAGTATTTATGGGCAACGACTATTTTAACGGGTGTGATTCAACTTCTGTTTGGCATTTTTAAGATTGCTCGCTTTATGAAATTTATTCCGAGGTCCGTGATGGTCGGGTTTGTGAATGCACTAGCTATTTTAATTTTTATGGCACAAGTTCCGCACTTCGTAGGAATTTCAACGATGACGTATGTGTTTGTGGCGTTAACTCTTGTCATTATCTACGTGTTACCGCGCTTTACAAAAGCAGTGCCATCTCCATTAGTAGCCATTGTCGTCATGACAATTGTAGCTATTTTCGGAGGATTTAATTTGCGTACAGTAGGAGACTTAGGAGAAATCACAAAGTCACTGCCGATCTTTTCTATTCCTAACGTTCCATGGAATATGGAAACATTGTCCATCATCTTTCCAACAGCGCTAGGGCTGTCTATTGTTGGATTAACGGAATCGCTGCTGACGGCATCGATTGTGGACGATATGACAGATACGTCTAGTAATAAAAACCAGGAAAGCAGAGGGCAAGGAATTGCGAATATCGTCGTTGGTTTCTTTGGCGGCATGGCTGGCTGTGCGATGATCGGTCAAACCGTTATTAATGTAAAATCAGGCGGACGCGGTCGTTTATCAACGTTTGTAGCAGGGATATTTCTTATGTTTCTCATTTTGGTGCTAGGGGACTGGGTTGTCAAAATTCCAATGGCTGCACTAGCAGGCGTCATGATTATGGTATCGATCGGAACATTTGACTGGTCTTCACTTCGTACGCTCACGAAAGTCCCTTTAACAGATACCCTCGTGATGCTTGTGACGGTAATTACGGTTGTAGCAACACATGATTTATCAAAAGGAGTTATTGCGGGTGTTATTTTAAGCGCAGTTTTCTTTGCTGCAAAAATTTCAAAGCTAGACGTATCAGCAAAGAAATCGGAAAATCGAACGGTCTATAAGGTAAAAGGTCAGCTGTTCTTTGCCTCTGTAGAAGACTTTGTTCATTCTTTTACGTTTACAGAAAAACAAGATCAAATTTTGATTGATTTTTCAGAAGCGCATATTTGGGATGACTCAGCCGTAGCGGCTATCGATAAAATTGTACTGAAGCTAAAAGAACAAACGTCTGCTGAGGTGAAGCTGACAGGTTTAAATGATGTAAGTGAAGAATTACTTCAAAGATTAGCGACTTACAACAAGTCAAATGCAAGAGCATCAGCTCATTGATAGGGGGACAATGAATGTATCAAAAAATCTTGTTAGCTGTAGATGGATCAGAACATTCAAAAAGAGCCGCGGAGCATGCGATACAAGTTGCTTCTTTCATACCGCAATCAAAAGTAGAAATTATTTCGGTTATTGACTTATCAAAGGCGAAAACCGAAATTTTACACGGAGAGCTGAAACAAAAAAGACAGCAAGCGCTCGAAGAAATAAAGAGCTGCTTTGAAAAGAAGCAGATAGCGCATCAGCTTAAAATAGAACGCGGCGACCCGGGGCCAACCATTGTAGCCTACGCCAATAAAAACAACTTTGATCTGGTTGTAATAGGAAGCCGAGGCTTAAATTCTCTTCAAGAAATGGTGCTAGGCAGCGTCAGTCATAAAGTAGCTAAACGAGTACACTGTCCGGTTATGATTATTAAGTAAACGAACGTAGTTATTGTAGGTGCAAATCGCAGATAATTTGTACCTTTTTTGCGATGAAATATAGAAGTTAACGTTTATACATCATTACTGACATGCATGATACTTTTTATCGTATACACATACTCGTAATGATCTGCCAAGGACTTTTGCTTTTGAAAAAAGAAATAGTTTATAAAAAAACAAAAGGAGTAGATTCTATGAAAATTTCCTTTTCACATTCTATAGAAAACGTTGAGTGGTCGAGGATGAAAGAAATTTACCGTTCTGTCGGGTGGAAGAACCATGATGAAGAAAAAATCAAAAAAATATTTCAAACAAGCAGCGTAGTAGCGATTGCTTATGATGAAAATAAAATAACAGGGTTTGGCAGAGCTCTTTCAGACGGTGTGTTTAATGCTGCGATTTATGATGTTGTGATTGATAAGGACTATCAAAACAAAGGAATTGGACAGCAAATTACAGAAAACCTGCTGGCTCAGCTTAAGGATATTTCCTGCGTTCATCTTGTTTCCACATCAGGAAATGAAGAGTTTTATAAAAAAGCAGGGTTTCGTAAAATGAAAACCGGTATGGCTCGTTATTTAAATCCTTCTTTAGCGGAAGAATATTTAGAATAAGCTATGGCTAAGACTGCTGTTTATATAAATTAAGTCTATATGTCATTACAATAGCATCTTTCTTTTTATCTAAAACGACTATTATTTATCAAAAAAAACATAAAATTTATTGTTTTTCGATAAAAAATCATTGATTTCCTTATATATACATGGTAAATTAATCCTAACAATAGTTATGGAGGATGTTTACATGAAACGAACAAATGGTTATCGAATTCTTTTTTATCTGGTCAACACTTTATTTTTGTTTAATATTTTTGTAGCAGGTATTATGGGAATAATGGTTATTTACCTTCAGTTTGACGACTCAATCTTACAGAACTCATCTTTTAATTTATCATTAGGAAAAGGATTGTTTGATGTTAAGCTGAACGAAATTCCGGATACAAAATTAGTCCAAATTTGGATTGTAGCCTTATTGATTTCTTGTTTTTTATCGATTGCAATGCTTTGGAATTTTAAAGTATTATTTAAAAATGCAGCTAAAGGAATTATCTTTGTTTCAAGTAACACAAAAGCCATTTTTGCAACAGGTATTATCTTTTTAATAGGATCATTCGCTGCTGGAATTCCTAAATTTTTTATAGCAGCTAAATTAGCTCCTTTGTTAAACCTTAAACATGGAACTATTACTATTTCATACTCAATAGATGGTATTCTGTTTATAGCAGCCGTTTTTATTCTTCTTTTAGGAGCATTCTTCAAAAAAGCAGTTGCAATTGCTCAGGAAAGTGAACTTACTATATAGGAGGTCAGAGATGATTAGAGTCAACTTAGATGTCATGATGGCCAAAAGGAAAATATCTTTAAATGAGCTAGCAGATCGAGTAGGGATTACCAAAAGCAATCTTTCTATCTTAAAAACTGAAAAAGCAAAGGCCATACGCTTCACTACGCTGGAAGCCATTTGTGAAGTGCTAGACTGTCAGCCAGGTGACATTTTAGAGTATGTGCCAGATGAATAAAAAAGAGGGCATAGAGAAAATCTATGTCCTTTTTTCTTTTTGGTGTTGAGACTATGGAATCTGTATATTTCTATTTAATAATATATGGTAGTATTTTCTTTAGTTAGGAGGTATTTGAAATGAGTATATCAAAAGAAAATAAACCGATTTTATTAACTCTTATTTTGCTGGCAGCTGCGTTTGTAGTGTTTTTTGCGAATCGGATATTCCCATCAAATTCAATTTTTCCAAGTAGAAGCGGCGATTTGACTATTCCCCTATGGCTGTTTTTTGCGATAGACGTTGGTTTTATTGTGGCACTAGTTTTAGGAATCCGAACGAAAAAGCCGAGCGTTGTGTGGTTCAGCATTATCGCAAACAGCATCTTTTTTGTTTTGCTTTCTGGCTTAATTTTTTTACTAGCAATTGCAAATGGCATTTCTGAACCGTAAGCCTTTGATTAACTAAAAATTTTATAGATTGCAATAGTAAAAGCTTTCTTAATTAGGAGAGCTTTTTTATTTTTGTAAATAAAAACCACAACTTTTTTTAAAAAATTACGTCTAAGTAACGAATACTAGTTAAAAGGATGGTCAGGACATTGGAAAATACGAAAAAAGAAGAGATTGAGCGTTGGTATGACGAACATAGTGACGCCTTATTAAAATTTATTTTGATGCTTGTAAAAGATTATCAGCAAGCTGAAGATTTGACCCATGAAACATTCGTAAAAGCTTATCTTTCCTATGATTTATTTCAGCAAAACGCCAGTGAAAAGACGTGGTTATTTCGTATTGCCCATAATGTAACGATTGATTATTTTCGAAAACAAAAGCCTACTAGTCTTTTAAAAGATTTTCTTCTTTCGAAAAAGGATCATGCTCGTTTACCTCAAGAAATGATTGAGCTTAAGGAAACTTCTCTAGAACTTTATCAAGCGTTAGGAAAACTCAAAGATTCACATCGTAAAGTTATTTTACTGCGCAAAGTTCAAGGTTTTTCCGTTAAAGATACAGCCACCATTTTAGGCTGGTCTGAAAGCAAAGTAAAATCAGCGCAGTTCAGGACAATTCCTGCTTTAAGAAAGCAGTTAGTAAAGGATGGATACGTATATGAAGAAACCGTTTAATTCTTATATAGATGACAATTCTCTAGAAAAATTGAACGAGGAGTTGATTTGGAAATCAACGAGGAAACAAAAGCATAAACAAAGGCTCTTAGAAACAATTGATCAATTAGAATCTTCACCACCTGTAAAGTCTAAAAGAAATCTATTTTCTATCAAACAAAATCACTTTGTAAGAAATATTGTATATTGTGGTATAGCCCTTTTTCTTTTGAGCGGTGCATTCATTAGTTCAGCATTTGTTTCTCCAGCAATGGCGCAAGTGGCTGCTAAAATCCCTTATTTAGGACAGATTTTTAAGCAAAAGCCTGTAGCCGATGTATTGTATCAAGAGCTTGAGAAAAAGGGATATAAAACGGCTAGTGTCGGACAGACCTATTATGGAGGAAAAAAAGAATTAGTTGTATCGGTAGAAGGGTCGGAGAAGTATTTTAATAAGGTACGAGAAGACATAACTGATATTGCAACCAATATTTTGTCCAAAAGGCAATATGATGCCTATACGTTTAAAATCGAAAGAATGGAGCCGTATGTCTATCCGGAACCGAATGCACAAGAGAAAAAAATTGAAAAGATTCAAACTGATATTTCTACAGAATTGGAGAAGCATCATTATGACTTTTTAATAGCTAACGTTAGTTTTAGCTCTCCGCCAACAGTAGAGCTGGAAATTCCTAATACAGAAAAGAGAGTGGAAGAAATAAAAACCATTATTCGTGCTGTTCTGGCTGAAAATAAAGCAGAGAATGCTTCTATAAAAATAAAGAAAATAAACCTTAAGAAACGTGACCAAGACAATCGATGGGGAACTATTGTTACGGATGTGGGTGAAGACTTATTAGGGAAAGAGAAATATCATGTCAAGATGGTAGGCTATTCTGTTCATCCCGAACCACAATTATTTATCTACACTTCATTAAGCGTTTCCGAAGATAATAAGAAATTTGCCGATGAACTTAAAGGAATTATCGATGAATTTCTTGAAACAAAAGAAATGAAAAATAAAGTGAAAGGTGATTCTTACACAGTTGTGATTTACGGAAAAGGGAATAAGAAACTAAACTAAACACAGCGCTTAAATATTTCTCTATACCTGCTCCTTAATAACAGATATCTTGAAAGGTTGATAGACGATGATGATAGGCGGTTCTTTACTTATTGCACTGCTGCCAGGTGTACTTATACTCGTGTTAACTTGGCTATTCAGAAAAATGAAATGGAACAAGGTCATTAGAATGAACCCTTCAATACTAACCCTTATGGCTGCGGCTGTTCTTTTTTATATTGGTTATGTAGAAGTAAGAGGCTTTAAAGGTGCGGTCTATTTGTTTTTATCCATGTTTTTGCTTTTATTTGCAGTGGTATCCTATATCGTAGCTAAAAAAACTGTACAATAATTTTTATAAACTTTATAAATTCTTTATAAATCCCTCCTATACTACGTGTAGGGGGGATTTAAGATGAAAAATATTATTTTAGAGGTAAAGAGCGTTTCAAAAAAAGTAAGACGACGTCACTTAGTAAAAGAAGTATCGTTTCAAATTAACGAAGGGGAAATATGTGGACTGCTAGGGCCAAACGGAGCAGGTAAAACGACGTTAATTCGTTTATTGACGGGGTTGATTAAACCAACCGGAGGAGAAGTTTTTATTAATAATAAACATATTGTTTCGCAAAGAAAAGAAGCGTTGCAAAACGTTGGTGCAATTGTGGAGTCGCCCATCTTTTTTCCTTATATGACGGGAAAAGAAAACCTGACAAATTTAGCTCGACTGCATTCATTTCATACAAAGCAAGAAAGGCAGCAAAAAGTAAAAGAAGTGCTTGATATTGTGGGATTAACCGGCAGAGAAAACGATAAAGTTCGAACGTATTCTCTTGGGATGAAGCAAAGGCTCGGAATTGCTCAAGCGCTTTTAGGCGACCCGGAATTATTAATATTAGATGAGCCGGCCAACGGCTTAGATCCAATGGGCGTACGTGAACTGCGCGAGCTGCTTTTTACGTTAAAACGCGACTATAACAAAACGATTCTGATTTCTAGTCATTTGCTGGATGAATTACAGCGAGTATGTGATCAAATTGTTGTAATGAGAGAAGGAGAGTTAATGTGGGACGGCGCTCTGGACCAGCTAGCATCCGGTAAAAATCTTGAAGATGCGTTTGTAGAGCTGGTGTCACAATGAAGGAGCTGCTAGTAGCGGAGTGGGAAAGACTTTGGAAACGAAAAGTGGCGTGGCTGACCTTTCTATTAGTGCCTGTGGTACTGTTAGTTGCTTCTTCTTACCTCAAAAAACAAAATAGAGCACTCACAGTCGATTTACCGCAGTATACGTTTGCCGGAAACTTTCCTGTCCTGAGCTTAGCTGAAATGTTATTTACCGTTTTTAATGCCATGTTCTTAGTTTTTATTACGCTCGTTGTTACCGGAGAGTACCGATCAGGACAGCTGCGAATGGTCATGATCCGCTCTTATTCATTTAAAGAAATTATCATCGCAAAAGCCATAGTGCTTCTGCTGTTTAATTTACTGTTTTTTATTACGTATTTTTGTATGAGCTATATGATAGGCTTTTTGCTGTTTGAACACCCGCAAAGCTACTTTGTGTTTTATCACAGTCATGCTTTCAACATAAAAGAAGCGCTAGTATATAATCTTTCATTCTATGGATATGCCTATTTAACAACTATTGCGATATGCTGTGTGCTGTTTTTTATCTCTGTTATCAGCAAAACAGCCACTACGGCTGTTGGAATAGGGGTTGCTTTTATACTGATTTCCTTTTCATATCCGAATTTATTAACAGGGTTTAGGCAGTGGATGAGTGAAGAGCTTTTTGGACAGCTGTTTTTTACTTCCGTACCGATGATTCAATGGCAGGGGATTACAGTCATGATGGCAGAAAAACCGCAGTTTGTAGGCTGGAATCTGGGTATCTTAGGTTTTTATATTCTATTTTTTAGCGGTTTAACGTATGTAGCGATTCGAAAAAAAGAATCATTTTTATAAAAGGAGAGAAGCGATGATGACAGGACTTTTTATCAGTGAATTAGAGCGAACGTTTAAACGAAAAAAAACAGCGGCTGTATTGGCCGTGTACGTAGGGTTACTTGCTTTTAGTTGGTTCATTTTCTTTCAAAGGGGGGGCATTTCGTTTTTTGATGCGGCTCATGACGTGAAAATTGACTCTTTAAATTCAGCGCCTTTGTTTCTCCGAGACCTATCCTTTGTGATTACGTTTATTGTCATTCCTATGTTTGTGGCAGATAGCTTCAACGGTGAGTACACATCGGGAGCTCTGCGCATGGTACTAATTCGGCCCCACCAGCGTGTGAAGCTGTTTTTTGTAAAGTGGGCGGTTCAATGTTTACTAGTTTTTCTTATTTTGTGTATTACGTGGGTATGGGGGACGTGCCTTGGAAAAATAGCTATGCCTCATGTGAATGAAACGACGTTTTTAGGGGGACATACATTAGGGACTCTAGGGGCGTTGATGTATTCGCTAAAATTTTACGGCATTTGTTTTTGCATCTTTATAGCGGTTATTAGTATCGGGAGTATCCTGAGCGTTCTTATGCCTAATTCTATTTTATCTTACATCTCAACTATTGGTGCTTTAATTGGAAGTGTGTATGTGTCAGATAAACTAAGCTTCTTTTTCTCCGTAACCGATTCTGTTTTTCATGAACTAAGTAAGTCAAACTCTGAATTTTTAGTAAACCTATTATTTCCAATTTTGATTATTAGTCTTATAATAAACCTATTCGTATGGAAAAAGAAAGAATGGGTAGGGTGAGCTGGAGATGAATCAAACAATTTTACTAGTGGACGACGAAAAAGACATTATTTCATTTATGAAAGATGCGCTGCAAGATGAAGGATATGAGGTGGTGTTTGCTTACGAAGGGCAACAAGCGTTAAAAAAGTTAAAAATAAATCCAGATTTAATTGTGCTGGATGTAATGATGCCAGGCATGGATGGCTTTGCACTTTGTGAAATGATTCGAAAAAGCATATCATGCCCCATTATCTTTTTGAGCGCCAAACAAACGGAGCAGGATCGGGTAAAAGGACTATTAGTCGGTGGAGATGATTATTTAGTTAAGCCTTTTAGCATGAAAGAACTAAAAGCCCGGATTTACGCCCATCTGCGCCGAGAGCAGAGAATTAGCAGCAATTCCTATAACAGGCTTCACTTTGGAGAGTTAACCATTGATTTAAATGGGTATCAAATTTTACATAACAATGAAGTAATTCCGTTTACTTCGAGAGAATTTGAGATCATTCATTTCCTCGCTCTTCATCCAGGTCAGGTGTTTACACGTGAGCAGTTGTACGAAAAAGTGTGGGGCTACGACGCGGAAGGAGATTCATCTACGATTACAGAACATGTGAAAAAAATTAGAGCAAAACTATTAAAATATGACGAAACACCTTATATCTCAACCGTTTGGGGCATTGGCTACAAATGGGTAAAATAAAAAAATGGATGAACCGGGCGACGTTAAAAGCGCAGTTTGTTTTATCTTTTCATTTGATTTTGCTGTATAGCCTGCTTGCGACGCTTTTAACGTGGGGAATCGTTATTGCAGTAAACTGGTTTCTTATGCCTGGAGCACTGAATCCCGCAAATTATTATGAAAAACAAATTCCCGATATTCTTCAGTTCGTCAAAGAAAAAGAAGATGCGCTCCTTTCTAAAGATGCTAAAAACCAAGTAGAAGCGGTGATTCCGCTAAAAGGCATGGATTATCAAATTATAAATAAAGAAGGGCAAATCGTGTATGGGTCCATGTCCACTTCATACATAAAAAATAAACGTGATCTTTATTCTCAGGTCAACACCAATATCCATTCAGGTAAATACATTATAAAAGTTTATCCGCTTTTTAATTCAAAAGACGAAGTAAACGGAGCGATTGCGCTAAGATATCAACTAAATATGGCCTCTACTAATCCTAATATTAAATGGATGGTTGCGCTTGTAACATTTGTATCGCTAGTCAGTCCATTTCTTTATTTTTACTTGTTTGCTTATTTGTTTGGAAGACGATTTAGTAAAAAAATTGAACGGCCTTTTAACGAGCTGATGACCGCAGCCAAAAACATTCAGCATAATAATTTAGATTTTTCGCTGTCCCTGACTCAAGACGCAAAAGAATTAAGTCAGCTCTTACATGCCTTTGAAGAAATGCGAAAAGAATTAAAGCAATCGCTATCTAAACAGTGGCAGCTTGAAGAAGACCGTAAACATATGACGGCTGCGATTGCGCATGATTTACGAACGCCTCTTACAATTATTCACGGTCACACCGAAATTTTAGTAGAAGGAAGCAAAAGAGACCCGGAGAGGCTGAATCGATATTTACATACGATCTACACAAATACACAGCGTTCGATTCAACTATTAAATCAGCTGCAAGAAGTATCTGTGATCGAAAATCCGGGCTTTGCCGTAAAGCGTGAGTCTATTAATATATCCTCATTTATTCATGAGAAAGCAGGCGAGTTTCAGCTTTTATGTCAAAAAAAAGAGATTACATTTGTAGCCTCAATTAGTCAAGAAGAAGCATCAAACCAATTGTACGGAGATCCTCAGCGGATTTCTCAAGTGTTAGATAATATTCTTACAAACTGTATTCGCTACACGCCTGAACGAGGGGAGATAGCGTGGAATACCGTCATTGATCACAACGAAGTAATCTTTGAAATACATGATACGGGTCCTGGGTTCACACTATCGAACAAAGAGCAGCTGTTTAAAAAGTTTTACCGAGAAGATGCGTCAAGAACAAGCGGCCACGGAAACTTGGGGCTAGGCCTTTATATTGCTCAGTCCATTGTGAAAAACCATGGAGGAAGCATCACAGCCGATAATAAGGAGACGGGAGGGGCATTGTTTAAGATTGTTTTTCCAATGGGAAAAAAGTAAACGCATAAAAAAAGAACCCTCAAAAAAGAGAGTTCCAAAAAGGGTAAGTAAGAAAGAAATGTACATGTTCCTTTGGGGGGACTGCATCTGTACAGTGAAAGTTATACCCGGTATACACTTGTTAAAACGTTGAAAAATAAACCAATAATGTGAAAAATAGATACATTGGCTTTTACCATTCATAAAAAAAGACTGCAAAGCGGCTGTATACCGTATTCTGCAGTCTTTCTTTAGTTTATTTGCGTAAAAAGTCTCCCATAAATTCATTCACTTTTTCTGCCTGCTCATGCTGAGGGGCATCGTTCACACTCGTTTTGCAGGAATTTCAGCTCTATGGCCATCTCTTTTTTTGCTTCGTTTTCATCTATGCTTTCATTGTTTGAACGTGCGTGACTGCACCCCATTAACCCCAGCGCTAAAACGATTGTAATGGTTCCTATTGTTATCTTTTGTTATCTTGCTTATGCGCCTCATGTTGAAACTCCATTTCTATTTATTTATTACTTGCATATAAAAACTATATCATATAAATGGAATATTTATCTAATTGTAGTTTTAGTAAATTCTAATTAGGTGTGAAATTCCCTTTAGATAAATCCAAAAAAGTATTATAATGGAATTTGTGAAAAAAATAGTATTAAATGGAGGAATCATCATGAAAGTAAGACTGCTTCTAGGAATACTCTTAGCATTCTTGTTCATTCTAGCTGGATGCAACAAGGAAACGGACAATGCCCAGCATAAGAAAGAGAAAACAAAAGATGAAAAAATAAAAATAGTAGAAGAAAAAAGTTATACACTTACAGATTCGATCACTCATAATCACGTACTGAGCTATTCTGCGGTTATAAAAAATGAAAGTGACAAAACGCTTAATGTAAACGATACAACAATAAAATATGTAAACAAAACTGGAAAAGTCCTTGATCCGCATATTATTCCAAGTGACCCCGAAGTTCATCTTGCTCCCTATGTACTAAAGCCGGGCGAGGAAGGGTACATTTCAGCGGAAGGAATTATTAATAAAGAACCAGATACATATAATGTAAAGGTCAAGATTAATCCGATAAAACCTGCAAGTAATGTACAGAGCTTGAAAATTAAAGGCGACGCAATGAGTCAGGAAAAAGAGAATCACATCCTACATATCAAAGGAACAGCTACAAACAATACCAAAGAATCTACTGAATATATTCTGGTTGGTGGAGCCTTATATGGAAAACACAATGAGTTTATAGGAACTACATTTCAATCGGAAGAGGCGCAGCTGACTCCTGGAAAATCTATTTCTTTTGACGCTACTTCATCGCAAATCCCTGATAAAGAACTAGCGAAAGTGAAAACATATAAAGTAGTAGCTTCTACGTATCAAGAGTAAAAGAGTCTTCACATTAGACTCTTTTTGTTATTAATTAGACTTTATTTAAAGGAGGAAATTAAGATGCCTGGAATTGCTAAAACCCCCGAACCGCCTTATTATGCCGTTATTTTTGCTTCTGAAAGAACAGAAGGCGAGAAGGGTTACGGAATAATGGCAGATAAAATGGTGGAGCTTGCATCTAAACAAAAAGGCTTTTTAGGAATAGAAAGTGCCAGAGATCAAGATTTAGGCATTACCGTTTCATACTGGGATTCCTTAGAATCAATAAGAATGTGGAAAGAAAACTCAGCCCATCGCGCAGCGCAGCACAAAGGAAAAAAAGAATGGTATCAAACGTTTTCGCTTAGAGTGTGCAAAGTGGAAAGACATAGTTTTTTTGAGATGTAGGGCGTATATGGTTAATTGTTTTAAAAAGGGGAGAAGTCTTTTATATTTATAGCCACTGTAGGATTTATAGTCGTTTTTATCACTTTGTGTTCATTAGAAGCAATGCTAAGAACGATCGTCAAACAAAACAATAGAATTATTGAATTACTTAAAAAAAGAATAGAGAATAAGAAAATGCTAATGGGCTCAACGTTTTATAATATTATTTCCTGACTTTAGTTCCGGGAAATGTTTTATTTTAAGAGTGCACAAAAAAAACCTCAGTAGGAGGTCTAGTTATTCCTTGTTAACAAAAACACTTATAACAAGCTGATTTACTGTCGTATGTCATCTAGAGGCTGTATTAAAAGCTAATTATAAAGTAAGGCTATATTTATCGTTTCATCAGGAAAGATGAGCTGAACTTCTTTATTTCTTACTTGTGATCTTTCATTTAATCACCGGATTTTTTTCTGTACGTGAGAAACGTTATTAAATATACAACTGAAATCGTCGTTAGAAACACTAGCGGGGAAATGCCATTGCCATTATAAGAACTTTTCCCTTGAAAAGTCCGATAAATGGACTCTACAACATCTAAAATTAGTACACCAATAACGATCATAAATGAATACGATTGAGCCTTCGTGCTGATAAACTTCTTTCTTTCGTCACCTTTTCGCGAAGATGATGAAATAAAAATCAAAATTCCGCAAACTAACAGGATGAATGAATACACAATTTTAACCCAATCCATTTTACTCCTCCTTATTAATAAATGTAAAAAGTATTTTACATTTATTATTGTAGCATCAGTTCCAAAAATGTCAAAATCTTTTTACATTGTAAATTATTTGTATAAAATAATTGGTGAAAAAAATGATTTTATAACACAATGTCACGCTACAAAGTGACTTAAATCAACTTCATTGGTAAAATGGAAGTAACAGGAATTTTTGTTTTTCACCAACTAAACGTGAGGTGGGTTGTTTGGTTCTTCATAAAAAAATAGTTTCTTTTGTCGCTCTTTTTTTACTGCTGTTAGTCATAAGTTCAAATTACGTGTTGTATCACTCTTCTTTTGGACTTCAGTCTTTGCCTGCTGATCTCAACGGAGTAGTAGTAGGTTCTATTGTAGACTTAAGCCTTGTGGCTCCGCTCTTGTTTTTAGCTTGGCAGCGTAAGTTCAGTCTAAAGTACTTTATTGTATTAATGGCTACAGGCCTTATTACTGCGCGTTTTATCATTCCGAGTGAATACTTGGCTTCTTTTCAGTCGGTTATGTGGCTAGGTGTTGGAATAGAAGGAGTACTCATTTTATTTGAACTTTCACTGCTGTTTATGCTAATTAAAAACGTACCGCCTATTTTGAAAAGAGTCAAATCAAACTCTTTACCGCTTTTATTTTCCTTTTCGCGGGCTGTAAACGAAAAGTTCCCCAAACACGCTTTTATACACATACTTTGTTCAGAAATGCTAATGCTTTACTATGCGTTTGGAACGTGGAAGAAGCAGCCGAGTACTGAAGGGAATACGTTTACTCTGTATAAACGCTCCAGTTTTATTACGTTTCAAATTATGATTATTCACGCAATTGTCATTGAAACATTAGGGCTTCATTGGCTGCTGCACAATACGTCTATGACTCTTTCAATCGTTTTACTGATCCTTAATATTTATAGCATTGTTTTCTTCATAGGAGACATTCAAGCATTAAGGCTTAACCCTTTACGAGTGGAAGATGATCGTCTATACATTTCTTTTGGCTTAGCCAAGCGTATGGAAATCTCTTTTAAAGATATTGAAGAAATAATAGAAGACACTCACATCCTCCAACAAAAAGTACCTAACACCACGATTGAATTTATGGCACGCGATTTTGAAACTGTTCATCCTGATCTTTTACTAATACTAAAGTCTCCAATTGAAGCAACGCTTTTTATGGGAATCAAAAAGAAATACCAGCAGGTCGTCATTCGCGTAGATGATCCTCATAGGTTTAAAAAGCTAGTCAAAGAGCGTTTAGAGAAAAATAAGCAAAATATGTAATCATGGAGTGAACCCGAATTTAACTAAACAAAAAGAGGTTATGAACATTGAAAATCTATACATGCAGCAAAGAACAAGGCAAAAAAGTAGAAAAATATCAGTCGCATTTAGCTACTTACGTAAAAATGGCACAAACAAATGAAGCAGCTACTATCGGTTATATGTATATAGAAGGAGAAGGAACAGTAGGATATCACGAAGCGCCTATACCTCAGTTATTTATCGTAGTCGAAGGTGAAGGATGGGTAACAGGAAAGAATCAAAAACGAATACCTATTAAACGTGGAGAAGCGGCACTGTGGGGAAAAGGAGAATGGCACAGTTCTGGAAGTGAAGAAGGTATGACTGCCATTGTCATTCAATCGGAGGAGCTAAATCCTGAAGCATTTATGGAAAGAAAAAAGCACGCTTAGATAAGTATCTAGGCATGCTTTTTTTCTATAGGACTTTAAATTTTTTAAGGGCAAACTCAATCCCGTCTTCACCCGATTGCTTCGTGACAAAATCTGCGGATTTTTTTAACTTATCAGATCCGTTGCCCATCGCAATTCCAAGGCCGGCTAACTCTATCATATCGATGTCATTTTCTCCGTCTCCGAATGCGATAGCCTCGGATTGATGGATGTTAAAATAGTCTAAGACCTTCAGGATAGCTACCGATTTTGTGATCTCTTCTTGAAGCACACTTACGACATAAGGGTGCCACCTTTTAAATAGTAACTGAGGAAACCGCTGTGCATACTGCTCGGCGGTTCTGTCATCCCCATACAAGCACATTAAATAAATGTCTTCATCATAAATACGCTCATTCATTTGAGGATAATTACTGAGCGATAATGTTTCCTTTAGTGCTTTTAAAATATTATCATCTTTGACACCGTTCATGCTGAGCTCTTTTGTATAAAATGAAAGACCGTGATTTTGCGAGGCTGCGTATTCAAAGACTTCGCGCGCAACGTGCTTATCCATGGACAGCTTATGAATGACTTCTTCATTATGTACAGTAAACGCGCCGTTTGCGGTAATGAACGTATCTATACCTAATTCTTTAATTTCTTTACAGAGAGATAAAGGCCTTCCCGTAGCGGCTACGATTTTTAATCCTTTGTACTTTAAACTTTCTATAATCTCTCGAGTTTTAGCGGAAACAGTCCCGTTTTCGTGATGAGTAAGGGTTCCATCCACGTCAAAAAATACAATTTTATAGCTCATAGTAATCTCCTTGTTTAAACAGCTCGATCTTTTTTAACATTTACAAATAATAGTGCACAGACTAAAATAGCTGCTGCATATAAAAACGCAGAAACAACCGGTTTATGTAAAAAAACAGTATGATTGTATGAAGAGTCATACAAATAAAGAGCGGCTGAAAATAGAAAAGGCAGTAGTTTCTTCATGTTGTCACTCCCTGATTTTATTATACATATTTTTCTTGTATTTGTATGTAATCTTAATAAGAGTAATAGTATTTTACATAAGCAAAGAGAAAGCGAAGTGACGAATATGACGATACATCACTATATAGGGTCTCCCTATGAATTGCCTACAGGAAGTTTTGGCACAAAAGAAACGCTGGTGTCTTTACCCGAATTTTCTCCTTTTAATCGAAATCAAAAGAAAGATAAGCTAATTACAATCTATGAAAAAGAAGAAGATGCGTACGGTATTCGTATCAATCGTTTAACTGACGGGTATAGCGAGATAAAGCATGCATTTACCTTGCCATATATCTATGAATTATCTTGTGATGCACATTCTAAATCAATAAGAGAGTTGTTTACTTATATTGAAGAACACCTTATAGAGGGGTGTTACATTGAATTATATTCTTGCTTGGACGGAGATGAAGCGGAAGAAAAAGATTCAAGTCTAGATATGAGTATTAACTTGAAAACGCTATATTTTGGAAAGTATTATAAATTAGACAAAAAGAAGTATATCTATGAATTAGGGGAAATGTTCAAATTTGAAGACAAACAATTTATAGTGGTGTTGAAATGAGTGGGTTAGCCTGTAACTTTTAGGTAAGAGTTATAGGCTAACCAGTTTAAGCAGACTGATATTTATAAAAAAGGTTTAATATACGGAAGACTCAAACCAAAATAAATAATAAACGACATAAGCAAGTAACAGCCAATAACACTTCTTCTAACTGGTTTAGAAGCTTTTTTTAACCAGCCCCAGTGTTTATCATCATAGTCAAAAATAAAGTAGTCCAAGATAACAGATAAAGTGATAATAGCAGCAATTATTAATAAGCCCATATATATCCTCACTTTCAATTTATGAAATTATTCCCATTTACAATAATATACCTCATTATTCTATTAATTACAAAGTCATACTTTTATAAACGGTTTATTAAATCTACTATATTATGGTAAAATTCACAGAGTATAGTAGTATCATTTTTAAAAGAAAGATGGGAAGAAGTTGGATGTCGTAAAAGAAGTAAAGCTATTAAAATATCAAATGAGTCTCATGAAGCACATGATTAACGCAGAGGAACACCCTTTTTTTATGTTTGCGATTGATCATGAATTTGAAGAAAATCAAGTGAAGGCATTCTTAAAAATACTAGGTGTGTTTAGTTGCCGAATAAAAGGTGAAGAAATTTTCGAATGGTATCAAAATGATCAGCTGTTCTCTCAATTTAACCTTTCGTTAGATAAACTATATGCGTCAGAACCACCTACGCTAGAAGAATTAAAAATGTATGTGACTAAAATTTTTTATCAGGAATTTGAACTAGAATATTTATTGTGCAGTTTGAAGAAGCAGTTTATTCAAACCGAAGTTTGCGAAATTTTCCTGCAGCGTTTAAAAACAGATTTGAAATAAATGATTTAAGAGGATTTCAAATCTGCAGAGTTTAAAGGGAAAGGAAGTTTAATTGAAATGGAACGAATTATCAACTTTTGGTCATTTGTGTGTACGTTACTGTGCGTCGTGTTCTTTTTTATCGCTTTTAATCACCCAGCGTTATTTAATATAAATTTTTGTTTGGCAATGATTCTATTTTTCGTCGGCATTGCAGGGTTCTTTGGAATAAACAATTGGGCATCGGCTCTAAGAAGTATTCTAACGGTGGTAATTAGTGCTGGATTAATTCTAGTAACAGGATTTATTATCTTCATCGGCAATCTTTTTTCATAGCAGATACATAAGAGATACTAAAAAAGATTTTCATTTAGAGAACCTTTAGTAAGCACGCTGCAGAAACAATTAAAATAGTAAGCTGACTTAACGTTACTCCTCATCCTTTGGTGTAGCAGCTCCATTCTCGTATATCTTTTCGATAATTTTATACGTAACACCAGTTAAAACAGACAGGATTAGCACCTTTCCTATAAGGTTAAGACCATAGTTATATTTTAGATAGTCTAGTAGTACGGCATATACAAATACGCAGATGCCTAATATGACATGTTTCATAAAAAACTCCTTTGTTATTGACTTAATTTGTCTATATTTTAACGTATAGAAGAGGGCTAAATCGTTAGCCCTCTTTTAAGTAAGCTTGTTAAGTGACCAGCTGTTTTTTAACTCATTTATTTGCATTCAAAAGAATAGTCATTGGTAATTGAATTATGTATTTCTACTATGGCTTCTCCGCCGTTATCATAACATTTTGAGGTGAACGTTTTTATTTCTGTACTATTAAAATAGCTAGAACAGTTAATCAACACAGAGATTACTAGTAATAAAGTAAGTAAAACAATTACTATTTCTTTTATTTTGGATTCAACGATAGGTTTAATTTTTTATTCTCCTTTGCAAGTTACATTAAAAGATATAGGGGTAATAACAATGAGTCATAGTTAACGCTTGAATTTCAAGAGCTTGATTTTCGGATAGTCGAAAATCAAGCTTTTATTCTTTCATATAGAAATTTAAATAATCCTATCTACACCCCGATTTTCTTGCATTTTTTAATTGACCTGTTTTATTCATAGTCAACTGTCGTTCCTGCAAACATAAACGTAATAATTCCCAATACAAAGAACAGCTGAGAAATCACGCCTACTATACTGCAAATCAGCCCAGCAATCGCGAGTCCTTTACCGCTTTGATTGGTAGCAGCTATTTGATTTGATGCTTTTTTGTAGAAGATAATTCCAATAATACCTGTAATAAACCCGATGATTGGAATAAAAATAGATACGATACCTAGAGTTAGAGAAACAATAGAGTTGGTGTTTACTTGAAGTTTTGTGTTAGTTTCCAACGAATTCACTCCCTATGAATGATATTTTTTGATTATACCATAAAAAGGAATAATATCCTTTTTACTAGTGAAAGTAGAAATTTTTAGAATTATATGTGTTTCTGTATATTTTCTATGCGTCGTTTTATTAAACGTAGGATGATATGTACAAAAAGAAACTTATTCTTTGACGTTCCTATAAGGAAATCGGCTTTGTAGAGTATATTTACTGAGATAGCAGATTCTGCGCCATAAAATTAATTAACCTAAATTAAGGAAAATATGATACAATAATCCATAAGGATGTGAATAAATGGAATTGTTTATACCGGATGCTTTTCTGTATGTATCATTTGCGATTATGACGGCATTTTTTGTACATGCTGCTATTAAACTAGCTACATTTCAAACAATACATAAGCATGTTTGTCTGCAGCAAAAAGACATGTATCTTATACAAAACGTAAATCTTTTATGCGCTCAGAATCTCATATGCTGCGTGTATTACAAATTTAAGTTTATACATTCTGTTCACAGACAAGAAGCAATAGGTGAACAAGATGATGAAGGTCCGCATTCGCCAGTATTTTTTTCGTTTGACTAAAAAAATACTGGAGGAATACAGATGTTAAAATATAAAAAAATAATTTTGCTGATTGGCGTTTCTATTTGTCTACTTGCCGGCTGTGATTCAGCAAACGTGATTCAAAGTTCGCACACTCACTTTTTTGATCACTATTTTATTTACCCTTTTTCGCTGCTCATTTTGTTTATAGGAAATACGTGGCTTCATCAAAGTGTTGGTTTTTCGATTATGCTTGTGACGGTTGGCGTACGTATGTTGCTGGCTCCTTTAAACGTTCTTCAATATAAAAATCAGCTGAGCAATAAACGTATACAGCCTCAGCTTCAACAGCTGAAAGATAAGTACAAAGATAAAGATCCTGAGAGTCAGCAGCAATATCAGCGTGAAATGATGGAACTGCTTAAAGAAAATGGAGCCACTCCTCTTATGGGCTGCCTTCCTTTACTTGTCCAGCTTCCGGTCTTTTCAATTATGTACTACGCGATTAGACGAATAGATGAAATTAGCGCATCATCTTTTTTATGGCTTGACTTAGGACATGCGGATCCGTATTTTATTCTTCCAATCGCCGCAGCATTAGCTACGTATTTGCAGACAAGAGTCACGCAAAAGGATGTAGCAGGAATGAATCGATCGCACGCAGTGTTATCTCAAATTCTTTCGCCTGTCATGGTGCTTTCATTTGGGATATTTTCACCGTCTGGTCTCGTTTTATACTGGATGACAGGCAGTTTGTTTATGATTTTTCAGTCTCTTGTATTAAAGAAGGTTTTTCAAGAAAAGGCAGTGCTTGAAGCAAAATGAATAAATTAAAAGGTTGCTCTGCTAGGAGCAGCCTTTTATTGAAAGGAGGGGGTACGGTGAAAAAATATATTCTTTCATTCGGCATAACAATTGGCACCATAGCAATTTTATTTTTTATCGGCAATACATTTCATATTTCGTTACTGTCAGTTCGGTGGATTTATGTAAATGAACCGGAAAATTTTCAAATAGAAACAAAAGGCGGTTTAATACCGGTAGCCGTTGGACTTATTCTTGGCTTTATAACAGACTACGTATTAAGTGAAAAAGAAAAAAAGCAGCGTCATCCATTATAGTGAAGGAAAAGGATCTTTTATGGGAGATCCTTTTTTTATTTGTGATTTGGGTAAAAAGGTAAGTCAAGAATAGTACAGGTAGATGTTGTCATACATATTACGGTCATAAAAACCAAACGAAAGGGCAGCAAACCTTGAGGCTGTCATCGACTTTTTGTAGTTTCCTAGCTATAATTGGTAGTGAATAGTCATTTTTGTAAATAAAAGGTGATTTTGTGCGTTATCAAAGCAACTAAATGAGTTGGATTCTAGGGTTGTGCCTAACTACTAATAGAGAAAGTGAAGTGAGTACATGACAAATCTTTTAGAAGTTAGAAACATGGCAAAAACGTTTGGCCAAAATGAAGTTTTAAAAGATGTTTCTTTTAGTGTACCCCCTGGATCGATTGTTGGATTTATTGGTGATAACGGAGCGGGGAAATCTACGACGTTTAAAGCAGTGTTAGGACTGATTTCGAGAGATAGCGGTACTGTCGAAATATTTGGTGAAGACAATTTAAATAAAGATGCGACGATTAAAGAAGATATTGGAGTCGTGTTTGACGCGATTAATCTGCCGGTTTCTTTAACAATCAAACAGCTAAACAACGTTTTTAAGAAGCTATTTAATTCTTGGGAAGAAGCTGATTTTCACCGATTGATTCATTCTTTTTCGTTACCGGAAGATAAAAAAATACATATGTTTTCACGCGGCATGTCGATGAAATTATCTCTAGCTGTAGCGCTGTCTCACCGTGCTAAATTATTGCTGTTAGATGAAGCAACAGGAGGACTGGATCCCTCGTCTAGAGAGCAAATATTAGATGAATTAAAAGCATTTGTCAGCGATGGCAACAGCGGAATATTGCTTTCGTCGCACATTATGAGCGACGTCGAAAAAATCACGAGCCACCTTGTTGTGATTAAAAACGGTGAGATTTTATTAAATGAAGAAAAAGAGAAAGTTTTTCAGGAGTATGCAATTGCCGTTATGAATGAAGAACAGCTGAACGTACTTCCAGAAGACATAGTAGTAGCAAAAAGAACGTATGATAAATCTTTCCGTGTACTCGTATCCGATAAGCATCAACTGCCAGAAGGAACTGTAACTGAAGCGATGTCGATGGAAGAACTAAGCGTGCTTTTAACAAGGAGTGAACCGTAAAAGAGAGGTCTATTGTTAACGAACTACTACCTCATTCAACGAAGCTTTTTGACGTACACAGCGCTTGCCATAGTTATTTCTGCGGTCATTTTTTATTTTGCGAACCCTTCATTTTACCGTATTATAGCGATGTTAATTATTTTATTGATGGCAATGCCAGCGCTTGAAGTGATCAAACTAGAAAGTAAAACCGGCTATGACAAATACGTGCTTACTCTTCCGATTAGCCGAAAAAATGTGGTGCAAAGTCACTATGTTTTTTACTTTTTAATTGTCGTCAGCGGAACCATCCTATCTTATGCGGTTTTTTCTATGTATTCGATCATTTCCAAAAGTGCAGTAGAGGATATAGTAAATATCGTTTCGTTTGGTACATTTATCGTACTTTTTGCTGGTGCACTTGCTTATCCGCTTCTTTACGTATTCGGAGCAGAGAAATCTGACGGCATTGTACTTGGAGGGGGAATGGGTGGCTTTTTCGTTGCCATTGCTTTACAGGGAGCTGTTGGGTACTTAGTCGAGATATTAGTGGCATCAAGCTTACCGATCGCTTCTTCTTTGCATGTTCCTATCTTGTATACCCTCTTTGGAATGGTGATGTATATTACTTCTTACTTTATTGGGCTGTCTATCTACCAAAAGAGAGAATTTTAGTATGAATTGATTTTGAAGTAAAGACTACAAAGCGTTCCTCAAGGCTATTTATCAATAAATAATTCAAACAAAAAAACAGCCACAACATTTGATAAACTAAGCAAACAAGATCTCAAAAATATAAAGGATATCATTGGCGATAAAGCTTAAGTGATGAGCACTTTTAAAAAGTTAATTGTGTCCTCTAAGCACATGTATTATAGTAAAAGATGCAGTTTTAAAATGTGAAAGGAGATTATATGGGGAATTTGTTTAAACGGGCTTCAAACGTATCAAAAACCGCTTTTATTGCTACACTGATTTTGTATATCATTATTGTAGCATCTTTTATTCCGTCAATTGTATTTGCTGGAGCTTTCTTTGCTATAGTAATTAAAATAGCAGCAGCACTTTTAATCTTAGCAACAATCCTAGGAATGATTTATTCGTTCTTCATTAAAGGCGGCCAAAAATTTCTTTTTTTACTGTTACATGCCGCTTCTTTATTGATTGTTTTGTTTAGTATCTCTGCTTTTATGCTTGCTAAAAGCGCTGAGTTGACATAGTGAAGAGAAATTACATATGCAAAAAGGCAGGAGAAATCCTGCCTTTTTTATTTTTGTATGATTTCAAGAGGGGGCGTATATTCTGGAGAGGCGCCGCTCACTATTTGGCTAAACTTGTTTAGCAAGAAGAAAAGAAGGAAAAGTAAGAAAAAAGGAGATGTGATAATTTGGAAAAAATCATAATTATGGCAGCGAGTATGGGTTTTCTTTTCTCTTTTTTATTTTTACCCTGTTATAAGTGAAAGCAAGGGGAAACCTTTGAGTGAAAGCCCAACCTATATGGTGAAAGGGCTAGCCGTAATCGTTCTTTTAGCCAGCGCTATAACGGGAAGTCATTTTACCTAAACAGGATTGTGCTATTACTCGGTGCATCTCTTAATTGCTGACAAATAAATCATATGCTGCCACGATCAAGCTAGGTGGGGTGAAAAAGAGGGGAGGCTAATACAATGAAATGGTATAGGCACGCGCTCATTCCTTTAGCTATAGGCTTTTTGAGCTTCGTCTGTTTTGTCATTTATAGTAAGGCAGCGACAAATCCGAGTCTTCAGATGAACCAGGCGCTGTTTATTTCGATTGGTATATGTATTGGAGCAGTTCCAGTATCCTTTTTTGTAGAGTATCAAAAGAACAAAGACAATAAAAAGTTTTATAGCTAAGTTATTTGCCGAATGCCCCTTAGCTCTTATTTTTATTGAAATGGATGTGATAATCTGTTTATTCTTGTGAGGATTGGTATTTTTGCCTTCGTTATTTTACTGCACATTGCCTTTCGAGAACTGGTTTTGTATGCCCATGAAAAACAAAAAACTTCCCCAAAAGAAGGACGAAGGATATTAAGAAGGATATTAATAGGAGGAGTTTTGGTTATTTTGATTATCCTGTTATCCATCTTAAACTTTTTAAAGTATTACTACGGTGCTTAAAAAGAGCAGACATGTGTATTTTATATCTGTGTGATCCTCATCAATTAACCTATTGGTACGTCAACGCTAAACTAGGCAACTTTTTGTAGTCCATGGGATTCAGGTAACCAAGCGTCTCATGGATTCAAATGTAATTAGATCAATGGACATCGTTATGTAGTTTACTTGTTAATTCTTCTAAACTGTCAAACTATGTTAGGGGAATTTTACACATATCTCGGCTGGACCCGATTAAAGAAATAAAAAGCCACTAATTGCTATTAGTGGCTTAGAGAAATCCTCATTCTTGATGATTCTTATTGCTGTTCCGATTTAACCAAAATTTTAACTTGGTTTTTTTCTTTAATCAGGCTTTCAAACCCTTCTTCAATTACATCGTCTAGGGCTATCTTTTTGGTTACTAACTTTTCGGCTGAGAAGTAGCCTTTTTGCATAAGAGACAATACTGCTGGGAACACGTTACGATAGCCAATGATTCCTTTAACAGTTCGTTCTTTAATTACAATATCATTCGGTAGAATTTCTGCTCCTTTTTCCCATATGCTAACGATAATAGTTTCTCCGCCAATTCCTGTAGATTGGATTGCTTGACGTAATACAATAGGTACACCTGTTACTTCAAATGATACATCTACGCCACCGTCAGTTAATCTAGCTATTTCGGCTACCGTATCTTCAACTTCAGCAGGATTAATGATGATTGCTCCTAATTCTTCTGCTTTTGCTTGTCTTTCTGGGGATAATTCAACTGCATAAATATCGGTTGCACCTGCTGCTTTCAACGCTTCAATGACAAGAAGTCCAATAGGTCCACATCCAAATACAGCAACTTTGTCTCCTGCTTTCACTTTACTTGAACGTACTGCATAAAGAGCTACTGCCGCTGGTTCTACTAAAGCACCTTGTTCATAAGATAAATCGTCTGGAAGTTTGAATAAAAGTTCTTCGTCTACTGCAACATATTCACTAAGACCTCCACCGCCTCCGGCTAAACCTAAGAATCCCATTTGTTCATCTAGGTTATAAGCACCTTGGTGTCCATGTGTAGCAAAGATTGGCTCAACTACCACACGATCACCAACTTTATAATGGGTGACACCTTCTCCAACTTCTACTACTTCACCTGAGAATTCATGTCCAAGCGTTACTGGAGCAACCTCATTAGTGAGAGGGTGCGGTCTATCAACTGGAATAAAGATGGGACCACCTAAGTATTCATGTAAATCACTACCGCAAATTCCACACCATTTAACTTTCATTTTTACCTGACCAGCCTGTACAACCGGTTCATTTATTTCTTCAAGACGAATATCTTTTTGATTATGCCATCTTAGCGCCTTCATATACTACATCTCCTTGTGTCATTTCTTTTACTATACCTATAAGTATACAACTAGATATACTTATGGTAAATTTAGTTAATATTAATGATTGTTAAGCAATACTTAACTAAAAGAAAAAGAGGGCATTATGAATATTGAACAATTAAAATATATGGTGGAAATAGGTAAAACTGGTTCATTAAAAGAAGCAGCTGATAACCTGCATATTACGTTACCTGCACTAAGCCAATCTATAAAAAATTTAGAGAAAGAACTAAATATAATCATTTTTCATCGTTCTAGAAGAGGATCTATTCCAACTGAAGAAGGTCATAGGTTAATTGAAAAGGCCAACTCTGCTTTATTGAAAATTCAAGAATTTATGGATGAAGCAGAAGCGTATACAAATACCATGAATGGTGAAATAAAGATTGCAACCTACCCAGGACCAATGGAGCTCCTCGTTCACTTAATAACAGAAATTAAAAGAGAATATCCGAACATAAAGGCTTCTGTCTATGAAAATAGCACCGAGTACATTATAGATAAAGTTCTAGATGGGGAGGTAGATGTAGGGTTTATTACTTATACAGAAAAAGAAGAAAAAAGTATCGGAACTTGGTATTTAAAAAGTTATTAGATGGTCATATGGTAGCTGCAGTAAATAAGAAGTCGCCATTAGCCAAACAAACACTCATTACTGAAGAGATGTTAATTAACCAGCCCATTGTTTTATATAACGACAAATATATTCAGGAATTTATGAAAGGTTTTAGCTCACTGCCATGTGATATCTTGTTTACTACCAATAATGTAGATACCATTCGTAATACGTTGGAAAATAATACGGCAATAAATATAGGATTTGACTATGCGTTTAGAACAGATGCCGGCTTATCTAGAAGTGATCAATATGTAGTCGTTAACTTTGCTCCTCCGCATTATAAAACTTATTCTTTTGGGTACTTTTATAATGCCAATAATGGGCTTTCTAGAATAATAAGAGAATTCTTAAAGCGGATTCATAGAACTATAGTAAGTAAATAATGAATTATAAAGAGTGAAGGTTAAAAAAGAATTATTTCAGAAAGAGGGAAATGTGTGAAGCGTCATTTAACCTTGCTTTTATCGTTATGTAGTAGTTTGCTTGTTTTTTTATTGTCACTGTTTCAATGGGATTTAGATAATCGTATAGGGAAATACGTAAGTCCGTATATATGGTTATTCTTTGTCATTCCTTTCTAACGCTGTGGACAGGAATGTATCTGTTTAGCAGTGGAAAGTGGCTGCCTTTGGCTATTCAAGTGATAACCGTTATGCTGTGGTTCTTTATTCCGTTTGAGCAGCTTAATTTAGACATAAACTTTAAACTCCACCAGCAGCTAAAATACAAAGTGGCGCCTTGAAACCCGAATAAGCCAACTACCCATGGCTTATTCCTTTACCCAATGAACCCGACAACTCATCGCTTGTTGATTTACCTAAAGAGTATGCGAGCGTATCTAGAGGTCGAGATGATGTCGCAGTAGAAACCAAAGGAAAGGGGACATCCGTACTTTTCTTTACAAACCTTGGAATCTTAGGTCATTTCTCAGGCTTTGTTTATGACCCAAAAAACCGTAAACCTTCATCAGGCGATTTTGGTCTGAAGTTTGATGAAATAGAAAAGGTACAAAGAAATTGGTATTATATCTCTTATTAGTAAAAAAACGAGCCTGGGACAAACGTATGTTAGCTCAAGTGAAAAACGGACCCTTGATCAACATGTTTGATGGGTGGTTCGTTTTTTTTGTTAGGATGAACGTAGGTTTCACCTGTTTAGATTTTTCTAGCAGTTGATTGAAGAGCAAGGCGAAGACTCCTGCGGGAAGAGCGGGACAGATGAGACCCCGCAGGAGCGCAAGCGACGAGGAGGCTCAGCGCCCGCCCGCGGAAAGCGAAGCCTTGCACGGAAATCAACTGCGGTGTTATAAGCGGTTCAGCTCATGTATTGTATCTCATCTGTTCGTCTTTAGGTTTCCGATAACTTGTTTTATGGTATGTCAACACTAAGCGAAACAATTTTTTTAACGTGTTCAAATTTGTGATTAACGGGACTCATGCAACCGAGCGTCCTGTAAATTCGAATGTAATTAAACCGATGGAGGTAGTCCTGTCGTCTACTTGACCTTAAAAATCTGTGCAGCCGGACCACATAGACTCTATAGTTACGATAGGGTCTAGTTATCCTGCTTTATTTATAAGTAAGAAACGCAGTTTATCTGAAAAATAACTAAAAGAATAAAAAGTAAGAATTTTTAAGGAAATTTTAATAACTGTCTAAGAAACTTCTAATTTCTCCTTTATTTTTTTGTAAGCTGTCTCCTTTAAGATAGAAGTAATCGAGTAGCCCACCTTATTTTGAGAAAGCTCAATAAGGTTGTATGACGAAAATACGAATGGGTAACCTCACTACTTAAAATGGAGGCTGATGTACACTTATGAATCTAGAGGTTTTTCGAAATTATTCCTTACAGCATTTGAAGAAAGATATACTATCGGGTATTGTTGTTGGCATTATAGCTATACCTTTAGGGTTAGGATTTGCGATAGCTTCTGGAATATCGCCTGTTACAGGACTTTATACAACGATTGTAGCGGGCTTGCTAATTGCTATTTTAGGTGGATGTAGGTTTCAAATCGCGGGACCTACGGGTGCGTTTGTTCCTGTTTTATTAGGGATTGTGTTGCAATATGGCTATGAAAATTTATTAATTGCCGGCTTTATGTCCGGAATTCTCCTCATTATCTTTGCGCTCTGTAAAGTAGGAGCTTTAATCAAGTATTTTCCGTCCTCTATTATTGTAGGATTTCAGTCGGGAATTGCGCTGATTATCTTTAGCGGGCAGATTCCAAACTTCCTTGGGCTGCACGCGATTGAAAAATATCAGTATTTTCATTTGAATATAAAAGAGATCTTTGGTAATTTACACTTCATCAACATCTATAGTATTGCTACAGCAGGGTTGTGCTTAGCTACGATTTTAATTGTGCTTTACTTTTCACCTAAGTCACTGGGAATGTCCTATTTACTTGGAATTGTTGTATCCACCGGCTTGGCATCTTTTTTCTTTGCAAATCAGTTTGAAACCATTGGTTCCATTTACGGAGAGATACCTCGTCACTTTCCGGCGCCAGCGTTTCCAGATATAACAGTGGAGAGGGTTGTCACTCTTTTACCTTCTGCATTTGTCATTGCTATACTTGTAGGGTTACAGTCTTTGCTGACAGCTCGCGTTGCGGATGAAATGACAAAATCAAAGCACAGCAGCAAAAAAGAACTGATTGGCCAGGGAATTGTCAACATGGTAACGCCGATGTTTTCAGGTATTCCCGCGGCAGGAGAGATCGCAAGAACCGTTACCAATATTAAAAACGGCGCTTCATCTCCAATTGCAGGAATCACGCATGCTATCTTTGTGTTGATTGTGCTGCTAGTGCTTGCTCCGTATGCTTCATACGTGGCGCTTGCCAGTCTCGCGCCAGTTTTGATGGTCGTAGCGTGGAACATCAGTAAAAAAGAACAGTTTGCAAAGGTAATAAAAGAAAAATCGTTTCATTCATTGGTTTTACTTACGACATTTTCATTAACGGTGTTTACAAACCTGACAATCGGGATCGCCGTTGGATTATGCCTGTCGGGTGCAAACTTTATGGTGAAAAAGAGTCAAGAAAAACAAAAGCTATTAAGAAAAATTGGTTAATATAAGCATATAAAATAATACGCGTAAAAAACCCCCACGGTAGGCTTAGACAGTGGGGGTTTTAGTAGTAATAAAAAAGGATGTCCCAATTACTTTCCTTCAAACCAACAGCGGGCGTTATCAAAAAGCATGTGCTGAATCTGCTGTTCGGTTACGCCTTTTCTTTTTAATTCCGGCACTACTTCTTCTAATACAAAGCTCATTGACCATTTTGGAAAACGTTCTTCAATTACGCCTTCTGGAAACCAGTCCATTGTACAGCAGTAGTCTTGTGATAGAAACATGCGGTTTGAATAGCCTTGTTTAGCCAATTCAATGACCGTTTCATTTCTATTTTCAGTTGAACATTCTCTTGTCAGGCCGTAGCGGTCCATACCGATAAAGGCATCTTGCTTTAATATGTTTGAAATATACTCGAGGTTATCCGTATCTCCCGTATGTCCAATCAGAATTTGATTTGGATTAGCGCCTTCATCGAGTAAGATGTCCAGCTGCTTTAAGCCTGTGCCGCTTGCAGGATGTGAATGAGTCATAATTGGCACGCCCGTTTTTTTATGAGCTCGTGCTACGGCACGCATTACTTTTTCTACATCAGCCGTTACGCCAGGTGCATCCGTGGCGCATTTTAGAAAACCTGCTTTGATTGACGTGTTTTGAATGCCGACTTCAATGTCTCGAACAAACAGGTCTGCCATATAGTCAATGCTACGCGTTTGAAAGTGGGTAGGGATGTAGTTATACGTATAAATTCCTGTGGCTGCGATGATTTGAGTATCCGTTTCACGGGCAATTTTTTCAATGAAACGAATATCTCGCCCTTGTTCCATCACCGTCGGATCACAGATCGTGTTGACTCCGAGCTTCTTCGCACGATTTACTTGTTCTACTGCTTTTGCAACTTCTTGTTCCTCATCATATAAATGAGGAAACTGGGCGTGAACAGATTCAGAACGCACGCGCATATGTTCATGGATTAGTGTTAGCCCTAGTTCGGACGTATCGACTGGGCCTGTTACCGAATTGATAAATGTCATGTTACGATTCCTTTCATCATATACCTGTAAATCAAACAGCGGGTGATTAGGTACAGTTTTACTATAATCTCTTTTTATAGATAGACTTCTGTTATAAAAAACACATATTGCATTATACAATATATATGTTGTCTTACACAACAGGCGTAACTTTTACTCACTATGACAAAAAATCCTTCTTTCCAAACAGGAAGAAGGACTAGTTATATTGATCATTACCCAGCATTTACGCTGTAATTATCACCATTTAGTTTACGGAATTTTAAATAGCTGCCAACTCTCCAAATAACAATATATATAAAGGCTAGCGTCATTGTTAAGACCGCGAAGTCTATCGAGTCTAATCCTTTGAAGTACTGGCTCAAAGCCATTCTTATAAAAATAATGGCGATAATTACATATTTAAAATTTTTGTTTGGCTTTGAATAAATAAAGCCATCTTCTCTTACTTCATAGTCTGTTTGGCTAAGCATAATGAGCCCGAATATCACACCTAATACACCAGCAATCATCATCTCCCAGTAGGGTGGTAAGTGAAATGATTGGCCCGGTATGTGCATCAGTTGACTTAGACTAAGTGAAAATGCAATCAATATGAAAAAAATAGGTGCTAGTATACCAAGTCCATTCTTTTTAATGGGCTTGTTTTTCTTTTTCATCTTTCTCCAAATAATAAATCCGATAAGAGCGACAACAAATAGATAAATAAGCAGCATTTCCATCGTCAGTTTGCCTCCTTTTTCATTTCTATGTTCGTACAATCCACTATTTAGTATAAACACTAAAGGGCTGTAGATAAAAGTGCATTCTTTCATTTTTTACACATGAGAATTCTCACTATTTTTTAGTGGTATCGTTTTATGGTTTATATGTCTCATTACTGTTTCTTTCTTTTTTACCACAATATGTTAGAATTGTAGAAAACGAGAAAACGTAGTGCAAACAAATTTTGTTTACACGCTGCCATAGTTATAGAGGTGAATGAGTTGAGGTTAGGAAATCAATTAAAAAAATTAAGAGAAGAACAAAAGATGTCAGAAGAAGAGGTTGCTGAGCAGCTGAGTGTATCGGTACAGCACATACATAAATGGGAAGATAATCAGAGCTACCCTGATATCCAACAACTTTTAAACTTAAGCGACATCTATGGAACAACTATTAATGAGTTTATTAAAAATGATGTTGCATTACAAAACAGAATAAACATTCAGGAAGAAGAAAAAGAAGACGACGATAAGCTACTTCACCCAGGCTTTTATATCGGAATTGGCCTCATGTTTTTTGGTAATTTTCTGAGTCTCATCATCGGCAATCTTATGATTATGATGGTGACAAACATCGTTGGAATGTTAATTATCTGTTTTTATAAAGAAATATTAAAGCTTTTGAAAGGTGTCAAAAAAGATTTTTATGAACAGAAATAAAAAGCAATGTTATGTAATAACACAAAAACGATGAGGTGTACAAGGTGAAAGAGTTAAATTTAAATTTTATGACCATCTCTTTTTTATGTTTAGTCAGCTATTACTTATTTCGAGTGGGAGTATACGCTTTAGCGAGAAAGTATGTAGCTAAAACGTCCGAGGGAAGTGCTTTGAATTGGGCTGTAAATGTACTTGTGAGAGGCGGTAAAAAAATGAAGTTTGGTGACTACGTCACATGGGTAGGGTTTTGTGCATTTTTGTACCTTGTGTAATCACAGTAAAAAAGGAGGAACGATCTTCTTATTTTAAAAGGAAGAAGCGTTGCCTCACATGATCTTTGAGCTCGAATGATAAAAAGGTGAAAACATATAAAATCCTTAAAACGAATATAGGTTATCAATGAAGCCTAAAGCAGAAAGGTAGTGTAGTGATGATCAAGTCAAAGCTTTTATGGAAAGTTATTGGCCTAGAAATCTTAGTTATCTTTTGGTTTGTGGTAAACGGTGCATACGTGAGCATGACGCATCCTACTGCACATTATCTTCAGTTTTTAGGAGTTGTCCCTTTAGCAATAGGAATAGCTTTTTATCTAACAAAAACAAAAAAGTGGCAGCATTTTTTCTCCTTTCAACAAAACATGTCCTTTAGAACAAGAATCCTCGTTCTTTCTCCGCTTCTTTTGTATTTGCTTATTATCCTCATCGGGAACAAAGGTGTATACGGAAGTTCCACTGTTGATCTTGTTCTTATTTTGCTTACCCAAACTCTAGTCATAGCATTTGTAGAAGAGATGGTATTTAGAGGGTTTATGCTGAATTTGCTGTTAGCAAAAAGCTATAAAGTGGCGATTCTTCTATCATCGTTTCTATTTGCCTTTACGCACAGTTTGAATATGCTAAGCGGTCAATCGGTAGCAAATACAATTTTTCAAATTTTATTTGCATTTATTATTGGGTTGGTACTGGCTTTGCTAATCGTTTACGGTCAATCGATTGGAATTACGATTGTATTCCACGGCTTAAATAATTTTCTCCAGTTTACAAGCCCTGTTGAAGCTAACGATTCTTTACTTATTAATTACGCGCTGCTTCTATTTTTAAGCGGATATGCCTTCTATTTATGGAATCGAAAATCTGCTTTATCTGTTTCTCAACATCAGATTAGTAGCTAGTCAAAAGAGACTGCAACAACAGTATTTTAGTTAAAGAAAAATCTGAACGATGAATGGAGATTCTTGATGGAGAATCAAACTTGTTCGGATTTTTTGTTGTTGTGATGAACGTAGGTTTCGTTTATGTGGGTGGGTGCTTCTAGCAGTTGATTGGAGGGCAAGGCGAAGACCCCTGCGGGCTCACCGGCCGCCCGCGGAAAGTGAAGCCTTGCACCGAAATCAACAGCGGGCAAGTGACCTATACTAGCTCCTTTGTCCAATTTGCGCGTCTTTAGATTGAATTGCTTTAGTTGTTTCTCACTATCTTTTTAGTATTTCGAAGCAGGGATTAATTTACCCAAAGCTGAATAACTTCTATGGCTAGTGTGACTAAATTTAATTTGTTGAGATCTTATTAAACGCAAAAGGGGAGAAATAGATGTTTGAAGAAAAAGTAGGGATTATTACGGGTGGAACGTCGGGGATTGGTTTAGCAACAGCGGAATTACTCGCAAAAGAGGGCATGCATGTTGTGATTGCTTCTAGAAATAGTGAAAAAGGAGAAGAAGCTCTTTCTAGATTAAGAAAGTGGTCTCCTCGATCTCTTTTTATCAAAACGGATGTAACAAATAGTCAAGATGTCAAAAACCTTGTTAGCCAAACATACTCTACATTTGGGAAAATTGATGTGGGCTTTAATAATGCGGCTAACACGGAGGCTTCCTCTAGTGCTACGCATGAATTCAAAGAAGAAGACTTTGACCATTTAATAAACGTTACGTTAAAAAGTGTATGGCTTTGTATGAAGTATCAGCTGCAGGTTATGACCAAACAAAACAGCGGGGTCATTGTGAATACATCCTCAATGGACGCTATTTTATGTTCAGCGGGGACTGGCGTGTATGCGGCTGGGAAAAGCGGTGTGATTGCTTTAACAAAGTCAGTTGCTCAGGAATATGGCCATCAAAATATAAGAATTAACTCTCTGTGTCCAGGTGCATTTCGGACGTCTATGCTAGAAGAAAAGTTTTTAGCTCTATCTTCAGAGGAAAAAGAAAAGCTCAATGAATCCTATCAAAAATTAAACGCGCTAGGCAGAATTGGTGATCCGCTTGAAGCGGCAAAAGCAGTAAAATGGCTTCTTTCGGACGACGCATCGTTTGTTACGGGTCAAAATATTATTGTAGACGGCGGGATTGGGTTTAGGTTTGAGTAAGAGTAAGTGATAACAAACAAAAATCTTTTACTCTCTGGAGTTAGGGCTCTTTTTTTAAACGGATCTTAACACATTCTAGCTTCATAGAGTTTATTTCATGCTTAAATACATGAATGGTATAATATGGTTATTAACTAAACTTTGTTGCTATGTATATGGGGGAATGATTGATATGAAAAATACGATTGCGATTATTGGAGGGACCGGAAGAGCAGGTAGATTTTTAGTAAAAACAGCTAAAGAAGAAGGCTATCGCGTTCGTATGCTAGTTAGAACTCCAAAAAAATCGTTACTTGAAGATCCAAACATAACTTTAATTGAAGGAGATGCTAGAGATCCAGATGTCATTCTTTCCTTACTAAGTGGATGCCACGCCGTTATCAATACATTCGGTCAGCCTAACAAAGCTGTACCTTTATATAGCGAAATTACAGCATTAGTTATTCAGACTATGAAAGAGCTTGAAATAAAGAGATATGTTGGAGTAACTGGGGGATCTTTAGATATAGAAGGAGATAAAAAATCAATTCTTAATAAGGTAGGAGCTAGTGTATTTCGTATTCTGTACTCTGAAATGATGGAAGATAAAAGAAAAGAATTGCAGCTTCTTCGAAAAAGCAAACTAGATTGGACGCTTATACGCCTTCCTTTTGTTGAAGAAAACAAAAAATCTCAAGCCATAAAAGAGGATGAATTTGATATGCCAGGGTTTAAAATATCTTCTCGGGATATTGCGAGATTTATGATTGAGCAGATACATAATCCATCTTACATAGGTAAAACTCCGTTCATTGCTAATTAGAGAATAGCTGACAGGTCGAATATGTTCAAACGATATAACAAGATGTTTCAAGGAGGTATGTATGTCTTTCATACTTAATAATTGCATGGCTATTAGTATCATATTTGTGGTAATCCTTTTTGTAAGTATTGTGTTTAACAATAGAATAGCCGCGCTGGTTATTTCCTTCGTTACGGTGTTATTCGGTTCATTTTTACTTCTTTACGCTTTTGCCAAAATAAGCGGATTTGATGCGATAGACATCCAGATAAAAGGGATAATAATTATCGGAGAAGGTTTAATTTTACTCGTTATTACAAGCATATTTATTGCGGTGCAAGAGACAAAAAAGAAAACGGTGTAACGTGAAAACTAAACGGATGCTGGAGGTGGGGATGATATGGCACTTGGAGTTGCATTACTTGTTTTAGTATTAGGTCTGATGTTTGCAAGCGGACTAAGCCAAGGAAAAACAACTAAAAGAAAATGTATAGTGTGGGGAACAACAACTATATTAATCATAGCTCCGTTCTTTTCATGGGCCGTTTCAATTTTGTTTGCAATTAGCCAGGAAGAAGGTTTTGCAGGAGCTGCATTAATGATGTTATTGTTTCCGTTTTTCTTTTTAATAGGACTGGTTACGCTGTTAATAGGAGTCTTTAAGAAAGAGAGTGCGAACAAATCTATTTAAGAAAAAAGAAAGAACAATCAAGAGTACAGCTGATGGTAATATGACTCCGAAATAACTAAAGTAAAATCTTTAATCTATTAATAAAAAAAGCCAATTCGAGTTAAATTCGAATTGGCTTTTTCATTTTTTGGAACGATTGTTGTACAAATACACTTTTGACTAAAGTATCAATCTCTTTTATTCCTCTTCTGGTTTTGAAGATAGCACTTCTTTTTTTAGAAAGAAGCATAAAATAAAGGAAATGATTGTAAGCACAAATGCGTAAGTATAGATATGTTGAAATGATTCAATAAATAAAACTTTGATTTTTATAAATAATTCTGGAGTAAGACCGTTTGGAATTCCTCCTGCTGCCAGGCTATTCATATTATCTGCCATGCTTTTTGGCAATTCATCACCTAAACTACTTAGCTTTGAAGTAAGCGTGGAAGATAATAGCGTACCAAACATACTTACTCCCACAGTTGCGCCAATAGACTGAAACAATGGAACGGTTGCTAATGCAATTCCTTTGTGTTCTTTTTCTACAGATTCTTGAACAATTAAGTTATCTCCGCCAAACATGACCCCTAAGCCAAGCCCCGTGATAAAAAAGAAAATGATGACCTGCAAGGTAGTGGTATTAATATTTAATTTAGAAAATAAATAAAAGCCGATAACAGGCATAATGAAAGAAAGTACAAACAATTCGCGGTACCGAACTTTTGTTAATAGAAACCCAGAAACGATTGAAGTTGCAACAGCACCTACCATCATGGGCAAAGTTAAATACCCAGATTCCGTAGGGGTAAGGCCTAATACGTTCTGTGCAAAGTAAGGGAAAGATGAGAATGATCCCATTAATCCACAGCCTACAGTAAAAACAAGCAGTGATAATACTAAAATATTACGATTTTTAAATAGATGCAGCGGTACGATAGGTTCAACCACTTTTGATTCTATCCAAATGAAAAGTCCAATTAAAAGTACGCCTACACATAGTAGCGAAATGATGAATGGAGAGCTCCACGCATATCCTTCGTTCTCGACTAAAACAGGCGTAATTAATAATGAAATGATCGCAGCTACCAGAAGAATGGCTCCAGCCCAATCAATCGTTACTTTTTTTCTTTCATGTGTTTCTTTTAAGCCACTTGCTAAAAAAATGACTGCTATTAATCCTACTGGAATATTTACGAAGAAAATCCAGTGCCAGCTTGCTTGATCTACAAAAAAGCCTCCCATTAACGGTCCTAAAAGCATAGGGATAAACATAACTGGACCCATAAACGCTTGAACTTTTGCTCGTTGTTCAACAGGGAACAAATCACTCGAAATCGTCATGGCTAGCGGCATGAGTCCACCCGCGCCAAGTCCTTGAATTCCTCGTCCGATTAAAAGCATAATCATGGAATGAGAAAGCCCGCATATAATAGAGCCGCCAATAAAGAAGGCCATAGAAGCGAAGTAGACTTTTTTCCGACTGAATAAATCAGCTAATTTTCCTAGTAGAGGCATAAAAGCCGATAGCGCTAGCATATAAATGCCTGCAACCCATCCATACATAGATAGTCCGCCAAGATCACGTATAATCGTTGGCATGGCCGTATTTACAACCGTTTCATCAAGCTCGGAAAAAATGATTCCAATCATCAATCCAGCCATTACCAATACTTTATTGTTTTTATTATTTAAAACTTGTTCTCCAACATTTGAGATGTTTTCCATATTGCATTTCCTCTCATGAAATTAGTAGAAATAGTCACTAAACACTAAACAGCATGTGAATTATTTCTCGTTATTATCTCTATTAGTTTCTCGTGGAGGTCGATTGCTGAATCCTGGTGTTCTAGATTCAGCGCCGTGTCCCCAAGGTCCGCGTCCAAGACCTCTTGGTCCGTGCTCCGGATCACCACCAAAGAATCTATGGTGAGGTTCAAATCCTCGCAGATCATTAGGACGTCGAAATTCTTTGCCTTCATCATCATCTTGTTTTAACATTTCTTCGTCTAAGTAAGTATTTAACTTCTGCATTAAATGTGAAAGAGTATCTTGCTCTTCTTCTGAAAGAACATTAAAGATACCTGAGCTATTGTTTTGTTCCTCCGTAGCCTCGATAGCCTCTAGTCCGGATGCTGTTAACTCAACGGAGAGTACTCGTCGATCTTTCTCGGATGGTGTACGAACAATGTAACCTTTTCTTTCTAACTTACTAAGTAATTCACCTATGGATTGAGGCCTCATGTCCAGTAAGTACGACAGCTCTTTTTGTGTAGTTTTGGGCTGCAATTTTAGTAATTTTAATATCCGTCCTTGCCCTCGGTGCTGATCACCTAATGCTCCAGGATCTCTTCTGCTGACAAAGTAGTATCGCTGATATCTTGCTAGCTGTCTCTGGAACCTGAAAAATTGATCAATTAAATCTTGCTCGTGTAAATATTCGTTATCTCTTTCACCCATGATAAAAGCCTCCTTGCTAATTTAACGTTAGACTTATCTGCACAAAAAAATTTATCCTCTTAATAAGATAGGAAGGACGTGTTTTTTAAAAAAAGATAAGGTACCTTAATAAATAATAAAGGTACCTTACTAAAATGTCAATATCTTATAAAAAAGGTACTTTGACAAAGTTAAACATATGTATAAAAGCTGAATAGTTGAAGAAAGGTCTTGCTAAGTAAATTTTGTTTTGAATAGCAGTAAACGTTTCTGTGGTGAAATTCGAAGAGCAGTTACTACTTCTTAAATGATTATTCCTATAACTAAAGTGTGAATTACATTTCTTTCCGCATTTTTATTTAAATTCAATGATGTTGACTTAAAAAAAAGAATATAAACAAAGTGAGAAAAAGGATAAAAATCCTAATGTAATAGGGATTTATTAATTTTTAATATTCAAAAAATTATGAGTAAATCATACCTTACAATTCTGATAAAAATAATATAAATTATAATGTATATAGGGTAGTATGTTTACAGAATTTAAAGGAGTGTGTATGATGCCGTTTAGTTATGTTTCTCACTTATATTGTCCTAAATGCAAAAAAGAATATAGTCCAAAAGAAAAACATCAATTATGTGAATGTGGATCACCTTTATTAGTAGCGTATGATTTAGAGAGATTGAAAGATAACCTGACTCCAGAAGCTGTTCAAAGCAGAGAACCAAATTTATGGAGATATCATGAGCTGCTTCCAGTAGAAGATCCGGAAAACGTCATTTCCTTAGGCGAAGGGATGACTCCGCTTATAAAAATGTCTAAGCTAGGTAAAGAAATGGATATTCCAAACTTATATATGAAAGATGAAGGTATTATTCCAACGGGATCATTTAAAGCTAGAGGCGCCGCTGTAGGGGTGTCAAAAGCAAAAGAACTGGGCGTTGAACAGTTAGCGATGCCTACAAATGGGAACGCCGGAGCTGCTTGGTCGCTGTATTCGTCACGTGCTGACATAAAAGCAACCGTTGTAATGCCAAAAGATGCGCCTGTTATTACACGAAATGAGTGTGCTGTCGCTGGAGCTGACCTTTACTTAGTAGATGGACTCATCAGCGATGCGGGTAAAATTGTCGGTGAGGCTATTAAAGCCTGGGGACTTTATGACGCTTCTACACTTAAAGAGCCGTACCGAATCGAAGGTAAAAAAACAATGGGTCTAGAACTTGCTGAACAATTTTCTTGGAATCTTCCTGATGTGATTTTATATCCAACAGGAGGAGGCGTTGGTTTAATAGGAATCTACAAAGCGTTAAATGAATTAAAAGAGCTTGGCTGGATTAAAGGTGATCTCCCTCGTTTAGTTGCAGTACAAGCTGAAAACTGTGCGCCTATTGTAAAAGCATGGAATGAAAGAAAACAAGAATCTGAATTTTGGCCGGATTCTTCAACCATTGCCTTTGGTATCAACGTACCAAAAGCGATCGGGGACTTCTTAGTTTTAGAAGGAGTCTACAATACAAATGGATGTGCGATTGCGGTGGACGAAGATAAGATTGTGGAGGAACAAGAAAAGGTTGCACAGCTTGAAGGTGCGTTCATTTGTCCGGAAGGTGCTGCTACATTCTTAGCTGCGCGCCGTTTGCGAGAAGAAGGATGGATCGAAGAAAACGAAACGGTTGTTGCTTTAAATACAGGACTTGGAGTTAAATATCCAAACACGGTAGACATCGAAGTCCCTGTTTTAGAGCGAAATGGCAGCCTTACTAAAAAATAAAGCAAGTAAAAAAATAGATCTTCTTCTAAGCGGAGGTCTATTTTTTTATTTTATCGCAAATAAAACGCTTATCTTATGTAAAAAAATGTAATAAATGTGAATCTTTATATTCAAAACTATACGGGTGTATTTAGGTTTAAAGTTCGTCTTATGGGGTATCTAAGAGAAGAAAGAGAGTATCTTTCTATTTGGAAAAACAGCGTGGTGAGGGAGTGGAGCTGGCATATTACGCAAGTTGAAGAATATGACAAAAGTAGCACTGTAAGCCAGCGTGCTCTTACAGTAGAAAACTTACTCGAAGCCACGAACGATTATACGGAGAAAGGAGTTGAATGTTTATCCCTCGAACCCCAGCCAACTCTTAAAGTTTTATTCTATAGACCGAATCATCCAGTGCTGCACTTGTTAAAACGAGCTTTATATTTATTTTTAAGGCTACATAATTTTTGTAATAGAAACAGTGTATCTATTACAAAATAAAGCTTATATCTAATGGGTTGTAAAATAATTGTCAGATAACCTGAGTGGTAATTTGTACCAATAACATTGTAAACCAGATGCGCTATCTTTAACGACAAGTTGCTATTTCAGCGACTGTAATTCCATCGAAAGCGATCCCTATTTTAGACGGAAATCGTTTTTTAATAGCAACCGATTGTACGTTGAAATAAAAAAAGTTTATTTTGGTTTTAATTCATTTATTTATTAGCGTTCTTTCCTTAGCTTTTTTTGGCTTCAAACCCTTTAGCCATAACCTTTTTAAATATTTAACATCACATGAATAGTTTTCGTTTTTTACTTAAAAATAAGAAGTGTTCCAACACATTTACATGTGAAATACAGTGAGTCAAATTTGACTTTACTACTCAGTCTTGTATAATCGTATACCGCGGAGGTGACGTAATGAAATGAAGTTTAATAAGAAAAAAATTAACGTCGTAGATATTGACAAAGCTAAAAAAAGCGTCTTTGCTACAGGAGTAGGAAACGCGATGGAATGGTTTGACTTTGGCTTGTATTCATATTTAGCCGTGATTATTAGTCAAAACTTTTTTAGCGCAGTTGAAAATGATCAGCTCAAATTAGTGTTCACATTTGCCACATTTGCGATTGCCTTTTTAATGCGTCCATTAGGCGGTGTTATATTCGGTAAAATCGGGGACAAGTTAGGAAGGAAAGTCGTTTTAACCACCACCATTATTTTAATGGCCTTTTCCACATTACTCATTGGGTTGTTACCTACATATGATCAAATCGGTATATGGGCACCCATCCTTTTATTAATTGCACGAATCATCCAAGGTTTTTCAACTGGTGGTGAATATGCTGGTGCGATGGTGTATATTGCAGAATCGTCTCCAGACAATAAGCGAAATGTGCTTGGAAGTGGACTAGAAATCGGTACACTTGTTGGTTATATTCTTGCTTCACTGCTAGCTAGCTTACTGTTTTTTGTTCTTTCGGATAAACAGATGGCCTCATGGGGCTGGAGAATTCCCTTCTTATTAGGATTGCCTTTAGGACTTATTGGTTTTTATTTACGAAGAAGTTTAGGGGAAACACCTATTTTTGAAAATGAACTTTCCAACGAAGACGAAGTTGAAGAAGAAAGCTTCCTCTCTATTTTAAAAAATCACAAAAAAGATGTGTTTGTTTGTTTCGTAGCAGTGGCTTTCTTTAACATTACAAACTATATGCTATTATCGTACATGCCTTCTTATTTAAATGAAATTATTGGTTTATCCAACACAGTTGGTACGGTATTAATTACGGCAGTGATGATTTTAATGGTGCCGCTTGCTCTTATGTTTGGAAAACTGAGCGACAAAATCGGAAACAAGAAAGTTTTCTTAATCGGTTTAGGCGGATTGAGCTTACTGTCAGCCTTTTCGTTCTATTTAATCAACTTAAATGGTTTAGTTTTTATTTCAATCGGTATTCTTATTCTAGGTGTTTTACTTGCTACGTATGAAGGAACAATGCCTGGAACGCTGCCAACGATGTTCTACACAGATATTCGCTACCGAACATTAGCGATTACGTTTAATGTTTCAGTTTCTATCTTTGGTGGAACGACGCCATTAGTTGCGACATGGTTAGTTCACGCAACGGGCAATCACTTGGCTCCAGCGTTCTATTTAACGATTGTGAGCATCATCGGATTTTTCGTAATCTTGTTCCTGTTCGCGAACACGGCAGGAAAATCACTGAAAGGTTCATACCCTACAGTTGCTTCTAAGTCTGAGTACAATGAAGCGGTTGAAAATCCAAAAGACTCATTATGGTGGCACACGGAGCAAACAGAAAAATAAAGCAAATAAAAAGCAGCTGCTCCATTAACTGCTGTGCAAAATATGAACACGTAAAAAGAGCCTTCTCTTTGTATAGCATAGAGAAGGCTCTTTTTACCATTCAAAGACTTATTTCATTCCCTGTATTTGCTATCTGCGGTTCCGTATGTTACGATTAAGTTAATTATTTTTGTTCGGTATAAGATTGAGAGAAGAGAAATCTCTTCTATAGAATTTTTTATCTTAAGATAGTATGGTTGGACAAGGGTAGTAATACAAGCGTGGAGTATTCCACACCAGGAGGCACTATTATGGAACAAGGTACAGTGAAATGGTTTAATGCAGACAAAGGCTTCGGCTTTATCGAAGTTGAAGGCGGAGACGATGTATTCGTACATTTCAGCTCTATTCAAGGTGAAGGCTTTAAATCGTTAGAAGAAGGTCAAAAAGTAACGTTTGACATTGAACAAGGTCAACGCGGAGCACAAGCTGCTAACGTTCATAAAGTAGCGTAATTAATCCAAAGTAAAAAAGACTCCACACAGGGGTCTTTTTACTTTGAATTTTAATAATTTAAAAAGAAATGATTTTAAAAAGGTTACTTTAAACATAAGTATAGACATTGGAGACAGAAAGCTAGTAAAGATAGGTATACGTAAGGTATCAAAAAACTAACTTTCGCTGGAGTAGCCGTTGGAAAAGGTTGCTGACTATCAGAATGCTCATAAAGTAAAATATAAAATGCACATTATATTTCCCGATAAATAAAGTTAAAAATTTAATTGTTTTTGATATGAGAGAGGATGAAGGATATGAGTATAAGCTTATTTGCTAATGGAGAAACAGTAAGTATAAAAGCATCTAATGAAATAGTGATCATTGTAAAAAGTCATTATGTGAAAAACATGAAAAGATATTCTTATACAGTTGATAAATATCCAAGTACATTTTTCTTTGAAGAAGAGTTAATGAAACACGAATCATAATTATTCATGAAGAAATATTGATTTATAGTTTGGATTACGCCAATACTATGCTATACTGAGTTTACCATTTGTATTACCGATTACTATTTTTGTATTAATAAGCCCTATTCCTCAAGGAGTAGGGTTTTATTATTGTATTTTCAAAGTAATGAAAAAGACAGACTCCATGGAGTCTGTCTTTTTATATTTATGATGGATTACGCTTTTTGAACGTTAGTAGCTTGAGGGCCGCGTTGACCTTGTTCTACTTCAAATGTAACTGCTTGACCTTCGTCTAAAGATTTGAAGCCTTCGCTTTGGATTGCTGAGAAATGTACAAATACATCGTCTCCGTTTTCGCGTTCGATGAATCCAAAACCTTTTTCTGCGTTAAACCATTTTACTTTACCTTGTTCCATAATTGTTGCCTCCTAGTGTGACACGCACACATTGTGTTACTATCCTTGCCCAAATCTATAGACGAAAGTTATTTAACTTATCAATCTTTACCGAACAAAAATAATTCTTCTTAAACTTAACAGAAATGAGGACTTATTGCAAGGGTAGAGTCTGTACAGCTAGAAGTTCTCCTTTGTCTATGTTTGCACTATGTGAGCTAAAAAACGATACGTAAGCCTCCTCAGTTCAAATAAAGAGAATGTTTGTGGTACACTTAAATAGTAAAAAACATTTAAAAGCGGGGAATTATATGAACACAACTAAAAAACACCACAGGCCTAAGCGGCTAAAAATTGCTTTCCGAGCACTAATGGTCATTATCGGAGGAATTATTGCAGCTTACGGCCTAGAAACTGTCTTAATTCCAAACCACGTTTCAGATGGAGGAGTAACAGGCATTAGTATCGTTGCTTCGAACCTATTTGGCTTACCACTTGGAGTTCTCATTGCCGTTATTAACATTCCTTTTGTATGGTTAGGGTATCAACAAATCGGGAAAAGTTTTGCTATATTTTCCATCCTCGGAATCGTCTCACTAGCTGTCGGGACAAGCCTCATGCATCACACCCCAGCGATTATTGAAGGAGATACACTACTCGTAACCGTTGTCGGCGGTATTATCCTTGGTTTTGGAATGGGAATCGCACTGCGTAATGGCGGCGCGCTAGATGGAATCGATATGCTAGCTGTACTGCTTTCTCGAAAACTGCCGTTTGGAACAAGTGATCTTATTTTGTTCTTAAATGCATTTGTATTTATTTTTGTTTCATTAGTATTTGGTTTGCAAGGCGCGATTCTTTCTGCAATTGCATACTTTATTGCATCCAAAGTTATTCACATCGTAGAGGTAGGGTTAAGCGGATCGAAAACCTTCCAAATTATCACTTCTCAGCCTGCGTTAATGGTAGAAACAATACGTGATCGTTTAGGTCGAAGCGCTACATATAAAGAAGCTTACGGCGGATACTCCCATGAGAAATTCAAGGAAATCACATGTGTAATCAACCGTTTGGAAGAAAGCAAAATGAAAGAAATTATCAATGAAATTGACCCGACGGCTTTTGTTACGGTATATGACGTAGCCGAAGTTAAAGGCGGTAATTTCCGAAAGAATAATATCCACTAAGTACACCAATCACTACATTTGTACAAACACTCTACCATATCCTCTTTTACTGAGGTGTGTAGAGTTAAGAAAAGCAGCGTGATGTCTTGCATCCGCTGCTTTTTTTGTATCGTAACATCCACTTGCGAGAAGCCGCCTGTTGGATAGCTAATTTGCTTAGCCGAGGTTTTTAAAAACCAGATACTTTGAAAAAGTGAAACGGTCAGAATGAAGCCGGATAGGGTACCTGCAGACATTAGCGTAATGATTTTTCCTTTATGTTTCTTCTTTAAAGATTTGACAACAGCGCTTCATATTATAATAGAAGCAATTGTTACTGAAAAAAGCCACATACAACTTCTTCCTTCGTTAAACAGCAGACTCAGGTAGCCTACGTGTCCCATATGTATTTGTATGAACTTTCTTCTCGTGCTTTATCTAACAAAGCCAATAGAAAAAATCTCTGAACGTAGAAGAACAGAGATTCAACAGAATGATGATTCTTATATAATACAAAGGATGACTTTTCCTGTCTCAGAAAGAAAGGTCATCTTTATCGTACCATCACCAAGGATTTGACGCTGTGCGTTTTCTCACAGCGAGGGAAGAAAAGATCTGTTATTGTTTAGAGGTCGGAGTAAACTTTCTTAATTATGTGCGCTTCTTTCATATGTATCGAACCTGCTGATCTTAGTCAGCAGGTTTTTTTATGTTATCAGCTAGCTGTCATCTTCAAGGGGACAAGAGCTGTTAATCTTTATAGACAAATAGACTTTATACCATTTTACCCATACGTAAAATAGGTTAAAATAAAGAGGTGAGGCATGGAGAGAAAAGAGTTAAATAAGAGGTGCGTAACATTATAATCACCATTTATCTTATAGGGTTATAGCGGTGATTATACTAAATGGTGAACGTTGAAAGGGGATACATAGTTTTGAACACAAAATATCTAGATTTACTTGCACAAAAGTATGATACGGAAGAAAAAGTGGTAACCGAAATTATTAACCTTGAAGCTATTCTTCATCTGCCAAAGGGGACCGAACATTTTGTCAGTGATTTACACGGCGAGTACCAAGCTTTTCAGCACGTGCTGCGAAATGGTTCAGGGAATGTAAAAGAGAAAATCAAAGATCTTTTTAAAAATGTATTATCTGACCAAGAAATCAATGAATTTGCGACATTAGTGTATTATCCTGAAGAAAAATTGCCGTTGATTAAAGCGCAGTTTCGAAACAAAAAAGAACTGTATGAATGGTATAAAGAAATCATTGATCGTATGCTGAATCTCATTTCATACGCTTCTTCTAAATATACGCGTTCTAAACTGCGTAAAGCATTGCCGGAGCAATTTGTGTACATTATTGAAGAGCTGCTATATAAAACGGATGAATTTACAAATAAAGAACAGTACTATACAAAAATTGTTCAGCAGATTATTTCTCTTGGGCAAGCCGATAAGCTTATTATAGGGCTTGCTTATACGACGCAAAGATTGGTTGTGGACCATCTGCACGTAGTAGGAGATATTTATGATCGTGGACCTGAACCGGATAAAATTATGGATACGCTGATTAACTATCACTCCGTTGATATTCAGTGGGGAAATCACGATGTACTATGGCTAGGCGCTTTTGCGGGTTCGAAAGTTTGTCTTGCCAATATTATTCGTATCTGCGCGAGATACGACAATCTAGATATTATTGAAGACGTATATGGCATTAACCTGAGACCGCTGCTTAACTTGGCGGAGAAATACTATGATGATAATCCTGCTTTTAGACCAAAAGTAAGCTCGAGTGACAAACTATCGGATCATGAACGACTACAAATTACGAAAATTCATCAGGCTATTGCGATGATTCAGTTCAAGCTTGAAAGTCCGATTATAAAAAGACGTCCTTTCTTTAATATGTCGGAAAGGCTGCTGCTTGAAAAAATTGATTATGATAAAAATGAAATTACGATATACGGAAACACGTATCAGCTAGAAAACAGCTGCTTTGCAACGGTGGATCCGGCGCAGCCTGATCAGCTATTAGAAGAAGAAGAGCAGGTAATGGAAAGACTGCTGCTTTCCGTGCAGCATTCGGAAAAGCTGGCGAGACATATGAAGTTTCTTATGAAAAAAGGCAGCCTTTATTTGAAATACAACGGAAACTTATTAATACACGGCTGCATTCCTTTAGATGAAGAAGGAAACATGGAAAAAATGACGATAGAAGATAAAACGTATGCAGGCCGTAACTTGCTTGATGTTTTTGAACATTATTTACAAGAGGCTTTTGCACATCCTGAAGAAACGGATGATTTGGCCACAGATATGGTCTGGTACCTATGGACAGGAGAATATTCATCACTCTTTGGGAAACGCGCAATGACGACGTTTGAACGATATTTTATCAGTGATAAAACAACGCATAAAGAGAAGAAGAATCCATACTACTATTTACGGGAAAATGAGGAAGTCTGCCAAAACATCCTCGCAGAATTTAATCTGAATCCTGATCACGGTCATATTATTAATGGTCATACGCCTGTCAAAGAAATTGAAGGAGAAAACCCGGTCAAAGCAAATGGAAAGATGATTGTTATTGACGGCGGTTTTTCAAAAGCGTATCAGTCCACAACAGGGATCGCTGGATATACATTATTATATAACTCTTACGGCATGCAGCTAGTCGCTCACAAACACTTTAATTCAAAAGAAGAGATTTTATTAGAAGGAACGGACGTCTTATCCGTAAAGCGATTAGTTGACAAAGAACTAGAAAGAAAAATGGTTTTAGAAACAAACGTCGGAGAAGAATTGTTAAAAGAAATTTCTATTTTAAAAGATTTAAGAAAGTATCGCTATAGTTAAAGACAAAAAAAGAGCAGTATGCCCCTGGGCTTCTGCTCTTTTTTGTTTAGCGGTACTACACCGTCATTTCCCAGCTCGACATTTCCAGCCAGTGCTCTTGTTCACGATAGTCGGGCATGATTTTTCCGACAAGACGCCAAAAGGACCGATCATGATTCATGTGAACCATGTGGCACATTTCATGAACGACTACGTAATCAATGACGTGCTGCGGTGCCATTGCCAGCCGCCAGTTAAAGGTTAGCTGACGCTTAGAATCACACGTGCCCCACGCTTTTTTGCTATCCGAAATCGAGATGGATCGCGGCTTTGTTTTAAAATGTTTTTGATAGGAGGAGATACTCTTGGTTACTAGCGCTTTACATTGCTGATAGTAAAAGCGTTTGAGCGCTTGTTTTATCGCTTCATCGTCGTGCTGATTGACATAAACCTGAAGCGTGTCCGCTTCAAACACTACAGAATCCTTTGTAATGGTCGAATCGTGATGAATCTGTATCGGATAGTTTTTTCCTACATACAAAAAGCTTTCTCCGTGTTCATAGACTTTTTTCTTTGGTCCATGCGTTCTATCTTTCATTTCGCTTATTTTTTGATGAATCAATGCCCAGTTGTTCTCTAATAACATACGTACTTGTTCAGTAGACGTTCCTTTAGGAGCCAGGACTTCGACCGTTCCGTATCCGTCTACTTTGATCGCAAAAGAACTTCGGTTTTTATATCGTATTTCATAATGGATACTCTGATTTGAAAAAGTGTGTATCATTTTATCCTCTATATTGTACGGTTAAGCCTCTTAGGAATTTTCGAGCAAAATTCTCTTTGCACGGTTTGTAATTTTTGTGGCCTTTTTTTCGTAATAAAGCACCTAATTCTGCTTTAGATACACGTATGCCACCGTCATCAAATACTTCTAACATCTCTTCACTTGTTAGGGACAAAGCAATTTTCACTTTCTTTAATAAGACGTTATACATATTTTGATTGCTCTGAACCGGCGCTGGAGGTGCTTGCCCTGGTTTAGGGTCTTGTTTTCCTCTTTTAAAGGTAATAAAACCGTTTAAAAAAGAATCTAACATACTGTTCGTGCACGGTATATGATCGTCCGCATGAACTGCATCCTCGTCTTCTTCATCCGGTGTTCTCGTAAGGATTTTTAATACGTCTTCTTTTGTTACATCTTCTCCGCCAAGATTAAAGATCTCTACCATTTCTGTATTTTTTAAATCCAAGGCATATCGTAATCTAATTAAAATATCGTTATTATCCATTCTTGCTCCTCCTATAACTTGCTTGCTGTATGTAAAAATTATGACTGCCACAATCTGAACGGACTTAGTCAATATCAGTACAATTATAGTAACAGGTTCCACTGGAATTCTAGGTTATTCCATTCATTTCTACAAACATATAACTTCTCATATTTATCAGCCTTCGTCAACTCTTGAAAAAAAACGATTTGCTCATATTATGTCCGAACAGACTCTTTACCATAACAAAAATTAGGCGCCGCAGTCTGCTAAAAGAAGCAGAGGTAGCTTTATGTTTTTAAGAATGGATAGGACAATTTTTGAAGTTGGAGGATCCCTGTGTGCTCCTAGAATGATATACCTTACTAAATAAATAGTTTTACATATTTATTAAGTGTCCAATTAGGAGTATGATAGTAGTAAAAAAAGAAAGAGGTCAACAAATGAATTCAACATACTCACCAAGAGAATCAACCAAAATCAAAGCTTTATCCATGCATGCGCTTTTTATCGCACTAACGTTTGTAGCTACCATGTTTATCAACATCAAGCTTCCCATCATGGGTAACGGAGGCCTTATTCACTTAGGCAACGTTCCTCTCTTTATAGCGGCCTTTCTTTACGGCAAAAAAACAGGAGCCATCGCAGGGGCTTTTGGAATGGGGTTATTCGATCTCATTTCCGGCTGGACAGCATGGGCACCGTTTACGTTTATTATCGTAGGGACAATGGGCTTTTTAGCAGGTCTTATCTCCGAAAAAGCACCGGGTAAAAGAGCACTTGTGAACACACTGGCAGTTGTTGCTGCGCTGATTGTAAAAATCGTGGGCTACTATTTTGCCGAAGTGATTCTTTACGGTAACTGGATCCTTCCGCTTGGCTCTATACCGGGCAATGTGATGCAAGTTGTGATAGCAGGTATCATCGTGGTTCCGCTTGTAGGGCGCTTAAAGAACAGAGCGGTACAAATTTAATTCGTCAATCGTAAGCCGTTTTACCATTATCCTATCCTTAAGTGATATACTTGATAGATATTCATCAAGTGAAAGGAGCGGAAAACACCATGAAATATCTAAAATCACAGATGAAGCAGCTCATTAAGGACAACCAGGAACTGCAAGGTAAGCTGAATGGACTGATGAAAGAGCACAGCCTTGAAAAAAACTTTGCTCTTAAAGCTCTTTACCATGCAGAAGTGGCTGAAGGCGGAAAATATCAGCTTGCCTATCAAGCACTGGACGCACCGAAAAAGTAATGGCCTTGTTGCTCATTCGTATATTTCTTCATTATAAAAAGGCAGCCGAATCGCGTATTTGGCTGCTTTTTTTAGCAAATAGAATGACATAGAATTATTTTGGCTTTTGCACAACTTCTTTCAAACTGCTTAAATCTTGATAAATAGGGTATTAAAAAATAAATGCTAGGATCGTTCTAATTATATAAGAAAAGAGGAAAATAGCGATGACCGTATCTGCTTTAGAACAAGCAAAAGTAGAATTACCGAATGGAGAAACAGTAAATTATCGAATGAAAAAAGGCGGAAAAGAGGTGCTTTTGTTAATTCACGGAAACATGAATTCTTCCCTTAACTGGGACGTATTAATGAACAAACTTCCAGAACACATCACAGCTTATGCCATCGACTTAAGAGGGTTTGGAGACTCCACTTATCATACACCTATCCACACAATCAAAGACTTATCAGATGATGTCAAACTGTTTGCGGATGCTTTAAAGTTGTCTGCTTTTACAATAAGCGGGTGGTCATTAGGAGGAGCAGTTGCTATGCAATATGTGATTGATCATCCGAATGATGCCAAAAATTTAATTCTATTAAGCTCCGTCAACATCAAAGGCTATCCCATTCCAAGAAGAACGTTTCTAGAACTGCCTATTCCTAACAATTTTATACAAACCAAAGAAGAAGTAAAAGAAGCATTTAGAATGGTAGAAAACGCGAAAGAAACAAAAAACACATGGTTTTTAAAAATGATGCTGCGTCAATTTTTATATACAAAAAATAAGCCGTCTGCTGATCAATTTGAAAAGTATTTAGAAGGAACGATCAAGCAGCGCAACTTAATTGATATCAATTACGCACTCATGAGATTTAATATTTCAAACGATTTTAATGGTGTTGTTCAAGGGACAGGAGAGGTGGAAAAAATCACGATTCCTACTATGGTTATTCAAGGAGATGAAGATAAGATGGTTTCGACAAGAGATGCATCTGACATCGCGAAAGGCATAGGGGAAAATGCAACGTTAAAAATTATGAAAGGTGTAGGCCACTGCCCGCTGTTAGATGATTTAAGCAGTTTAATGGACTTATACAACGCTAATTTAAGCAGGGCTTAGGAAAAACGAGATTTTCTTTCCTAACAAAAGTTTTATTATTGCTAGATGCAGCATGTTCTAAATCCACACAAGCAAAAGGGGCTATCTGCAAAAGAGGTACTGTGAGATGAAAAAAGCGTGTTATCTTTTGAGGAAGCAGACAGCGAGCAAATAAAGCCACTACAAAAAACGTAAGGTCTTTTTAAAGAGGCTTACGTTTTTTTACATGCACTCAACGTATTCAATTGTGTTTTTCAAAATAAAGAAAAAGGTTGGTAATCCATTTTGATAGCACTATCACACCGAGATAAAATACAAATAAATGACCGTAAGTAGCCCATTCATGCAGCTGGAAAAAGCCAATCCCAGTTAATAACGGTTTGAAAATAAAAGCAAAAAACAAACAAAGAGCCGTTGCGTATAAATAGTAATTTTTATGATGGTTAATTGTCCATTGATAAAGAAGCATAAAAGAGACAGGAATAAGCGAAGCATCTAGGCTAAAGCTTACGGGTATGATTGTGTTGATTTGGTAAGGATACGTCCACAGCCCGTTATAAACTCCAGCGGTATCACTATAGTGAAACCAAACGTGCACGTTAAATCCATAAAACCCTAAGTGAAAGGCTTTTTTTCGATCAATTAAAAAATAGAGAATGACTAAAGGTAAAATAAAAGCACTCAAGGTAATCCAAAACTGCCAAGAGCCTGGAGTGGAGTAGTGGTGCCAATATTCAGCCCACGTTTTGGCTAGGTTTTCCTGGATGCTATGTATTTTTTTAAGATATTCCTGTTGGTTTGGTGTCAATGTAATCCATCCTTTTTAAGTAAGAAAAATTTCGTTACTTTTAAAATACCCTTTTCTTAAGGTTTGGATACCTTTTCCTATTGAGTTGTTATTATCTTTCCGATGAGAAATTGTGTTTTTAACACGTTACGTGTAAAGTATGTAGTATTTCATTTTTTTATATGCACTCCTCGCCTTTTCGCTATGCTAAAATAGTAGCTATAAAAAAGGGAGAAGCAGGGAGTGTATGAAGAGTCATATTTTAAACGTAGTGATAGCGGTTGTTTCTATGATGGTCAGTTTAATAATTCTTTCTTTATCTCGATCATTATCCGATGAATCAATGAAGCGGATTCGGATTAAAGGGCTTCTTATCCCGATGTATTGGATAGCTAAAGGATACTTTAACGTATCGTGTGAACGATTTGTGCGCAAATGGTTATATGTATTCGGGATTGTCTTGATGCTCTCATCGATTTGGCTACTTGGAGTTGCCCTTTATCAGCTCACCATTTAAAAAGCAGTTACAGCGACTGCTTTTTTCCATTTTCATGAAACTTCCAGCGCGGTTTTTACGTATAAAAGGTATCAATAAAATAGTAGAAAAAGGAGTGCAGAATGAAATATTTTGACGAAGCAAAAGAACTATGGGTAAACTATGTCCCGAGAAATGGGCAGTCGGATATTGTAGAAGGAGAGGTTATCCGAGCTATTGAAAAGCTCCGCTGTGAAGCTCAAGGAAACGGAAATGCCAATTGGGACAGCGGGTTTGAGATGCTGGTGTTATATATATTAGACGTATTAAATGACCCTACCGTATTCAGCGCAGCTATGCTAGCCGAAATAAAAGCCGATGTTCACACCTTGTTCACTTCGGCAGAAGATCCGTATTTAGAAGACGACGTATACGATCGCTTGACGGATTGCGTCATTGAGTGGCATATAGCCAAAGGCGGACCTATCAAACGAGAAAAAAATCCTCAATTGTATAGATAAGCGAGAAAAAGGAGCTGTTTTAAACGGGCTCTTCTTTTTTTGATCCCCAACGCTTTGCTTAACCAACAACTATCTAATTGCATCATGTGCTAAATAAATACATATTAAAAATCAGCGGTTTACATCACAGCAGTGTAGCATAAGCTTCTTAAAAAATCGATTCATAAACGATTAAATGTTTGCTGACCTCCATAAAAAGTTTATAACTGACGCTGTTGCAAACACCTGTATTATTATATTCTTTACTAAATAAAAGATAAAGGAGAAGTGCCGATGTATATTCCAAAGTATTTTAAAGTAAATGATGAACAAATCATGTATGATTTTATTGAAGACAATGGATTCGCCACTTTGTTTTCATATCATAATGAAAAGCCTTATGCTACTCATTTGCCCTTGATGTTAGATCGGAAAGAAAAAGCTTTATACGGGCATTTTGCTCGTCCGAATCAGCAATGGAAAGATGCTGAAAATCAAGAAATTTTAATTGTGTTTCAAGGGCCTCACTGCTATATTTCACCGTCTTGGTATGAAACGAATCAAGCTGTACCAACATGGAATTATGAAGCTGTTCACGTGTATGGAACCATGAAAATGATTGAAGAACCAACAGAACTGCTTGGGCTGCTGAGTAAGATGGTAGAAAAATATGAAAGCCCGAGTAGTACATATACACTAAATGACGTTGATCCTGCTTATATGAATGGTTTAAGCAAAGGAATCGTTGGATTTAAAATTGATATCAGCAAAATGGAAGGCAAACAAAAGATAAGTCAAAATCATTCAGCAGAGAGACAGCAGCTAGTTATAGAAAAATTAGAGCAGACGTCGCGTGAAAATGAAACAAAAATTGCGGAGCTGATGAAGCAAAATGTGCAGCGCGTGCTTAAGAAGTAACCGCTGTTGGAAAAGATCAGCAGTTTGTTGAAGGGAAGATAAAGAGAAACTAACTATGTGTTTAGTTTCTCTTTTATGTTCACAACATTTTCTTGTTATTGACAAACAGGCTGTATATCCTTTAAAATTATCTTTAATTAAAGATAATCAAATTAAAGATAATTTTAGCGTAAGTTAAAAATTTATACATTATGAAAAGAGGCGGAGCAGATGGAATTGTTAGGGTTGCATCATGTATCTATTTTGACGGGGAAAGCTGAGAAAAACTATCAGTTTTTCACTAAAGTTTTAGGCATGCGATTAGTAAAAAAAACGGTGAATCAAGATAACACTCAGTCTTACCACTTATTTTATGCAGATGGAGAAGGGACCCCAGGAACGGAAGTAACGTTTTTTGATATTCCAGGGCTTGCAAGAACGCATCAAGGTGCATCTGACATTTCGACTGTGTCGCTTCGCGTTAAAAGTACGGATTCTCTACACTTTTGGAAAGAACGCTTCGAGCAGCACGGAGTGGAATATGAAGAAATAGCTAAACGAGCTAATCGTGATACATTAGCATTTAAAGATTATGAAGGTACACGTTTGCTTCTTGTCGCGGACAACGGTGAAAAAGGGGTAAGAGCAGGCGTGCCGTGGAAGCGCGAAGACATTCCGTTAGAACATGCGATCATCGGCTTAGGACCGGTCACGCTAACGGTGGGCACGGCAGAACCAACAGTTGATGTACTAACAAACATTATGGGATTTCGCTACGTGGGTTCTTATCCATCTTTTGCAGAAAATCAAAAGGATATTTTGGTTTATGCAACGGGTGAAGGCGGAAGCGGAGCCGAAGTTCATATTGAAAGGAGACCCGATTTGCCGAAAGTTCGCTTAGGGCGCGGTGGCGTTCATCACGTTGCCTTCCGTGTGCCAAATGAAGAAGAATACAATAAGTGGGCAACTCGATTAAATGAAAACAGTCTGCCGAATTCCGGTAAAGTAGAACGATACTATTTCAAAGCACTTTATTTCAGAGAACCAAACGGCATTTTATTTGAATTATCAACGGACACACCTGGATTTGCGACCGATGAACCGCTTGAAACGATGGGTCAAACACTAGCGCTGCCCCCATTTTTAGAGCCGAAGCGCAAAGAAATTGAAGAGAAGCTGAGACCGCTAGATTTGGACGAAACGCTATAAGGTTTGCAGCGACTAAGACATGAAAAAACTCCAGTATTTATACTGGAGTTTTTTAGGTTAACAATCATCGTGATGGAAACCGAAACCACATGCACCAATAATAATGAGTAAAATAAACAGTACGATGATAATGGCAAAACCATTGCCTCTGTGGCAAGGAACGCTATATCCACATTCCATATATCCATAGTCCGGCATTGTGTAGCCGCAGTGTGGAATCATATGGTCATAAGCAGGAGCAGTGTAGGCGTGGTGAGCCATAGCAGGTGAGAACGGCATATTTTCATTAGAACTAAAAGGTGCGTTTACGTTATTATGCATTTTAATCTCTTCCCTTCATTTATAAAACTTTTATAAAGCTTTGATAACTTATTCATATGTTTCAAGGTCCTCATATGAAGCTTATTCACAGCCCAATTATGGTTGATTAACTATATTTTATGGTGAATGGAAATGTAGCAGTGAGTTTTACAATGCTTGTGGCCTTATAAGTTATGTCAGAAGGGAAGGGGGGGTACCTGTTTTTGATTGTATACCGCTGTTTCTAGAACTGGTTATGAGGAACGTTTTGATTTTCTTAATTCTATATCGTATACGTACCCAAGCTTTCGATGGTTCATAACGTCTTCAGGGGTTGTATTCCAAGGATACATCGGATCTCTAAAATTTTGACCGAACGGCCCATTTTTCATCGGCTGATAGTTTTGATTGCGATGAACAATTTGCCATACAGCCCAAATACGATCTACATTTGCGTGGTGTAAAAAGAAGACAGGATCATTCGGAGCAGTAGGTACAACACCCATCTGTCCGCCAACCCAACGGTGTACGCGGTTGTGAAGCTGTGGCCCGTTAATAAATCCTTCAAGCTGATTACGAAAGCTGTTTTGGCTCGTCATATTCCAAGGTGGCGTATCATATTGCGTTATTTTTAAAGCATTAAGAACATCATCTCGAGTAGGGAGTGTAGGTGCTTCTTTCGTTGCGCCAAAATTACGTTTTAGCCCTCCAGAAGGATTTCCTTGCTCATCGACCGTCGTCCAGCGTCCGGCTGCAAAAGGACCGGTATCGACGATAAAATCTTTTTTGGGGTTTCCGTTTCCTCCCATAAAATCTGCGCTCCAAATTTGTGATTGTGATGGATCCTGCAGCTGTGCATCCGTTTCCCATTCCCAATAAGGAAGGGTTACTTCTGAATCGATCGACTGAAGGTCACGTTCGAATCGCAAAAGGTATTCACGATGCCACGGCAAAAAAGCAGAACTCATATGTGCTGCATTTCGATCGCTGCCCGGAGGAGTATGAAATTTACCTGCTGCACCATGCCAGGCTATATAGCGGTCATATATTCCTTTTTTCTTTAGTATTAGCACGGCACGAATAAAATCTCTTTTTTCCGCGTCTGTAAGAGACAATACGTTTTTTCTAACTTTGTACTTGTTACTCATTTTTTAACCTCTTTCTTAAAAAAGAAGCAAGGGGCTGTTCCTTTTTTATATTTAGAATATGTCCAAGAGGTAAAAGTGCTACTGTCATATCTCTAAAATTCCACAGTCTAAAGTTGGGTTTTTTACATATCAAATAGACTTTCAATCTATTATTGACTTTTTTAGAGCTGTAGATAATGAGAAGAGGTATAATAAAAAAAGCAGGCGTGGGCCTGCTTTCTTTCCTTATATATATTAGGGTTAATTACCTATTGGATACATGGTCGTTACGCTGTAGTCGTAGTCTTTGCCTCTGTAGTCGGTATACACAACTCTAACTTCTTGATTTAAAGAACTAATATACTTTTCTTTGACGTAATTGCCAGATTTATTATTGGTACCGTCTTCGCCTTCGTTGATGACTTCTTCGGCAATAGACATCGCTTGTTTTTCACTTAAGTATTTGCTGAATTGGCTTTTACCATGGTAATTGTCTGTGCCAGGCTTTTGCATATGCGCGACAATGTGGCAATATCCGTATTTATCATTTCCTTCTTGTAAGACAAGTTCTTTGCCGGTAAATAACCTGTCGCTTTGAGTCTCAGCTGAACATTCGTTGCTTGATGTAGTGTCCGAAGTGCTACTCGATGTGCCGCTTGAATTTTCATGCTGCTGAATGAGGGAAATAGGCGAATTGTTGGTAAATACAGCGATGAGGGCAATAACAAGTGCTACAATGGTGTATACTATTTTGCTGTTTTTAAAAAAATCCATTCCTTTATGCGTCTCCTTTTTGAATCAACGTTAAAATCAAATCGACTTTCTTTTCTAGCTGATCAATTAAGTTTTGTTTTACTTGTTCTGATTGTAATAAAGCGCTTCTTAGTTCGTCCATATCTTTTTGCATATACGCACGGTTTTCTTTTTCTTGCTGCAGCTCTTTTTGAAGAGCTTGTACCGTCAATAGCAATTCTTTATTTTGGTTCATTTCTGCGTTCACCGCCTCTGTGTTGATAAAAAGCAACTTATACCCACTATATAAAATACCACTATCCCCGCTGTAAATCGACTATTTGGATAGGAAATGAGTCCTCCTAGGTGAGGTTTTAGCAGGATATTGCTAGTTGAGAGGAGAATAGTATGGTTTACCGTAGATATATGAGCTACGCAGAAAAGAGGGAAGAAAATGTTTCCGGAATTAGAGACAAAACGGCTGATATTAAGAAAAATTGTAGAAGACGATGCGCGCGAGATTTTAAGCTGCTTTTCTGATGGAGACGTGCTGCGCTATTACGGTCAAAAACCTTTAGAAACGATTGATCAAGTGAAAGAAATCATTAAGAATTTTTCCAAAGGCTACGAAGAAAAGCAATTGATAAAGTGGGGGATTCAGCTAAAAGGAAACGAAAAGCTGATTGGTACAGTAGGGTTTCAAGAGTGGTCTTCTGAGCATAAAAAAGCAAACGTAAGCTATGCTCTTTTTCCGGAGTATTGGAGCGAAGGATACGCAACAGAAGCCGTTCATGAAGCGATCGTTTATGGCTTTAACGAACTTCAATACAATCGCATAGGAGCGATTGTATTTACGCAAAATAGCGGATCGATCGCCTTGTTAAACAAAGTAGGATTTAAAAAAGAAGGAACGTTAAGAGAGTACCTATATCAAAACAGCATCCCGTTTGATACATGTGTTTATTCGCTGCTGCGCGGAGAAGCAAAGATATAATTGTAAGCATAAAAAAAAGGAACACGGGAAGATGTTCCTTTTTTTATGCTTATATTTGTTATTAGAACGTACGTGCAGCTTCTTTAGCGCGAGCAATACCGTCTTCTTTGATTTCTTGTGCTTTATCTGGCATTGCAGCCTGTCCTTCTACGAATAGACTTCCGATAGAAGGAACCCCGAAGAAGTTCATCATAATGCGCATATAGCGGTGCCCCATTTCTAGTTCACCAGCAGGGCCGCGAGAGTAAATACCGCCGTTTGCTTGAATATGGTACGCTTTTTTATCTGTTAATAGACCTACAGAACCTTCTGCTGTATATTTAAATGATTTTCCAGCTACTGCTACAGCATCTAAGTATGCTTTCATCACTGGTGGGAATGAGAAGTTCCACATTGGTGTAACAAATACATATTTGTCCGCTTGAGCAAATTGGTCACTTAACTCGTTTAAGCGAGCAACTTTGCGCTGTTCTTCAGAAGTAAGCGCATCAAATTCTACGCCGCTTCCAAGTTTGCCCCATCCGCTAAATACATCGCCGTCGATGTGAGGGATATGCTCTTGATATAAATTAACGTGAACAATCTCATCCGTTGGGTTTACTTCTTTATACTCATTAATAAATGCATCTCCCGCAGCCATACTGAATGATTGCGTAGCATCGTTAGGGTTTGCTGTAATATATAATACTTTTGCCATAATTCTTTTCACCTTTCTGTCTTCAATATATAAATGTTGTTTCATGAATTAAAGATAATATGTTCCAAAACATCTACTACGTTATTAATAGTAACTTACGTAACAAATTTAGTCAAAGGTTTTTTATTGGGTTTTATCATGTTCACAAATATTTTTAAGAGTATTACGTTTTTAGTTTTTATGGATAAACCCTTTGAAGATAAGGGTTTTTTCAGTTTAAAGCGTGATTTTAAACTTTATTCATTTAGAGGTACTGTCTTTTTTGAATGTAGATAAGTAAAAAACGAAAAAGAAAAATCATGTATTTTTGTTGCATTCGTTATTAATAGTAACAAAAAATAACAGCATTTAATCGTTTAGTTAAAATATATTTTTAGCGCAAAACGAGCCAGAAAGAGAGGAATATTTCAAGGGAAATATAATGGAGGGAAGAGGAAAGAAAAGAAAAAGACCCCGGTCAGCTTCGAGGTCTTTTTTTCTATTGAATTTAAAACGTTTTGGCTATTGAATGCGCTTTTTGGAGTGCTTTTTCTTTAATTTGCGGAATTTGATCCGGGAATTTTACTTGCCCTTCAATAATAATGCTTTCAAACGCTTCAATACCAAAGAAGTCCATCATGATTTCTAAATAGCGGTGTCCCATTTCCCTTGCCATTTCAGGGCCTTCTGAATACACGTCTCCGCGGGACTGAATGTGAATTGCTTTTTTTCCTTTAAGCAATCCCTGAGCGCCTTCTTTTGTATATGTAAAGGTTTTACCTGACACGGTAATCGCATCAATGTACGTTTTCATAATCGCAGGAACGGAAAAATTCCACATTGGCGTGACAAAAATATATTTGTCAGCGAGTACGAACTGTCCGCCTAGTTCGGCTAACCGTCCGACTTTTAATCGTTCATCCGTCGATAAATCCTGGATGGAAGAGTGGGAACGAAGCTTTTTCCATCCGTTAAATACGTCTGCATCTAAGTATGGAATATCTGCTTGATATAAATCTAAATGAACCACATCATCTTCTGGATGTGTTTGCTTATACACGTCAATAAATTCTTTCCCTACAGCCATACTAAGCGATTCGCCTTCAGCTAAAGGGTGTGCAGTAATATAGAGAACATTTGCCATGATGCTCATCCTTTCTATGGAGTAGTTTTATTAATCTTGGACCCAGCTTTCTGCCCACTGGCTAATCGGCCCTAATATTTTACCTAACTCTGTTCCTTTTTGAGTCAGCGAATATTCAGAACGAATAGGGCGGTCCGGAATGACATTTCGGACAACGATTCCGTGGTCTTCAAGCTCTTTAATCCGTTCTGTCAACAGCCTTCTGCTTAAGGCTGGTATACTTTCATTTAATTCACTAAAGCGTTTAGGACCGCTCATAAGCACATAAATGATTAATCCTGTCCACTTCTTGCCAATCAGTTCGAAACTTTTTTCTACTTTAGGTTGAATATCTTTTGGTTCGTCCATATTACGTATCCTCCTTCAAACAATATGGATGAAAAATAACTTATGCATTTATTGTAACAGAAAAAGCGTAAAAACATGTGGAAACTTTGGGTGAAGCAGGGCGAAATGAATAAATTCGCTAGCACCTTGCTTTTAAAACTTTTCACACATAGGCTTGTCACAGCATACGATGTACGAATTCAGTTTAAGAAAAGGTGGTATGGTCATGGCAGGAGTTATTAACATCTGTAACACAAGAATTAATGGTATGGCAAGGAACGGATCGATGAATTTTGGAGAAGTTCTTCACAACGGACACACAGCGGATGTTAAATCTGTTGGAATCAACTCAACCTATGGAGACATTTCAGCTGCTTGTGCGCGAATGACAAATACGAACCTGGATCCGGATATATTTGATCAAACAGATTTAGCGAATATAGATAACGCATATGGCAATCAGATATAAAGAGTGAGCTGCTTATAACACATAAAGTTGTAAGCAGCTTTTTTATGTTGATGAGTAAGAGGTTTATTTATGAGAAGAGAATGTTTGGTTAATAAAAATAATGATAGAGCGACCTGATAAAAATTCGGGAATCTATTATATACGCCTTTTCTAAAAAAATTTATATATTGTACAAGCACCTTGGCACTTATTGAATAGTATATAGGGGAAAAGAAAGGATGATTAAAATAGACTCTTATGAATACTACTACAACCCTGAAGATGGAAAGTATTATATTAGAAAGAGAAAAAATAGTACACATTCCTTAAAAAAGCTCAAAGACAAACTTAATAAGTCCAAGGATAAAAAGGATAGAAAAGATAAAACAAGTAAAGGGAATAAAGGGAATAGGTCCGGCGATGCAGCTAATAAAGTGAATAAATCACACGACAAAGCAGATGCAACGAACAAAACGAATAAATCACGCGACAGAGCTCATACAGCGAATGAAACGAATAAATCTCAGGACAGAGCTAATACAGTGAATGAAATGAATCAATTCCACGATAGAGCTGATACAGTGAATGAAATGAATCAATTCCACGATAGAGCTGATACAGCGAATGAAATGAATCAATTCCACGATAGAGCTGATACAGCAAATGAAACGAATAAATCCCAGGACAGAGCTAACACAGTGAATGAAACGAATAAATTAGATGAAAAAATGAGTAAAGCTGATATAACAGACCATTCATTATATAGAATGAGCATAAAAAATAATCACAACCATCCTATTAAAGTTAGCATCGTTATGCCTACGTATAATAAATATCATCAAACCTCTCTTTCGCTTTACGGGTTATCAAAACAAACGTTCTCTCACGCTGAGTATGAAGTCATTCTAGTAGATGACGCTTCTTCTGATAACACTTCTGGTATTTTAAAAGAAGTGGATGTCCCGTTCAAATTTAAATATATTCAAATGAAACAAAATAAAGGGCGTTCCTCAGTACGTAATATAGGAATTAATCATGCTGAAGGAGATCTTTTAATCTTTTTAGATGGAGAAATGCTAGCTCCTCCTTCTTTTATTGAAAATCATTATAAACATCATATGCACGAATCAAATCTTGTGGTTACAGGTGCCATGCATTATGAGGGAGTCTACACGTTTATTATGCCAGACTATAACGAAGATCAAATGGCTCATTTAAAAGAACTAGTAAATAACGATGCTGAGTATAGAAGATTGTATGAAAACTATGAGCAGACGAGGCAGCATTCAAATGGTCCTTTCCCTCTTGTAACAAAAGAAGATATTGATACAAACCGTTTTCAACGTTTATCCTTTCCTAATCGTTATTTCCTTAACAGCGGGTTAAAACATTTCGGAGAGCGGCTTGAAGGATTTACGCTGCCTTATATTGCATTTTTAAGTGGAAACGTATCAGTAAGAAAAGCGAACTTAAAAAAATCCGGCCTTTTTGATGAGACGTTTGTCGGCTATGGGGCCGAAGACTGGGAGCTTGGGTATCGATTGTATAAAAATGGCGTACAGTTTGTTTTAGATCCCTCTACAGTTGCTTATCATCAAGAACATGGAATATCGAAGCGGAAAGTGAAAGAGCAATGGGGTAACCACTATCGTTTTGTGAAAAAGCATCCAAATATAGACGTTCTTATTCTATCTCTTGAATGGAAAGAGCTTCCGTTTATGCATCTGCATCAAACTTTAGTTGAATATAACCAGCTGGAGGAACGTTTTCCTGACGAATATAATGAACTGAAACATGCTTTTCGCACCATGCTTTTTAGAATTATTGAATATCTAAATAATGGACAGCCTGTGACGAAACTTTACGACCTTCCTGAAGGATCGGAGGAAAGAATAAAAATTCATCAGCAGTTCGGAACACTGCGTCCTCACGGATTTGACTACTTGGCGAGTTCTTTTGAACAAATCTATTACCTTTAGTAATTAACACTTTCAAAGAAAATATAGTATCGTCTCGTGAAAATCGTTCCGCTGCAAAAACCCCTCAACTTAGGCAAAAAAATTGAGGGGTTTATTTCTATATCTATTTTATATAAGGGGAGAAAACATGAATCAAAATTCACCAAAGTATGTTGCCTTGACGTTTGATGATGGACCCTCAGCTTACACAGCTGCTATTTTAAAAATTCTAAAAAGATATCATGTACGTGCGACATTTTTTGTCGTAGGTTCGGAAGCGGAAAAATTTCCAAAGCTGATCCGACGTATTCATAGAGACAAGCACGTAATTGGAAATCATACGTGGAGTCATCCTGATATCACAACGCTTTCTAAGCGTGAATTATGGAAAGAAATTACTTCTACAAATATGCAAATAGAGAAAATAATAGGTTATTCTCCAAAGCTATTTCGTCCACCTTACAGTTCAATAAATGATACAAGTCTTGCTGCTATTAAGGAATTGGGAATGACGTCTGTTCTATGGAATGTAGATAGTCAGGATTGGCGTGAAGAAGATCCATTGGCCATATGCAAACATACGATTAAAAATCTACAAGAAAAGAATCTTATTGTCATGCACGACGGAGATCGATACGGCAGCGGAGCGCGGGACCAAATTGTTACTTCATTGCCGAAACTTATTAAGTATTTAATAAAGAACGACTATCAATTCGTAACGGTTCCTGAATTTCACCGAGTGGCATACAAGATTGAAGGTTGGTCTTAAGCCGAAAAAGGAATGGTTCTTAGTCATTCCTTTTTTATATGTATGAAATAAGACAAAATGGACAGAGATTACATGTACTAGATTATAGAAAGACTAGATAGAGAAACATGTTTGAGAAATGAGGAGTTTGCGATGAGAGTAGTATAAAAGTATTTCATCTTGTAGAGAGAGTGATTGTTAAAAAATATGGTCATCATAAATAAAATTGGCAAAAAATGAATCTTTTTAGGGTATGATTCGTACTAGTAAATAGATACATAATTTTGATGAAGAAAAGAGGTAGTACATTGAAAAACAAAGGTTTGATCGCTGCGATTGTTGTATTAGTGCTCATTGTAATTTACGGAGTAAGCTCTTACAATGGCCTCGTTAGCGCAGAGGAAGATGTAGATAATAAATTTTCCCAAGTGGATAACCAACTAAAAAGACGATCTGATTTAATTCCTAACTTAGTGGAAACGGTAAAAGGCTACGCTAAGCATGAACAGGAAGCCATTGATTCAGTCACTCAGGCAAGAGCGCAGCTAGCGGGAGCGAAAACGCCTGAAGATAAAGCTGATGCTGATCAGCAATTAAGCGGCGCGTTGAACCGCCTGCTTGTAGTGGTTGAAAAGTATCCGGATTTAAAAGCGAACGAAAACTTCAGAAGCCTAATGGACAGCTTAGAAGGAACGGAAAATCGACTTGCTGTAGCGCGTAAAGACTATAATGATGAAGTTGCAAAATATAATAAATCCGTTAAGGGATTTCCTAAAAACATGTTCGCACGCACGTTTGGGTTTGATGAAAAATCGTATTTTGAAGTAACAAATGAAGAAAAAGAAGCGCCGAAAGTTGATTTTGGGAGCGATAAATGATGAAATTCCTTGCTTCGTTTGCTTTATTATTGTCTCTTTTATGTAATACGGTAAGCGTTGCTTTTGCTGCACCTGATATTCCAAATCCGGTAGGCGATATTTACGTTCAAGATTTTGCTCATCTGTTAAATGACCAGGAAAAAGCGGATATCAATCAAATGAGTAGAAAGTTAGATGATGAAACGAAAGCTCAAGTAGCGATTCTTACGGTGAATTCATTAGGCGATTCGGATGTAGAAGAGTATGCAAATGAAGCTTTTCGAAAGTACAAACTCGGTGATAAAAAGCTGAACAATGGCGTTCTGATTTTGCTTGCTAAAAAGGATTGGAAAATTCGGATTGAAGTAGGATACGGGCTAGAAGGCGCCATCACTGATATCAAATCTGGAGAAATTATCGACTCTTATGCCATTCCTAACTTAAAAAATGGCAAATACGATACGGCGCTAGAAACTACATATAAAGCTGTTTATAACCAAGTCGTGAAAGAGTATGATTTAGGAAAAGATTTTGAACAAAAAGTGCCAAAAGCATCTCCGCCTTCTGATAGCGGTGTTCATTTAACAACGCTTCAAACGCTGCTGATTGCAGCTGTTATTGTGGGCTTGCTTATCCTTGACTTTGTCTTTTTTAAAGGAGCCATCACTCAATTTTTGCTAAACTTCCTTGTCATGTTTGGAGGAAAAGGAGGCGGAGGTGGCAGTGGAAGCGGTCCTCGCGGAGGGGGAGGCGGCAGCTCCGGAGGCGGCGGGGCGAGCCGGGGCTGGTAAAAAGATAAGATTTAAAAGAGGCTGAGATAAAATTAGGTTAGTTGAAAGAAGATCTGAACGAGATGGATTCTTGATTGAGAATCCAACGCGTTCGGATTTTTTGTTTGTATGCCTATATCTTAAAAAAAAGATTTTTTTCCATTGTATAAGCATAATCAAAAAAAATTAGGGAACTAAGAAAAAAGTTAGAGATTTACAAATAAAAAGGAAGGTTTTATATGAATACATTTAGATGGATAGCTGCAAGAAAACAGCTCTCTCCTCGTGCGTTTAAAGATGAGTTAACTAGTCAAATATGGTTTAGTCCCTTAATTTATGCTTTCTTTTCGGTTCTTTTAGCTGCACTAACGCTGTTTCTTGACTATTATTGCAAAGTAGGAGAGAAGGTTCCTTCATTTTTTTCAATCAACATGGATTTAACGAATACGTTAGTGAGCACGATTATGCCCGGAATTCTATCGATTACGACCTTTACGTTTAATTTAATGCTTGTGGTGTTTACATCATTTGCAGCTCAGTTTTCTCCTCGCGTGTTAAAAAACTTTGCTTCTTCTAAGTCTACTCAGCGTATTCTGGGTATTTTCATAGGGAGTTTTTTGTATACACTTTTTGTGTTTTTATTTTTAAACAGCTCTCAAGTAAACGGATATTTTGCGATTCCGTTTGTGACGACAGCCCTGTCTGTTTTTAGTGCGGGCACGTTTGTCTACTTTATTAATCATTCTGTTAGGTGGCTGCAAGTAAATCATATGACTCAATCAATGAAAACAGCGTCCATAAAAGCGATTAAGACAACGATTCGAGAGGAACTGGAGATTCATCGAACGCAGTCTAGTCATAGCGAACAATTTTCTTTTCCAGAAGGAGAGAAAAAGCCGGTATGTATTCAAACATCCGGCTATATTCAAACGCTGAACTACAGCCGATTGATTCACTGTGCCAAAGAGCATAATTTAGTTATAAAAATGGAGCGTGAAGTAGGAGATTATGTGCTAAGCGGAACCGTATTGTTTTATTATTGGCACAGAGATTCGACAGAGCAAGATGAAATAGATTGCACCGTCTTTCACCAATATATTCATGTAGGGAACTCTCAGACTGATATTCAAGATACTACGTATATTATTACGAAGTTTGTAGAGATGGCAGTTAAATCACTAGGGAATGATGATTTCAAAACGGCGGTTAACTCCATTCATCAAATTAGCGATATTCTTCGGGAAATTTGTGAAGCCAGTCAATTTTCTTCTTATTTAGTGGATGACAGCGGCGTGATAAGAATGGTGATTCCTGATAAAAAATTTGAGGACTTTTTATATGATGGATTCGCTAATATCCGGCACTATGCGAGACGGAATATTATCATCACGATGGAGCTGCTCAAAACGCTTGGAAATCTCGCTGAAGCCATTGGGCCAGCTTATTATGACGACATCTGGGAGTTTGCGGTATACATTTCTAAAGGCTTTGAAGAAGAGTATTTATTTGTTCAAGATAAAAAATATTTTTTACATATTCTTTGCGATTTAGCGGTTTCAACAAAAAAAGAAGAGCAGTATGAACAAATCGCCAAACAAATGAAAGAATAAAAAAAGCCGAAGTCAGACGCTGACTTCGGCTTTTTCTTTATTTATTTGAACGTTTTAAGATGCTTTTAGCATGTGAAAATGTATCAAAGCTTGCTTTTCCATGATACGCACCCATTCCGCTGTCACCAACGCCGCCAAATGGAAGGTAGTGAGAAGTCATGTGATTAATTGTATCGTTAATAGAACCGCCGCCAAATGACACGCTGTTTAAAATGTGATCTTGAACGGCTTCATCTTCAGAAAAAAGATAAAGTGCTAATGGTTTTGGACGTTTTACGATTGCTTCAATTACTTCTGAGATTTCATCGTATACGATGACTGGAAGAATTGGTCCAAAGATTTCATCTTGCATCACATTGTCTTCCCATGAGATGTTGTCAAGAACAGTTGGCTCAATAAACAGACGAGAACGATCTGTTTTGCCTCCAAAAACGATCTTTCCGTTTGTTAAGAAGCTGCTAAGGCGATCAAAATGCTTTTCGCTCACTACGTGAGGGAAGTCTAGGTTTTGTGAAACATCTTCGCCGTACGTGTTTGTTACGACTTCTTTTAGGTTAGATAGCAGCTCGTCTTTTACATTTCGCTGAACAAGAATGTAGTCTGGTGCTACGCAAGTTTGACCAGCATTTGCAAATTTACCGCGTGCAATGCGTTTTGCGGCTTCTTCAATATTTGCATCTTCGTGTACGATTGTAGGACTTTTTCCGCCTAGTTCTAGCGTAACAGGCGTTAAATGTTTAGCTGCAGCTTCTGCCACAATTTTGCCGACCATTGTACTTCCTGTAAAGAAGATGTAATCAAAGTTTTCTTTTAGTAAAGCCGTGCTTGTTTCCACTTCACCTTCGACTACCGTCAAGTATTCTTCAGGGAAGTTTTCATTAAACATCTTAGCAAGAAGGCTTGACGTATGAGGTGTTAATTCAGAAGGCTTTAACACCACGCAGTTACCTGCAGCAATCGCGCCTACTACTGGTGATACAGCAAGTTGGAACGGATAGTTCCAAGGTGCAATCACTAGAGCTAAACCGTATGGATCTTGATAAATGTAGCTTTTTGCTCCGGCATGAGTAGATGGTGTTTCTACTTCTTTTGGCGCTGCCCATTCTGCAAGATTCTCAAGTGCAAAGTCGATTTCACTTAGCACGAGGCCAATTTCTGCACGTTTTGCTTCCATTTCTGGTTTGTTAAGGTCAGCTTTTACTGCTTTTAAAATGTCTTCTTCATGACCCAAAACAAGTTCTCTCAATTTCTTTAGCGTTTCGATACGGAACGCAACGTCTTTTGTTTTACCGCTATGAAAGAATGAAAGCTGTTTTTTTGTAAGTTCTTGATAGTTATTCATCAGAAAATCTCCTTTTACTTCACATTGTTAACTCTTTATTCAATGAACAGAAATAGCTGCTGCTTATTTCCAAGTTGTAACTGTATTGACCGGTAAACGGTAAGAAGCATGGCCTTCGCTTGCTGCTTTCCCGATTGAGATAAGCATAATTGGAAGATAACGTTCTTTATCTAAACCGAATTCTTCTGCGATTAAGTGTTTTTCGTATCCGCCGATTGGATTTGTATCATATCCGTGAGCGCGAGCAACAAGCATGAGCTGCATAGATACAAGACCTGAATCTATTAAAACGATGTCTTTCATATCAGCTTTTGGCATGTTTTCATAAATCGGCTTAAAGAAATTGAGCTGCTGTTCTTTAATATCCTGAGGCATATAGCCAAGCTCAACGGCTTTACCGAAAATTTCATCTGCATATTCAACGTTGTTCATGTCACCAAACACGGCAATAACAGCTGAAGATGTATGAACTTGTTCACTGTTGAATTTCGCAAGTTTAGCTAATTTTTCTTTCCCTTCTGGTGTTTCAATGACAACAAAGCGCCACGGCTGCATATTAACAGAAGAAGGAGCGCGCATGGCTTCTGTAAGAATTTCCTCCATTTCCTCACGGCTGATTTTTACTGAAGGATCATATTTTTTAATTGAACGGCGTTTTAAAGCAATTTCGTTAAAGTCTTTTGTAGTCATAGTCATTATTCCTTTCTTTTTAGGCGTTAAACTTATTTATTATCATTTCCATATTTTTGATTGCGGGCAATTGTTTGACATATCAATAATTGATACATCAACAATATAATACATTGATTTGAGAATTGCAAGGGAAAAAGTTTAAACTTTTGAAGTGTTGCTAATTTGAAGTGTGAAGTTATATTTTCAGGGAGCGAACAAACATAAAGAGAGTAAGTACAAAAAAGAAATGATAAAAATGAACAAACAAAAAGTTTGACTACTTTTTATCTCTTGATTACGATAAGTAACGAAAAGAAACAAAAGTGAACTTGTTACTTTTTAAATGAATGACAGTTCGAGAAAGAAGAGATAGAAAAATGTTTCTTCCCTTCTTAAGACTTAAACTGTATCTGTAATTAGTACAGTATAGCAAGACATATCACGCAGAAAAAGTAGGAGGACTTCAAGATGTATACAGATTTAAAAGATAAAGTAGTAGTTGTAACAGGCGGATCAAAAGGATTGGGTCGCGCAATGGCCATTCGTTTTGGTCAAGAGCAGTCAAAAGTAGTTGTAAACTACCGTAGCAATGAAGAGGAAGCGCTAGAAGTGAAAAAAGAAATTGAAGAAGCTGGCGGTCAAGCTATTATTGTTCGAGGCGACGTAACAAAAGAAGAAGACGTTGTGAACCTTGTAGAGACAGCTGTTAAAGAATTTGGCACATTAGACGTTATGATTAATAATGCAGGTGTTGAAAACCCGGTTCCTTCTCATGAATTATCATTAGAAAACTGGAACCAAGTGATTGATACAAACTTAACAGGGGCATTTTTAGGAAGCCGTGAAGCAATTAAATATTTCGTTGAAAATGACATTAAAGGAAACGTTATTAACATGTCCAGCGTTCACGAAATGATTCCTTGGCCATTATTTGTTCACTATGCAGCAAGTAAAGGCGGTATGAAATTAATGACGGAAACATTGGCTCTTGAATATGCGCCAAAAGGTATCCGCGTAAATAACATTGGACCAGGTGCAATCGATACGCCAATCAACGCTGAAAAATTCGCAGATCCGGAACAGCGTGCAGACGTAGAAAGCATGATTCCAATGGGCTATATCGGCAACCCGGAAGAAATCGCATCAGTTGCAGCATTCTTAGCATCATCACAAGCAAGCTACGTAACAGGTATTACACTATTTGCTGATGGCGGTATGACAAAATATCCTTCTTTCCAAGCGGGAAGAGGTTAATAGATAGAACTGAACCAAAAAGACCTCGGAATATTCCGGGGTCTTTTTGGTATGTAATAAATGCATAGGATATTTACCAAATATTGAAACTTTTACTGAAGTGCTACGTATATAAGCTAACGACGAATAAAGGACGTGTTGATATGCTACCGGAAACGATTCAACAAAAAGTAAATCAGTATAGAGATTTTTATATAAGCTTAAAAAATGAACTAAAATGGAAAGTGGCAGATCCCAAACAGTTGATGGCTATTGCTTCTATGTACGCAGTGAAAGGTAAATCGCTCGAGCTTCAGCCCTATATCGAGTTAAGTGACCATATTAAAAATCAAGTAGGGATGTTCTCTACGTTAAAATCATCACAGCGGTTTACGATCGCAGCCATGCTAGACACTCGCTATGAGAATCCAAAAGAAACGTTTCATGAGTTTCTGGATGTATACGACCAATTGATACAAGGCGGGTTTGCGAGAGGCGCATTTACGTATATTGCGGCTTCGGCTATGCTGTCGAATGAGTCAAGTGGAAGTCATAAAGAAATGGTTCGAAGGTCGGTAGAAATTTATCAAGGCATGAAAAAGAAGCATCTTTTCCTTACTTCAAGCGGTGATGCACCTCTTGCCGTTTTGTTAGCTGAAACAAGTGAGTTCACTGATGATCTCATGCATGAAATTGAACACTTCTATACGACATTGGCGCAGCATGGATTTAAAAAAGGAAATGACCTTCAATTTTTAAGTCATATTCTCGCAATCGATAAAAACCTACATGCGGATACCCTTATTGAAAGATGCGTATCTGTAAAAGAAGCCTGTGAATCGGCAGGTATCAAAGTGAAAGCGATGCATTACCCGGTCATTGGCTTATTAGCACTGTTTGAAAAACCAGAAACTGAAATTGAAATCATCCATGAAGTAGTGAAACAGCTAAACGCAGACAAACTTTTTAAATGGCAGAAAGACATCAATGTTATGCTGGCGGTTAATTTGGTTATCAGTGAAAAGCTGAAGGATTCTAGACTGGTCGAAACGGGCATCTATACAACGATTGAAACCATTATTCAAGCTCAGCAAGCAGCTATGCTAGCGGTTATTGCAAGCACTTCAGCGGTTGCTACTACGACTACTACTTGATAAGTTAAAGAGCTATAAAAGAGAAAGTGAGCCATAACTACATCAATCGAACCTAAAGATGAATCAGTGGGATAAATAGCTCGTAGATCGCTTATAACACCGCGGTTGACTTCCATGCAAGGCTTCGCTTTCCGCGGGCGGCCGCTGAGCCCGCAGGAGTCTTCGCCTTGCCCTCCAATCAACCGCTAGAAGTACCCGTATACATGAAACCTACGTTCACCATGCCGATGAAAAAATCCGAACGAAGTTGATTCACCATCAAGAATCTCGATTCCTCGTTCGGATTTACATTCAACTAGAATACTTTTAGCTCAGCTTCTCTCTTAAAAAGTATAAACCTCGCCATCATCTGGAACTAAGACGTGAGACGCCATGTCTTTTTCGTTGATAAAGCTTTTTAATTCTTCTCTTGATAGCGTCCAGTGGTTTACAGCTTCCATATGAACAGAAAGAATCGTAGCCTGAGGGGCTGCTTTGTGTACTTCGTAAATATCTTCTTTCCCCATCACAAGAGAACCGCCTTCTAAAAACTGATTATCGCCGCCGTTTACGACAATGACATCCGGTTGATGGGTGGTGATTTCTTCTTCAACAGCGGAATACCATACCGTGTCGCCAGCTACATAAAGCGTTTTTTCGCTCTTGTGTTTAAACACAACGCCGCATACTAAACCAGTACGTTTTAAAATTTCTCCTCTTCCGTGCTCGCCTTTTGTTTTGATTAATTGAATGTCTTTAAAAACCGTGTTTTGCGTAAGTATTTCTACGTTTTTAAAACCAGCTTCTTTTACTACTGCGGCATCTTCTTCATTTTGAACGAACATTTTGATATCGTTTGGCAACGCCTGTTTAGCGGCATCGTCAAAATGGTCTAAATGGAGGTGAGTGAGAATGACGGCATCAATACCATCAATAATCTCTTCAACGGATAACGGCAGGCTCACTAAAGGGTTGTTTTGATCTTGTCTGATCGAATTCGGGAAAGGGGGGTACGTTCCTTTTTCCGCTAACATAGGATCAATTAAAAACGTTTTTCCCCCGTATTCAACAAGTAAAGTAGCATTTCGAATATGTGTAATCTTCATCTCTATCTCTCCTTTTTTTGATCTACATCTAGTTTATAGGATGAGCTGTTTGCAAATCCATAAACAAAATCAAGTCTTTTAGCACTTTTACTTGATAAATGAAAGAATATTAGTCAAAAGCAAAAAGAACCGAAACAATGATGTTCAGGTTCTTTTTAGCATTTCTTTTTTCTCTTCATACAAACGTACTTGATTGCGTCCGTTTTGTTTGGCAGCGTACAGAGCAATATCTGCTTTATTTAAAAGGTCATCCAACGTGTCGTTTTCTTGTTTTGCTGCTTGGGCTACTCCAAGGCTTAGCGTAACAGAAATGGTCTCTTCATTGATCCGTAAGGGCTGAGTCTCAACGTGCCTGCGAAGCTGATTGGCAAGGACCTCAGCTTCTGATGATGTATAGCCCTTTAGCGTGAGTACAAACTCTTCACCGCCGTACCGAGCAAAAAGTGCTCCTTGCGGTAATACGGACTGGCAGGCTTTTACGACATGTACAAGCACCTGATCGCCGGCATAATGACCATACGTGTCGTTCACTTTTTTAAAATAATCAATATCAAGTAAAAGAAGCGTAAAAGAAGCTGCGGACTGTTTTGCTTCTTTGAACGCTTGCTTACTGTACTGAAAAAATGCCCGACGATTATAAATTTGCGTCAGCTCATCGTAATAAGCTTGATTTTCAAGCTTTAGCTGAAGTCTTTTTAGCTCCGTAATATCCGTAAAAATAAGCAGCAAGCCGTGACTATTATTAGCATATTGCAAAGGAGAGGTGCGAACTTGATACGTATACTGAGATTGATCCCAAGAAAAAAGCTGCAGCTCATGACTGCTTTTTGCATTTTCTAATGTAAAAGGAAACGAGCTGCCTGATAATGTTAACCAAATATCAGCAAAACGTTTTCCAAACATCGCTTTTTTCAGCTGAGGAAACATGTTTTTAGACGCTAGGTTAAATTCAATTAGTCTGTAGGATTCATCAAGTACGATAACCCCGTCATTGATACTGTTAAATATCGCATCTTTCGCAACGGGCATGACCGTAAACATACGCGATGAGTTAATGGACCATAGATATAAGAAAGAAGAAACCCATAAAACCATTGGGACTGGATCAATTCCCTGCGGCGTATAGCCCATTAAATAGATAAATGCTGTGACCATGGGGACTAATTGCCCGACCATTAATGAAATTAACTGCAGGCGATAAGCTTTGGCTGTTTCTTTCCAGCGGTAAACGGCGAGCAAAAAAGCAACGAACATAGACGAAAAAATGAACATGCCGTGAATCGTGTACCATGGTCCGATTTCTTGATGAACGTAAGGGGCACCTAGAACGGGATCAATTTCAAACACGCGGTAATGAAGGTGGTGCCAGTCATTTGTTACGACCATAATCAAACTAATAAAGGGAATGATAAAAAGGGCAAAAATATGTTTTTTTCTTACCTTTATGCCGACATACTGCATAACAAACATCAGCCCTGCAGGAGGCGAAAAAGGCATGCCCACGTATTGAATAACGGTCCAAAATTTCATTTCTCCGAGGTTAACGGATAATAAGCTAAACGCCGCACCCATACAATAAATGGTAGTGAAAGCTGTATGAAGAATAAATAAATGCGCAATGTTAGCGTAGTGATGCCGCTTAATAAATACGTAAAAACATAAGTATAGATTAAGAACACCAGACGTACAGATAAGCGTTATATAAGCTGTTAAATCTAAATTCACAATTGTATCCCTCATTAAGAAAGCATTTTTAGTTAAATGTAGCACAATTGAAATGAAATGTAGATATTTTATGTAGGAAATTAGTAGTGTTCGAGATGGTAGAGGGACTATAAGGGTAGGTCAGGACGATGAAAAAATGGTGCCTAAACAACAAGTAATTGAAACGAACTGAGAAAATTTATCTTCAGCTACAAAAGTCAAAGTTTCTCAGTAAAAAAACACATGCCTGAAAATACGCGATGTCCTTCATCTGCGTGTCTTCAGGCATATTTGTATTTACAGTCTATTTAAGTTCACCGTTTTACAAAGGTGTCACCTGCATTTTTTTCTGTCTAAAAAATACCCAATCTGTAAAGCCGATTTCTTTAAGACGCTTTTTTACCAATTCAAAGTCGTCGCCAATACGCTCCGGATCATGAGCATCGGAACCAAATGTAATGTGTACCCCGTAGTGCAGGGCTCTTTCTAAAATAGCGTCTGCAGGATACCAGCCTCCGCAGTCTTTGGTTTTGCCTGATGTATTCACTTCTATAGCAATGTCATGTGCTGAAATTACCTTTAGCGTTTGATCAATTACAGCTGTCTCGATAGAAGAAAAAGAAGGGTAGAATCCTTTCATGGCATCAATATGGCCAAGAATCTGAAACATTCTGCTCCGAGCGGATTCTTCGATCAATTGATAATATTTTTCTTTCGTGCGCTGTTTTTCTTTTTGAGAAAGGCCTTCCCAGCGCGTTTTATGAAAGATGCTGACTTCATCAACTTGATGGACAGAGCCAATTATGTAGTCAAACGGGTATTTTTCATAGTGGCTTTGATATATTTTTGTATACTCTGGAAAGAAATCAGACTCCACGCCTAACAGCACTTCAATTTTTTCTTTATATTCTTCTTTTAGTTTCAAAATCTCAGCTACATATCCGGAGAATGCGCTTTTTCCCATCGCAATATGAGGATACGGCTGATCTTCTTCACTCGCAAAATAAGGCGAATGATCCGAAATCCCAATGATATCAAGGCCTTTATCAATAGACGCCTCTATATAATCTCGAATCGTTCCGCGAGCATGTCCGCATCGGTCGTGATGGGTATGAAAATCAAATTTTAAGTCAGCCTTCATTTTTCATCACCTCTGTCATCTTTTTATGTGGTTTATAGAGTATTCTACAAAGAAACAAAGTATCCCCCTTAGAAATGGATGAAGCGAATATTTCTTGGGCTTACGGATGTTTCATCTACTAAAAAGAGTGTGCAGAAACAAGTTGTTTTATTTAATTTACTGCAAAAATTGACATGGAATTCATTCCAAAAGTTACATTTGATTCGGCAAGCTAAAACGCATATACTACTCATACACGATCTGAAATAACGTTCAGGTAATCGCTGCATCATTTGATGTAGAGGAAAGTCCATGCTCGCACGGTGCTGAGATGCCCGTAGTGTTCGTGCCTAGTGAAAAAATAAGCTAGGGCAGCTTGGCTTATAGCTTAGCTGACGGCGGGAAAAACCACCTAAGTCCTCGGATATGGTCGAGTATCCCTGAAAGTGCCACAGTGACGAAGCTTTGCTGGAAACAGCAAAGGTGGAACGCGGTAAACCCCACGAGCGAGAAACCCAAACAATGGTAGGGGAACTGTCTCTAAGGAATTCAACGGAGAGACGGACGGTTACACGTGTAATCGTAGATAGATGATTACCGCCTGAGTACGAGAGTAAAATCGTTTGCAGTACAAAGGTACAAAACATGGCTTATCGAACGTTGTTGAAACAGAGACTGACTATATAAGATGTAACCAAAACAAACCAATGAGGTTTGTTTTTTTGTTTGCTATTTTTAAAATCATAGCTGACTCATTGTTAGAATGCTTGAATTTTTCTAACCATAGTATGAGGATTCAAGGTATATGTAAATACATATTGCCTAAATTGCTGTATAGTTTACTTATACTTACTAATTATGGGGAAAGGGAGAAGATGGATGATTAAGAAAATGGAACATACAGCAATTATTGTTGGAAATATGGATGAAACGATTCACTACTACTGTGATATGTTTGGCTTCAAAGTTCGCCTTCAAGGCTCTAACGAAAAGAGAGAGATGGCTTTTTTGTATCTTGAAGAACAGCCGGGTATTGAAATTGAGCTCATTCGAGATATTGATCCGATTGGAGAGTATAACAAAAGCGGGATTGTTAACCACCTTGCCTTTACGGTAGAAGATATAAATAAGGCAATTCAACATTATAAGAGCAAAGGAATTGAATTTTTATCATCTGAGCCTCAGCCAACGCTCGAAGGCGGACGTATGATTTTATTTCACGGCCCAAATAAAGAATTGCTGCAGTTAGTAGAACGGGTTAAACTTTAAAACGTCTACTTTAAGGGGTACATACAAGAAAAAATGTGTTTTAGATTCTCAAAAAAGACCTTTCTTTTATGGTGATAGAAAGGTCTTTTTGATGTGCATTTACTACGATATCTTAGTTAGTTTTTTAATAACTTTCCTTACGTTTCATAACAAATCCTTCTTTCTGCTCGAAAATAATGATCAAAAAATTTTATAGGAGCTGTATACGGCAGTCGTCAAGATGAACTAAAAACATCCTCGAGTATGTTTCCAATTTTTATCGTAACACCCGCTATTTATAATGTATAATTCATTATAATCATATTTTTTATACATCTATGTAATGAGTAGAGCCGCTTGATAAGGAGATGGTACAAAATGGAATGGCAGCAGTTTAAATATTTTCAAACGCTAGCACGTACGCAGCATATGACGCGGGCAGCAGAAGAGCTGTTAATTACGCAGCCTGCGCTCAGTCGTTCAATCGCCCGTTTTGAAGAGGAAGTAGGAGCGCCGCTATTTGACCGGCAAGGACGTTCCATTATATTAAATCAATATGGTAAAGTTTTTTTAAAGCGTGTAGATAACATAATGAAAGAATTTGATAAAGGACAAGAGGAAATTCAAGCGCTGCTAGATCCTGAGAAAGGGCAGGTGTCACTTGGGTTTTTACATACGCTCAGCACAGATTTGATTCCAGATTTAATCGCGTCGTTTCGCAGCTTGTATCCTAAGGTGAATTTTCAGCTGAGGCAAAGTCCTTCTCACGTTCTTCTTGAGCAGCTGCAGCTCGGCGAACTGGATCTTTGCTTGATTGCGCCGATGGAAGAGAAATCGTTTATTAAATGGCGTCATCTTTGGAGTGAAGAACTGTTTGTGATTGTGCCAAAAAATCATCGGTACGCTCGCCGTGAAAGTATCGCACTAGAAGAAATTGCTGAAGAATCATTTATTCACTTAAAAGAAGGCTTTTCTCTTCGTCTTACGTTTGAGCAGTTATTTGAAGAGACAGAGGGAAAGCCTCACATTATGTTTGAAGGAGAGGAAGCTGACACCGTAGCGGGACTTGTAGGAGCCGGCTTAGGAATTTCTATCCTTCCAGATTTACACGGAATAGATCAAAGTAAAATAGTGAAAATCCCATTAGCTAAAGCCAACTGTCACCGAGTAATTGGACTAGCATGGATTGAAGGAAGATATCTATCACCGGCTGTTAAACAGTTTAGAAACTTTGTTTTACATAAATTTAATGATCAGAAATAAAGATGTTTCATGGCCTAGGCTTGTTTACAAACTTAGTCCTTTTTTCGTTTGAATAATCGTTTTAAAATCGATCTTTTTTTACCTACTACGCTGCTTTCTTTTGAAGCTTCTACTAATTCTGAAATGGCCTGCTGTTCACGCAAGCTTTTACGCAAAGATTGAATGAGCTGCTTGTCTTTTTCCTGAAGGATTTGTTTTGTATCAGGCTCTTGTTGGGGTGAAGGCTGTACAGGAAGTTCAGAAGGTGTCGGCTGCTGGTCGTCGGCCTCGGGCTGGTCAGCTGCTTCTGCTGTGTTCTCTATGTCCTCTTTGTCTTCGGCTTCTTCTAGAGACACGGCAGCTTGATCCTCGCTTGCAGTCAAAGAGAATTCTTTTTGCAGAGATTCATTAATTTCTTCTGCTTGATAACCCTCATCATAAAGCTGCTTAATTCTCAGTAAAACGGTCGCAGCCGCAGCTTCATATTGTTTTGGTCGATGATCTTCTTTTTGTATAAAGAAATATTGGAATTTATCTATATATCTTCTAATCGTTGAAGTAGGAATATTTGTTTCTTCAGATAACTCTTTTACACTAAGCCATTTTGTCATTTTCTCACCACTTTTTAAATGATTACTTATTCGTCAGCATCAATTTGAAATTGTACTAGTATCTACTGTTTATCTTATCACGTAACGCTTCTAAGTACTTTGCTGTGTTGGTTTCTGTAACGTTTTTATAATCACAGTGTCATAAATGAGGGATAAGCTGGCACTCCCACAAAGATTTGTTAGTTGAAGAATAGGAAATAATCAGCAAACACTTGTCTGAAGTAGATTAAACAATGATGAGTGGACTGCTTATCTATTATCTTATAATGTTGCTGAAGAAAAATCGAGTGATTACTTCACTGTTTATTTAATATGGTAAGGTTGTACTAAAGAAGAAACGAAAGGAGGAGCGACTTGAGTTTTACAGAACGAGCAGTAGCACTTATTAAACAAATACCATCCGGGAAAGTAATGACATACGGACAAATTGCCGGCTTAGCGGGTAGTCCGCGAGGTGCAAGGCAAGTTGTACGAGTACTGCACTCGATGAGTAAAAAACATAATCTCCCCTGGCACCGAGTCATTAATTCCAAAGGAGAAATTGGATTTAAAGATGAAGAAATGCACCTTGTTCAAAAACTTTCCCTTGAAGCGGAAGGAATAATCGTTTCTTCGGAAGGAAGACTTGATCTTAAAGTCTATCTCTATGAACCTGACGTGTATAAATAACAAAAAAGCTACCTGAAACAGATAGCTTTTTTGTTATTTATGTTTTTCAAAAGCGAGCTTTAATCCAAACCCGATTAACACGACGCCTGTTGCTTTATCCATAAAGCGCTGAACGCTAGGTGTTGTAAGCCATTTCCGTAAATAGTTAATAAAAAAGACGAATACGAAAAACCACGTGATAGCAAGGACCGTATACGTTATGCCCATCAGAAGTAATTGCAGCGTTACGTTTTGATCACTTTGAACAAATTGAGGTAAAAAAGTTAAGAAAAACACGGCCACTTTTGGATTCAGAACGTTTGAGACAAGACCTTGACGAAAAGCAGACGTTTCTTTTGACTGCTCCTCTTTTACAGAAGAAGGTATATCGCTTTTTTTAGAAAAGAAAGCAGAGGTTCCTAAATACATTAAGTAAAGGGCTCCTGCATATTTTACGATTTCAAATGCCAGAGCTGACTGAAGCAGAAGAGCCGATAAGCCAAACGTAGCGGCGAGTGTATGAACTAAAGAGCCGCTGGCTAACCCCAATGCCATTTTATAGCCGCCGGTTTGTCCATCTGCCATCGTTCGTTTGGTAATAAGAGCAGTATCAATACCAGGACTCATAATCACAAATAATGTAAGAACTAAAAAGGTCAAGATGTCATTCATTTTTTTCTTCCTCCTTACTGTGATAGTATTAAATTATAATTTATTTATTAAATATAATTTAACATAAGTAACGCCATTTATTAAGTTTAATTTAATAAAATTAAATGCAATTAAACATCTTTTACGGAGGAATCATCATGGAAAACATAGATATTGGAAAAAAAGTAGAGAAATTTCGAAAAGAAAAGGGGCTAAGCAGTCGAGAATTAGCAAAATTAGCGGACATCACGCCATCTATGTTAAGTCAAATTGAACGGGGATTAGCTAACCCGTCCATTTCAACGCTTAAACTTTTAGCAAAAAGCCTCGATGTGCCTACCTTCAGCTTTTTGCTCGAAGAAATAAACACATCTCATTTAGTCGTAAGGTCGAATGAGCGTAAAACAATGAAGGTAAAAGAGCTAACGTATTCGCTGTTATCACCCGATTTCACAGGGAATCTAGCTACGGCAATTATGGAAGTACCATCGATGATGGCTTCATCAGAAACTCCTTTAGCACATAAAGGAGAGGAAGTGGCATACGTCTTAGAGGGGAAAATTAAAGTGTATTTGGAAGAGGAAGTATATGTGCTAGAAAAAGGAGATAGTGTCAAAATCCCTTCGCATCTGAATCATAAATGGGAGAATACGTTTGAAGAGAAAGCCGTTATTTTATTTTCCGTTACGCCGCCTGTTTTTTAAAGTACTTACGGTTTTTATACTGCTCACCTTCAGTGTGAGACACTTTTATTATATAAATGTGATAAAACTATCATGTTTGTAAGAGTAAACAATTGATAAAATAGCATTGTTGGTAATCTCTACCTGAGAGAATACATACTAAATACTTTTTTGAAAGGTGTTGAAGGGTAATGAAGACATGGAAAAAGATGTTTCGCACTTCAAAGCTCCAAAAAATGCTGCCTGTATTCGCTCTTTCGTGCGCGGCGGTTGTAGGCTTTTCAAGCAGCGAGGTACATGCTGAAACGGTAAAATGTCAAAGACAAGAAACTAAAAGTGATCGACAGTTTGCTAAGCTTGAAGACAAATATGATGCGAATCTTGGTGTTTTTGCATTAGATACGGGTACAAATAAAACGGTCACGTATCATCCGGACGAGCGTTTTGCTTATGCGTCTACTCATAAGGCTCTCGCTGTCGGTGCACTTTTACAGCAGAAGTCAATTGAAGATCTCAACGAGCGAATCTTTTATACGCGCGATGACCTTGTGAACTACAATCCAATTACAGAAAAACATGTTGGTACAGGCATGACTCTTCGAGAACTCGCGGATGCATCGCTTCGCTACAGCGACAATACGGCAGGGAACTTAATTCTGCAGCAGCTGGGCGGACCGGACGGATTTAAAGAAGCTTTAGAAAAAATAGGGGACAATGTAACGCTGCCTGAACGGTTTGAACCGGATTTAAATGAAGTGAATCCAGGAGAAACCCACGATACAAGTACACCAAGAGCACTCGCTACAAGTCTTCAAACGTATGTACTTGGACAGGCACTTCCTGCAGAAAAGCGTGAACTTCTAACGGATTGGATGAAGCGAAATACAACAGGGGATGCGTTAATACGAGCGGGCGTGCCGAAAAGCTGGGAAGTAGCCGATAAGACAGGCGCAGGCTCATATGCAACGCGAAATGATATTGCCATCCTTTGGCCGCCAAACGGAGATCCAATTGTTCTTGCAATCCTTTCCGATCGTACGGAAAAAGATGCGGAGTATAATGATAAACTAATTGCAGAAGCGGCTAAACAAGCGGTCAAGACTCTTAAAGTTACTCATAAATAAAAAATTGGATAATAGTAGTTTGAATGTAAAAAAATATTGGAAAGATTGATAGAACATTCTATTATTAATTAGACAAAATATAGGAAGGAAGTATCTGTTATGAAAAAGATTTTTCCAATTGTTCTATCTTTCGGTTTATTAACAAGCGTATCTTTTAGCACAGCTTCAAACGTAGATGCGGCAGCTAAGTCTTACAAAAACTGCACGGAATTAAACAAAGACTATAAAGGCGGCGTAGCTCGTGCGGCTAATGTAAAAAATAAAGGCGGCAAAACAAAGTACAAGCCGTACGTATCAAAATCACTGTATGATGCCAATACAAAGCTAGATCGAGATAAAGACTATATTGCCTGTGAAAAATAAATACTAGCTGACTCATCCAAGCGCTTACAATAAGCGCTTGGATTTTTTATTATCATCAACTCTTGTACGTTACCGGCTCAAGTTTCCATAACAATTAGTCAAATCGCACAAAATAATATCAGAAAATTCACATAAATAATGATGAACTTGCGTTGGAATTCGTATACACTATGTACATGTTAAGTTAACTAACATTAGATGTCATGTTTGAAAGTAAAAACATCATAAAAAAAGGAGTTGAATGTATAGTGTCTACAAACGCAACAAGTTCCGTTATAGAAGAGGTGTATGCTTATCAAGATAGTGGTCTTGATCCGTCACTAAAGCCAAAAGCGGAAAGTGATCGAAAGCTAACTCCGATATCTTATATGTTTATGTGGATTGGAGACGGCGTTAATTTAGGAAATATGACGCTTGGAGCGAGCTTAGTAGTAGCAGGTACTGCGGTATTAAATCTTTTTCAAACGTTTGTGGCAGCGATTATTGCCATTGGTATTATTTCTACTTTTTTTGTATTAAACGACCGAATTGGCTATAAGACGGGCATACCGTATGTGATGCAGCTTCGAATGTCTTTTGGAATAAAAGGATGCGTTATCTCGTCTCTTTTACGAGGCATTCCAGCGATCGTTTGGTATGGTTTCCAAAGCTGGACAGGCGGTACGGCTTTAAACGAAATTGGGAAAATTGTGAGCAAAGGGTCTTTTGACAATCTTGTTCTTTGCTTCATTATCATTCAGCTGCTGCAAATTGTGCTTTCGCTGTACAGCTTCCACGCGGTTAAATGGGTAGAGATGCTTGCGTCGATCATTATATTGCTTGGCCTTGTTTATGTATTTGGTGTTCTTTTAACTTCTCATAGTGAGGTAGTAGGAGAGAAGTGGGTACATACTAAAGGTTCATGGGGACTTCCGTTCTTTTCTTTTATTATGATGTTTATGGGTAATTATGCGGCGATTTTTCTAAGCGCAGCCGATTACTCTAGAGAACTGAAACCAGGAATTAGCGACAAAAAGCGCGGATTTTTATATTTTACACCGATTCTAATAGCCTACGGATTTGTTCTTACAATTGGTGCCATGCTTGCTTCTGCTACGGGGATTTCCAACCCTGTCAAAGCGTTCGCGGTTGTAGTGGATAATTCATATATCACCGTCGCTGTATCGGCTTTTATTGTGATTGGCGTTATTGCCGTAAACATGGTGGCGAATATTATTCCGCCTACGTATGTGATTACGCTGCTGACAAAAGCAAACTATAAAGTAGCGGTTACGATTACCGGACTGCTTGCTTTCTGTTCATTCCCTTGGGTGCTTGTTCAAGATTCGTCAGCTGCAGGTCTTGGGCTGTTCATTTTAATTTACTCTGCTTTTTTAGGGCCGATTGTTTCTATTTTACTAGTCGATTACTATATTTTACGAAAACAAAGAGTAAACGTAGAAGAATTGTATCAAGAAAAAGGGCCGTTCTCCGGCTACAATCCGTGCGCCATGCTTGCGATGCTCATCGGTGCAGGTGCTGCGTTTATCGAAGTTGATTTAGGCTGGATTATAGGAGTAGTAGTCGCAGGAATCTCTTATATTCTTTTGACGAAATTTACTTTTAAACATTCAAAATTTAAAAAAGGAACCATCTTTGAATAATAACCTTCCATCGATAAAAGCCTTTGCTTGCCACAAAGGCTTTTTGTTTGTCTTTCAGCACGTCAGATTAAATCTCTTTGTCTAGTTTCCTAAAAAGTGGGTAAAGTAAAGAAGAGTAAAAAGTTACTTCTATTATGAGTTGCTTTTAACAGGAGCGCATCTAATGTATCGCATCAATCATAGCTTAAAGGAGAGGGCAGAGTATGTATGAATTTAGAGTGTATACTCTTCGAGATGGAAGCGAAAAGATAATTAAAACGCTGAAACATGAATCGTTTGCTGATGAAATTCAACGAGCGGGAATTAAACAAACAGAAATTGCGCAAACACAGCTAGTAGATAGACCGAGATAAGAAATTTGCATTTATTCTTACACTAAAAAAGATGGGTTCCTGTGTCTTTACGCAGGAGCCCATCTTTTCTAATTTTTTATAGTTCTTCACCGTTTGTTTTAATTACATGTTTATACCAGTTAAAGGAATCTTTTTTATAGCGCTCCATCGATCCGTTTCCTTCGTTGTCACGGTCGACATAAATCATGCCGTATCGCTTTTTCATTTCGCCTGTTGTAAAGGAAACAATATCAATAATTCCCCACGGCGTGTAGCCCATTAAATCAACGCCATCGTACGTCACGGCTTTTTCTAACGCTTCGATGTGCGATTTTAAATATTCAATTCGCGATGCGTCATGAATAGAACCGTCTTCTTCAACCGTATCAATGGCGCCAAATCCGTTTTCTACAATGAATAGCGGAATTTGATAGCGGTCGTAGAAGCGATTTAACGTATAGCGCAAGCCCGTTGGATCAATCGACCAGCCCCAATCGCTTGATTTGATATAAGGGTTTGCTACGCCGTTTGGCAATCCGCCGTTTACGATATCGCCCGTGTTGTCAGCTTCAACGTCACTTTTAACAGTTGTTGACATGTAATAGCTGAAGCCTAAATAATCCACTTTTCCATTTCGTAAAATTTCTTCATCGCCTTCTTCAAACGGAATATGATAGCCTTCTCGTTCGAATTCTTTTAACGCATAGCTTGGGTAATAGCCGCGAACTTGAACGTCAGGGAAGAAGTAGCGCTGTCTCATTGTTTCTTCGGCTAACATCACATCTTCAGGATTTGAAGAATAAGGATAAATTGGCACGTGTGACACCATCGCTCCAATTTGGAAATTTGGATTGATTTCTTTTCCTTTTGATACGGCAAGAGCACTTGCTAAAAGTTCGTGATGTCCCGCTTGATACATCACTTCTTTTGCATTTTCACCAGGCTTTACAGAAACGCCTGAGTTCGTCCATAGAAAAAGAGGGTTGTTTACGTCCATTTTGTTGTTAATTTCATTAAACGTCATCCAGTACGTCACTTTGTCTTTATAGCGGTCGAAACAAACTTCAGCGAACTTCACAAAGCAATCTACCGTTTTTCGGCTTCTAAATCCGCCGTATTCTCGAGCTAAATGCAGGGGCATTTCAAAGTGAGACAGCGTAATAACCGGTTCAATTCCATGCTTTAACAGTTCATCAAATACATCGTCGTAGAATTTTAGTCCTTCTTCGTTTGGCTCAGCTTCATCGCCTTTAGGGAAAATACGGCTCCAGCCAATCGACGTACGCAAACATTTTAAGCCCATTTCTGCAAACAGTGCGATATCTTCTTTGTAGCGGTGATAAAAATCAATTGCTTCGTGATTTGGATAAAATTTATCTTCTTCCACTGTTTCAGTGATTTGTCGCGCTACACCGTGTGCACCAGCAGTCATAACGTCTACTACGCTTGGTCCTTTTCCGCCTTGGTTCCATCCACCTTCAAATTGATGAGCTGCTAATGCGCCGCCCCATAAAAAATTCTTTGGCATCTTTGTCATTGTTAGTTCCTCCTTATTTCACTACGGTAAATAATGTTTGATGTAGCCCGCTATTTTCAATATCTTCAACAATCACTTCTCGATAAGCGCTTGAATTGGTGATAATAACCGGCGTGATCGTTTGTAATCCCTGTGTTTCAATAAATTCTTTATCAAATTCAATCAGTAAATCGCCTTTTTTAAACTTTACACCGTCTTCCACATGCAGCGTAAACGGCTTGCCGTCTAACGTAACGGTATCTAATCCAATATGAACAAGTAATTCAACGCCGTATTCTGATCGAAGACCGATGGCGTGCTTTGTTGGTGCTACCATAACAACCGTTCCGTCAAAAGGTGCATAAAGCTTATTATCTGAAGGATCAATCGCTAATCCTTCTCCCATCGCACCTGAGCTGAATACTTCGTCCGGTACCCTAGAAAGAGGAATGACTTTTCCGCTAAACGGTGCGCTGATCGTTTCTTCATTTTCGTTCGGGTTGCTGACGGCTACTTCGTTTAAAGGAGCAGTAGCTGCTTCTTTTGCTGCATCTTCTCCGTAACCAAACACTTGAATAAGCACAACGGGAAGAATAATCGCAATGGCACATCCAATTAAAATTCCCCAAATCGACATCGGATAGTCTTGACTGATACCGTTTACAACAGTCAGCGGGCCCGGTAATCCTGCGTAAGCAAAGTAATAAGGGTGAAAGAAGCTTGCTACAACAGCACCAACAGCACCTGAAATGCATCCAAAGATAAACGGCTTTTTAAAACGTAAGTTCACGCCGTAAATGGCCGGTTCTGTAATACCAAATAGCCCTGTTATCCCGGCTGATACGCTCACTTTGCGTGCTTCTTGGCTTTTTGCTTTTAAAATAACCCCAAGTACCGCTCCAACTTGAGCCACTACGGCAATTGTTTGATACGCTTGAAATGAATCTCTGCCGTTTAAGTCAAAGTTAGCAAGTACCATCGGCGTAATTCCCCAGTGTACCCCGAAGATAACAACAATTTGCCAGAACCCTCCAATGATTGCTCCAGCTAAAGCAGGTACGTTTTCAGCTAAAAAGTTATAGCCGTGAGCGATTCCGTTAGCACCCATCGTAGTAACAGGACCAATAAGTAAAATTGTTACTGGAACCATAATTACCATACATAAAAATGGGACAAACAGCGGTCTAACGACTTCATGAATGCTCTTATTTAGGAACCTTTCAAGATAAGACAAAATCCATACTAAAAATAAAGGCGGTAAAACAGAAGAAGTATAGACCGTTTCCGATAGAGAAAGACCTAAAAACGTAATGCTGCTTCCGTCGGCAATTTTGGCTGCCATTTCTGCCCATGTTGGACTGACTAATGCGGCACAGCACGCCACTGCGATGTAGGTGTTGGTTTTAAAATGCTTGGATGCTGTAATGGCAATAAAAATAGGTAAAAAAACAAATGGTGCCCATGAAATGAAGCTTAATACTTGATACGTGCCTGTTTTTGCAAAGCTGCCAGAGACTAAATTAATTAAAATTAACGAGCCCTGCAAAATTCCTGCTGCTGCCAAGATGTATACAAACGGCGCAAACACAGCAGACATTGTAGCAATCACGCGATTTAAGATTGTCCCTTTATTTTCAGTTTGCTCCTCTGTGGTATCCAAGTTTACTAAACTAGCAAACTCTTCATAAACGTCTCCCACATGTTGCCCAATAACAACTTGAAACTGTCCGCTGTTTTCAACCACCGTAATGACACCTGGCATAGAAGACACCGTGCGTTTGGCTTCTGGCTTGGAACGTTTTAACACAATTCGCAGCCTCGTAGCGCAGCGTGTAGCGCTTACAATATTTTCTTCGCCGCCCACCGCATCTAAAATGTCTGCCGCAAGCTTGTGATAATCTCTAATTTTACCTCCCATACGTTTAACCCCCTTGTTGAGTATACGCTTTCAGTATAATTGTATCGATACAATTTATCAATACCCAAATAAAATAATAATCAATAAATAATTTAAGTTTAGGGTATGCAGTTAGATTATGGTATAATCGTGTTATTCTCGAGACAAATTTAGTGAAGAGGTATAGCTATGATCAAATACCAACAAATTGCAATTGAAATTGAAACCTATATTGAAGACCATAAGCTTCAGCAAGGAGATAAGCTGCCGGTATTAGAAACGCTGATGGCGCAATTCAAGGCGAGCAAAAGTACCGTAACAAAGGCCTTAGATCTGCTAGAGAAAAAAGGCGTTGTTTTTCAAGTGAGAGGAAGCGGCATTTTTGTCCGCCGCCATAAGCGAACAGGATATATCGGCTTGCTTTCTAACCAAGGATTTACAAGCGAACTAGAAGATTTTCATTTAACATCGGAAGTGATTGAGCTAGATGTACGAAAGCCGACGCAAGAAGCCGCGTTAAATTTAAACATAGCCGAAGGTAGCGACGCGTATTATGTCAAAAGAGTACGATATATCAACGGCCAGACGCTGTGTCTAGAAGAATCGTTTTATAATAAATCCATCGTTACATACTTAAATAACGAAATTGTGTCAGAGTCTATTTTTCATTACATTAAAGAAGGGCTTGGCTTAAAAATCGGGTTTTCTGATCTATATCTTCACGTCGGTAAGCTGAACGGAGAAGAAGCTACATACTTAGGATTAAAAGAAGGCGATCCTAAATTATTTATTGAAACGCTCTTTCACTTAGCGAACGGCCAGCCGTTTGACTTTTCAAAAGTAACGTATAACTACGAACAGTCTCAGTTCTTTTTACAAGCAACGAGTCACGTTTTATAAAAAAGTGTCCGTCTCTCAACTAGGCAGGACGAGAGGCAGGCACTTTTTTTCATTTCTTCAATAAAAATATGAAATAAGATAAAGATTGTAATAAATAGGAAATTCTTATACGATAAAATGGTTACAGGATTTATGGAGATAAGGGAAAGAGGTGCTAAGTTGAAAAAGATGCTGAGTTATCTTATTCCGATGCTTTTTATGTTTGGTTTGCTTTCTATGAATTTATTTCAGCCGACTAAAGGCGATTTTATCGCTGTAGGTGTAATATCGATTCTTGCAGGTACCGTAATTGGTTTTATAATGAACATAGGTCATGCAGTATTAAAAATAGTCAAAAGTAAGATGGAGTAAACTGATTAGAGGCGGTGGAGGTTTTGAGTGAAAGTATCATTATTCAGCCATATGCTAGCAAGTATCAACAGCAAGTAGTGGATTTAATTCTTCATATTCAGCAGCAAGAATACCAAATTCCAATAACGGAAAAAGATCAGCCTGATTTATTTAAAATCGAAAGCTTTTATCAACGGGGAAACGGAAACTTCTGGGTGGCTGTTTGCAACGAAAAAGTAGTAGGAAGCGTAGCTTTAATAGACATTGGCAGCCGTCAAGTAGCGCTGCGGAAAATGTTTGTAGCAAAGTCTTATAGAGGAGCAAGCGTCAAAACAGCTCACCGTTTATTGTATACAGCCATCGCGTGGGCCAAAGAGAAAGAAGTGGAAAGAATATACTTAGGAACCACCTTACAATATAGGGCTGCCCATCGATTTTATGAGAAAAATGGATTTCAAGCTATAGAGAAAGAAAAGCTGCCTGCGAATTTCCCGGTGATGAACGTAGATAAAAAGTTTTATACATATGGGGTATAAAATGAGCCACTAGATTCTTATCTAGCGGCTTTTACTTTGGCAATGTCTCTTGATAATGAACTCTTTTTTTCAATAGTAAATCGTCTAACTGAGCAATTAAAATCCCCGCGACTACAATAACAGAACCAATCAGTTCTTTAAGCGTAAACAGCTCGTGCAAAAAGAGAACGGCAAACAGCGAAGCAAAAATCGGCTCTGTTGCAAAAATAAGACCTGTGTGAGTAGGCGTTGTATAGCGCTGCGCAATAGCTTGACAAATGAATCCAAACGCGCTGCAAAGAACGCCAAGTCCTAAAATCGCAATCCATGATGATAAAGTAGCTGGAATGCTGGGGTGTTCAAATAAAAAGCTGCAAATCAGTGCAAATAATCCAGCAAAACCTAGCTGTAAAATGCCGAGAGCAATTGGATTTTCGTTTTTCGTAAACGTGCCGGTCAGCGTAATATGAATGGCATAACATAGCGCCGTTCCAATGCAAAGTACATCACCAGTATTCATATGAAAGGAGTGCTTTAAAGTTAAAACACCTATACCAGTTAGGGTAACGATAACTCCAAGTCCAATCGGCCAAGAAGGAAGCTTCTTTACTAGCAGGCAGTTGAGCAATGGAACAAAAATGACCGTTAAACTGACAAGAAATCCGGCATTTGAAGCAGACGTCATGCTGACGCCAAACGTGACAAATGAAAAAACTGAAAACAGTAAAAAGCCTAAAATAGCTGATGATAAAATTGTTTTGCGCGTGATATGTAGTAAAGGCTTATAGAAAAATAGTCCGGCAATCAAAAAAGCAATTAAACATCTAAGTGCAATGATAGTAAATGACCCGAGCGAACTCAGCCCCATTTTCATAAACACGTACGACATGCCCCAAAATACATTTACACCAACCATCATCATATTTGCTCGTGTGCGGTAACTCACGTTCAACCCTCCATTGTTTATGATGTACTCACAGTATACAAAGGAATTTGATATTAATAAAATGAATCTTTATAATGATGAACGTGAATTAAATTCATGTTAAGGCGGGAGAAAATGAGCTTAGTGAAATATGAAATTTTAAACAAAGTAGCGGAAGTGAGAAGCTTTACAAAAGCGGCAGATGCGCTGGCGCTCACGCAGTCAGCGGTCAGTCATGCCATTACAAATCTTGAAACAGAATTTGGATTTCCGCTTGTGAATCGAAACAGATCAGGCATTACCTTAACAACAGAAGGCGAAGCGATGCTTCTTGCTATTCGGAAAGTGCTCCAAGAAAATGAAAAAGTTCATCAAGAAGCAGCCAGTCTCTTAGGTCTTGCAAAAGGAACCATCAAAATCGGTATTTTTAAAAGCGTATCGACCAAGTGGCTCCCCGAAATTATTCAGCTGATGGAAAAAAACTACCCTGAGATTCAAATTCAGCTTAAAGAAGGCGATTACCTTGAAATTGAACAGTGGCTGCTGAGCGGAGAAATAGACTGCGGCTTTATCAATATTACGCATTCAAGTCAATTTCATATTATTTCTTTAAAAAAAGACCGGCTGCTGTGCGTGGTATCAAATCAAAGTGCTTTGTATCATCAAAAAACCGTTTCCTTTAAAGATTTAGAGAGAGAACCATTTATTATGCCTACGTACGGCGGATATCATGATATTAAGCAATTGTTTGAAGAACAGGGGGTTCAGCCTGAAATTCGCTTTGAATTAATGGATGAAAGTGCTATCCTATCGATGATTACGCATCACTTAGGCATTAGCATTTTACCTGAAATGCTTTTAGATGCTATACCACAAGAGCTGCGTGCCATTCCGTTTCAAGTGGACAGCTACCGTTCAATTGGTCTAGCTACTCGTTATCATCTCTCGCCTGCGGCTGAGAAATTTGCTGAAACAACACAGACATGGCTGCAGAATTCGGACAAATAAGAGGTCATTTATAGACCAAAATTGGTTAATTCATAAGACTCTTAGGAACTAAGCGCATCTTTGTGCTATAATAAAGCTATACAATTACCTATTAGTCATCATTGATGACTAATTTTTTTTGGAGGATAATATGGAAGATTTATTACAATTAAAGAACAAGAACATTGTGATTATGGGAGTTGCCAACGACAGAAGTATTGCTTGGGGTGTTGCAAAAGCCCTTCATCAAGTAGGAGCAAACTTAATTTTTACATACCGTAAAGAACGTTCACTAGGAAAGTTGAACAAGCTGTTAGAAAAAAACGAAATTCAAGCATCATTAATCGCAGAATGCGACGTAAACAGTGACGAAAGCATTGAAGCAGCGTTCAAAAAAATCGGAGAAGAGGCAGGCACAGTTCACGGAGTGATTCACTCTGTTGCGTTTGCTCATTCAGAAGATCTAAACGGCGAGTTTATTAATACATCAAGAAGCGGATATGCATTTGCTCAAGACACAAGCGCTTATTCATTTATCGCTGTAGCGAAAGCAGCAAAACCTCTTATGACAGAAGGCGGTTCTCTTGTAGCAATGAGCTATCTTGGTGCAGAACGTGCAGTTGAAGGCTATAACGTAATGGGCGTAGCGAAAGCAGCACTTGAGTCTTCAGTAAAATACTTAGCATTAGACTTAGGAAAAGACAATATCCGCGTAAATGCGATTTCAGCAGGCCCAATTCGTACGCTTGCAGCAAAAGGCATTTCTGACTTTAACCAAATTCTTCACAAAGTTGAAGAAAAAGCACCTCTTAAGCGTAATGTAACGCAAGCAGAAGTTGGCGACATGACGGTTGTGTTACTGAGCCATCTTTCACGCGGCGTAACAGGAGAAATCGTACACGTAGACGCTGGTTATAATATTGTAGGTTAATTCCAAAACACCTTCTCGAATGAGAAGGTGTTTTTTTGTGGGAAACTCAGAAATCTATCGTTTCCTCTAGTGAAAATTATGTGTTAAAGGACAAGCATCCAAGCATTTTTCCTGCGAATGAATAAAATAGAGAGACACATAAAGAAAGGATGATTACAATTAAAAAAGATGATAAATATTATGTAGAAAAGTCTCATTTTTCTAAGAAACATCATCATTGTTCTTCCAAACAAGGCAATACCAGAGACTCAGCGTTTCGTGCTCTTAACCTTGCAAATCAACCCATATCAGCAAACACTTCTGCAAAAGTTTCTTATCAGTTTAAACAATTTGATTTAGCAAATGAATACAATCCCGTTACGTCTGTTTTTCGTCCCAAAAAAGATGGCGTCTATTCCCTTGTTGCTACAATTGGATTTCTCCCTAATGATACGACTGTCGATTATCGAGCGCGCGTAGAAATTCGTGTCAATGGCACGGCGGTTATCGCGATTGATAACGATTTCTTTGGAGGAAACACTATATTTGTTAACGTGGTATCCGTTTCTACTATTTATAATTTAGAAAAAGGAGACCGAGTTGAAGTCTTCGCGGAAAGTAATGTTGACGGCACAATTGTCACAACAGAAAATGCATCGCATTTCGAAGCAGCAAGATTTCCATCTCCTTCCGAATAAAGAGCTACATGCATCTTTTGGTGTATAGAAGTCGAGAAAAACAAGTTTAATACAAGCAGGCAAAAGAAGCAGATTTCTTATAAGAAACCTGCTTCTTTTGCCTATATTTATTTAAACGTTTCTTTTAGATCTTTTTGAGCCTTTTTCATAGGAAGGTAAACAAGTACGTGTAAAGAAAGGCCAGTCACGGCAGTAATATTAGCAACAAGGCTAATCATAAGAAATACCCATTCTATACTTCCAGATAAGTTTGCGCTTCCGCTTATAAGAGAAGAGCTTACTCCTATAAGTAAGATGGCCATTAGCAAAGGCAAGTTTTTAACTAATTGAAATCCTCCTGGAAGTTTTATTTTAATATTACCACATAACAACAAGAGTGTTATTTAATTCATAATTAATCAAACGCCTATATTTTAAAATAGATAAGCTCTAAACCCCAACATGAACATATAATGTGGCAAAGGAAAAGGAGTTGACGAAATATGCATCAAGGACAGCAACATTACATTCCATGGGAACAATGGCATCACCAGCATCCTCAAGGCACGTGGAATCAATGGCATCAGCAACATCCTCATGTACCTTGGGAGCAGTGGCATAAACAGTATCCGCACGGCACATGGAATCAATGGCATCAACAACATCCATACACACCTTGGAATCAGTGGCATCAGCAGTATCCGCACGGTTCGTGGAATCAGTGGCATCAGCAAAATCCATATGTGCCATGGAATCAGTGGCACCAGCAGCATCCACACAGTTCGTGGAATCAATGGCATAATATTTATCATCAAAGCTAATCAGCTTTTTAACACAAAAGGCCCAGTTCCCAAGGAGAACTGGGCCTTTTGTGCGCAGATGGTGAATGGTGCAGTAAGCTTATTTTTTAGTAATTTATATGAGCCCAGGTGATGTATGAAAACGGAAAAGTCTGTTTGGTCTATAGGGGAGGGGGTACACACAATAAAGCAGATTAAAGAAAACATTCATGATTCCTAAGGTGTATAAAGTGGATTGGTTCGTATGAAAGGATCCATGTAAATAAGTAAAATTAAATATAATTTTCTCGCTTGACAATATACCTATAGGGGTATAATATAGAGCATGTAAACAACATCAAATTAATAGCAAGGCGGTGATTGTTATGCTCTATATAGCAGTGTTATTGCTTGCTATTTTATTTATTGCATACAGACGTTATTATCCCGTTAAAGGAATACAGTGCATACGGGAATCTGAAGCAAAAGAACGTGGGCGAACGGTTTTAGATATTCGCCATTATCATGAAGTTCGCGATTCTATTGGTACAGTTATTCCGTATGCGTATCTCAAACGCTTTTATTCAGAAATTCCACAGGGCAGCGTTCATCTGATTGCCGGAGATAGAGTGGAGTTAAATTTAGGCGAACGGTTTTTACGAAAAAAAGGTTTTGAAGTACCCAGCTATGAGTTAGCAGCGTGTAAAAGTAAAGGAAAGAAAGGGGTATTCGATTATGGAGTATAATCAACAAGTGAAAAATCGTCTGCGCCGAATTGAAGGGCAGCTAAAAGGCGTGCTTAGCATGATGGAACAAGGAAGAGACTGCCGAGACGTCGTGACTCAATTATCTGCTGCAAGAAGTGCCATTGATCGCACAATGGGAGTCATTGTAAGCAGCAATCTTGAACAGTGCGTCAGAGAAAGCCTGGAGCAAGGAGAGCCAACGGAAGGTTTAGTGAAAGAAGCTGTACAGCTGTTAGTGAAAAGTCGTTAATCATTGTCACCTTGTTTAAGGTCGACGAATATCATTATTTAGTATAATATACCCCTACAGGTATATGTATATAAAAAGGAGAGATAAATACGATGAAAATTGATCAAGTTTTAGATGCAAAAGGATTAGCTTGTCCAATGCCAATCGTCAAAACAAAAAAAGCAATGGATACTTTAACAACAGGTCAAGTATTAGAAGTGCAAACAACAGATAAAGGTGCTAAAAGTGATTTAACAGCTTGGACAAAATCAACAGGACACGAGCTTATTGATTTTAAAGAAGAAGGCAGTACATTTATCTTTTACATTCAAAAAGGCTAATTTTTTTGGAATTAAATATACCCCATAGGGTAATAGGAGGGACAACATGACTGAACAAAAGAAACGAACAACAATTGTATTATTTAGCGGTGATTATGACAAAGCGATGGCAGCTTATATTATTGCCAACGGAGCGGCTGCTTATGACCATGAAGTGACAATATTCCATACGTTTTGGGGATTGAATGCGCTTCGTAAAGAAGAAATGGTTCCGGTGAAAAAAGGATTTTTAGAAAAGATGTTTGGTAAAATGATGCCGCGCGGTGCGGATAAAATGGGCTTATCTAAAATGAACTTTGCAGGTATGGGACCTAAAATGATTAAAAATGTCATGAAAAAGCATAATGCCCTAACGCTGCCGCAGCTTATCGAAATGGCACAGGAACAAGATGTGAAGCTAGTGGCTTGTACGATGACGATGGATCTTCTAGGGTTACAGGAAAAAGAACTGCTAGATAATATTGATTATGCAGGCGTAGCGGCGTATTTAGCCGACGCAGAAGACGGAAACGTAAACTTATTCATCTAAAAGATAACTCATGAAGCGAGGGTCAATATGATTATCAATGCGCTTATTATCATATTTCTGTTGTGGTTTTTGTATCAGCGTTTTGCACCAGTAAAAGGTATTCAGCAAATAGCCACGACGGAGTTAAAAGCAAAGTTGAAAAATAAAAATAACCAGTTTATCGACGTGCGAACACCGCATGAATTTCGTACCAAACATATTAAAGGATTTCGAAACATTCCTTTATCAGAACTGCCAGCGCAAACAGGCCAGCTTTTAAAAGACAGAGAAGTAGTCGTTATTTGTCAAAGCGGAATGAGAAGTATGAAAGCAAGTAAACTGTTGAAAAAGCAAGGTTTTACATCCATCACCAACGTTAAAGGCGGCATGAATACGTGGAGATAAATCAAAAAGGAGGAGACGCAGCGTGAAGGCAATAGCAGCACAAGAAGTAGAACAATTAGTAAAAAAACAAGAACAAATTCACATTTTAGACGTGCGTGAAGTAGAGGAAGTAAAAACAGGTAAAATACCAAATGCGTTAAATATTCCGCTTCCTTTATTGGAATTCCGTATGCATGAGTTAGATAAAGCAAAGAATTATATTGTTGTCTGTCGTTCTGGTGGCAGAAGCGGTATGGCAGCTCGTTTTCTTGAGCAGCAAGGCTACAGTGTAACGAATATGAACGGCGGAATGATGGAGTGGAAAGGGGAAACGGTCTAATTTTTTTAGACAAAAATATACCCCTACCAGTATTTAAACCAAGGAGGAAAAAGAAATGATGCAAGCAAACTTCGTATTAGATGCAAAAGGGCTAGCGTGTCCAATGCCAATCGTAAGAACAAAGAAGAAAATGAATGAATTAGAAGCAGGTCAAGTACTAGAAATTCAAGCAACAGATAAAGGCTCTACGGCTGACTTACAAGCGTGGGCAAAAAGCACAGGCCATGAGTATTTAGGTACAGAGACAGCAGGTGACGTTCTGCACCACTTTCTTCGTAAAGGCGGCGCTGAAGAAAACGCAACGCCAATTCCTGAAATTTCATTAGAAGAATTTGCGAAAAAAGTAGAGAATGATGAACATCTTCATATTTTAGACGTTCGCGAAGTAGAAGAATACGATGAAGCTCATATTCCAGGCGTAGTTCATATTCCGCTTGGCGAAGTAGAAAAACGTTCGAATGAGCTAAATAAAGAGAATGAAATTTATATTATTTGCCACTCTGGAAGACGAAGTGAAATGGCAGGGCAAACGATGAAAAAGCAAGGATTTAAAAACGTAATTAACGTGGTTCCTGGTATGCGTGACTGGACAGGTAAAGTAGAATAACCAATCGATTATAATGGATTAAAAAATTTTGATATTTCATATACCTAAGGGGGTATTTTAATATGACAGTACATGTACTTACTGCAAAAGAAGTTACAGCTAAAATTATTAATAAAGAACCGCTATTTATCTTGGACGTTCGTAATGAAAATGATTTTAGCGATTGGAAAATTGAAGGTCATTACTTCGATCATTTAAATGTTCCATACTTCGATCTTTTAGACGGAGTAGAAGAAATCTTAGAAAAAATCCCTTCTGATAAAGAAGTGTTAGTTGTCTGCGCCAAAGAAGGTTCATCGGTGATGGTAGCTGACATGCTTTCAGAAGCGGGTCTTACCGTATCGTACCTAAAAGGCGGTATGAAAGCGTGGAGTGAATATTTAGAGCCTGTTAAAGTCGGCGATTTAAAAGACGGCGGAGAAATTTATCAGTTTGTTCGTATCGGTAAAGGATGCTTATCTTATATGATCGTATCAAACGGTGAAGCGGCTATTATTGATGCGACGCGTATGGCAGATGTGTATATCAATTTCGCCAAAGAGCTTGGTGTCACAGTTAAGCATGTGTTTGATACGCACCTTCATGCAGATCACATTTCAGGAGGAAGAGTCATTGCGGAAGCAACAAATGCAGCGTACTGGCTGCCTCCAAAGGATGCAGAAGAAGTGATTTTTGACTACAAGGCTTTAGAAGAAGGCAGTGATGTCGTAATTGGCAACACAACGATTACGATTCAGCCTCTTTATTCACCGGGTCATACGATTGGATCAACTTCTTTTATCGTAGACAATCAATACTTGCTTTCAGGAGATATTTTGTTCATCGACTCAATTGGGCGTCCTGATTTAGCTGGTATGGCTGAAGACTGGGTAGGCGATCTGCGCGAGACGCTTTATACACGCTATAAAGCATTATCAGATGAGTTAATCGTATTGCCAGCTCATTTTATGATTATTGATGAGCTAAATGACAACGGCAGCGTAGCTGAAAAGTTAGGTACGTTGTTTGCGAAAAATCATGGATTAAATATAAAAGACGAAGCAGAGTTCAGACACTTAGTAACAGATAATTTACCGCCGCAGCCAAATGCCTATCAAGAAATTCGTGAAACCAATATGGGGAAAGTAAGTCCAGATGAAGAAAAACAGCGTGAAATGGAGATTGGACCAAACCGCTGTGCAATTCGCTAAAACCTAAACAAAGGAGAGAGAGAAATGGAATCAAATAAAGTACTAGATGCAAAAGGGCTGGCATGTCCAATGCCGATTGTTAAAACAAAAAAAGCAATGAATGAACTAGAAGCTGGCCAAGTGTTAGAGATTCACGCAACGGATAAAGGGGCAAAAAACGACCTTGCAGCCTGGGCGAAATCTGGCGGTCATGAGCTTCTTCAGACAGAAGAAGGCGACGTTCTTAAATTTTGGATTAAAAAAGGATAAGAAAAAATGGACGAAAAGGGTATCTCTTGCAAAAGGTACCCTTTCCTTATATGAAACGGAGCGACTATAGATGGATCTTACATTTATCATCACGCTTTTTCTTATTGGATTTATTGGGTCGTTTATTTCCGGTATGGTCGGTATTGGCGGGTCTGTTATTAATTATCCGATGTTGTTATATATTCCTCCATTAGTAGGAGTAGGAGCATTAACGGCTCATCAAGTCTCAGGTGCAGGAGCTGTTCAAGTGTTCTTTGCGACAATAGGCGGCGTATGGGCGTATCGAAAAAGCGGATTTTTAAACAAATCATTAATTTTATATATGGGCAGCAATATTCTAATCGGAAGCATGCTTGGAAGCTACAGCTCACATTATATGAGTGAACAAGGATTAAATGTTGTGTATGGAGTGTTAGCTCTTATTGCGGTTATGATGATGTTTATTCCAAAGAAAAATTTAGATTGTATTCAAGATGGGAAGCTTCAATTCAATAAAGGGTTAGCTTCTATTTTATCACTGCTTATCGGAGCAGTAGCAGGAATATTAGGAGCAGGAGGGGCCTTTATTTTAGTTCCCGTCATGCTCGTAGTGCTTAAAATTCCAACTCGAATTACCATCGCAACTTCACTAGCTGTTACCTTCATTTCTTCCATTGGCTCAACCGTTGGAAAGCTAATAACGCATCAAGTTCCATTTATACCGGCACTTATCTTAATTGCTGCCAGCCTGATGGCTTCGCCAATTGGTGCAAAAGTTGGTCAGAAAATGAATACAAAAGTACTTCAGTGGATTCTTGCCGGTTTGATTTTAGCAACGGCAATTAAGATTTGGTGGGGGCTACTATAAAAAGCTATGGATTCCCATAGCTTTTTTTATAACACTTCATCACTTTCCACGTACGTTTCAAGCGCAGGATGAAATTCTTTTTGATAGTGGTTAGACGGACACACTTTCACTACAGTAGCGTGAAGTGCGTTAGATTTTGATGTATTTAACACTTGCTTGCATTTTGGGCATCGTTCATTAAACAGTAAATGAAACCATTTCACTTTTCATCACTCCTGTATTAAAACCTTTAAATCTTATCGAGTTAATAAGGATTATAAAGGGTTTTACACGGCAGGTCAATGAAAAGGGAATTTTTAAATGTTACGAAGCTTTTTTAACTTACGCTGATACGCCAGGTAAGGAAGTCCTGGAAATACTAGAAGCACTGTTGAAATTATTAATAAAATGTCGCTAATCATTCCTACTGCTTCCGGCAGCCAGCCGTATGAGCTCATAGCGTTAAAAAACAGAAAAAACACCATAGCAACAAGAATAGATAGTGCTGCTTTCCCTACGAAATGCTTTTCTCGTTTGTATCTGTCAATAATGGTCTCTATATCGGAATAGATAGGTTTTGTTCCCGGAGGTGCGCTGAAAATATGCATGGCATTCCCCTCTGAACAAACGTGCTGCCATCCAGCATCTTTAAAAAGCAGAAAATATTCATCATCTGCATTTTCCTGAAAATCCAGTGAATATTGAAGGTCTTGAGGCTCTCCTTTTTTTAAGATATATCCTAAAAATGCAAAACGATCTAAAAGCCAGCCTTTTTTAGCATACTCGCTGAGCTTTTGTAAATCTTCTTGCTCTGCAAAAGCCGTTCCGCCGCTCATTATGTATTTTGTCTTTTTCATTTATAAACCTCCTAAAGCATCTTCAGCGTGTTTAATCATTTCTTTCCGGCGCTGAATTTCTTTTTTTAAAAACTGAATTCCTTTTTCCGTTGCAACATACGTTTTCTTTTTGTCTTTGCTTTCGCTAAAAAGCATAATCAACTCAGCTGCAAGAAGCTTTTTAATCGTGGTGTACATGGATGCAGGTCCAATTGAAAACTGTTGATTGGTCATGTCTTCAATGGTTTTCATAATAAGATACCCGTGTTTTGCTTCTATGAGGGACACTAAGATGTAGTAAGACGTGTCGGTAAGTTCCCCTGTCTCTAATGAATCGTTTCGCGGCATATTCAACCTCCTTATATCATTAAACGATATATCGTTAATTAATATATATCATTTAATGATATAAACAGTCAATAGAAAATGTTAAATTTTAGGTTTATAATTGCGCCATGAACTTCTTTGATACATATATAAAAGGATGATTTTGAAGAATCATTTAGTGAGATAAATATATTTGTATAAAAAATTAAGAATTTGTAGAATTTATTGTTTATTTATTTGAATTTTATGTTATCCTTTTTAACATACATTAAATATAAGGCCACATTTATCGTACGACCTTTGAATTGTATTGCAGATAGGGAATAAGAAAAATATATATTGAAAGGAGAAAGGGAGAGTCAGAGAGGACGCACATGCTAGTTGTCTGTTAAAAAGGCATCTTTCAAGCTGTAAAAGCTGCATAATCTCATGAATAGAAGCATCCGTCTTAATTTTTCTGACTATTCGAATAATTAGTTTTACCATTGAAAGTTTGAGTCACTGCAAAAGTTTAAAATCTAAAAAAGGAATGATCATCAATGAAAGATAAATTTGCCCAACGAGCTAGTCTTGTAAAATCCTCTGAAACGCGCGAAATTTTAAAAGTAACGGAACGACCAGAAGTCATTTCGTTTGCAGGAGGACTTCCAGCGCCGGAGCTATTTCCCGTTGAAGCAATGAACGATGCGTGCCGCGCCGTATTAAATGAAGACGGAGCTGCTTCGCTTCAATATAGTACAACAGAGGGGTATATACCTTTACGCGAAGCAATTTCTAAACGAATGCAGGACATCGGCATCGAGTCCGCTGTTTCAAACATTTTAATTACGTCTGGATCTCAGCAGGCAATTGATCTTACAGGAAGACTGTTTCTTAATGACGGAGACGTAGTAATCTGTGAAAGTCCAACGTACCTAGCAGCCATCAACGTCTTCAAATCCTACAATGCAACGTTTGTAGAAGTAGACATGGACGAAGACGGAATGATTATGGAAGAACTAGAGAAAAAGCTTCAGGAAAATCCGCATGCTAAATTTATTTATACGATCCCTGATTTTCAAAATCCTACAGGGCGCACATTAACGCGCGAAAGACGTCAGCGAATGATTGAGCTTGCGAACGCATACGATGTGCTGATTGTAGAAGATAATCCGTACGGAGGCGTTCGATTTGCAGGAGAAACGCTGCCGCCGGTTAAGCATTTTGATACAGAAGGCAGAGTTATTTATATCAGCACATTTTCTAAAATCTTTGCACCAGGTCTTCGAATCGGCTGGGTGTGTGCAGAGGAAGCTTTCATTGATAAGTACGTGGCGTTTAAGCAAGTGGCTGACTTGCATACGGACAGCTTTGCTCAGCGCGTAACGGCTAAGTACATGGAGCTTTACGATATCGAAGCGCACATTCAAAAAATTAAAGCCGTATACAAAGAGCGATGTACACAAATGCTGTCGTGCATTGAGGAATTTTTTCCGGAGAATTTGTCTTACAGTAAGCCAGAAGGCGGATTGTTTATTTGGGTAGAGCTGCCCCAAGGAATCGATTCAGCACATATCTTTTCAGAATGTCTAAAAAATAACGTAGCCTGTGTTCCGGGAACACCATTCTTTCCAAATGGCACAAGAAACAACGCGCTGCGCTTGAATTACTCTAATATGTCTGCTGAACAAATCGTAGAAGGCATGAAGCGCATGGGAGACGTATTGCACCGTGAACTGGCGAGAGAAACGACTGTTTTATAAAAGAAATGAAAAAATTAAATAAAGCCATTTTATTAATTCATGAAATATACGGTGTGAACGATCATATGAAGTTTGTAAAACAGGAATTGTCTAAGTTAGAGGCAGATATTATCTGTCCTAACTTATTATCTAAAGACGTTTCTTATAGTTATGAAGAAGAAGGAATGGCTTATCAAAACTTTGTTCAAAACATTGGTATGGATGAGGGTTCAAGACAAATTACTAACATGTTAATTCAACTAAAACAAGAATATGAAGAAGTAGGAATCATGGGATTCAGTGTAGGAGCCACACTATCGTGGCTATGCAGTGAAAACAATTTGTGTAACTTTGTGATTGGCTGTTATGGATCGCGCATTAGAGATTATGTAAATAGAAGTCCTGTTTGTCCAACTCTTCTTATTTTTCCTACTAAAGAGGAAGCATTTGACGTGGACTATCTAATAAATTCATTAAAGCAAAAAAGAGAGCCGCTTTTGGAAGTTAAAAAGTTTCACGGCTTTCACGGGTTTATGAATCCTTTTTCACAAACTTTTAATAAAGAATCAGCAGACCAAGCCTTCCAATCAATAAGTGATTTTCTCGAAAAAAACTTAGCTGATAACTAGTATTATGCTGAAAGTGATACCTTACAATAAGCAGAAACTGACCCTTTTTCAGTACGTATACCTGTATTAACATTTTCTTTAAACGTATCAAAAAGGAGCGAGGTTATGCTAAAGTCAGTTGAACTTGTAGGACCCAAAGTAAAACTAGTACCGCTTGAAAACATGCATGAGCAAGGACTCTATGAAGCTGCAAAACCGAAAGAAATTTGGGAGCATCTCCCGGTAAAAGTTCATCGTCTAAGTGATATGAAACAGCTGATTGAAAGTTCTTTAAAAGCAAAGCAGGAAGGAAGAGAGCTGCCTTTTGCTGTGTTTGATATAGAGTCACATTCGATTATAGGAAGCACAAGATTTTTAGATATTTCCCTTCCCAACAAAAGCGTCGAAATAGGGTGGACGTGGTATCATCCATCCGTGTGGCGCACCCGGGTTAATACGGAGTGTAAGTATTTATTATTAAAATACTGTTTTGAAGAGCTGAAGCTTCACCGCGTTCAATTCAAAACGGATGTACGAAACAATCGATCTAGAGCGGCTATTAAACGCTTGGGTGCCACGCAAGAAGGCATCGCCAGAAAACACATGGTTTTACCTGATGGATACGTACGAGATTCGGTTATTTTCAGTGTGATTGACGACGAGTGGCCGTTTGTCAAAAAGCGACTAGAAGGTTTTTTACATGCAGCCAGTCAGGGAAATAAAGAAAATGCCAGCAAATAATGGCATGTAGAGATCAAAAGCACAAGCTATAGCTTGTGCTTTTGATCTTTACAGAGCTTCTTTAATAATTTTTTTATAGTAAAGAACAGATAAAATACCAAAAATAGAGTAGAGGACCGTATAGATAATCATGACGATAATCATTGGCATCCAAAGTTCAGTTCCAAACAAAAACCAGCCGGATTGCACGGCAAAATAACTGTGAAGCAAGCCTACGATTAACGGTATGCCGAAATTAAAGAGCTGCTTTATTTTTATTCCGTTTAGTAAGTCTTTTTCGGTAAATCCTAGCTTTCTAAGAATTGTATAGTTTGGTTTTTCATCTTCACTTTCGTCCATTTGCTTGAAGTAAAGAATGCACCCTGACGTGATTAAAAATGCCAGTCCTAGAAAAGCAACAATGAACATGATTAGACCCATAGTCTGCTTTTGGCTCCGTATCATATCCATACGGGAATCATTTAAGCTGTTATTGCTAAATTTCATCTCTCCGAAAAGCTCATTTGCTTTTTGTAAGTTATCTTCATTTGATATGTCTATTCCAGTGTAGATAGACGATTCTTTTTGAATAGAAGGGTCTACATTCTGTTTAAGCTCATTAAATACAGCATCATCTACAATGGCAGTAGGCAAACCGCCCCCTGTAAAATAAATAGATAGAAGAAACTTTCGCTTTAATCCTACAAACTTTTGCGGAATTACTTTTTGCTTTCCTTTTAGCTCAATACGCCCTGAATCTTTAAATGCCATTGTTTTTTGAAGCATATTATTATAGCCGGTAAACAAGGTTTCGTTTTGAGCTAGATTTATGCCATTAACGGATTTTTCACTAATCATTGGAATCATCATAGCGGACGAGTCCACCATTGGACTTTTTAGTTCATTTTCTAAGATGTTTTTTACGTTTGCTTTTACTTGGATGACGTCGATCTTTTTTTCTGTGTATGCTATTTTCTTTCCATCCAGCGCCGCTTTAAACGAAGCGACGTCTTTTGTATTATTGATAGAAAAATCGTTAGGTACATAGTCTCCAGCCGACTTTTCAGCAGAGTAATAGGAAATGTAGCTCAAGCATAAAAAACCGATAGCAAGAGCGGATACGGTTGTAATAACCGTTAGCAACAGTGCGTTTGATTTCATGCGAAACATAATCGAAGAAAGAGATAATACGTCGTTAATCGACAAATAGCCTTTTTTGCTTTTTCGCATAAGATTTAATAAAAAGCGAACGGACCCTTTATAAAACAAATAGGTTCCGATGATAACCGAAGCTAAAATGGATACCATTGCGATGGACAAAGCATTCATGCTTGTAAAAGATCCGTCAAACAATTTAGCAGAAATATAGTAGCCGGAAGCAATAAAGATCATGCCAAGAATTCCAATAATAATTTCAAGAATACTGATTTTTTTTGTTTTGCTTTCTGTTGATGACGTAACGCGGAATAGTGCTAAAATGGTCTGTCTTTTAATAAAAAGGTAGTTCATCGTCATAATCAGTAAATAGATGACTCCAAACACAATCAGCGTTTGAATCAAGGCTTCTTCTGAGAAGTGAAGCTGGGCAATGCCTTTTGTATCGGTGATTTTAAATAAAATCATGATGATTACTTTTGAAAACGAAAACCCAATTAAAATGCCGACAATCAGCGAGCTAAAGTACAGCATGAAATTTTCAACGGTCAAAATACGAAAAATTTTTATTTTGGTCATGCCAATTAGCTGAAATAAGCCAATTTCTTTACTGCGCCGTTTGATAAATATCGTATTTGCATATAATAGAAAGATAGAAACAATGGCTACAAGTAAAACAGAAGCGGCCCGAACGGCTGCGCCTCCTTTAATGGAGCCTTTGGTTGCATCAAGAGCAGGATCATACTGAAGCGTGACAAAAGCAAAATATAAAGCTGCGCTGAAAATCAGTGCAAAAACGTACAAATAATAGTTTTTTACATTCTTTTTGAAGTTGCGGAAAACGAGCTGATTAATATTCATCTTGCACTCCGCCCAGTACGCCTTGCGTTTTCATAATATCTTCAAAGAAGTCTTTTCGCGTTTGGTCGCCTTTATACAGCTGCGTATAAATTTGTCCGTCTTTTATAAAAATGACTTTACTGCAGTAGCTGGCTGCCACTGGGTCATGCGTTACCATCACAATCGTTGCGCTTCTTTTATTATTAAGCTCGGTCAGTTTGTTTAATAAATCGCTGGCTGCTTTTGAGTCAAGCGCACCCGTTGGTTCGTCAGCAAAAATCATACTTGGCTCATGAATAAAGGCTCTTGCGGCAGAGGTACGCTGCTTTTGTCCGCCCGAAATTTCATTTGGATATTTGTCTTTCAGCTCGTAGATGCCAAGCTGTTTGGCTAGCGCGTCAAATTTTTTGTGAGCTACTGCTGAAGGAGTTTTGACAACAGAAAGCGGCAAGAGGATATTTTCTTTGACTGTCAGCGTATCGAGCAAGTTATAGTCTTGAAAGATAAAGCCCAAATGTGTTTTTCGAAAGTTTGCTAACTGCTTTTCTTTCATTCTGCTAATTTCATTTCCTTCAATTTTGATGGTTCCGCCGTTGATTTTATCAATTGAAGAAAGCACGTTAAGAAGCGTCGTTTTACCTGAGCCTGAAGCGCCCATAATTCCTACAAATTCTCCTTTCATAATGGTAATATCTACACCTTTTAATACTTCTTGTTTATTAAATTTATTTCCGTAGCTTTTATGAATATTAGTAGCTTCTAATATGTTCATATGTATTCACTCCTTTGATTCGATACGTTTATTATAAAAAAAGAGACTTTCGTTTTCCTTTGATTCACCGAACAAATGAGGAAAGCATGTGACATTTTTGTCACATGCTTTTTATATCAACAAAATCATTTGATTTAGGAAAGGCAAGCGTAAATGTCGTGCCTTCGTTAAGAACTGACTTCACGCCAATGTGAATCGAAAGAGCGTGCGCCGCTTTTTGAGCGAGATACAGACCCATGCCTGTGGCACGGCTGTCTTCATGCTGAGTAGTGGAGGTAAAACCTTTATCAAAAATGCGCGGCATATCTTGAGGAGAAATGCCGCGTCCGCTATCTTTTACCTCGACGTACACTTGACCGTGGTGCTTGTAGCTTCTAATCATCACGTCAGATTCTTCACTGTACTTGACTGCGTTTGTTAAGAGCTGCCTCATAATAAACGACAGCCACTTTGCGTCACACAGTACACGTTCTGCCTGTATGTCCACATCAAACCCAATATTTTTTTGCATACACCAAGCTTGCAGCGTTTTGATCTCGGTGAAAATAAGGGACTCTAGATCCAGGTGCTCAATATACATATCATTTTCAATAAAGAAAATGCGCTTTTGATGCAGCTGCTGATCAAGTAAAAAGTGAATACGGAGCCATTCGAACGTCAAGTTCGCTTTAACTTCTCGATTTTCTAAGCGTTCAATTATTAAATGCATCGCAGTTAACGGCGTTTTAATTTCGTGAATCCAAGCTAACAGTTCATCTTTTTCCTGCGTCATGTGCAGCTGAATCTGCACGCCATCTTTTTTCGCTTGTTCTAATTGTTGCATCAGATTTCGCTGAACAATCTTTTCAAAGGGGCGCAGCGGATGAGAAAGAGTAGAAGAATCAAAGAAATCCTCTTCATCTTTTAGCTCTTGATAAAATTTTGTCTCTTTATGATAGCGGAAGACGCAAAAAATAAGAAAGACAATTGATGATAAAAACACGATATAAAGAATCGAAGACACAGGAATGGATTCATCAATATAAGCGATAAAAAGCATAAAAAGATGCATCATAAAAAAGAAAAGAATCCAGCTTAGACGCTCGCGAATAAAGAGTTTAATCATAGCGTTCCTCTTCAATCGCTACGTAGCCTTGACCAACTTTTGTTTCAATAAACGTTCCTAGTCCAATTTCATCTAACTTTTTTCGCAGGCGATTGACGTTTACCGTCAGCGTGTTGTCACTGATAAACCGTTTATCTTCCCACAAACTATTAATCAGCTCATCTCGGCTTACAATCGTATTCTTTTTATGGATTAAGCATTTTAAAATAAAGATTTCATTTTTGGTTAAATCAATAGCTGTAGATCCCGCTGATACTTTATTTTTTTCGTAATCAATCGTTGCGCCTTGCCACGAAAGAAGGTTTACTTGTTCAACGCTGTAGTTATATACGCGGCGAAGAAGGGCCTGTATTTTTGCTACAAGCACATCAAAATGAAACGGCTTTTGCACAAAGTCGTCGGCTCCGAACTGCATAGACATCACCATATCAGAAGGGTGATCACGTGAAGATAGGAAGATGATAGGGATTTTTGAATGAGAGCGAATCATTCTGCACCAGTGAAATCCGTCATACTTTGGCAGCTGAATATCCATAATAACTAAATCAGGTTTTACTTCACTAAACTCCTGCATAACGCTGCTGAAATCACGAATACCGTAAACATCATACGACCATTGCTCCAAACGCTCTTTCAGTTCGTTAAACAGCGTTGCATCGTCTTCAATTAAAAGAAGTTTAAACAATAACACGTACCACGCTTTCTGTTTTTATACTTATTTTATAGCAATATCCTTTTATTTACCATATGTGACAGTAGATTCACCGGCTTTCTTATTAAAATGTGAAAGAATAGCTTCCGACGAGCATAGCTTATAAACATATATTGAATGCTAGTGAGAAAAGGAGAGCTGCTATGAAAGCAATGGTATGTACAAAGTATGGTAAACCAGATGTTCTTAAGCTTAAAGAAGTGAAAAAGCCGGATCCGAAAGAGAATGAAATACTGATAAAAGTTCATGCCACCACGGTCACATCGGGCGACTGCAGAGTGAGGAGCTTTAATAGTCCACTATTATTATGGCTTCCTATGAGAATAGTTTTAGGATTACGGAAGCCTAGAAAACCAATACTAGGCGTAGAGCTGGCTGGAGAAGTAGAAGAAGTCGGAAAGAACGTCACACAGTTCAAAAAAGGTGATCAGCTTTTTGCGATGACAGGGATGAAGTTCGGAGGATATGCTGAATATATCTGCTTACCTGAAAAAGGAACAATAGCCGTAAAGCCAGAGAATGTAACCTATGAAGAAGCCGCCTCTATTTCTTTTGGCGGCACGACGGCTTTGCATTTTTTTAGAAAAGGAAACATTCAAGCTGGACAAAAAGTGCTTATCTACGGTGCTTCAGGCGCCGTAGGAACTGCCGCTGTACAGCTTGCCAGCCATTACCGAGCCGAAGTGACAGGCGTGTGCAGCGCTAAAAATAGTGAATTAGTAAAATCTTTAGGAGCAGACTACGTCATCGACTACCAAAACGAAGATTTTATTAAAAAAGAAGAAAGATATGATCTTATTTTTGATGCCGTTGGAAAACTTACAAAAAACCAGTGTAAGGAAGCGTTGACTCTAAATGGACGCTTTGTTTCAGTCGAAGGGCAAGGAATTGCGAAAGTGCAGACGGAAGATTTATTACTTCTTAAAAAGCTGATGGAAGAAGGGAGGATAAATTCAGTGATTGATAGATGTTGCTCTTTAGAACAAATTCCAGCAGCTCATGAGTACGTAGAGACCGGACATAAGGTAGGAAATGTGGTTGTAGTTTTAAAGGAATAAAACTACATATTTGAAAAGCTTATTTGACTTACCCGGATAGTAGGTATAACATGCAGATAAGTCAACTAAACAGCTATTTAAAACCGATCGACCAGACGACTGGAGATGCTTTGAACAATCAAAGCATCTCTTTTTTCCAAGTATTGATTTAATTATAGGAGATAGCAAGGAAGATGTAGAAAGAAGATATAGAGAGCTTGCCGCTTCACAATTGATCATGCCATTACATATCTATCTCGTTTTTTTGATGACTACGACTTTCATCAATTTGACGTAGACGTACCGTTTCCAGAGTTAGGGGATATCGGAGCCAATGCCTTTCAAAGTACTACAAATAAAATTAAACAAGCGGCGGCTGCTAGGAAATTAACGTTAAGAGAAGTCGCGCTTGAAACAATTTTGCCTCGTTCGCCGTTTTCAGGAACACCTGAGCACGTAGCGGATGGATTTGTGCTTCGTCCGTTTATGAGCGAGACGTTTCATCAATTTGTGGAAAAAGTGGTGCCTATCTTACAGGAGCGTGGGCTTTACGACACTTCATATGAAAGCGATATGCTGCGCGGAAATTTAAATCTTTCCGTTCCATCCAATCGATATAGTCAAACAAAGGGGGAGTTTGTTTATGGCAGTCAAATCAATCGGTGAATACAGCGTAACAGAAAGCTTAAAAAAGCAGGTAATTGAGTGGAGAAGACACTTTCATCGCTATCCTGAATTATCGTTTCAAGAGCATCGAACGGCTCAGTTTGTTGAAGATACGCTTCGTTCGTTTGGAAGCTTTAGCATTACGCGTCCTACAGCAACAAGTGTAGTGGCTAGATTAGTAGGAAAAGAGAAGGGAAAAGTGGTCGCGATTCGAGCGGATATGGACGCGCTGCCGATTGAAGAAGAAAACACGTTTGCATTTGCTTCGGTTCATAAAGGCGTGATGCATGCATGCGGACACGACGGTCACACGGCTATTTTGCTAGGAGCAGCTTCTGTACTTTCTCAATTAGGAAATGAATTTAAAGGAGAAATTCGCTTGATTTTTCAACACGCAGAAGAGCTGCTGCCCGGGGGAGCGCAGGAACTTGTCAAAGAAGGGGTAATGGAAGGTGTGGATTATGTAATTGGTACGCATTTGAATTCTGGTCTTCCGGCCGGAGAAATCGGCGTGCTTGCAGGTCCTATGATGGCTTCGCCTGACACGTTTAATATATCGATTAAAGGAAAAGGAGGACACGCCGCAGCGCCTCATGAAGCAGTGGATGCTATTGTTGTAGGAGCGCAAATTGTTACGAACCTGCAAACCATTGTTTCAAGAACGACGAACCCAATCGATAAATTAGTCGTATCGGTTACACAATTTCACGGAGGAACTACGCACAACGTACTTCCTGATAAAGTGGAGCTCAACGGTACCGTTCGAAGCTTTGACGCCGCTCTACGAGAAAGAGTTCCGGCACAAATCGACCGGATTGTAAAAGGACTAACAGAAGCCTACGGTGCAGAGTATACCTTCACATATGAAAAAGGCTACCATCCCGTCATTAACTCTGAAGAAATTACGCGTTTAATTGAAGAAACGGCTATCGAAGAATTTGGAAAAGAACGTGTTAAAACGCTGTCTCCTAAAATGGGGGGAGAAGATTTTTCAGCTTACCTGCAGGAAACGGAAGGAGCTTTTTTTAACATTGGAGCGCGAAATGAAGAACAAGGCGCTGTATACCCTCATCATCACCCGAAATTTACCGTAGATGAAGCCTCGCTTGAAGTTGGAGTAAAGATGTTTTTGCGCGTTACTGAAAAGCTGTTGGCTCGTTAAAAAAAGAACAAGAACCTATTTGGTTCTTGTTCTTTTTTATGTATTCTTACTTCGTATCTTTATAATTCGTCGCAAATCCTGCTGCAATCAAACCAATTAGACCCAGCACTCCTACAATAACCGTTATGACCACTATGTTCACCTCAATTGCTCTTAATAATGCGTTTCCATTTGTTTAATTTTACCATGAGTCTTCATGTGAAAGAAGTTTTTCTTTTAAAGGCTCTAGCTTTTTGAATTTTTGATCGTAGCTTTGTCGTTTTAACATGTCATTAGTGATGATTAACGCATCTTCTTTACGCCCTGCATACAAGTAGGCTTCAATGACTTCGTCAAATCCTTCTGAGTAAGGAAATTTTTCATATTTTGCTAGTTTAAATGAGGCGTCGTAGTGTTTCGTTGAGTCTTTATATTGCTTTAGTTTTAAAAGCATACGCCCGTTTGCTAAATGTAAATCAGCTCGTTCTAAATCGGTAAGGGTATGGAGTTCAATCCCTTGGTTGCGTATTTCAAGCGCATCGTCATATCGCTTTTTTTCTTCTAGCTCAAATGCTTTTTCGTAAAAATGGTCAAATTTTGTTAGCGGCCTTTTTGATTTATAGAACTTGTAAATGCCGTATAGGATCAAAAGCAGTAACCAAAGCAACTTGTTCAACTCTCTTCCATTTCTTTATGTATAATATTTATATTAAAGGAAATTAAATTCAATTGATAGATTTATTGAAAGAAAGACGTTTTTGGGGGGGATACGATGGTCATCAACCAGCAGATTTACCATGTGAAAGGACTTCAGTACATCATTCGCCCAGCTTACATTAGGGACGCAGAAGAACTGTCTCACCTAAGAGTTCAGCTAGACGGAGAAACGGAAAATTTAGATCGGGAACCAGGAGAAGGGTATATGGACAAATCGGATTTTGAAAAACTTATTCAACGTGACGCGGAAAGTAAACGAAACTTATTTTTAGTAGCGGTTGTACATAATAAAATTGTCGGATTTTCAAGGTGCCAAGGCAACGAGTTGAAACGATTTGCCCATAAAGTAGAGTTTGGCGTATGCGTCGCAAAAGCATGTTGGGGATACGGAATTGGCAAAGGTCTTTTACAGCAATCCATACTGTGGGCAGATGACGCCGGCATGAAGAAAATGACGCTGAACGTGCTAGAGACCAATAAAAAAGCCATTGATTTATATGAAAAGTTCGGATTTGAAGTAGAAGGAGTATTAAAAAATGACAAGGTGCTGTCAGACGGTAAGTGCTATAGTACGGTTGTAATGGGGAGGTTTAATGGATAAGAGAACAAGGCGCTGGAAAAACAGCGCCCTGTTCTCTTATTTTTTCGTTTCACGAACCCATTTCACAATATCATCAATGACATAAGAAGGAATGTTGGCTGAAACAGCATATTCATCGGGCGTGCTTTTTTCACCGCTTCCTTCTGTAAAAAAGTGGTTGAGCTTTGGATAAAGCTTAAAAGAAGTGTTGGAACGCTGAGACAAGCTTTGCTTCCAGCCTTCAAAATCCTCGGTCGTTACTTGATAATCACGCGCTCCTTGTAAAAAAAGCAGCGGCGTATGCTGAGATTTTGCAACTTCTGCAGGGTGCCAGTGAGCTAAGTCATACCAAAAATAAGGCGTGCCAAGCAGAAATTCTTTTGGCGGCTGAGCTGGCGAAAAGCTTGGGTCTTGCAATATGGCAAACTGCTGCTGGAAAAAAGCAAGCTGCTCTTTCGGAAGCTGATTCAGCGAGACAAGATAGGCAAATTGTTCGAGCATTAACTCTGGAAGTGTGCGGCTCGGTGCAGCAAGTAAAACAGAGCCGCGAACGCTTTTATCCGGCGTTTGATTTAAAATCCTAGGCATCATCATGCCGCCTTGACTGTGTCCCAGTAAAAAAATATTGCGGTTGTCGATGCCTTTTTGTTTTGCCATTGCTTCCACTGCGAGTACGGCATCATCCGTTGTTTCATCGTCAACGTTTATTTTATTTTCACCGGACATTTTAGCTGTATGTTCGTATGTACGCTTATTATAGCGTAAAACGGCGATTCCTTGAGAAGCCAGTCCTGAAGCCAGATCTCGAAACGGCTTTAAGCTCATAAAGGTTTCATCTTGATCAGAAGGACCTGATCCGTGAACTAAAATGACAACGGGTACATTTTGATGTTTTGAACGTGTTGGAAGAGTGAGCGTTGCTGGAAGTTCGTAAGGTGCTTTGCCGATTGAAAGCTGTTTTTCACTGTAGTTCTTAGGGGTGTCATAAGGCGGTGTGAAAAATGAAAACTGGCGCTCCTCCGGTACGATTCGCCAATCATCAATTTGACGATTTTGGCTAAAGCGAACGGTTAAAGTAGCTGATACGTGTTCAAATTCAATGGGAATGTCTATGTTTCGATGAACGGTATTGACGTCACCTTGTACAGCTGTACCAATCTTTTTTACAGCACCCAGCTGAGCTGTTAGAGATGACCACCATGTTTTTAAGTTGTCTTCACTCATTTTTGCCTGCAGGCTGCGGTTAAAGTAGCGCGTAGCTTCTTTTGTTTTTCCGTTCGCTACATTCGTTAAAAATGCATTTGCTCGTTTGACTTCGACTTTTGCTGAGTGATGAGCAGCATTCGCCGCTGCTTCAGCTTGAACGGTTGAAGTGGATATAGGGAGTACTTGAAACCCGAGTGCTAAAGAAACAGCGAGTGGAAGGGCAGCTTTTACTTTTTTCATACATCATCCTCCTTGGCAATTCTTTTACTCTACCAGTATACCAATTTTAGGTAAAAAGAGTCATGTCATTCTGAGATAAAAAGAAAGGCGATGCGCCGTAAATATGGTAAAATAAAGAAGTTTAATTATTTAGAAAATTAGAAATAAATTCAGAGGTGTAAAAGAGGAGGAGCTTTTTATGAACTATGATCCGCAGTATCATCCGTATCGATCATCCCGAGTGCCGGTCTATGCTAAAAAAGAAATGGTAGCTACATCTCAGCCGCTCGCAGCGCAGGCAGGTCTTGATATCTTAAAAAAAGGCGGCAATGCCATTGATGCAGCAATCGCAGCAGCGGCGAGTCTTACCATATTAGAGCCCGCATCAAATGGAATCGGAGGAGACGCTTTTGCGCTTATTTGGACTAATGATCAGCTTTACGGACTGAATGCTAGCGGGCCTTCCCCGCAGTCTATTTCCATTGACGCACTGAAGGAAAAAGGATACAGGGATATTCCTAAGTACGGAATGATTCCGGTTACGGTTCCTGGTGCTCCGGCTGCTTGGGCTGCTTTATCGAAGCGATTTGGCAAACTGCCTCTTTCTCAAGTGCTGCAGCCTGCCATTCAATATGCCAAGGAAGGATTTCCACTAGCTCCCACTCTCGCTAAACAATGGAAGCAAGCGTAAGATACGTTTAAACGAGTACATACAAACGAAGAATTTGAGTCATGGTTTCAAACGTTTGCGCCAAATGGACGAGCACCAAAAGCAGGAGAGATGTGGTCATCTACTGATCACGCTCGTACGCTTGAGCTCATTGGTGAAACAAATGCAGAAGCATTTTATAAAGGTGAGCTTGCAGAACGTATGGATGCATTCAGCAAAAAATATAGCGGCTTTTTATCCAAGGAAGATTTAGCTGCTTATAAGCCTGAGTGGGTGAATCCTATTTCCGCTCACTACCGTGGATATGATGTGTGGGAAATTCCTCCGAACGGTCAAGGGCCTATTGCGTTATTGGCATTACATATCGTAAAAGGCTTTGAGCTTCAAGAAAAAGATGCGGTGGATACGTATCATAAACAAATCGAAGCGATAAAGCTTGCGTTTGCGGACGGAGAAAAATACATTACGGAAGAAGCGCAAATGACCGTACCTGTCAGCGAACTGCTGTCTGATACATATGCAAGCTATCGCCGCAGCCTTATAGAAGAGCATGCCCTGCAGCCTGAAGCAGGAGAACCTGTTGGAAGCGGAACGGTGTATTTAGCCACCGCTGATGAAGAAGGCAACATGGTTTCATTTATTCAAAGTAATTATATGGGTTTCGGTTCTGGAATCGTTGTGCCAGAAACGGGAATTGCCTTACAAAACCGCGGACATAATTTTTCAATGGATCCTAATCATGATAACTGCCTTGCTCCTAATAAAAAAATGTTTCATACCATTATTCCAGGCTTTCTCACTAAAAATAATGCACCAGTAGGACCTTTTGGCGTGATGGGAGGGTTTATGCAGCCGCAGGGGCATATGCAAGTTGTTATGAATACGATTGACTTTCACCTTCATCCTCAAGCCGCTTTAGACGCGCCAAGATGGCAGTGGAAAAAAGATAAAACGGTGCTTGTGGAGCCGGCTTTTCCTTCACACGTAGCACAAGCGCTTGAACGAAAAGGACATAAAATTGAAGTAGCCGTGGATTCGATGGCATTTGGGCGCGGACAGATTATTTGGAGAGACCCTGAAAGCGGCGTGCTATGCGGAGGAAGTGAATCACGAACGGATGGATTTGTAGCTGGATGGTAAGAACAAAATAGATCAAGGAAGAAGCCCGTATTGAGTAGAGTCGGGCTTTTTTTCATGTCTCAACCATATGTATAAATCCCTTCAAAGAACTGAAAACTAAAACACATGTACGTACGTAAAGAGAACGTGATTAGAACAACCGTCTTAAGCTGCCAATCGACACGAAGGTATACTACCAACACTTGGTGAAAGGAGCGAAAAGGTTATGAGAAATAAAAGATTTGAAGTGGATTTTTTACGTGCAATGCTGATTATAGGGCTGGGAATGCTGCCTTTTTTATTTAGAAAACCACCGATTAAAGACTGGCTGCTGGCTTATGTATTTAACGCATTAACAAATGGTATTATTGATAAATTTATTGTCTCTCACGGCCTTCTTCGATATCCAACTCGCTTACTGAAAAAACAGTTTAGAATTAATGTATTGTTCGACTTTTTACTGTATCCTAGCATATCCGTTATGATTAATCAGGCTACGTATCACGATAAAGGGTTAAAAATTTTATATAAAATTGTACTTTTTACGATTCCCATGTTTTTTATTGAATTATGGGCTGAAAAACGAACGAAGCTTATCGAATGGAAAACAGGCTGGATGTGGTACCACACCTTTATTAGCGTAACGTTAAAATCCTATCTTAACCGGCTGCTGATTGGATGGATTCGGAAAATTGAAAAGAAGCAGGACGAAACGAAAATAAAATAACATTAGTTCTAAAAACGACGTTAGAGAGGTGAACAAAGGTGCATATTTCTGTCCTTCTATGGCTGATTTTTCAAAATATCCACAAAAAAACTTGGAACAAAATACGCGAGCTGTATGCTGGGGTTTTATACGTGAGCTTTTTTAATATTCTTTATTACTTTTTATGTAACGATAAGTTGCTTTGGGATTTTAAATCTTCTTATCTTCCGTTAAAAGGACTGCGTATTTTACACCTTATATTTATTACACCTCTCATGATTTTGTCGTTCTTAGCTACCTATCCGTCTACACTCGCTAAGCAGGTGAAATATATTACAAAATGGGTATGTACAGCTTCGTTTGTAGAATGGGTTGGGCTCAGGTGTAAGGGGATTACATTTAGGCACGGCTGGCATTTGGGGTGGTCAGCGCTTATTTATGTAATGATGCTTATCTTCTCGAGATGGTTTCAAAAAAAGCCCTTTGCGGTCTTACTGCTATCGGTTTTTGCAACAGTAGTTCTCAGCATTATTTTTAAAGTTCCCATTAGCAAACGAATGCTAAAACATCCGCTGAAACGAGTATTAACTCGGCCTTTAAAAGATCATGTGACTCAAGCTGTTGCTAACAAAATAAAGAGAAAATGCCTGCTTCTAAAGCTGTTTTCGTAAGTGCCTGCTCTCTGTAAAGAGCAGGTTTTTTAGCTCACGGGAGGAATAACGTCCGTCAGCAGCAGAATGAAAAAAATCAGGCCCACTCCCGTAAAGCTTAAAGAAGCAAGAAAATAAGCCGTCCAGCGCAAACGAAACGGATTATGTTCAATATTGGCTCCAGACATTAACCTCATGGAATGAGTTTTATAGTGAGAATGAGCGCTGTTGCTTCCGCTGCTTGAAAACCAAAAAGTCAAAACTGAAAACAAAAGTCCGCTAAAAAACATAAGCTCAATAAAGCGAATAGACAAAAATGATGAGCACGCATAGGTTAATCCAGCTTCAACAAGCAGGGTAATAACAAAAACAAGCTGAGGTTTCTTCAAAAAATCCCCCCCCTTTTTCTCTTTGTCCACTTTTAACTATACAATAATTTACATGTATAAAAAGTCTCAAAAGTGCTTTTATTATGATATAATGGTAATTATTGTATGTTTGAAAGGTATTCAAAGTCGTGCGCATCACGATTAGAAGTTCTTTTATAATAATGACACTGATGATAGACGCAGCGTTTAGTTTCAAGTACGTAGAATGAAAGTGAGGAACATGTATGGACTTAGAAGACACAGTGATTGCAATACTGACAGCGGGAGCACTGCTGTTATACGGGACGTTAGAGCTTTAGTTTGCACCTCGTAATTCTTCCTTTTTTAAAGGGTGGAAGCAAAAGCTGGCCGTTATTTTACCTTTATACGGCGTTACATTCGGCATATGGTACGCGTTTTGTTCGCAACAAAGAAATTCTTACAAAAAGGAGGAATGCAAAATGGAGATCAATTCATACCTCATTCGGTTTTCATGTATGCTGATGCTCATGTTTGGGGGATTATTTATTATACGGTATGTAAAAACAGGTGACTTTTATTTAGATCAGCTTCTTGTCTTTGGAGCGGGTTTTGTTCTGTTTATCAGCTCACTTATTTGGAAAAGAAAACATCAGCAGCAAGGAAATAAAGAAGCTTGTTAAATTTATAAAAATGTGACAGTATAAAACAGATAAAAAAACGTAATCTCGTGACCTTGCTAACGTTTACGAGCTGCTGGAGGAAAAGAAAATGAATGTACCTAATTGTCCAAGCTGTCAATCACAGTATACATATCAAGATGGAAACCTGTTCATCTGCCCAGAGTGTGCGCATGAATGGGGGCAAGATGAAAAAGCAGAAAGCACGGAGGAACAGCTTACTGTAAAAGATGCAAACGGTAATGCTTTAAAAGACGGAGATTCAGTTACTGTCATCAAAGACTTAAAAGTAAAAGGAAGCTCATCGGTTGTAAAGATCGGAACGAAAGTAAAAAGCATTCGTTTAGTAGAAGGCGATCATAACATCGACTGCAAAATTGATGGATTTGGAGCGATGAGCTTAAAATCTCAATTTGTGAAAAAAGCATAACGATAAAAAAGTCAGGATGAAGAAGACTTTCATCCTGACTTTTTTCTATGTATTTTAACTGGCAAGATAAAATATATAGACCAATTTGTCTATTTTAGAAGGAATCTAGCTAAATGTCCCGAACTTACTTAAAGTGTCTGATGATTTGGATATTAATGGAATAGATGTCCGTTTCATGAAGACAAAGGGGAGGGAGAAATGTGAAAAAATTTTTAGCGTTTCAAATTTTTATTGCATTAGTAATTGGAGCTGTTATCGGGCACTTTTTTCCGGACTTCGGGATGGCTTTAAGACCGGTAGGAGACGGGTTTATCCGCCTCATTAAAATGATTGTGGTGCCGATTGTCTTTTCAACCATCGTCATAGGTGCTGCGGGAAGCGGAAGTATGAAACAAATGGGGAGTTTAGGGTTAAAGACGATTATTTGGTTTGAAATTATTACTACCATCGTATTAGGAATTGGGCTGCTGCTAGTGAATTTGCTAAAGCCCGGAATAGGCCTCGATCTTTCTCATCTTGTTAAAAAAGATATCGGTGAATTGTCTCAGTATACCGACAAAGTCGTGGACTTTAAACAAATGATTTTGAACATCATTCCAACGAATATCGTAGATGTGATGGCAAAAAATGATTTGCTGGCCGTGATTTTCTTTGCTATTTTATTCGGTGTTGCTGCCTCAGGAGTTGGCAAAGCATCTGAACCTGCAATGAAATTTTTTGAATCCACCGCTAAAATTATGTTTAAATTAACGCAAATTGTTATGGTTACAGCGCCTCTTGGTGTATTAGCGCTGATGGCCGCATCTGTGGGGCAATACGGCATTGTACTTCTGCTTCCAATGCTGAAGCTAATTGGAACCGTCTTTTTAGGCCTTTTTATTATTTTATTTGTTTTATTTCCGCTTGTTGGGTTTTTGTTCAAATTCAACTACTTTGAAGTATTCAAAATGATTTGGGATTTGTTTCTTATTGCGTTTTCAACAACAAGTACGGAAACGGTGCTGCCACAGCTGATGGAGCGGATGGAAAAGTACGGATGTCCTAAACGAGTGGTGTCGTTTGTTATTCCGTCCGGCCTTTCGTTAAACTGTGATGGCTCCACGCTGTATTTATCCGTTTCATGCGTCTTTTTAGCACAGGCTTTTAATATTGACATGCCCCTAACTCAGCAATTATTTATGATGCTTATACTCGTGATGACAAGTAAAGGAATTGCGGCTGTCCCGTCAGGTTCACTTGTTGTGCTTTTAGCTACAGCCAACGCAGTAGGTCTGCCGGCTGAAGGAGTCGCAATCATTGCAGGAGTGGACCGCATCATGGATATGGCCAGAACAGGAGTTAACGTTCCAGGCCACGCCATTGCCTGTATCGTCGTCTCGAAATGGGAAAAAGTATTTCGAACCCAAACACCAATTCCGCCTGCATCTCACACGGAATCTCTATAAAACCAGCCCCGCTTTAGCTCATAAAGCGGGGGTTTTTTGTTAAATCTCCAAACATTTATTAACGATGTAGACTAGAGTAATTTGCCATACTCAGCCCTACTCAAAAAAAGAGCACGCGCCGCTCAAGTCTAAAAAAATGCCTCGT
>NZ_JYOO01000003.1 GCF_000956595.1 Priestia aryabhattai B8W22 | reverse complement strand
TTTTTTACGTCGACTAAAATTCTTTTGTACCAGCTTCTAGATTAGTAAGCAGCTAGAGTTTGATTCGTTTTCTGGGCGTTTCCTTTGTTGAAAGCTTCTTTTAAGAGCGTGTAAGATCGCTTTTTTTGTTCGAAATTTTGAATAGCAGTAAGTATGATAAATTCATCAATAGAAAACGCCTGTTTCAAAGCTTGCAGTTTTTGACGAACGGTTTCTTTTGTACCGTATATAATGTTTGCTTCTTTTTCTTCAATTCGATAGCTTTCTTTGGACTGTTGACCAAATTCTTCCGCTTTTTCTTTGGAGCCTAGTGTAGCGGACTTTCCATTTTGTAAGTATACTTTAAATATTTTTGTGCTGGATGCTAATGTTTTTGCTTCTTCTACGGTGTCCGCTACGATGACGGAAAGCGCAACGACAAGCGAGCGTGCATGGGATGAAACGTGCTGATTATAGACAGAAATCGCTTCTTCTAGCACTTTTTGATCACCATTAATGAATTGAGCAAATACATAAGGAAGGTTTAATGAACCCGCAAGCTCTGCGCTTGAAGCACTTGCTCCCAGTAAAAATATATCTGCTGATTTTTCCGGCCTTGGATAGGCTTTTAAACCGTAAAGAGGGTGATCTTTTGGCAGCGTATCGTTTAGGTATTGTTTAAGTTCTATCAGTTTGTCTGTTAAGGACTTAGTGGGCTGAGAGTTTTGTTGCAAGGCTTGAGTAGAATGAGGTAGTCCTCCTGGTGCTCTACCGATTCCAAGATCGATGCGATTTGGAGATAATGAGGCTAAAACATTAAAATTTTCTGCTACTTTATAAGGGCTGTAGTGCTGAAGCATAACACCGCCTGAGCCGATACGGATATGATTCGTTTTAGCGAGTAGGTGAGAAATTAACACTTCAGGTGATGATCCTACAACATGTTCAGAGTCATGATGCTCCGCTACCCAAAAGCGGTGGTAGCCAAGTTCTTCTGCTAGCTGAGCTAATTGTATAGTATGCTGAAATGCATCTTCAGCACGCTCACCTTCGTAACGTGGGCTTTGATCTAAAATACTTAATTTCACTGAAAACACTCCTTAAAGTTGATAAAAAAGGTAAGAATAATTGGAATTAATTTTAGCAAAGGATTTTCCAGATGGAAAGAGTTTTTTTAAAAGAAAAATATTTTTTGAAAAATAAGTTGACTTTGCCATTTTGAGGCTATATAGTTGAATCATCAAACAGAAAAACCGATAAAACAACTTGGATAAATAAGAATTAAGTGAGTATGTTTCAAAGACACTTCACTTCATTCTCCGGTTTTATCAAAGAAACAGTTAAAGCTGATTGGTCTACCAAAGGCTCCTGAGGAAACTCCAGGAGCCTTTTTGCTGTAAAAAGGAGGGGAAGAAAGTGAGCGATGTATGTATTTTATATAACGGAAGCTCTCATAATTATCAACAAATAGCCTCAGTGAAAGGTGAGCTAGAAGCTTGCTTAACCTCAAAAGGAGTGGACGCAGAAACTATTTTGTATCATGATGTACACGCTTTGAAGCAGGAAACACAGAAAGAAGTAAAGGCATTTATCTCAAAAGTGAACCAAGCTAAAAGTATTGTCGTTCTGTTATCTGGAGTAAATGAAACATACGTACAGTCTTTTGAACAGCTAACAAAAATAGTGCCGGAAGATTTATTGCATAAAAAAATACTTCTGCCAATTCTTATTGGTGAAAATGTGAATTCTTTACTAAAAGCCAAGTATGATTTAAAACTTTTAGCGTCTTTTTTAGGTAGACCTTATTGGCTCAGCAGTCTTTTTTTGCTGCATGAATACGTCTCTTTTACAGGCATCAACAATGCGAATGCCAAAAGTCGTTTAAAGGAAGCTGTGGATGAGCTGATTTATAAAGCCGATCTATCTCTTCAAACATTTATAAAATGAGGTGAAGAAAATGAGTGAATTATTTCGATTAGCAACCGTAGAAGATGCTAAAGAACTGTTGGATTTAACGCTTCGAGCATACGAGCCGATTCGAAAGCTAGGAATTAAGTTTCCTGCCGCAACGGCAACGATTGAACTTGTAAAAGAAAACATTCAAAACAGCCGCTGCTATGTGCTGGAAAGTGATGAAAAAATCGTAGCTACGATTACAGCAAGAACGTATAAAGAAATAACGAACTGGCCTTTCTTATGGTGGTTTGCTGTAGATCCATTGGTTAAAAAGAAAGGAGTAGGTTCTAAACTCTTAACGTGGGTTGAAGAAACCATTATTCGAGATCAACTGGGGGCTCCTGCTGTTACATTAGCTACTTCTGACCGACACCCATGGTTGATTCCTATGTATGAAAGAAAAGGGTATGAACGCTTTTTTGAAGTCGATCAAGGAGAAGAAGGAAAAGAAGGAAAAGGCGTATTCTTAAGGAAGATCTTACATCCCGAAAGATATGAGTTAGAAAAACATAAGGAGTTAAAACAAGCTAATTAATCATTTAAAAGAAAAGAGGAGAAACCATGTCAGTAAAAATTTTATTATGGAATCGAAAAGGTTGTCATCATTGCGAGGAACTAAAAGCATATTTTTATGAGAAAGGATATCAATATGAAAGTATCGATGTAGAAGGAAAAGATTATTTGCGGGATTTACTTGAAATTAAATACGGTATTCGCTATGTACCGGTCGTTGAAATTGGAGACGAGGGGCAGTTTAAAGGAGTAATTGAAAAAGATTATGAACAAATAGAAAAGTTGATTAAAGACTATTCACCAATCGTTAAATAGCTGCAACATCCATTTTATTAATTCGTTAAAACAATAAATTATTTTGAGACATAGTGAGGGACAAAACACATGAAAAAGCTACAGCTGACAGCTATCTTTTTATCACTTCTTTTATTATTAGCCGCTTGCGGAACACCCAATAAAGAAACAGCAGCTAACGCAAGCAAAGACAAAGTGCAAAAAATTATTGTAGGAACGGGTACGCAATTTCCGAACATTTGCTTTCTTGATGACAAAGGAAATCTAACGGGGTATGACGTAGAGCTTGTTAAAGAAATAGACAAACGTCTTCCAAACTATAAGTTTGAATTTAAAACAATGGATTTTTCTAATTTACTTTTGAGCTTGGAATCCAACAAAATTGATTTAGTAGCCCATCAGATGGAAGTGAATGAAGAAAGAAAACAAAAGTTCTTGTTTAATAAAGAACCTTATAATATCTTTCCGCTGCATGTAGTTGTAAATGAAAAAAATACGTCGATTAAATCAATTAAAGATTTGAGCGGTAAAAAGGTAATTGTAGGAGCAACGAGTAACTCTGCTAACTTAATCGATAAGTATAACAAAGAACATGGAGATAAAATTGATATCGTTTATTCAGGCCAAGGATCTGATGATGCAAAAACGCAGCTAAAAACAGGACGTGCGGACGCTACAATTAGTACGCCGTTTGCAGTTGACTTTGTCAATAAGCAAGCGGACGCAGAGCAAAAAGTTGTAGGACCTGCTATTTCAAATTCAAAAGTATATTTTATGCTTCGAAAAAATGAAACAGGTTTACAAAAAAATGTTGATAAAGCGCTAAAAGAAATAAAAGAAGACGGAACATTGACAAAATTAAGCAAAAAATGGCTAGGAGAAGATTATACAAAAGCAGCTGGAAATAACTAAAGCACTTACTGTGACCCAAGCCTTGAACTTGGGTCCTTTCGCTACCTGCAGAGGGAAACAAAGGAGAGAAAAAGATGGGAAAAGCATTTGATATAGAGCTGATTTTCACCTCTATTCCTCAATTATTATCTTATTTGCATATTACAATTTGGATTTTGATTGCTTCACTTTTGATTGGCAGTACCTTGGGATTGTTTATTGCGCTGCCTCGTATTTATAAAGTACCGGTGTTAAGTCAATTAGCAGCAGTTTATATTTCTTTTATGAGGGGGACGCCTATTTTAATTCAATTATTTTTAGTTTTTTACGGGGTACCTGCCCTTTTACAATTGATTCATATTGACGTTTCTAGAATGGTTCCGCTCGTATTTGTAATTATCACGTATTCACTGAGCACGGCGGCGTCTTTTTCTGAAATGATGCGCGGTGCCATTAATAGTGTAGATAAAGGGCAAACTGAAGCAGCGTATAGTGTAGGAATGACCGGAAAACAAACGTTCACTCGAATTGTGCTGCCGCAAGCTCTCGTTGTAGCCTTTCCTAACTTTGGAAACCTTGTGATTGGGTCCTTAAAAGATACGTCTTTAGCCTTTACCATTGGTGTGATGGATATGATGGGAAGAGGAGATACCATTATCGCTGCAACGGCTCATGCAGTTGAAGTATATATTGCACTTGCCATTATTTATTATTTTGTAGCCATTATATTAGAGAAATTTTTTATGAAATCCGAACAGAAGCTGCAAAAACACGATCAGCCTGTTCATGTATAAAACGAGCTTACTAAAAGAGGTGTAAACATGATTATTGACGTACCGTTTATATGGACGGCATTTGTAGAAATTTTGAAGGCATTACCTTTAACACTCCTTATTACCATCGGTCCATTACTAGGCGGATTGCTTATTGGTATTGCTGTTGCGGCTGTAAGAATTAATTCAGTGAAAATAATAACGCCTATTGCTAACGTATACGTATCATTTTTCCGAGGAACGCCTGCTATTCTTCATATTATGGTTATTTACCTAGGGTTCCCGCTATTTATTAATAAATTATCGAGCTACTATGGATGGGGCTTCAATGCAAACAGCATTCCTATTGTCGTATTTGTATTAATCGCTTTGTCTTTTACAGCGGGAGCTTATATGTCAGAGATCATTCGCTCTGGTTTGTTAGCTGTAGAAAAAGGACAAATTGAGGGTGCGTATTCCATTGGAATGAATCGTTTTCAATCGATGAAAAGAATTGTTTTTCCACAGGCGTTTGCTTTGTCTTTACCGAATTTATGTAATATCTTCATCGGCTTTTTGCATACGTCTTCTATCGCATTCATCGTCTCGCAAAAAGAGTTAAACGGTGCAGCTAATATCGTAGCTTCAAATAATCTTAAGTTTCTGGAAGCCTATATTGCTGCCGCCCTTATTTATTGGATGCTGACGATGTTAATAGAAGGAATAACGGCGCTGCTTGAACGAAAGTTAACGGTTTATAATCGAGGAGGGGTTGTATGATTACATTAACAAATATTAAAAAAACATTTGGTCAACACACAGTATTGGACGGTATTGATTTAATTGTTAAAAAAGGGGATGTTGTAACCATTTTAGGGCCGAGTGGCTCTGGAAAGACTACGTTTCTACGCTGCATTAATTTCTTAGAAAAAGCAGATGAAGGAGAAGTTTCGATTGATCAATTTACGGTGCAGTGCCAAAAGCCAAACCGCAAAGACATTTTAACTCTTCGCCAAAAAACAACGATGGTTTTTCAGCAATACAATTTGTTCAAACACAAAACCGTTATTGAAAATATTATGGAGGGGCTAGTTATTGTTCAAAAGCTGCCAAAGGAAGAAGCGAAACAACGCAGTTTAGACGTTCTTGAAAAAGTTGGGCTTGTTGAAAAAGCAAATGCATATCCAAGTCAGTTATCAGGAGGTCAACAGCAGCGAGTGGGCATTGCTAGAGCGCTTGCTTTGAATCCTGAAGTCATTTTATTTGATGAGCCGACGTCTGCTTTGGACCCCGAACTGGTTGGTGAAGTGCTGTCTGTTATTCGTAAAATTGCTGAAGAAGGAATTACGATGATTATTGTTACGCACGAAATGAGCTTTGCCCGTGAAGTCTCTAATCACGTTGTGTTTATGGACGGAGGCAAAATTGTCGAACAAGGTCATCCTGATGAAATATTTTTAAATCCAAAAGAAGATCGAACAAAGCAATTTTTCAAGCGTATTAACCCAACACATTCTCCTTACTCTTATGTTTATGAAAAAACAATCTAATATTTTAATTTAAAACCTACTTGACTCATAGGAATAATAAGTATATGATAAAATCATCAAATTAAACAAACCGACTAGATCACTAGAGGTTCTTTGCACAATGTCACGCATTGTGCAAAGAACCTTTTATTTTTAACTAGACTTAAGGGAAGAAGGGTGAACGTAGTGAATAGAGGAGCATTAAAAGCTAAAACAAGCAAAAAACTTATTATAAAAGGCCTGGTTGTACCTGGAAGGCAGCAAGGAAGACATTTGGGTTTTCCAACAGCTAATATAGATACTCAGCATGAGGAATTAAAAAATGGCGTGTATGGTGTCCTCGTTCATCTGCGGGGACTTGAACATATAGGAGTTATGAATGTAGGCGTTAAGCCGACATTTGGATCGGAACTATCTAAAACATTTGAGGTTCATATTTTGGATTTTAACGACGTTATTTATGGAGAGACAGTTCAATGCGACGTGATCTTTCGGGTGCGAGGAGAGAAAAAGTTCCCTTCTATTGAGTTTTTAAAGCATCAAATTAAAGCCGATACGCTGCAAGTTAAGCAAAGATTTCAACATATGGGCTATGTATCTAGTGAACATACAGCTTCCAAGCTAGGGCAAGCGCGGTATTTAAATCTTCCTGATCTACAGTTTTTTAATTGGTGCCACAGTCAATTCAGAGTCAATAAAGGGATTTACAATACAATCGATCAATGGTTTTATGACGAAGGAATTGAAAATATTTACCCTAGAAGAGTTCACGTTATCGCTTTTTTACAATTTGCACAAGAAGGAAATGAAAGAAAGATAGAAAAAGAAGGAGTCCTTCGCTTTGGAGCAGGCGGTTTAACCAATCAATTACGAGAATTTATGAATGGGTATGAAAAAGGAGAATGGTAATATGACACATCAAAGACAATTAAAGCTAGGGGCTATTATTCATGGAGTCGGAGGAAATATGGGGGCGTGGAGACACCCTGAAATTTTGTCAGATGCCAGCGTAAATTTCGATTTTTACAAGCAGCAGGCTCAAAAAGCGGAAGAAGGAAAATTTGATTTAGTGTTCATTGCCGATGGGTTATATATTAATGAAAAATCGCTTCCGCATTTTTTGAATCGTTTTGAACCTCTTACTATTCTATCAGCACTTGCTTCTGTCACTTCTCATATTGGTTTAGTCGGCACTCTATCGACTTCGTATAGCGAACCGTTTACGGTGGCTAGACAATTTGCTTCACTTGATCATATTAGCAGCGGCCGAGCGGGATGGAATGTTGTCACATCTCCATTAGAAGGATCTGCGCTTAACTATGGAAAAGAGCACCCCACTCATGACAAACGCTATAGAATAGCTGAAGAGTTTCTAGAAGTAACAAAGGGATTATGGGATTCTTGGGAAGATGATGCTTTTATTCGAAATAAAGAAACCGGACAATTTTTTGAGGAGAAAAAGCTGCACCGATTGCATCACAAAGGCGAATTTTTTTCTGTAGAAGGCCCGTTAAACATTGGCCGCTCAGCTCAGGGGCAGCCCGTAGTGTTTCAAGCAGGCTCTTCTGAAAGCGGCAAAGATCTAGCCGCAAAAACGGCTGACGCAGTGTTTACGGGACAAGATAATTTAGAAGAAGCAAAAGCTTTTTACCAAGATGTAAAATCAAGAGCCGCAGCGCAAGGGCGCAATGAAAACGAACTTTTAATTTTCCCGGGAATAGGTCCTATTATTGGTAGTACAACCGAAGAAGCCGAAAGAAAATATGAAGAACTTGCTCAATTGGTAACAATTGAACATGCGCTAAACTATTTAGGACGCTTTTTCGATCATTTTGATTTTTCACAGTTTCCATTAGAGGAGGCATTTCCTGACTTAGGGGATATAGGAAGTAATAGTTTCCGAAGTACAACCGACAAAATTAGAGAAAATGCTAAAAAATATAAGTGGACACTCCGAGAAGCAGCGCTGCGAATTGCTACACCTAAAACACAATTTATTGGGACGCCAGAGCATATCGCTAATTTGATGGAACAGTGGTTTGAAGAAAAAGGAGCTGACGGCTTTATTATTCATTCAAGCGTTCCGCATGGCTTAGATGACTTTGTTGAACACGTTGTACCAATACTGCAAGAAAGAGGCTTATATCGTACAGAATACGAAGGGAGTACGTTAAGAAGTAACTTGCAGCTGAATGTTCCTAAAAATCGCTACACACAGGTGAAAGTTAACTGAAGTAGATTCAAAGATACCGGGAAAAAATTATTTTAGCTGAAGTGAAAAATGAACTATTAATCGAAATCTTTTGATTGATAGTTCGTTTTTTTTGTTATGGTGAACGCAGGTTTCATCTGTTTAATTCCCTTTAGCAGTTGATTGGAGGGCAAGGTGAAGACTCCCGCGAAAGCAAAGTCTTGCATGGAAATCAACGGCCGTGTAACAAGCCATCCATATGAGCTCATGTTTCCCGTTTGCTCGTCTTTAGATTGAATTAATTTAGTTATGTCTCGACCTTTTTTAATATTTTTAATATTAAAAATATGGTAAAATTCTTTTTGTAGGTTATTCGTTTCAGTTCATAAGGCCTAAAGGGTTTTGAATACCCGGAAAGGAGTCAAATGGAAAAAAGACATAAAAGTAAGAAGGAGCATATGATTATTTGGATATCTTTATCCGTTTTTTTAGTCGGTGGAGGAGCGACAGGATGGATATTGTACCAAAACGGAAAAATTCCTTTTTTATCACAGCAAAGTATAAAAGCAAGTGCCATTAAAGTGAATCAACAAAAAGTTGATAAGTTGGAAAGCAGCGATCAGCAGGCAAAAGATTTTATAGCTGAACATCATGACGTACTAAATGATTTGACGGGGTGGAGTGCCATTGAGCACCCAGACTGGTCTGCCGTACAAGAAGAAGCGACAGCCATTAAAAATACGATTGGGACGATTGAAGTAAAAGATTCTGTTTTAAAGAAAGACTTTGAGCATATGGAGAAGCTCGCTGGACAGCTAGAGCAGACGAAAGATCAAGCACTGTTAAAAGAACTTCATCGTTATTTTCATGACTTAGATGTTGTGATCAATGAAGACGATGGATCAAATACATATTTTGATGTTACCAGCTATGGTAAATCAGTTGTAAAGACTTCTAAATGAGCCATAGCAAAAAGTTTTATACATAAAAGTAGTTTTGTATAACAAACGTCTTCGCTTATTCATGCATATGCTACGGATAAGGAGGAGACAGGTTATATGAAAAAAATTTATTTAGATGCAGGTCACGGAGGGGCAGATCTAGGGGCTGTAGCCAGCGGATTATATGAAAAAGACGTAGTGTTAGCTGTTCAACAGCACATCATCTCTTTTCTTTCTACTCACTATCAAGGATTTTCTTTTTATACAACGCGTACAGCCGATGTGTTTTTGTCATTAAATGAACGGGTCAACAATGCCAATGCGTGGGGTGCTGATGTATACTTATCTATTCATATAAATTCAGGCGGCGAAACGGGATATGAAGATTTTATTTATAGCAAAAATATAAATAACCAAACCATTGTGTTCCGAAACGATATTCATGATCATGTGAAATTTGTTCTCACCAAATACAACCACTCTAACCGAGGCAGAAAATTGGCTAATTATAGTGTGTTAAGGCGTTCATATATGCCGTCTGTACTAACTGAAATTGGGTTTATTGATACAGAACACGATGCAAAGCTCTTAAAAAACCCTCAATTTCTAAAAGATATGGGGGTGGCATATGCAAAAGGGATTGCGCAGTTTTTAAACTTGGAGCCTACGGCCACAAAGTCTGTGGAAGCCTCTGACGCGGAAAGTTTTTCAAAACCTACTTCTTTATATAAACCTTTATGGATAAAAACAACCGAGGATACCTATACGTATAAGGATGCAAATATGTCAGGGAGAACAGGTTCTTTAAAAAAGAATACCCTCTTTCAAGTTTATAGTGAAACACATGCAGCCTGGATAATTGATAGAGAACATTTTATTGAAAAAAAAGATACAATGATTGAAGGAGAAACTATCACAACTGCGGAATTAACAAAAGAAGATGTGGAAGCATTAAAATTGTTTGTGACGGAAGAAAAATTAGAAACAGCCGCAACCTTTTCCGAAGAAGGAGCTTCGGTAGCCATCATTACACTTCACGATAAAAAAATACTGAATGTAAAAGCATTTTTAGATAGAGAAAAATGGTGGTATAAAGCTGAACGGATAAAAAAATAGTAAAAAAACCTGCTTGTTTTTTGAAGCTTTCACCCTAGTAATTTTACTTATTTTTGATAGAATATAAAGAGCTGAATCGTAAAGATGCATAAAGGTGTGATGGAAATGGAAGAACAACAAGAAGCGATTGACTTAACAAAAGTATATGTCTATGAGGAGTTTCCGGATAAAGTTGCAGGCAGATGCGATAACTGTGGACATGTGAAATTTAAAAGCTTAGTAAAAGACTTTATTTTTATCCGTACATGCGCAAAGTGCGGCATGAAAAAAAGTATTTAAATCCCTACTTCTTTATAAAAAACGCTCTTTCTGAAATGAAAAGAGCGTTTTTTCTCTATTTAACGTATAAATGATCGCTAAGCTGCTCTGAAATAGTTTCTACATCTTCTTGCACATGTTTTTGTTTTTTCATCATTTCTAACAGGATTTCTTCAAGGTTCTGTGAATGATTTTGCTTATCTTTTGGTTTATGTAAATACTTTGCGATTTGATGCATATTATTGCTTAGCCGGCTTAGCTCAGACTCAATTTTTCGCAGGTTAACTAATAGTTCCACACCTGCTTCTTTGCCGATTAAAGGCGGCTTAACTTTTCCATCCATAATAAATTTTCGAATGAGAGACGTTCGTTTTAAATTATAGTGTTCAATAAGTTCCTCTAGTTTTTCTTTTTCTTCTTCATTTAACTTAATTGCTGGAATGCTGTGTCCTCTCATAAGGTATCTCCTTTCAAGAGCAGTTCTTGCTGCGTTCAATCATATGTAAACATTCTCTTGTCTTTAATAATAGCAACCTTTTCCATGGTTAACTATGGTGAAAAGTTACTAAAATATCGAACGTACAGTCTGTTAAAAAACTGGTAAATTAAGAAATTTGGTTTAGTAATAGTTGAATTATAGAAGGAATGACATTATCTACAATATTGCTGCCTTTTTAATAAAGCAGCAAAAGGGATGAATGTACCGCTGTTGTCCTCAAGCATTTTTGATAGCGCAGCTTTAAAGAAGAGGGATGATTTTTATCAATTTTTCATCGTACCACATCTTTCCTCCTAGTAACTCTGTCGAATCTTCTAGACTATTGTCTCAAGGGAATAGAAAGAAAGAAGACGAAATGGTTGAGAACGAGGTAAAGTCATATTATGTCTTTATTTACCTCATTTACATACTTTACGGGGGAGGAATACGTTTGAAACTAAAAAAACGATTAAAACTAAACAAGATAGGGGGAGCTATGCTTGCGGCTGGGGTCATGTGTACATCTTATACGCCTATTCATTCGCTACAAGCGCCTGCAGTCGCTCAGGCTGCAGAGAATCAGTCGGATTCTTTGGAGCTGGCATTTGTACAAGCATCTAAAGAATTTGGTGTGCCAGCTTCGCTTTTAAAAGCAATTTCCTACAACAAGTCGCGCTGGGAAAGTCATAATGGAAAACCTAGCGCAGCCGGCGGATACGGTCTGATGCATTTAACAGACATCCCTTCTTTAGAGGATGGAAAAGGAAACGGAACTGCGTCTTCACAACCAGCATATGACAAACAGCAAACGCTCTCCTTAGCTGCTAAGCTGCTTAAGTCCGATAAAGAAAGATTAAAAAACGATCCTGTGCAAAATATTCGCGGTGGAGCTGCTGTACTAGCCTTTATGGCAAAAGACAAAAATGGAAACGTACCGTCTACTGATCAGAAATGGTACGATGCAGTCGCCGCTTACAGTTCTTCTCAGGATAAAGAAAACGCTCAAGTATTTGCCGATGATGTATATGAAACGCTGGAAAAAGGAGCAGAGCGTACAACATCAGACGGACAGCATCTTAAAATTTCTCCTCAAAATATAGATATGTCGATTCCTCGCGCTGAAAATTCCAATACGAATAAAGCGGATTGTCCGGCATCTTTAAAATGTGAATACATTCCTGCTTTTTACGGGAAATTCAGCGAAAGTCCTTCAGATTACGGAAACTATGATCTTGCAAATCGTCAAAAATCAGATGTTCGCTATATTGTTATTCATGATACAGAAGTAAGTTATGACGGAACGATTGATTTATTTGCTAACCCTAATAGAGCAGCTGCAAACTATGTCATACGTTCAAGTGATGGCCACATTGCACAGATGATTGATAACAAAGATGTAGCATGGCATGCAGGAAACTGGTATTTTAATACGCACAGTATTGGAATTGAACATGAAGGGTTCGCCCTTGAAGGATCCACGTGGTTTACAGAAGAAATGTACCGTTCTTCAGCAAGACTCGTACGCCACCTTGCCAAAGAATATAATATTCCATTAGACCGAGCTCATATTATCGGTCATGACGAGGTACCGGGTTTGTCTCCTAAGGCTCAATCAGGTATGCATTCAGATCCTGGGCCGTTTTGGGATTGGGGGCACTATATGGATTTAGTAGGAAGCCCAGTCGAGCGCCAGCATACAAACAAACTAGCCGTTACAATTAATCCCGTCTTTAAAAACAATCAGCCGGAGGTATCAGATGCACCAAAGCAGCCGGCCAACTTTGTGTATTTGCATCAAGCTCCTAGCAATGATTCGCCGCTACTGAATGAGCCTGCAGCTTCAGGGCCAGGAACGAAACAAACGTTAGACTGGGGAAGCAAAGCTGTAACTGGACAAACGTATGCAGTGGCTGAGACAAAAGGAGAATGGACAGCAATTTGGTACGGAGGACAAAAAGCGTGGTTTTATAATCCGCATAATCAAAATACGAGTAAAGGTACGGGCATATTATTAACGCCAAAAGCAGGAAAAGAAAGCATTCAAGTGTACGGAGGAGCTTTCCCGGAAGCTTCGGCTTATCCTTCTGATATCCCGGTTAAAGACATGGTCCCACTTCAGTATACAATCTCTCCGGATCAGGTGTACGTAGGGGTAGAAAAAGTAAAGAGTGACTATTACTATGCACCCAATTTTACAACAAATCCAAACGATCACAAAATGATTGTTGGAAAAGATGAATATTATCAAATTTATTTTAATCACCGCTATGCGTTTGTAAAAGCTTCGGATGTAGAGGTTAAAAGACAATAGAATAGAGTGGTAACAAAAAAGGAAGAGACAGGGTGTATAAAGGATATGTCTCTTTCTTTTCTTTTAAAAACCAAAAAAATTTAGAATGTTATTGATACTTTTTTAGCTTATGATCTTTTTAAAAAAGGAAGGAATGTCCTGTGATTATAATTAAGCCCCTAAGCCAGTGTTCTTTTTCCGATGCGCTACAAGCATTTAATAAAGGTTTTGAAGATTATTATCTTCCACTTGAGATGTCACTAGATCAATTCATTTGTAGGTTTGGTTTGGATCAGCTATCTGTCGATCATTCTTTTGTCGCTTTTTATAATGACACACCAGCTGGAATTATGTTAAATGGAATAAAAAGAGTCAAAGGAAAAAAACACGCTTGGAATGGAGGTACAAGCGTAGCTTTACCTTACCGAAAAATGGGGATTGGTGAAGCCTTGCTAAAAGCCACACTTGAGAGATATCAACAGCAAGGAGTAGTGGAAGCCAGTCTGGAAGCATTTAAAGTGAATGAAAAAGCCATTTACCTTTATCAAAAATACGGATATGAGATTGTAGATGCGCTTTTATTTCTAAAACATAGAGGAAGTTTTCGCGCTTCTTTACTTGAAAAGAAAAATTCGTTTACGTATTCGCTAAAACGAAGAGTTGTAAAAGATATTCAGAACCTATCCTTTTATACATACGACGTTCCGTAGAAAAATCAATTTGACTGTATTCGTGATGGAGAATCGTTTATTGCGTTGAATGAAAAAAACGAAGAAGTTGGCTATCTATTATTTCAAAAGAACTTTTCTTCCATAGGCATTGTGAATTCCGTTACTTTTTATCAAGGAAGCGTTAAGGAACATATCTCAAATTCCGAGGAAGTTCTAAACTTTTTATTGATATCCATTTTTAATATGTATGGGCCAATTGCTTACAATACATATAATCTACCTGAAAAAAGGAATAGCTTACTCGTGAAAATGTTAAAATTATTTGGCTTTCAAGATTTATATACAGATGAAGGAATCAAACTTGAGCAGGTGTTTATGAAAAAACAACTTTAAAAAGCGGCCACCGGCCGCTTTTATTGCATTTCTGTAATTGGATGTGCATCATAAAATTTCTCGATTTTTTCTTGCTGCCTTTCATATTTTGTTTTCCATACTTGATTCCCGTCATTATAATTCCGCAGATCTGTTCCGTAGAAGTCGGTTAACTCTTTTCGAGTAATTGTGATTGTCTGAGGAATAGTCGTATTAATAGTAAAGTGAACGCTGTCGACATTTTGTACGGCAGAAAGTAAAATGGTTGCGTTATGTAAAAGTGTACGTTTGGTTTTAACAGACGTCCAGCTTTTTTCAAACGTATGCTGATTACCTGTTGCAGCGTAGTTAATTGCTAAGTAGTAAGGTTTTTGCGCATTTTGAAAAGTTATACCTTTTAAATAAACGTGTCCTGGAAGTTTATTTGTAATTTCTTCTATTGAAGTATCACGTTCTAAAGAAGAAGTACGATGAATAGAAGAAGCAGAGACTCTTTCGGCAGACAGATTATTATGAGGTGCATAGGCACACCCTGATAGCCAAGTGAACACTGTACAAAGTGTAAGAGAAACATATGTTTTTTTCATAATGGTAACTCCTTTTGTTTATATCTACTTGTAAAGACGAAAGACCTATATATTTTGTTTCATACAAAATATAAGTTTATTCATTAAAAAGACAGATAATCCAAAATAATAGAAGTTAATAACCCTAATGAAGCAATAAAACCAATAACAGGACCACCTTCTTCAAAAGCTTCCGGCAACATCGTAGAAGCAACCATTGCCACAATTCCACCCCCGGCGAATGATGCAATAAAACCCATCATGTTTGGGGTAGCGTCTTGAAGAAATAAGTATCCAATCCAAGAGCAAAGAGCTGATATAAAAAAAACTGAAAGCCATAATGAAAAAATTTTCTTTTGGCTGTATTGGCTTTTTAGTAGTCCGCTTGTCCCGGAGATTCCTTCCGGTATATTACTGATAAAAATAGAGACAACAAGCAGCCAGCTAACGTGATGCTGTTCAATCAAACTTGCGCCAATCATTAGTGACTCAGGTATAGCATCCATAATGGTACCAATAAAAATGGCTAGTCCCGAGCTGGAGGGCACAAGGTGGTTAGAACGTTTTCTTTTGTGAGCGCCTTTTTTAGCTAAGGTCATGTCAAGAAGAGTAAAGAGTCCTGCACCCGTTAAGAAGCCTGAAGAAGAAGCAATAATTCCCGCTTCTTTTACTGAATCTTGAATAAGCTCGTAAGCAGCAGCTCCTAACAAAACGCCCGTGCCAAAAGCCATAATATAAGCAGTCAACTGTTTTTTTAAAGGTACAAAAATAGCTATAATGGCGCCAATTAGTACAGCTGAGCCTGAGACACCACCCCACATAAGGGCATCCATCACATGAGATCCCTACTTTCTTACGTACTTACTTGTAGTGTAACCATCTCTATGATTATTATGAAACAAGATAAATGAACTAAAAAAATGGGGAAAAATCACTTATTTAGACCTTGAATAAAAATACGTCTTTGGTATAATTGACAAAATTTTCTGATTATGTCCGTTGAAAGTGAAAAAACCTTGTGATAGGCTTATCAAAAGATAAAAGATGGAAAAAAATTCTTTTATCCATAGGCGATTAAAAACCTTACCGAGTTTTACTTTTAAACGAAAGAAGGAAGACGAGATGAATCCAAAAGCAGTGAAAAGAGAAAATCGTTATGCTAATTTAATTCCTATGCAAGAAATTAAATCCGTTGAACAGCAGCTTTACCCATTTGATATTTATAATAGCCTGCGTCAAGAAGCACCTATTCGTTACGATGAAAGCCGAAACTGCTGGGATGTATTTGATTATGAAACAGTAAAGTATATTTTAAAAAACCCGTCGCTTTTTTCATCCAAACGAGCAATGGAAGAACGCCAAGAAAGTATCTTAATGATGGATCCTCCAAAACATACAAAGTTACGAAACTTAGTAAACAAAGCTTTTACGCCAAGAGCTATTCAGCACTTGGAGGGTCATATTGAAGAGATTGCAGATTATTTATTAGATGAAGTAAGCAGCAAAAAAAAGTTTGATATAGTAGAAGACTTTGCTGGACCACTGCCGATTATTGTAATAGCAGAGCTACTGGGAGTACCAATAAAAGACCGAGCACTGTTTAAAAAGTACTCCGATGATTTAGTGAGCGGTGCTGAAGATAATTCAGACGAAGCCTTTGCGAAAATGATGCAAAAGCGTAATGACGGTGTGCTTTTTTTACAAGGGTATTTTAAAGAAATTATCGCCGAGCGTCAGAAAAATAAACAAGAAGATCTTATTTCGCTGCTTTTAGAAGCAGAAATTGACGGCGAACATTTAACAGAAGAGGAAGTACTGGGGTTTTGTATTCTATTGCTAGTAGCAGGCAATGAAACAACAACAAACTTAATTACGAACGGAGTCCGGTATATGACAGAAGACGTAGACGTGCAGAATGAAGTTCGTCAAGATATATCGCTAGTTCCGAATCTCGTGGAAGAAACGCTTCGTTATTATCCTCCTATTCAAGCGATTGGACGCATAGCCGCTGAAGATGTAGAACTTGGAGAGTGTAAAATTAAAAAGGGGCAGCAGGTAATTAGCTGGGCAGCAAGTGCAAATAGAGATTCAGCTAAGTTTGAAAGGTCTAACACTTTTGTCGTACATCGTAAAGCGAATCCTCATGTAAGCTTTGGATTTGGCATCCATTTTTGCTTAGGAGCACCGCTAGCAAGAATGGAAGGGAAAATTGCCTTTGCTAAATTACTAGAAAAAGGGGAATTTTCCAAAGTTCAGAATCAGTATTTAAAGCCAATAGATAGCCCTTTTGTTTTTGGTGTAAAAAAATACGAAATTACTTTTAATAACATCTGAAAAGCGAGCGCAAATGATGCGCTTGCTTTTTAGCTTTCAGTGTTCCATTTTTGATCCTCTGAAGGAGACGTGTAGGTGTCCATTGAAGAGATGAGCTGTTCGGGAGTATCAGAAATGTTGATTAGACGAATAGCAGAATCCGTAGAAAATCCTTCATCTACGGCATGCTGAACCATTTGCATAAGCGGGTTGTAGTAGCCGTTCACATTTAATAACCCTACTGGTTTTTTATGTATACCAATTTGAGCCCAGCAAAGAGCTTCAAATAACTCTTCAAATGTTCCGAAACCTCCAGGAAGTGCAATGTAAGCATCAGCTAACTCGTGCATAGTTGCTTTTCTCTCATGCATGCTCTCTACTTCGATGAGTTCTGTCAGCGCGGTATGAACAATTTCACCGCTAAACAAACCGCGGGGCATAATACCAATGACTTCGCCTCCATGCTGAAGCATTTCATTTGCAACTTCTCCCATCAGACCCATTCGTGAGCCTCCGTAAATCAGCCGGTAGTTTTTTTGGGCCATGTAGCGTCCTAGCGAGACGGCGGCCTCTTTATATTCTGTTTTTATTCCAGCGCTTGCTCCTGCAAACACACAAATTGATTTCAATTGCTTCACTCCTTTGTTTCTTTTCTATATAAGTCTTTTCTGTTTATGAAGAACAAATTCCTTCTTAATAATTTATGAATTTTCACAATGCCATCGCTTGATTATTCTAAAAACTTTGCTTATAATCAAAGCGAAACATCTGTTTGAAAGCGTTATCTATTTCTTTTGATGGAAAAGAGAGTACGCATAGATCTACTTGTAAGATAAGTAGATAACATGAACTTATGAGGATTAGACCGTTTTAAACGCTTCATTTAGTAAGCATACGTACTTGCAGGATTAGGACAAGGGGGATATCGGAATATGATGAATAATTTAATACGCACATTAATGGTACAAACACCGACTGTACCGGGAAACTTAGGAAGAGTAGCAACAGCTATCGGAAATGTTGGAGGAGACATTGGCGAGGTTGAAACCGTTAAAGTAGGACATAACTACACCATGAGAAGCATTACGGTTCAAGTAGAAAGTGAAGACCAGCTTGAGGAATTGCTTGAAGCGGTTCGCAGTTTAGAAGGCATTACTTTACATACAGTATCCGATGAAGTTCTTCATGCGCATGAAGGCGGTAAAATTCAAATGAAAAGCAAAATGAAAATTGAATCGATCGCTGACTTAAGAAGAGTGTATACACCAGGTGTAGCAAACGTTTGCCGTGCTATTCAAGAACAGCCCGACAAAGCTAAGATTTATACGAGCATTGGAAATACGGTTGCGATTGTAACGGATGGCACCGCTATATTAGGATTAGGAAATATTGGTCCAGTTGCAGGAATGCCCGTTATGGAAGGAAAAGCTGCGTTATTTGATCAGCTTGCTAATGTAAACGCTATCCCTATTTTGCTAAATGTAAATGAGCCGGAAGAAATTATTCAAACAGTTAAAAATATTTCACCGGGATTTGGCGGTATTTTACTAGAAGATATAGGGTCGCCTCACTGCTTTGAAATTGAAGAACGTTTAAAAGAAGAGCTCGATATTCCAGTTATGCATGATGATCAACATGGAACAGCAGTTGTGACGCTAGCAGCAGCTATCTCAGCTTGTCGCAGCACAGGTGTGAATTTGAAAGAAGCAAAAGTAGGGCAGATTGGCTTAGGAGCTGCCGGTATCGCTACTTGCAGAATGTTCATGGCGTACGGTGTCAAACAGGTGATAGGAGCTGATAAGTCTCCTGAAGCGAATGAGCGCTTAGTCAGCTACGGTGGAAAAGTAGCGGATTCATTAGAAGAGCTTATGGAGAACTGTGATATTGTTGTTGCGACAACAGGTGTACCTGGCTTAATCCAAAAAGAATGGATCCGAAAAGGGCAAATCATTCTAGCACTTTCTAACCCAAAGCCAGAAATTGAACCTGAAGATGCTCTTGAAGCAGGAGCTATTTATGCTACTGACGGCAGGTCAGTGAATAATGTACTCGGCTTCCCAGGTATTTTCAGAGGAGTGTTAAATGCGGGGGTGCGTGATATTACACATACGATGCTTGTAGCTGCAGCTGAAGCCATTGCGAATTCAACGCGTCCAGGCGATTTAGTTCCTCATCCTCTTAATCTAGCTGTACATGAAGCAGTATCTGAAGCAGTTGAAAGAGCGGCTGTTGTACACGGAGAGAAAGACGGCGTTTATCGATAACAAACAAGGCTGCCTCGAAATAGGCAGTCTTGTTTGTTTTTTATCAAAAAATAATAAGAAAATAGCAAACTATGAAACTTTTTTCCTTTTTTAACGTAATATAGTAATAGAAATAGTAAAAAAGGTAGAGAAAGGAGTTTTTATGGAGTTTGAACATTTAAAGGGCAAATTGCCTCTCGAGGCTAAAAAAGCGATGCGCTGGCAATCTATTTTTACGCATAGCCTGTGGCTTCTGGCAACAGCGGGTTATTTTCTACTCGTTCATTTTTTTGATTGGTGGTCAATTATTGGATGGATATCAGCTGGACTATTAGTCGTGAGCTTTATCATATATACAATTATAGCTCCAAATGTATATATGAATGTATATTCATATGAAGTAACAGATACTCAAATTGATGTACAAAGAGGGCTATTCATCTGGTATCATACGAAAATTCCGCTTGTGAAAGTGCAGCACGTTGAAACGTTGACAGGGCCGATTTTTCGAAAATTTGACTTGGCATCTGTTAAAATCATCACAGCAGCTGGAAGTGTCGAAATTCCTGCACTCGGGCAAAGAGATGCTGAAGCACTGCGGGAGTATATTGCTAGACTAGCAGAGGTAGATGATGAAGATGAGTAAGCGGCTGCATCCGCTATATATTGCAATTGCATTTATTGAACATGTAAAAAATAATATCCTGCCTTTTGTATTTGTATTTATTGTCAATCGGCACCTGTTGTTTACATATTGGTGGGCAACGCTATTAGCGGGAGGCGTAGTCGCTTTATTTGCTTTTTTTACTTGGAGGGAATTTCGTTATGAAGTAACGGAAACGGAAGTGCGTCTTTATAAAGGAATTTTTAAAAAAGAAAAACGATTTATTCAACGAAATCGCATTCAATCGATTCAGTTAGATCAGCCGTTTGTTTTTAGAATTCTTTGCTTAGCCCGGCTTCGTATTGACACGGCCAGCAGCGGTACGGATGCTGAAATTGATTTATCTGGTATTTCACTAAAAGAAGCGCACCATCTTAAAGATACGTTAAAGCTGTCAGGAAGTCAGCCGGAAATAAGAGAAAAAAGTCCTGAATGTATGATGAAAGTGTCGGTGAAACAGCTGGCGTTAGCTGCTGCGTTTTCCGGAAATTTTGGCTATATATTTGCTGCTCTTGGTTTTCTCTATCAGTATATTGATACGTATATCAACCGCTGGGTGAAGACAGCTTACGAAGAAGTGATTCATCAATCGATGCTTGGTTTATTTGTATTAGTGGCTGTAATTGTGGTGCTTGCTTATTTGCTGTCTATCGTTTTATATGTGATACGCTTTGGCGGTTTTACAGTGGAACGCTACGATCATTATCTACATATTAAATACGGACTGTTAAATAAGAAATCCCTTACGATTCCTTTTCATAAAATACAGGCTGTTACGATAGAAGAAGGGTTGGTTCGACGCTTATTTGGATGGTCTTCCGTTTCGTTAAACGTCGTAACCTCTGATTTAAAAGAAAAGGTCTATTTACACCCGTTTATCCAGCAAAAAGAGATTTCAGCATTAATGAACGTATATGTCCCGCACTATGAATATATAAAGTGTCCAAGAAATACAGCTATTCAATATGCATGGTACCCATTATTATTACCGCTCTTGTTACTTGCAGCGGCAGGGATTGGCATCAGCTTTTGGAAATCAATGTTCGTGTGGGTTATTGCCGTGCTATCCCTTGTGTACGTACTTATTCAGTGGTTAGGATATCGCCAAGGCGGCTTAATGATGGACGAGGTATTTGTCAGTATTCGCTCGCAGTTTTTAACACGAAAAACAACGATTATTAGAAGAAAGAAAGTGGAACAAATCGAGGTGTTTGCAGGTACCTTTCTATGGAAAAAAGGATACAGGAAAATAAAAATTTCAACTATGGGTACAAGCGGCAGCTATAAGTCGGGATATTTTCCCTTTGAAATTTGGTATCCTATCTTTCTGCAAGCTACTTCTTCTAAAAAGGCATGAAGAACATCATTGTTCTCCATGCCTTTTAACGTTATCTATTCATTAAATTTTTTCCTTGCTCGTAATAGCTATTCATCACTTCAACTGGCACCATACTGCCTCCAGTTGACCAGACAAGGTGAGTAGCTTTTGACATATCGCTTTTTAGTGCTTGCGCTTGTATATATGAAGACCCGCTTTCCATCAGGTGAAGAGGTCCTTGTAAACCAGCCGCTGCTGAAGGTTCTATATACATATTTTGACGATTGGCTAGCTCATAAATAAATCGGAAAAGCTGATCATCTTCTACAGTATAAATTCCGCTAATAAGCGATTTTATCGTTTCGCCTACAAAGCTAGATGGCCTTCCTACAGCTAGTCCATCGGCAGCTGTTACGTTATCAAGTCCAATATCCGTAACGGAAATGCCATCATGCAGCTCGGTCATTAATCCAAGCAGCATGCAAGGGGAGTGAGTAGGTTCAGCAAAAAAGCAGTGAACGTGATCACCGTAGATTGCTTTTAATCCAAACGTAATACCGCCAGGACCTCCGCCTACTCCGCAAGGTAAATAGACAAACAAAGGGTGTTCGGCGTCTACTTGAATTTGCTGCTCGGCTAGCTGCTTTTTCAAACGTAAAGCCGCAACGGAATAACCAAGAAATAAATCTCTAGACTGCTCATCGTCAATAAAATGACAGGCGGGGTCTGCTTCGGCTTGCTTTCGTCCTTCTTCCACGGCTTTTCCGTAGTCAGACTGATATTCAATAACGGTTACACTTTTAGAACGAAGTAGATCTTTTTTCCATTTTTTTAGCGTCCGCTGACATATGGACGGTGACATTAAAGCCGAGAGTAGCGCTCATAATACCAATGCTTAAACCTAAATTACCGGTAGATCCTACTGAAATAGAATAAGAAGAAAATAACTTTTTACATCGTTCTTCAGCTAGAAGAGCGTAGCTGTCTTCCTCGGTAAGCAGTCCTTTTTTGATAGCAAGACTTTCAGCAAACTTTAATACTTCATAAATGCCGCCTCTTGCTTTAATAGAACCTGATATGGGAAGATCGTGATCGCATTTCATCAATAATTTTCCTTGCAGCTTATTATTCATTTGTTGATTTAAATAGTCTTTCATGTATGCAATTTCTTGAAGAGGTGATTCAATGATTCCTTTTGATGCTTTCAGCTCCGGAAAAGCGATTTGAAGAAAAGAAGAAAAGCGAGAAAGTCGCTCTTTTGCCTCTTTTATATCTTTGGGATGTAAAGAAAGAGAAGAAAGTGCTTCTTGAGCAGGTTTTATATAAGGATTTATCCAAAGTATTTCCTGTTTATTGATTAAAGGTGTTAGTAAAGGATATTCATGCATCCATGTAGCAAGGGGTTTTTGGTGAAATAAATGTGTCGTCATAAAGGCTCCTTTCGCGATATGTTATTTCCTTTATATGTATAATATCAAGAATAGAAGAAGTTGAAAACGAAAATATCAAAAAGCGCATTTTAACTACCTCTTGTATACTAATAGGGATAACCTATACAACTGCATAGAAAAAAGGAGAGGAATTTATGGCATTTTCAGGTGATGATAGCACATGTCCTATCTGCGGAGAGAGAAATAACTGTGCTTCTGTACAAGGCAGAGAAATAGAAAAGTGTTGGTGTATGCAGAAAGTTTTTACCCATGATCTGTTTAAACAAATTCCTTTAGACAGCAGAGGAAAAGCGTGTGTATGCGTCAAATGCGTTGGGAGACAGAAGAAAGAAGGTAGGGATTAACGTGAAAAAAGGAATTATTTCATATGGTGAGGCATTTATTGATTTTATCGCCAAAAATGAATCTAACACTGACTTTGACCCTTTTTTAGGAGGCACAACCGTTAATGTAGCAGTTGGAGTTCAGAAGCTAGGAGCAAAAGCATATTATATCTGCAAGTTAGGCAGTGATGAAACAAGTGATTTCGTAAGAAAGAAGCTTTTAATTGAAGGAGTAAACCAAAGCGGCTGTGTAACATCGAAGACGAAAAAAGTTTGTGAAGTGTATGTACATAAAAGTAAAGAAGGAGATCGTCACTTTCATTCCTACATAGATTCTACACCTCATGAGCAAGTGTATAAACATGAGCTGCAGGAACCTTTATTTGAGCAGGCAGCGATTTTTTATTTTGGGTCAGGCACGTTGTTTCATCGGATTTCCCAGGAAACTACGAAAGAAGCTGTAAGGCTCGCAAAAAAATATCGTATGCTGGTAGCATTTGATCCAAATATCCGAATGAAAAGATGGGAAAGTGAAGCAGCATGTAGAAATACCGTAACACCGTTTTTGTACGAAACAGATATTTTGAAAATCTCTCAAGATGAGCTCCATTTTTGATGAATTCAACAGATCTGACAGAAAGCCTAGAAAAACTGAGATCGTATCATATTCCGTACGTATGGATTACTCAAGGAGAAGATGGGGCAGTAGCGGTTACTGCAAATCAAACGCTTCATGTGAGTGCAAAAGAAGTGCAGGCGATAGACACGACGGGAGCGGGTGATGCATTTATGGCAGGAATTCTCTGGTGTATTCATGAAAAAGGGTTACCTGAAAGTGAGGAGTCACGGAAGCGGTACACAATGTTTGCCAACGCGTTAGGTGAAGCAGTTTCAGCTAGGTACGGAGGAATGATTTCACTGAAAGCAAAAGATGTATCTAGTATAAAAGCAGGTAGCTGATAGCTACCTGCTTTTGAACGTTTATTATTTAAAAAACGACAGTATAATCATAAGGGCAAAAATAATCGTAAGATGGTTCAATGAGAACACAAACATTAAAGTAGCCCATTTTGTATCTTCTAATTTTTTAAATCCAACAATCCCAAGAAGCATCCACACTAGTGTTAAACCGAACGTTGTAAATGCGATAATTTTACTAAACGATAAAAATAAGAAAGATGCCGCTAGTAAAATAACTAGGTATACAAGCGTTTGGACTTTGGAACGACGGATCCCTTTTACTACAGGAAGCATTGGTACACCTGCGGCTTTATATTCCTCAAGTCTTCTAATCGCAATAGCGTAGAAGTGAGGAGGCTGCCATAAAAACATAAATACAAACAATCCAATTGCTACCGGATGAAATAAGTCTGGTGAAATAGCGGCCCAGCCAATGATTGGAGGCATAGCTCCAGAAATACTTCCGACTTCGGTATTATAAATGGTTGTACGTTTTGTAAGCATAGTATAAGGCACTACATAAAAGAAAAATCCTAAAATACCCATAATGGCGGCCATGTTAGAAACTAAAAATAAAATACCTACACCGATAACAAATAAAGCCAGTCCTAACCATAGAGCAAATTTAGGGTTGACCGCTCCTGTTACAGTCGGTCTGTCTTTCGTACGTTTCATGATCGCATCAATATCACGGTCATAGAAGTTATTAACTGCCCCAGCTCCTCCTACGACAAAAGATGTCCCAATTAAAGCCAAAATAATGATAGGAATTTGTGTCACAAAGCTTAAGTCGTTAACAGCAATTGCGAGACAAAGCCCAGCAACCATTCCTAGTGAGTTCGATTTAATAATCCCAGTTTTTATAATAGCACTGATTACTTCCCGGGAAAAATACTGATTGATAGGAAGTGATTCCTTTGTGATAACTTCGGTATTTTTCACAGCAATTCTCCTTTTTGAGCTTATTCTTACATGAATAAACATAATCTTTATTAATCAACTAAACTATTTTAACAAAAAAATATCGTAATTACATCAAGGTTGCTCGTAAAATTTGTTAACATTCCTTGAACTTTTTAAAAAAACAAAGAATAATGTCGAATTACCAATTGAAAATAAGTACATCCTTTATTATAAGATAAAAATGGAATGCTTAAAAATGAAAATTTTGACTATCTGGTGAACTTTTAACGAGCAAGAAACTCGAACTTAATCGTACCATATTTATTGGTAATTGCAATCACATAGTATGTGATGAAAGAAAAGATGTGGTACATTAAAGAAAAGACTAATAAGTTTATTTACTATGTCTTATTCACAAGGAGGATATATGATGCCAGATAAATATGCTAGCTTCTCTGAACTTGCCTCTTATGAAGTATACAACCAAGACTACAAAATTCAATTTGAAATCAGACCTTCTAACATTATTATGCTCGCGATACACGGTGGAGGTATTGAAACTGGAACATCCGAACTTGCTGTTGGACTAGCAGGAAACGAATACTCGTACTATATATTTGAAGGGTTAAAGAAATCAGGAAATGCCGACCTTCATATCACATCCACTCATTTTGATGAACCTCATGCGCTAACTATTATATCGAAAGAAGACTATGCAGTATCTTTTCATGGATACAATGATAAAAGTGAAAAACACACTAAAATCGGCGGTGCTGACAAAGCGCTAAGGTCCAAAGTACATGAAGCGCTTGTTTCCAAAGGCTTTAGTACAGAAATTTTATCAGATCAAGACCCTTTTTCCGGTACAAGCCCCAGAAATATAACCAATAAAACAGCTAGGCGGATGGGTGTGCAAATTGAGATAAGTAAAGCGCAAAGAGAAGCATTTTTTGCAACTAACACGAGAAATGAACGTAAAAATTCTAAAACCCAGGAATTTTTTGAGTATATATCAGCTATTAGAAGTGCATTTCCTCTTAGATAAATCAGATACGTTTAGTATTTATTAAACAGGTTAGATTTATTACGGGCATGTTTGTGGTATACATATAGTAACTACATAAACTGGAGGAGATAATCATGAAAAAGTTTGACCAAGAAGATACCCTAGAACGACTTAAAGCCTCTTATCGATATTTAAAAAGCGTAGATATACCAGAAATCAGCACATTAGATAATCAAAAACGAGCGGAGGCTGTGCAGTTAATCGAAGAGATTGGTCTTAAAATATCAGAAATGCGTGTGAAAGTAGAGTGAGAAAGAAGGACATTTGTCCTTCTTTCTCTTTTTCAACAACTATAAATAGGAGATTGGCCATGAATGAGCAATATTATGACGCTTTATTAAATATAAAAACAACGGGAGAACAAAAGGGATTTAATGATTCATTTCATTACCATCGTTATGAACCCACACCTTATCGTGCATTAGAAACACTTTTCACTCAGTATGAGCTAACAAGCAGCGATAGAATTGTCGACTTTGGGTGTGGGAAAGGAAGGCTGAATTTTTATATAAACTACCTATGTAATGCCACCGCTGTAGGGATAGAAATGAATGAGCACTTTTATGAGCAGGCCATAGATAATCAGAGGCGCTATTTAAAAAAAGCCAAGGGCCGAAAACGTCATATTCATTTTCAGTGTTGTTTAGCCCAGGAATATAAGATTCATCCACTAGACAACCGCTTTTATTTTTTTAATCCTTTTTCAGTTCAAATTTTTATCCAAGTAGTGAACAATATTTTGCTTTCGTGGGAAGAGAATAAGCGCGAGATTGATTTGATTTTGTATTATAGTTCAGAGGATTATCTTCATCATCTCGAAAAACACCCTTCTTTCACTTTAAAAGAAGAGGTAATGCTGCCAGAGTTGGATCGTAAAAATCCATATGAACGGTTTTTGATTTATAAAGTAGCTTATTAAGACGACCTATTTACTATTTTATAAAACTGTATCGTCGCCGGTTCTATTTAACAAATCAGCAGGGGCTAGAACAAGACCCGCTGATTTTATTTATAACTTTTTAGAAAATAAAGCATAACACTTTATTATGTAAGCGCTTTCTGTTATAATGGAATTAGGTTGGATAGCATGCGTGGCTATCGGTGTACTCAGCGCAGGCGGGGCTAGTACAGAAAGAGAAGGCTACATACAAGTTAATAAACATTTAGTCGATAGAAATAAGAAGTCTCAAAAACAAATTTATTAATTTGTATGCTAAATCGTAAATTAACAAAAACAGCATTTATGATAAGCTTTTAGAGAAAAGAACCCAGTATATACTGTATAAGCAATTTTTTTACTCTAAAAAAGGGTAAAGAAATTGCTTATTTATTTTTAAATAAGTGCACAGCTGTTCAGATTTGTTTTGAGATATCTAGCGTTAGTGTATAATAGTAACAAGTACGAAAAGTTGACATTGTTAATTGATTAAAGGGGATTTAAAAATGAGTGAACTAAAAATAGATGATGTAGCGAAGCAAAGCGGTTTAACAAAACGTACGATTCGTTATTACGAACAAATTGGACTGATGCCAGCACCTCCAAGAAGTGAAGGTGGATTTCGTCTGTACACCGAAGAACATGTAGAATTCTTAAAGAAAATTACCAATGCCAAAGAAGTCATGGGTTTTTCACTTCAAGAATTACAGGAATTTCTTGCTTTAAGTGATACTCTTGAAATACAAAAGATGGATTATAGGCAAGTGAAAGGAACAAGTCAACAAAAAGAAAAGTTAGAGCAAGTGTTACATACGGTAGAAGAGCAGCTCAAGCTGATTGAACAGAAAAAGAAAAACATCTTAAAAGTAGAGTCTGACCTTCTGTCACTGAGAGATCGTGCTAAGGCTGCAATTGTAAAATTTGAGCAGGAAGAATCATAAAAAGCAGGCGCATTCACCAGAAGAGTGCGTCTGCTTTTATGGTTTTTATAGGGCATTCATTTATGATTGTGAAGTGTTTTCTTCTAACTGTACCCCTAAAAGAAGTAGAATAGCCTGTATCCCATCGGCTTTTCCACTGTGAAAGCTTCTTGTTTCAGCATCCAAAGCTTCATTTACAGATTCCATCATATTTGATTCGTATAAGTCTAAAATCAATTGTTTTCCTTCGGGACTCAAATGCAGCTGCCCGCGTTCCTTCATTTTAAACTTCAACTTCTTCAACTCCCTTTCCCATAATACTATCAGTATACAAAATTAATAACATTTACGTAAACGTTAATTTTTGTATATGGACAGAAGAACATATTGAGTATAGGTACTAAGTGAGGTGAGAGATACTGGTTATCCTTTGTTTGTTTTAATGTTTGTCAGCTTATAGCCGCAAGCTGAGCATGTATAGATAACGTTTTGATTGGACTGAGCAGTTAAAACGGTAGCAAGCTCTTTTTGAGAATGACAGTTAGGACAAATAACAACAGGGGATTTCATGTAATTTTCTCCTTTTCTTTTTCATAGTCAAATTTTATTTTATGTAAAGTTTAATCAAATATCCTTCGTGCTATCAAAAACGACGGAAGACATGTAAAAAAGCATTCTCGTTCAAAAGAAACGGGAATGCTTAAGGTGAGTTTAAAATCCGTCCTGGCTTGCTGTAAATGGAATGTTAAGTCTTCTTTCTACATTGCGTAAGCGCTGATTTAATCTGTTTATACGGTCAGTATGTCGCTCAACAACTCGATTTAAACGAGTGATTTCTCTGACTTGCTCCTCATTTTGTCTCTCAAGGGCACGAATTCTTCGTTCAAATCCTCCAAGATTTTGAAGCTGCTGTCTTTCATCGTATTCTTCATGCTGTGGTACGTAAGGGGGATAGTATTGTTGAACTGAGTAATCAACTTGCTGAGGAATATATCCAGGGTTGAAATAATAAGGGTTCATTAGGGCACCGCTCCTTTTAAATAGTAAATTCAAATCAAACACGATATAACGTATGCGAAGATAAAAAAAATGCTATAGGCACATACCTAAAGACATTCTGTATTTAAAAAGGAAAGTATTTTTAAAAGCGAAAAGGAGATAGCTGCCTCTTTCTTGAATATGCAAAATAGAAAAGCTTCTTTTTTAGACACTTTATTTAAGAAAGAGGGAAAGTGACCGATGGCTCAAGGGAAACAAAAACCAGCACCTAAAATAGAAGAATCAAAAGCTCCGCCTGCAAAGAAACAAAAGTCGAAGAGCCGCAGCACCAAAAAAGCGCAGCCTCCTATATCGCCCTGGGTAAAAGCTGCTTCCGCTTTATCTAACATTGATTTCATTCGTTTGTTTCGAGTGCTGTTTCTTGCTTTGGTGGTTGGTTTTATTGTGTATCAATATATTTTACTTACAAAAGGGATCTTCATCAAAACATACGTAAACCTTTGGCATCATCACAAAATGATCTTGCTGGCTGGAGCTGTATTTATTATCTATACTTCTTTCATCTTTTACCTTGGCTACCGCACCGCTAAAAAGCGCTAGAACTATTCTAAACGGCGAATATCATTCATTCTTTAAGCAAACCTTATATGTATATTAGCATAGAGGGGGGAAGAAACGTGGACAAGCAGCGAGCAAAACAAATTGCTGATTCACCCGTTATGGCTAACGTTACGTATAACGAAACGATACGGCCGTTTATATTCAACATGTAAGCGAAGAAAATGATACGGCAAGAATTTATCCGCTAGGTCAGCCTGAAAATGAACAAAATGTTGCGGTGAGCCAATTAGTAGAGAATTAAGGTGGATAAATAGAGCTGCTTTTTCAGTTAAATAAAAGACAGAGAGCACAATACAGCTCTCTGGCTTTTATTTATTCTTCCCATTTCTTACTGCTAATTTTCTCAATAATCCCGTGCAAATCACCTGGCTTATGAAACTCAATCGGGGAAGCGCCTTTTTCAAATAGAATCGATTCCGCTTCAATTAACGCCACGTAGCGTCCGTTCACTTTCGCTAAGTGAATATTTTCCCCGAAATCAGCTAACAGCCCTTTAATCTCTGTTTCGCCAAGCTTCATTTTAAGCTCCGCATCAGGCGTATGCTCGACGATATGAGCAGCAGCTTCCATGACTTGATGGGTATCTAAACGTTCTTGAAGCTCACGCTTTTCACTTGTTGCCCACAGTTCCATGTCCGATTCAAACTGTTCAAGCTCTACGCTTTCTGCTTCAAACGTTTCGCTGACGTGTTCACGCACCATATCCATCACTTGTGTTTTCATAATCTCAGGCATCGGCTCGTTGTAGTCAATGAATTTCAAGAAGTCTTCAAAGTAACGGGCATGAGACGCTTGGTGGATGACGAGTTCACTTTCTTCCACCATGCCTTCTTCAGGCATGTAGGGGTATTGAATGGATTTCATGTTTTTAGTAGTAATCGCCATCTCTACGTGGCGAATAAGGGTTGATTCATCTGAAATTGAAGCCACTTTTGGTTCAAAGTCACATTTTAAAATAAACACAAAAGCATGATCAAAATATTTTCTTGGAACAGCAGATACAACTAAAAATGCTCCTCCTCGAACGGCTGCAGTATCAAGGTACGCATTGATAAACTGTTCGCTGTTTTCTTCAAATTCTTCTTTGGTTGTGGCAAAACGAGTGCGGTGAAATAAATTATAATTAGGGTTTGAATCGAGTGCGTGTCCTGGTTCAACTATAAAATACCCAAGCTTTGTAGGCACTTGTTCTGCTTTAGGGTGTCGCTCTACTTTGCGTTTTACAATTTTTTTAAATTCACCGTCTAAAAAATCTTTAATGGAACTTTCTTCATATTCTTCCGTATCAAGCGTTTGAAAATGCTTATATTGTTTAGAGGCCTGTTCTTCTTTTCCTTCTACTTGTATTACGTAAAATGATAAAAAATTAATTTTAAAATCCATAGCAGTCACCTTGTTTCTTTTTAGTCAGTTACTTCAGTATAAGAAAGAGTCCGGTAAGCGTCAATGCCTGTTAGCTTTAAGGAAAAAGAAGATCTATTTATAGAATTGATCAGCTGAGAAATAGTGTGTAAAGCAAAGAATAAGAGAGGCAGGGGGCCTCTCTTATTTATACTGCTCCAACCGTTCAAAAAAGGTTTTGACAAACTTATAAAAAATTTTATCAGAAGGTGCTAAATCACGATTTCTAGGAATAATCATCCCGACTGTACGCTGAAGCTGCGGCGTATGAATAGGAAGTTTAGTCGTGAAACGAGGAGTCGTTTCAGACACTGTGCTTTCAGGAAGAAGCGTGACGCCAATTCCTGCGGATACAAGACCTTTAATCGCATCTAAATCTTCTCCTTCAGATGAAATATTAGGCATGAATCCTGCTTGTTTGCAAGCGTCAAAGGCCATTTTATGTAAAATGAATCCTTTTGGAAACAGCACAAAATTTTCATTTCTTAAATCCCGCAGCCGGATGTTGTCCCGTTCAGCGAGCGGATGATGAGAAGGAACAAGGGCTAAAAGATTTTCAGTGAATAGAATATGCCCTTCTATACTCTGGTCCTCTACAGGTACAGGGCCTAAAAAAGCGATATTAATATCTCTTTTTTTAACCGATTCAATTAAAAATTTGTACGAACCTTGTCTAAGATGAAAAGCAACATTTGGGTGTTCTTCTTTAAAGGCTGATATAATAGTAGGAAGAAGGTGACTAGCAAGACTTGTTGGAAATCCGATTTTAATCGTCCCTCTTTCGGGATCCAAGTATTCATCAATTTGTTCTTTCGCATAGTCAATAGCTTTCATAGCCGTCTCCGTATGCTCAAGAAAGACTTTTCCTATTGCTGTTAGCTTGACATTTCTTCCTTCGCGTTTGAATAAACTAACACCTAGCTCAGATTCCAGGTTCGCGATTTGACGGCTGATTGCTGATTGAGCTACATGCAGATATTCTGCCGCCTCAGATACGTGTTCTCTTTTTGCAACTTCCATAAAATAGCGTAATTGACGCAGTTCCATAAGCATCCTCCATCTATATATATCAAAATTAGATTAGTTTTATCTAAATTATATATTGTTTATATTGATTTGAAAACTTACAATGTAAACAGGTGATCTTAAAAAGATAAAGAAAACGAACGGGGGAGAAGAAGATGACATACAATCAAATGCCAAAAGCTCAAGGTCTCTACCGTCCTGAATTTGAGCACGATGCATGTGGAATCGGACTATACGCTCAATTGAAAGGCGTAGCGTCACATGATATCGTTAAAAAAGGACTAAATATGCTTTGCCAGCTTGACCATCGAGGCGGACAGGGAAGCGATCCGCTAACAGGAGATGGAGCTGGATTAATGGTACAAATTCCACACGCGTTCTTTAAAAAGACATGCGTTGAATTGAACTTGCCAGAAAAAGGTCGTTATGGAGTTGGAATGATCTTTTTCTCAAATAACGAAGACGAGCGCCGAGAAATCGAAGCTTATATTAATAAATTAATTGAAGAAGAGGGACAAACGTTACTAGGTTGGAGAACTGTACCTGTAAATGTCGGAAAAATCGGAAAAGTTGCAAAAGAAAGCTGTCCGTACGTACGACAAGTATTTATTGGGGCAAATGACAGTATTCAAGATGACTTAGCGTTTGAACGCAAGCTGTATGTTATTCGCAAGCAAGCGGAAAATTGGGCGCAGGCGCGTCAAAACCGTTTTTATTTCACGAGTCTTTCAAGCAGAACAATTGTGTACAAAGGGTTATTAACGCCTGAGCAAGTTGATGCTTTTTATCTTGACCTACAAGATGAAGACTTTACTTCAGCGTTTGCTTTAGTGCATTCTCGCTTTAGCACAAACACGTTCCCAAGCTGGGAAAGAGCACATCCAAACCGTTATTTAATTCACAACGGTGAAATCAATACGCTTCGCGGTAATCAAAACTGGATGAGAGCGCGTGAACAGCAGTTTGTTTCGGACGCATTTGGTAAGGATTTGCCGAAGGTTCTTCCAATTTTAGATGCTGAAGGAAGCGACTCATCTATGTTAGATAATGCGCTAGAGTTCTTTGTATTGGCCGGCCGCAAGCCAGCGCATGCAGCGATGATGCTTATTCCAGAGCCTTGGTCTGAGAATCCGCACATGTCAAAAGAAAAACGTGCTTTCTATGAGTATCATAGCGCATTAATGGAGCCATGGGATGGTCCGACTGCTATTTCGTTTACGGATGGAAAGCAAATCGGTGCTATTTTAGACCGTAACGGTTTACGTCCAGCTCGCTATTATGTTACAAAAGATGATTACATCATACTTTCATCAGAAGTAGGCGTCATTGATGTTGAAGATGAAAATGTGTTATATAAAGATCGTTTAAGTCCAGGTAAAATGCTTCTAATCGATTTAGAGGAAGGCCGAATTATTTCAGACGAAGAAATTAAATCTGAAATGTCACAGGCTGAGCCTTATCAAGAGTGGTTAGATGAACAGCTGGTAACGTTGCCAGAAGTGCAGGGAGAAAAATCTGAATACTTCGATGATTTGGTTATTCGCCAGAAGTCATTTGGCTACACGTATGAAGATATTCATAAATATTTAGTTCCAGTTATTACAGAAGGAAAAGATCCGCTTGGTTCAATGGGTAACGATACTCCATTAGCCGTGTTGTCCGATCGTCCTCAATCGCTGTTCAATTACTTTAAGCAGCTGTTTGCTCAAGTAACGAATCCACCGATTGATGCTATTCGTGAACAGTTGGTTACATCGACAATGACATTGCTTGGTGCAGAAGGGAATTTACTGCATCCAACCAAAGAAAACATTCATCGAATTCAGCTTGAGACGCCGGTTTTAACAAACGATCAAACTCATCAGCTGAAGTCTGCCATTCATCCAGATTTCAAAAGTGCTGTTATATCTGCTGTGTTTACAAATGATTTAAAAGCAGATCTTGATCGCATATTTGCTGAAGCTGAAGCGGCAATTAACGCAGGCGCTAGCATTCTTGTTCTGACAGACCGTGAAGCGGGAGCTCAATCTGTAGCTATGCCAGCTTTATTAGCGGTCAGCGGGCTGCACCAGCACCTAGTGCGAAAAGGAAACCGTACAAAGGCGAGCATTGTAGTGGAAACAGGAGAAGCGCGTGAAGTGCACCACTTTGCAGCGCTTATTGGTTACGGCGCAGACGCACTTAATCCATATCTTGCTTTTGCAACATATCAAAATGAAATTAACGCAGGTACGCTAAACGTATCGTATGACTATGCTGTTGAGAAATATGTAAAAGCCGTTACTGAAGGTGTCGTAAAAGTAATGTCTAAAATGGGTATTTCAACGGTGCAAAGTTATCGGGGCGCACAAATTTTTGAAGCAGTTGGAATCAGTGCAGAGGTTATCGATCAATATTTTACAGGTACTGCCTCGCAGCTTGGCGGTATCGGTTTAGATGTTATTGCAAAAGAAGCGAAAACGCGTCATGACAATGCTTATGTTGAAACAATTGAGCAAACGTTAGAGTCAGGAAGCGACTTCCAGTGGAGACATACGGGCGAGCATCATGCGTTTAATCCAAAAACAATTCACACGCTGCAGTGGGCTTGTCGTAAGGGAGATTACAGCTTATTTAAAAAATTCTCTGAATCGGCTAATGAAGAACGCATCGGTTTCTTGCGCAACCTATTCTCGTTTAATGGAACGCGCTCATCTATCTCCATTGATGAAGTGGAATCAGTTGATTCGATTGTAAAACGTTTTAAATCAGGTGCTATGTCGTTTGGATCTTTAAGTCAAGAAGCTCATGAAACATTAGCGATTGCGATGAACCGTTTAGGCGCACGCAGTAACAGTGGAGAAGGTGGCGAGCATCCTAGCCGCTACACTGTGGATGAAAATGGAGATAATCGCCGCAGTGCGATTAAACAGATTGCTTCTGGCCGTTTTGGAGTGAAAAGTCATTACCTTGTGAATGCGGATGAGCTTCAAATTAAAATGGCACAAGGTGCAAAACCCGGAGAAGGCGGTCAGCTTCCAGGAAACAAAGTATATCCATGGGTAGCAGATGTGCGTGGATCAACGCCAGGAGTAGGCTTAATTTCACCTCCTCCACACCACGATATTTACTCGATTGAAGATTTAGCACAGCTTATTCATGACTTAAAAAATATAAACCGTGATGCACGAATCAGCGTCAAACTCGTTTCAAAAGCAGGAGTAGGAACGATTGCTGCCGGAGTAGCAAAAGGAGTAGCGGACGTTATTGTTATTAGCGGTTACGACGGAGGTACGGGAGCATCTCCAAAAACAAGTATTAAACATACGGGACTACCGTGGGAACTTGGCTTAGCAGAAGCTCATCAAACGCTTATGTTAAACGGTCTTCGCGAAAAGGTAGTGCTTGAAACAGACGGGAAATTAATGACGGGTAAAGATGTAGTCATGGCAGCACTTTTAGGAGCAGAAGAGTTTGGTTTTGCTACGGCCCCTTTAATTGTTTTAGGCTGTATCATGATGCGTGCATGTCACTTAGATACATGTCCAGTTGGAGTGGCGACACAAAACCCAGAACTTCGTAAAAAGTTCCTAGGAGAAGCGGATCACATCGTTAACTATATGAAATTTGTTGCACAAGAAGTGCGCGAAATTATGGCTGAACTTGGATTTAAAACAGTGGATGAAATGGTTGGACGTACAGACGTATTGAGCGTTAGCGAACGTGCGAAAAATCACTGGAAGGCGCAGCACTTAGACTTAACAACTCTTTTATATCAAGCTGAAGGTGTACGTACCTTTAAAACACCTCAAAACCATAAAATTGACCAATCTCTTGATATGCAAAAAATCTTGCCTGCGGTACAGCAAGCAATCGAGCACAAGTATCAAGTTGAGTTAGAACTGCCAATTTCTAATATTAACCGTGTAGCTGGAACAATTGTAGGAAGTGAAGTTACAAAACGTTACGGTGAGAAAGGTCTGCCAGAAGATACGATTACTCTTCGATTCACTGGCTCTGCAGGACAAAGTTTTGGTGCATTTGTTCCAAAAGGGATGTCTATGTATCTAACTGGAGATGCAAATGATTATATCGGAAAAGGATTATCAGGAGGTAAAATCATTGTTGCTCCACCTAAGGAAACAACAGCTGTGTCAGGTGAAAATGTTATCGTTGGGAACGTGGCGTTTTACGGTGCAACAAGCGGTGAAGCTTATGTTAGCGGGCTAGCAGGAGAACGTTTTGCGGTTCGTAACAGCGGTGTGAACGTAGTAGTTGAAGGAATTGGCGATCATGGCTGTGAATATATGACTGGCGGACGTGTTGTCGTATTAGGTGATGTAGGTAAAAACTTTGGTGCAGGAATGTCTGGCGGTATTGCTTACGTATTTGCTGATGATCAAGAAGTATTCAAAAACCTTTGTAATAAAGACATGATTGGGTTTGAGAGCTTAAAAGGAGAAGAAGCAGAAGAAGTAAAAGAGATGATTACAAATCATTTGAAATATACTGACAGTCATAAAGCAGCATTTGTATTAGAAAATTGGGAAGAATCGCTTTCGAAATTTGTAAAAGTGATTCCGAATGATTATAAACGCATGATGAATCGCATTGAAGAGCAAAAAGCAGCTGGATTAACGGAAGAAGAAGCAGCTATGAGTGCGTTTGAGGAAAATGCAAAACAAGAAAAGAAAGCATCGGCAAAACAACAAGAAGCGGTAGCTCAGTAAGAAAGGGGAGAGTACGATGGGAAAACCAACAGGATTTATGGAAATCAAACGTGAAAAAGGGAAGGAACGTGACCCGTTAAAACGTTTAGGTGATTGGAAAGAGTATGCTGCTCCTTTATCTGATGAAGCGCTAAGCCGTCAAGGAGCACGATGTATGGATTGCGGTACACCTTTTTGCCACATGGGAATGGATATTAATGCTTTTACTTCTGGATGTCCAATCTATAACTTAATTCCAGAGTGGAATGATTTAGTTTATAAAGGGCGCTGGAAAGAAGCTTTAGAGCGTTTAATGAAAACGAACAACTTCCCGGAGTTTACAGGACGAGTTTGTCCTGCTCCGTGTGAAGGTTCCTGTACGCTTGCTATTTCAGATCCAGCGGTTTCGATTAAGAATATCGAACGCGCTATTATTGATAAAGGCTTTGAGAATGGGTGGATTACTCCGCGTATTCCGGAGAAAAGAACAGGCAAAAAAATTGCTGTTATTGGCTCTGGGCCAGCAGGCTTAGCGAGCGCAGATCAGCTGAACCAAGCGGGTCATTCAGTAACGGTATATGAAAGAGCAGATCGTGCCGGCGGTTTATTAACATATGGAATCCCAAATATGAAGCTAGATAAAGAAGTAGTGGAAAGACGTGTTCGCTTATTGACACAAGAAGGTATTGATTTTGTAACGAATACGGAAGTTGGAAAAGACATTACTGCTGAAGAGTTAAAAGAACAATATGATGCTGTTATTTTGTGTACAGGAGCTCAGAAGCAAAGAGATCTAGTATTAGAAGGTCGTGAAGCAAAAGGAGTTCACTTTGCAATGGACTACTTAACAACTTCAACAAAAAGCCTTTTAGACTCTAACTTCAAAGATGGTCAATTTATTGATGCTGAAGGAAAAGACGTTATTGTTATTGGAGGCGGAGACACGGGAGCTGACTGTGTGGCTACTGCTCTTCGTCAAAAATGTCGCAGTGTTGTTCAGTTTGGTAAACATCCTCAGCTTCCTGCTGAGCGTACGGCAGATAATATGTGGCCTGAATATCCACATGTATTTAATCTTGAATATGCTTATGAAGAAGCACAGGCGAAATTTGGGGACGATCCACGTGAATATTCAATTCAAACGAAAAAAATCGTGGCAGATGAGCAAGGCAATCTGAAAGAACTTCATACGGTTCAAATGGAAAAAGTAAAAGGTGAAAATGGACAGTACATCTTTACCGAAATTCCAGGAACAGAAAAAGTATGGCCAGCTCAGCTTGTCTTTATTGCGATTGGGTTTGAAGGTCCAGAGCATCCGGTTCTATCAGCGTTTGGTGTTGAAACGAAAAATCGTCGCGTAGATGCAGCGTATGGAAATTACAAAACAAATGTTGAAGGTGTTTTTGCTGCTGGTGATGCTCGTCGTGGGCAAAGTTTAATCGTATGGGCTATTCATGAAGGTCGTGAAGTAGCTAAACAAGTTGATAGCCATCTAATGGGAGCAACTGTATTACCATAACAAAAAACCGTCACAATTGTGGCGGTTTTTTGTTTATCTAGGATTTGATACGTCATTTCCTCTGCGTAAATTTTCAAATGAAACGGTTAAAATCGTGTTAGTAATTCGAACTTGTGAAGCGGGGGAAACGCTGTATAAGTTAAAAAGTTCAAATATCCAGGGATCACGTTTTTTCAGCTGTCGCGCGGCTTTTTCGACGCGTTCGTTAATAGATCCGCTGTAATTGTTATAGTTATCATCAACAAACCTTACAATGGAACGAAATAAGTATTCTGTTAGTTTGCTATCCATCCCGCCTCGTTGAGCATCTCTGTAGATGGACTGATACTGGCGTTTTAAAATTTTCATCACTCTGTCTACATCGCGTGTAGATCTAACTTCCTCTTCCTCATGCAGGATATAAGAAAATAAGTCTTCATTGTATCTATAAGGTTCTAAATAATTTTCATTCGTAGTAGGAACCACTGGATGGTAGTAGCGCGGCATATAAGGGTAAACCCATTGACTGTACATGAGACATTCACACCTCCCTCGTTCATTTCCCATTAGTTTATGCACTAGAGTGCTAGCTGCTGCATGTTTGTTTTAAATAAAATTTAGGGGTTTGATAATAGGACCACCCTCTAAATTCTTGATAAGTCGATACAAAATAAATGTAAATCGGTGTATTTAGCAGGTCTGGATAATGTTGAAAAAACGCTTGGTCTCCGTAAAATATTGCTTCTAAAGCAAGCGGAAGCTCCCGGCGAAAAATGTGATAACGAAGCTGTGCTTGCTCGCGGCTGAACTCACCTCCACTAACAAAAACTTCGCCTTGAATAACTGCTTTTCGGTCTGTTACGTGAAGAGCAGCTAGTACTTCATCGCGCATATTTTTATCTATCGCCTTGTTGTTATATGAGCATCCGATGCTTAAAAAAGCTGACCCGTTGTATCAGAATGAGTAAGAGTATATTTTCTTCCGGAAACCGGATAGGAGGAAGTAGCAGGGGGAATGAGAGTCGTAGAGAGTTTTGAAGAATTAAACGAACTCATAGTCATTGACACTCCTTTTTTTGAATAAATTTCAATATTATACGGCACTATGGGCACAGATGTGATAAATGTCTACTTTCTTTCTGCAAGAAAGGCGTTTTAATGTACTTTTTGAGAAATGGATGGTAATATTTAACTAAAATTATGCGTGTACAGTCCCCGAAGATTGTCTTCAAAAGCAAATGTGAATGGAGGTTATCACTTGAATATCACAACGTTTGACGGTAAGTATGGAAACTGGTTAACGACTAAAAATCCTCTTCAATTTCAAGCAGCGACTGCCTATGGGAACATTGGGCTGGCTCCTATCTATTGGGGAACAAAAGAAGAAAAAAATGGATGGTATTACATGTATCAGCCTGAAGAAATAACGGGCGTTCAAGTAGAAGGTGAAGTTGACGGTGGTAAATTTCTCATTCGAATTCCTGATGACTGGAATGGAAAGTTAGTTATGTCGGGAGTTCCAGCTACCAGAGATGAGAAATCAACGGATTTACTGTTCAGCGACTATGTGTTGGCAAAAGGGTTTGCGTTTGCTGCTTCTGATAAAGGGACACAGGGAGAAGAAGTGAGAGATGATCCATTTGCTAAAGCAAAGAACGCTCTAGTCAAAGAAGAAGACTCCATTAGAAAATGGCATATTCAATACCGGGAAGTGACAAAAATTGCTCAGAGATTTTTGTTTGAAAATTATCGTCACAAACTTCAAAAAGAAGTGACAGAATATTTCGATATAAAAACGTATGCTTTAGGTATTTCTAATGGGGGTTATGTTGTTCGCTATGCTTTAGAAAACGATGGGAAAAATGAAGAGCCTCAGCTTTTTAATGGAGGGGTTGAATGGGAAGGGGTTATGTGGCGAGCTGATCACGATAACTTGATTACTTCCCTAACACCTGTTGTAAATCATGCGGAAGAAGCACTGTATACGGTAGGTGAATCGCAAAAAGAAGCTTTGCACCGGTTGTATCAAGCAGGGTTGCCAAAGGGATCTGAGTTTTTATGGCCATATCATGACCAGTATTATTGGTTTTTAACGCTTAATATATATAGAGATGAGTTTGACAGTCAAGCACCTGGAAGCATTCCGTGGCAAAAATACTTGACGCTTTTTGAAAACGGAGTTAGAGATCGTTCATTAGATTCTATTTTTGAAAAGTATGATTATCAAGAAAGACCGCAAGATGTTAAGCAAAAAGTTCGTGAAATTGAAAATACAGGTGATATTTCCGTTCCGTTGATAAGCATTACAGGGTCGTTAGATGCTCTTATTTTTCCGGATATTCATGCTTATCCTTATGAACAACTGGTAAAAGATGCTGGTAAGCAGCACCTTCATCGTCACTATGTAATTGAAAATGGAAACCACATTGATAGCTTAGTATGGAATCATCAAATTGACCCAGATCGAAAGCTTCAGCCTCTCCTGCCTTATGTGTATCAAGGATTTGAACTGCTATGTGATTGGGTGGAGAACTTTGAAGAACCTCCGAAAAATAAGAAAATAAGTGTGCCTCTCAAGGAAATGCATGTAAAGGATCTAAAAACAGAGGAAGACGTGCTGCCGTTGACTACCAAGAAAAGCATATCAACAGAAAAATAAATCGTTGAAAACCGTGCCGAAGGTGCGGTTTTTAATTTGGAAAAGCACCATTTGAATAAAAATAGCTTTGGTAAATGCAAAATATTATAGTACGATAAGAAAGGAATATACGTTATTTGTTATTTATTTTCATCTATTTAAAATAAAAATAATAAAAACATTGAACAAAACCGAACTTTTGTGTTAGATTAATAACTATAATTCGTACATTTATTAAATGGCTACAGTTGAAAGGAGCAAAAAACATCATGACAGCGAAAGTAATTAAAGGAAAAGAAGTAGCGCAAGAACTGCGCGCCGCATTAAAAGAAGAGGTAGCTCAATTAAAAACAAAAGGTATCGTTCCTGGTTTAACCGTGATTTTAGTAGGAGAAAATCCTGCTTCGCAATCATATGTAAAAGCAAAAGCAAAGGCTTGTGAAGAAATCGGTGTTGCATCTGAAATTATCAAACGCGACGTAACGATTACTGAAGAAGAGCTTTTAAACGAAATCCATCACTTAAATGGAAATCCATCTGTTCATGGTATTCTTATTCAACTTCCATTACCAAAACATATTGATGAAAAGGCAGTATTAAATGCTGTATCTCCTAAAAAAGATGTAGATGGCTTCCATCCAGTAAGCGTAGGGAATATGGTCATTGGCGATGAGTGCTATTTACCATGTACACCACACGGTATCGTTGAGTTAATTAAACGTTCAGGTGAAGAAATTTCAGGTAAACATGCGGTAGTAATTGGACGAAGCAATATTGTTGGTAAGCCAGTATCCATGCTGTTACTTCAAGAAAGTGCAACGGTAACAATTGCTCACTCTCGCACAAAAGATTTATCTGCTTTAACAAAACAAGCTGATATTCTTGTGTCAGCTGTAGGACAACCTAGACTTATCAAAGCAGATGATATTAAGCCGGGTGCCATTGTAATTGATGTAGGCAACACAATGGAAAATGGTAAACTCGTTGGTGATGTTGATTACGAAGCGGCTTTAGAAGTTGCAGGTTATATCACACCAGTACCAGGCGGCGTTGGTCCGATGACCATCACAATGCTATTAAAAAATACGGTAGACGCTGCTAAAACAATTAACAGCGTAAAATAATAAAAAGTTAAAAATCCCGTGCGTATATGCACGGGATTTTTTTGCTTCAGTAATGGAATGAAAGCTAAAAGAATAGAATGTAACAATCTGTATAGAAAGAGGAGGAAGCCATGGTTACGCTACCTGCAACGGTATATTCTCAACAAATGGTGAAGAAAAAGTTAAACGTTTACTATCCAGCTGTTCATTTGACTAATCCAGCTGTTCAGCACAGCATTAACAGTAAAATCTTGCAGCGTACGAATGAATTAATACGTCAGCAGGGATATGGAGAAAATCCGGATACAGAAGAAACGGGTTATTATGAGTTGAAAACAAACGAGCGAAATGTGCTCAGCTTAACGCTCGTCAATTTTGCTTATTCCGGGGGAGCGCACGGATTGACCGTGGTAGTTCCGTTAACGTTTAATGTGCTGACTGGAAAAACGTATCAACTAAAAGATTTATTTAAAAAAGACAGTGATTACGTGAGTGTTCTTTCTAAAATAGTAGGAGAGCAAATAAAAGAGCGTGATATTATGGTTCTTGGAGAATATAAAGGAATTAAACCAGATCAAGATTTTTATATCGCCGATAAATCACTTGTACTATTTTATCAGCTGTATGATCTGGCTCCTTATGTATATGGAATTCCTTACTTTCCAATTTCTATCTATGCTATTCAAGATATTATTGCAGATGAAAGTCCACTTGGACAAATGTTTGGATAAAGTTATAAAAAATTGCGGTGCGGCCGTACGTATCTTTTTAATTCGGCCGCTAATTGCTGACGAAGCGAACGAACGCCAATCGCTTCAGCAATATCTTTTGCTACAGGAAACACCCCGATTTTAGTGATATGAACACGGAGATAACCCTCATACAAGCATCCTCGCTCCGCATGCTTGATTTTGGTGCGTACAACAGCTTCTATTTTATCGTTTTCATTTTGCAAAGGGTAAGAATCTGTAATATGAAAACGAAAAGAATATTCCTCCATCACCATCATCCTTTTTTCTATGATATGTACAAGCATACTATACAAATAGTGAATCAGAAAAAATAAATGTGTCAAAAGAACAAAGCGCAAAGCAATCAAGGAAGCAGTTTCTTGCATGTAATGATCATTATTTGTGAACCATAACAGAAAAAGACAAAAAGCTGGAGTTGCGATGATAAAAATAGCATTCAAAGGATTACTTATTATTTTATCTTTATATATTCTTTATGTGGTTATAACGGCGGTGGTTCTCTTTTATGTACCTTTAAAAACAGGAGAGGAAACGGCCTCAATTAAATCGGCTAGCTTTTTTGGTCACAGTGAGTCTACGGACCGAGTGAGACTTCTTGAAGATGGTTATGAGGCAGGAAGAGTTCGTATTCAAATGATTCAAGAAGCTGAGAAATCGATTGATATTGCTTATTACTCAATAGGAAAAGGAGAGTCAACTGATTTAATTATGGCCGCTCTTTTTAAAGCAGCTGATCGAGGCGTCCATACTCACGTTCTTTTAGATGGGATAGCTAACGGCTTACGGGGAAACCGAAGAGGCGTGCTCTATGCATTAGCTTCACATCCTAATATTGAAGTGAACTATTACGAGCCGTTTCAATTGTTTAAACCTTGGGCGTGGCAAAATCGTATGCATGATAAAATAATGGTTGTAGACGGACAGCTAGGCATAATAGGGGGACGGAATATAGGAGACAAATATTTGGCTAAAAAGCCTCCTCCAGACTTCGTCTATGATCGTGATGTCTTTATTACAAACAGCAAACATAAACAAGACAGCGTCATCACTCAAATGCAAAATTATATAAATGAATTATGGACTCATCCTTACACTAAAAAAGCTTTTCATCATCTCACACAGTACCAGGTCGATCAGGGAAAGAGGATGAAAGCTTTGCTGCTACAGCAATATGATAAAGCTAAGCAAGTAGGAGAAACATTTGCGACGCCTAAGATTAATTGGAATGCTTCCACCGTTCCTACAAAGCGTGTTTCTTTTATTCATAATCCAATTGAACGCTTTAATAAACGACCTTTTATGTGGAAAACGTTTATTAACCTAGCAGAAGGAGCTAACCGCTCTGTTCTTATTCAAAGTCCTTATGTGGTGCCTACCACTGCGATGAGAAAGTATACAGTCATGAAAAAGAAGCCAGGCGTTCAATGGACGCTACTCACAAATTCAGTTACATCTACGCCCAATGTGTTGGCTTTTTCCGGGTATATCAGTATGCGTGATACGATTATGAACACAGGTGTAAAGCTTTACGAATACCAAGGACCTTATTCGATCCATGCAAAGTCTGTGATTTATGATCAAAGACTTAGCGCCGTAGGCTCTTTTAATTTAGATTCCCGTTCTACATTTTTGAATAACGAATCAATGGTCATTATCGATAGTCAAAAATTCGCAAAAGAGTTGACGACGGCGATGGAAAACAAAATGGATAAAAGTATTCTTGTTGCCAATCACAAGCGCTGGGTGAAACCTCCTGAAATCCAAAAGAAAGAAGAGCCTGTTATGAAGCGTACCTTACTGTATACCCTTGCAAAAGTAACTAGGTTCTTTAAGGAGTTTATTTAAACAACCGGCAGTAGAACAAAAAGCACTCAATGAACATTTATTGAGTGCTTTTTGTTACATACCTTATAACTAAGCTCATACAACGATCACATCACGTAAATTATCCCCTTTCATTTGTTGGGAAAAATCGGTAGTATAAACATAATAAACAAAAAGGAGGAAGGTACGTGGAAACTGCTGTTTTAATGAAACCGGATGCAGCTTATAAAAAGGCTTATATGAGCTTTTATCATGAATGGAAAGCAAGCGGAGAAAAAATGATTCCATGGGTAATTGCTAAAGATCCTGCTTACTTTGAAAAAATGGTTCAAGAGTTATTAGATGCAGAAAAAGGGATCGGATTAAAAAAAGGATATGTACCCGATTCCACCTACTGGCTAATGCATCACGAAAGAGTAATAGGGGTAGTTAACATCCGCCATGAGCTAAGTGAAATACTTCGAAACAGCGGAGGACATATAGGGTATGGTATTCGGCCGAGTGAAAGACAAAAAGGATATGCGAAGCTGCTACTGAGGTTATCTCTTCAAGAAATTAAAAAGCTGGGAGTTCAACGGGCATTAGTTGTGTGTGATGATTGGAACACCGCTTCTCGTCGAACTATTTTGGCAAACGGTGGTATACAAGACGAGGATTATATAGAAGAGGGCGGAGCTGTTGTTCAACGCTTTTGGATTCATACGGATAAAAAGGCATAAAAAAGAGATGAATTTTTTAATTCACCTCTTTTCTGCTTAGTCATATTGTTTTAAAGCTAACTTCAGCCGCATATAGGTATACATAGCGTATGCCTGTCTTCCTTTTAAACTGTACGGATTTGCTTTGGAGCAAAGACAGTCAAGGAATTGCTCATCACACGACCGGCAGGATCCGTAATCTTCATAGCATAAATCATGGTATTTACAGCAGCAGTCTACATCATTTACAGGACATCCGGGACCACTGCATCCGGGACCACACCATTTATAGCCGGGGAAGAGGCAGGGTGTGGCTTTCCGTTTGTTCGGAACAGACATAATCATACATCCTTTTCAATAGTCTCTTTACATTAAATGCAAGAAAGAGAAAAGAGACAGGGACAAACACCTTGCAGCAGCAGCCTAATTTTCATGAGTTTCTATTTAATCGATAAATGCGTCATTCATCCGCATTAATAGTTTGCCAAACAGTTCCTTTTCTTCACTTGACCATTTTTTTAACATACCATGATAGCGTTCAAGACGCATTTGCTTATCAGTTTGCAGCATTTGTTTCCCGCGTGTTGTGATGTCAAAAAGGCTGACTCGTCCATCCGAAGGGTCAGAGGAGCGAGAAATAAGCTTTTTATTTTCTAAAGCAGCAGCCTGTCTAGAAAGAGTTGAAATGTCGAGTTTAAATGCTTCTGCCAGTTCTTTTACACGAGCTGGTCCAAATTCATCTAATTGCCGCAGTAATAAATAAGCTGATCTTTCTAGGTTTCCTATTTTTTTTTCGGAATTATCAAGATAGACGGCTCGTCTAATAAAGGTAGTAAGTTCATATTCAATCAATTCAATTGAATTCTTTTTTTGCATCATAATCGCCCCTTACAAAATCATTCATTGACAAAGAAATATATACTTGTATAATACAAATGTATATATAGTTGTATAGTACAAGTAAAAGCAGGTAAAGTAAAGGTGTTTATATAGTTAAATGTTAGACAACATGACAAAATAAAGAGAGGAGGACAGCTGTTCTTTATCTATAGGACAGTGACCTACAATGAAAGTGATACGAATCATTTTACAAATTGCGATTCTTTATGCTTTTTCTATGATTGGCGAAGCTGTTCACCATATGCTTCATCTGCCTATTCCAGGCAGTATTATAGGCTTAATTTTAATGCTCATTTGCTTAACGTGCAAAGTTGTTCCCATCAAAATAATTGAAGACGGAGCAAGTTTCTTGTTATCTTTTTTACCGCTATTATTCATACCGGCTATGGCTGGTGTGATGAATTACCCTTCGCTTCTTTCAAGCAGCGGAGCGGTTTTATTTTTAATTATTGTGCTTAGTACGATTGTTACGATGGCCGCCGCAGGGACTGCCAGCCAACTTTTGGAAAAGAAAGCGAACAAACGAAAGGAGAAACAACAGTGCAAGAATTCTTTATCGCGGTCTTTATAATCGTAGCTACAGTTGCTTTGTATCTAGTCATGGCAAAAGTATACGTACGGTTCTCCTATCCGATTCTTATTCCTGTTTTAACTACAACCATATTCGTTATTCTTCTTTTGCTTGCTTTTCATGTTTCCTATGATGAGTATATGATTGGAGGCAAATGGATTAATTCACTTCTAGGACCAGCAGTTGTTGCATTAGCGTATCCACTCTATAAACAACGTGAGATGCTAGTAAAGTACAGCGTTCCTATTATTGGAGGGGTATTTGTAGGGTTATTCGCAGGCATGATCAGCGGACTTGTGTTTGCTGAAGTATTTGGGGTGGATCGAAGCCTGATTTTATCCATTATTCCTAAATCTATTACTACTCCGGTAGCGATTCAAATTGCCACAGGACTAGGGGGCGTTCCATCGATGACCGTGGTATTTGTTATGATCGCAGGTTTTTCGGGCGTGATTCTTGGACCGCTACTTTTAAAATGGATTCGGATCAAGAGTTCTTTAGGAAAAGGAATTGCACTAGGCAGCGCTTCCCATGCGCTAGGAACTTCCAAAGCATTTGAATACGGTGAACTAACGGTATCGATGAGTTCAGTATCAATGACGTTAAGTGCTGTACTAGGATCGGTTTTTGGACCGATTGTTGTCTGGCTATTCCAGGTATAAAGTGAGATAAAAGAAAGTGAATATAAAAAAACATCTTGTTCCAATTGGAACAGGATTGTTTTTTTATTACGAAAGCATAAGTTTTGTCCGCAGCAAATTTTAAGTTGTGCGGCTCTTACTCTGGCACTATAATAAAAAGAAAGAAAATTCATAAAATAACCGCTTTTTTGTTGTTCTTGGGAAGGCTAGTCAATTGTCGCACGGGTAAGTAGGCTTAGTCAAAGTTATATACGCAGTAAAAATAGCAGAAAAGAGGAGCTGAACGTATTTTATGAAAGAGGAGCTCGTGTATATAGGAAAGAAGATTCTTGAACATAAATATAGCTTGTCAGAAAAATTAGCCGAACGTTTAGATGCTACACATACGCTAAGTCTAGAGGAATTGAAAGAAAAGAAAATTCTGAAGTGGCGAGTGTCGATTATGGAATACTTTGGGAGAGCTCTATTTGAAGAACAGGAGGCTGTACTTAAACTTGTTAAAGAATGGGCACTTGATACGGGTAAATACGCAGTGGAAAAAAATATTCCTTTAGAAAAAGCACTAGGTATCCTTCCAATCTATCGCAGCGTTATTTGGGATGTATTTACAAGAGAACTAGAGGAGCATCAGTTTGCTGCAATTACCATGCTGCATGTCAGTGAACGAATTGATCCACTTTTAGATACGGTAACATGTGTTTTTGGTCAAATTTATGACGAGCATAATCGATATATGATGAATTTAGCTTATACGTCACTAGAAGAACTTTCAGTTCCGCTCGTACCCGTTACAAAAGGAATCGCTATTATGCCGATTATTGGAGAAATTGATACCCACCGCTCGCAAGTTATTATGGAAACCTGCTTGAAAAAAGGGACAAGCCTTCAATTATCTTATCTTATTTTGGATATTTCAGGTGTAGTGATTATTGATACAATGGTAGCAGACAATCTTTTTAAAATTCATCGATCTCTCAAATTGGTGGGAGTAGAAGCTATTATAACGGGGATACGACCGGAAATTGCCCAAACGGTAGTCAAATTAGGAATTGATTTTAATCAAATGAAAACAGAAGCAAATTTAGAAGCGGCTCTTTTAAAAATTGGGTTTACACGTCCTGAAGAACATAGCCGCACGCATTTATCACCACAACGCATAAAATGACCGGCCGTAAATATGCATTTCAGCAGGCAGAAAGTAATTGCATAGTAAAAAAGCGGATGTTAATCAACATCCGCTTTTTACTTAATAAATGCGATATGCCATGGCAGCACAAAGGCATAAACGAGAAAGTATACCGCTATTGAATAGATAAAAAACCAGCCGTTTAAATGCATATAGCCACTTTTAATCATTCCGTATTCTATAAGTAGTGAACCAGCGCAAAAAAGAAGGGATAAAACCCATTTATTTTTAGCAGTTAAGTAAGCTAAAAATAAAATGGAAAGGGAAGGTAGAATAAACGTATAGCTTACAATATCTCCAATTCCTGTAACTTTTGGATCTCCCAAATCAATCACGTTAAAAACACGCGTAATGATCACATCACAAAGCCATCCCATAAATCCAACTACGCTAAACGTGATATAAAAATCTCGCCAAGTTAGCTGTCGTTTAAATAAAATAAGGGCAAGAATAAATAAACATAAACTAACGGTAATAGGAAACCACAAACCATGTGCAGCTAAGTCTAAATGCTGAATTGCTTGCTCCAACATTGTTCACCTCAAAAGGAAGAGTTAGTGTTGAAGTTAGCCTATGTTATGGAAAGTATTTTATACATTTTCTACACGTTGCGCGTATATTCTTCTCGCAAGATTGAATATAACTTTAAGTCTTGATGAGCTCCCTTAATAAACATGGCTTTTCGAATCGTTCCTTCATAAGACATACCGATTTTTTTCATCACTTTCTCAGATGCGGCATTCTCAACAAAGCACCTCGCCTGAATACGGACTAAATCCATTTCTTCAAATCCAAACGCAATTACTTTTTCAGCTGCTTCCGTAACAAACCCCTTATTCCAATATGCTTCAGAAATCGCATAGCCAATTTCCGCAATGCGATGAGTAGGGTTCCAAGTGACAAAGTCAATGGTGCCAATACATTTTTTCAAGGCTTTGATTTCCATAGCCCAAGGAGAAATGGATTGGTTGCTGTACTGCTTTAAAACAAAGGAAACAAACTCTTTTGTATCTTGAAGCTTTCGGTGCTTTTCCCAATTTACATATCTGCTTACCTTTTCATTTGAGGCATATTCAAACATGTCACGCACATCTTTTTTGGTAACTTTCCGCAAGCGCAGTCTTTCTGTTTCTAGTGTGGGTAAATTTCCGTATATATCTTTTACTTGAATCATAAAGTTGTCTCCTTTCTCAGCAAGAAGTGAATGAAGTGTTGATAAGAATGTTTCATAGAAGCTGCAGCATCCAAGAAAGACGCTTTTCATTTCATGTACTTGATTCTTTAATTGTAAAATATTTCATTGCTGAGCGTAAGAGGTCAAATAGCTTTTTAAAAAATAAAAAAATTATTTTCTACTGTTCATAATCAGTTCACATAAGCTTGTTAGACTAAAGTCAGAAATTACGAAGGAGTGAAATGAAACACATGAACAGTGAAGTGAAAGAAGAACGGACTTCAAACAAGAAAAGAATAGACTTATTTTTAGTTCCAATTGTTTTAATTGCAGCGTTTTTGAACTTATTTAAAATTTGGACAGATGAATACGCCAACGCTTATTACACGGCAGCTGTCAAAAGTATGCTTCAAAGTTTTCATAATTTCTTTTACGCATCTTTTGATCCAGGAGGCTATGTAACGATTGATAAGCCGCCGGTTGTGTTTTGGATTCAGACAATTAGTGCCAAAATATTTGGGTTTCACGGATGGAGTGTCATTTTACCGCAAGCATTAGCGGGCATCGGTTCAGTCCTTTTACTATACGTACTCGTAAAACGTACGTTTGGCGTATGGGCTGGGAGGTTTGCTGCTCTTGCCATGGCTCTGACGCCAATTGTACCGGCGGTAAGCCGAACAAATAATATTGATAGTATGCTTGTGTTTACATTATTAGTAGCAACATGGATGTTGTTTCGTGCTGTGCGTACGGCTAAATTTGGCTGGGTGTTAGCAGCTTTTGCGATGATTGGTGTTGCCTTTAATATGAAAATGCTTCAGGCATACATGGTTTTACCAGCATTTTATGTTTTCTATGTAGTGGCAACTAAAATTACATGGAAAAAGAAAATAGCTTTTTTAACAACAGCAACTGCACTGATGCTCGCCGTTTCTGTCTCATGGGCAGTTGTAGTAGATTCAACTTCTGCTGATAAACGGCCTTATATGGGAAGCAGTCAAACAAATTCAGTTCTAGAGCTTGCTTTTGGATATAACGGTATCAATCGTTTAACGGGAAATACAAGCGTGATGGGAAGCAGTCATAAACAGCCTGCTCAAGCTCAGCAGCAAACAGCAAGCAGTGAAACAAAACAAACGAGTAATTCAAATGTTGAGTCTTCACAAAGCTCAAATCAAAGCAAGAGCAGCTCTTCTCAAAAGATGCAGGCTCCAGGTGGAGGAAATCAAAACGGAATGTTCAACACAGGGAACCCTGGTCCATTCCGACTGTTCCAAAAAGGATTATCAGATCAAATCAGCTGGCTATTGCCATTTGTAATCTTCTCAATCGTAGGTCTATTTGCCGGAGTGAAATTTAAAGGACCTTACACAACAAAACAAAAAGAAAGTTTATTTTGGTTAGCTTGGCTGCTGCCAGTAGCTGTTTTCTTTAGTATCGCAGGATTTTTCCATCAGTATTATTTAATTATGCTGGCACCTCCAATCGCCGCATTTGCAGGAGCGGGAGCGGTAGCTTTATGGAGCATGTACAAACAGCGTAATGGCTGGAAATCATGGCTGTTGCCGGGCGGTATTTTAACAACGGCAGCGCTTCAAGTATATATTATGTCTCCTTATATCAGCTCAATCGGCGTAGCACCAATTGCAGGTGTAGGGGCACTGGGCGTCATTTTAGCTCTTGTTTTAGCTGTTCGTAAAGAGCGTAAAAATTCTGTAACGAATTATTTAGGGGTAGCAGCAATGGTTGTCTTGCTAGCAATGCCCGCGTACTGGGCAATGACACCAATTATTTATGGTGGAAATAGCATGCTTCCAGCAGCAGGTCCTGATTCTTCAAGCGGTATGGGAGGACCTCCAAGCACAGCAACGAATAGCAAACAGTCTGGCTTTAACGGCATGCAGCCTCCAGGAAGCTCTAGCGGCAATTCATCATCGAACAATCAAATGCAGCCGCCAAGCGGTTCATCGAACGGCGGTCAAATGCAAATGCCGGGCGGTTCGTCCAATAATGGTCAAATGCAAATGCCAGGCGGTTCATCCAATAATAGTCAAATGCCAAATAGCTCTTCAAGCAAATCATCATCTTCAAAACGAAAAAGTGGAGGGATGAACGCAGAAGTAAACAAAAAGCTACTAAACTATTTAACAAAAAATAATACAGGTGAAAAATATTTGTTTGCCACAACGGATTCAACTTCAGCTGCGCCTTACATTATCGAAACGGGCAAACCAGTCATGGCAATGGGAGGATTTAGCGGTTCAGATCCAATTCTAACGGTGAGTAAATTAAAAGCCATGATTAAAAAAGGTGAAGTGAAATATTTCTACTTGTCTGGAATGGGCAAGGGAGGCCAATCTGACGTTATCACGTGGATTAAAGAAAATAGTAAAGAGATTCCTTCTTCCAAATGGCAGTCTACTTCATCAAGTTCTCAGCAAGGACCATCTGGAAATGGAACATTATACGAAATAACGCTTAAATAAGGAGGACATGAACATGAGTTCAATTGTTAAATATTCTATTGTTGTTCCTGTCTACAACGAAGAAGAAGTGATTCATGAAACCTATCGCCGTCTAACAGAAGTGATGCGTTCAACGAAAGAAGCTTACGAGCTTCTTTTCGTGAACGACGGCAGTAGAGACCGAACGGCAGAAATCATTAAAGAGTACAGTGAGCAAGACCCAGCCGTTGTTTTATTAGATTTTGCTCGTAACTTTGGTCATCAAATTGCTATTACAGCTGGTATGGATTATGCAAGAGGAGAGGCGGTCGTTGTGATTGATGCTGATTTGCAAGATCCGCCCGAATTGATTTTAGAGATGATTGAAAAATGGAAGCAAGGGTTTGACGTTGTATACGCTAAGCGTACAAAGCGAAAAGGAGAAACATATTTTAAAAAGCAAACGGCTGCTATGTTTTATCGTTTCTTACGTGCAATGACTGATATTGATATTCCTCTCGATACAGGGGATTTCCGCTTGCTAGATCGTAAAGTATGCAATCAAATGAATAGCATTCAAGAAAAAAATCGCTTTGTACGCGGATTAGTAAGCTGGGTGGGCTTTAAGCAAATAGCAGTAGAATATGAGCGAGACGAGCGTTTGGCCGGGGAGTCGAAATATCCTTTGAAAAAGATGCTGAAGCTTTCAATGGATGGCATTACGTCTTTCTCCTATAAACCGCTGAAGCTAGCTAGCTATGCTGGTGTAACGCTATCTGGTATCGGTTTTATTTATCTTTTTGTGGTGCTGTATTTGAAGTTATTTACAGACAGTACCATCACCGGGTGGTCGTCGTTAATTGTCATTCAGCTATTCTTTAGCGGCATCATTTTAATTATTCTTGGTATGATTGGAGAATATATTGGCCGCATCTACGATGAAACAAAAAATCGTCCGCTCTATATCGTCCGTGAAAAGTATCAGCTTGAAACACGCAAGGAAGTATCACTTCGTGACTAACAAATGGCTACCTTTAATTAAATTTGCGTTAGTAGGAGTTGTAAATACACTGATTGATTTTGCAGTATATGCACTTTTAACAACAATCGGTGTGAACTATATACTAGCGCAGTGGATTTCATACAGCGCGGGGATTTTAAACAGTTATGTCATGAACCGTAAGTGGACGTTTAAGAAAAAAGAAAAAAGACAGTAAGCGTGAAGTGATTTCATTCGTGGTCGTGAATTTAATCACTTTATCCCTAACATCTTTTCTGTTGACTGTTCTATATAATAAATGGGGTATATCGCTGCTAATCAGTAAACTTTTGATCACAATCGTAAGTGTCGGTATCAATTTTATTGGCACTAAATTATTTGTATTTACTACTAAAAAAGAAAGAGGGATTCATATATGACGATAAAAAAAGCAGTTATTCCAGTAGGCGGTTTAGGAACTCGATTTTTGCCGGCGACAAAAGCGCAGCCCAAAGAAATGCTGCCAATTGTCGATAAGCCTGCTGTACAATACATTGTAGAAGAAGCTGTGAAATCAGGTATTGAAAGTATTATTTTTATTACAGGTCGAAATAAAAAATCAATTGAAGACCATTTTGACAAATCAATTGAACTAGAGCAAATGCTTGAAGAAAAGCACAAGTTCGAAATGTTAAAAGAAGTACAAACGATTTCATCAATGGCCAGTATTCACTATATTCGTCAAAAAGAGCCGTTAGGACTTGGTCATGCTATTCTTTGTGCTGAGCAGTTTATTGGAGATGAGCCGTTTGCCGTTCTTCTTGGAGACGATATTATGACTTCTGAAGAACCTGCGCTCAAACAGATGATTCAAGCGTATGAAACGACTAATCAATCAGTTATTGGAGTTCAAAAAGTGGATGTGGAAGAAGTATCAAAATACGGCATTATTCAGCCGAAAAATAAATGCGGCAGCCTTCATGAAGTGAATGACTTGATTGAAAAACCATCGATAGAACAAGCTCCGTCAACTATTGCCGTTATGGGCCGCTACATTTTAAACCCTTCTATTTTTTCTTATCTAAAAACGATTGAAAGAGGGGTAGGAAATGAATTACAATTAACAGATGCACTGCGCGTGGTATGTGAAAAAGAGCGATTGTTTGCTCTTGAACTTGAAGGGCAGCGCTTTGACATTGGAGATAAGGTAGGCTATATGAAAGCAATGGTAGAAGTGGGGTTAACGCGCAGAGATTTACGTCAAACGTTTTTATCGTATTTGGAAGGAATTGTAGAAAAAGAACGAGCAAACAACTTCAGCTAATAAGAGTTAATCAGTTTGTTCATATTCAGTTCATATTTGAAGTATAAAATCATTGTATGATCTTATGTGGCTCTCTGTTTGGTATAAACAGAGAGCTTACTGTGCGTAAAAGCTGGACAAACTTAGGAATAGGGAGAGACATGTATGATTCAAATATTAGTTGCAGATGATGATCAACACATTCGAGAGCTGATATCATTATATTTAGAAAATCAAGGATTTAAAATTATAAAAGCAGCAGATGGTGAAGAAGCGTGGGCGAAAATGGAAGAGTTTCGAATTGATCTAGCGGTCGTTGATATCATGATGCCATTTAAAGACGGATGGGAACTAACAAAGGAAATTAAGGAGTATTTTGATATACCGGTTTTGATGGTAACAGCTAGAGGCGAATCGCATGATAAACTAAAAGGATTTGATATCGGAACAGACGACTATGTCGTGAAGCCTTTTGATCCTCAGGAAATGGTTGCTCGTGTAAAGGCCCTTTTACGCAGGTACCGAGTAGAAGCTAACAATGTAATTTATATGGGGAATATAAAATTGGACCGTACCAAATTAGAGATGAGTGCAGGAGAAACAAGCGAACAGCTGCCGCTAAAAGAGTTTGAATTACTGTTCACGTTAGTTAGTTCTCCAGGAAAGATTTTTACTCGTGATCAGCTTATTCAATTAATTTGGGGATATGATTATGAAGGTGATGAGCGCACGGTAGACGTTCACATAAAACGTCTGCGAGAGAGGCTTAATCATATGGCAAACGTCGGTATGGAAATCAAAACAATTCGCGGACTAGGCTATAGAGCAGAAGGGTGTTAACGTGAAATCAATTTATGTAAAGCTGGTACTGTCGTTTATTATTACGATTTTATTGAGCGTTGTGATTACCGTTGTCGTCACGACATTTCTTAGCAAGCAGAAGCTTGAAATGCGATTAGGTCAGGATATGGTGAAGATGGGAGAAGATTTTATCGATTTGTACGGAGCAGAAGACTCCGACAAAGCTGCAAGGTTTTTATCTAATTCATCATTCATTCATTTTTCGTTTATTATTATTGATGATCAGCATAAAGAAAAAGTATTAGGACAGCCAGGACCGCCTATTCCAATTACACCGAAAGAAGTAGATCAAGTATTAGACGGAAAGCGTTATTCTAATTTAAACGAGGAAAAAGAGGATCGTCCACAGCCAAACGTAGTGGGTCTTCCTTTTAAAGAAAATGGACGGTCGTATGCTCTATTTATTCAGTCTCATCCCCAGCGGCAATTTTCAGTTATTCAAGATGTTCAAAATATCCAGCTTATTACGATTTTATTAGTAGGTATTGTATTGTTTGCATATGTTTCAACGATTATTATTAAACCGATTAAGCGTCTCAGTACAGCGATGAAAGTTGTCGGACAAGGAGAATACAATGTGCAAGTCGAGCACGCAGCGAATGATGAAATCGGTCTGTTAACTAAAAACTTTAATCAAATGACTAAAGAATTAAACAAAATAGAAACGATGAGGCAAGAGTTTATTGCTAGCGTTTCGCATGAAATTCAATCACCGCTTACTTCAATTCGCGGTTTTTCAGCGGCACTTAAAGATGATATCGTGAGCGAAAATAAAAAGAGACAATATTTAACGATTATTGAAAAAGAAAGTACAAGACTTTCTCAGCTTAGCTCTAATTTACTAAAACTTGCTTCTCTTGACTCTGAACATCAAACGCTGATGCTAAAACAATACAGATTGGATGAACAAATCAGACACGTGGTTATGGCTTTAGAACCTCAATGGACAAAAAAGAACATAGAAATTGACCTCGATTTATCTAATGTTCAAATAGAAGCAGATCAAGACTTGTTAGAGCAAGTCTGGTTAAATTTGATAACCAATGCTATTAAATATACGTCTGAACATGGATTTGTGAAAATATCCGTTTATCTAAAAAACGAAGAAATATTCGTAAAAGTAAAGGATAATGGAATTGGTATTTCACAAGAAGATCAAAAATATATTTTTGAAAGCTTTTATAAAGTAGATAAATCGAGAACGTTAAAAGGAAGTGGGCTTGGTCTAGCTATTACCAAAAAAATTGTTCGACTGCATGAGGGAGCCATACATGTAGAAAGTAAAAGTGATCAAGGAAGCACCTTTACTGTAACATTACCTATCCAAAAAAATAGGACTAAAAAAGACTCGTCTGTGTAAGTTCATGCAGATGAGTCTTTTTTAATAGGTCAAAGATATAAAAAAAATTAATACTATCTATTTATTTTTTTAATCCCTACTTGACATATAGGTAAAGTGTAAATAATATAGATAGTATAAATCTTTTGAAAAAATTGGGATGCTAAAGAAGCTGATCGGTCAACCGAAGGCTCATACTTGTTCGCTACTAGTGTGGGCTTTTTCTGTACAGCGACTGTGGCTATTAATATCTCAATTTTCAAATGAACATATGGGGAGGATTACCATGCATTTATCTTCTGCTCATTATACAAGTACTTATAGATGTTGTTCGTGTTGTTTATTCAATTGTAACTAAAATATAAAATTATTTATGAATAGGAGAATGATAAAATGGCTTCAATTACACAAGAAAAATTAGATTATATCGTTAAACTACTGACTGAAATTAACTATGGATCTGTACTAATTACTCTTCACGACGGACAAATTACTCAAGTGGACAGCACGGAAAAAAACCGCTTTTTAGCTAAAAGCAAAGTAGCCAGCCACAAGTAAGCCTAATTGAATATTTTTTTGAGAAAGTCAGAAGGACTGGTCTAGTTAGCGACGTCTTGACAGTAGGCGGCAAAAAAGTGCTTTGTTAAATATAGAAAATATGCGTGGTTGAAAAAGGATTGACTTTCTTTTGAGACAAAGATTTAGAATCTTTCAAATTCAAGGTGGATTATAAGCTTTATGAGTATGACATTTTTTAAAATTATGAAGGTCTGACAGTTTCATTCCTGTGCTGATCGGATTACCGAAGGCTTCTGACCTGTGTTAGGAGTCTTTTTTATTCTTAAATTAATATAATAGGAGGAGAAAAGATGGAAAATTTATTACGAGCAGCGGTGCGGCAAAGAAAACAATACCTCATTGAAGAGTTACTGAAAAAAGGGATTTACAAAAAGAAAAATATCATCTTTTTGAACTCACACTCTCTGACTTAGAAAAAGAGTATCGGGCACGCAGTAAGTAAGGAAAACACGTAAAAAGAACTAAAATAAGTGTAAAAAAGATTAAAAACCTAGTTGACTAATAGGTAAAGTGTGTTTATTATAAAAACAAGAATAAATTGTCTTTTCAGAAAGTATCTTCTTTTTATTCTTACTAATAAATTTAATAAGAATAATTTAAGAGCATATACGCTGATCAGACTAACTGAAGGCTGCTTCTCTTTTCAAAGAGATAGCGGCCTTTTTGTATTTTTTTATAAAAAGGGGAGTAAAACATGAAGAAAAAAGCAGTTCAGTTTTTAATGGTGCTGACAGCACTGCTCGTGGTGCTAGCAGGTTGCGGCAATGGAAAATCTACTGAAACAGCAGGGAAAGATAGTTCTGCGAGTAAAAACGATTCAAAAAAACCGGTAGAACTTTTAAACGTTTCATATGATCCTACACGTGAGCTTTATCAGGAGTTCAATAAGAGCTTTGCGTCTTATTGGAAAGATAAAACAGGGCAAGACGTCACTATCCAGCAATCACACGGTGGCTCTGGTAAGCAAGGCCGAGCAGTTATTGACGGTTTAGAAGCGGATGTAGTAACGCTGGCGCTTGCTTACGATATTGATGAAATCGCTCAAACTCGCCAATTATTAAACAAAGACTGGGAAAAAGAATTGGCTCATAATTCTACACCATACACATCAACGATTGTTTTTTTAGTTCGTAAAGGAAATCCAAAAGGAATTAAAGATTGGGATGATTTAACGAAAAAAGGTACATCTGTTATTACGCCAAATCCAAAAACTTCTGGAGGCGCACGCTGGAATTATTTAGCGGCTTGGGCATACGCGAAGGATAAATATAACGGAGATAATAAAAAGATTGAAGACTTCATGAGTAAGCTTTATGGAAACGTCGAAGTGTTAGACTCAGGCGCACGTGGAGCTACAACTACCTTTGTAGAACGAGGCATTGGAGACGTGTTAATTGCATGGGAAAACGAAGCTTACTTATCGTTAAATGAGCTAGGAAAAGATAAATTTGAAATTGTCACACCGTCATTAAGTATTTTAGCAGAGCCGCCTGTTGCTGTAGTAGATAAAGTAGCTGAAAAGAAAGGCACGACAAAGGTAGCAAAAGCATACTTAAAATACCTATATACAGAAAAAGGTCAGGAAATAGCAGCGGAAAACTACTATCGCCCTCGAAATGAAAAAGTATTAGAGGAACACAAAGATCAATTTCCTTCTCTTAACCTAGTTACCATTAAAGATTTTGGTGGATGGAAAAAAGCTCAAGAAACGCATTTTAACGATGGAGGAACATTCGATCAGATTTATCAGCCAAAGTAATATGATGCATTAAAAAAGTAGAAAGAGGAAGATACGAATGGTGATTCGTATCTTCTGTGTACATGTATCTGAAAAGCAGAGAGAGGTGTGAGACGTGAGCGTGTTACAACGACAGAAGAAAAAGAAAAGCATCTTACCTGGGTTTGGGCTTTCTTTAGGTTTTACGATGTTTTATGCAAGCATCCTTGTTCTTTTTCCGTTATCTATGATTTTTTTCAATACGGCATCTATGGGGTGGAGCGACTTTATTAAAACTGTTACAGACCCTAGAGTAGTAGCATCGTATAAATTAAGCTTTGGAGCAGCATTTGCAGCCGGCATCATTAATGTTATTTTTGGAACCATTATTGCGTGGGTATTAGTGAGGTATCATTTTCCTGGAAAGAGGCTTATTGACGGACTTGTGGATTTGCCGTTTGCCTTGCCAACGGCTGTTGCCGGCATTGCCTTGACCACTCTTTACGTTCCGAAAGGATGGATTGGTCAATTATTTACGTTTAAAATCGCATTTACGCCTATCGGAATTATTATCGCTCTTACGTTTATCGGTCTGCCGTTTGTAGTCCGAATGGTGCAGCCGGTATTGCAAAACTTTAATGCAGAGATTGAAGAAGCATCTGCTAGTTTAGGAGCTAGCCGAATACAGACGTTCAGAAAAGTTATTTTTCCGGAGCTGGTGCCTGCTGTTTTAACAGGTTTTTCTCTTTCATTCGCAAGAGCGCTTGGAGAATATGGGTCGGTTGTTTTTATTGCTGGAAATATGCCGATGAAAACTGAAATTACGCCGCTTATTATTATGACAAAACTCGAGCAGTACGATTATGCGGGCGCTACTGCTATTGCATCAGTCATGCTCGTTGTATCATTTTTTCTGTTATTACTTATTAATATTATTCAATGGTGGACAAATCGTAAATTTGTATATAGTTAAGGAGGGATGACATTGGCAGGACATGTTCCAATGCAGCATGCAAAAACGACTGTTGAAATCACTCATTCTAGTTTAAAAGAGCCCAAAGTGGTCCAATGGCTGCTTACATTTATTGCGCTGGTTTTTTTAGCTCTATTCTTAGTGCTTCCGCTCATCACCATTTTTATGACAGCCTTTCAAAAAGGGTGGGAAACGTATCTCGCTGCGATTACGAATCCGGATGCTTTGGCTGCTATTAAACTAACGCTAATTGTTGTGCTTATTACCGTTCCTTTAAATGCCGTTTTTGGCGTGGTAGCTGCATGGTTAATTACGAAGTTTGATTTTAAAGGAAAGAATATTTTAATTACGCTTATTGATTTACCGTTTGCCGTTTCGCCTGTTATTGCTGGATTGGTTTTTATTTTATTATTTGGTGCACAAGGGTTATTCGGAGAATGGCTGTTTAATCAAGATATTAAAATTGTCTTTGCTATTCCCGGTATTATATTAGCTACCCTTTTTGTAACGCTTCCGTTTGTTGCCAAAGAATTGATTCCACTCATGCAAGCTCAAGGGTCAGCCGAAGAAGAAGCGTCGTTAACGTTAGGAGCCAGTGGTTTCAAAACTTTTTTTCTAGTGACGTTACCGAATATTAAATGGGGCTTATTATATGGCATTATTTTATGTAATGCGCGTGCAATTGGGGAGTTTGGAGCCGTTTCCGTTGTGTCTGGACACATTCGAGGAATGACAAATACGATGCCTCTGCAAATTGAAATTCTCTACAATGAATATCAATTTGCAGCAGCGTTTGCGGTAGCATCTTTAATGTCAATTTTAGCTATTTTCACATTAATTATAAAAAATATTATTGAGTGGAAAGCCAAACATATTTAAACAGGAAGGAGCTTATGAGATGAGTATCCATATTAAGCACGTATCAAAGAACTTTGGTGATTTTAAAGCGCTGGATTCTATTAACATTGATATTCAAACGGGTGAATTAGTAGCGTTACTCGGTCCGTCCGGTTCTGGAAAAACATCTTTGCTTCGCATCATTGCCGGTCTTGAACATCTTGATCAAGGAGCTATTTTATTTGATGGAAAGGAAATTACGCACGTAAATCCAAAAGAGCGGAATGTGGGGTTTGTTTTTCAACACTATGCTTTGTTCAGGCATATGACTGTGTTTGATAACATTGCGTATGGTTTAAAAGTACGACCTAAAAAAACAAGACCTTCTAAAACAGACATTAACAAGAAAGTAACCGAGCTGCTGCAGCTTGTTAAATTAGAGCCGCTTGCAGATCGCTATCCTTCTCAATTATCGGGCGGACAGCGCCAGCGAGTAGCGCTTGCACGAGCGTTAGCAGTAGAACCGAAAGTACTACTATTAGATGAACCTTTTGGCGCTCTGGATGCAAAAGTTCGCAAGGATTTACGCAGATGGCTGCGTAAATTGCATAATGATTTTCATATTACGAGTATTTTCGTTACGCATGATCAAGAAGAAGCCTTGGATGTAGCTGATCGTATTGTTGTGATGAACAACGGGAAAATTGAGCAGATTGGAAGTCCTGAAGAAGTGTATGATTATCCTAACAGTCCATTTGTGTACGATTTTTTAGGAAACGTCAATTTATTCAAGGGCCGCATTCATAAAGGGAAACTACAACAAGGAAGCTTTGAAATGGATGTTCCGGAATTTAGCGGAAGAAATGAAGAAGCAGCTGTTGGATATGTGCGACCTCATGATATTCACCTTGAAAAGATAAAAACAAGCGCAGATGCCGTTTCTGCAACGGTTAGCCATATTCATGTGATAGGACCTATCGTGCAAATTGAATTAAAAAGAGAAGATGCAGAAGAATTTCTAGAAGCTGAATTAAGTAAAGAGCATTATAAAACGCTCAGCCTTCAAGTAGGAGAGCAGGTGTATGTAAAGCCTAAGCAGCTAAAAGTATTTATTCCAGAAGATTATTCTATATGATAAAAAGCGTGAAGGGTGCGCCTTTACGCTTTTTATCTATTAAAAATTAGTACCAGATATTAAAAGTAGATGTTATAATTAAGTATCAACTGATTTGAGGTGGAGAAATGATACAATCAAAAGCTAGAATCACAGGCATGGGGACGTATACACCAAAGCAAAAATTAACGAACGACCATTTAAAAGAAATGGTTGATACAAATGACGAATGGATTGTGCAGCGTACGGGAATGAAAGAGCGACGAATTGCTGGTGAAGGCGAATACACGTCTACGCTTGCCATTCGAGCAGTTGGAAATTTGCTTAACCGATATGCTGTAGAAATAAAAGATGTAGATGCAATTATTGTTTCGACAACAACGCCTGATCACTTTTTTCCCAGCGTAGCATGTCAGATTCAAGAATACTTTCATATTGAGCAAGCTGCAGCATTTGACTTAAGCGCTGCATGCGCCGGGTTTACATATGGCCTTCATGTGGCCAATGGCTTAGTGACATCGGGACTGCATAAAAAGATTTTAGTTATCGGTGCGGAAGTGATGTCGAAAATTACAGATTATACGGACCGGGCAACATGCGTGCTGTTTGGTGATGGAGCGGGAGCGATGCTTGTAGAGTTCGACGAGTGTAATCCGAGTTTCTTAGGCTCTCATTACGGAACGGATGGAAGCGGAGGCGTAAATTTATACCGTTCTAATTTATCTGACACTCTTTCAGAAAAAGAAATTAACTCGAGCGGGAATTTGGTTCAAAACGGACGTGAAGTGTATCGTTTTGCCGTCCGAACGGTTCCAAAAGGAGTAGAAGCCTTATTACAAAATACACCTATTTCTCTTTCTGATGTAAATTGGTTTATTCCACACAGCGCAAATCTTCGAATGATTGAAGCGATTTGTGCTAAAACAGGTGTTTCAATGGATAAAACGTTAACGAGTGTGCAATACTGCGGAAATACATCTTCAGCTTCTATTCCGCTTGCTTTAAACGAAGGGATAGTGACAGGAAAAGTACGGAATAATGACCTTCTTATTCTCTATGGGTTTGGAGGAGGATTAACGCACTGCGGTTTGTTAATTAAGTGGACGTGTAAAGAAAAAAGCTAAAAGGCCTCGCCTTTTAGCTTTTTTGTCTTTTACCGCTAGGAAGAATTCGGTAAAATGGAAAAAGAAGTAAAGGGGTGTGCGCATGAATCACGTTTTATACATTGAAGATAATGAAGAAATTGGATTAATGATTCAAAAAGAGCTTAAAAAGAAAAACTATGAAGTTACTTGGTTACAATCAGGAGATAGCGCCAGTCAGTTTATTAAACAAGCGGATATTGTTATTTTAGATGTAATGCTTCCTGGATTAGATGGATTTACCGTAGGGAAAAAGCTTAAAAAGTTAGCGCCCGATGTCCCTGTTTTAATGCTTTCAGCTCGTACAGCTCTAGAAGATAAGATTATTGGGCTAGAGTTTGCCGATGACTATGTCACAAAGCCGTTTCATCCAGAAGAGCTGCTGGCAAGGCTCGAAGTATTGTTAAGAAGGTTTTCAAGAAAGAAAGAAGAACTTATTTTAAAACATTTGCATATTTCGATGATAGACTATCGTGTAATGAACAGAGAGACAAGTGAAGAAATTAGTTTAACAGGTAAGCAATTTCATATTTTCACTTATTTTCTTCAGCATTTAAATCAAATTTTAACAAAAGAACAAATTTATGAAGGGGTATGGAAAGAACGTTATATAGAAGGAGATAAAACGTTAATGGTACATATTCGCTATTTGCGAGAAAAATTGGAGAAAAATGCAGCTAAGCCTGAAATTATTGAAACAATACGAGGGATTGGCTACAGGGTCAAGCAATGAACGTTGCACAGTCCCTTGTTACGAAGTATATCTTAATTATGATTGTAGCCGTATTGATTATACCGTTATCATTTTTTGCGGGCTCATGGCTGATCACCGTTCCTTTTATGCATATTCAAGGATTATTAAATGAAGAGTATAAAGGAAAAAGCTATTATGAACAAATGTGGAATCAAGAAGCCAAAAAGCTAGACGGAGCAAATGAGGAAACAATCAATAAAAAGCTCAAACTATTGAAGGGAAAATATCCTGAAGCTTCAATGTTTTGGGTAAACGAAGCTGGACAAACACAGCTCCCGCTTCCTTATCATGAATTACTCCCGAAGCAATGGTCATCTTCTTATACGGCTGAATTTATAAAAAGGCGGTATGGAAACGATCCGTATACGGTTCTTGCCTTTATTGGAACAGATAAAAAGCAAGGTTTTATGGTAATTGAAGTACCGGAAGAAGCTGTTGAGCTGCCTATTCAGAAGCTAGATCCAGCCTACTATAATATTTATTTAGGATTTGTTTGTGTCATTGTGCTTTCTTTTATTGTGCTTTCTCTGTTCTTCTTCCTTCGAATTCGAAAGAGGCTAAGTGCATTACAAGTCGCTATGAATAACAAAGACGAGCAAGGAATTCCCTTGCCTGTTGCATCTGAGTACACGGATGAAATTGGACAGCTAGAACAATCATTTAATCAAATGGTAAGACAGCTTCATGAAAGTCGGAGCCGAGAGCAGCTAGAAGCACAGCTGAGGCAAGACTTAATTATGAGCCTGTCCCATGATTTACGGACACCGCTCACGACCGTTCGAACCCATATCTATCAGCTGAAAAGTGAAGAAGTAACGTGGAATGTTCAACAGGCTCTTGAAGTAATTGATACTAAAATAGAATTTGTCAGCAGTTTAATAGATAATTTATTTTCTTATACGCTGCTGTTAAATGGAAAATATCCGTATCGAGAAGAGGAGGTTGATATGGTTCGATTTTTCAGAAAAAGCATTGCGCAGTGGTATCCACTATTTGAAGAAGAAAATATGGAAGTGGATATTCAGCTACCGCCACAGTCTCTATACTGGTATGGAGACGTGCAGTGGTTAGAGAGAATAATAGATAACTTATGTCAAAACGTAATTCGTCATGCTAAAGAAGGTCGTTTTATTGGTTTTCGCCTTGTTCAAGAACATAATTCATCTTCTCTTATCATTTCTGATAAAGGGTCAGGCTTTAAAAAGAATAGTGAGACCAAACAAAACGGTGTAGGTTTAGCGGTTGTAGATGTGATGATTAAAGAAATGGGGTTAACGTGGTCAATTCATTCAACAAAACATGGAACGGATATTCAAATTGTGTATGAAGCGAGTGATTAATTCACTCGCTTTTTTTAAACGGATTTTAACCTTTCTTTTCCTTCCCCTTAACTTTCTCTGTTTATAGTAATAGAGAGGTGATAAAAGTGGAAATTGTTAAAACGACTCAGGTGACAAAAGTATTTAAAGGAGTAGAAGCTGTAAGTGAAGTGAATCTTTCCATCAAAGAAGGAGAAATCTATGGCTTTTTAGGACCTAACGGAGCTGGAAAGACGACAACGATTCGAATGCTGCTCGGTCTAATGAAGCCAACGAGTGGCGGAATTGAGCTGTTTGGAGAAAGAATAATAAATCATAGGCAGCATATTCGAGCCTTAAAACAGATAGGTTCACTTGTAGAGAGTCCTTCTTATTATGCACATCTAACTGCAAGAGAAAATCTAGAGGTACTTCGCAAGATACTAGGCGTATCTAGAAATAGAGTGGATGAAGTACTAGATATTGTAAAGTTAACAAAGGAAGCAAATCGTCCAGTTAAAGGATTTTCTCTCGGGATGAAACAGCGTCTTGGCATTGCTTCTGCACTTCTAGGAAACCCTCGCTTATTAATCCTAGATGAACCAACTAATGGACTAGATCCTGCAGGAATTCAAGAAATTCGCTCATTAATTAAAGAAATGCCAAGGGAAAATGGCGTTACCGTTTTGATTTCAAGTCATTTACTTTATGAAATTGACCACTTAGCGACTCAAGTAGGCATTATTACAAAAGGAAAGATGCTATTTAATGGATCAATTGAATCGCTTCGCAAAAAGGCTAAACATCAAGTGGCATTTACAATAGGGGAGGTAGAAAAGGCAAAAACGATACTATTAACAAACGGACTTGTACCTACTGTCAATAAAAACAGCCTCCTTCTAGATTATATTGATCATGAGCAAGTGGCACATCTTGTTTATCAACTCGTGCAAGAAAATGTCTCTATCTATCGCGTCGAAGAAAAAATAAAATCACTAGAAGATATCTTTTTAAAGCTGACGAGCGAGGAGAATGAACATGTTCATAAAAATAATGCAGGCTGAGTGTATGAAATTAAAAAGAAAATGGCTTTGGTTTTTATTATTTTTAGGTCCAGCAGGTGTAGTAGGCTTAACACTTGTAGATTACAGCGTTCGATATGAATATTTAATTCAACAAAATCCAAATGTGTGGGAAGGTCTTTTTCATGAAATAAACATTACGCTTCCTACAGCTTTTTTACTGGGAGGAACAATTCTTGCTTCAAATATAGCGCATGTTGAATATCATAGAAGCTCCTGGAAGCATCTGCTGAGCTTACCTGTAACCAGGCTAAGTGTTTATACGGCAAAATTTATAGTAGTTATGGCTATGTTACTCATCGCTTCTGCTTTTCTATCGATTGGTATAATCGGGCTGGGGTGGTGGTTAGGATTTGGTCTTCCTTCTTCTTGGAAAACCCTTTTTGTTTATAACTTCTATCCGTTCTTTTCAGCCATCCCGTTTGTGGCTATTCAAATATGGCTATCTATGCTTTTTAAAAATCAAAGCCGTTCTCTTGCACTAGGTATTATGATGAGTGTGACAATGAGTGGTATGGGAGAATTGCCAAGCTGGTTTATTTGGCAATGGCCGATGTTAGTATTCTCTGATTACCGGAATACGTATATGATAACAGGCGCGATTATCGGTATCTTCTTATATGGTGCAGGCGCCTTTCACTTTATCAGAAAGGATGTGGCGTAAATGTTGTGGCAATTATGTAAGGTAGAATGGTTTAAATTGTTGAAAACAAAAGCCTGGGTATATCTTTTTATTAGTCCAATTCTTATCGCTGCTATCCTTTTTGTGGGAGATCCGGCGTTGCCAAATGGGAAAATGAAATGGCTTATGGCAAGTGCCTTCATTGCCAATGTTCACGGCTTATTACTTTTTCCGCTAATTGGCGGTTTAGTAACTTCGTTCGTTTGTCGATACGAACACGAAGCAGGAGGGTGGAAACAATTATTATCTCTTCCTGTGACAAGGACAGCAGTATACGGAGCAAAATTGATCACAGCAGCGGCTTTTATGGGAATTCTTCAAGTGCTTGTATTTGTTGCTTTATTAGGGGTTAGCATATTGAAAGACTACCCGAGTGCTATTCCATTAAAAATGATAGCTGGAAATATGCTAGGCGGCTGGATTGCAGTGTTGCCAATTCTTGCGTTTATGCTAGTTGTGTCGATGGCACTTTCTAGCTTTGGAGCATCTTTAACAGTTAACGTCATTTTCACACTACCGAATTTATTCGTTGTTAATTCTCAAAGATTTGGCCCGTGGTACCCATGGACTCAGCCGATGTATGGAATGTTAAGAGTAACGGGAAAAGAATCATGGGATTTGATGCTGACTACACAGACTTTCTTAGTGGTTATCATAAGCAGCTTTCTTCTTTTTGTAGCAGCAGGTTCACTGTATTTTCAGCGCAAACATATATAATAGAAAAAACCCGCTTTTATACAGCGGGTTTTCAACTGGCTTTTGGAATGGTAAAACCTACTCCAAAGACGTCGCGCACATCGTGTACGACCACAAAAGCTTGTTCGTCGACTTTATGAATAATGCGCTTTAACTCTAGCAGTTCTTGTTTGTTCACAACTACGTACAATACGTCTTTTGCTTCTTTTGTATAGCTTCCATGAGCAGAAAAGACAGTGACGCCGCGCTGCATCTTTTTATTGACTTGTTCGGCTACTTCAGCTGAACGGTGCGAAATAATGGTGATTGCTTTGCGGGGGTTGAGTCCTTCAATGATATAATCAAGCACCTTTGTTCCAATATAAAGAGAAATAACCGTGTACATCGTCTTTTCTCCCCCGATGACAAAATAAGCGCTTGCTACAACTAATAAATCAATTGCTAGCATCGTTTTGCTAATATTCCAGTCTAGATATTGATTAGCTAAGCGGGCGATAACTGCAGAGCCTCCGGAAGTTCCGCCTCCTCTAAACACTAGTCCGAGTCCTACTCCGGCTAAAATCCCAGCAAAAATAGCCCCCAGTAGCGTATCGTCAAGAGGATTTCCCAGTCCTTCAGTTATATGTAGGAATAGAGATGTGAAAATAATACATATAATTGTGTAAGCAATCACACGTTTGTGAAGCAATTTGTATCCGATCAGTACCAGCAAACCGTTTAATATAAAGTTTGTGATACCCGGCGACCAGCCTAGTACATAATAGGTAATCATTGTTACACCGGTTACGCCGCCTTCTGCTAATTCATTTGGAATAGCAAAATAATTAATGGCCAGTGCGAAAATGAGGCTCCCTAGAATAATGAGGATAATTTCTTTTATTTTATTAATCATGAACGTTACCTCCAATCATCAAAAACTCCGAAAACACAGTCATGACAATGTATTATACCAACTCTAGAGAATGAATTAAAGATGGTATATTATTATTTTTTTAAAAATCAGTTTCTACTATTAACATAAAATCTTTTGACAGTTTTTATGGAGTATGAAAAAATGAATTGTTTGCTTTTATTTTGATTAAAAAGTTTTGCAATGAGAATGTTCGTTCGGTAAAATAGAAGCAAGAGTCAAGGGGGAGAATGAACGTGTATCAAGATGAATTAAAACAGTATGCGAAGTTAGTAATGCCTGAGCATTTAGAGAAAATGAAGAAAATGTACAGTCCCGAGGCGCATAAGCAGTCTTTAGGGTTGAAAAAAGAAAAGATTGAGCATATTGAAAATGTCATTATGAACAGTTACTCGGAGCATCATCCAGTAACGCTTCACGTCTATGAAGCAGGACATATTCAAAGGTATGAACGAGTGACGATCGATAAAGTCTCGCTGCAGTCGAATACGCTGATGGTGACAGGGCCTTGTTATACATATTCGATTCGAGCAGATGCAGTAATTGAAGCAGATGTATGGAAAGATGAAAGCTACTCTAGCTAAGAGTAGCTTTTTTGTTCGATTTGTATCTTTTTTTTAACGCTTGCATACAATACATAAAAGCATATTCTGCGAGTAGTAACTTTTAGCTACTAGGAAATTTTGATTAAAGAAGGGATATTGTATGCAAAATGAAAAAACTCAAGTAAGAGAAATTGAATTAACGCAGTTCATTAAAAAAAGACTCGTTCGTTTTATCTCAAGTTTAGCTATTTCTTCTGCCCTTGCTTCTATATTATATATGCTTCTGTTTTTATTTAAATGATGGGTCACTTCGAGTTGTCCAAAAAGGTGGACAACTTTTTTTGATGTATAGGCTCTCATTAAAACAGGACAAGCTAAACATAATTCAGTCAGGAGAAATTCAATCGGTCAAGAAATAGTCAAAAACAGTCATAGCTAATTAAGTGCAAGAAAACCTTTACATATAATGAGAAAAGTAGACAAATTCTTGAATTACCAGCTTATTTCCTTTTGTATAAACTATTATTAAAACAAATGCAAATCTAATTATTCGTTCAAAAAACTTTATTTTGTAATTAAAAAAATGAATGTTTTTGATTTTTTATGATTGATTTTGAATGTAAACCGTGATAAAGTAAGTACATGAAATAAATGAAAACGCTTTTTTGAAAAAGGAGCTAGAACATGTTAACGCCGGAGAGACATCAACTAATCTTAAAACTTTTAAAAGAGAAAGAACTTGTAAAAGTACAAGAGTTTATCGAAGTTACAGGCGCTTCGGAATCCACAATTAGAAGAGACTTAAGTCAACTAGAAGAAGAGCAAATGCTCAAACGTGTTCACGGTGGCGCTTCGCTTATTCGCAGTAAACGAATCGAACTAAGCGTTATCGAAAAATCTGCTAAAAATGTTCAAGATAAACGAAACATTGCAGAGTATGCGGCTTCCATTATAAATGAAGGTGACTGTATTTTTTTAGATGCAGGAACTACAACGTATGAAATGATTCCTTTTTTAAAGCAAAAAGATGTAGTTGTCGTGACAAATGGTTTAATGCATTTAAACCCGATGCTAGAACAAGGTATCACCCTCTATTTAATTGGAGGATCCGTTAAACATAAAACGGGTGCTTTAATTGGCAATGGAGCTCTTTTAAGTCTTGAGCAGTATCGTTTTGATAAGTGCTTTATGGGAGCGAATGGGATTCATCATCAATATGGATATACAACTCCTGATCCAGAAGAAGCATTGATCAAGCAAACGGCAATGAAGCTGTCTAGAGAATCTTATATTTTATCAGATTCTACTAAGTTTTTTGAAACAAGTTTTGCGAAAATAGCCGATTTACATGAAGCAAAAATTATAACAAATGACGTACCTAGCGATGTACTTACACAGTATGCAAACAAAACAGACATAAAGGTTGTGAAATCATGATTTATACATGTACGTTGAACCCATCCGTTGATTACGTAGTACATGTTTCAGCATTCGAAGAAGGCGGACTTAACCGCACAACGAATGAAGCCAAGTTTCCAGGAGGAAAAGGCATTAACGTCTCTCGCGTTTTAAAACGATTAGGTGTTGATAATAAAGCTCTCGGTTTTGTAGCCGGCTTTACAGGAACCTATATCGAAGACTACTTAAAAGCGGAGAATATTGAAACAGCTTTTACAAGAGTTGATGGAGATACCCGCATTAACGTAAAGTTAAAAACCGAAAAAGAAACAGAAATTAACGGTCAAGGACCTGCTATTACAGACGAAGCGCTTCAGTCTTTATTGACTCAAGTAAAGCAAATGACTGAAGGCGATATCTTCGTATTAGCGGGGAGTATACCGAAAACGCTTCCAAGTTCTGTGTATGAAACATTAACTGAACTAGCAGCAGCGAACGGAGTAAAAGTTGTAGTAGATGCAAGTGGAAAAACCTTGCTAGACGTCGTATCTCACAAGCCGTTTTTTATCAAACCGAATCATCATGAACTTGCAGAATTGTTTGATGTAGAAGTAAACAGTGCAGAAGATGCGCTAGTATATGGTAAAAAACTCGTGGAACAAGGAGCGCAAAACGTCGTTGTATCCATGGCAGGCGATGGAGCACTTCTTATTAACGAAAGCGGTGTCTACAGTGCCACAGTCCCTAAAGGAACAGTGAAAAATTCTGTTGGAGCTGGCGATTCACTTGTAGCTGGATTTATTGCTTCTTATGTAAAGCAAGGGGATTTATTAGAAGCCTTTCAAACAGGAGTTGCTTCAGGAAGTGCCACAGCATTCTCACTTGAATTATGTACAGCAGAAGATGTAAAGACGCTTCGTGAACAAGTGTCAATCACAAAGGTAGAGTAGGGGGAACCGAGAATGAGAATTACAGAACTATTAAAAAAAGATACAATCATTCTTGATTTAAAAAGCACGTCAAAAGCTGATGTTATTGATGAGTTAGTTGGAAAATTAGACGAAGCTGGTCGCTTAAGCGACCGAGCTGGCTATAAAGAAGCAATTTTAAACCGTGAATCTCAAAGTACAACAGGAATTGGGGAAGGCATCGCCATTCCGCATGCGAAAACAAGCTCGGTAAAAACACCGGCCATTGCATTTGGACGCTCAACAGAAGGTATCGATTATGAATCATTAGACGGACAGCCTGCACACCTATTCTTCATGATTGCAGCGAGTGAAGGCGCGAATAACGCTCACTTAGAAACACTATCTCGTTTGTCTACGTTATTAATGGACGAATCGTTCCGAAAAACGTTGCTAACGGCATCATCGATTGATGAAGTCATTAAAGCAATTGATGATAAAGAAACTGAAAATGAAGCGCCGGAAGAAGAAGTGGATACAGCTTCAGATCAATTAGTGCTTGCTGTAACGGCTTGTCCAACAGGAATTGCCCACACATATATGGCAGCGGACAGCCTAAAAGCAAAAGCGAAAGATATGAACGTGACGCTCAAAGTTGAAACAAATGGTTCCAGCGGTGTTAAAAACGCGTTGACGAAGGAAGAAATTGAAAACGCTACCGCTATTATTGTTGCAGCGGACAAGCAAGTAGAAATGGAACGTTTTGCAGGTAAAAAAGTTATTCAAGTCCCAGTAGCTGAAGGAATTCGCAAGCCTGAACAATTAATTAACCGCGCGTTAAAAGGAGACGCTCCTGTATACAGCGGCGGTGGTGGCAGCAAAGAAGGCGGAGAAAGTAAAGGATCAGAGCGTACAGGGTTTTACAAACATTTAATGAGCGGTGTATCAGCAATGCTTCCGTTTGTTGTAGGGGGCGGGATCTTAATTGCCATTTCATTTATGTTTGGCATTCACTCAGCAGAACCGAAAGATCCAACGTACAATGCATTTGCAGCGGCGCTAAAAACAATTGGCGGAGATAATGCATTCTTCTTACTAGTACCGGTACTAGCGGGGTTCATTGCAATGAGTATTGCTGATCGTCCTGGTTTAGCTCCTGGTATGGTGGCAGGTCTTCTAGCAGCTTCTGGTGGAGGCGGTTTCTTAGGTGGTTTAATCGCTGGTTTCTTAGCGGGTTATGTAGTAGTGGGATTAAAGAAATTATTCAGCGGTTTACCGCAAGCGCTTGATGGAATTAAGCCAGTTCTTCTTTATCCGCTATTTGGGATTTTTATCTCAGGATTGATTATGCTTTATGTTGTAAACGAGCCAGTTAGTGCAATTAACAAAGGATTAACGCACTGGTTAAGTGGATTTGGTACAGGTAACTTAGTATTATTAGGTATTATCTTAGGCGGTATGATGGCTATTGATATGGGTGGCCCTATTAACAAAGCAGCCTTTACATTTGGTATTGCAATGATTGATGCTGGAAACTATGCACCACACGCAGCGATTATGGCAGGCGGTATGGTTCCACCATTAGGTATGGCTATTGCGACAACTTTGTTCAAAAACAAATTTACTCGCCAAGAGCGTGAAACAGGTAAAACGTGTTATGTAATGGGTCTTTCATTTATCACAGAAGGTGCGATTCCATTCGCAGCAGCTGACCCAGGCCGTGTCATTCCCGCATCGGTTATCGGTGCTGCAGTAGCAGGTGCTTTAACAATGATGTTCCACATCGGTTTACCAGCACCACATGGCGGCGTATTCGTTATCGGAATTGTACAAGGAAATCCTCTTTTATATGCACTAGCAATTTTAATTGGTGCAATTGTAACAGCGGTCCTTGTAGGTGTATTAAAAAAGCCAAAAGCAGAATAACAAATAAAGACTGATTTTACATGATGTAAAATCAGTCTTTTTGTGTTTTCGTGGTAGACATTTGTTCTTTATGAGAGTACAATTACGGTAGTATTCCTTTAATTTTTAGAAAAGTTAGATAGATAAGCTTTTCTACTTGATAAAATATGATACAATAATCGAATATTAAAAACAAAGTAAGGAAGTGTCTCAAACATGAAGGTTGCGAAGTTTGGCGGGAGTTCAGTTGCAAGCGCAGAGAAATTTAAACAGGTTGCGCATATTGTAACGTCTGATAAAGAGAGAAAGCTGGTAGTTGTATCAGCTCCGGGCAAGCGATACGGAGAAGATACAAAAATGACAGATTTGCTAATCGCACTTTCTGCCAAAATACAGCTTGGAGAAGATTACGTCGATGAGTTTGGGCAAGTAATTGATCGCTATCGTGAAATTGTTGTGGACTTGTCTATGCCAGAAACGATTATTACGGACATTATTACGAATTTACAATCACTTATTGATTTACATAAAAACGATCCGTTTCGCTTATTAGACTGTCTAAAAGCAAGCGGAGAAGATAATAACGCAAAGGTAATGGCTGCTTATTTAAACCATTTAGGGTTTGAAGCTCATTATGTAAATCCAAAAGAAGCAGGTATTTTTGTTTCTGATGAACCCGGAAGAGCAAGAGTGCTTCCACTGTCTTATGAAAAACTACCTCAGCTAAGAGAGCGTTCGGGCATTTTGGTGATTCCAGGATTCTTTGGCTACTCTGAAGAAGGGAACATGGTTACGTTCTCGCGCGGTGGGTCAGATATCACAGGCTCGATTGTAGCAGCGGGAGTAAAAGCTGATTTGTATGAAAACTTTACCGACGTAGATGCTATTTATAGCGTAGATCCAAGACTTGTGGAAAAGCCTCATGAAATGAAAGAAGTCACATACAGAGAAATGCGTGAACTATCCTATGCAGGTTTTTCTGTCTTCCATGATGAAGCGCTAGAGCCGGTTTATAAACTAGGCATTCCTGTATGTGTAAAGAATACAAATAATCCTGAAGCAAAGGGTACATTTATTGTAGCTGAGCGTCCTCACGGCGATACGCCGGTGGTCGGAATCGCTGGGGACAAAGGTTTTTGCAATATTCATGTGAGCAAATACTTATTAAACCGTGAAATTGGTTTTGGCAGAAGATTGCTTGAAATTTTAGAAGATGAAGGTATTTCCTACGAACATACTCCTTCAGGAATTGATAATATCTCTGTCATCATGCGCGAGCATCAGCTTACGCCAGATGTGGAAAAGCGTGTATTTGCTCGAATTGAAAAAGAACTTGAAGTAGATGAAATCTTTATTGAGCGTGATCTTGCTATGGTTATGGTAGTAGGAGAGGGAATGAATAGCACAGTAGGGATTGCTGCAAAAGCGACAGACGCTTTTGCTCGTGCTGAAGTGAATCTTGAAATGATCAATCAAGGATCTTCTGAGGTGAGCATGATGTTTGGTGTGAAAGCAGCCGCTTTAGACCGTGCTGTTCAAGCTCTTTACAATACGTATTTTAACAGCATGTACAGTATTTCTTATTCTAATGTAAAATAAACAAGACGAAAAATCCCGCTTTCTTTTTAGAGAGCGGGGTTTTCTAGTGAAGGCGTATAAAAATCAAATTTGTGGACATAAAAGGAAGGAAGAGTGAACTAAAAGGAGGAAACACAGTGAAGAAACGACCCTTTTTCATATTCTTTTCCCTTATAGGTATTAGCGTACTTTCAGCATGCCACAATGATGATGCAGCACCGGCAAGAGAAGCTCAAAATAAACAAGGCGTGACAAATGGCGGAACGCCGATGAGCTATGACAATCAAAGTGAAAACACATCTTTTAACTTTTTAAAATTTGATTTAGAAGTAGACTATAAGGGGCTCAACAATGATTATGAAGCCGACTATGAAAATGAAAATGATGAGATAGAAGCCAAAGTGGATGATAATATTAACGATGAGCACTTGAACGGAGACAAAGCTTTTAATAAATTATCTTCAAAATTTAAAAAGTTAAATTTTGATCAGCGCACGCCCGATGAAGATGTGAAAAAGGAAGTAATCGATGCGTTTGATCTAAAAAAAGATTTTCAGTCTTTTGAATTAGAAGTTCGTTTTTCAAACGGAACGGAAAAAGAATACAACTTTAAACAAAAGTAAGACGTTAAAGTGAAGAAAAAAGTGGAAACACGAGAGAGGTTGAGACATAACTACATCAATCGAATCTAAAGGCGAACAAAGAGGATCAATGAGCTAGTATGAATCGCTTGTGACACCGCTGTTGAATTCCCTGCAAGACTTCGCTTTCAGCGGGCGGCCGCTGAGTCTTCTTGTCGCTTATGCTCCTGCGGGGTCTCATCTATTCCGCTTTTCCCGCAGGAGTCTTCGTCTTGCCCTCCAATCAACAGCTAGAAGCACCTATCTAGATGAAACCTACATTCATCATCACCGTGAAAAATCCAACTTGTTCAGATTTTCCTTCGACTAAAATACTTTTGTCCCATCCTCTTTTTTTATGTCTAAAAAAAGGAGAATAGTGAAAGGATGGTGATAAATAAGCAAAAGGAGGAATCACGGATGCAAAAGTGGATAATGAACGGATGCGTGGTCTTTATCTTATTAATGCTGGGAGCATGCAGTATGGTAAAAGAGCAAAATAACGCTCATGAAAACCATTTGGAAGCAGAGGAAGCGAAAGAAACAAGCGAAGTATCGGTAGAACCTGTTAAAGTGAATTTAACGAATACATCAGGCAAAAAAGTAGGAGAGGCTACGCTGACAGAAGCAAAGAACGGTGTGCAAATTAAATTAACTGCTCAAGGTCTTTCACCCGGGAGACATGGATTTCATATTCATGAAATAGGAAAATGTGAGGTGCCGGATTTTAAAACAGCAGGGGCCCATTTTAATCCTTTTAAACGTGAACACGGCTTTAAAAATACAAAAGGCCCGCATGCCGGTGACTTGCCCAACCTAGAAGTTGCGCCAAATGGAAAAGTAGATACCGAAATTTTTGCTTCTCTCGTCACGCTGCAAGAAGGAAAGCCGAATTCTCTTTTGGATATGGATGGGTCGGCATTAGTGATACATGACAAAGTCGACGATTACACAACGGACCCTTCAGGAAACTCAGGAGATCGAATTATTTGTGGAGTGGTTACAAAATAAGCCAAAAAGCTGTGAGATCATTCACGGCTTTTTTATTTCAGTAACGAGCCGCTTCTAAATTGCGGTGAGCTTCTTTTTTTTGCACAATAGAAGAAAGAGCTAAAGAAGGTGAAAATATGCATAAGCAAGTTGTTGTAATAGGCGGAGGAATAGGTGGGTTAACAGCCGGAGCGCTTTTAGCTAAGCATGGCTATGAAGTGACGGTTTTAGAAGCTTCTCGAGAGTGGGGAGGCTGTGCCGGGAAATTCCAGCGCCATCTTTATACATTTCCTGTTGGAGCGACGCTTGGAATGGGCTTTGAGCGCGGAGGGATACATGAGCGAATCAGCACGTACCTTGGCCTAGAAATTGAAAAGATTTCTCTTGAGAAAATCATGAAAGTTCATCTTCCTCATCGTACACTGATTTATTATCAAGACCGGCATCAGCATATTTCCTATCTTCAAAAACAATTTCCTCATAAAGCGAAGAATATTAGGAGCTTCTATGAAAGTATTTTTAGAGTTGCAAAAGAAATTCGCAAGCTCATGCGGCCGCTGCCGGTTCTTCCTCCTCTGACAGTCGGTGAGTGGAGTCGGCTGGTAAGTTCGTTAAATCTTGGGTCTGTGAAGTTATTACCTTATTTTCATCGATCGTTTAGTCATTTACTAAAAAAACACAGCTTACTAGACGAAACGGACTTTCTTCATTTTGTTGATGGTCAATTAATAGACAGCATGCAGACAACGAGTGAGAACTGTTCAATGCTTATCGGATGTCTAGCGTTGGATATTTATCACGAAGGAGCTTTCTACGTGAAGGGTGGCTTATACAAAGTCGCAGAAGCCCTGCAAAAATCGATTAAAGCCAACGGAGGAAAAACGATTCTAGGAAGGAAAGCAGTAAAGATAGAGCGTGATAACGACGAGTGGATAGTGCATGATCATAGAGGTAACCGCTACAGTGCTTCAGACGTTGTATGCAACGCGCCAATTCAAAGCTTAAAGTCTTTACTGCATGATGAAGATTACCAACATATCCATAAGCGGATCAAAGAAAAAAGCGAGCTTCCGCAGTGGGGAACGTTTTCGATGTATGTTGCGATTGATGAAGGAGATTTGCCGCAGAAGGTAGAGTTGTTTCAGCAAGTGCTTCAATCCGAACAAGGCGAGATGACGGAAGGAAATCATTTATTTATCTCCGTGTCTCATCCTGACGATCGTTTTCGCGCGCCTCAAGGCAAGCGTACAATTACAGCGTCTACTCACATTGAGCTTAGCAAGTGGCGTAACAAAGAAGCCTATGATGTTCAAAAACAAGTTCTTGAGAAAAAAATGATGGCAGGAATTAAAACCATCATTCCTAACATTGAAGAAGCAGAGCATCAAATTTCAGGAGCTCCTAAAGCATGGGAAAGGTTCACTTCTCGCCCAAACGGCGGAGTGGGAGGCTTTCCGCAAACGTTAGATCATGCTTTGTTCAACAGCATTTCGCATCGATCTGGCTTACAAGGGCTGTGGCTGTGCGGAGATACAGTGTTTCCGGGAGCGGGAACTATAGGCGTATCGGTAAGCGGCTATCATGTTTTTCAAAGTATAACGTCTCGTCAGCATAGGTTACCTTAACGTTTCGTACAGACAAACTACTAGTGTTACCATCAAAAAACACCGGCCCTATTACCATAGGGCCGGTGTTTTCAGGAGAGAAACAGCTTCCACCACTTCCGTTTTCGCTTCATATCAGCAGCGGCGGTTTGTCTAAAGGTTTGGACAAAATCACTAAACATTTCTTCGCGTTCAGCTACGCTTTGACGATGAAGCTTACGTTCTTTCTCCATTTCTTTCAAATAATAGACTCGTTCTTCATTCATCGAATCAATTAGATCACGAAGCTCTTCTGTCGTATTAGTTGAAGAATTGTTTAATTTTTCAACCATAAATTTTACTTGATTCATCGCAACGGTAGAATTGCTTGAGAATCGGTCTAATAAATACTGCATTTCTTTAGAGGATTCATCCGCATTCTCCATGACATCTTTCATGAACAGGCGCATATCCTCTGTTTTTTCTTCCGCAATTGTTGAATAATCTTCAATCAAAGAAGTGACCTCATCAAACGATTTTTCGTTAGAACGGATAATTTTTTTAGACATATTTTCTACATCTCTTGCGCTGCGTTCTGAAGACTCAGAGATATATGCCCCGACCGATTCCACCATTTCTACAGTTTGAGTAGCACTTTTTTCAAGCTCTTTTTTTACTTCTCCGACAATTTCTTCCCGAACTTCATTTCGCATTCCTTCTCGCATTTCTTTTAACAAATCAGCTTTAAACGTATCAAGTACTTCAAACACATCTTCATAGCGGCGAACAGCTTCTACTAGTTCCCCTTGAAGCAGCTCTTTTTCATTCACGACAAGGTCGTTTGGCTTTTGTTCTTCAATAGAAGCCGAAATAGCCTGCTTTTCTTCTTCAGTAGCTAATCGCGCTTCAGGTATAGGAGGGGTCTTCTCTTGCTTATTCTCTGAAACGCTTTCCTGCTTTTCAGCAGCTTTTTTCTTTTCTTGCTTCATTTGTTTATTGGAGTGTTCTTGGAAATCAATGACGTTTTCTTTTTTAGCAGTTTTCAACTTTGCTGGTTCTTCTTCTTTTGAAACCGCTGCCTCTGATTCCATCACTAAATGTTCCTGCTCTTCTTGTTCCTTTATCAGCAGCTGAACATATTCTTTCACTTCATCTAACGTACATTGTTCATCAAACAGCTGTTTAATATCATTAAATAATTCAATTTGTTCCTCTGTATAGACACGGGCCCCATCTACTCGTTCAATTGTTAAATAGCTGCCCAATAATTTTTCCCATTGTTTTAACGTTTTCTTTTCTACCTCTAATTGATCACTTACTTTTTTAATTGTATATGTCTCCATCATTTTTCATTTCCTCCCTTATCTATTTTCATCCAACTATGTAATGGATTATTTGTTGTATGTTGTATTCACCATATCTTCACTTGTTTTCCTGCTAGGTGACAAAGGTTGTCAAAACTAGACGACATTAGCCTTCTATGTAAAGAAAACGCATATTTTGTAAAAAAATGTACAGAAATGCGCGAATGGAAAAAATTAAAATAGAGAAGGGCAAGAGAGTATAGAAAACAGTTGACGGGAAAAAATGAATCCTATAAGATAAGTTTAAATGTTTAAGTTCTTGAACATATAAACATAAGGAGTGAACACTATGTCACAGCATTATGCGCTCATCACCGGTGCGTCGGGAGGAATAGGTAAAGAGTTAGCTTATCGATTTGCAAAGGATGGCCATTCTTTAATTTTAGTTGCCAGAAGCGCTGATAAACTAAGAGCTATTCGAGAAAATTTAAAATCTACTTACAATATTGAAGTGATAACGGTTGTAAAGGATTTATCAAGAGAAGAAGAGATACAGTCACTGTATGAAGAACTTAAAAATAAAGAAATGCACGTTGATTATTTAGTGAACAATGCAGGTTTTGGGCTATACGGTAAATTTGTTGAAACAGCTTTAGACGAAGAGTTAAACATGATTGACTTAAATATCCGATCATTAACTCATTTAACAAAATTATTTTTACCCGATATGGTCAAAAGAAATTACGGGAAAATTTTAAACATTGCGTCCGTTGCTGCATTTATGCCGGGTCCGCTTATGACGGTATATTACGCAACAAAAGCGTACGTATTATCTTTCACAGAGGCTCTTGAAAATGAATTAAAAGGTACCAATGTAACGGTAAGCGCTCTATGCCCGGGTCCAACTAAAACTGGTTTTAGCGACCGAGCCCAGCTAAGCAACTCCAAGCTTTTTCAAAGCGGTGCAATGGATGTAGAAGAAGTTGTTAAAGTTGGCTATAAAAAATTTATGAAAGGGCAGACGGTTATCATACCAGGCGTACATTTTCGTCTTGCTACGTTCATCCCACGCTTTGTACCAAGAAAGTGGCTTTCATCCGTTGTCCGCAGAACACAAGAAATTAAATAAAGGAGAATATTTATGAGTGAAAAAGCAGTGGAGTTATTTCGTGCCAGCATTCCTATTTTTCAGGCTCTAAGTGATTCAGCAAGACAAGATATTATTTTGCTGCTCGCGGAAAAAGAGCCTTTAACCGTTAATGAAATTGCAAACGAGTCTACTCTATCACGACCGGCAATTTCTCATCATTTGAAAATTTTACGCGATCAAAAGCTTGTGCAAATTGAGCAAAAAGGAACGCAGAGATATTATTCATTAGCTTTAAACGAGGCAGTTGAGCTATTAAAAAGCTTGCTTGCTACAGTTGAAGCCGAATGTTTATAGGGAGATGAAAGGAATGAACCACGAGCAATTCTATATCACAGATGAAACGGTCATTGAGCATATTGTCTCTACACAAAAGCAGTATTTCTATGCGCAAAAGACAAAGAGTATCAACAGTCGCATTCAAGCGCTGAATAAGCTCAGAGACGTAGTCAAACAAAATGAACAGAGAATTATGGATGCTTTAAAACAAGATTTAAATAAATCTGAAGTAGAGGCCTACACGTCGGAAATTGGGATTTTACTAGAGGAAATTCGGTTTACGCTTAAACATTTAGCAAAATGGATGAAGCCTAAAAAAGTAAAAACCGCTTTAACACATGTGGGCTCTAAAGGGAAAATTGTTCCTGAACCGTATGGAGTCGCGTTAATTATTGCTCCGTGGAACTATCCGTTTCAATTAGCGCTATCTCCTTTAGTAGGAGCGATTGCCGCTGGGAACACGGCTATTATTAAGCCTTCTGAATTAACGCCTAGCGTATCTCGCGTTATACAAGAATTACTAGCTGAGGCTTTTGATCCAGCATTTGTGACGGTGATTGAAGGAGCTGTAGAAACCACAAGCCTGCTTTTAAAACAGCCGCTTGATTATATTTTTTTTACGGGAAGTGTAAATGTAGGGAAAATTATTATGCAAGAAGCAGGGAAGCAGCTTATTCCCGTCACGCTTGAGCTAGGAGGGAAAAGTCCGTGCATTGTACATGAAGATGCAAACCTAGATCTTGCAGCGAAGCGAATTATGTTTGGCAAAGGAATGAATGCAGGCCAAACGTGTGTTGCTCCTGATTATTTGCTCGTGCATAAAAAGGTAAAAGCGCAGCTGGTGAAAAAACTTCGCGAAGCAATTTCTCAATTTTACGGTAGTAATCCGCTTGAAAGCGACCGCTACGGCCGTATTGTCAGTGAGCGCCATTTTACTCGGCTAATTGAGTTTTTAAAAGACGGAAACGCTATAGTTGGAGGCGGGTACAATAAAAGCACGCTCACAATAGAACCTACGGTGTTAAGTGAAGTAAGCTGGACATCAGATGTTATGCAAGAAGAAATTTTTGGGCCTATTCTTCCTATGATTGAATACGAAACGCTAGACGAAGTTATTCATAAAGTTCAAGAAAAAGCTAAGCCGCTCGCTCTTTACTTGTTTACAGAAAGTGAAGATGTACAAAACGTCATAACGGAGCGTCTTTCATTTGGAGGAGGCTGCATAAATGATACACTTATGCATATCGCTACGCCATATTTACCCTTTGGCGGAGTAGGAGAAAGCGGTACGGGTCAATATCATGGAAAAGACAGCTTTCAGACATTTTCTCATTTTAAAAGCATGTTGTCTCAAACAACCAAGTTTGATTTGTCATTCCGCTATCCTTCGGAGAAACAAAACCTGAAAATGATCAAAAAATTATTGAAATAAAAAGCCTCCTGATAGGAGGCTTTTTCGTTATTTTGAAAGTGAAAGCTGAGAAAGCGGCCATTTTTCCTGCGTATACGCCATTTCCCAAAATAAATACTCCAGTTCACAGCTTTTGATGAAGTGATCTTTCATACGATTACGTTCTTCTTCAGTAGCTTGTTCGGCAAGTTCATCAAGCTTGTTACAAAACCATTGTGTTGTGCTATTCATTTCTTCATTATTATAAAACTGAATCCATTCATAAAAAGGATGAGAAGGAGATGGATTTACTTGTTCTGTAATCCGCTGGCCAATTTCAACGTACGTCCATGGACATGGAAGAAGCACGGCAATGATTTCCGCTAAGCTGCCTGTATGCGCAACGCTTGTCATATGGTTAATGTAGTGGCTGGCCGTTGGTGAAAGAGCCTCAGTGTGAAGGTCTTCATAGCGTACGCCTGCTACTTCACAAAAATTATTGTGAGGGTGTACTTCACTATGTAATACCGTAGAAATGCCGGCATTAAAGGCTTCCATTTCGGTACGCGTGCGGCATTTTGTTAAAGCAGCGCCGTAAATGCGTACAAATGCTGTTAAGTATTCGTAATCTTGAGAAACGTAGTGAATAAGCGCTTCTTTTGGCACGTTTCCTTCAGCAATTCCTGTAATAAAAGGATGGTTAAAAATTGCTTCGTAAATATAATTTGCTTCTTGTCTTAAGTGAGACGAAAATGACATCAAAATCCTCCTTTAATATGAGGAAGTCACAAACAAGCACATAAAGGAAATAAAAAACACTCCGTTTGTAAACGGAGTGGCAAAGGACAGTACAAAACTGAACATTGCCACTTTCCTACGCTGGTATGAGCCAGATCAGGTTCAAAGGGATCAAGAAAACTTGTCTCAGCCGGTCGGCACCCCTAGTGGACTTCCTATTAGTCTATGTTTAACTTACCATATATTCTGAAAAATAGAAAGCGTTATGGAAAATTGTTCCCTAACGGTTTTTATCTCTTAAAGAGGTAGCATCTTGAAGCTATTTTTAATCATTTTTGTTTAAAAATGCATATTTTTAGGGAAGAAGAGGTATTAATGAAGGGAAGAGCCGTTTTCGTCTCCGAAACATTCCCATATAAATAGAAGAAAGGAGAGAACAAAATGGCGAAATTTCGTTTGTATGCTGTATTAAATACAGTAGGCTTGGCTATTACACTGCTTGTGAATTATTTAGCAAATGCTATTCCAATAGGAGGCAAAACAACGGGAGAAGCTTCTGCGCAAGTTCCTACGTTGTTTACACCAGCGGGTTATGCCTTTGCTATCTGGGGCGTTATTTATTTATTATTAACCATTTGGGTTATACGCCAATTTTTTGCAAGAGAAGATCAAAAGGAAATATATGCACGTATCGGCATTTGGTTTTCTCTAAACTGTTTGTTAAATAGTGCGTGGATCTTTATTTTCCAAAACGATTACTATAAGTTATCTCTTTTAGTTATGCTCTTTATTCTAGGCACATTAATGATTGTGTATTCCATTATTCAGCATTCTCGAATGACGACATGGTTTATGCGTCTGCCGATTTCTCTGTATCTTGGATGGATTTCTGTTGCGACTATTGTCAATGTGTTTGTTGTATTTCAAGCAAATGGAATACAGCACTTGCTTGGCTTAAACGAGTTAGCATGGACGATTATTATGCTGCTGGTAGGAGCTGCGCTGGGCATTGTGTTTACATTAAAAAACCGAGACGCTGTTTATCCGCTTGTTTTTATTTGGGCTTATATTGCCATTGCAGTGAAGCAAAGTGGAAATCAGCTAATTGTCATTACTGTCATCATTTCAGTTGTTTTATTAGCAATTGCCATTATTGTGGGATTGATTAAACGCTATAGACGTTTTTAAAAAGAAGCTCTAGCTTTTGTAAGCTAGAGCTTTTTATGATGCTCTTTTGATTGTAAAAAAGCAGCTGTAAAAGCAATTAAGATAATTAAAATACCAAAAGGAACAACAATTGGTACGAATGATAAAATAAATGTCATAAGCGTAACCTCCATGTTGCATCGGTGCATAATGAAAAATTCAACTTTTTAAATTGAAGTTCCGCTATTATACTATGCTAGGCATTATGTTTGGAGCCTATATGTTTAGAAATAAACGAAAAAGGCAAAATACGTTACATATAGGTTATATAGGAGGAGTTAAAATGGAAACATATTTAGTTGCTTACACGGATAAAGATGATATGGAATATAAACAAGTGACATGCGAGAGCTATGAAGATGCAGAGCGTACGGTTCTTCGTTTAGAGAGAGAAGGGCATATGCATATTGAAGAAATATCAAATCAAGAAGCCTACCGCGGAGACGAATCATCGTACAGAGAATAATGTCTGAATAGAAACATCAAACCTAAAATGAAGAAGCAGCTGCTTCTTCATTTTTTCTATTCTATATAGATATCGTTTTATAGAAAAAAGTAAAACGGGAATGATTTTCTTCTGCATTTATGGTACAGTACTAATCAGGTGAGTTTTGAGTTTAGAAGAGGAGAGAGTAACATTATATGAGTAAAGGAAATCAGTGGTCTTCACGCCTCGGTTTTATTTTAGCATCTGCTGGGGCAGCAATTGGTCTAGGAGCGATATGGAAATTTCCATACGTAACGGGAACCAGTGGCGGTGGAGCATTTTTTGCGTTGTTTATTTTATTTACAATTTTTATTGGATTGCCGCTTCTGTTGGCAGAATTTATCATTGGAAGACATACGGGAAAAGAAGCGATTAGTGCTTATAAGGCAATTGCCCCAAAGTCCGCTTGGGTATGGATTGGCCGGCTTGGAGTACTAAGCTGTGTCATTTTACTTTCCTTTTACAGCGTCGTTGGCGGCTGGGTGATTTTATATACGATTATGAGCGTAACCGGTATGCTAAGCGGAAAAGAGTACGGCCCGTTGTTCAATGCCGTCATTAGCCAACCTTACGTGGTATTAGGTGCACAGGCGCTGTTTTTATTAATTACAGTGTTTGTTATTTCAAAAGGCGTACAAAAAGGAATAGAGCGTGCTAATAAATACATGATGCCGCTGTTATTTATCTGTTTTATCATTATCGTGGTTCGCTCTTTAACATTGGACGGAGCTATGGAGGGGGTGAAATTCTTTTTAAAACCGGATTTTTCAGCCATTACAGGGTCATCTGTTCTCTATGCGCTCGGTCAGTCGTTTTTCTCGCTTTGCGTGGGATTATCCTGCATGGTGACATATAGCTCTTATTTAGGGAAAAAAGTAAGCTTGCCGCGTTCTGCAGGCACCATTGCTATTTTGAACTTGTTTGTTTCGCTGCTGGCGGGCTTGGCTATTTTTCCAGCTGTTTTTTCATTCGGATTAAAGCCAACCGAAGGACCTGGACTTTTGTTTGTTGTCTTGCCAACAGTATTTGAGAAAATGCCGTTTGGCACCGTCTTTTTAGCACTGTTTTTAATTTTATTTCTATTTGCTACGCTTACGTCTGCTTTTTCACTGCTGGAAATTATCGTAGCTGCTTTAACCAAAGACGATCAGACAAAACGAACTCGCTACGCTTCTCTATCAGGGATTCTTGTGTTTGTAGTAGGTATCCCATCAGCGCTTTCGTTTGGTGTATTAAAACATGTCTCACTTTTTGGCAGAAGTATATTTGACGTAGCTGACTTTTTTGTGAGCAACTTAATGCTGCCTCTTGGGAGTTTAGCCATTGCGATTTTTGTGACATTTAAAATGAAAAAAGAAGCTGTGTACGAAGAGTTTATTTCAGGAAGCACAAAAGGTGCTAAATTATTTAACGCATGGTTCTTTCTAGTTAAATACGTATTGCCGATTATTATTATAGCTGTTCTATTAAGCTTACTTGTTGCATATTAAAAAAAGCACTCCTCTGAGTGCTTTTTTTGTTTATTTTGCAAAAACGTGATTTCCGATTGTAATCGTAACCTGTTTTTGACGAAGCCATTGGTCGCTTGTTTTATCTGGATTAAAGAAGAATAACGAACCTTTTCCTTGACCCCTAAACGCTAGTGCTTCATTTACAGCTTTTTTTGCTTCAGCATCCGCTGCTTTATAATTTCACCGTTTTGTACAGGTGTAAACTGTGTGCCTTGATAAATAACATCATGAATAGAGTTTGGGAAAGAATCGCTATCCACGCGGTTTAAAACGACTGTTGCTACAGCCACTTTGCCAGCGTAAGGTTCGCCTTTTGCTTCAGCTTGTACAAGGCGAGCTAACAATTCTTTATCGCTTTCGCTAATAGAGTTAGGGATTGTTAATGTTTCATTTGCATTAATAGAGTCGGTAGATTTGTGATTCGCTTCTTTTAACTGTTGAACCGTAACGCCGTATTCAGCGCCAATCTTGTAAAGAGTCTCGCCGGCTTTTACGCGATGGGTTGTTTCAGCGGCATTTGCCCCGTGACTCATGCCGAACATAGGAACTGCTAGTGCTCCAATAATTGCTAGTTTCTTAAACATAAAGTAAGTACCTCCTGAAATCCTTTTGAACGCCCCTTTTATCACGGATCGGTGCGTGCTGTGCACCGAACTTTATATGTACGTTTCAAAGATTAACAGGTGTCAATACATCTTGTCACTGCTTAAAACATACCAATCTAGGAAGATATTATAATAGTTAACAGATAATTTGAAAAATACGTTGACTGATAATAAAGGAGTGAATTATAATGAACGAGTAAATAGTTAACCGTTTAACTGGAGAGATTTTATGGGAGAAAAGATAACGATTCGTGATGTAGCAAAGCATGCAGGAGTGTCTGCAGCTTCAGTATCTTACGTCTTAAACGGAATTAACAAAGTATCCGATGAAACAAAAGAGCGAATTTTAACAGCGGTAAAAGAATTAAACTACGAACCCAATTTAACCGCCGTTAGTCTTTCGAAACAAAAGTCAAATATGATTGGCGTGATGTTCCCGCTTACAGATGATTCACTTTCTACTATATTTAAAGATAACCATTATTACAGTGAAATGATTAGTGGAATTGAATATGTAATCCGTAAGCATGGTTATGATCTAGTCATATCCGGAGTGAGTAGCCCAGCTGATTGCCTAAAATGGATTCGGACGAGAAATATTGATGGTCTTCTGTTTTTAGGAGCCTTCCCGCATCGATTGTATGAAAAAATGAAAGCGTTATCGAATCCGATTGTGCTAGTAGATACATACGAAAGGTACGAACGTGATTATCATCATATTTCTGTAGACGATGAGTATGGAGGATATCTAGCTACAACACATTTAGTGAGTTTGGGACACAAAGAAATTGCCTTTGTTGCTCATCACCTCGTCAATAGTCCAGTAGATAAAAAGAGGTATATAGGCTACGAGAAAGCATTAAAAGAAGCGGGCATTACACCATCAAAGACGTTTGTTTTTGAAGTGAACGAAAGTTCGTTTGATAACGGTTACAATTTAGGGAACAAGCTGCTGCAAGATCATAAGGATATTCGGGCAGTTTTTGCATCCTCTGATACGCTGGCGCTTGGAATTATGAAAGCACTGCAAGAAAAGGGGAAAAAAATTCCGCAGGAATATTCAATCGTAGGGTTTGATGACATAACCTTTAGTAGCTATGCATCTCCAAGTCTAACAACCATTCGTCAAGATGTATTTAATAAAGGAGTCGTCGCCGCGACGTCTGTTATTCAAGCAATTGAACACCGTTTCAGCACGCTGCAACATGTAAAATTATCGGTTGAACTTATTATTCGAGATTCGACTGCTAAGCGCGAGTGAACCACAGTAAGTTAACCGGTTAACCCAAGTTTAGCATTTATCAAAAAAGGGGATATAAGTTAGCATTCACAAAAAAAGGGGATATGAAAATGATTAACGTTACAGTATGGAATGAAAATCGTCATGAACAGAAAAATCCGGTTGTAAGAGAAATTTACCCTGAAGGCATCCACGGTGCCATCGCTTCTTTTTTAGAAGAAGGAGGGTTTCGCACGCACACAGCAACATTAGACGAAGTAGAACACGGGTTGACAGAAGAAGTATTAAATCAAACGGATGTTTTAGTATGGTGGGGTCATTTAGCGCATGACGAAGTAAAAGATGACATCGTTGAGAAAGTAAAGCAGCGCGTGCTGGACGGTATGGGGCTTATTGTCTTACATTCAGGTCACTTTTCTAAGATTTTTAAAACGTTGATGGGCACAAGCTGCGACTTAAAATGGCGTGAAGCAGATGAAAAAGAGCGCTTGTGGGTAGTAGAACCGAGCCATCCGATTGTGGAAGGTATTGGTGAATTTATCGAGCTGGAGCGCGAAGAAATGTACGGAGAGCACTTTGATATTCCAGCACCTGATGAACTGATTTTCACAAGCTGGTTTGAAGGCGGAGAAATTTTCAGAAGCGGCTGCACGTACAAACGCGGAAACGGAAAAGTATTTTATTTCAGACCTGGACATGAAACATATCCAACATACCATAACAAAGACATTCAGCGTGTCATTATGAATGCTATTAAATGGGCGAAGCCAGCAGAGAGAAAACGTCCTGTTTACGGCAATGCGCAACCGCTTGAATCAATCGCTGTTAAAAACTAATTAATAATGCTTAAGCAAAGGGGATAGGAAAGATGGCAAAAGTAAAAATTGGCGTTATTGGGTGTGGAAGCATTGCGCAACACCGTCACTTACCAGAATATAAGATGAATGAACTAGTAGAATTAGTAGCCGTTTGCGATATAAACACCGAACGTGCAAACAGCGTAGCACAGCAGTACGGTGTAAAAGCGTACACAAACTATGAAGAACTTTTAGCAAGCGGTACAGTGGAAGCAGTGAGCGTGTGTACGCCCAATTATCTTCATGCGCCTATTTCGGTTGCAGCGTTAAACAGCGGAGTTCATGTTCTGTGTGAAAAGCCGATGGCAACATCAGAAGAAGAAGCGAAAGCAATGATTGAAGCAGCAAAAACAAACGGTAAAAAACTAATGATCGGACATAATCAGCGCTTTGTAGCTTCTCATCAAAAAGCTCGTGAACTTATTGAAAAAGGGGAAATCGGTAAAATTTATAGTTTCCGTACGGCTTTTGGCCACGGTGGCCCTGAGGGGTGGAGCGTGGACGGAAAAGACAGCTGGTTCTTCAAAAAAGACGAAGCGTTTATTGGAGCTATGGGGGATTTAGGCGTTCATAAAACCGATATGCTTCGCTACATATTGAGTGAAGAAATTGTAGAAGTCGGTGCATTTGTGGAAAGCAATGCAAAAGACTTTGCAAATGTAGACGACAATGCTGTGTGCGTATTAAAAACGGAAAGCGGGATTATCGGGACGCTTGCGGCAAGCTGGGCTTACAATGGAAAAGAAGATAACTCCACGATTGTTTACGGAGAGAAAGGGATTCTTCGTTTAGAAGACGATCCGACGTATTCATTAGTTGCACAATATGCAACCGGTGAAGTGGTGAACTATGAATTAGGAAAAATCCAGTCGAACGATGAAGGCGGACAAAGTAATTCTCACGTCATTGAACAATTTGTAGATGCAGTTGCAGAAGATAAAGAGTCTCCTGTTCCTGGTGAAGAAGGATTAAAATCACTTGCTGTTATTTTAGCAGCTTTAAAATCAAGTCAAACGAAACAAATTACGCGCGTGTAAGAGGTGAAAAACGTGAGAATTGGCATAATCGGAGCAGGAGGGATTGCTGTAAGCAGGCATATCCCGGCATTCAAACAACTGGGTGATGAATGTGTGATTTGGGGGCTTAGCGATATTAATAGTGAAAGAGCCACAGAGGTAGCCAATGAGCATAATATCCCTCACGTATTTGTTGATTACAAAGATATGTTTAAAGAAGTGGATGCTGTATGTATTTGTACACCGAATAAATTTCACGCCGAGTTTGCAGTAGAAGCGCTAAAAGCAGGCGTTCACGTCCTATGTGAAAAGCCAATGGCGATGTCTAAAGAGCAAGGTGAAGAAATGCTTGCCGCTGCTAGAGAATCAGGTAAGCAGTTAGCGATTGCGTATCATTACCGATTCATGAAAGAAGCACAGGCTGCGAAAAAAATGATGACAGAAGTAGGGCGACCATTAGTTGCACGTGTCAGAGCAATGCGTCGGCGAAAGGTTCCCGGTTGGGGGGTATTTACGAACAAAGATCTTCAAGGAGGAGGCAGCTTAATTGATTACGGCTGCCATTTGCTTGATTTAACCCTTTGGCTAATGGGAAACCCAAAGCATACTGAAGTACTGGGAAGTACATATAATGACCTGAGTAAAACGCCTAACCAAGTAAATCAATGGGGAACATTTGATCATGAATCATTCAGCGTGGATGATCATGTAACAGCCTATATTAAATTTGAAAATGGAGCGTCGCTTCTTTTAGAAACTTCTTGGGCTGCTAACATCGAAGATGATGAAGAGCACGTAAGCATATCAGGGGTAGAGGGCGGTTTAAGCGTGTTTCCGTTTGAACTATACACGTCTAAAAACGGTATGCTCATGAACAGCACGTCACCTTGGATAGATGGAGAAGATGATTACAGCTTAAGTCAGGCTAAAAATTTCGTTGAAGCGTGTAAAGGAAATGCTGAATTAGTGGTAAAGCCACAAGAAGCGCTTCAAGTCTCAGCTATTATTGACGAAATATATCGCACAGGGGGAAATTAAAATGAAACTTGGAGTATTCACGGTCTTATTTGCGGATCTTTCTTTTGAAGAGATGTTAGATAAAGTAAAAGCAGCAGGCCTTCATGCTGTTGAAATCGGAACGGGCGGCTATCCGGGAAACAGTCATTGTCCGCTAGATGAGCTGCTTGAAGATGAAGAAAAAAGAGAAGCATATATGAAACAGATAAAAGACCGCGGACTTACAATCAGCGCATTTAGCTGCCACGGCAATCCTATTTCACCTGAGGCAAGTTTTGCAAAAGAATCTGACGAAACGCTTCGCAAGACCATCCAACTAGCATCATTAGTAGATGTTCCAGTGGTTAACTGCTTCTCTGGAACAGCAGGAGATCACGAAGAAGCGAAGTACCCAAACTGGCCTGTTACTCCTTGGCCTAACGAGTATGGAGACGTATTGAATTGGCAGTGGGAAAATAAGCTTGTTCCTTATTGGAAAGAAATTGGAGAACTAGCGGAGGAGCATAATGTAAAAATTGGTTTAGAACTTCACGGTGGATTTTTAGTTCATACTCCGTATACGCTCCTAAAGCTTCGCGAAAAAACAAGTCCAGCGATTGGCGCTAACCTTGATCCAAGTCATTTATGGTGGCAAGGAATTGATCCGGTAGGAGCTATTAAAATTTTAGCAAAAGAAAATGCGATTCATCATTTCCATGCAAAGGATACGTACTTGGACCAGGATAATATTAACATGTATGGACTGACGGATATGCAGCCATACGGAGAAGTCCAAACGCGTGCATGGACGTTTAGATCCGTAGGATGCGGACATGATGTAAAAGAGTGGTCTGATATGATGAGTGCACTTCGCACATACGGATACGATTATGTAGTCAGCATTGAGCACGAAGATCCAATCATGTCGATTGAAGAAGGATTTAAACGCGCGGTTACAAACTTACAAAGTGTATTAATTGAAGAAACTCCCTCACAAATGTGGTGGGCGTAAGCAAAAAGAAGCATCTCTAAAAAGAGGTGCTTCTTTTATTTTCGTTAATAAATCATTTGCCTTTTGTTCACCTGAATTTCGATACAAAAGGGTGATTGGTAACCCAAAAGCGCCAAGGGTAATCCTTCGCTTCACCAGAATTATCAATGCCAACGCGAGGCCCGGCGGAAATCGCTGGAGGAGTGAAGCCACGAGCAATATAAAGAGGAGAGCTGGTTAGATCATGACCGTACAAATCCATTGAAACCCCTAGTGCTTTTGTTAGTTTCCCAGGACCGTTTGTCCAATTTATTTCATTTTCCATCCCTCGACGTCTAGTTTTCATCAAATCTTTTCCGCTAAAGGGCTCAATAGCTCGAATGAGGACGCCTTCTGGACAATCGATGTCGCTGCTTACGACATTGAGTAAGCAATGCGTATGCATCGTATGAGTATAAGCATGACCAGGAGGACCGAACATTACCTCCGTCCTTTTTGTGCGCCGGTTGTTAAAGCTATGAGCTGCTCGATCCAATGGCCCTTTGTAAGCCTCTGTTTCTACAATAAAACCAGATGCAGTTCCTTCTGCCGTTTCGTGAACAAGAAGACATCCTAACAGCGACTGAGCTAATTCAAGCGTAGGCTGTTGATAAAACGAAAGAGGAAGTGGTTCAATCGCTAAAAGAGAACGCGTCATTTGCTGTAGTCCATCCTTTCAAAGCAGAGTCATTCACGCTGTGATGCGCATCTTTTATTATGATGTTTTCTTTGTTATTTTGCAAAGGGAGGGACCGATTAATACAGTAATCTTTGTTACCCCACTTTCAAGTATTTATCATGGTTCAATTTACTCTATGAAATTATTTTATTTTAAAGAATGGTTTCGTTTCGTACGTGTAGGGGGAATATTTTACTACAATACTTCGCTTTTGCTGCTGGTATGATATACACAGTTCACCCATATTTTACATGATTTTAGTTTTAAAAAATAGTGATCCGTCTTTTCTTTATTTTCGTTCTACACATGAAAGCAAAATAAAAAGATTGAATTGTAGAAAGTTCTTTATAAATGGAGATAAAGAAAAAATACCCTTCAAAGAGTATTTAAGGGATTTTAGAACATATTAAAAATAAAATTTATACACTGTGAGGAATAGCTATGAACATCCACTTTAATACAGTAACGAACTTATCAATTAAACATATTTTTGGGCCTGCATCTCAAACGATCAACCATCTCACATATCATTCAAAGCAGGTTCACGACGGATCAGTATTTTTTAGTATAAAAGGTGAAAACGAAGACGGACATCAATATATTAAAGAAGCGATAGCTAGAGGAGCCGTAGCAGTCTTTGGGACAAGTATTGAGGAGCTGCGTCTTTTAAGCACTCATTATTCTCACTGTACGTTTTTAGCTGTTGACGACGTTCGCAAAGTAATGGCGTCTTTTTCTAAAATGTATTTTGATTATACGGATGAAAAAATTGAGACAATTGGCGTTACAGGTACAAATGGCAAAACAACCGTAGCAGCTTACGTAAGGTCGCTTTTAACTCTTTTAAAACTGCCAACAGGATCGATTGGAACGACCGGCATTTGGTCATCAAAGAAGAAGTTAGTTTATAAAAAAAGTACGCCTACAACACCTGAATCGGTAGACTTGCATAAGATTTTTTATGATTTGTATACAAGAGGCGATGAAGCGGCAGTGATGGAAGTATCTTCAATTGCGATTGATCAGCAGCGAGTAGAAAATATCTATTTTGATGTAGCGATTCACACAAACTTATCGGAAGAGCATTTAGAGTATCATAAAACGTTTGAGCACTATAAAAAATGCAAGATGAAATTATTTCAACAGGCCAAACATGCCGTTATTAATATAGATGATCAGGACATGGGTAAAGACTTAAGCAGGCTATTTGAAGGCCCTAAAGTCACGTATAGCTTATTAAATAATGCGGAGGCAACTCTGCAAGCAAAAAACATTACTGTCAAAGAAGGGGGCTCTTTCTTTGATTTACTTTATAAAGGACAATCATACAAAGTAGCAGTGCCAGTATATGGCGATTACAACATTGCTAACGTGCTAGCGGCCATTGGTACAGCTCTTCACTTTGAATACCACATTGAGGATATTATTAGCGTGCTTCCTCAATTGGAAAGTCCAGAAGGGCGATTTCAAGTGATAGAAGGTCCGAATAACCAAAAAGTGATTTTAGACTATGCTCATACGCCTGTTGCCCTTACTCGTTTAGTAGAAGAAGTAAAAAAGATGGAGTATAACCAGCTGATTGTTATGATTGCAGGGATCGGCATTCGAGATTTTAATAAAATGCCTAAAATGGCGCGTACCATTGAAGGAAAAGCTGATGAAATTATCGTAACGGTTGATCACCCAGGTCATCATGATCCGAACGCAATTGTAAATCAAGTAATGACAGGTTTTTCAAATCCGAGCGCAAGCAATATTCATCGTGCTCCTACTCGAACAGAAGGCGTATTAAAGTCGCTTTCTTTAGGAAAGCCGAATGATATTATTTTACTTACAAGCGGCTGTATTAACGGCGCTCAGCTTGTAAAAGGAAACGAAATTCCGCATTCAGATGAAGAAATTATTGCCTCTTATTATGCATCGTTAAGCAATATTTCCTGATATTCTTCTTCATTTAGCGAACGTGGAGAAATTGAAACAGCATACGAAAGAAGGTCTCTTACTATTTTTAGAGACCTTCTTTTTACATCAAAACTATAGGCTGCTTTCTCGCTGTGTTTTTGGTTCTTCAATTTTCACATCATGTTCTTTAGCCAGTTTTTTAATAGCTGCATTATAATCGCGTATGCCTTTTCGTGCTTCATCAAGCATAGCGTTTGCCTCAGCAATAAGATTGCGATCCTGCTTTTCTAAAGCGCTGACAATTTTAATGAAAGCATTATACTGGGTATTGGCAGCCTTTATATAGCCTTCATGAACCTTTCGAAGATCGTCGGTTTCTACATCGATGTTTTCCAGTTCGTCAACAAATTTACGATAGGTAGGAATGACTTCACTCGTCATCGTATCGTACATAACAGCGTCACTTGTGTAGTTAGCGCCTGTAACAGAATCGTATGCGTCAATCGCTTCTTTTTCAAGCTGAGCGGCTTTTTTTAAATCTTGATTGTTATAGTCGATTAAATCATCTTGAACAGGATCACTAAAGCAGGCGGATAATAGAAACAAAAGAGGGACAAGACAAAATAAAACTTTCTTCAACGAATTTCACCTCCGTTTAACAATGTATGAAACATCTGCTTGGCAAAGTCGGTTTTAATAACTGGAGAAAAAGAAAGGAGTGTATAAAAGGATTTTTAAAGGTCGACAGTGAATTTATTTATAAGTCGGTTTGTAGTTGACTACCCCTTAGTAGCAGGAAGGAAGAGAAGATGATTAAAATAACAAAAGACCATTTAACGAACAATGAAGTTATTGAACTAGTAAGTTCTCACCTTCAAGGAATGAACTTACATTCGCCCCCTGAAAGTATTCATGCTCTAGGTATTGAAAGTTTAAAACAACGTGATATTACGTTTTGGAGCGTGTGGGAAGGAAGTCAGCTAGCAGGGTGCGGAGCTGTAAAAGAGTTAGATGAGCACCACGGAGAAATCAAATCGATGCGAACAGCTACCGCCCATTTGCGGAAAGGAATTGCTAGAGAGCTGCTGCAGTACATAATAAATGAAGCAAAAAAACGAGGGTACCGGCGCTTAAGCTTAGAAACAGGATCCGCACGCGCTTTTGAACCGGCTAGAAAGCTATACGCCAGTTTTGGATTTTACGAGTGCGAACCGTTTTCTACCTACAAAGAAGATCCATACAGTGTATTTATGACAAAGAAATTGACTGATTAAAAGGCAGGAAAGAAGGAGCAGATGATTTTTTTATTTGTATGCAAACTGTGCGGGCAAGCAGCTGTCATTTATCCTGTTAGCAAGTAAGCTTTTTAGGCAAGGCCTTTTTAAAAGGCTTTGTTTTGGTCATGATTCATATGAAAAGGTATAAACTAGGTTTTCTCACTAGACAAAAAGGTTTTTCCTATGTAGTATAGGTGTCAGATAATACAAAACGAATGTTCAGTATAAATAATAAATGTACGGGGCGGTGGAAATAGCTTGAATAAAAAAAAGCTTCAAAGTGAACAAACCAAAAGAAAAGTGGCAGATGCCGCTAAAGCATTGTTTTCTCAAAAAGGCTATAAAGCTACATCTATTGAGGAAATTGTAGAAGCTACGGGAAGCAGCAAAGGGAATATTTATTATCACTTTAAAAGTAAAGAAGGGCTTTTTCTTTATTTAATAGACGAATGGAATCTTGAGTGGGAACGAAACTGGAAAGAAAGAGAGTCTCTTTACAAAACAACAAGAGATAAGCTTTTTGGAATAGCGGAGCAAATCATTTTAGATGATTTGAATCACCCTCTTACGAAAGCTGCCGATGAGTTTTTTAACAACGAAGAAAAGGGCAGCGACATCGAAGAGCGAATTGATGAGATGGTGAAACGACACGTGGAGTTTAATCGCGAACTTTTGCAACAAGGTATCGATGAAGGCGAGTTTTCTCATAAAAATGCAGAGCAGCTTGCAGTAATTTTAGAAGGGCTGTTTGTTGGAATGAGCCGCATGTCTCGAAAAACGAGTACGGAAAATGCCCTGCAGCTTTACCATTCAGCAATCGATGTATTTTTAAACGGAATTATAGCAAGGTCTTCTTAAATAATCGGGGATGCTTATTGCGGTAATGAGTAATCCCTCATTATTTTGTGTTTTTATAGACCGAACGTTCAGTATTTTTGTAACCAGGAGGTTTATATGTCATTATTGTTAAGAAATCGAGCGGCGATTTTGCTGCTCATGCTAAATATCTTTATTATCTTTACGGGAATCGGTCTCGTTATTCCAATTATGCCAACATATATGACGGAGCTTCATATCAACGGCAGCGTGATGGGACTTTTAGTAGCGGTGTTTTCACTAACTCAATTTCTGTTTTCACCTTTAGCGGGGCGGTTATCAGATTCGTTAGGAAGAAAGAAAATTATTGTAGCGGGAATGATTGTTTTTGCCCTGTCTGAATGGTTCTTTGGTTCAGTGAGTACACCTCTTTTATTATTTGTATCCAGAATGCTAGGCGGGGTCGGGGCTGCGCTTATTATGCCTGCTGTTATGGCCTATACAGCGGACGTGACGTCTGCTAAAGAACGCGCTAAAGGAATGGGCTATGTGACGGCGGCGATTACAACAGGATTTATTATCGGGCCCGGTATCGGAGGCTTTTTAGCTGAATACGGTATGCGCGTACCGTTTTATATGGCCGCAGTAGCAGGAGGCTTGGCTGCAGTGATTACGCTTTTTGTTTTGCCAGAGTCTCGTCCTGTACAAAATCATGCTGTTTCAAATAATGAGAATCCAAAAGAAGATCGGCTGCTGCTGCAGCTTATGAATTCCTATAAAGAACCTTATTTTTTAAGTTTAATTATCGTTTTTGTGACATCGTTTGGATTATCCAATTATGAAACGATCTTTTCACTATTTGTGGATCATAAATTTAGCTTTACGCCAAAAGATATTGCGTTTGTTATTACGTTTGGCTCTATTGCAGGGGCTGTAGTGCAGGTTACGATTTTTGGCTGGATTTTAAATAAGTTTGGTGAAAAAAGAGTGATTTCGTTTTGCTTGATGATGACGGGACTTTTTATTTTACTTACGCTATTTGTGCACACGTACTGGCTTATTATTGTTGTGACATTTATCGTCTTTTTAGCAACAGATATTTTACGTCCGGCAATCAGCACGCAAATGTCGATGATGGCACAAGACGACCAAGGGTATGTAGCCGGACTAAACTCTGCTTATACAAGTCTGGGGAATATTATGGGACCCGTTGTAGCAGGCTTTCTCTTTGATATAAACATTAATTATCCGTACGTATCAGCTGCACTTGTACTGCTGCTTTGTTTTCTTTTATCTTTAAGAGCAGGGAAGGACCGAAAAGCAGCTGTGAGAAATCAAGCGATTCAAGAGAAATAACGAAAAGGAAAAAATGATAGAATTTTTAAGGGATAGAAGACCTCCAGTAGCTTACCGGAGGTCTTTTACTGCTGCTTTTAGTAAAGCTATAAGATTTACAATACCACTCAGCCTATAGCGAAGCTTTATTTTATCGGCAAAACAGTGAAATGGTTGCAAATAAAAAAAGTTAATAGTAAACTTTAAACGTAACAAGAATAGTATGGGAGCTTGCGCGGGGCAGGCTGAGAGTACAGGGGCGCCTGTTGACCATTTGAACCTGTTGGATAATGCCAGCGCAGGGAATGTGAGTACATACCAAAGCACCTTGCATGCGCAAAGTGCTTTTTTGTCTTTTTTTGCAGTGTTAAAACTAAATGAAAAGAGTGAGAGAACATGGATATTAGTAAAATTTCAGCTCAATTAGAAAAAGTAAGAGATACAAGTCCGCTTGTTCATAATATTACGAATGTTGTGGTAACCAATTTTACAGCAAATGGACTGCTTGCTCTAGGAGCGTCACCTGTTATGGCGTATGCGAAGGAAGAAGTGGCTGACATGGCTCGAATCGCCGGAGCGCTTGTCTTAAATATGGGTACACTGACGGCTCAAGAAGTAGAAGCGATGAGAATAGCAGGAAAATCAGCAAATGAAAACGGCGTGCCGGTTATTTTCGATCCTGTAGGAGCGGGAGCGACACCATTTCGTACAGAAGTGGCACGTCAGCTTGTAGAAGAGTTAAATATTGCCGTTATTCGCGGTAACGCTGCTGAGGTTGCGAACGTAGTAGGCGAGTCATGGCTCATTAAAGGCGTTGATTCATTAGAAGGGCAAGGAGACGTCATTGAACTTGCTGAGAAAGCAGCGAACAAATTAGATACAGTGATTGTTATTACGGGTAAACAAGATGTAATCACAGATGGAAACACAACGTATACAGTAGACAACGGCCACCCGTTATTTACGAAAGTGACGGGTACTGGATGTCTGTTAACATCAATTATAGGAGCTTTCGCCGCTGTAGAAAAAGAATATGTCGAGGCAAGCGTTGCTGCTTTAAGTTTTTACGGAGTGGCAGGTGAAATCGCCGCAGCGAAAAAAGGTGAAGAAGGGCCGGGGAGCTTTCAAATTGAGCTGTTAAATCAGCTTCATCTTTTATCTGGGCAGGATATTGAATCATATGCAAGAGTACATCAACGTTAAAAGGAGCCGGAAAATGACAAACGAAGAAATCAAAAAGCTGCTGCAAGTTTATTTTATAATGGGCAGCAATAACTGTACAAAAGATCCGAAAGAAGTGTTGAAAGAAGCAATTGAAGGCGGCGTTACCGTGTTTCAATTCCGTGAAAAAGGCGAAGGTGCCCTAACAGGAGAAGCGAAATATCAGCTGGCGAAGGAACTTCAGCAAATTTGTCAGCAGCACAACGTTCCTTTTGTTGTGAATGATGATCTTGACTTAGCGATCCGTTTACAAGCAGATGGCGTTCATATTGGACAAGAAGATGAAAAAGCTCATATTGTTCGAGAAAAAATAGGAAAAGGAATTGTGGGGGTCTCTGTTCATAATATACAAGAGCTGCAGCAAGCGATAAAAGACGGGGCGGATTATGTAGGAATGGGACCTGTTTTTCCTACTTCTACAAAAAAAGACGTAAAAGCAGTGCAAGGTACAAAATTAATTGAAGAAGTGCGAAAACAGAATATTGACTTTCCAATTGTAGGAATCGGTGGCATCACGCCTGAAAATGCCAAACAAGTAGTAGAAGCAGGTGCAGATGGCGTTTCTATTATTACCGCGATTAGCTTAGCAGCGTCTCCAAAAGAAAAAGCAGCTCAATTGAAAGAAGCGGTAGGAAAATAAAAAAGCGCACAGTGTGCGCTTTTTTATTATAGCTGAACAGTTTGAGGAGTTTCTTCGCCTTCATTCATAAAGCGAATTTCGTTTGGCGTAATTTCCAGAACAACATACTCAGGGTCATTTGGACCGTCAAACCATTCTTTCATGTGATCGTTCCATATACGTCCTTTTAATTGATCGCCAGTACGAAGAACAGCTGTCCCAGATAATTCTAAGTATTGATCGCCATATCCTTCGCCGCTGTAGCCCAATAGTACGTGTACGTTCGGATTGGCTTCGATTTCTTCTGCCTTATGTGTATTGATATTTGTTGGTGTGTAAAGAGCGATACCATCTTCATCGCTGAAAAATGTCATATAGCGAGAGTGGGGTTTGTTGTTTACAACTGTTGCTAATGTTCCTACACGATTTCCTTCTAATACTTCATTTACTTTTTTAGCAATTTTTTGTTCATTCATTTTATCCATCTCCTTTATTACTTTTTATGTTCCTCAATCGAAGATAAATAAAACATACATGTCTAAAAAAAATATAAGTTAACAATAAAATAATTATGTAAACTAATAAATTGAAAAATAAAAAAAGCTAGCTACAGCTAACTAAAAAATAAGCCCGCACTGCCGTAACCCTAAGTGTCTTAAATACCCAGATCTACTAGGTGGGTGCCCTCATAGCCGGGTTTAGCGTCCCAAGAAGGGCGTGCTATCTGCAGCTAAATTTTGAGCTCCCTTTTAACACTCAAAGGTTTAAGACAACATGAGTATACGCACAGCGCAGGTATGTATAACAAATGTAAATAAAATGCCGATATATAAATGTTTTCTAATTAATCAACTTTCATCGTACAAGAAATGATTATAACGGAATAATGAATGGAACGCAAGACTTTTATTTAAAGTTTTTCTTCTCTAATATCTTGGCGGTTATCTAGTAACAAAATAAGAAAAGGGCCGGCAACTGGAATGAAACACAAAAGAGGGTAAGGCCAGGACGCTATTTTTTCTTTTGTCATAACGGAGTAAGAAAGCCACGTTAAAACAAAAAAATCAGCGGTCATCACGCTAACAAGCTGTGACTGCATAAAAGCATCTCCATAAGCTTTTATTGAACCTATAGATAGTCCGTATACGTAACCTGCAATCGTGAGTGCTAAGCATAGTCCAATCCACAAATGAGAAGAAATGATGGCAATGAAACGTGAAGGAATACGCGAATGAGTTCGAACTTTTTGTCCTTTCCAATGATAATAGAACAAAAGAGAAAAAGCTCCAAGCGCAAATGATGAAAGAGAAAAGGGCCATCCAGGCAGTTTGTACGTATCTTTTTTACAGATCATTACCAGGAACAATACTGGGAAAAGTCCTAAAAAAGAGAATACCATAACCACGAGCGGATCTACCTGTTGGAAATTTCCTGTGATAAGGTTTTTAAACAGCAAATCATCAGCGGCGCCTGCTCCCGGAGCTAGCAGCAAGACGTATAGTACAAGCATAGCCCATACAATGATATACATATTCTCAACTCCTTTTAATTGTTTTAGTATACAAAAACCATTTCAGTATATTTCCCGTCTTGTGATGAAGGGAAACGCTTGAAACTCTTGAAACTCTTCTTAAATTAGGTGTAATATTACACTAAAGAAATGTGCGTGTATGGAAAGAAAGGGCTGTAAAAATGAATAAACAAGAAGTGATTAAATCCGTATCGGATAAAATACGATTAATTCGTTTAGAAAAAAACTATTCACAAGACAGAATGGCTGAAGTCATTGGTATTTCAAAAAAAACACTGGTTCAAATTGAAAAAGGGCGCACGGAAGCAGGGTGGACGACCACTGTTGCAGTATGCGGTTTGTTTCGTGACAGTGAAATCCTTCAATCGGTTTTAGGAGATGTCCCCTTAGAAGTAGTAGAAGTCATTGCTCATAACGGCGTATCTTCTCCAAAAGATAAAACGCTCGGTGGAAGAGTATGGTGGAAAGAGATCCAAAAAGAAGGTTCTTTTCGTCTGCAGCAAAATATGATTAGTCAGCACTATCGTATTTTAGATGACCAAGACTATCGATGGTTTAGTTCATTTGATAAAAGCGAAGCTGTAGAAAGGTTTGAAGAATTAACGAAGAAATAAAATAAAAACAAGCACTTGCTTTCAAGTGCTTGTTACTGATTCATTAACGTGCCGGATGAAGGGCGGTTGAACCAATTCCATAGCTCTACATCTCCAAGTGACGCGTAGGTGATAGACGGATCATTTTTTAATTTCAGAAGCTTTTTGGTAGGTCCTGTAATCACAACGCCGTACACACCGACGCCATGTTTCTTTACATAAGAATATCGCTGCTTTAGCAACAAATCGGAATGGTCTAGCTGACGAACTTTTTGGACCGTTTCTTCATTATCGGCTAATAGTTTCATCATATTTAAAACGTTCGACTTGCTAGTAGAGTGTGTTTGATTTCCTTTGTGCTCGTAAGGCAAGTCTAAAAACTCTGGAAAGCCAAATGTTGATGTTAAGTCAATTAATGGCTCATTTTTTGTGCTTGTTTTTTGTTCGTTCCCTGTATTAAGCGCGTACCAAGAGGTAGAAAAATCACGGCTGTCGATGGCGTTCATTTTTTGCTGAACTTCTTTTAGCGAATACGTATCATCAAAAGAAATAGCCACTTCGCTTACCGTTCCTTTTGGCAGGTTTTCTAATGCATTCCATGTTTCATTCGTCCATTCCTTATACTCTTGTGCATGCTGCTTTAGTTTTTTGGGATCAGGATAGACAAAGGAAAGGTTAAGATCGTATTTACCGCCGGAAAATTCTTTTTCTACACCGCTCGTTTTATCAAACAGCTGATGAAATGTAAACGTCCCAATGGCCTGCTCTTCACGTCCAATTTGCTTATAAGCTTCCATTTTCGACTGCATTCGGAAAAAGGACTGTGTATCAGAAGTGGTTTCACGTATATGAACGTTCGGAAAAGCAGATTCGATAGCCGCTTGATTGACGCTGTTTATGTATTCGGTTTTTGATTGATGATAATATACAATGGATAAAAAGCTGCCGACAATCCATAGCAGAACGACAGAGCTAATGACAGTTGTCACATTTGAAAGACGCTGCTTCCATTTGGCCATATAGATGGACTTTTTAACTTTTTTATTATCCAACATCGTATCGTCACTTAGTGAAGTAGCTGATGGAGTTGGCGATAACGGTTCATCTTCGGTTAACAAGTGCTCTAAATGAGCTGAGCATGCTTCACAATTTTCCGTATGTTGTTCAAGTGTTTCTGCTTCTTTGTCTGTCAAAGTGCCGTTTTTATATTTTTCCCATTGATGCTTCATATCTTGACAGCTCATCCGTCCTCTTCCTTTCTTTTTTTCAATTGTTGACGACCACGATACAAGTCCATTTTCACTTTTGACAGAGTAAAGCCAGTCATTTCTGCAATCTCTTCATATGTGAAGCCATGATAATCTCGTAACAGTACAATATTCTGCTTAGCCGGAGGCAAAGCAGATACATCAGAAAGCCAGCCGTCGATTTCACTTTGAATCATCACTTGTTCTTCAGCACTTGGCTGAGGAGTAAAGTGCCATTCTTCTATTTCGACAGTAGGGCGTTTTTTTTCTTTTCGATACCAGTCAATAAAGGCGTGATAAGCAATTTTGAACAGCCAAGGCTTCACTTCCTCGCCTTTATACGTTTCTAAGTGTAAAAGTGCCCGGTAAAAGGTCTCCTGCATTAAATCTTCCGCTGATTCTTTTCTGCGAGTAAGAGAGAGAAGATAGCGCAGCAAATCATGCATGTGCTGTTTATAAATGTGTTCAAAGTTATGCTGTTGTGCCATTTTCTCCCCCTTTCATTTAATCAACGCAATTTGTGGATAAAAGTTTCGGTTTTTTTATCAAAAATCGTATGTAATAGATAAAAGATGCTTAAAATACGATATATAGCTTATCATACTAAAAAGAAAATCATATGAAATTCGACATAATTCCGTGTAATTTGTCATTTTTTTAAAAAACTAAAGGGTAATTGGTGTTCGAAGGAAACAGAAAATGTTATGATAGAACAAGGATGTGCTCTTACAAAAAACAGCTACATACATAATAAAAAATACAGCGTTTGTTTGCAAAATTAAAATGGACAAACACATGGTGTTTAACCATGGATGTTTGTGGGAAAATAAACTAAGTATTTTCAACAAAAAGTAAATTAAATTGTGTTTTCACTTATAAAAAACACGGTAAATTGGAAAAGGTGGGGTCATGATGGACGTAGAAAATACACAAGGTACAGAAGAACAAGCACCTAAAGTCAAAGCAGCTAAAGTTGGCGATACGATTCAGCCTAAAAAAGGCGACTATAAAGGATTTAAAGGAATTGTTATGGTAGTGCGAGACAATTCGGTTATCGTCGATTTTGGGAAAGATGCTGAAACGGGCGAATCCATGAAAACAGTCGTTAATCATAAAAACTATAAAATCGTAAAAAAGTAGGTGAATAACCTACTTTTTTTTACTGAATATATGTTTAAAGGCGGCGATTTTTCTATCGGAAACCTGAGGAAAACGCATAGGTAAAGCAATTCTTTGAGAAGAAGAATGTTTTTTAGTAAACTATAGAAAGTATGCAGAAAGAAAGGATTTTTTGTTATGTCAATTCAATTATCACAATTATCATTACCAAAAGAGGTTCTTTCGCTTTTAGCGAATCGTAAATATGAAAATCTATCTCATGCTGATCAGCTATTAATCGGAAAAGGCGGCTATACAGCAGAAGAAGCAGATATTTTAGAAGATGCCATTATTGCCTTGTCACTAGGGAAAAACGTACTTTTAAAAGGGCCAACAGGTTCAGGTAAAACAAAGCTAGCTGAAACGCTGTCGCATTTATTTTCTCAGCCGATGCATAGCGTTAACTGCTCGGTTGATTTAGATGCAGAAGCGCTGCTTGGCTTTAAAACAATTTCTGAACAAGAAGGTAAAACAGGTATCGAGTTTGTAGAAGGACCTGTTATTCAGGCAATGAAAAAAGGCCATTTATTATATATTGATGAAATTAACATGGCGAAACCTGAAACGCTTCCTATTTTAAACGGGGTACTTGACTACCGGAAAATGATTACAAACCCATTCACTGGAGATGTAGTGCGCGGTCAGCAAACATTCGGCGTAGTAGCGGCTATTAACGAAGGGTACGTTGGGACTGTTCCATTAAACGAAGCATTAAAAAATCGTTTTGTTGTCATTGAAGTGCCATATATTCAAGGGAGCAGCTTAAAGCAAGTTCTAATGTCTCAGTCTCAGTTAAAAGACGAAAAGTTAATTGATAAATTTGTCACGCTCTCTGCAGATTTAATTACTCAAGTTCAAAGCGGCCATGTATCAGAAGAAGCTGCGTCTATTCGTGCGCTTATTGATACGTGTGATTTAGCTCTTTATATGCCGCCTCTTCGCGCGATTAAACGCGGTATTATTGAAAAGCTAGAAGATGAAAGGGAAAAAGCCGCCATTCAAAATATTGCTGAAACATTATTTGAGTAAGGAGTGGCGCTATGCGATTTATTAAATTTAACGACAAAAATGTAGATTCCTTTCTCTATATGGAGCTGGCAGATTTAACGAAAACATTAACAAAAAATGATGAAATTGAAGTAGAGTATCGTGTTTCTTCTTATTATGACCCTGTACACGGCATTATTTATCTCAGTCACTTTTGGGATAACCGTCCAGAAGAAGACAAAGTACACGGTTTAAAAAGTGATGTATTTTTAAGGAGTATTGGAAGCTATAAGCATTCAAACTTCAAAGAAATTAATGCATATTTAAAGAAAATAAATAAAACGTCGGTACCTAGCTTAGCTAAGCAGCTGTTTATGCTGTTTGAAGATATTCGTTTAGAAGAAGTATGCAAACGCGAACGTCCTGGAACGAAAAAAGCCTTCGCAGTCAGAAGAAATCTCTACAGAAAATATTTTGCTACACAAATGAGCGCAAATTTAACAAAAAGCGTGTATACGGATGCACTTTTTAACGGCATCTACTTGCTATTGACGGCTGAAAATCCGTTTGAAGAGATTCCTTCAATGAGTGAATCGATTAACTTAGCGATGCCTTTTATTCGCAGACAGCTAACAAATGTATATGAAGCTAAAACGACAAAAGATGTGTCTCGCATCTGCCTTGAACTTGTAGATATTTTTGATGATATTATCGAAAAAGATATGCTTAATACTTATTTCTTTTTGGCTGAACTCCAGTATGATCAGTTAGAAGAAGGGTTAACCTTTGAAGATTTAAAACGCAAAGATTCATTAGTTAACGATGATATTTTAGAGCATGAAAAAGACGGAGATGAAGACATTCACGAAGAGAAAATGGAAATGTGGCATCGAGAGACAAGCGAAGCGACGCAAAGTTTTCTGCAGTTTGATATGGATCAAGGTTCAAAAACAGATATGCTAGGCGATGGTGTTCGTGAAGGCGACGATGGAGATCAAGCAATGGGAATGGTGCAAGGATCTTCTCAAAAAACATCGAGGAACGATTACTCTCAAATCGAAGCCATGGAGCAAACGCATCCGGAAAAAGACGGAGAAGCAGATTATGAGTATGGGAAAGAAAATAAGCATGCCTATGCTGTTTTTATAGATTCTAAACTTCCGAACGAAGATCATGTTGTTCAGTATGATGAGAATAAAAAAATCATTGCATCGTATCAAAAGAAATTAAAGCAAATGATTGAAAAAACGCTTGAACATAAAAAAACGCTTCCTAGAAGCGAGCTGCACTTTGGCCGATTAAATAAAAAACTTCTAAAACTATGGACGGATGATAATCCTCGTTTGTTTTATAAAAAAGATGAAGATTCTGCACAAATTGATGCTGTCTTCTCTCTTTTAGTTGACTGTTCCGCATCGATGTACGACAAAATGGATGAAACGAAGCTCGGAATTACGCTATTTCATGAAGCATTAAAATCTGTTATGGTGCCTCATCAAATTGTAGGATTTTGGGAAGATACAAATGATGCTACCGAAACAAGCCAGCCTAACTACCTGCAGACGGTTATGGACTTTCAAGCATCATTAAAGCGTAAAAGCGGTCCTGAAATTATGCAGCTTGAGCCTGAAGAAGATAACCGTGATGGATTTGCCATTCGCCATATGACACGTCGCTTGCTTCAGCGTTCTGAGCAGCAGAAGTTTTTACTTGTGTTTTCAGACGGGGAACCAGCGGCTATGGGATATGAACAAAATGGTATTGTAGATACGCACGAAGCGGTATTAGAAGCACGAAAACATGGAATTGAAGTCATCAACGTCTTTTTATCGAACGGTGAAATTGATGAAGGACAAAAGAAAACCATTCAAAATATGTACGGGAAATATAGTATTCTAGTACCAAACATCGAAGAACTTCCCGATGTGCTATTTCCTTTACTCAAGAAATTACTTCACAAAAGTATTTAAAAAAGTCGAAGCATATTGCTTCGACTTTTTTTTGCTATTGACCGTTAAAGAGGAGAGAGGTAAGTTAAATATATATGAAAAAGAGAGAAGGAATGGCAAGTGGAAGGAGTTCAAACATCATCTAAAAGAGCATGGGGGCTGCTGCTTGTAATCATTGGCGCTACGATGTGGGGGGTATCTGGCACGGTAGCACAATATTTATTTCAGCATAAAGGTTTTAACGCAGAGTGGCTGGTCGTCGTCCGTATGCTAGTATCCGGATTGCTGCTTTTGGCAATAGCCTCTAAGCAGCGCAATATTTTTGCGATTTGGAAAACAAAAGAAGAGAGGACTTCGCTGCTTTTGTTTGGTGTAATCGGTATGCTCGGCGTACAATATACATATTTTGCAGCTATTGAAGCAGGAAACGCTGCTACAGCTACAGTACTTCAATATACGTCGCCAATATTTATTATTGGCTATTTAGCCCTGCAAGCAAGAAAGTGGCCGGTGAAGGTAGAAATGATTTCTGTTGCGCTCGTCATAACGGGGACATTTTTTCTTGCAACAAGCGGAAATTTTAACGAGCTGTCTATTACAGGATGGGCGTTGTTTTGGGGGATTGGGGCAGCTGTGACGTCTGCTTTTTATACGATTCAGCCTAAACGCCTTCTTGCGAAATGGAGCTCAGTTGAAGTAGTAGGCTGGGGAATGGTAATAGGCGGTGTAAGTTTTTCATTTATTCATCCGCCGTGGCATATAGCCGGTGAGTGGTCGTTATTGTCGCTGTGTGCGGTGCTATTTGTGATTATCTTCGGAACGCTCATTGCATTTTATTGCTATTTGGAAAGCTTGAAGCATATTAGCGCTTCTGAAGCTATTGTTCTTGCGTCAGCAGAGCCTTTATCAGCGGCGGCGCTCTCTGTTCTATGGCTTCATGTGACCTTTGGATGGACAGAGTGGTTAGGTACAATTCTTATTATCGCTACGGTATTTTTGCTTTCTCAGCGAAAGCCGGAGGTGACATCATAAGTAAAAAGGACTTTCAAATGAAAGTCCTTTTTACTTTTATAGAGGTTTTAGCGTAAACGTGTTTGTATACGAGCGGTTGGCATACAGTGTGTAATCAGGATGTGTTTTAGCTCCCCAGCTGTCGTCTCCGCCAACGCCCATTTGCTTGTAGTTAACCCGCACGGTTACTGAATCGCTTGACGGCAATTTGTAAAAATGATCGTAAGCCTCCAGTTCAAAAGGTGAGTAAGGTAAAGCGTTCAGCTCGACTGTTGGCAAACCTTTTAGTAAAAAGCCGCGTCCTTGATCGTTTGTAATAGTTGCCCATCTAACGTCCGTTTTGTTTCCGCATTCTTGAGGGCGTAAATACGGTGTAACTTGCTCTTTTACACTGCCATTATGAAGGCCAAGCTTAGCGCCAGTTTTACGATCCCAATAATTTTCATGAGGGCCTCTGCCGTACCATGTTAAAGAATCAAAAGCCGCATCCATCGTAAACAGCATGCCGATTTCAGGAATTTCAGGCATTGTCTGAGAAGGTGCTAAAGATTGTTCAATCTTCATTTCACCATCGTTATATAGCGTATACGTTACATAGCAAGAAGCAACAGAGTTATCTAAAGCTAGTTCAACCGAAATGATAACAAAGTCAATTTGCGGCTGAACAGTTACTTTTTGCACATGCTGCTCTAAGCTTGCTTGACGCCACGTTTGACATCTTTCATGCAACTTATTTCCAAGGTCATTATCGGTGACTGCACGCCAAAAATTCGGACGGAAACCCAACGCAAGCAGCTCGGTGTGCTCATAGTTGTAAGAGATAAACTGTCCTTTTCGCTTGTCAAAAATAGCCGTGAAGTTAGTTCCTGTAACCGTAAGCGTTTGTTCGTTTTGGTCAACTGATAAAGCAGGATAAGCAGCTTTTACTGAAGGTACAGCGGTTTTGGCAGGCAGCACAAACTGTTCGTACGCCACTTCATATCCAGCTGAAGCCCAAGCTGTATCTTTGGATAATCTGAGAGAAAGAGTCAAAATAAATTCATCAGTTTCGTTTTCCTGCTCGTAAAGAGGATAAGAAAGCGTCAGTTCGTTTGTACTATCAGGAGCTACATTTAAAAGAGACGCATGTTTTTCAAGTAGTTCACCGTTTTTTTCAACCGTCCAAACAAAATCAAAGGCGTTCAAGTTTGTAAACAGGTGTTTGTTTTGAACGGCAAATTTTCCTTTAGAAGCGTCGACTGCTGTCCACTTTACGGGCTGATAGCATTTTTTTACTTCTGCAATTTTGGGGCTAGCTGTCCCATCAGCAAAGATTAAGCCGTTTCCGCAGAAGTTACCGTCGTTAGGCGTATCACCAAAATCTCCGCCGTAAGCTAAGTAAGAAGTACCGTCTTCTGCTGTTGTTTGAAGAGCTTGATCTTTCCAGTCCCATATAAAACCGCCTTGCAAGACTGGATATTGATCGAACAGGTCCCAGTATTTGTACAGATTTCCGCAAGAATTGCCCATAGCATGACTGTATTCACATAAGATGTAAGGTTTTTTTGGATTCATTAATGCATAGCGTTCTACATCTGCTGGCTTAACATACATCGTGCTTTCTATATCAGAAGCATCATAGTCGCGGTGATGGAAGATTCCTTCATAATGAACAAGTCGAGTGGAATCTTTTTCTTTAAAAAAGGTATACATATGCTGAAAATTTTCTCCGCCAAATGATTCATTTCCAAGCGACCAAATAATGATAGAAGGGTGGTTTTTGTCACGTTCGTACATCGAACGACAGCGATCTAATACGTTTTCTTTCCATTCTGGCTTGCTTCCTGGAACGGCTTTTTGCTCACCTTCTTGTAAATAAGTCCACGTTCCGTGCGTTTCTAAATTGGTTTCGTCAATAACATACAGCCCGTATTCATCACATAGTTCATACCATACTGAATCGTTAGGATAATGGGATGTACGCACCGCGTTAATATTATGCTGTTTCATCAGCAAAATATCGTGAATCATGTCTTCGCGTGTGATGCCTGCCCGGCCCTTTACTGAATCAAATTCGTGGCGGTTCACTCCTCGAAGTACAATGCGCTTGCCGTTGATTGTCATAAGGCCATTCTTTAGTTCAAACGTACGGAAGCCAACTTTACAGCTTTCTGTTTCGATAATAGAACCAGCAGAATTCTTTAAGCTGAGTACAAGTGTATACAAATTAGGGCTTTCCGCGCTCCATTTTGCAGGGCTTTTAATGTGCGTACGTAAGGACGCTGTATATTGATCGCTTACACTTACATTTGTTTGCAGCGGAGCTTGTAGTACTTCTTGGCCATTCGCGTCATACAGCATGACTTCAAATGTTAGATCTTGAGTATCGTGCTGAAAGTAATTTAAAATATCAGCTGAAACGCTAAGTTCACCATCTTCGTAGTTGTTATCAAGCGACGAACGAACGCTAAAGTCATAGATGTGAACCGGTGGAGTAGAGTAAAGATACACATCTCGGAAGATGCCGCTCATTCGCCAAAAATCTTGGTCTTCAAGCCAGCTTGCGTCACTCCAGCGATATACTTCTACTGCTATTGTATTTTCACCTTCTTGAAGGTAAGAAGTTATATCAAATTCAGCTGGAGTAAAGCTATCTTCGCTGTATCCAACAAACTCACCGTTAACCCATACGTAAAAAGCAGATTCGACGCCTTGGAAGCTGACGTACACCGGCTGATCTTTCCATTCGGATTTAGGTGTAAAAGTACGGACGTACTGACCGACAGGGTTATATTTAGTCGGTGCAAAAGGAGGTTCGAGGTTTTCGTTTTCAACCCAAGGGTACGTCACGTTTGTATATTGAGGATAATCATATCCTTGCAGCTGCCAGTGTGAAGGAACTGAAATAGAGTCCCATTTCTTATATGAAAATTCAGGAGCGAAAAAGTTTTTGACGCGGCCATCTGCATTTTCAGCAAAATGAAAATACCAGCTGCCATTTAAGCTTTGATAGTAAACAGAAGATTTTCTATCATTTTTTAAAGCCTCTTCGACCGTTTGATAAGGCATAAGTAAAGCGTGTGCTTTTGCACGGTTCAATTGAAAAATTTCAGGGTTGTTATTCCATTCAGGGTATCCGTTTGCAGGTGCTGTATAATGAAATTTCTTGCCGGTTTTTAACATGTCGATCCCTCATTTCTAAAGTACTAGGTTATTAGTTTATATGAAAATGATAACGTTTTCTGAAAACCTTATCAATCTAATTATTTTCATGATAATATAACTATATTCACATAAAAAGGGGGAAGTAATGTGGACCGTATGTACTTTCCGGCTCTTTCAGATGAAGATATGAAACTGCCATTCTATGTTACAAGCGCTGGAAGCTGGAGACACCAAACGCATATTAAGCGTCAGGGAGAGTTTCCTGATTACCAATTGATTCAATGCCTAAAAGGAAGGGGAGAGCTTCGTGTAAACGACGAGGTTTATATTATAAAAGAAAATGAAGGGATGTTTCTGACGCCGCACGTTCCGCACGAATACTATCCCGTTACGAGCGAATGGCAAGTATGCTGGGTTTCTTTTAGCGGAAGTTTGATTGATGATATCATGCTTTCTCTTCAATTTATTAATTCGGGAAAAATCGTCCTTACAAATGCTGAAAGTCTTTACAGGATGCTTCAAGAACTAATGAATCGGTTAGAAGAAAATCATACCTCTAGCACCATGCAGTGCTCTGAACTACTATACAGCGTCATTTTAAAACTTCGCCAAGACAGCGTATATATAGAAAGTAAAAGTCGCCTGCAGCAAATTACTCAGCTAAACCCAGTCCTTCGTTATATCGAGGAATACTATCATCAGCCGTTAACGCTAGAAGTACTGGCGCAGCAGCTCAACGTAACGGAGCAGTATACGTGTTTGCTCTTTCAACAATCTCTTGGCATCCGGCCGTTTGAATACGTAACGCGCGTGCGGATTCAAAAAGCAAAGAAACTGCTGCTTAAAAACAACCAAATCTCCGTACAAGATATAGCAAGACAAGTAGGGTATGAACATTCAAGCTATTTTATCAAGCGCTTCAAAGAACAGGAAAACGTGACGCCAACTGTTTTTCGGAAAATGTATTTTTCATAAGCTACATATATCGGGTTTTATCTAGGTCATAAGACATGATGTGTATGCTGGTTATTTCGTATGAGTTTTAAAAAAGAAATTAAATGTAGTTTTAAGTGAAAACGGGGAGGAAAAGTAGAGAGAAGAAACAAAAAGGAGGGATAAACGTGTTTGGGTTAAATGATCTTCCAAAGTTTGTGTGGTCATTCTGTCTTGTATTGCCACTTGTATCATTTGTTCATCAGCTGGGGCATTCCGTCATGGCAATTATTTTCGGAGGGAAGGTCGATTTTACTATTGGGCGGGGGAAAACGATTCTTAAAATGGGGAAGTTTAAAATTAAGTCAGTCTATTTTCTAGACTCGTTTTGTAAATATGAAAATCTTAAGAACGACAGTCGCTTTTCCCATGCAGTGGTGTATGCGGGCGGCGTACTGTTTAATTTACTTACTATTTTTATAATAAATGGATTCATTATGGCTAATATTCTGCCTGAAGATATATTTTGCTATCAATTTGTTTATTTTTCAGTCTATTATGTTATTTTCTCACTGCTTCCAATTCAATATACAGAGACAACTGCAAGTGATGGACGTGCTATATATAACGTATTACGGTACGGGAAAACGTGTGATCCAGATTAAAGGGCTGTGTGTAGCAGCCTTTTTTTCTGTTTCATTTAAATAAAAAAAGGAAAACTTTACGAAAAGAAAATAGTAGCGGATAATAAAGATATTACGCTATGGAATGGAAGAAAGGAGAGGATTTATACGATTATTGAGACAGAGCGAATGACGCTGCGAGCTATGGCTGAAAGCGATGCAGGCAATTTAATGAAAATATTTGAAGATGCTGAAACCATGAAGTATTATTCTTCTACTAAAAATGAACAGGACACATATCGCTGGATTCAATGGATGAAGCAGCATTATCAAACATACGGCATTAGCATGTGGGTCGCTGAGGATAAACAGAATGGAGAGTTTCTAGGGCAGTGCGGCATGGTTCTTCAAAAAGTAGACGGAAAGGTAGACCCGGAGCTTGGCTATTTATTTTTACGCAGCTGCTGGGGAAAAGGCTATGCGAGTGAAGCAGCAAAAGCTTGCCTACATTACGGACTTAATACGCTGAAATTTCAGAAGATTATATCATTAATAGATCCTGACAATTTCCCATCGATTAAAGTGGCTGAAAGAATTGGCATGAAAAAAGAAAAGCAAGTTAACAAATGGGATAAATCATTATTTTTTTATAGTATATATAATGAAAAATGAGAGTAAAGGAGTGTTAGCATGATCAACATTAAGAACGTTTCAGTAAAACGAGCAGAAAAAGAAATTTTAAAAAGCGTGTCGTGGTCAGTGGAAAAAGGGGAACATTGGTGTTTGCTTGGATTAAATGGTTCCGGAAAAACGACGCTTTTAAATATCATCAACGGATATATCTGGCCTACAAAAGGGGAAGTAGAAGTTCTTTCAAGGAAATTTGGAGAAACAAATCTGTCTGAGCTGAGAAAAGAAATTGGATGGGTAAGCTCTTCGCTTCAACAGCGGTTTCGAGATGACGATACGGTTGTAGAAATGATTTTAAGCGGAAAATTTGCATCTATTGGGTTATATGAACAAGTGGATCAAAAAGATATGAACCAAGCCATAGAATTAATGCAGCTGCTAAATTGCGAAGATTTACAAAATCAGGCCTACGGAACACTTTCTCAAGGAGAGCGCCAGCGAGTGCTAATTGCCCGAGCTCTTATGGCTTCACCAAAGCTTTTAATACTTGATGAGCCATGTACAGGTCTAGATATAATGGCCCGAGAACAGCTTCTTCAGCTGATTGCAAAAATGGCAGATCAGCCAAAAGCTCCTACGCTTATTTATGTTACTCACCATGTAGAAGAAATTTTGCCTTGCTTTACCCATACGCTTTGTATGCGCCAAGGAGAAGTGTTTTCTTCTGGAAAAACGAAAGACCAGCTCACTGAGCCGCATCTTTCTGAATTTTTTAATCACCCCGTAGAGATTCAGCAGCAGAAGGAACGCACTTGGCTGTCATTAAAAGAACCGGTAAAAAGCTGAGCTAGCGTCGAGAAACCTTCTTACATACCATGGGAAAAAGAGCGCTGCTTGCAATGGAAACCAGCTCATTGTGGAGATAATGTTTACATGCTACATAAATAGTGGTGCTGCAAATAATATCAATTAGTAAAAAAGCAGCAATGTCATGTTTGTCAATGGTTACAAATACAAAAGAGGAGGAATCATAAGTTGTCATCGTTGGCTCCTTTGGTTATATCGTTATGTTACTTTATTCACAAAAGGCTTGGGCTATACGAACTTTTAAAGAAGTACGATGATGACAGCTGGTTCTCTCCTCTACAGCTGATAATACTCTTGTTCGAGTATACTCATGATAATATCTGTCTGAAATGCTTCTTCAATAAAAGCACCTTCACGCTCTATTCCTTCTTTTACAAAACCGCATTTTTCATAACAAGCAATGGCTCTATAGTTGTACTCAAGCACTCGTAAATCAACTCTGTGCAAGTGAAGGTGTTCAAATGCGTACGCAAGTACCAATTTTGTAACTTCAGTGCCGAGCCCTTGATTCCAAACGGAAGAATCAAATAAACCAATTGCATACCGTGCGCGCCGGTCGTATTCGTTAACGGTCAGCCGGGCTTCTCCAACAAAGCGCTGCTGATATTCAATACACCAATTCAGCTTTTGAGACTTTATGTACTCGACGTGCCGCTTGGCATCTTGTAATGTAAGAGGTTTTAAGTTTCGGGTATCGCCTCCGTACATGCGAATAAGTTCTTTTGTTTGCTTGCATGCTAAATAGTCATTTACATCGCTGTCTTTTGGTTTTCTTAGTATCACGTTTTTTCCTTTTAAAAGTGGTGAAACATTATTCATTTGATGCATCCTTTCTTTCCTAACATTAAAAAGGTATTCCACTTGTCTCCTAAAAAACCTGCTTTTATATATAAAAAGAAACAGCTATAGGCGCTGTTTCTTTACGAAGAATGTTTTTTTGCGTAGTGGGCAAGTGCAAGAAGAGGAAAAATATCATTGTAGCTGTGGTACTGAATATAAAATTGTCCAGGAAGACCAATTCCCGTGGGATAATGAATTTGCTGCTCTGTAAGATTTGGATTCAGTAAAAATTTAATTCCTTTTTCAACGGCTCGATCTTTTAACGGACATATTGTCATTAAAGCATCGAGAGCCCAAGCCGTTTGAGAAGGAGTGCTAAAGGGTAAAGGCACATATTTTTTTAAAGAAGCGCTATAGCATGATTCTCCGAATCCGCCGTCTTCTTGTTGAATGCTTTTGAGCCAATTGATGGCTTTGATGATACGCGGATCAGAAGCAGAAATTCCTACAGCACGGAGTCCTGTAATAGCGGCCCACGTTCCGTAAATGTAGCAAACACCCCACCGGCCGTACCAGCTCCCGTTATCCAATTGATGATCAAACAGCCATTTTACTGCAGCTTTAATCGAAGGATGGGATTTATTCATACCGGCAAAGTTTCCGAGGCACTCAAGCACTCGACCGGTTAAATCGGCAGTAGCCGGATCCGTCGCTGCATCTTTTGCATTTTCAAGCGGCAGATAAGTAAATAAAATAGAGTCGGTATTTTTTTCAAATGCAGCAAAACCCCCGTCTTTGTTTTGCATGGACAACAGCCAGTTAATGCCTCTTTGCCAAGACTCCAAATAATCTGTATCGGTTTGCGCTCTTCTAGAAAGAGCTCTGATAGCAGCAGACGTGTCGTCTAAGTCAGGGTTATTCGTATTAATATCGGAAAATCCCCAGCCTCCAGGTGCTGTATTTGGGTTATGAAACTGCCAGTCTCCAAGCTTTGTATGCTGTCTTTTCTTTAAGTAGCGAGTTGTGCCTTTAATCATGGGATCTTGCTGCGGTACACCTGCTTCTTGTAGAGCGTAAGATAGCAAGGCGGTATCCCAAACGGTTGACGTAGAGTTTTCTACGTGCACGTGGCCGCTGCATGTACTAAGTAGTGAACAAATACCGTCAATTGCTTTTTGAACCACAAATGAATCTTTTTTATAGCCAAGAGCCAAAAGACCGTAAATCATAAAAAAAGTAGAGGTGGCGTAGCTGTAGAGTGTACCATCTTTTTCGATTCTTTCCAGCATGTAACGCTCGGCTGCTTGATAACCAAGCTTGTGGATGTAAGAAGGTAAAGAAGCCAGCTGTTTTAAATGGTCGACTAAAAAAATAGAAGCGCGTGATTCCTGAGCAGTTTGATCCGATTCCTGTTTCTGTTCTCTTACATCTAAATGAGAAAGAGAAGGTGTATGCCTAGAAGTAAGTGAAAATTTTTTGTTTCCCGCTACCATCATCGGAACGAAGTGAATTCTGGCATAGGTGCTTAATTCATAAAAGTTAAGCGGTACATAGGTAGGGACAAGCAAAAGAGAAAGCGGGAGGTAAAATAGCTTTGGCCACTCGTATAAGCCGTTAACACAAAGCATCCATCTTGTGAGAAAATGGGCGCGAGAAATGCCTCCTGAATCTATAATATATCTTTCTGCTTTTCGTAAAATCCGGTCGTTTTTTTGGTAATAGCCTGAATATAAAAGAGCTGTATAAGCTTGAATAGTGGCGGATAAGTTATGTTCTTCATCATCAAACAACGTCCAAAGGCCATCTTCATTTTGAAGGGAAACGATCCGTTCGGTTAATTGTTTAATCAACACTTCTTTATCTAAATCAAAGGTGCGAAGAAGCATAATTAAAAACGCATCAGGCATAACGCCTGTTTCAAAACAGTAGCGAAATGACCCGTCATTTTTTTGTGTTGGGCGCAGATAGGCGATTCTTCGCTGAATCTCTAGCTGAACTTCCTTTAGCAATATGATCACCTCTTATGATAATGCTTTTCAATCTTTCGACCTGTTTCTTTATAACTGTATTCAAAGGAAGAGAGTTCTATGAGAGGAGAAAGTTGCAAAGAATAGAGCGCTTGCTGCACAATAAAGGTACTGGAAAATTGGAGTGATAAAAGTGAAAGAAATACAGGTAGAAGTTATTCAAGGGCGAGGCTCTTACCGAGAGCTTGGTGAAATGCAAGGGGAATTACATAAAGGGACAAAGCTGTTTGAAAATCATCAAAAAAGAAGAAAACGTTCATTACGAAGCTATCAAACGATAGCAAAAGAAGCTCGTCATTATTACGACTTATTTGCTCCCGGACTGTGGGATGAGCTAGTGGGCTTAGCAGAAGGCTTAGATTGGTCTCTTGAAGACGTTATACATGAGTACAGCGGGTATCAGCAAGAGTGGAAGAAAACGGGATGTTCTGCTCTTATGCAGCACGGCGTGTACGTGCGAAACTACGATTATCATCCTAAAACGTACGAAGGTCGATTTTTGCTTTTTCAGCCAAATGAAGGATATGCAAGCGTCGGGTTTGGAACAAGAATGATAGGGCGAATGGATGGAATGAACGAAAAGGGATTAGCAATTGGCTATCATTTTGTCAATCGCCGCCGTCAAACGAACGGATTTATTTGCTGTACGCTTGCGCGGTTTATTTTAGAAACATGTGAAACGACAGAAGAGGCTGTTGCTATTTTAGAAAGGGCACCGCACCGTCATGCGTTTAATTATTCCATTTATGACCGCAGCGGACAGGGAGCAGTAGTCGAAGCATCTGGACGAGGCGTTCATGTACAAAGAGGAACGATGATGGGGTGTACGAACCATTTTAATCAGCTAGTCGAAGAAAATCGTCATCATTTGGTAGAGTCAAGGGAAAGGCTCGATCATATTCGAGATCATATTGAAAAAAAGCTATCGCCTCTTGAAGCTTTCACTTTATTTAATGAAGATGAATACGGTATTTTTAAAGAAGATTACCGGAATTCTGCTGGAACGCTTCATACAGTGGCGTATGTACCGGAGACATTGCAAGTCATTGTCGGTATTGGACGAAAAGCAAAACCTCTTATTTTCTCGTTTGAAGATTGGATGAAAGGAGAACAATTAACTATAACGAAAATAAAAGGAACGGTAAATACAGACGAACCATTTCCGTTTCAGTAAGGAGCAGCATAATGAGAATTGTAACGAATCAAGAAATGTATCAAGTAGATGATTATATGATGAATACAATTGGGATGAGTGAAGAGTCCCTTATGGAAAATGCCGGGCAGGCTGCTGCAAACGTGCTGAGTGAGCGAATCGAACAATATGAAAAAATAGGGCTGCTTATAGGAACGGGAAACAACGGAGGAGACGGTTTTGTCATTGCACGTGCTTTGAAGTCAAAAGGCTATGAAGTTGACGTCTGGGTAGTTCCTGCACGGGAAAAAATAAAAGGCGCAGCCAAAAAAGCAATGATCATCTATGAAAATGCTGGATTCGCGTGGCAGTCGGCGGGAGACAACTTCTCTGTGAAAAAGTATACGGTCCTTATTGATTGTCTATTAGGTATAGGCGTAAAAGGCAGCATCAAATCACCTTATGATAACATTATAAAAAAAATAAACGACTCTAAGGCTTACATATACAGCATCGATGTCCCAAGTGGAGTAATGGAACAGAAGCAAGAGCTTACGATACGTGCAGATGCTACGATTACGCTTCAGCAGCCAAAAATCACGGCATTTACATACCCGAGCAAAGAAAGCTACGGTGAATTGATTATAGTAGATATCGGTATTCCGCCGCTAGCAATTGAAAAAAGCTCATTTCTTAAAGAGATATGGTCAACCCAGCATATTAAACAATCTTTTCCCATTCGGAATGCTTCGTCCAATAAAGGTACGCATGGAAAAGGAATCGTAATAGGAGGTTCACTCCAAACACCTGGAGCGCCAATGCTAACGTCAAAAGCAGCACTCACAAGCGGAGCAGGGCTTTTAACTCTTGCGCTTCCGAGTGATATTCATGCGATTGCAGCTGCTCACATGTTGGAAGTGATGTACAAGCCATGCCCAAGCAAAGATGGCTTTTTTGCAGGCGAGATTCCTTTAGAAGAAGCGAAGTATGATGCGGTTGCAGTCGGACCGGGGCTTGGGAGAACGAAAGAAACGAAGAAAGTCGTCGAGCAAGTGCTTCAACAGCCGGTTTCTGTTGTAATCGACGCAGATGCTCTTTTTCATCTGCCAGATTTGATGAAAGAAGTAAAAGAAAGAGCACACGCAACGATTTTAACACCTCATCCGGGAGAAATGGCTAGACTCGTGGATACAACAATCTCAGAAGTAGAAGAAAATCGATTTTTAATATCTAGACAATACGCAGTGGAAAATGGTGTGTACCTTGTATTAAAAGGTCCAAATACGATTGTTACAACACCTGCCGGGAAACAATATGTAAATACCACTGGAAACGCAGGACTTGCCAAAGGCGGAACGGGTGACACGTTAACGGGGATCATCCTCGCTTTTATCATGCAGCATGATTCTCTTCAAGAAGCAATCAGTAATGCGGTATATGTTCACGGAAAGGCGGCGGATGTTCTGCTCGATCAGGGGCATACAATGATAGATATTTTAGCAAGCGACGTTATTTCTGCACTTCCGGCAGTCTTCGGGCAGCTGAATGAGAAGTAATTTCTTCTAGATTATTAAAATTTGTTGACAAAATCCTTCAAAAAGTTGTCAAAACTCTGTGTAAATGATAACGTTATTTTACGTAAGATTTTACATAGAAAGAAAGTGATGTTGTGTACTACTCAATGAGACCAAGAGGCATTCATTTAGCTGTGCCTACACTTTTCTTCCTTATTACAGTCGTGTTATTTGCGATGATGCAGTTTGGGTTTTATTTGGATTCCAGCATTCTTCGTAAAATTTGGGTCATCATTATGGCTTTGTTGCCCATTGCTGGACTAATCACGGCTATTAAAGGTAGAAGAGGAAGCGCAAAGCCGTGGTTAATTATAGGGAACGTGATTCTTATTTTAACCGTTACAATAATGAGCGTACAGGCTATTATTTATTAAACAAAAAAACGTGTTCGCCAAAAAGGCGGACACGTTTTTATTAGGAAAGAGAAACGATTTGCTTTGTTACATAGGCAGCTTCTCCTGCGATTACCACACCATACGTATTCTCTTTTTTTGTAATTTCTACATGAACGAATCCATCTCTATCTATTTCCTGTCCTTGCTCAATCACAAATTGCCAGCGGTCGTTTTTTTGCTGATCCACATATCTCGCATAATAGGCGCCCATCACGCCAGAAGCCGTTCCAGTTACAGCATCTTCTACTGTACCCGAAAATGGTGAAGAGAAATGTCTTCCGTGCATATGAGCTTCTGAGTGAATCGTTTCAAAACAAAAGGGATGAATAGATGCTTTTGGCATATCTGTTAAAATGTGAGGGAAATCTTCTTGATTAGGCTTCATCTTTTTACAGGCATCTAAACTTTTTAACGGTACAATAAGCGTCCAGTTTCCTGTACTTCCATATACAATAGGAAGTCTTTGATCAAGGTCATCAATATGAAGATTAAGAGCTCTTGCCAGCTTTTCTTTTGAACCTGAAAACGGATGAAACTGCGGAGAAGCTTGACTCATGGTGATAACAGGTTGTCCGTTTCTATTCTGCACAGTCATCGGTAAAATTCCAGCATTTGTTTCAACCGTAAATGTAGTTTTTGGAAGTTTGTTTTTACTATGTAAAGCATAAAGAGAAGCGACGGTCGCATGGCCGCACAAATCCGCTTCTTGTCCAGGCGTAAAGTATCGAATTCGTAAATCAGCACGGGAAGAGTTCATGATAAAAGCCGTTTCATTAAACTGTGCTTGATAAGCAATCTTCTGCATTTCTTCAGCTGAAAAATCATCTCCGTTAAACACAATTCCCGCAGGATTTCCTTTATTAGGGCGCGTGCTAAACGCGTCGTATTGATACACAATCGCTTCTTTCATAAAAATCCCCTCCATTTTTATATTATTATATGAAAGCTATAACCATCGTTATTAAATGATCCGCTATTAAAATAGTGAAGTACCTGAACGTTATTCAGAATAAAAAAACAGCAGTTTTTACCTGCTGCTTTTCACTTCGCAAAACTATTCTTCCATCGCGGCATTTATTCCTTCTTTTCTAACTTCTAGCATATGAGTAGCTTTTTTATCAATATCTTTAGCTGTATCGGAAGAAATGACGCCTACGCTGCTTAAGTCATAGGCAAGACTTGTAACAAGCAGCTGCTCTCTTTGTGCTAGTGTGCCGTATGTAAGTGCAGCGGTTTTAGCTTGAATGCCACTCGTATTTAATTCATCAGTAGAAGAAGCTGCTTCTTTTTTTGCGGCTATTGCTTCTTGATAAAGAGAATCATATCCTCCAAACCCCACTTGGGCAATTAGAAAGTTATAAATGTCATCGGCCGATTTTTTAGAAGGCTGAGAAAAAGCTCTTTGAAATTTATTGCGCGGTAAAAATTTTAAGGATGCTTGCCTGCCATCTTCATAAATTTTTTCTTGTATTTCTTTAGTAGCTTTTTCGTCGCTTTTTTTCTGTGCTGCATCTAGCTGTTTGCGATATTTTTGAATAATGACTCCGTCCTGCTGATCGTTTCCCTCTTTGAAAGTAGCCGCAGCTTGTGGAACATCTGACGTTGCTAGCGTCTCAGTAGCGTTCTCTGAAGAAGAAAAGAACGTATTTTTGACAAAAATAAGTACAAAGATCAGCAAAATAAACCATAAAAACCTGAATTTCTTAAACAAAATGTTCACCTCTGTATAAGGTTTCTAAATTATGTAAAACAACATGGACTAGTATACAACAATTTTAGTGTTTTTTTACACATTTACCCAAAAATAAGAAAATAGTAAGAGGTGGTTTTATTAATCTAATAGATATATAGGTTCATTGTTATGGTTCTAAAGAAACCATTGATCTATTTGTACTGATTCACATAATCGAATATGTTTTTGCTAATAAGACTTAAAGTGACAAGGATAAAAAGCGTTCGGACGTACGTCACGCCTTTTGATAAAGCGACGTTTGATCCCACAAAAGAACCTACGATCATCGCAAACCCCATAATTAATCCGTAAGAAAATACAACAGAATCAAAATATAAAAACACAAGCAAAGCACCTAAATTACTGCCGAAATTTAAAAACTTTGCGCTGCCTGCTGACTGCAGGAAATCAAATCCCATAAATAAAAAAGCAAATAAAATAAATGAACCTGTACCTGCTCCTAAAAATCCGTCGTAAAAGCCAATGATAAAAATAAGGGCGGTAAAAAAAATAAGCTTTTTGATAGACAGCGGCTTATACGTGGACGTAGCACCCCAGTTTTTTTTGAAAATCGTATAAATAGCGACCAAAACAAGGAGAATTAAAATAACCGGTTTTAAAAAAGCAGAGGATAGAAAATGAACGGTGATTGAGCCTCCTAAAGAACCGATAAATACGAAAGGAAACCATTTACCTACAACGGGAAAATCGACTTTTCCAGATTTGACAAATCGAATAGTACTCGTTAATACGCCCATCGTGCCAGCTAATTTATTTGTAGCTAAGGCAGCAGCCGGAGGCAGGCCTAAAAATAAAAGGGCAGGCGTTGAAATTAAACCGCCTCCGCCAACTACAGAGTCAATGAATGCAGCTAAGAACCCAAATAGTAAAAGCAATAGTACAATCTGTAAACTTAATTCTTCCATAAAGCACCTTCCTCATGTCATAATATATAGTGACTACTTAAATAGTAACTATATAAAAAGCAGTTGTAAATATGTAAATGATGAAAATTTCAAATAACTTAAAAAACAGGGAGGTTTCCTTTATGGAAAATATTATTCAGCAGCTGCAGTCGCTTGGATTTAATCAGTACGAATCAAAAGTGTACGTGACGCTTGTCAAAAAAGGATCTTCCACTGCTTATGGCATTAGTAAACACTCAGGTGTGCCAAGAGCGCGTGTATACGATATTTTACAAACACTAGAGGAAAAAGGCATGGTGTTAAAAGAAGAGAGTAATGATGGCACTCAGTACACGTCGCTGCCCGTCGATGCTTTTTTGCATTCACTGCAGAAAAAATGGAACGAAACGTATGAAGACGTTAGCGAAACGCTTAAACGTCTTGAAGCTGCAGAGTCTATAGAAGAAAGCCGGGTTATGACGATGAAAGGAGAAACTGCCATTCTTGCTTTTTGTGAGTCGCTATTGTCAAAAGCAAAAAATAAAATTGTCATCTCGCTTTGGCCCGATATTTATAATGAGTTGAAGCCTCTTTTATTACAGCTAAGGGAGAGCGTAACACTAAAAGGAATTGTGTTTGAACAAGATGAAGCGATGGAGGAATTTGACCGGCACCGTCATACAAGCTATACCGAAAACATTGGGAATCAAAACTGGTTTATTATATCTGTTGACAGCAGTGAAATGATTTATGGTCATAAAGAAATGGCTTACTATACAAATAACGCAGTCAACATTAATTTACTTGAAAACTATATTTGGCATGATATTCTCGTTAACAGGCTTGTAGAAAAAAGTGATCGAGAAATGGACAGGTGGATTGAAAAGGAAAGAGAAAGCTTTTTTGCGTAGAAAAACCCGCTTTACGCGGGTTTTTGTATTAAAAAGTTTGTGCAAGTTTTTTTGCTTCTGCTATTCCTTTTTCTTTAATTTCTTGGGCTTTGTCTGGCATTGCGTTATGCCCTTCGACAAAAATGCCGTCTAATGAAGGGACTCCAAAGAAATTCATCATAATTCCAATATAACGATGTCCCATTTCCATCTCAGCTGCAGGACCTTCAGAATAAATGCCTCCGCGTGCTTGAATATGAAGCGCTTTTTTATCCGTTAATAGCCCAACAGGACCTTCTGCCGTGTATTTAAATGACTTACCTGCTACGGCTACAGAGTCTAAATAAGCTTTCATAACCGGTGGAAACGAAAAGTTCCACATTGGCGTTACAAAAACATATTTGTCCGCTCCTACAAACTGTTCGCTCAGTTCTGCAAGGCGATTGACCTTTTCTTGTTCGTGAGAAGAGAGTTCCGAGCCAGACTGCAGTTTGCCCCATCCGCTGAATACATCTGCATCAATATGAGGGATATTTTCTTTATAAAGGTCAATATGTGCAACTTCGTCACTTGCATTGTGCTCTTTGTAAGCATCGATAAACGCTTTTCCAGTTGCCATACTGAATGATTGAGACTCATCGTGAGGATGAGCTGTAATATAAAGTACTTTTGCCATGTCTTATCATCTCTTTCTTATTTGGAATAATGTACTGTCTTATCGTTATCACTCGTATAAAAAACTATACGTTCTTTGTCAGGTAAGCTAAAAAAGAGCGCAAGAAAGGGATGTTCATATAGAAAATAATGGTATAATAAATGTTTGAATATTTACATAAAAAGTATGTGTAACAGAAAGTAGATAAGAGGTGTCGAGATGAAAGAAAAATGGATAATCGTCACGGGTGCAGGTTCTGGAATTGGCAAAGAAATTGTAAAAGAATGTGTGTCGAAGGGCTATTCAGTTATTGCTTGTGATATTAATGAAGGAGCTTTGAGACAGCTAGCTGAAGATACAAAGGGCCATATTGAAACGTATGTAGTAGATGTTAAAAAAGGAAACGATGTAAAAGATCTTTTTTATCAAATAAAAGATAAAAGTTTGTATGGGTTAGTTAATAATGCGGGTGTATATTTAGGGAAAAATTTATTGGATTATGAAGAAAGCGAAATAGATGTTGTGATGGACATTAATATTAAAGGATATATTTATTTTTCCAAATACTTTGGCGAATTATTAATGGAAAAGGAAACAGAAGGAGCGATTATTAATATATCGTCCGTATCGCGAATGGAAGGAAGCTCCGATGCTATATATGGAATGTCTAAAGCAGCGGTATTAGGATTAACCAAGAGCTGTGCAATGAATTTTTCTCCTTATATCCGGGTGAATGCCGTAGCGCCTACAATGGTAAATACCGATATGATGAAAAGTATTCCAGAGTGGCGCAAAAATGAATACATCGCCCATCAGCTGATTCCAAGCTTTGTTACGCCTCAAGACGTGGCAGATACGGTTCTTTTTTTACTGAGTCCTCAATCAAAACATTATACAGGAGCCACCTTTGATTTAAATAGCGGATGTTATTTACGCTGAATACTCTTTCAAAAGGAATTGAGACATTAACTACATCAATCCAAAGACGTACAAATGGGATAAATAGTATGACGCTTGTTACACCGCAGTTGATTTCCGTGCAAGACTGCGCTTTCCGCGGGCGGCCGATGAGCCTGCTCGTCGCTTGCGCTCCAATCACCGGCTAGAAGCTGCTACATACCTGAAACCTACGTTCACCATAACCATAAAAAATCCGAACGAACTTGATTCTCAATAAAGAATCTCAATTCATCGTTCGGACCTTTCTTCAACTAAAATACGTTTGTCACATCCTCCTTTTTATTTTCTTAAGAATTCTTAAGAAATTTACTTAACGTTTCTTTAGTTTTTTTTTCTATTCTAGAAAGAAAGAGTAGAAAGAAGGAATAGAAAATGAATTTAGCTTTTATGTATCAATATTTTCACCAGCCGCGAACGGTAGGAGCACTTTTGCCAAGCTCTACGCACTTAGCGAAAAAAATGGTAAAAGGGATTGATTTTGAACATGCAGCCTGTATAGTAGAGTACGGGCCAGGAACCGGAGTTTTCACCCGTGAATTAATAAGAAGACGAAGCGCTCAGACAACTTTGCTTCTTATCGAATACAATCGGCATTTTTACGAAAAAGTAAAGGAACAAGTAAAAGATGAAAAAAATGTGTATGTGATACACGGATCCGCTGAACATGTTCAAAAGTACTTGATCCAGTATGATATTCCAAAAGTGGATTACGTACTATCAGGTCTTCCTTTTGCTTCTTTAACGTCTGAAGTGTCGGACTGTATCTTGCAAAACACGCGCAGCGTATTAGCCGATGGAGGGAAATTTATTACGTTTCAGTATACGAATTTAAAAAAACAGCTGATCCGCTCGTTTTTTCCGCATATTAAAGTTGAAAAAGAGTGGAGAAACGTTCCTCCCGCATACATTTTTACATGCGAAAAGAATGAGATATAAGGAGTTTGTAAATGAAAGACAGAATTTTAATTATAGATGACGATGAGCAAATTCGTAATCTAATTGCTATTTACTTAGAAAATGAAGGATTTGAAACGCTGAAAGTTTCTAATGCTGTATCTGGCTTAGCGCTTTTAGAGGAACAAGAAGTAGATTTAATTATATTAGATATTATGATGCCGCAGATGAATGGCATTGATGCTGCTTTTAAAATACGTGAAGAAAAAAACATGCCCATTATTATGCTGTCGGCTAAGTCAGAAGATATGGACAAAATTTCTGGTCTAACAGCAGGCGCAGATGATTACTTAACAAAACCATTTAATCCTCTCGAGCTCATCGCACGAGTCAAATCACAAATTAGACGCTATAAAAAATACAATGAACGCGCTGAGCGTGACGTTATTCAAATTGGCGATTTGGAAATTAACCGCAGCACTCGCCTTGTATTTGTGCGCAGCCAAGAAGTTCGTTTAACGCCAAAAGAGTTTGATATTTTAGAGCTGCTGGCACGCAACAAAGGAACAGTGATGAGTATGGGGAAAATATATGAATCCGTGTGGCAAGAAGACGCGTTTAAATCGGATAATACCGTAATGGTCCATATCACAAAAATCCGCGAAAAAATTGAGGATAATCCGAAAAAACCGATTTATATTAAAACCATATGGGGCGTAGGATACAGGATATGAGAAGAATAAGTGTAAAGCTTCTTTTTGCTATCATTATAAGTTTTTTGGCTACCAATTTAATTTTTATTTTAATTGCTAGGCTTGTTTTGAGGAGGTATATACAAGAAGAGAAAATGAATGTCCCTGCATATAATGTATTGGCGTTTGGACTTTTCTTTATCGCCGTTGTGGTTTTTGTTTTGGTTTTTTTAGTACTTATTCGTTCTCATATTCGTTATATGAAAGAAATCTCTAAACAAGTTCAAAAAATCTCACATGGAGATTTAGGGGCAACCATTCATGTGCGAGGAAAAGATGAGCTTGCTGAATTAAGTCAAAACATTAACAAAATGTCTGCGCAGCTTCGTACAAAGTTTGATCGCGAACGAGAAATCGAACAGGTAAAAAATGAGCTAATCTCAAGTGTGTCTCATGATTTGCGTACGCCCTTAACTTCCATTGTCGGGTACCTCGATTTAATCAAAAAAAGAGAACAGTTGGATGATGAAAAGTTAGATAGCTACTTATATATTGTGGATTCAAAAGCAAATTATTTAACGGATTTAATAGACGAGTTGTTTGACTATACAAAATTAACGAGTCCGGATTTTCAGCTTCAGCGAAATGAGGTTGATATGAAACGTTTGCTTCAGCAGGTAATAGGAGAGTACGAACCGATTTTAACGAGAGAAGGAATTGACGTTCAGACGAACTTTACTTGTGAATGGAATGCATTTATTGATGTAGAAAAAATGGTAAGAGTATTTCAAAATTTGCTCGAAAATGCCAAGAAGTACAGCGAAAAGCCTTCCGTATTAGAGGTGAATCAGGAAATTGATGAGAATTCGTTGGTAATTTCCTTTAGGAACAGCATTAGCATCAGTGAAAAACTTGAGGTGGAAAAGTTATTTGACCGATTTTATCGAGGTGATGAATCAAGAACGAACGCAAATGGTTCAGGTTTAGGACTGGCTATTGCAAAACAAATCATTCAGCTGCATCAAGGAGAGATACGAGCGGATCTTCAGCATAATAAGCTCACTTTTTTTATAAAGCTGCCCTTAACACAAGAAAGCCTTAAGAATCACGTGTAAAGATTCTTAAGGCTTTTTTGCGACTATTTTGATGCCGTATTCAAATTCTGCAAGCGTTGCATAAGAAAAGGATATTCTGATATGCTGTGATGTCTCATGGTCATACAATGCGCCTGGATTTAAAAGAACGCCTTCGTCGAGACAGTGCTTAAATAATTTCCGCATTGAAACAGGTGTATGGAGCGTAAGCCAAAAATAAAAACCTCCGCTCGGAGCATTCCACGCAGCAAGACTTTTTAAATGCTTCTCTAAAATAGTCTGTGCTTGTTGAGATTTTTCTTTTAATTTATAGCGTACGTTGATAACGTGCTTGTCGTAGATTCCTGTCTTAAGAGCTTCAGCAGCTGCCCATTGAGATAAGGAGCTGGCTCCGTAGTCAACTTGCATTTTAAGGTCGGCTAATCGCTCAATTACATGTTCAGGCCCGACAATCCATCCAATTCGAAATCCTGGACTGAATGTTTTAGAGAACGTTCCTAAATAAAGAACCATTCCATTTTTATCTCGAGCTTTTAATGAAAGTGGAGGCGGTGAATGGAACCAAAGCTCTCCGTACGCATCATCTTCAATAATAGGCAAATGCATTCTTTCACATTGGTGAAGCAGCTCTTGGCGCCTTTGTTCACTCATCGTCACATTGGTGGGGTTATGAAAGTTCGGTATCGTATATAAAGCTGTGCCTTTTTCTTTTTTATGCTGGTCTTTTAATGAAGATAATTTCATTCCTTCTTCGTCTAACGAAACGCCCGTTACTTTCATTTGTGCGGACTGAAATAACGGCAAAGAATAAAGATAAGAAGGCTTTTCAGCTAATATATTGGCACCTGGAGACAGCAGGCCGATTGAAATTAGCTGCAGCGCTTGAAGAGAGCCAGATACAACTAAAATAGATGAAGGAGACGTTTCAATGCCTCGTTTTTTTACATGCTTCACTAGCTCTTGTCGCAGTTCATCGTTGCCGTTTGGATGCTCATAGCCCAAGTGTACGCTTCTATGTTTCATTCCCCTGAACAACTCGGAAAGCTGATGGGAAGGAAGCAGGTCAGGTGCTAACTCTCCGGTTCCTAAACGAATAATGCCCGGTTGAAATTCAGCTTCGTTAATATGGCGGATAGTCGGAGAATTTGGTTGGTATATTCCTGCTTCTACATACGAATTCCAGTTCATCTGAGAAGCTGATGCGAGTAAGCTCCACGTATTGTTGATGACCTTGGTGCCGCCACCTTTGTTTCCACTGAGAAGTCCTTCAGCAATTAAGTTTTCGGTTGCCGTCACCACCGTGCTTCTATTTACAGAAAAGCTAGCAGCTAAATGGCGCTGCGAAGGAATTTTAGTTCCAATAGGCCACTCTCCATTTGTAATTTTCTCTTTCATATACTCTTGAATTTGTTTGTGTATTGGCTTTTTATCAGCCGGATTTGGAATCCAATTCATGTGATACCACCTTTTTGTAATTTGGTTGGTATTATAAATCAAAACTTGGATGGAGACAACAGGGTACGTCAATTGTAAGATGAAAGAGAAAGGAGAGAGTAATATGTTTACAGTGGTTATGCATGCTTTGTTGTTAGCATTCGGTTTGATTTTACCTTTAGGAGTACAAAATGTATTTGTTTTTAATCAAGGAGCAAATCAACGAACCTTTAAACAGGCGCTTCCCGTAGTGGTGACGGCTTCTGTTTGTGATACGATTTTAATTGTAGTTGCAGTGCTGGGAGTTTCGGCAGTAGCCGCTTCTTTTTCAGTTTTCCAAACGCTTATTTTTGGAATAGGTCTTCTTTTTTTAGCGTATATGGGTTTTGTGACGTGGAAGAGCGAACCTTCAAAAACGTCAGTAAAGGTAGGAATGACGGTAAAAGCGCAAATTCTATTTGCTGCGTCTGTCTCTCTGCTAAATCCTCATGCGCTGATGGATATTATGGGCGTAATCGGAACAAATTCTCTGCTGTATAGCGGAAAAGAAAAATGGATTTTTACGCTCGTTACGATATGTGTTTCATGGATATGGTTTTTATCCTTAGCTTTTGCAGGAAAAGCAGTAGGGAAAATGGATTCAAATGGAAAAATAATGATCTGGATCAATAAGGCTTCTGCATGCATGATTTGGGGAGTGGCTCTTTACATGGCAAAAAGTATGTTTTTTAAGTAGAATAGGTGCTAAAAGGAGAGTTATGTAATACTTTTTTTGTAGAAAGCGAGGGTAAAAGATGATTCAAGGAATTAATCACATGTGCTTTTCTGTGTCAAATTTAGAGCAATCCATCACATTTTATCAAAAAGTGTTAGGAGCGGAACTTTTAGTAAAAGGAAAGTCCACCGCTTACTTTAGTCTAAATGGATTGTGGCTGGCGTTAAACGAAGAAGAAAATATTCCTAGATCAGAAATTCAGTATTCTTATACTCATTTAGCATTTTCTATTTCCGTTGAAAGCTTTGACGAGGCAAAAGAGCTGTTAAAACAGCATAATGTAAATATCTTACCGGGAAGGAACCGTGACGAGAGAGACAAAAACTCCATTTATTTTACGGACCCAGACGGCCATAAATTTGAATTTCACACCGGTACGCTCCAAGACCGCTTAACGTATTATCAAGAAACAAAACCTCATATGAAATTTTATTCGCTAAAAGAGTAGTACTAAAATAGTTATATAAGGTTACAATTTTATTACATTCGCATTCCTCTCTCAGTTATCATTAAATAAACGATTCCGTTGTGATATAATGGAAAAAAAGTGAGGAGGAGGAAGAATGTATACCGCAAAACAGGTGAAGTTTGGTTCGCATATTGTGATAGGCGTACTTTTCGGCATCCTAGCTGCAATGTTAATCGGCACTTTTTATCAAAATGTACCGGGTGTATTACCGTACGGGATGATTAGCGGACTTGCAGTAGGACTCATAGCAGATACATATTATACAATTAAAACAAAAATAAAGGTTATCTAATTAATATAGTGTAGTGCTATCTTCAGGAGAAATAAAAGATTCCTCTTGAAAATAGTACTATTTTTATGAAGAAAATGGTTGATTTCTATTTTAGAAAAACAAGTCAACCATATTATTTTGAATCAGAACTAGAGGTTGAAATATCAAATTAACTCTAAGTATAGAATTATATGTTAAAGTAAATAACCATTTTCTAAACAGTGAAACGGTTTTTACTTTTTTTCTAATTAGTTTTAATGCGCGTAAGATAAAAGATCTAATAACTAAGCAATTGTTAGTAAAACTGCGGATAAGAGTTTTTTTAAAGCTGCTATTAACAGATAAAATATTGTTGTTTCTAAAGGTTCATCTATGGAAAACTTGATAATTTTTCTAAAATCGTTCTTTTGGAGTGCATAATATATGCTATCATTGTTGGGTGAAAAAACTACATACCAAAAAAAGGAGAAAAAATGAAGAATTTAAAAAAAATCGGCCTAGGACTTGTAGCATCACTGTTATCTATTAGTTTAGTAGCTTGTGGGTCAACAAAAGAAGAGAAAAAACAAGAAGAGGCTAAACAAGAGCAGAAACAAATGGGGAAAGAAAAGAAAGAACTAGAACAAAAAATCTCTAAATTAGAGAGTGACTATGAAGACTATACAAAAGAAAAAGGATATATGGAATCTGATGATTATCTTGTTTTTGAAGCAGACTTTAACATCCTAGCAAAGTCAATTGAAAGCAAGAATATTCTTCAGGGCGATGATGGTGAAATAGACAAACACTTAAAAGACTTAAAAACTGAGATAGACAATTTAAGTAATGATCAAGCAATAAAAGCTCAGAAGCGTTATGGTTCAGCAGTAGATGTGTACGAGGCTGCAATAGGTACTCACTTACATTATGTATTAACTAAAGCAGATATTACTCAGCACTTTAATGCGGTGAACACTATTGAGTTAGACAAAGATTTTAATGCAGATAACTATGATTATGAAAAAATTGATGCGGACGCAACTGAGGCTATTAAGTCCATACAAGGCACTCCTATGAAAAGAATAAAGCTTATTAAGGAAGAATTGGAGAAATATAAAGCTAGTTTTAGTACTGAAGAATATAAACAATTGTCTTCCGCAGTCAATGGCATATCTTTGTCATTAAATAAACAAGTTGAAATGTTAGAAGTTCTGCAAAAACAAAGCGGTAAGGATAAATCAACTTTAGAAGAAAATACGAAAATTGCTGAAACACAATTTTTAGATGCTAAAGAAAAAGTGTCTGCATTTGAATCTAAATTAGATATTCAAATGTAAGATAAGTACTTTGAATACAATTGTTTATTAAAAGAAGTCGTTTCTTATACAAAGAAACGGCTTCTGATTATTTTTCTCTATTAATCTTAGATGTACGTAAGAAGAAAGAGAGTAATAACGCAATTAGAGCCAATAGCGTCGCAAATAAGAATACATCGTTCCTACCATATCTATAGTCGAAGTTGTTATTGCTTTAGCGAGGTGTCCCGTAGCTTGTTGCGTCATAACTGTAACAAATATAGCAGTACCAATCAAACCTGCAACTTGACGAATTGTATTATTTAAAGCTGTACCGCGAGAAATTAAATGTTGAGGTAATTGGTTCATACATTCAGTCACAGTCGGCATCATAATTAATGCACTTGGCAATAATAGTAGATCTGATTGAAGCGGCGTAAAGCCTCGAATGCTTTGTAGATAAATTGGTAGCAGTAACTTTGTATTTTTGAAATTATTTAGGATGAAACATAAAAAGCTATAATCAGATTTGCTGAAAATCAATTCAAGAATTATCGATGTAATTTTCTGAAATCTTCCTTCGTACTAAAACGTATAGTAAGTATAGGGAATGTTAATTTAAATTCCTTTTTGCGGAAAAACATTTAATATACAGTCGGAGGATATATGCTGTATTACGCGACGCTAGGTGAACTAAAGAAGAAAGAGGGGGTATTAAAATGACAATGTGGCTGTGGGCAGGCGGATGTATAGTGTTTTTGTTAGCGATGGGTTACATTGCAGATCGTGTAGCAATAAGGAGAAACATTGAATTTAGTCCGGAGGATGGAATTAAAAATGCTACAGATGCAGAACAAATATATGTGGAGAGCTATTTGAATGAAACAAAAAATACGAATAATAATATACCGCTTTAATAGAAATTATAAATAAAAGGCTTATCCGCTGCTACTTGCATTAGGGATAAGCCTTTTTGTTCTATACTTAGTTCCAAACTTCGTCTAAAGTATCTCTAAACAATTGATCTAATTCATATGTAGGGTCATCTAATTCTACAGATAAAGTTCTGACGTATTTGTCTAAACGGTCAATTTCTAAGCTTAAAAATTCATTAATAACGTTGATGCGCGGTTCTAAATCTAACTCATCACCGCTAATTTTACGCTTTAACAGCTTGCTAACCTCTTCTTTTAATGCTTTCTATATACAAATCTATATACAAATTATATTTCATAATAGATGGAAAATGATAAACAAATAAAAGAAGCTTCCTTTAAGCCTCTAAAAAGCTACGAAAATATAGAGAGTGAAAAATTATATCACTCAAAAAGCACTACATCCAATCCGTTTCTGCGGTAACAGGTTAAAAGCGTATACAGTTCTGCACGGTGGTGGTATAAATGAGACTGAATTTCAAGCAGCCACTCAAAGCGTGTATACGTGCATCCCCAATAGGATGTCTGCAGTGAAAACAGCTTTTGTTCGTCAAAAGAAGAGTAGGCCGCTTTTAGCTGGTTAAAACCATCTATTTTATTCAACTAAATACCGCATTTTTTGATCGAGCCAGTACTCTGATTTTTCATTGTTATCGAGCTTGATATAGCAATCGACAATTTCATCATAAATGAATTCCTTTTCTTCTACTAAATCAATAAATTTAATGAGTAGAAATACGGCTTTTGAAACTTTTCCATTTTCACAAAGCCATTCTTTCATCCAGATTAATAGGTCAAGAAGAATAATCTCTATTTTCACTCGGATATCAAGGAACCAATCGTCATAAATCGTTGTTAAATAATGAGGAACTAATTGATGCAATCGCTGTTCAGCTTCCTTGAATTTCAGCGCCGGGTCAGACTGTTCGGTTATCCACTGAAGGTCAGTTAGTAAATCTAATCCATCGCTTGACACATCGGCATTTAAGGAAATGAGCTGCCTGTTAACAAGTAAAACCGGCTCTGAATGTTCTGCGTTCAATTAATTTTTTTAAATGAGATAAGTAGACGCGTAAATTCTTTTTGGCGTTGCTTAAAGGCATTTCGGGCCACAGCGCTTCGCATAGCTGTTCCCTGCTGATAGAATGGTGAAAAATAAGATATAGTAAAATTTCTTGAGCAAAGCGCTTATTCCAGCCTTCTGTAATAAGCTGACCATTTACATAGACGGAAAAAGAGTATAAGAAATCTACTTTAAGAGAGGGTGTGTGGGCATGGAAGTCTTTTTGTATGTCTATAGCCGTATCACTTTCCCAGTTTTTAAGTATTTTCATAGAATCATTCTTTAAAGAAGGCAGCTGATATGTATTACTTTTAATAAAATCTACGACAATTTCTCTGAGTAAAGCTGCTTTTTCTTTTACTAGAAATAGAGAATGTGCGTTAGGTATGGTCATATGACTGTAGTTTTTTAAAAACATCGTTTTTGAAATCAGATACTGAGATGAAAACAGCAAATCATTTTGGCCAGATAAAGTGAGTACAGGAAGTGAAATGCTGCTCAGCTCTTGAAATAGACTGGCTGTAGTAGAAAGTTTAACGAAACGGAAATATACATTGGGATCCATTTGTTTAAGTCTTTCAATTACCTCTTGTATGTTTGGATATTTGAGACTTTCCAGTTTGCCTAATTCAAGGATTTTATCTACCGGTATTTGATTTTTGCTTTCTTCGTTGTAACATCTCTTAATCTTTTGAATGGTGCTATCTGAATAAAAAGGAAGAGACAGTAGTATCAGTCCTTCAATAAGAGCTTCATAGCAGGCGGCAAATTTAACAGCGATTTGTCCCCCAAATCCCACTCCAACTAAGTAACATTTTTTTATATGTAACGTATGTAATAAGTGGAAAAGATCTTCAATATGAGCCTCGAACGATATCTCCCCTGTAGCGGAGGCGCTGTTTCCTGTCTCTCTCAAATCGTATTGAATAACAGAATAATGTTGGGTTAATTCTGCAGTAATAGAATCAAAAAGCGTATGATCAGTGATAACAGAATGAATCATCACAATGGTGTCTGTCTGGTCAGTGAACGCGGGCGAATGAACTTCATAGTAAATTTTTTCTGTCGCCGTATGCAGAAAAGGCATAAAAACAATCCCCCTAGTGTCTAACTGTAGCGTTTGTGTAACGGTAAAATTATTATGATAAGAATAGACAAAAATTTCAAAAAAATAGGTGCTTTTTAGTAATTAAAAAATGTCTAATGTTCTAGTAATATCCATTATACTGTAAAACCATAGTGAGAAATAAGGGAGAATGCCCAAAAACAGAAAAAAGAAAACGTTATCAATTTCGAAAAAAGAAGAAAGGAGGAGAATTATGAATTTTAAAGACGAAAATACGTTAGACTTAGAATGGGTTATGCTCATAATGGAAGCAAAACAAACAGGTATAAGCATCGAGGAAGTTAGACAATTTTTACAAAGCATTAGTTCAAATGCTTAGCCGATACAATGATAAGGGAATAAATCGTTCCCAAGTATAGATAACCTTTATAACCAGTCTCAAGCTATTTTCACTAGATGCATAATCACCCTTTTTTAGATGTATAATCACCCCTTTATGGTAAGAACGTTTATTTATAATGCACGGTAAAGTGAAATTATGGTATTATTATCGATAAGTAAGCATTAGTAAGGGTGATTAAAATGACAATTGGCCAACGTATTCGAGATCTTAGAACGAAACAAGGAATATCGCTAACAGAACTTGCAAACCGAGCGGGTGTTGCTAAATCGTACATATCTTCAGTAGAAAGAGGAATTCAGCTCAACCCATCCATTCAATTTCTAAACAAAATTTCTACCTCATTGAACGTGAGTATTGATAGATTGATTCATGAGCCTATGGATAAATCTGAATCGTTGGATATTGATGATGAGTGGCTTGAGTTAGCAAAAGAAGCAGCGGAGTCAGGAATAAGCAAAGAGCAGTTTAAACAATTTCTTGAATTTCAAAAATGGCAGCGGGCAAAGCAAGATTAACTTCGCGGAATATACATAAAAGAGAACTTACGTAGAATAACTGCTAAAAAATCATGATTGCAAAAAAGAGATTCCATTTATCTATGGAATCTCTTTTTTAGGTTTTAAGAAGAAATAAAATGAGACGAGAATTCTTTTTCTCGCTGAAACTGAATACGTTCAAGAGTTATTAATTTAGGCTTTCTTTTCTGTTCAAACTGTCTCAATGTTTCTGAAATCTCTTTGTTTTGATAAAAAACTTGATGCAGTAAGTCAGACAGTAAGTCAGCGTCTTTTAATGACTCGTTTAATCCAAAAGCGCCAGTGGGGGTCATCGTATGAGCAGCATCCCCTAATAATAACAGGTGATGCTTTGACCATACTTCGCTTATGCTGCTTTGCACAGAAAGAAGCGTAAAGTCTGACCACGACGTAATAAACCTTTCTATTGAAAGGTTTAAGCTAGGGAAAGCGTCTATTAAACGCTGAATAAACGGTCTAAACGATTGTTTCCGAAGAGCAGGATAGCTACCTTTTTCAATATTCCATCCGATTTGCACGTAGCCTTTTGCTTGAGAAAAAAGCGCCACCTGCTGCTGTTTTACAAGTGCAAATTTAATAGAAGGCTCCCAATTGGCAGGTGCAGGAATTTTCGCCCAAAGCAAATCGTATCCATGATTGTGGATATTGTTTTTTATGTGCGCAAGTTTGCGAACAGTTGAATATCGACCATCTGCTCCAATAATGATTTTACTTTCAACTATTATTTCACCTTGGCCTTTTTGCTGAGCTTTTATTCCAGTATATCGGCCTTTTTCATTCTGCATGAGTTCCGTTATTTTTGTGCCCAGCATAAGCTTGTAGGAGGGATGGCTGCTTGCTTGGTTATTTATAGACTGAAGAAGATGCTGCTGTGGAACATGAATTCCTGCATGTCCAAGTTCAGATTTTATCGTTTTGAATACATGTCCATCCTTCCAGTATTCGACCCTGGACATTCGAAGGAGGCCTAAGCTTTCAATTTCTTCAAATATACGATGTTTCTTAAGAATCATTTCTCCATCTTCATTTAAATGTTCGCCTCGAAATTCTTTTCCAAGCGTATCAGATCTCTCTATCAATATAGTTGATATATTTTGTTTAGCCAGCAGATAGGCCAGTAGAGCACCGCCTGGTCCGGCTCCTATTATACACACATCTGTTCGATAGTTCATTTTCTTCACCTTGTTTGTTATATGCAATTAAGTTACTTTTAGTAAGTATATTAACTTTTATAAATTCTGATGTCAACTTTTTTATAGCTTTTCTTCTATGGAATTCGCTCTTTGGACAAAACACAAAGAAGGTTTTACATAATCAAAGTCAAAGATTAAGTTTTATGGTAAACTAAAATACGCAAATTATTTTGAATAATTTGTATAAAGGTGAAACTTCAAAATTGTTGAGAAAAAGCACGGTTGGAAAGCTGCAGGATTTTTAGCAAGAAGAGTATCGTTTGTATAGAGATCGTCTCTGAAAATTCTAGCAAACTCCAATTTCAACTGGAGGATGATTATGACAAAAATAGAACATTATATTCAAACATTAGGTAACAGTGCAGATTTGCTAACGCAAAGGCAGACAAGCATTTACTTCGAAAAACTTTCAAACACCTTTCCTTTTTTAACAATCATGCAAATTAATTGGAGAAAAGTATTAATTAAAAAGTCCGCTCGGCATATTGAAGAAATCAAAAAATGGCTTCAAGAGATGAATATAAAAGAGCATCAGGTTGTTTTATTCTGGAAACGAGCGACTAAAGCTGTAAGCGTCGATTTAGCTCAAGCTTTAACGTTTTTTCAACAAACAGCTGATCTTACAGAAGAAGCGTTTATTTACTGTCCGTCTGTTGACTATGTCATTGAATATTTTAAAGACGGTAAAATGATGATTGGTTTAGCAGCACGTTAATTAAAAGGGAAAAAAGCTGAGGGAAGAGGGGAATGAGAACTTCTTCACTCGGCTTTTTATGCATATAAACTCTAAAAAATACGAAACATAACGTTATTTACAACATAAATTACCTTCTCTTTATAATTAGTGGGAAAAGTATTGACATTTTCCATAAAATAAATATAATTAACATTAATCATATTGTTAATTGTAAAAAGAGTGATCAGGAGAAATGCTGAATGTCGAACAAAAAAGCAATGACGAATCAAACGAAAAAAGAATACCCTAAACCCTATGGCTATACGTCAGATATTGCTGTATTTACGATTGTGACGGAAGAAAAAGAACCATACAAACCACCTAAAATGAATTTGAAATTAATGCTTATCCAGCGAGCAATGCTAAACGCGGAGGGAGAAAAGAACAGCGAAGCAGGAAAGTGGGCGCTTCCCGGCGGATTTGTCCATCCTGATGAATCAGCTTTTGAAGCGGCTAAAAGAGAGCTCGAAGAAGAAACGGGCGTGAATGATATCCATTTAAAACACTATGGTGTTTATGATGAGCCCGGAAGAGACGATAGGGGATGGGTCATCACAAACGCACATTATGCAATCGTCCCAGAAGATAGTCTAATAAAGCGAAAAGCGAATGATGATGCTGCTCGAGTTGAATTATTTAAAATAGATGAAATCTTTTCATTGCCTTTAGCTTTTGATCATGAAATCATCATTCGAGATGCAATCAAGGAAATTAAGAAAGATTTATTGCAAACGACCATTGCTCAGAAGTTTCTGCCTTCTCAGTTTACATACTCTGAACTGCAGGCTGTGCTGCTTACCGTAACGGATGATGCGGCAATTAAAAGTGATCAGGCATTTGCACGAAAAATAAGAATGCTGCCATTTATTGAAGAAGTAGACGGAAAAACAACGACGAGAACGTCTAAAAAGCCAACAAAGCTCTACCGGTTTGTTGAGATGAATGTGATGAAGCCAATCTATACAGCACGCTATTAAAAGAAAAAACTTTCAATTCAAATAATTAACAATATGTTAACTGTTAATTTTTACTTATGAGGGGGAGACATAATGAAAAAAGCACTGATTAACATCGATTATACAAATGATTTTGTAGCTGAAAACGGAGCTTTGACATGCGGAGAACCAGGGCGGCACATTGAAACATCTATAAGCGATATCACGCGTCAATTTATTGAGCAAGACGAGTATGTCGTGTTTGCCATTGATTTTCATAAAGAAAATGATTCCTTGCATCCAGAATCAACGCTGTTTCCGCCTCATAATATTGAAGGTTCTGCAGGAAGAAAGCTATACGGAAAGTTAAATGATTTATATAATGTGTATCAATCAAAGGCAAATGTAGAATGGATGAATAAAACGAGATACAGTGCATTTGCTGGAACAGATCTGGAGATTAAACTGCGAGAAAGACAAATTACCGATGTCTACTTAGCAGGTGTATGTACGGATATCTGTGTACTTCATACAGCAGTAGATGCCTATAATAAAGGATTTGCTATTTATATCTATGAAAAAGCCGTAGCGAGCTTTAATCAAAAAGGCCATGAGTGGGCGCTTGAACACTTTAGATCTTGCCTCGGAGCAGAAATTATTTAAGGACATAAAAGTGGAGGAAATCAATGAATATGTTTACAGATGACAGCGTAATGCTACACACCGATTTATATCAAATTAATATGGGAGAAACGTATTGGGAAGATAACATTCATCAAAAGAAGGCTGTTTTTGAAGTTTTCTTCCGCAAACTTCCTTTTGGAAATGGGTATGCTGTTTTTGCTGGATTAGAAAGAATTATTGAATATATTAAAGCATTTAAATTTAGCGAATCTGATTTAACCTACTTGCACGAAGAATTAGGTTTTAAAGAGGATTATTTAGCTTACTTAAAAGACCTTACATTTACTGGGACAATTCGATGTATGCGTGAAGGTGAGCTTGTGTTTCATAATGAACCAATTTTACGTGTAGAGGCACCGTTAATTGAAGCTCAGCTCGTAGAAACAGCCATTTTAAATATTGTGAATTACCAAACGCTGATTGCAACAAAAGCAGCTCGAATCAAACATGTAGTAGGAGATCAAGTGGCAATGGAGTTTGGAACACGACGCGCTCAAGAAATGGATGCTGCTATTTGGGGAACAAGAGCAGCCTATATTGGCGGATTTGGTGCTACTTCTAACGTGCGTGCAGGAAAGAAATTTGGAATTCCAGTTGCAGGAACGCATGCCCATGCAATGGTGCAAGCTTATAAAGACGAATATATTGCATTTCATAAATACGCTCGTCGCCATAAAAACTGCGTGTTTCTAGTTGATACGTACGATACGTTAAAATCAGGAGTTCCCAATGCGATTAAAGTAGCAAAAGAATTGGGCGATAAAATTAATTTTACAGCGATTCGTTTAGACAGCGGCGATTTAACTTATTTGTCTAAAAAAGCTCGTCAAATGTTGGATGAAGCAGGGTTTACAGAGACAAAAATTGTTGCTTCCAACGATTTAGATGAAGATACGATTATGCATTTAAAGTCGCAAGGTGCACAAATAGACATGTGGGGAATTGGTACGAAGCTCATCACTGCATATGATCAGCCGGCGCTTGGAGCAGTGTATAAACTCGTCTCTATTGAAGGAGAAAATGGCGAGATGATGGATACGATTAAAATTAGCGCAAATCCTGAAAAAGTGAGTACACCAGGGTTGAAACGCGTATATCGTATTATTAATAATTTGAATGGAAAATCTGAAGGGGATTATATCACGATGGAAGACGAAGATCCTCAAAGCGAAGAACGTTTAAAAATGTTCCATCCTGTTCATACGTTTATCAGTAAATTCGTCACAAATTTTGAGGCAAAAGAACTCCATCATGATATCTTTGTAAACGGAAAGCTTGTGTATGAAACAGAAGAACTTCAGGAAATTCAGCAGTACGTAAAAGATAATTTAGAGCTGCTTTGGGATGAATATAAGCGCACGCGTAATCCAGAAGAATATCCAGTAGATTTAAGCGAAAAGTGTTGGGAAAATAAAACGCGTCAAATTGCGTACGTCAAACAAAAAGTAGCGGAAGCCCTAAATAAAAAATAGTAGGGAGCTGGGGACATGTCAGATACGCTTGCTTATTTTCAACAGCTAAACCCTGATAAGAAAATAGATAAGCTTTTAGAAAAAGGAGCGAAAATTGGAATTTATGGTTCTTCTTTTGATCCGGTTACCAATGTTCATCTTTGGACGGCATCAACGGTTGCGCATCGAAAGAAGTTAGATGCTATTATCTTTTTGCCTTCATCGCACAAACGAACAGATAAAAAGCTTCAAACGTCCGATGAGCACCGTGTAAATATGGTTAGCTTAGCGATTAAAGACAACCCGAAATTTTTGCTCGATACGTATGAGCTAGACGTATTGCCCGGCTATCATTACACATACTACACTATGGAGCACTTTAAAAAATTGCTCCCACACGCTGACTTATTTTTTATTATGGGAGCCGACTTACTGCAAGATATTGGTGAGGGCAAGTGGAAGAAAGCAGATGAACTTATTAGTGAAAACCAGTTTATCATCATGGCAAGAGAGGGAATAGACATGTTGAAAGCTATTAGTCATTCTCCTTTGCTTCGAAATTATGACGACGGCCGGTTTCAGCTTCTTGATAAGGGGCTGGCGATGGAAATCAGCTCTACTTATATTCGTCAAGAATTTGCCCGAGGCGGAGAACCAAGATATTTAATGCCTGATCTCTGTTATTTTTATAGTAAAAAACATGGATTGTATCAGTAAGAAATCTACATATAATGAAAGGAGAGCATGTATCATGTCAGACATGCAAGAAAAAATAAGGAAAGAGTTACATGTGAAATCTGAAATTGATCCAGCACAAGAAATTCGTGCCCGCGTTGATTTTCTGAAAACCTACCTAAAGTCAGCAAATGCAAAAGGCTTTGTATTAGGTATAAGCGGAGGGCAGGACTCTAGCTTAGCTGGACGATTAGCGCAGATTGCTGTAGACGAACTGCGAAAAGAAGAATATGAAGCAAAATTTGTAGCCGTTCGCTTGCCTCATGGCACGCAGCATGATGAAGCGGATGCCAAGGCGTCACTAGAATTTATTAAACCTAATGAAACATATACGTTTAATATTAAAAACACGGTGGAAGCATTTGAAAGTTCGTTTACAGGTGCTACAGATATAGCGCTCTCTGATTTTCATAAAGGAAATGTCAAAGCACGTACGCGTATGATTGTACAGTATGCAATCGGAGGAGAAAACGGCCTTTTAGTTATCGGAACCGATCATGCAGCAGAAGCAGTAACAGGCTTTTTTACAAAATACGGGGATGGCGGAGCAGACGTGCTGCCTCTAACGGGATTAACAAAACGTCAAGGAAAAGCATTGCTAAAAGAATTAGGTGCAGATAAACGATTGTACGAAAAAGTACCAACAGCTGACTTATTAGATAATAGTCCTGGTCAATCTGATGAAACGGAACTAGGAATTTCTTATGATGAACTAGACGATTATTTGGAAGGAAAAGAAGTATCACAAGAAGCTGCTGAAAAAATTGAACAGCGCTATCGTATTACTGAACATAAGCGTCAGTTACCGGCTAGCATGTTTGATGAATGGTGGAAATGAGAGAAATGCCCATATTAGGGATATCTAATATGGGCATTATTTTGACTGATTTCTTTCAAAAAACAAAAAAGAGGCGGAAAAAGTGTAATTTAACGAATTGTTTTCTCATACACACTTTGTTATTCTTACGCACTTTGGTATAATGAAGTGCTTTTAATATTATTGAGGAGGAACATTTTTTATGGCAGTTGAAGTAGGTAGCAAGGTACAAGGTAAAGTAACAGGTATTACTAATTTTGGAGCATTTGTAGAATTACCTGGAGGTCAAACTGGGCTTGTACATATTAGTGAGGTAGCTGACAGCTATGTAAAAGACATTAATGACCATCTTAAAGTTGGTCAAGAAATTGAAGTGAAAGTCGTTAATGAGAAAGACGGAAAAATTGGATTATCGATTAAAAAAGCGATAGATAAACCTGAAAGACCCTCATCTTCTTATTCACAACGCCCGCCACGTCAGGCAAGAAATAATGATAATCGTTCTAAAAGCAACTTCCAACCAAAGGAAAACTTCGAACAAAAAATGGCGCGTTTCTTAAAAGATAGTGAAGATAATTTATCTACACTAAAACGCAGCACTGAATCAAAACGAGGTGGCAGAGGCGGAAGACGCGGATAAATCCCTTCCACTTTAACTACTTTATTATATAGTTGAAGCAAGCCAGTAAAAATTGGCTTGCTTCTTTTTTGTGATAGCTTACGTACATGCGCTAGAAGAGTAAAGAGAAGGTTAGGTACTTACTTAGTTGTAAAGTAGATGCCAATCGTGACAAGCGATGAGAGAAGATCAAGGATGAGTAGGATGAAATTTAAATCTATCATAATCATGCCTCCCTTTTTGCGAGCGTTGACGTTAGTATCTGCACGAACTACTTTTATTATTCGTAATTTTTAAAAATTTCATTTAATTAAGTGTAATATTTTATATTAAATTAAACTATGTTCTAAATAATAAGTTATAAGATAAAAAACGCTTATAAGAACAATTTTCTTAAAATAATAAAAAAACCTTATAAGTAAACGAAGAGAAAGTAGCAATGAGTCCTTGATAGAAATAGCTAAATTAACAGAAATTCGTCAGTATTCTTGTATATTCATCTAATTCATTCATAATTTTAGGAATAAAAAAGTGCTGAAAAAGCAAAAAACAGACAAAATTCTTCGTTTTTTGAGCAGTAGTGCTTAGTTTATAAGAGAATGCAAAATGATTCTATAGACTCAAGGATTTTATAGTAATATATAGAACTTCCATACTATTCTAGTTTTTAGCTCATTAGCTCAGTAAAAGATGCGTATGTTCTGGGGATGAAGGCATACATAGTTGCACGAATTATAGAGAGAAATGGAGAGGGAAAACGATGAAAAAAGTATCAATTCAGGCTGTATTGAGTACAGTAGCATTTTCGGTTGCTTTATCTTCTTTTGCAATGGGAGCATCTGCTAACGGAAATTCAAAGCCGGCGCTTGAACCGTCTTTAGTTAAAATTCAAGGAGACTATAACTTAAAGTCGGCTAAAAAAGTAAAAGTTATTGTGGAGTTAAATGAAGAGTCTGTAGCGGAAGCAAAGAAAAAAGGAGTAGCACAAAGTAAAGGAAAGATTAAAAAAGCGCGTGACGAAGTGAAAAAAGAGCTTTCAAAAGCTTCGAAAACTTCAAAAGTAAAGCGAGAATACGATCAAGTGTTTTCCGGGTTTTCAGCGGAACTTCCGGCTAATGACCTTGAAAAAGTAGCAAGTTTACCGGGAGTAAAAGCTATTTATCCAAGCGTTGAATATCATACAACGGAAGTGAAATCCAAAGAAGTGAGCGCAGAAGAATACGGTTCTGAAATGGATAAAAGCATTTACTATGTGGGAGCAGATCAAGCGTGGAAATCAGGGTATACAGGTAAAAATATGACCGTAGCCGTTATTGATACAGGCGTTGATTACGACCATCCGGATTTAAAATCAGCGTTTGAGAAATATAAAGGATGGGATTTTGTTGACGATGACAAAGACCCTCAAGAAACGCCAGCTGGAGATCCAAAAGGAGAAGCGACAACGCACGGTACGCACGTAGCGGGAACAATTGCAGCAGACGGGAAAATTAAAGGGGTAGCTCCTGATGCTCATTTACTTGCATATCGTGTACTAGGTCCAGGAGGAACGGGTACAACCGAAGACGTGATCGCCGGTATTGAACGTGCGGTAGAAGACGGAGCGGATGTAATGAACCTGTCGCTTGGAGATACGATTAATAATCCGGACTTGGCAACGAGTATTGCATTAGATTGGGCAATGGAAGAGGGAGTCGTAGCTGTTACATCAAATGGAAACAGCGGACCAGCCAACTGGACAGTAGGTTCTCCGGGAACGTCTCGTGAAGCTATTTCAGTCGGTGCGACTCAGCTTCCTTACAATTTGTATAAAACGACGTTAACTGTAGATAATGCAAGCTATGCGTCAGCTGAAGTAATGGGCTTTCCAAATGACAAGGCGTTACTGGATGCAAGCGGTAAAACGTATGACTTTGTACCTGTCGGACTCGGAAAGCCAGAAGACTTTGAAGGAAAAGATGTAAAAGGAAAAGTAGCGGTTATTTCTCGCGGTGACATTGCGTTTGTAGATAAAGTTGACAATGCGAAAAAAGCCGGTGCTGCTGCAACGGTTATTTACAACAACGTAGAAGGAACAATTCCTGATATTCCAGGTACATCTCTGCCGAGTATTCGCCTATCAAAAGCCGATGGACAAGCTTTGGTAGCTTCTTTAGCAAAAGGATCCGTCACGGGCTCTTTTAACGCAACATTTGATCAGACAGTCGACGAAATAATGGCTGACTTTTCATCTCGCGGACCGGTTGTGGATACATGGATGATTAAGCCGGACATTTCGGCACCAGGAGTAGATATTATCAGTACAGTGCCAACCAATGATCCAAGTAACCCTCATGGATATGGATCAAAACAAGGAACAAGTATGGCCGCACCGCACGTAGCAGGAGCAGCAGCGTTAATTTTACAGGCACATCCAAATTATAAAGTAGAAGACGTAAAAGCATCTTTAATGAACACAACGGAACTTCTTCGTGACCGCAATGGGCTCATTTATCCTCATAATACGCAAGGTGCAGGAAGCATGCGCGTAGTAGATGCAATTAAAGCGAAGACGCTTATTACCCCAGGAAGTCACTCGTACGGTGTCTTTTATAAAGATAAAGGGAAACAAGTAGAAAAACAAAGCTTTAAGATTAAAAATCTATCAAATCACAGTCAAAAATACTCGGTCAAAGTAAAATTTAAGAAAAGCCATCAAGCAATTGACGTTAAATCAACAAACGATTTAGTTGTTAATGCAGGAAAAACGCAAAAAGTAAATCTCAATGTAAAAGTAGATGCAGGAAAATTATCTCCTGGCTATTATGAAGGCACAATTACGGTAAGTAACAATAAAGAAACGTACGATGTTCCAACGATCTTATTTGTAAAAGAGCCGGACTATCCTCGCGTTACTTCTGCTTATGTAGATGTACTTGGAAATGGCTCATTTGAATACGGCAGTTATTTACCAGGAGGAGCAGAGAAGCTTAGCTATTACATTTACGATGCAGCCCTAGAAAAAGGGGAATTGTTAAGTTCGTATACGAATGTAGAAAAAGGATTCTCTAGCGCAACGTGGGACGGGAAAATTAACGGTGAAGCTCTTCCAGCTGGAACGTATTATTTATACGCAGAAGCAGTAAAAGCAGGTCAGACGACTGGTTCTTTAGGGGAATTTGAAATTAAATAAATAAAAAAGAGTGTCAGGGTAACTGACACTCTTTTTTTATTGAGCTGTATATCCTCCATCGATCACAGCAGCTTGGCCGGTTACGCCTTTTGCTAAATTACTTGCTAAAAACATTGCATAATCTGCAATTTCATCGACAGCAAGCAAGCGTTTTTGAGGAACAAGAGGATAAATGACTTCTTCTAGTACTTTTTCAAGCGCTACATTTCGCGTACGTGCCAAATCTTTTAATTGATTTTGAACAAGCGGCGTATCAACATAACCAGGGCAAATCGCATTTACCGTAATGCCGTGCTCCGCACCTTCAAGAGCAGCCACTTTCGTTAAGCCAATCACGCCGTGCTTAGCACTGTTGTATGCCGCTTTTCCTGAGAAACCAATCAATCCGTTAATGGAAGACATGTTCAAAATGCGGCCGAATTTTTGCTTTTTCATAATAGGAAACGCATGCTTAGTCGCAACAAAAGGTGCAACAAGCATAATTTTCGTTAAAAGTTCAAATTTTTCAGTAGGGAATTCTTCGAGCGGGGAAACAAACTGCATGCCGGCATTGTTAATTAATACATCAAGGCGGCCGTATGTTTCAACCGTTTGAGCAATCATTTGTTCAATGTCACTTTCATTTGTCACATCTGCTTTAATGCCTAATGCTTCGTAGCCTTTTGTCTTCAATTTGTCTGCTGCTTTCTTAACTCCATCTTCATTCAAGTCAGTTAAGACAACAGTGGCTCCGTCTTCAGCAAAGCGTTCACCAATTTGATAACCAATACCTTGAGCTGCACCTGTAATTAACACAATTTTGTTTTCAACCATCGTTTTTTCCCCCTTATATGTAGAAAAAATAAAATCGCTTACTTTTCCATTTTATCAAAAATTATCTTGATTTAGCGAGTTTTTTAACTGTACTTCACGCGAAAAGAATGGGTGTGGGAAGGAGTGTTTACTATCTTTACTTCCACATTGCTAACAGAAGCGAACGGAGAGGGACCCTTTTTTATTTCTTCAATAAATTTTTGGATGTTACTTTCTTCCCCTTCAGCATCAATTTCCACTTTTTGATCGTCTCGATTTCGTACCCATCCGTTAATGGAGCATTCCATTGCTTTTAGCTGCGTGTAGTGACGGAACCCAACCCCTTGAACGCGTCCGTCTACAATCATATGCACATGTTTTTTCACTGTTCTCACCTCACAGGCAATTTTCCCTTTTTTATAAAAAAGAAAACAACTACAATCTTACTTTTCACTGTATAATAGAAAAAGACATTGTAAGACTTTAACAATTATAATGTAGATTAAATAAGAAAGAAGGGTTACGAATGCAAGCAGCAGCACGAACGCAGCAAGCGCAGCCGGCAACGATTTACCGTATTTTATTTGCGATTAGTTTAGGACATTTCCTAAATGATTGTATGCAGTCCGTTATACCGGCACTTTTTCCTGTCCTTGAAAAATCGATGAATTTAAACTACACGCAAATCGGCTGGATTGCTTTTGCTTTAAACATGACGTCATCGATTATGCAGCCGGTGTTCGGCGTATTTGCCGATAAGCGTCCCTCGCCATTTTTATTGCCAATTGCAATGTGTTTAAGCATGATTGGTATGGTTGGGCTCGCTTTAGCGCCAAATTTTTATTTTGTGATTATATCTGTTTTATTTGTAGGATTCGGATCCGCTATTTTTCATCCGGAAGGTTCTCGCGTAGCGTATATGGCAGCAGGAGGAAAACGGGGGCTGGCGCAATCTATTTATCAAGTTGGCGGAAATACCGGACAGTCGATGGCTCCGCTGTTTACGGCATTTATCTTTATCGGACTTGGTCAGTTTGGAACGATTTGGTTTACATTAATTGCAGGGATAGGCGTAGTGGTTTTATACAGCGTGTCTAAATGGTATAAATCAGAATTAGCTACTCGCCAACGCTTGAAGAAAAAGCAGTCAGATACTTCATTTACGATGAACAAGCAAATTATTTTTGCGGTTGGACTTTTAATTTTTCTTGTTTTTGCACGTTCATGGTACGGAGCAGGCATCCTTAATTTCTTTCAGTTTTATATCATTGAAAAATTTAATTTGCCTATCAAAAGCGCTCAACTTTACGTTTTTTTATTTATGATTGCAGGGGTATTTGGAACATTCTTTGGAGGGCCGCTTGCCGATCGTTTCGGAAAACGAAATATTTTATTGTTTTCTATGTTAGGGTCAGTACCATTTACTTTATTACTTCCTCACGTTTCTCTCGGAGTTGCAGCACCTCTTTTAGTACTAATCGGCTTTATTCTTCAGTCAAGTTTCAGCGTCACGGTCGTCTATGCTCAGGAGCTGATGCCGGGGAAAATTGGCTTGGTTTCCGGCTTGATTGTAGGGCTTGCTTTTGGAATGGGAGCTTTAGGAGCTGTTGTGTTCGGTAAATTAGCCGATGTCTTCAGCCTTCAGTTTATCATGCTGTTTTGCAGCTATCTTCCAATCCTAGGATTCTTAACGTGGCTGTTACCGAGCGATAAGCGTGTGAAAGAAATGCACGAAGCAAAATAAGGAAAAGAAAAAGCAAGCGCAGGGTAGCGTTTGCTTTTTTCTATGGGCGTGAAGCAAATTTCAAGACGAATTCATATTTTTCTCCTACAATAGATACAATAGAAATTGAAAATCGAAAGGAAGAATCAGCTATGATTAAGCTAAGCGTATTGGATCAGTCTCCTGTTTCAAGCGGATCAACACCAAAGGAAGCGTTAGAACGCACGGTGGAGCTGGCTAAATTAACCGAAGAGTTAGGCTACCATCGCTTTTGGGTAGCGGAACATCATAATACGAACGGTCTTGCAGGCTCATCTCCGACACTTTTAATGACTCACTTGGCATCTCACACGAGCCGAATCCGAATTGGATCTGGAGGAGTCCTTCTTCCTCAATACAGTCCGTATAAAGTAGCAGAAGATGCTCAGCTGCTTGAAAATCTGTTTCCGAATCGAATTGATTTAGGTCTGGGACGCTCGCCGGGAGGAGATGCGCTGACGCGGCTAGCACTCACAGATGGAGTCCGTAAAAGCCTTAATGAATTTCCGCGTCAAATTAAGGCGTTAAAAGGACATCTTGAGCATAATTTGCCGTCTGACCATCCGTATTACGGGGTGACAGCTTATCCGTTAAGTGAAACAAAACCAGAACTGTGGCATCTTGGTATCAATAAAAGAGGAGCAAGATCAGCTGCTGAGCTGGGCATCTCTTTTACGTTTGGACACTTTATTTATTCAGTTGGTGGACAAGAAGCCATTCGTCATTATAAACAAGAATTTATCCCTTCTTCCTATCAATCAAAGCCTAACACCAATGTATGCGTATTTGTTGTATGTGCTGAAACAACAGAAGAAGCGGAGGCGCATGCCAAAACGTTGGATGATTGGCTGTTGAAAGTAGCCAAAGGCGGAGATACGACGATTTCATCGATAGAAGAAGTGCACAAACGTTCTTATTCAGAAGAAGAGCTTAAAAAAATAAGCACTAATCGTCCGCGTATGATTATAGGAAATCCTGCTGAAGTAAAAAAAGGACTAACTCAGCTGCAGCAAAAATACGATAACGACGAATTTTTAATTATTACAAATATCCATGATTATGAAGCGAAAAAGAAGTCTTACGAACTGCTTGCAGAGCTATTTCCTCAATCCTCATTTTTTTAAGAAAAAGATGGGGTTTTTTTACGGAATTAAATGTTAGAATATTTAAAAAGGAGGAGTGACATGCACGTAGATCAAAAAAGTGTAAACAGCCAAACTCATAGAATTACCTATACACATATTAAAACAGGAGGGCCTCGCATTTGCTTTATGTTTTCAGGGCTAGGCTATACGTACGAAAAACCGCTGTTGTATTATGTAACGATGCTGATGATAAAACACGGAATTGACGTGGTTCATATTCACTATACATACCCAAAAGAGCTGATGACAAAGTCTACAGATGAGATTGCAGGTGTTATGATGCAAGATATTGATCTCGTGCTGCAAGACGTTTTATCTCACGACGACTATAAAAATATCATATTTGCAGGAAAATCGATTGGCACAATTCCGCTGATTCAGCGAATGATGAAAGATGATGCTTACAAAGATGCAGTGATGCTTTTACTGACGCCGCTTTTAACCAGATCGGAACTGTTTGAAAGTTTACTAGAAAGCACTCATAAAGGTCTTATTGCAATAGGAACTCGTGATCACTATTATACTGAAGCAGTCCATCAACTAAAAACAAACAAAATGAATATCGCAGTCATCGAAAATGCCGATCATTCATTGGATGTTTTGTATTCTCCAGCAGAATCGTTAAGGGCGCTGGAAACCGTTTTGAACGGCATAGAACAGCTTTTGTGAGATATGAAATAAGGAAAGGAGAACGAAATGGATACGCTACGTGAAATTATTTGCGAAAAAAGAGCCTACAGCTATTCACCTCATACCCATGATCATAACTACAGCCAGCTTCTGTTTCCGCTAGCAGGTGCTCTTGATATTCAAGCAAGCGAACAGCACTTAACGCTGAAAGAAGGATGCTTTTACATTCCGCCTCGTCAGCTGCATACGTATCAAGCTAAAAATACAAATGAATGTTTGGTCGTTGATATTCCGTTGAAGCTTACAGAAAGTGCGCATCTTTCTCAACAAGCAGCTTTTATTCAATGGGATTCAACGTGGAAAGCCATTCGCTACCTTTTACTTGATGAGCTTCAAAAAAGCACTGACAGGGGGGCGCTTGAAGATTTGGTCCGTTACGTTCAGCATTATTTGCCAAAGACACAAACGTTTAAATCCATTGATTACCTTCATGCTAACTTTAATCAAGAGTTAAACATAGAAAGTCTTGCCAAGCTGGAAAATTATCATCCCGCCTATTTTTCCGCTTGGTTTAAACAAAAAACGGGTTATTCGCCTCAAAGTTATGTAGCGCATATACGTTTAAATAAAGCAAAAGAACTGTTAAAAGAGACGAGCTACTCGGTAACGTATATTGCGCATGAAGTTGGCTATCACAGCTTGTCTTCATTTACAAAATGGTTTGCAAAACAAGAAGGAATCTCACCGACGCAATATCGAAGTATCTTAAAAACAGACAAGTAACATCATAAAAGCGGAAAAACTTTTTTCTTTCTTTTAGCTATGATAAAAGAAAGGAGATGGAACGATGAATACTTCATTATCAAAAATACTTATTTTATGTGCTGCTGTACTATGGGGAACTACAGGAACTGCCCAAGCTTTAGCATCTGCTGAAGCGCATTCTGTGGCGATTGGAGCCGTGCGTTTAGCTGTAGGGGGACTGTCGCTTCTTGCAGCTTGTCTTATACAAAGAAAGAATATGGACTTAAGACGTCTTCCTATCCTGCCTCTTGCGGTTGCCGCAGCAAGTATGACCGCTTATCAGCCGCTGTTTTTTTCAGCCGTTATCAAAACCGGCGTTGCAGTAGGAACAATGGTGGCAATTGGCAGTGCGCCGCTTTTGTCAGGAGTGCTAGATTACATAGTTTACCGTAAGAAACCTACAAAAAAATGGTTGCTTGCCACGTTTACGGGTATTATAGGGTGCTGCTGCTTGTTGTTAAAAAAAGATAGTCAAATCGACGTGATAGGTTTGGGTATGGCCATAGGAGCAGGGGCATCTTTTGCTTGCTACACGACTGTTAATAAAAGCATTGTTGGGCATGTTGATCCGCAAGTGGGCGCTGCTCTTGTGTTCACAGCCGCCGCCGTTTTACTGATACCATGCTGGTTTATGTACGATATGAGCTGGCTAGTCTCTTTAGATGGCATAGGGATTGCTCTTCACTTAGGAATACTTACGACCGCTCTTGCTTATGTATTATTTTCTACAGCACTCAAGTCGGTGCATGCGTCTACCGCCGTCACGTTATCCCTAGCAGAGCCTGTTACAGCCTTTTTACTTGGCGTTTTTTTGCTGGGAGAATCCCTGACTTTGGTAAACATATGCGGTGCAACATTAGTATTTGCTAGCTTAGCGATTTTAACGTATTCTCCGAAGTCATCGCTAAATCAAGAGGTGCGTATATAAAAAAATCCCCCTTTCTCTATAGAAAGGGGATTTCTTATTAAGCGTACATGCCTGCTACTTGTTTTTGCAGGTTGCTGTCTTCTAAATACTCATCGTACGTCATTTGCTTGTCAATTACTCCATTTGGCGTAATTTCAATTACACGATTTGCAATCGTTTCAACGAACTGATGGTCATGAGATGTGAAAATCATTGAACCTTTGTAGCTGATAAGTCCATTGTTTAGTGCTGTGATTGATTCTAAGTCAAGGTGATTCGTAGGATCGTCTAGTAAAAGAACGTTTGAACCGCTTAGCATCATTTTAGAAAGCATACAGCGAACTTTTTCTCCTCCGGAAAGAACGTTTGCTTTTTTCAACACTTCTTCACCAGAGAATAGCATTCTACCTAAGAAACCGCGTAAGAAGCTTTCGCTTTGATCATTAGGTGAATACTGGCGCAGCCAGTCTACTAAGTTTAAATCTCCGTTTTCGAAGTACTCGGAGTTATCTTTAGGGAAGAAGGCTTGAGACGTTGTGACACCCCATTTGTACGTACCGCTGTCTGCTTCCATTTCACCCATTAAAATCTTCATTAATGTTGAATTTGCAAGTTCGTTGCGGCCTACAAGAGCAATTTTGTCATCTTTATTCATAATAAAGCTTACGTTATCAAGAACTTTTACGCCGTCAATTGTTTTTGTTAGACCTTCAACGCGAAGTACGTCATTTCCAATCTCACGTTCCGGCGTGAAGTTCACGTATGGGTAACGACGAGAAGAAGGACGGATGTCATCTAATGAAATTTTATCAAGCAATTTTTTACGAGACGTTGCTTGTTTTGATTTCGATGCATTTGCGCTAAAGCGAGCGATAAAGGCTTGAAGCTCTTTAATTTTTTCTTCTTTTTTCTTGTTCGCATCTGACGCCATTTTTTGTGCCAATTGGCTTGATTCATACCAGAAATCATAGTTACCAACGTAGACTTGGATTTTACTGAAGTCAAGGTCAGCAATGTGCGTACATACTTTGTTTAAGAAGTGACGGTCATGAGATACAACAATGACTGTGTTTTCAAAATTAATTAAGAACTCTTCTAACCATTGAATTGCTTGAATATCCAAGTTATTCGTAGGCTCATCTAAAAGTAATACATCAGGTTTTCCGAATAAAGCCTGTGCAAGAAGCACTTTTACTTTTTCACTACCCGTTAGTTCAGCCATTTTTTTGGCGTGAAGATCTTCAGAAATACCTAATCCTTTTAAAAGAATAGCTGCTTCTGATTCTGCTTCCCAACCGTTTAATTCCGCAAATTCACCTTCAAGCTCAGCTGCTTTCATTCCGTCTTCATCTGTGAAGTCTGCTTTCATATAAATAGCATCTTTTTCTTGCATTACTTCATAAAGGCGAGCGTGCCCCATAATAACGGTTTTCATAACTTCTTGATCTTCATATTCGAAGTGGTTCTGTTTTAAGACAGCAAGGCGTTCGCCAGGGCCCATATGTACATCACCAGTTTGAGATTCAATTTCACCAGATAAAATTTTTAAAAACGTTGATTTTCCAGCACCGTTTGCGCCGATTAATCCATAGCAGTTACCAGGCGTGAATTTAATATTCACATCTTCAAATAACTTTCGGTCGCCAAATCGTAAACTTACATTACTAACTGTAATCATGTATGAGCAGTCCTCCAAATTCAATATCTATAAAATTATACCATTCTTTTTATATAAGAGCGATATGAATACAATATTTCAAACATAAAGTGTAACCGACACTTTAAGCACTCGTCAACCATTTAAGGGGTTTTTTGAGCGGTAAAACTTGATTATTCTAGCATTCACCAAAACATTGAGCGGCAAACCAGCATGTCTAAGCCTTCAGTAGTAAGCTATTTTTCATTTTTACGATGGATGTTGTATTCCTTTGTATAAGAAACAAAAAGAAGAATAATACTACCTGGTAAATAAAAGAATTTCTACGAAGTAAACACTGATATTTTACGGATGCTTATTTCTAGAATTGTTTTGTTAGAGACATAAATAGGGTGATTAACATGTGGGAATTAATTGTTTCCTATCTTCCAGAAGGGCCAGTTTTTATACAAGCAGTTCTGGTTTTTTTCATCCCGTATATAATCTACAAATTATTAAGCGGGATTCGTAATTCAGAGGAAGAGTGATGAAAGTGAAAAAATGGAAATCGACAATAAAAAAAATAGGGAACCATGCGAATGAAAAGGAAAATAAACAGGAATTTACACCTCAAAATTCACCTGATCATGTTACGGAGCATGTAGCTTTAACTCTAAAAGCAGTTAAAAATGAAATTGGTCATAACTCCGACGTTCATTTTCGAGAGTTTATTATAGGACGCACCGGCATTCAGGCAGCTATTATTTTTGTAGAAGGGCTCTCAGATAAAGATCTTATTGAAAAACATATTTTGTCATCATTGATGGCTGATTTTTCAAAAGAATACCAACAGGATCAGCTTTACGTAAAGGGAAGCCTTTCAAAACAGTTTATTAAAAGCCAAGTATTATCAATCGGTGATGTAGAAGAGGTTCATTTCATTAAAGAAGTAACATCAAAAGTCTTAACAGGATCTACGGCGCTTTTAATTGACGGGTTATCATCTGCCTTAATTCTTGGTACAAGCAAAGTGAAAACAAGGACGATTGAAGAGCCCGTATCAGAAGCATTAGTGAGAGGGCCAAGAGTAGGCTTCACCGAATCTTTAAGTGATAATACTTCTTTATTAAGAGGAAGCGGAGACATTGAAAATTTGTCGCTGGTGAAATTTCAAGTAGGAAAGCGTTCCAAAAAAGACTTAGTTGTTGCTTACATAAAGGAGATTGTTGATCCAGAACTAGTTGAAGAAGTAGAAAAACGAATTAAAAAAATTGATCTTGATAATGTACCGGAGTCAGGATATGTGGAACAACTCATTGAAGATAATTACCTTAGCCTATTTCCTCAGGTGCAGAATACGGAGCGTCCGGATCGTGTAATTGCTGCTTTGATGGAAGGGAGAGTAGCCATTTTATTAGACGGGACGCCTTTTGCTTTGATTGCCCCCGTTACGTTTAGCATGATGCTACAGTCGCCGGAAGATTATTATGAAAGGTGGATTCCCGGTACATTCATTCGTTTTCTTCGTTACATCGCAGTAGTTCTTTCCCTTTTTACACCGGCTTTGTATATTGCTTTTATTTCGTTTCACCCAGGGATGATTCCGACTAAATTGGCTATTTCAATTATAGGAACGAAGTCTGGAGTGCCATTTCCAGCGCTTATAGAAGCCTTATTCATGGAAATAGCTATCGAAATCTTGAGAGAAGCTGGACTCAGGTTACCAAAACCAATTGGTCCAGCAATGGGAATTGTCGGTGGATTAATTATTGGAGAAGCTGCTGTGCAGGCAGGGATTGTTAGCCCTATTTTAGTGATTATTGTAGCGTTAACTGCCATTTCATCGTTTGCTATTCCGCAATATAGCGTCGGGATTTCATTGCGTATTCTTCGCTTCATAGCTATGCTATGTGCTGCCATACTTGGATTATACGGCGTCGTTTTATTTTTCCTTTTTATGACCAGTCATTTGGTGAAACTAAAAAGTTTTGGCGTATCTTACATGAGTCCAGCGGTACCCTATCGTTTAAGTGAATGGAAAGACTTGATGGTCCGTATGCCTCTTATGATGATGAAAAGACGTCCAAAGATGATGCACACCAAAGATTCTCTACGAAAAGGATAGGAGCTTATGAAAAAAGGAAGTGAATCAGTGGTAATGATAAATTCAAACGATCGTATTACGACGCCACAAACAGCTATTATTGTCATCAATTTTATACTTGGAACTGGTATTCTGACGTTGCCGCGAACAGCTGCGGAACAAGTGAAAACACCAGATGTGTGGTTAACTGTTATTCTAGGAGGAATAGTCACCATAATAGCAGCGATAATCATGGTGAAGTTAAGCCGGAAATTCCCTGGAAAGACGTTTTATCAATACAGTAAAGAAATTACAGGGAAATGGTTGAGTAAGTTAATTAGCTTGCTCATGATAGGTTATTTTTTACTGCTTGGTGGTTTTCACGCCCGTTCATTGGCAGAAGTAACCGGATATCTCTTGCTGGAAGAAACGCCGACGTGGGCTATTATTATGCCATTTATGTGGATAAGCCTCTATTTAATTAGAGGGGGCATTAATCCAATCGCTCGACTGTTTGAAATTATATTCCCTATTACCGTTATTCTTTTTTTACTGGTAGCTTTTATGAGTATGAAAATATTTGAAATAGATAATCTGCGTCCAGTACTTGGATCAGGAGTCCTTCCTGTACTAAAAGGAGTAAAAACAACTGCTCTTGCATTCACGGGTCCTGAAATTATGTTAATCATTTTAGCTTTTATGAAAGAACCTCACAAAGCAGGAAAAGCTGTGCTAGTTGGAATTACTATTCCTATATTTATTTATGTGATTACGGTTGTAATGGTTATCGGAGCGTTATCGATTGATGGAGTAGTAATAAGAACGTGGCCAACGCTTGATTTAATAAGAAGTTTTGAGCTGACAGGCTTGATTTTTGAACGATTTGATTCCTTGCTGCTAGTTGTATGGATCATGCAGATGTTTGCTTCTTTTACTATTAACCATTACGCCGCTTCATTAGGACTGTCTCAGCTTTTCCAAAAAAACATTCATCCATTTATGTATGGTTTGCTTCCGGTTATATATCTTATTTCCATGATTCCTAAAAATATTAATGATGTATTTAAATTGGGAGATGTGATTGGCAATATCGCCTTAGTTTTATTTGGCTTTTTGCCGCTGCTTCTTCTCATTATTTCAAAAGTAAAGGGAGTAAAGTATGAAACAAACCTTTAATCATTTCCAGTTCCTATTGGTTTTGTTTTCTGTTTTTTTGCTCTTTCCTCTGGCAGGCTGCTGGAGCAGTCATGAAATTGAAGAGCAAAGTTTTGGAGTGGGTGTGGCCTATGATAAAGGTAAGGAGTCTATAGCTGAAAAAGAATTTGATGAACAAGGAGAAGGGTATACTAAAAAGAACCTGATTACGTCAACTTATCAACTGATCACTCCTCAAGTCGCAAGTTCAACGACTAAACAAGGAGGATCGCAGCAAAAATCTTACGTAAATATCTCGGAAACAGGAGATTCTCCTTTTCAAATGCTTCGTGAATTATCTTTAAGAAGTGATACTCCTTTAACTAGTCCCCATATGAAAGTAATGGTTATAAGTGAGGCTCTTGCACGAGCGTATAGTTTAGAGCAATTAGTGGACCAAACTCTTCGGGACAATGATTTTAGACCTAGTTGCCTTGTGTTTATTAGTAAAGGAAGAGCTAGCGACACGTTAGAATCAAAAACAGCAGGAGAGATCCCGGCTTTTCACCTGTATGGAATGATAGACAATACGTATCGAACGACGCGAATTTTACCGCCCATGCCGCTTATTAAATTAGCAAGCAAGATTCAAACTGGGTCTAGTTTTCTGCTGCAAAATGTATTGTCAGCAAATGGAGAAATCAAATTTGCGGGTGCTGGTATAATTAAAGGGAAAACAAGCAAAATGATTGGTTTTTTGAATGAAGAAGAACTAGATGGTTTGGCTTGGATCACAGGCAAAGGGAAAGGCGGGCTAGTGAAAAGCTTTGATAAAAAGACTGGTCAGCTGATTGTATACGAAATAGAGTCTATGAAAAGTCATATTCAACCCCATGTTAAAGGAAATAATATCTCTTTTGATGTACACATTGAATCAGTGGGAAGGCTATCTGAAAGTTGGATGACTTCAGGGAGCTCTTTTAATAATCAATTTTTACAGAATGCGCAAAAAACTTCAGAAAAAAAAGTAAAGTACCTGGTAAGAAACGTACTAGAAAAAATGCAAACAAAATATAAAGTTGATGTTGCAGGCTTCGGAAATCAATTGAGAATTAAGCAGCCTAGAACATGGATGAGGGTCAAAGAAAATTGGGATCAAACATTTAGTGAAGTGCCAATTAACTATGATGTGAAGTTAAAGATTAAAGATTATGGAGCATCCGGGTCAAAAAAGTAAGCACCCGACTGTAACTTTGCTTATCGTTATGTCAAAAATGAAACTCCCACAAGAATAATAATCTCAGAACTTCCCACGAAATACTCATCGCATGCTTCGTACGGAGCCTTCAATAAACAACAAATAAGAGCTGCCGGTTTTCGACAGCTCTTATTTGTTGTTATTCAAAAATATAAGCTAGTGCTTGAAGAGCCTGTTCTGGCGTTTCGACTACAACTTGCGCTTTGTTTGACAGTTCTTTAAGCGGGTGGTGCAGTTTTTCAGGACGAACCAAAATTAGCGGTTTATCTAATGCGATGGCTGTCGCCGCATCCATTGCGCTGTTCCACTGCTTGTATTTTTCACCAAATAAAGCAATGACCACATCAGATTTTTTAAGGAGCACCTGCGTGCGTAAATTATTAATTTGGGAAGCAGCTTCATCTTTTAAGACAGCATTAGGCTGTTTTCCTAAAATTTCTTCTCCAATATTATCGGAGCGGTCATGGTCTGTCATGGGACCGACAAAGGTAAGGGGAAGGTTTAATTGTTCCGCTTGGTTTTTAATTTCGTCTCGCCAGTTATCGTGAATTTGCCCGGCAAGGTATATGGTTAAGTTCATTATGTAGAAGTCCTCCTCTAACTAAGATTTGTTTTATTTTATCAAATGTAAGCGGATAATACGAATGATTTGAATGGGCTACTTTTCCAAAAATAAGGTTATAGTAGACAAATAGTTAAAAAAGAGAAACAATAGAAGGCGTATTGCTAATTAAAGAAAGGATGTACATGATGACAGAAACAGTGCTACAAGTAGATCATGTCAGTAAAGTAATTGGGAAGAAAACCATTTTGCATGATGTATCCTTATCGGTTGAGCGCGGTGAGATTTTCGGATTGCTTGGTCCAAACGGATCTGGAAAAACAACGCTAATTCGTACCGTAGTAGGACTCATTAAAGAAACAAAAGGGACAATTACCGTCAATGGGTTTCCATTAAAGGAACAGTTTACATCAGCTATGAAATCAATTGGAGCGATTATTGAAAACCCTGAGTTTTATGATTATCTAACGGGCTATCAAAATTTAAAACACTTTGCTAATATGCATGAAGGAATCACAGCAGAACGCTTGGATGAAGTGATTGCGCTAGTAAAGCTTGAAAACAGCATCCATGCAAAAGTGAAGACGTATTCTCTTGGGATGAGACAGCGTTTAGGAGTAGCTCAAGCTATTTTACATAAGCCTGCATTGCTTTTACTAGACGAACCAACAAATGGTCTAGACCCAGCGGGAATGAGAGAGTTTCGTACATATTTACAAACACTTTGCAGGGAAGAAGGCATTTCAATCTTAATCGCGAGCCACTTATTAAAAGAAGTAGAAGCATTATGTGACCGCGTTGGCATCATTCAAGACGGTGAGTTAAAAGCCGTTCAAGATCTATCTCCAAATCGTCAAGATCAAGGAATGTACGTAGAATTTGAAGTGTCTGACGCGCAAAAAGCAGCGGAACTTTTATCAAAAGAATTTGAAGTAACGATGAGATCGCATATTATCGACGTAGCGATTGTGAAAGAGCAAATTCCAGCTGTGAATGAAAAATTAGTGGACAGCGATATTTTAGTCTACCGAATTACCCCTGTGTATGAGACGCTTGAAGATTCGTTTATGTCCGTTACGGAAGGAGAGCACCATGCTTAAGTTAATTCAAAATGAACACATGAAATGGTTTCACAAAAGAAGTACAAAAATCACGTTTATCACAATAGGCATTTTAACTCTTTGTATGGCTCTTTTAATGAAGAAAGTGTCAAACAGTGCAGGAACAGAAGAAAACGTTTTGAACTTCCTGTCATTTAGTTCAGGTATGCTCATTCTTGTTCAATTTTTCGCTCTTGCTGTCGGAGGGTCAATGGTTGCAAAAGAGTTTGAAGCAGGTACCATTAAGCTTCTGTTAATTCGTCCGGCTAGACGTTCAACGATTTTAGCATCCAAATACATAACGCTCATTTTAATTAGCTTATATTACTTACTGAGCTATTTGCTTTTTTCATTTGTATGGGGAGCATTGTTCTTTGGATTTGCCAGTCTAGAAGGAGATGCGCAGCTGCTTAAAAACATTACGCTTACGTATGACAGTGCGTATATGGAAACGTTTATGATGATGACGTTCGCATTTATGCTGTCGTCTTTATTCAGAAACAGCGCGCTTGCTTCAAGTCTAGCTATTGTTGTAAGTATCGGGGCGAAAGCAGTAACTGGAATAGTATCACAGTTTGGTTTATGGTGGGGGAAATTTTTACTGTTCGCCAACACGAACTTTGTGCAGTATATGGACGGCATGAAGACGATGTTTCAGGGCATGACGATTTCATTTTCAATCTTCATCTTAGTTGCACACTTTGTCTTTTTTATGGGCGTAGCTTGGGCAGCGTTTTTAAAACGTGACGTAGCTAATTGATGTGAGAATTTTCTCACTATATATTTTTCTGAAATAGCATTTGACAATTATATAAAAAGAGATTACAGTAGTGAAAGACTATTTTTAAAACAACTATAAACTTCTTATCAAGAGAGACGGAGGGACTGGCCCTGAGATGTCTCGGCAACTGGCTGTACGCAGTGCGGTGCCAAATCCAGCAGACGATGTTTCGTTTGGAAGATGAGAAGGGTAATCTTATGATACAAATAAGAGACCTCTTCTTATCAATAAGAAGAGGTCTTTTTTTATTACGTAAACAAGAGGTGTTAAGAATGGAACAACAAAAAGGAAACGGCTGGGCGCTGTTACCGCTGGGCGTCTTTTTAGTCCTGTTTGTCGGATCAGGAATTATAACGGGAGATTTTTATAAGCTCCCTGTATTAGTGGCCATTATCATTGCAGCCATTGTGGCGCTGGCTATGAATCGTAAAGATTCACTTAATGTAAAAGTTGAACGTTTTGCTAAAGGAGCAGGGCATCCTGATATTATTATTATGGTACTTATTTTTATTTTAGCAGGTGCTTTTTCTCAAGTTGCTAAAGGCATGGGAGCTGTTGATTCAACGGTAAACTTAGCGCTTTCTGTACTTCCGCAAAGCTTAGTAGTAGTCGGAATCTTTGTTATTGGCGCATTCATTTCAATTTCGATGGGAACGTCAATGGGAACCATCGCTGCATTGGGGCCTATCGCTGTAGGAATCAGTGAGCAGGCTCATGTATCCATTACATTAGCAATTGCCGCTGTTATTGGTGGTGCAATGTTTGGAGATAATTTATCTATAATCTCTGATACAACCATTGCAGCAGTTCGTACGCAAAAAACAAATATGTCAGATAAATTAAAAGTAAACTTTTTTATTGTCCTTCCTGCAGCGATCGTTACGGTGATTCTATTGTTTGTCATGACGCTTGGCAACACGTCTTCAGTAGAAATCAAAGATTTCAGCTGGTTTAAAATCTTGCCATATATCGGCGTACTAGTGGCTGCTATATTTGGTGCAAACGTCTTAAGCATTTTAACTGGAGGAATTGTATTAGCCGGCGTAATTGGATTAGCTGATGGAAGCTACACGCTTTCTTCTCTTGCTAAAACTGTGACAGAAGGTATTGGTGGAATGTCGGAGTTAATTATTTTATCTCTTTTAATTGGTGGAATGGTTGAACTCATTCGCTATAACGGCGGTATTCAGTTCTTATTGAATTTATTAACACGACGTATTCAAACAAAAAAAGGTGGAGAATTCAGTATCGCTGGATTAGTAAGTTTAACCAATTTGGCCACGGCTAATAACACGATTTCAATTATTACGGCAGGTCCGTTAGCAAAAGAAATCTCTGATAAGTATTCAATTGATAATCGAAAATCAGCCAGTCTGCTTGACTTGTTTTCATGCAGCGTTCAAGGTCTTATCCCTTACGGTGCACAAATGCTTCTAGCAGCAGGATTTGCTAAAGTTTCACCAGTTGAGATTATTCCATTTACATTTTATCCAATGTTAACAGCTGTTTGCGGCATCATTGCAATTGTAATTGGATTTCCTCGTTTAAATAAAAAATCAAAATCATCTAAAGAGGCTGCGTAATATCAAACCCTTAAAAAGAATGTTCTTTTTAAGGGTTTTTTACTGTTTGAAAAAATCAACTGGCTTTTCTTTATCTAACTCCTTCCAAAGCGTCTCATTTTGTTTAAGTGCATAAGCCGCTCCTCCAATTTCAATTCCGCATAATAAAATGAATAATAAAATACCCATGAAATGACCTCCTTACGTAAATGAATAAAAACACGATGGTAACGGGTTTAGCTTATTGCTGTTTCACTTTATAATGAGAATAAAGTATGAAACGCGTTTCAGCGCAAGAGAAAAAGGTGAAAACATGACAAATATCCGAGATATCGCCAAAAAAGCTGGTGTATCTGTTTCGACTGTATCCCGGGTGCTAAATCATCATCCGTATGTAAAAGAAGAAAAACGCCGGCTGGTAGAGCAGGTTATTCACGAACTTAATTATGAACAAAACATTAATGCCGTTCACTTATCAAAAGGGAAAACAAATATGATTGCCGTCGTTTTGCCTTTTATTAATCATCCTTATTTCAGTCTGCTTTTAGAAGGAGTGGCATCTCAAGCGTTAGAAAAGCAGTATCAGCTTGTTATTTGTCAGACCAACTATGATGTGAAAAAAGAAGAAGAAGCGCTTCATATGCTAAAAACAAAGCAGGTTGATGGAGTCATTATTTGTTCTAGAGCCAGCAGCTGGAGCACCATTGAATATTATCAGCAGTACGGGCCCATAGCCGTGTGCGAAAATGTACAGAATCGTTCTATTCGCTCCGTATACGTTGATCATTATGCAGCTTTTAAGCAGGCGCTCCTGTATTTAAAAGAAAAAGGATATACGGATATTGGCTACTGTATTGGAAGAATGACGGGTACAAATAGTCAACAGAGGCAACAGGCATACAAAGAATATATAAAAGGAATAAATCAGCCTTATCATTCAGAATGGGTTTTTCAAGGCTGTTTGAATGTGACAGATGGTGAAAAAGTGGTGAAAAAATTGGTGCAGATGAAAGATAGGCCTCAGGCGCTTTTAGTAACAAACGATCAAGTCGCTATCGGAATAAAAGCTCAGTGCGAACAAGCCGGTATATTAGTTCCAGGGGATTTAGCTATCATTGGTTTTGATAATCATCCGCTTTCTTCATATTTACAAATCACAACGATCGAACTTCCTCTTAAAGAGATGGGAGAAACGCTTTTTACATTAGTCGGAAACAAGGCGACTCAAAAAATTGAGCTCCCTTTTCGGTTTATTGAGCGTAAAAGCGTATGAATTCTTGATGATGCCATGAGGTGTGTTTACCGGATAAAATGAGCAAAAGCGGACATCATACGAGTAAAGAAAGAAGAAAAGGATGATGATCGTGGAGAAAAAAGAATATCAAGTGGGAGATCAAGTATTTGTTATTTACCGAAATCCTCATACGGCGAACGTTGCCAATATTAATCAAGCTGAAATTGTTGAACATCCTGAAAACAAAGGTGAAAAAGCGCTGTTTCTGCATGAGTCTTATCATTTGTTAGCTGAAGATGATGCCGTGTATTCAACGTATGAAGAAGCAGAGAAAATGTATAACAAGATATTTGATTATGAACAATATAATTGACGCAAGGCTCTCCTTAAACAGAGAGTCTTTTTTGTTTGAAAAATAATTACCACGGATAGAGTCTTTTTGTTTTTCAAACGCTATTAGTATTAGAAAAAAGGAAGTGTACATGATGATAAAACCTTTTGTACCTCAATTAGTATACATTGAGCCGGGGGCAATGGAGTACCCGCTTGGTGTTCAATTAAAAGAAAAGTTTGAGAAGATGGGAATTGAGATTCGTCAAACAACTTCTCATAATCAAGTGCGTAATATACCGGGAAAAAATGATTTGCAAAAATACCGCAATGCCAAGTCCACTTTAGTAGTTGGTGTGCGTAAAACCTTAAAATTTGATACATCTAAACCATCAGCTGAATATGCAATACCGTTTGCAACAGGGTGTATGGGACACTGTCACTATTGTTACTTACAAACAACAATGGGAAGCAAACCATATATTCGCACGTACGTGAATGTTGAAGAAATATTAGGTCAAGCAGAGCAATATATGCGGGAAAGAGCCCCTCAAATAACGCGATTTGAAGCGGCCTGTACATCTGATATCGTAGGAATTGACCATTTAACACATTCATTAAAGCGTGCGATTGAATATTTTGGGGAAAGTGAACTAGGTCAATTGCGCTTTGTGACTAAGTTTCATCACGTGGATCATTTATTGGATGCTAAACATAATGGCCGCACGCGCTTTCGTTTTAGCATAAATGCGGATTATGTCATTAAAAATTTTGAACCTGGTACATCTCCTCTCGATTACCGGCTTGAGGCTGCTAATAAAGTTGCAAAAGCCGGATATCCACTTGGCTTTATTGTGGCGCCTATTTACATTCATGAAGGTTGGCAAGAGGGATACCGTCAGTTGTTTGAAAAGCTTGATGCTTCTATACCTGAAGAGTCAAGAGATGATATTACATTTGAAATGATTCAGCATCGCTTTACCAAGCCAGCCAAACGAGTGATTGAGAAAAACTATCCGAAAACAAAGCTTGAGATGAATGAAGAAGAGCGCCGCTACAAATGGGGACGTTACGGAATTGGAAAGTATGTATACGCAAAAGATGAAGAACAAGAATTAAGAGAGACGTTGGAATATTACATTGATCAGTATTTTCCAAATGCGAAAATCGAGTATTTTACGTAATTATTCTACAGTAATTGAAAAGTTATTTTGGCATCTTAGTCGAGATAGCTTTTCACTTTTAAATGCAAAAAATAAATTGGTTGCTAATAAGCTGAAAAAAGAGGTTATTTGTATCTCTTGTCGTATTACATACATAAGGGAGGTGACTGAGATGTTAAAAAACGAAGAGTTTGCGCTAACAAAAGAACTAACAAAAGAACAGCAAGAAGCTGCACGAAATTTTATTCAAGTGTTGTTCCAAGAAGATTTATCTGAATTTTGGAACATATTATGTGATATCGATAAGTCTCGTATTTACGGCTTGTATGAAGCAAACCACTATTATGATTCAGATGTTGAACTCCATGGGTTTGTACAAGAAATCAGAGATAATGTAAGAGCTGTTTATGCGCCTCTTCAAAGGCAAGGAGGTATTTCGACGAAGGTTCGATATACAAACGAAGGAAAGATGTATGTATACATATTAGGAAGTGGCGAAAACCCGAAGGTATATCCTGTCGGATTAATGCCTGAGACCTACATTGAAGAAGAACGTTTTTCTCAGCGTCTTCAAATTAGCATTTATAACGATGAGTTTCGAAACGTTGCTCTGTAAACCATATACCAATGGAAAAATAAAGAATAATAAAATTAATTTGTTAAAATAGCAATATTTGGGGTATGTAATAGGTATAACATTAAAAAGGGGTGAAAGAAATGCATTATTATCGTATTTCAGAAGGAGACCATGAAGAGTATTGTGAAACGATTCTGCTTCATGAAAAGAAGTTTTGCAAAGAAACATTTCAATCTATGGTGCGAGAAGCAATGAACAATAAGCCTGGTAAAATTGATCGTGTGGATATTGTTAAATATTTAATTGGTCACCATAGTTTTCAAGTAGCCCACATCGAAGCGGGGTTTCATAGTACATACAGCGAGAAAGTGACATAAAAAAATGCGGCCCATCCTATACAACGAACTTTTCTTTTGAAAAGGGCGCTGTATTTTTTTTTGCTAAAAATAGAATGTTTCTAAGTGATATTCCTTTTAATGGTATAATAGTTAAGTTCTGTAAGATATACATATAAAAATCACAAATACTTTAAAGAGAAAGGGTGAGGAAATATGGAAAAAGAAAGGATAGAAGAGCTTGAACGAAAAATAAGCAGTTTAGAAGAAGACGTAGCCACGCTAAAGTCGCTCGTATATAAAACAAATTCTCCTAGACCAGCAGTTCACGCTCCTCCCAAGCAGCGCCAGGAGACGATTAAACGTCCTGCTCAAACAGCTGCTAAAAGCTCACAGGCAATAGAAGAACCCGTTGATTGGGAAAAAGTTCTTTTTCAAACATGGCTGCCGAGAATTTTTATTTTTGTGTTTATCATTGGCGTGCTATGGGGATTTAAAGCAGCCTCTGACTATGGGTTAATGAATGAAAAAGCAAAAGTTGTTCTCGGCTTTGTTGTTTCGATAGGTTTTGCTGTGACAGGTCATTTCCAAATTAAAAAGGGCAGGCTGGTGCTCGGGCAAGTACTTGTAGGAGGAGCCGTTCCTATTCTCATGTTAACGACGTTTGCGATGCATAGCCTGTATCATTTAACGGGACCAACGCTTGCTTTTATCCTAAATGCGAGCTGGATTATCCTAGGGATTATTGCGACAGTCTTTTATCGTTCGCAGGCATTAGGGATTATTAGCGCAGTGGGAGGCGTACTAGTTCCGTTTCTAATTGAAAGTAATTCGCCTAATGCGCTCGTTTTCGTCGGCTATGAAACGCTTCTGTATATAGCCTTTTTATATGTGGCAGTCAAACAAAAATATTCTATTTTATATGTGCTTTCTGCGGTACTATTAAATCTTACCCTGCTGATTTACTATTCGTTTGTTGGCGATAATGGTGTAAAAGAGTTATTAGGTATGGCGATTCTTATTCAGCATTTATGCTTACTTTCTAGTTTTTTTCTATCAAAGTCCGTACTGCAAATATATGCGTTTACTCTTTTATCAAGTTTAGCAGTTACGTACGGCTGGCTGCTCGCCGTTTTCAACGATGGCACGACTACACTGGTGCTGCTTGCGTTAGTTATTATTTACGCATTCGGTGCTTACGCAGCAAGAAGTTCTAAAGAGAAATTTGAATTTTTTATTACCTATTTAATTGTTGCAGTAGCGTTTTTTATTCATCAGCTCGTCGATTTAAGAGAAGGAGTGATTTTATATGTGATTCAAGGGCTGGCTGTTTACTATATAGCCATGACGTATAAAAATCTTCTTCATCAACTGTTTTCTTATACGATTTATATATTGAGCGCCACGTATATCTTAGTTACGCCAATCGAAGAAGTGCTGTCTTTTCCTACATTAAATTGGCTTGTTGTGTTAGCGTCTATTCTAGTATTTATATGGATCAGCATTCAAAAAACAGAAAAAGATGAGCATGATACGTTCAAAATTGGAGGAAGTATTGTTTTTTCTATTCTTTCTTTAATTTTTGCAACGGAAGTGACGGTCGCTGGCACCAATGATTTTTCCGCTAATACACAAACGCTTATTATGACGGCCGTTTGGCTAGTGCTGTCCATTGCTGCATTCGTGATAGGATCACTTAAAACGTTTAAAACAGCAACGTATGTCGGCGTGGGCATTTTGTTCTTAACACTTTTTAAACTCATTTTATATGATTTACCTTTTATCCCAATAGCTATCCGGGCCCTGTTATTTATCGTCTTAGGAGCTATCGGTTTAATTATTTCGCGACTATTTTATAAAAAGAAGTAGCCAGAAGCTGAAGAGAAATTCTTCAGCTTTATTTATTATAATAGTATTATGTAAACTTAACCTTGAAGTCGTACAAAAAGTATACAATCATGTATAATGGAACAAGTGAATTGGAGGTATACATAAAATGAAATCACTTGTATTAGCAGAAAAGCCAAGTGTAGCACGTGATCTTGCGCGCGTACTTGGCAGCACACAAACAAAAAAAGGGTATATTGAAGGGCCAAAGTATGTCGTAACATGGGCACTTGGTCATTTAGTTGAATTACAAACACCAGAGGATTATGATAACCAATATAAAACATGGCGATTAGAAGATCTGCCAATCATGCCTGAGAAAATGAAATTAAAAGTAATTCGTAAAGTGAGCTCTCAGTTTCGCACAGTATCCGATCTAGCAAAAAGAAAGGATATTGGAGAGTTAATTATTGCGACTGATGCAGGGCGTGAAGGAGAGCTTGTAGCACGCTGGATTATGGACAAGGTACGCTGGAACAAGCCGTTTAAACGCCTTTGGATTTCGTCTCAAACGGATAAAGCAATTCGTGACGGGTTTAAACAGTTAAAGCCAGGAAAAGAGTTTAATCGATTGTATGATTCAGCCGTTTGCCGTTCAGAAGCCGATTGGCTTATCGGTTTAAATGTAACGAGAGCGTTAACGACTAAATACGAAGAACCATTGTCGGCAGGAAGGGTCCAAACACCGACGCTTGCGATGATAATTGAGCGTGAACAAGTGATTAACACATTCAAACCTAGTGAATATTGGACGCTTACAGCTCAGTTTTCATCTTTTGAAGCAGCTTGGCAAAAGGGCAGTGAAAAGCGCATTTTTGATGAAAAACGCGCAAAAGAGCTGCACTCAAAATTATCAGGTGAGGCAGTTGTAAAAACAATTAAGCGCAAAATGCATAAAGAAGCGCAGCCGCTTCCTTATGACTTAAACGAACTGCAGCGAGATGCTAACAAACGCTTTAACTTCTCTGCTAAGAAGACATTAAATGTACTTCAAAAGCTATATGAACAGCATAAGTTAGTCACCTATCCACGTACTGATTCCCGTTATTTAACAACAGATATGGTTTCTACTATGAAAGAGCGTTTGGAAAGCATCTCTGCTGTATATAAAGAAGAGGTTCGTCCAATTTTAAGAAATGCACAGCTGCCAAAGCGAGTGGTTAATAACGAAAAAGTAAGTGATCACCATGCTATTATCGTGACGGATCAGCCTGTGTTTTTACAAGACCTATCAGCTGATGAACGAAAGCTGTATGACTTAATTGCAAAGCGATTTATTTCATTATTTTATCCCGCATATGAGTATGAAGTGGTTAAAGCAGAGCTTGAAGTAAACGGGGAACAGTTAGTAGCAAGCGGAAAGCAAGTCGTGAATGTAGGCTTCAAAAAAGTTTCTGGCGGAGACTCAGAAGTAACGGTGAAGCTGCCTGATATGGAAGAAGGCAGCAAGCTGCTCATTCAGGATGTAAAGATGAAAAGTGCATTTACAGAGCCGCCGCAGCGCTATACAGAAGCAGATCTTCTTGGACAAATGGAAAAACATAATTTAGGTACGCCGGCAACACGTGCAGATATTATTGAAAAGCTTCTGCAAAATGAATCTATTGATCGCCAAAACAATCGTCTGCATGCAACCAAAAAAGGAAAGCAGCTGATTGACTTAGTAGCGGACGAGTTAAAGTCTCCTGAGCTTACGGCTAAATGGGAACGTGACTTAGAAGCCATTGCTAAAGGAAAAGGAAATGCAAAAGAGTTTCTAACAAATATTCGTGAGCAAACGGAAAAGCTGGTTAAACAAGTAAAAACAAGTAATCAAACGTACAAACCCCATAATTTAACGGGCTCTAAATGTCCAGAATGCGGTTCGTTCTTAAAAGAAAAGAAAACAAAGCAAGGCAGAGTGCTCGTTTGTTCAAGCCTTGAGTGCAGCTATAGACGCGCAAAAGACCCTAAACTATCGAACCGACGCTGTCCGCAATGTCATAAACGAATGGAAATTCACTCAGGAAAAGCAGGGACGTACTTCCAATGCCGTTCATGTCAAGTAGTGGAAAAAGCTGAGGACAAAAAGAAAAAGATTTCAAAGCGAGAAGAACGAAAGCTTCTTAACAAATACAACGATGACGGAGCATTTGGTTCAAGCTTGGGGGATGCTTTAAAACAAGCTCTTCAAGATAAAAAAGATAAGTAACGTAGAAAAGTGCGATACCATGGTATCGCACTTTTTTGGTATAGTATGGATTAAGAGATGAGTAAGCAAGGTGGCGTGGAACAATGAAAAGAAAAAGCAAGGGAATGGATCGTTTAATTGCGTTCTTTATAGCAGGAACGATGGTGCTAATCATTTTAGCTATCTTAATGGGAAGCTACTTTTTTGGTTTTATAGGCTTCCTTAAAGTGATGGGAGTGGAATATGACTCTTACTGGGCTATATGTTTATTTCTATTTTTTATTTTTGTGTTTGGCTCTGTCACAGAGCTTTTTTCAAAGGCACTTATTTTTTTAATGAAGAATGCTAGGATGAACAGAGTACTATTTATAACATCTGCAGCTTTTGTGGATATCTTTTTTACTTTTCTATCAGTTTATATAGCAGACTTGCTTGTGAGCGGAATCACTGTATCTATTTTAGCGGTGACTCTTTTATCCGTCTTATTCTTTTGTATGGAGAGTGCATTGGATAGTGAGTTTCTACGTGAAAAAAAAAGACTGATGAAGTTTTTCATCAGCAACGCATCAACAAAAAAAGCGCATCATATCAAGCTTCAACGCTATTTAAAGAACTCTGTAACATATTTTTTTAAAAAAGTATGTGATTTTTTTCACATATCTCTTGAAAAAGGACAAACATGTTTGTATAATAAGAATTGTAAAAGATATGTGAAACATTTCACAATATATGTGAATAACTTCACAATATCATATTTTCTATAATCCTAAGGGGGATATCATCTATGAAAATTGCAGTAGTAGGGTGTACACATGCAGGAACAGCAGCAGTAAAAAATATGGCAGAACTTTATCCAGAAGCTAAAATTACAGTTTATGAGCGAAATGATAATGTTTCATTTTTGTCTTGTGGAATTGCGCTCTATGTAGGCGGGATCGTAAAAGATGCAAATGGCTTATTTTACTCTTCACCGTCTGAATTGCAGGAGATGGGTGTAAATATGAAAATGAAACATGAAGTGACGAATATTGATACAGAAGACAAAAAAATAGCAGTGCGAAACTTAGAAACAAACGAAGAATTTGAAGATACATTTGATAAATTAGTAATGACAACTGGATCATGGCCGATTATTCCAAACCTTGAAGGCATCGATCTAAATAATGTTGTGCTTTGTAAAAATTATCAGCATGCCAATCACATTATTGAAAAAGCAAAACAAGCAAAAAAAATCGCCGTAATTGGTGCTGGTTATATCGGTGCAGAATTAGTAGAAGCCTTCGAAGTGTATGGAAAAGAAGTCACGTTTATTGATAGTGCGGATCGCATTTTAAATAAATATCTTGATCCAGAATTTACGAACCTAATGGAAACTGAGTTTGAAAATCGCGGAGTTACATTAGCATTAAACCAAGCGGTTACTAAATTTGCAGGCAGCGATGGACGTGTTGAAAAAGTAGTGACAACTGAAGGTGAATACGAAGCGGATCTTGTGATTTTGTGTGTTGGCTTCCGTCCAAACACAGACTTAGTAAAAGGACAGGTCGACATGCTTCCAAACGGCGCAATTGTGGTTGATGAATATATGCAAACAAGCAAAAAAGATATATTTGCTGCCGGAGATAGCTGTGCGATTTACTACAATCCGATTAAGAAACATACCTATATTCCGCTTGCTACAAATGCGGTTAGAATGGGAACATTAGTAGCTCAAAACCTTGTTAAGCCGACGATTAAGTATATGGGAACACAAGGGACATCAGGGTTGCATATTTATGATTACAATGTTGCGTCTACCGGCATAACTGAAACAGCGGCTTCTCTTTTTGATATGAATGTGAAAAGTATCACAATCTCTGAAAATAACCGACCAGAATTCATGCCAACGTACGAAAATATCACGTTAAAAGTAGTATACGAAGAAGAAACAAGACGAATTGTAGGAGCGCAGGTTATTTCTAAAATTGATGCCACTCAAGCAATCAATACATTGTCTGTATGCGTACAGCAAGAAATGACCATCGATGAGCTTGGCTTTATGGACTTTTTCTTTCAACCCCACTTTAATAAGCCTTGGCATTTCTTAAACCAAGCAGGGCTTCAAGCGCTTAAAGCATAAAAAAGCAGGTGACTACCTGCTTTTTTTTATGTGGATTTTATTATCTTTTTGATTTTTATTTTAGCAGGTTTAAAGCGGATCCATCCTATGATAAGAAGAATAAAAGGATATAAAGCTCCTATCAAAAAACTATAAGGAATCCACGTTTCGGCTAACCATGTTTTTTGATAAGTAATGCTTGGGTACACAATAATGGAAAAAGTCGCAACGATTAATCCCATCGGTAACGTTAAAAAGCGGGTTTCAGCAATGTTGAAAATTTGACACAGTCCAGCGATGGAAGCATGAAAATAATTAGTGTTATATTTTCCTGAAAAATAATTACTTATACTGAAGGAGCATTTTTTATGAAAGGTTTTTGGCTTTTTATCCATTGCTAGAACGCCGCTTTTTGTTTTGAATAAACCCTGCAATTAAAAGGAAAAGTGGATATAGGATGCCTACAAGTAAGCTGTAGGGAATCCACGTTTTTGTATCCCAATCCTTTTGATAAGAAACGCTTGGATACACAATAAGGGAAAGTGTAATCATGATGAGTGCGACTGGAAAAGAAAATAGCTTGTAGTCCTTTATATGAAATACATTGGCAAACCCCAAAAGAGTAGCGTAAAAGTAAATGCAAAGCTTAAAAAAGAGAGTAATGAACCACAAAATAGCAATGACTACTTCAATTCCTTGAAGAAAGTTTCCTACATCAATTCTTCTTCCTAATTCATAGCTTGGAAACATGGTGATTTGGGAGTAATAAGGACCAAGTACTAAAATCCCGAGTAAGATTAACGTCACCATCACTAGTCCACCGGCTATATTACCTGCATAAAAAGATTGAGTTGCCTTTTTCGTGTCTGGTGTGTGTGAAGGGAAAATCATAAGCAGGATAGTATAAGTCAAAGAACTCATGCTTAAAAACGTTAAAACAGCACGAATAAAAGCTTTTGGATGTATTTCCAACACAGGCTGAATATACTCTATTTTAATTTGCGGAATCATAGACAAAATAAGAAGTCCAAACAATCCGACAAACCAAGGGAATAAAATCTCGGCACTTCGTGCAATCACTTCTATTCCTAGACGCACTCCTACGATGACGACACCCATAAATGCAATGTGGATGGCTGTGAGCGGCGTGTAGGGAAGGATTTGAGTGGTAAGAAAATTTCCTACATAGTAAAGAACTTGACTGCTGATAAATAAATTAGATAACACAAAAACAGCAGAAACAATCTTTCCAAATAGTTTGCCTAAAATTTTTTCGTTCATTTCCATCAGCGTAAGCGTGGGAAACATTTTTCCTAGTGAGGTAAAAAGCAAAACTAAGCCAATTCCTGATGCTACGCCGAAGAGTGCTGCAATCCAGGCATCTTGATGAGCATCAGCTGTAATAGCGGCAGGTACAACAATAATTGTGCTTCCGATGCTATATAAAGTTACTAATTTGCGAAACTGTGCAGCTGAAATATTGATTTCATTAAGCAAAATGAGCACATCCTTTTGCCATATACACGAATTAAGTGATCCAACGGAATAATAAGTGACTTAAAGGTTGAAACATTACTTCTACCCAATCAGAAGGGTTCGGTAGAGGCAGCCGAAAGATTTTTGCAAGAGCGATTATGATACTGATTGTCATGAACACCATAAAAATGTTCCGTTCTTTTTTATGAGAGTGTTGAGGTAATCTTTTCATTTCCATCCGTATAATCCCTGCACAAATGATCAAAAAGGAAAGAAACAAGTGCATGCAGTCAACCCCAATACATTTTTCGTTCAGATAAGCTATTCGTATGATGTCCGCTAAAGAAAGTGATTATACATTTCTGTAAAATATAGAAAGTATTTCAGGAGATAGAAGATATTTTATAGAGCCCTTAAATGATTGAGTGATTTGTTATGAGGAGTAGTCACTTAGCTTTAACTTATTGAAGCGTCGTATGAATAAGTAGAAAAATGCCACACTAAAGAGTGAACAAATGGAAAGGAGCACTATGATGAAAAAATTCCCATATAATAAAGATAAACAACAATCGTTTCAAGCAGCACAGCAGGGGCATAAAGAAGCAGTAGATGCATATGAACAGGCAAATGAAGCTAAAAATGATGCATCGTATGGACATGAAGCGAAGCAAGCGATAGGTGAAGTAAATGAAGCCTCTCAGCAAATTGAGAACGCGCTTGAAAATGCTTCTGAAACCCAGCGTCAGCGTTTAAACGAATTTCAGCAAGATATAAAAGATATGGAAAACGACCTTAATCAATAAAAGAGCCGCTGTTTTACTTAGAGCAGGTTCACAATAGGGTATAAATTGCAAAAGCAGAAGATAATGAACTTCTGCTTTTTTTTGCGTAAGAAGTATTTACGCTCATTTTCCAGTAATTCATTACATGCCAGAATTATTTAAAAAAATTACAGATAGGGAGTATGATTCTGCAGAAATAATTTCTCATAGAATCTTCGTTCGGATTTTTTATTGGTAGGATGAACGTAGATTTCATGTATGTAGGTGCTTCTAGCTGTTGTTTGGAGGGCAAGGCGAAGACTCCTGCAGAAAAAGCGGAAGAGGTGAGACCCCGCAGGAGCGTATGCGAAGAGGAGGCTCAACGGCCGCCTGCGGAAAGCGGAATTTTGCACGGAAATCAACAGTGGTGTAACAAATAATCCATCATTCCATTCTTATTTTAAAAGGTATAGAAGTTAAAAAAGTAAGAATCCTAATAAAAACAGAACGATAAGAATGGAAAGGGATTGTGACAGGAAATATGCTAATAAATATACTAATAATGATTGTCGTATTGTACTTCATATATGTATTTGTAACTGCAGTGGTACTGTTTTATGTCCCTTCGCACAAGGGAAAAGACTTAAAAGTAATGAATACTGAGAATTTTTATGGAAAGAAAGAATCCACAGACCGCGTTATGCTTTTGGAAAACGGTTATTTTTCAGGGCTTGTTCGGATGCAGATGATTCAAGAAGCGAGGCATACAATTGATATTGCGTACTTTTCTATCGGTAAAGGTCGTTCTTCGGATTTACTTATGGGGGCTTTATTCGAAGCTGCAGATCGAGGTATACGTATTCGAGTGCTGTTAGACGGGATCTCTCACGGATTAAAAGGCAAGAGAAAAAATGTTCTTTATGCTCTAGCTTCCCATCATAATATTGAATTAAAGTACTATGAACCCTTTGCTATGTTTAAACCTTGGACATGGCATAACCGTCTTCACGATAAAATAATAGTAGTCGATGGTCAATTAGGTATTAGTGGAGGACGAAATATTGGAGATAAATACTTGGCCAGTCAACCAGATAAAAATTTTGTCTATGACCGCGATGTGCTGATTTATAACACAAAGCAAGAAAGTCATAGTGTTATTGTCTCCATGGAGAAGTATGTAGAGAAATTATGGAACCACCCGTATACCCGAAAAGCTTTTCCGAAGCTCAAGAAAACTAAACAATTTCGTGGCCTTTCAGGAAAGAAATTGTTAATAGATCAATACGAAGAGGCCAAAAAAGCAAATGAACCTTTTGTCCATCCTTATATTGTATGGAGAGAATCAACGATGCCTACAAGAAAGGTTTCTTTTATTACAAATCCTATTCAACGAATGAATAAAAGCCCTTTTATATGGAGAACGTTTATTAAGCTTTCCCAGCAAGCTGAAAAATCCATTGTCGTTCAAAGTCCTTATATTGTACCAACAAAAGAGATGGAACAGTATATAGATAAGAGAGTAAAACCAAAAGTGCAAAGAATTATTTTAACTAATTCTATTACATCCACTCCAAATGCTATGGCTTTTTCTGCATACTTGGGAGTAAAGAATCGCGTTATAAAAGCTGGTTCGAAGCTTTATGAATATCAAAAGCCTTATTCAATTCACGGGAAATCTGTTGTTTATGATCAGCGTTTAAGTGCAGTTGGTTCTTTTAACTTAGATTCACGTTCTGTATTTTTAAACACTGAATCCATGGTTATGATAGATAGTGAAGAATTTGCAGCCGAGCTAACAGGAGCTATTGAAACCAAAATTTCTCACAGTATGCTTGTGGGAAATGAGGGGGAACCTGTGGATTTTAATACGGATTCTCAAAAAAACGTGCCTCCTGTAAAATCTGCACTTCTACATATTCTTTCGGTCTTTACAAGATTTTGGAGACATTTTGTATAGTACTGTGTTAGAGCAGAGTCTCTAAAAACAAATAGCAAAGATTAAAGAAGACTGCAGCTGGTGAAAGGAATGTGTAAAAAGCTGTGATATGCCTCACAGTTTTTTTGAAGCCGCTAGTACTAGTTATGATTCATCAAAAGACCTATTGACGAAATTACATATATGTTTTATTATAATATAGCGTCGTTAATAAACGAGGTTCTTTGAAGAAATCATTTCTAGGGGCATAGTTTAAAGGTAGAACTACGGTCTCCAAAACCGTCAGTGTGGGTTCGATTCCTACTGCCCCTGCCATTTTGGAGTTATCTCTTAATTCACACGCGGGTGTGGCGGAATTGGCAGACGCGCTAGACTTAGGATCTAGTGTCTTATGACGTGGGGGTTCAAGTCCCTTCACCCGCATCTTTACTTCATATATGCGCGGAAGTAGTTCAGTGGTAGAACACCACCTTGCCAAGGTGGGGGTCGCGAGTTCGAACCTCGTCTTCCGCTTCTTTTCAAAAGCAGTTTGCATGTGCAAACTGCTTTTTTTGTTGTAGAAATAAAGATTTTTACGATGCTGTTTTTAATCAGAAATAGTTTATTAAAGCAGTGCTGTTTATACGCGTTGTTTTCATGAATATACACATATTATTGGGGTTACATTAAAAGCTAATGAACGATACGTGAAGACATCTAATATGGTTTTTAAGATAGGGGAGAGTCCTATGGAATCTAGTTGGTTTTCAATTATACCGTTTTTAATTGTTATTCCAATAGCTATTTTCACCAAACAAGTGTTGCCAGGGTTGTTTTTAGGCTTATTAGTAGGTGCTTATTTGATTGATCATTCGATTGTCGGAGGTGTTGAAAAGCTACTTCACTACGTTGTACAAGCTCTTAGAAATAAAAGTAATATAGAAATCGTCGTCTTTTTGTACGCGTTTTCAGGGCTTATCGGAATGATTAAGATTGCTGGAGGAGTTAAAGGTTTTGTGGAAACAGCTGCAGAAAGAATTGATACAAGAAAAAAAGCACTTATTTTAACCTATGTTTCAACTATTGGAACATTTAGTGCTCCCACATTTCGTTTTGTGACGATCGCGCCCATCATGAGAGCGCTGCTGAAAAAAGTGAAAATGACGACAGCAGAGCTAGGGTTTGTTATTGAAACAACTGCTACCCCTGTTATCGTCTTAATTCCCGTGGCAACGGCATTTGTAGGATATATGGTATCAATCATTCAAATGGCAATTGATCATCAAGGCATAAAACAAGACGCTTATTCTTTATTCATTCAAAGCATTCCTTATAATTTCTTTTCGATTGTGATTATTTTAGTAGGGATTTATTTCAGCTTTTTTCATCATTCAACATCTACCGCTCCTATGAAGCTCGAGGAAGAAGACGAAAAAGATTGGCATGATTGTCATCCTTGCGTGTCGAAGGATTTGCCTTCTAAGCCTTGGAATTTGTTAGTACCTTTACTTGTTGTGATTTCACTTACCTTACTTTTAACATGGTGGAGTGGACATCATAAGAGCCACAGCTTTTTTGAAGCATTTATTAAAGCAGACGTGTTAGAAGCGATGGTAGTAGCTTTAATTATCACTACGTTAATTACCCTCATTTTTTTCTTGTTTCAGCGCTTTACATTACAGAATTTGCTTAATGGTTTTATCACAGGAGGTAATGACTTAATGTCCGTTATTCTGCTGTTATCGGTAGTATGGGGATTATCCGCTGTTACAGAAGACTTAGGTTTTTCAAATTTTGTGACGGCACATTCTAAGTGGATTCCTCAAATGTTTGTCACTCCTTTTATGTTTATCTTTGGAGCTGCTATTTCTTACTTTATCGGATCTGCTTGGGGAACGTGGGGAATTTTAATGCCGCTTGGCGTATCGCTTGCAAGTTCTGCAGATCTTTCTTTGCCATTAATTATCGGTGCGGTGTTTGCAAGCGGTTCCTTTGGAGCATTTTCTTCACCTTTGAGCGACGATACGAATACCATCGCCAAAATATTAGATTTATCTGTTATTGAATATGCCAAATATAAATTAAAGCCAGCTTTAATTGCAGCGGGAATAACAGTTGCTTTCTATCTTGTTGTATCTTTCTTGTTTTAAATGAGGGAGTAGCTATCTATTCTTCACTTTTCATTTTTTTTAGCTTAACGTATGCATACAGCCCTAGTGATAGGCACACTAGCATGATACAAGTAAGCGGAAATAAGATGGTATTAACAAAATGATCATAAAACCATATATACACGAACATCACCTCGATAATTTTAACGCTATTTTTTCTATTTATTAGAGATATACTATCTGTGCTGCTTCTTCCTATTTTTTCAAAAAGGCGATAATCAGAAGCAGTATAGGTACGATAGAAAATAGCGGCATATGTAAAAGAAATCTCGCTACGTGCAGCCCTTCATAAAGGTGTTCTTGAAAATTACTAGCGATTGTAATCGACAAAAATAACACAATGATACCTAAAGGATACGCTAGACGTGAAGGCGATTTAATTTTAAATAAAGTAGCTGTACCTATTAATAAAGGTAAGGTTCTCAGAAAGCAAATTCTTAAAAGAAGACTCTGCTTGTTCACTGCTTGTTTGATTTGCCTGAGAGCGAAGATTATTTGTAGATTTTTGATTTTTAAAGAACGAAGGCATAAATGAAAGCACCCTTACTGTATTTTTTATTAATTTGACCAAAAACCGTATAATTATGTAATTTTTAACAAATCATCTTTTGCATGACGGTAAATGAAAATGACGAACCTATGAGGTAAGTAACGATTAGGTGAGGAGTGAAAGGAATGAAAATTATTGGAGTTAGCCTGCTGCTATTTGGATCTGTGATCGCTCTTTCTGTAGGAATTGATCTTTTTCAAGGAACGAACGTACTGCAGGCACTATACAATGCATTAAGCCCGTTTCGTGTAATGGAAGTGGCCGAATTATTTGTCCTTTTTTCTCTTTTATTTTTCTTTTTCGCAGAGTCCCTTTATCTTCTTTTAAAGAAGCGGCAACAAAAACAACAGTAACTTGGTGCAAAGAGGTGTTTATCTCTTTACTATCGAAACAAACGTATAGAAAGATAGCTTTGAGATAGGGGAGATCGACATGAATATTGAGACTAACAGATTACTAATACGCAAATTTAACTATGAAGATTGGCAAGATGTCTACGCATATACATCTGATGTTCATGTCATGAAGTACATACCAGAAGGTGTTTTTAGTAAGGATGATGCGAAGAAATTTGTAAATGAAAATATGGAAGAAAATATTAAAAATTTTCCAGTTGTATTAAAAAACGAAAAAATCCTAATTGGTCATATCGTCTTTTTCAACTATTTTGGGGACCATACTTATGAAATTGGCTGGGTATTTAATTCTCTCTATCATCAGAAAGGATATGCGTCAGAAGCGGCAAAAGCAATCGTGGACTACGCCTTTAATACAATGAACCTCCATCGGATTATTGCTACTTGTCAACCTGAGAATACGTCTTCTTATCGTGTTATGGAAAAGATCGGGATGAGAAGAGAAGGGTATTTTAAAAAATGTATTCCAACTGAAAAAGGATGGTGGGATGAATATTATTACGCGGTTTTAAAGGAAGAGTGGAAATGAGCTTTACTTTTACGAAATTGCATTTTCCGAGTTGTAAAGACGAAAACAAGCCCAATTTTTAAAAAATGAGCAAAAAAGCAAACCAAAACGTCTAGGCAGACATACAATAAGCTATCCATGAGAAACACCCCATGTTTGAACCTTCTTTGTTTTAGCAACAGAAAATCACGTTGAAAGGGAGTGCTTATATGTCTAATGCTGGATGTGGATTTGGTTCTGGTTTCGCTTTATTAGTTGTATTATTTATTCTATTAGTAATTATCGGATGTAGTTGTTATAGCGGTGGTTACGGTGGCTACTACGGCTGCTAATTATATCACTGAATAGCCTAAAGGATACCCTTTAGGCTTTTTTGTGTTCGTTATAAAAAGCTGGAAGAGATGATTAATCAGCAGGCTCAGTATCAACATGCGATTCAATTTTTTTCTCTTTCGGCAATTGATCAATAGAAGCCCAAGGCACGCGGCGAGGCTTATATTCAATCGCATCAGTAGAGTAAACGGCCACGCTTACGACTCCCCCGTGTACCTGCGCTCGAATCAACAAAGGATCACTGTACGTATTTTTAAAATGAAAGTCAGGTCCATACCAGCTGACGGTAGCGTCTCGCCCAGGAGGTACGTAGGAAACACTGCGGCTGTGTGAGTAGCGCTGCGTAATTGTGACACCAGCGTTATCGACGGCGTTAAATAAGGTAGAAGAAACTTGGCAAATTCCTCCTCCAACTCCTTCAGAATACTCTCCTTTTACAATGATTGGCGCACGCATATACCCTTTTGATGCCGTTCTTTTTCCAACGGTTTGATTAAAAGAGAAAACTTCCCCAGGAAATATGACGCTGCTGTCTAGTGATTCAGCCGCGAGAGAAATATTGTGAGAACGATTTTTATTATGAGGATTAAATACCGTATGATAATGACCGATTTGCTTAATGCGAATTGTTGCAAGCAGCTCCTTATCCACGCGAGGCGGAACAGGAAGCGTCGGGATTTCTAGTGTTGACGTACCGCCGTTAAAAAAATAAGTATAAAATTTCTCCGCAAAATCTTTATGATATAGTTTGACACCCGCTTGCTCAGGAACAATTTGTCCGCTTTTATCAATGCGGGCATTTAGGGGCTCTCTATATGTTTTTTTATCCAATTCTTTTAGAAGAAGATTGTATCGATCATGATCAACCATAGGTACAGGAAGAAGAGGTACTGCCACTTTGTCCCGTTCAATCCGTTCAATTGGTTTACCGTCATGAGTAATAGATAGGTGGTCTTGTGTAGAAAGAGGTTGAATGAGCATTAAAAGTCCAACCATCCAAGTGAAATTCATATCATATACCTCGCTTTCACCTGTTAGTATGAATAAAATGAACCGTTTAATGTATAGGATTCACAAGCTCTTTTTTTGTATTATTTTCCATGAGCCGAGCGTGTAAAAATTTCTATTTATAATTGTATGTGTACTTTCGCATATTACATAGAGAAACTACAAGGTAACGAGGGTAGACAATGACAAAATTAATGATTTTAGTCTTTATGCTTATTAGTTTTTTTGTGCATCCCCAAAAGATGAAAGCAGAAGAAAACCTTACGTACTTTCCAGTAAGTGACACAGGAAAAGTATTAAAGTGGAAACGTGTAGAAAGCTTACTGCCGAAGGGGAAAAAATTTAAAGTGATCGATGTAGAAACCGGTTTTTACTTTTATGTGCAGCGAAGAGCAGGCTCGCACCACGCAGATGTTCAGCCGCTTACACGTCAAGATACGAAAGTAATGAAGCACTTATATAATGGAAAATGGAGCTGGAACCGAAGAGCTGTTCTTATTCCGTTTAAAGGCCAAATGCTTGCAGCTTCCATGAATGGAATGCCTCACGGAGCCGGCGCGCTCGACAATGGGTTCCCCGGTCATTTTTGCATTCATTTTGCGGGGAGTACGACTCACAAGTCTCAAAATGTGGATCCAGGTCATCAGTTAATGGTATTAAAAGCAGGAGGAAAGCTTGATGAATATGCATTAAAAGCTGAGCCGGCAGAAGTCGTCAATATGTTTTTAACCGGATTAAAGCAAGATGACGATGCCTTAATGCAGCCGGTTTTGCGCGTAAAGCAAGAGCATAAGCTATGGGCAAAACTGCATAGTATCTCCACTATTTATTATAAAACGGACTTATTTCATGCAAAAAAGTATAAAACAAAAGAGAAAATCGCCGTAGATTGTCTTATTTATTACGAAGATAAAGGGGCACAAAAGACAACGATGGTTTTTACTTTAAAAAGAAATCCATTAACAAACGGATGGGAAATTTCTTCTCTTACATTGTAATGACCGATTATTTCTTAAAAACACATCTGACAGAAAACAGATGTGTTTTTAAGCATTTGTTTAGCTCTCTAGCCGTTCGCAATGTTATAGTGGAAAAACGTGCTTACATACGATAGAAAAGAATAAAAAAGGGTATAAGTAATAATATTACTCTTTCTGCAAAGAACTCTACAGCACGAAAGGAGAGGGTGTTTATTTTCTCATATTGGTTTAGCCGCTTAGTCGCTGCAGATCCTGGACGAAAAAGGCTCAAAACGGCTTCTAAAGCTACGATCAGCGTAATTACAGCGGTCGTTATTATGCTGATCGTATTAAAAGCAGCGGGAAGCTCACAAATTACCGCTGCTATTTTATCGGGCGTAATCGGCCTGATGGGTATATTGGTTGTGAATGATGAAACAACAAAAGCAAAAAAAGTGACCACAGGCTTAGTAGCACTTTCTAGCGCCGTTTCTCTCGGCATTGGCTCGTTTCTATCACAATATGGACAAGCAGAAAATGTTTTTCTCGTTCTGCTAGTGTTTTTGTCTTTTTATTTACAGAAATTTGGTATTCGCTATTTCTCTCTGTCGATGGTAGCATTTATGTCGTTTTATTTTGCTTCTATTTTACACGTTACATTTTCTCAGCTGCCGTGGCTGTTAGCTGGCGTTATAGTAGGAGCCTGCTGTGCATTTATCTATAATTTTGTCATCTTTAAAGACCGACCTGCCAACGTGCTGAGATCTTCAATGAAATCGTTTCATATTCAAGTGAATTTGGTGCTTGATTTAATTATTGAGTTAATTCAAAAGAAACAAATTGAACCTGCTCAAATTAAACAATACAACCGCAATATTAAAAAACTAGCGGAGTATGCCCGTGTGGCATCAGAAGAGCTTGGCAATACAGATCCTCACGACATATGGCCTGGCGTCACAGCTGAACAAATGCGCCTTTATGTATTTGATATAGTTATGCTGCTTCAGACATATTCCCCGGCAATTCGAAAACTCAGTGAATTAAAGGCATTTAATCATTTTGATATTCAGCAGCTGCTGTTAAAGCTAGTGGAATCGATTCGCGAAGCAGAGGTATTAAATGGAAATTCTACTCATTCACTAGCAGATGCAGCTCAGCATCTGCAAGAGCTGCGCCAAAAATTAAGTGAACTCGAACCTCAAGACAAAAGGTATAAAGACTGGCTTTACTTAATCCGCCGTATCGAAACGATATCAAATCACGTGATTGATGAAGCCTATGAGCTGCAGCAAGCAATTGTGAAGCAAGAAAAACAGCCTCAAAAAGAAGCGGAAGAAAAAGAAGACGATGAGAGTAAAGAAGAAGAAACAGGATTAAAACCGTCTACGAAAAAGTCTATTCAAGCGGTCATCACTGCTGTTGCGACCTTAATATTTGGCTCTTTTCTGTCTCCATCGCACCAATATTGGGCGCTCTTAGCAGGCTATTTAGTGCTTCTTGGTACAGAAACGATAGGAAGTACGTTTGTAAAAGCTGTACAGCGAAGTGTAGGCACGCTTTTAGGAGCAGCTGTGGGCTTTGTTGTCGCAAGCTTTGTCTCACCGGGAATACTTGAAATAACGCTGCTTTTTATCTGCGTGTTTATGGCTTTTTATTTCTTTCCCATTACGTACTCGTTTATGAGCTTTTGGATTACAATGATGCTGGCCTTTATGTATGACATGCTTCTTGGGGGAATTTCAGAGAGTTTATTGCTGGCTCGCGTATTAGACACAGTCGTAGGAGTTGGAATTGGCTTAGCCGTATCTGCTCTTGTGTTTCCTAAAAGAACAAGAGATAAAATAACCGACACGTCAGTAGAATACGTAGCGGCTTTAAAAGAATTTGTTCACACTTATTTGCATCGTTTTACGAATCAGTATGCGTTTGCCAATTTAGCTGATAAAGGAATGGAATTAGAAAAAAAGCTAAAACAGCTTCATGTTGACTCAGATCCTATTATCAAAGGTTTCGTTGGCCGTTCACGCCTTCAGCAATTTTTGACCGTCTTTACCGCTATTAATTATTACGCCAAGCATTTGGTGGCATCTTCTACTAGAAACGAAGCTTTTTATAAGGAAGCAGAATTTCATGGTGTAGTCAAGGAAGTGGAAGAGAAAGTGGCAAGCAATTTTTCTCAGCTTGAAAAAGCGCTGCGAGGAGAAAGAGGAACGTATGTATATACGCTTGAAGATGTCAGACAAAAAATTGAACAATCTTTAGATTATTTTGATACGTCCGTTCAATCAAGAAACTTACAGCATCTGCAGCTGCTGCATAACATTTATTACGTATGGAAAATCAATCAATCGGTTGTTCACTTAGCCAAAGAGCTAGGAGCAGAAGAAATAAGTAATGAAAACTAAAAACCAGCGAATATGTCGCTGGTTTTTAATCTGATGAATAAGGGGACGTATCTTTTCTAATTGTTCTCCACGTTGTTTTAAGACCGGCATAGCTGCCAATTGCGGCGTATCCATAAAAATATCCCATAAACAATCCGGCAATAATATGATGAGGGTGACTGATAAATACTGAAAACAGCACGCCGACAGCTAAAGCAATAGTCGGAACATACTGCTTTTTAGGATGAAAAAGCCATTTGATCAGCTGCGTCACGATTAATACGACAGGAACACCAATGACTGCGTCCCAAAAATTTGTATGAATTGTAGGGAAATCCATGTTCAAGCACCTCGTTAAATGTGTTGGATGTAAGATTATTTATGCTGCTTACCTAAGAACACTTCAATTAGAGTTATGAGGGGCTCCAGGTGGATAATAATAAGGAGGAATTTTGAGCCATCCTTTTTGCTGCATTAGAATTTTCACTTTTGATCCTAATATGACTTTTTCAGTGTGGAATTTCAACCACATTAATCCAATATCGGTTCTAATAGATTGTCCCATATTCGTGCTGCACATGACGATATTAGAGGCAATTTTTACAGATATTAAGTTAGCGATTTCAGAATCCGTGGCTTTTGCTCCTAATGGAATACTGTTAGGATCAGATTTCGGTTTGGTAGCCGGTATTTCAGGAAGGGGAATTCCTTCTTTAATCATTAATTTTTTGAGTGTATCAATCTGAGATTCAGCCAGGTTTTTTGAGTCTTGAACAAGCTTAAGCAGTTCACTGTTAGTTGTTGTATTAAGGCAAGTTTCTAAAGCAGGTATTTCTTCCGCTAAAGCAGTGAAATACAGCCAACACCCCATAGTCTCACCGATATGTGGGCGAGGAGGCGTATCATCTGTAGAAGAGTTCTTTATGTAATCAAGTAGTGTCTCAATGACGTTAATCATAACTTTTCACCCTTTATATAGTTTATGCATTTTCATTATTGCCTTCAGCAGAAAAGGATAAACACAGCTAGGAAATGTTACATATGAAATTGGTTATCATGAGTGGAAGGAAAAGCATCCTACTCAGCAATTTATAATGGTGATGGTACATTTACTGTAACCGCATCTAAAGGTATAAAAATTGTTGAAATGCTTGATAAATAGGTTGGTGCTAGAAGATAAAGTTAATAGAAAAAATCTCCTTGCTCATTAAGGAGATTTTTTTACCAGATGTATTATATCGTTTTTCTTCGATGCTCTCTCCATAACGAAGTTAGTTCTTCTGACCAATATTTATAATCAAATACCGTTATATTTTTGCTAGGCATAAAAACATTTAACAGCCAATTAACCCTTAATTTGTCTCTGGCGCCTATCGTTTTATCATTTCTACAGCAGCCTTCATCACAAGGTTTATCGTGTATCTTGTAAGGAATATTTTTAACGACTAATCCATTTTTCACACGTTTTGTGTACTCAATTCCTATAATCAAATATATCACTCCTCGCAGTAACTCTTATCTTCATAATCATATGTAGGGATGACTTCTTTAATTATATCCATTTCATTTTTTAATCGCTCATCAACGAATTAAAACAGCATATAAAAAAGGCAGCCAATAAAAATTGACTAGCCATCTCTTTAATATAAATGAGAACAGGCAAAGTGTTCTTTAAGGAAAGAGGAAGAAGGGTAGAAAACAAAAATAAAAAAGCCCTGCTGTAGGGCTTTTAAATCAAGCAACTTTTGATGCCACGACGATTACTTTACCGTGATCTAATTCTTCTTCATAGCGTTCAGCTTCCGGCTGTGATAATCCTAATGAACGCATTTTGGCACGAAGCTCGTCTCCTCGAGAACGAAACACATTCGCAATCGCATCAAAAACACCTTGTTCAGAAAGACCGATATTGTTTGTATTTGTTGCAGCTGTTAAATCCTCGGAGCGATCTTGATGGTGTGCAAGTAAATAAACTTCGTCCTTTGTAAATCCTTCACGCAAAAATTGTTCGATTGTATCTTTTGCCTGTACGCCATTTTCAACTACTTTTACATTTACCATTTCAAACAACCTCCTTGTATGATAGACAACTTTCTAGAATATATTTAGTAATGAAGAGAAGTTTAAGTAACTTATCTCCTTGCTTTGTGTATACACGTTATTAGAAGTGATAAAACCTATTTCCAGAAATTGAGTTAAAAAATCTAACATAGAAAAAGAGGGAAAAGCGCTGTTATTTTTAAGGAGAATCTGGGAAAGGATCAGCAGGAAGAGGCTTTAGCAAGCCTAGCATTTCGCTTGCATAATTATTTTTACTTGTACGCCAAATACTACTTTTTCGGTATGAAGTTTAAGCCACAGACGTACGCACATTTTAAAAAAAATCCTTCAACCTAGGACAGGCACCCGTGCACATTCCTTTCTTTTTCATATACTGATAGGGACAAAGAAAGAAGGAGATGATAGTAGAATGGGATGTTGCAAAAAGAGATTCCACAACTGTGAGGACCATCATCACAGCAGATGCTCTCGTAAGAAAAGATGTCACAAGCATGACGACTATGGTCACAGCAGATGCTCTTGCAAGAAAAGATGCCACAAGCATGACGACTACGACTATGGCCACAGCAAATGCTCTTGCGAGAAAAAATGCCATAAGCATGACGGGTATGAGAAAAAACATCATTGTGAAGACCACTGCGACAATGATTACCGCTTAATTGTTTTTTAATATAAAAGTGAAAATGTAGAACAAATTCCAAAAAGCCTGTATCTTAAGTAAGGAATTAAGATACAGGCTTTTTTCATACATAAAAAATAAAAGCTTAAGATGAAAGACGTTCTTTTTGTTTTTCATACACGGAAGTGGATTCATTCCACGTATAACGACCGTCTTGCAACTGAATGGTCGCGCTGAATGGACAGTCTATTGACGTTTCTGCGTCATCTAAACTGCTTTCAAGTAATCTTTTTTTGAATCGCATCAAATCTTCTTTTGACGCAATTCGAAAAACCATTTCTAACGTAAGATCATCGTCCATTGCATTGTGTAATTGACTGATGCTTTTTCGGAATTCTTTATTATATTGAAGCATAATTTTAATGTCTGCTACGCAAGCAACACCAAACACATCTTTTACAACAGACTCAACCGTTAACTGTGTTGTCGAAGCATACGTTGAAATATCACGCTGAGGATTTTCTAAATAATAAATCGTTTCTACAGGATGTCTCGTCATAAGCACCTCTTTCTTACTACTTATTATACAGGAAAAAAGGGGGGAATGGGGAAAAGAATTTTAGGAAGGGGTTACACAAGAAATAAAAAAAGCCCTCTTATTAAATAAGAGGGAAATAAATGTGATAGGAATTAATAAAAATCTTTTTCAGAAAAACGCGACGAGATTTTTGCGACTGTGAGAGCGGCATTGATAGTAGTAGTTCCGGCAGCAGTTGTTACCGTTGCTGTAACTGTCACCGTATCGCCTCTTCTTAAATAACGGACGAGTGATGCTGTAGCCCTATCAGCAGAAGAAGGAACAGTTTGAGTAAAGCCTCCAGCGTTGATCGTATACGAAACAGTTGTGGTAGCTAAAACAGGAGTGAAGAATACTAAAAATGAAATAAAATACTCTCCGCTTTCTAAAACTTCTATTCCACTAGAAACAACTCGTACGTTCTCACTTGGAGACAGAAGGTTGGTAAATGTTAGGGGAGTGTTTACAGCCGTTCCTGTTATTGTTGTACCTGTTACTGTGCCAAACGCAGGTCTATCATCAAAATCTGGTCTCTCACAATCATCGTCGCAGCATTTTTTGCAGTGATGTCTATGCCAATCATTATTACAGCGGTGTCTGCGATCATTGTCAGGACTACCTTTTAAATAATTTTTGTAATAATATGACATGTTTTCACCTCACCTTAGGTTTGAAGGCTTTCACCTTCTAGTATAGTAAATGCAGGAGGTGAAGGTTTTGCAATGGACAAGGGTTTAATTATATAAAAATATGATTATCTAATAAGGTAAGAATATTTAAAGTTAATTAAAAGATAGATTGATGTTTTTTGTTTAATATGCATTGATCAAGAGAATAAGAAATAAGTGTATAAAAAAAGGGTTCCTATGAAAAAATGAGCCGTATAATTAAAAATATTTAAAATTTCTAAATTGATAATTGAATCATGTTATTTGGGGATTTTTACATGTGCGATACTTTGCTTATTGGTAGTCATAGTAAAAATACCTCTGCTAGAGAGCAGAGGTAAAAACATTTAGTTAATTGTAATCTAGATGAATAAATATTTGCTGTCTATTTATTAATTAGCTTCAATTTCTGAAGCTGTAAATGTGTAGCTAATTACATTCGTACGGTCAATATCAATAGTAGATAGCGGAGCAAGAGCAGCATCTGCAGGAGGAGTTAAACCAGTTAAAACAAGATTGAAAGGACCTAAATCAATTGTTAAGAAATACTCGTTTTCGCCAAGTGGAGGATTTGTATCCACAGCATGGATAGAAGTTGTGATGCGGCTAAATAGAATACTGACTCCAAGACCAGCTCCAGCAGCAGAAAGTGGTGTTAATATAGATATTCCTGCAAGTGAACTTGAATCTGTTTTTTCAGAAATTAGTACAGTTCCTGTAGAGCCTTTACGCCAAATTCTAAATGTTGCCGGCACTGCTAACGGAATAGAAATCCCAAGAGTTCTTAAAATCTGTAGAAGAATTCCAAGTGCAAGACCTACGAGGCTAACACTATCTGGCTGCCACTCAATTGTAGCATCTAATGCTACTCGATCTGAGCGATCGTCAACACAAACTTCTACTTCTGCAATAGCATCGTTTAAATTAGGAATTGCCGTTGAAGAAACTGGTACTGCAGGGAATTGATCTACATCGAACTCAGTTAATAAACCTTTTTCTTCTTCCTCATAATGCTTGTGATGTTCCATTTTGCAATCATCTTTCTCCTCATGTTTTTTGCAATCCTCTTTACACTCATGTTTCTTATGCTCGCCTTTAATATACTTTTTGTCATAATATGACATAAACTTTCACCTCCGAGTTATTTAAGAGGTTTTTTAAGCCTCTTGATATATATAATGCTAAAGCTTACTAAGGTGGACTAGGTTACCGTCTAAAATTATAAAAAAGGGCATTTGGCCAGCCCTTAGAACTAATAGCGTAGTGATCTCATAGTAATTGGGGTGTTTTTTATCTGATTTCCTTTAAAACTAGCTTGGATCAAAAAAACTTAGAGGGTTGAATATATATGTGACGGGAGAGAAATAGAAATAAGTTTAATTTACAATTGTACTTTAATAAAATTAACAGAAGAAAGTGCAATAAATACACTTCGATTTTCTCTTTCATAACCTATTACAGTTTCTTCTAATTTAATCAACCCATCTTCAAAGTTTGTTAAAACACCTTCAAAAAGCGCATTATCAGTAGCAATTTCTAAAGTTAGTCCAATAGATTGGAGAAGCTGAGTTTCTAAAAGTAGCGAAAAATTCATTATAAATCACCATCTTCATTTAGAAGAATTACTGCATTAATACTAGCTAACGGAATATAAACAAAATTATTTTCGGACTGTTTTAACACAACGTAATCAAGAGGAATTTTGATAACAGACCCTCTTTCTACAACTTCTTCACCTATGACAGAACCAAAATTTGTAACGATTTCTACACTTGAATTTATGGCTGTGATAAGTAATGCCCGAACTTGGGCAATTTCTTGTGCTGATAAAACTTGTGCCATTGTAAATCATTCCTTTCATTTTTAATCATACATTTCAATATATTCAAAAAGTCTTCTATTGACAGGGACAAACTTCCTATACTTAAAAAAAGGGCGGGATTTTAAGGACATCATAAAAGATTCAAGATTACTTGTCTCACCTTTCATATGCGATTGCATATAGTAATGTGAGGTGAATGTAAAAATGTTATATGAACGGACTTTAGGACTAGTGAGCATAGTAGTAACCTGCCATAATATCTCATCTTTCATTAAAGAATGTTTAGATGGTTTATTAAAACAAACGTATCGTAATATAGAAGTTATTTTAGTGAACGATGCATCTTCAGATGACACAAGTAGTGTAATAAAAGAGTGGATAGCGGAAAACGACCCTTCTTTTCATGTTGAAGTAATAGAGTTGCCCCGTAACGTCGGGTTTGCAGGTGCCTCGACCATTGGCTATTTTTTAAGTAAAGGAGAGTACATTGCAGTGCATGATGGTGACGATATATCGCATCCTGAACGGTTAGAAAAACAGGTAGCTTATTTAGAAAAACATCCCGAGATTGACGTGCTAGGATCAAGCTATGCTTATTTTCACGATGGGAATTTTCAAGAATTCAAAAAAGAAAATTGGCTTCGATATGGAAAAAACATTCGCGAATTATATGCAAAAGGCGGACACTGCGTGTGCCATGGGACGCTTTTGTTTCGAGGTGAAGTGTTTGACAAAATAGGAGGTCCGACGCGCAGAATTAAAGGCGCTGAAGACTATGAGTTTATTGCAAAATGCTTAAATGCAAAGCTGAATGTGGAAAACTTACCCGACGTTTTATACTATTATCGTTTTCACTCAAAACAGCGTTCTCAACAATTTTATAGAAAGGAAGCCACAAAAGATGAGTAATGAATCTCTGCGTATACTAATGGTTTTAGACAGTATTGAAGTAGGCGGAACGGAAACGCACGTATTTAGTTTAGCTAAAGAGATGCTTAGAAAAGGCATCCATATAGTCATTGCTGGGAATAAAGGCAGAATGATAGATAAATTTTATGACTTAGGCTGCCCCATTTATGAAGTTGATTTTCCTTATACATTAAATATAGAAGAAGAAAAAAGAAATGAGCTAATCAGCCAAGTTGAGCAAATTATTGAAAAAGAAGATATTTCTCTTGTTCATGCTCACCAAACTCCTTCAGCATACCTAACTTTTTCGGTTGCAAAACAAAGAAGAATTCCCACTATTTTCACGGTCCACGGCACATATTACCCTAAAAGTGAATTACTCAAAGTAGTAGCACTTGCTTCAGCCACCATATGCGTTAGTCCCCCGGTATACGAATATGTTCAAGAAGAAACATCAGTCGAGCCGATTTTAATTGCCAATGGAGTTGATACAAAAGAATACAGTGAAAGGGATGTAACGGAGTTAAAAGCTCAATTGAACATTCCTGAAGAAGCATTTGTTTTGTTATACAGCAGCCGCATTAATTGGACAAAGGCAAATATTTGTATGATGCTGCTTCGGGCGTGCAAAGATGTAAAGCTGTCGAAAGCTCCTCACCTTCATGTTGTGGTAGTAGGAGACGGCCCTCGCTTTAAAGATCTTGAAAATTTAACTGACTTAATTCATCGCACGTGTAAAGATTCATTTATTCATCTTGTAGGTGAAAAACAAGATATGCAACACTATTATCCCATAGCAGATTGTGTTGTAGGAACAGGGCGAGTAGCGCTTGAAGCAATGGCTTGTACAAAGCCTGTGCTAGCCGTTGGCAATCACGGTTATTTTGGATTGGTAGATAAAAATGAGTATGACAATGCGTGGAACTATTATTTCGGAGATCATAACTCTCGCCACGCCTGCAGTCGATTTACGTTAGCTCGTGATTTAGGTACTATTATTGCTTCTTCCCAACAGCTTAAAAATATTGGACTTCAGTCAAGAGAGTGGATTTTAAACAAATTCGAGGTCACAAAAGTAACGGAAGAATTGATAGAGTTATATCTTGATAAACTAAAGGATGAGACAACATGAAAAAAGTGCTGTATATAGGCTGGATTGGGTTTGGGAATTTAGGAGACGAACTGCTTTGGCATGTGTTTAAAGAGCTGAGCGAACAGTATTACAGTGAAGAGGAAATTGAAATTACTCCTTCTTTTCCAGGAGTTGATTTTAAAAACGTAGAGCCTTACGATACCATAGTTTTAGGAGGAGGATCTCTATTACTGCCGGGTTATCTTCAAGTCTTGCAAAAAGCAGCTGATTTAGGAAAAGATATTTTAATTTGGGGAAGCGGAATGGACTGGGTTGAAAAAGAACAGCTGGATAAAATGCTGGCGGGAGAAAACATTTCTTTACGTAAGCTTTTTACTGAAAAAGACGGCGAGCTAATGAAAGATGTTTTTAATCGCGTATCTTTTGTAGGGATAAGAGGACCACTCGCTAAAAAAGCGTTAGAAGCAATAGGAGTCGATTCTGAAAAAATACGCATTATCGGAGATCCTGGCTTGTTGTTAAGTGCTAATAGGGTAGGAGATAAAAAAGAAAAAATTATTGGTGTGAACTGGGGAACTACGTATAACCGTTTATATGGAGGAAATGAGCTGGCAGTCGAAGACGCACTAGCAAGCGCTTGTAAGAAACTAATTCAACAAGGGTACAAAATAGCTATCTATCTTGTATGGGGAAGTGATAAAGCTTCGTGTCAGAGACTGTTTGATAAAATTAATGATTCAGAACATGTGGTGTTGGATGAAAAGCTGTATAAAGAACAAGAGCTGATGACTATTTTATCTCGTTACACTATGACGATTAATTTTAAGCTTCATGCAAATATTTTATCTTTAGCAGCAGGTGTTCCGTGTGTGGCGCTAGGGTATCGCTTTAAAGTGTTTGACTTAGCGTATTCTCTTGGTTTAGAAAAATGTGTGGTGTCGCCCGATTCTCTAACTTTAGAAAAAGATGTTCTTAGTCGAATAGCATATATTGAAACCAATTACGATGATATATTGAGTCAGTATAAAGAAAGTGAAAATTTATATAAGCCTTATTTAATAGAACCTTTTCGAAAAAAAATATTCTAAACCGTAAAAAGCAAGTGTCTTTGTAAGGTACTTGCTTTTTGCATTACATATATTTCTTCATGAAGTTATGCTAGAAATAACACAGCAGCTAATTTTTTGTTAGAATAGGAAGAGCAGTTGTAATGTTTATCCTCGATTAATAATCCCTCAACTACTATTTCTACTTATTTTAAAGGAGGACGCAATTTTGCAGTTTGAACAAGCTTTAACACATTTACAGTCCTATTTTGGCTATGATTCATTTCGAAAAGGACAGGAAGAGTCGATTCGTTATGTTTTAGAAGGGCACAATACCGCTTGTATTATGCCAACAGGAGGAGGGAAATCGCTTTGTTATCAGATTCCTTCATTGCTATTAGAAGGTACGACACTGGTTATTTCTCCGTTGATTTCTTTGATGAAAGACCAAGTGGATACGCTGAACGCAGCTGGTATTCCGGCCACGTATATTAACAGCTCGCTGACGCACACAGAGGTACAGCAGCGCTTGGAAGAAGTAGCGCTTGGTGAATATAAGTTACTTTATGTAGCGCCGGAACGACTGGAGTCTCCGCAGTTTTTAGAGCAGCTTCAAATGCTTCCCATTCCGCTTGTAGCGGTAGATGAAGCGCACTGTATTTCACAGTGGGGCCATGATTTCAGACCGAGTTATTTGCGCATCAATGAACTCATCAGCAAGCTGTCTAATGCTCCGATTGTAATGGGGCTGACGGCTACTGCGACGCCTCAAGTGCGTGAAGATATTTGCCGAGCTCTTCATATTAATGAAGAATACACAGTGATGACTGGCTTTGAACGTGAAAATTTATCGTTCGCTGTTGTGAAAGGTCAGGATCGAATCAGCTATATTGATCAGTATATCCGTAAAAATGACCAAGAAGCAGGCATCATTTATGCCGCTACGCGTAAAGATGTTGAAGAGCTTCACGCTAGATTGCAAAAGTCAGGAGTTAACGTATCAAAATACCATGCTGGTATGAACGCAAACAGCCGTGATGAAGAGCAAAATCGCTTTCTTCAAGATGATGTTCAGGTAATGATAGCCACGTCTGCCTTCGGAATGGGGATTGATAAATCAAATATTCGCTTTGTTCTTCACTATCAGCTTCCGAAAAATATGGAAAGTTATTACCAAGAAGCAGGACGTGCTGGTCGTGACGGACTTCCAAGTGAATGTATCGTGCTTTATTCACCTCAAGATATTCGCGTGCAGCGCTTTTTGATTGAACAGTCAACGTCGAATCCTAAAAAGCAGATTCAAGATCTTGAAAAGCTGCAAAGTATGGTGAACTACTGTCATACAGAAGGCTGTTTACAGGCGTATATTCTTCATTATTTTGGAGAAAGTGAAGCGCATGAGTGCGGACGCTGCAGCAACTGTACGGATGATCGCGTGGAAATAGACGTAACGGTTGATACGCAAAAAGTGTTATCTTGTATGATTCGTATGGGTGAACGTTTCGGTAAAATGATGATTGCTCAAGTGTTAACGGGTTCTCGAAATAAAAAAGTAATTGATTTTGGTTTTGATAAACTGAAAACGTACGGCGTCATGAGCGACCGGTCCGCTAAAGAAGTAAGCGATTTTATCGAGTATTTGATTTCAGAGCAGTTTATTTTAGTAGGACAAGGGTCATTTCCTACTTTATCCGTAGCGGCCAAAGGAAAAGGTGTGCTTCTCGGGACGGAAAAAGTGATGAGAAAAGAACAAATGGAAGTGAAGCAAATTGTCCAAGACGACGAGCTGTTTGCTCATTTGCGTTCCATTCGAAAGCAGCTGGCAGACGAAGCCGGCGTACCTCCTTTTGTCATTTTCTCAGACGATACTCTTCATGATATGTGTACAAAACTTCCGGTGACGCTCCAGCAGTTCGCCACTGTAAAAGGAGTCGGAGAACAAAAACAAGAGCGATACGGAGAACGATTTACGACTGAAATCAAACATTTTTGTGAGAAACATCCGGACCGAAAGCGAGAAGTGTCAGCGCCTGCTCCGAAAAAAGCAAGAGCTTCATCAAAAGAAGGGTCTCATTTAGTAACATATGAGCTATTTCAGCAAGGAAAATCGTTAGATGAAATTGCTGAAGAACGTGAATTGAGCCGCATTACCATTGAAAATCACTTGTTTAAATGTGCGGAAGAAGAAAAAGAAATTGACTGGTCACCTTTTCTTTCAGAGGAGGACGAACAGCTTATTTTAGAAGCTGCTTCCTCAGTAGGCGATGAAAAGTTAAAGCCAATCAAAGAAGAATTACCTGAAAATCTCACTTATTTCATGATAAAAGTAGCGCTGTTTAAACAAAAAATGAAGCAGATATCTTGAACAAAAAGCTCCTATTAAAGGAGCTTTTTGTGTTGAGTAAGCGAGTTTACTGATAAAATAAAAGATATAAATATTAGAAAAATCAGATTACACAAAAAGGAGGACTGAATGGGAATGATTGAACGAGAGCTTGAAGCAATTTTGCATGCTTCTCACGACAATATCGTGATCACCGATGAAAAAGGACTTGTTTTACGAGCAAGTCAAAACTGCCGTGATATATACGGGTATGACGTGTCAGAGTTAGTGGGACAAACCGTATACGAACTGCAAAAACGCGGGATATTTTCACCTTCCGTTACGATTGAAGTGCTAAAGAAAAAGAAAGAAGTACAGCTGATGCAAAAAACAGAAACGGGAAAAGTTGTAATGGCAACCGGTATTCCCGTGTATGATGAACATCAGTGTATGAAAAGAGTCATTAGCTTTTCGCATGATTTAACAGAGCTTCAGCGCTTAAAAGAAGATTATCAGCAGCTCGAAGTGAAAATGAAAACATATCAGCTCGAAGTGGAAGAGCTTCGGGAACAGCAGTCAAATGAGATGGTCATACGAAGTGAATCGATGAAAAAGGTATGGTCGGTTATTAATCGCGTGGCAGACAGCGATGCAACGGTTGTGTTACTAGGTGAATCGGGTGTTGGTAAAACGGCTTTTGCCCGTGCTTTACACTATGGAAGTGAACGAAAAGAAGAGCCGTTTATTGAAATTAACTGCGGAGCCATTCCAGCTAGTTTGTTCGAATCTGAAATGTTTGGATACGAAGCAGGATCTTTTACAGGTGCAAGTACAAAAGGGAAAATAGGGAAATTTGAATTAGCTCATAACGGCACGCTTTTTTTAGATGAAATAGGGGAACTTCCTCTTGATATGCAAGTAAAGCTGTTAAAAGTGCTGCAAGAAAAAACAGTCACCAAAATCGGCAGTGAACGAGCCAAACACGTAAACTTCAGGCTGATTGTAGCAACCAATCAGCCGCTTAAAGAAATGGTCAGAAAAGGAACGTTTCGCGAAGATTTATTTTATCGTTTACACGTTATTCCAATTACTATTCCTCCGCTTCGCGAGAGAAAAGAAGACATCGCGGCACTGCTTTATCATGTGTTACATAAACAAAATGAAAAATATAACATGAAGAAATTTTTTTATGCAGAAGCATTAAATATATTAGTTGAATATCCGTGGCCTGGAAATGTGCGCGAGCTTGAAAATACAATTGAACGCCTTGTGTTAACAACGGATGAAAACAGCATCTTGCCTCAAGACCTCCCGTTTTACTCAGAAAATAGCAGCAGTGAAAAAGAAGAATGGGAGTCTCTGGACACGTTAACCTCTGAGGGAATGACGCTTCAGCAAGCACTTGCAGAAGTGGAGAAAAACTGGCTAATTCGTGCTTATCGTCAGTGTCAAACAACGTATGAAATGGCAAATGCATTAGGAATCAGCCAGCCTACGGTCGTAAGACGTTTACGAAAGTACAATATTAAATAATGAAGTTTTAATTCAAAATGAATTAACTGATTCAATACTGAATCAGTTTTTTTGTTTTGATTCTATTATGAATTAAAAATCGTCCATAATTGCGCGAAATAAGATGATAAAAATTGGCATGCATTTTGCATTAATAAAAAGTATCTAAATAAAAAGCGTCAGTATCTAAAATAATGATGCCGCGCTAATGAATGAAACCTATTAGGAGGAATAAATCATGCCAAAATATCAGCCGAAAAATTCATTTGAATCTCCGCGTTTTTGCGGACCTCGAACGTTTATGAGACTTCCGTATGTAGAACAAGTAAATGCAGATATGGATTTTATTGTGACGGGTATTCCATTTGATTCAGGTCAATCTTTTCGAACAGGAGCACGTTTTGGGCCAGAAGCTATTCGAGATTTCTCCATTTTGCTTCGCCCGTATAATCCAGAACAAAAGATTAATATTTTTGATTACATCTCGGGCGTGGACTACGGCGATTTATCAGTAGTTCCCGGATATATTTTAGAAACATATAAGAAAATTGAAGAAGGGCTAGCGCCGGTTGTGAATGAAGGAATTATTCCTATTTCACTAGGAGGCGATCATTCAATGACGCTTGGTGAACTTCGTGCGATTGCGAAAAAGCACGGACCGGTAGCGCTTATCCAGTTTGATGCTCATTCTGATACGTGGGATAGTTATTTCGAACAAAAATACAATCACGGCACAGTATTCAGACGAGCAATTGAAGAAGGGTTAATAGACGTATCGCGTTCGATTCAAATCGGCATGCGAGGCGGTCTGTACGGCATTGAAGATTTAGAAGATGCAAAGAACTTAGGTTTGGCTCTGTATACGACAAATGAATATAAAAAAATCGGCGTTGAAAGAATGCTAGATATTATTCATGAGCGTGTAGGAGAAGGACCTGTGTTTTTATCGTTTGACATTGACTTTTTAGATCCAGTTTACGCGCCGGGAACAGGAACACCTGAAGTCTCAGGTGCCAGTATTGACGATGCGCTTCAATTTGTTCGAGGCTTAACAAATATTGATTTTGTCGGTTTTGATTTAGTGGAAGTACTGCCAGCTTATGATCATGGTCAAATTACAGCAGCGGCGGCCGCTAACATTGTCTATGAATTTATCACGCTTATTGCGCTAAGAAAAAAAGCAAAAGAAGAAGAAGCGCTGTTAGTGAAAGCACGCGACTAAATATAAAAAAGACGGTAAAAGTGGGAAGGTACTAGTATCTTTCCACTTTTATATACGAGTTCTCTATAGGGAGTGTTTGGGTATGAACGGGCAAGCAAATGTAAAAATAGATAAGAAACAGGAAAAAACATTAAAAAGAGAAATTATCAATCCAGCGACTAATAAGATCATAGCGGAAGTGTTTGATTCGTCGCTTCAACAAGTAGAGGAAGCGGTAGGTAAAGCAAAGCAGGCTTTTGAGCAGAGTGAATGGAAGAAAAATAAGTCACTGCGTGTAGAGGTGCTTAAAAAACTAGCAAATTTATTAGAAAATGAAGCGAGTGTATTTGCCGAAACAGAAACGTTAAATACAGGAAAACCAATAAAAGAATCACAGTTAGATATAGAAGATACGATTAATTGTTTAAGATATTACGCAAATTTAATAGAAGAAAATCAGCCGTGGACAAAGAACATGTTCGACGGCACAAACAGTAAAATCATTCAAGAACCTATTGGGGTATGCGCGCTAATCGTTCCTTGGAATTTTCCTTTGCTGCTTGGCATGTGGAAGCTGGCTCCTGCATTAGCAGCTGGGAATACGGTGGTGTTTAAGCCGTCAGAATTAACGCCGCTTTCTTTTTTAAAGTTAGCTTCACTATGTAAAAAAGCTGGTATACCAGAAGGCGTGTTTAATTTACTTACGGGAGACGGTAAAGTGGGAAGTGCGCTTGTTGAACACACTGACGTAGCCAAAGTCTCTTTTACAGGAGGATCAGAAACAGGCAAACGTATTTATCAGCAGTGCGCAAAAGAGATGAAAAGAGTTTCGCTTGAACTGGGAGGGAAATCTCCGCTTCTTATTTTTGAAGACAGTGAAATTGATATTGCAGTAGATTGGACAATGTTTGGCTCATTTTTTAACCAAGGTCAAGTGTGTGTAGCTTCATCGCGTATACTCGTACATGAATCTATCTATAAGCCGTTTCTTTCTGCTCTTACGGAGGCTGTTGCTGCTATAAAAATTGGTAATCCGTTAAGAGAAGAAACGGAGATGGGTCCGGTTATTAGCAAGGAGCATCTGAACAAAATACGGAATTTTATCAAGCTAGGTCAAGAAGAAGGCGCGAATTTATTAACAGGAGGAACGTTAATTGACTGCGAAGGTGGCAACTATATAAAGCCGGCTGTGCTTGTTGATGTGGAGCAGCATATGAAAGTCGTCCAAGAAGAAATATTTGGTCCGGTTATTACCGTTCAATCTTTTTCAAGTGAAGAAGAAGCCATAGCCCTTGCTAACGGCACAAAATTTGGTTTAGCTGCAGGAATTTTAACGAATGATTTAATGAAAGCAGAGCGAGTTGCTGAACAGCTTCAAGCGGGAACGATTTGGATCAACGGCTACCATACGCCTCATATTGAAACGGCGTGGGGCGGTTTTAAAGAAAGTGGCATTGGCCGGGAGCTAGGTCCATATGGCTTAGCTGCTTTTACTGAAATAAAACATGTGAATACAAATTCCAAGCTAGCTCGATCCAATTGGTATCAATAAAAGTGAAAGGTGGAAAGAAAATGACAACAAAAAGTGGTCTTGCCCATGATGATGTGCAGCCGATTGCAGTCAATAAAAGAAGTATGGGCTTCTTCTCTACATTTTCCATGTGGATAGGAGCCAATGTGGTAGTAACGACCGTTTTTACGGGAATGCTGTTTGTACCCGATATGACATTTTTAAAGGCATTATTTATTATCGTGCTTGGCTCTTTAGTAGGTGCTATACCGCTCGTGCTGATGGGAAATATCGGAACTCGAACCGGTCTTCCAACCATGGTTTTAATGAGACCTGCTTTTGGACAAAGAGGAGCTATGCTTCCTGCTGCTGTTAATCTTATTACATTAATCGGCTGGGCCTGGATTCAAGCCTACATGGCAGGGCTAAGTTTAAATCATGCCATTACTTTTTTGACCGGTTACAGCAATATCAATCTATTTACAATTCTTACTCAAGTGTTGGTAGTAGCGATTTCTATATACGGACACAAAGGAATTGAAGCAACGGAAAAATTAGTAGCTACGCTTATGGTCATTTTAGCAACCGTTGTGTTTAGCTATTTGTTTATCGAATTCGATGCAGCCAAATTAATTCAAATGAAAGCGAACGAAAATCCTGGCATTACAGGGATGTTAGCTTTTGATATTGTAGTAGCTACAGCTTTTACGTGGATTCCCATTGTTTGCGATTATAACCGAAACTGTAAATCTGAAAAAACGGGAATTGCGGGAACGTATTTAGGGTATAACGTGGCGACTTTAATTGCGATGGGTTTAGGGGCAACGGTTTCCGGTTTTTCGATTCTCGGAAATATGACGCAAACGTATGACCCAGTAAATTTAATTGGCGCATATAGTCCGCTATTAGGATTAGTAGCAGCGATCGTGATTTTTTTATCGGTGCTGTCTACGAATGTAATGGTACTGTATAGCGCGACAATGTCTTATTTATCTATTTTTCCAAAGCAACGCTTTTGGGTACCGGCACTAACGATGGGAGTTGTCACAGTCCTAGGTTCTTTACTAAAAGAGTGGTTAATGACAAATTTTCAAAGCTTTTTGCTTATGATCGGTGTCTTATTTATTCCCATTATTGCGATTGTTCTTGTGGATTATTATATCATTCGCCAAAAACACTATGATATTTCAGCTATTTTAGAAAAACAAAATAAACTGTACTGGTATACAAAAGGATTTAACCTTCATGTGTATGTATCTTACATAGTGGGTGCTGTATTTGCCTACTATTTCACGTACGTTCACCCGATAGCCACAGGTGCAACGATCTTGGCCTTTTTATTTACAGGTGTTTTACATGTATCGTTAACCAAGCTTTCACAGCTCTCAATCCCTTATTCAAAGGGAATTGACAGAAATACTTGATAGATATTTAAAGTAGACTGAATTATCTGAAAAAATGTCAAAAAGCTTCTATTCAAAGGAGCTTTTTGTGTTGAAGAGAAGATAAAAAGGCAAGTAGATAAAATAGCTGAGAAATAAGTAAAAGCAGAAAGAAGAGAGTTTATTAATCCAGCCTCAAATAAAGTAATAACAATGTATTTGATTCTATAAGGGGTCTTTTCTATAATAAATGTAGGAAAACTTTCCAAAGGAGAATTTTATGCTCGAATTAGAGGCTATTCAAGGCAGGGCCATTGAAAAAACTAAACATACATTATTACAGGATATAAAAAGCGTACTAGGTGAACAAGACGAATGTCTGGATTTAGAGGCGTATTTAACAGACAGGCATTCTTTTATTAAGAAAGCCTGGGGGACTGCGTGGAGAAAAATAGCTGTTTCTTCTGTATCTAAGAAAAACAGAAAAGCGTATTTAACAGAAAGAGGCTTTGAGATAAGAGGGTATAAACCTCAAGCTATAGATAAGTTATTTGCTAAAGAAACGAGAAAAGGTCTGGAGTTTGATGCTTTTTCTTGGTTAAAAGAGCAATACGGAAATGGCAATAAAGCAGAGTGGCTATCTCTATACGGAGAAGCAAGAGCTGAATTTGCCAAAAAAGAAGAAGAAAGAAAAGAGAAAGAAAGACAGCAAAGTATTAATGATCGAAAAGCCAGGTATCAATTACAGTTAAATTTAGAAGCGGCTCCTATTTTGGAAGTAAATAAAGAGCTGTATTACCTACATATAAGAGAAAAGCTTTCACAACAGCTATCAAAAGACATTGAAACAAACTCAAAGTATATTGAAAACTATGCGCCGCATACTGAGCTTGAAGATGAATTAATAGAAAACGGTGATTTAACACGTCATGATTATGAAACGGTTCATGACTTTTTTCAAGAGCTCACGGGCAGCGTAAGCTCAGAATTAGACAGATATTCAACGATTATCTTGTTTGAAACGTATGAGGATGTATACGAGGTATTTATCACCGATAAGATTTATGAAATCATTCCAACTATGATTATGGATGACCTTCCTGCTTTATTTAAAGAAGAGTATAAATCTTATACAAATGCTTCGGTAACACGAATGGATATTATAAAAGCACTCAGAAGTAATTTATCGGATTTGGTCTATGAATATAAAAAAATGCTCGTAGAAGAAAAGCTTTCCGATGTACTAGAAGTTTCAGAGGACAACTTAACGATTGAAGAGCATAAAGAGCGATATGCACAACAGCTGGAAGAAAGACGATTACAACAAGAACGTGAACGTGAAGAAAAGAAAAAGCTGATTGAAGAAGAACAGCGACAGTTAAATTATATTTTTGGTGCAGAATACGAAATGGATCCAAGAAAAGAAACGGAATACATTCTTCATCTCGGTGATACAAACACAGGAAAAACATATACAGCATTAAAGTCATTAAAAAAAGCTGCTTCGGGTAGTTACTTAGCGCCGCTTCGCCTGTTAGCTTTAGAAGTTTTTGAAAAGCTGAACAAAGATGGAGTTGCTTGTTCGTTAAAAACAGGTGAAGAAGAAAAGATTGTTGAAGACGCTCAGCATATGGCCGGTACCGTAGAGATGTTTAGCGAATTAGAACATGGCGATGTAACCGTAATTGATGAAGCACAGATGATTCAAGACAGAGACCGAGGGTTTTCATGGTATAAAGCCATCACCCGAGCCAATGCCAAACAAGTTCATGTGATCGGAAGTTTAAGCATTCGAAGTATGTTAGAAGAGATGTTAGACGGTGTGATCTCAGAAATTTATGAGTATGAAAGAGATATACCTTTAAAAGTAGATCTTCGAAAGTTCAAAATTGAACAAGTGAAACCCGCAGATGCTTTAATTGTTTTCTCGCGTAAAAAAGTGCTCCAGACAGCGGCTAAGCTAGAAAAAGATGGTCACAAAGTGAGCGTGATTTATGGAAGTATGCCGCCTGAAACGAGAAGAAAACAAATTGAGCAGTTCATTAATAGAGAAACAACTGTCATTGTGTCTACGGATGCGATTGGAATGGGATTAAATCTTCCAATTAGACGAATTGTGCTTTTAGAAAACATGAAATTTGATGGGCAAAAACGGAGATTACTGACTTCCCAGGAGTTAAAGCAGATTGCAGGTCGTGCTGGAAGGAAGGGGCTCTACAATGTTGGAGAAGTTGCATTCGCTAAAGATGCAAAGCAAATGAGAGAACTGTTATTTTCAACAGACGAGCAAATCAGTAAATTTTCAATTGCGCCTACTTCAGATATGCTCAGAAGATTTAAAGAATATCAACATGACCTCGGAACGTTTTTTGACATGTGGGCTAAATTTAAAAATCCAAAAGGGACACAAAAATCAAATCTGGCACAAGAACGTGAGCTTTATGAGGAAGTGAAAGACACGCTGATTGAAGCGAAAATGCCCATTGTTGATTTATACGGTTACTTGCAGCTGCCGTTTTCAGCCAAAGAAAGCTCTTTGAAAAAACAGTGGGTGGCTAGCATGAATGCGATTGTTAACAGAGAAGAATTACCTGAACCAAGGATAATAGAAGGTTCACTGGAAAAATTAGAGCTGTCTTATAAGGCGATTGGCCTGCATCTTTTGTTTTTATATCGAATGGACAGAAGGCCAGAAACTATTTACTGGGAGCGTGTTCGAGAAGAGCTTACAGATAAAATCCATAACGTATTAAGAAAAGATATGAAAAAATTTAAAAGAACGTGCAGTGCGTGTTCTAAAGACCTTCCTTGGAATCATGATCATGCGATATGCGATTCGTGTTTTCATAAAAGATTTCGCAGAAGACATGAGGACGACTACGATTTTAATTAATAAGATATAGAGATAAAAAAAGAGGCTTGTACAAAATTATGTTAGTTGAAGAAAGATCCGAACGATAAATCGCTCGGATCTTTTCATTGCGATAGTGAACGTAGGTTTCATGTATGTAGGGGCTTCTAGCTGTTGATTGGAGAGCAAGGCGAAGACTCCTGCTGGAAAAGAGGAACAGGTGAGACCCCACAGGAGCGTAAGCGACGAGAAGACTCAGCGGCCGCCCGCGGAAAGCGAAGTCTTGCACGGAAATCAGCAGCGATGTAACAAGCACCCCATACTAAATCATTTATCCCATTTTTTCATCTTTAGATGAGATTGATTTAGTTAAGTCTCAACCTCACTTTTCGTATAAGCTTTTCATCTTTTTATTATAAATTTCTGCGTCAAAGCAGATTTTTGTAGAAAAAAAGCCGGAAATGTATAAGCGGTCATCTTGTAAAAAGAGCGATAAATTATTATGATATAAGGTGGAACTTATATTTTAAAGAGTTCCGTGATTTTTTTGTTGGGCGGACGTGTATTGTATTAGAGTAAGTTTGCTATCATTCGTTATGTTAAAAGCAGCACTTTTAAATAGAGATACGGTTCGTAATAGAAGGGAAGAGGATGATGACAAGTCATAACAGAGAAAACAAAGCTGCAGTCGAGCAGTATAGCAAAGGGAAGATTTTGTGGCAATTAACCCGTCCTCATACGCTAACAGCATCGTTTGTGCCCGTTTTGATTGGAACAGTTCTAGCCATGTTTTATGGCCATGTGAACGTTTGGATGTTTCTTGCGATGCTTTTTTCATGTTTGTGGATTCAAATTGCGACAAACTTATTTAACGAGTACTATGATTTTAAACGCGGGTTAGACACAGAAGACTCCGTAGGTATCGGAGGAGCTATCGTCAGACACGGAATGAAACCGAAAACGGTATTAAATTTAGCACTGATTTCTTATGGAATTGCTCTTATTTTAGGCGTATATATATGTGCAAACAGCAGCTGGTGGCTTGCTTTAGTTGGGTTAGTAGGTATGGCGATTGGTTATTTGTATACGGGCGGACCGCTTCCGATTGCGTATACGCCGTTTGGAGAATTATTTTCAGGTCTTTGCATGGGTGCCATGTTCGTTTTAATTTCATTTTTTATTCAAACAAATACCGTAACGTCTGAAAGCATCTTTGTATCACTTCCGATTGCGATTTTAGTAGGGGCGATTAATTTGTCTAACAACATTCGCGATATAGAAGAAGACACAAAAGGCGGACGACGTACGCTAGCTATTTTATTAGGTTCTAAAAATGCGATTAGATTTTTAGCTGCTTTGTTCGGCATTGCGTATATTTGGACCGTTGCATTAGTGGTATTCTTCGATATTAGCCCTTGGATTTTCTTAGTGTTTCTTAGTGCACCTAAGCCAATTCAAGCCGTACAAGCATTTGTACGCGGAGAGCTTATTGCGATGAAAGCAACTGCTCAAACAAATACGTTTTTTGGATTTACTTTATCAATTGGGTTATTAATTGGCTATTTAGTAAGCTGATTATGTGGAAAAAGCCTGTCTTTAAAAAGACAGGCTTTTTGTTATGCATGAGTTATTTTTTCTTTTACTGCGCTAATAAAGGCGTTCATATTTTCAGAAGATGAAAAGCTGGCTTGGGCTTGTTTTGGTCCGCCCCCGCCTTTTCCATCGTAAAGAGGAAGAAGCTCTTTATAAAGCTCTCCGCATTTTACCTCACTGCCGCTGTGGGCAAGTAAGACCTTTTGATCACTTGAAAAAGCAAAAAGAAGCGTTGTATCAGGCGTTTGAAGCAGCTGCTTTGTCAAAGCTTGCACATCTTTTAATGTACGGTTTTCAAAGTGATGGTACAGAAATGATCCTTCTTTTTTGGCTTCTAATTCACTTGCTAAATAAGCTGCATTTTCATTTTTTAATTCTTCTAGTTGTTTTTGCAGTTCTTTTTGTTCAGTCTCCAATTTTTTAATTCGTTCTACAACTAACTCACGGCTTGTACTGAATTTATTGCTAAGTTCCGCTACGATTTCTTGAGACTGCTGATAATCAGCTAATGCACGCATACCGCATTTAAAAAAGAGGCGTGTATTGCCGCGCTGCTTTTCTGTTTTTGTAAGTTTAATAAGGCCCAGTTCTCCAATTTGGTTCACATGAGTGCCACAGCAGGCAGAAACATCAATACCTTCAATTTCTACGATGCGTACAATTTCGTCTTCTAGCTCGGGCACTTTGCGAAGCGCAAGAGTATGCAAATCTTCTTTTTTCACTTCGTACGTTTTAATGTGGCGGTTGCTGTAAATAGCGTCGTTTACAACTTTTTCAATGTGTAATAGCTGCTCATGAAATAACTGAGGCACATTTAAATCAATAGAGACAGCTTCGCTTCCTAAATGAAAGCTAACGGTATGAATATCATATGTATCAATTAATAGAGCTGAAAGTAAGTGCTGTCCGCTATGCTGCTGCATATGATCAAAGCGGCGATTCCAGTCAATTTCACACGTGACGTTCGTTTGTGCAGGGAGCGTATCAACGAGATGATAGACTTCTCCATTTTCTTCATAAACATCTTTTACCTCAATTCCGGCAATAGTACCGTAATCAGAAGGCTGTCCGCCGCCTTCTGGATAAAAAGCAGTTTGTTTTAACGTTAAAGCGTAGCCATTTGAAAGAGCGCGCGTCTCTGTCACTTCTGTTTCCCACGTTTTTGTGTAGGGATTGCTATAATAAAGTCTTTCTGTCATGTTCATCATCCTTTCTACTAAAACCATATCTAACTTTTTCTATAGTATCAGAAATATGTTTCTTCGAACATGGATAAGCTAACTTGTAACAATAAAACTGGGTGGGACATATGAAAAATACTGTTTATATTTATACGCGCGATTTAAAAAGAATTTTCACCAATTGGGCGATGATTATCATTGTGCTGACGCTGATGATTCTGCCGTCTTTTTATGCATGGTTTAATATAAAAGCATCATGGGACCCTTACGGACGGACTGAAGGTATTGCCATTGCAGTAACAAGCGAAGACGAAGGTTCTACGATAAGAGGGCAGCACGTGAACGTGGGAAAAGATATTATTGCAACATTAAAGAAAAATAAAACGCTTGGATGGACGTTTGTTTCAAAAGAAAAAGCTGATCACGGAGTAAAGCACGGAGACTATTATGCAAGTATTGTTATTCCAAAAGATTTTTCACAAAAGCTTGGTACCGTTCTTCAAGATCGTTTGGAAAAGCCGGTCATTATTTACAAAGTAAACGAAAAAATAAACGCCGTGGCGCCTAAAATTACAAGCAAAGGAGCCAGCAGCTTAACACAACAGATTAGTGAAAAATTCGTCAAAACAGCGAATGGAGCCATTTTTTCTGTGTTTAACGAACTAGGTATTACCCTGCAGCGGGATTTGCCGACCATTCAACAAGTTGAACAACGAATTTTTGAGCTTGAAAATCGTCTTCCTGAAATCAAAAAAGTAATTAATGAAGCGAATGATACCACTCAAAAAGCTGGAGCTATTGTCTCAAAAGCTCAGGCCGCTCTTCCTGAAGTAGAGAGACTAACAGCTGACGGCGCACAGATGACTCAGCAGCTAAATACTTTTTTAACTAAAAGCGATCAAGTGTTAAAAACAGCAGAACCGACGATCAACGAAACGCTGCATCGTGTTCAACAGCGAGCTCTCGGAGTTCAAGAATTGAAGAATCAGCTGATGGAAAAAGACATCGCACCGGCTGAAGTCAGCGCAGCAGCGGAACAGCTAAAAGTGCAGTTAACAAAACAAATTGCTGACACAGGAGAGGTTCTTACGCTTCTTACAGATTTAAATGCGTTATCTCAACAAGAAGTTCTTTCACCTGTTATTAATGACGTAAAAGATGTAAACACGCTTTTACAGCAGCAGCTGTCGGATGTAAACAGTCTGCAGCAACAAACACAAAATGGAGATGCTCCAAATCAAAGCGTGCTTGATAGATTCAGCTCACGCACCGACCAAGCGGTTTCAAGATTAAATACGTTAACGAATTCGTATTCTTCTACGATTGTGCCCGCTGTTGAACAAGCAATCAAAGAGGCAAAAGATAAAACGGCAAGCGCAAACTCACTGCTTGAGGAAGCCAATAAAAGCATGCCGGATGTTTCGAATGTGCTGTCTAAAACAGCGAGTGGCATCTTGCTCGGGCAGCAGGAGCTTGCGAAAATAACAAAAGACTTTCCGCGAATCGAGCAAAATGTACATAATATAGCGGATAAGATACGAGAATTTCAGCGAAAAGAAAACATTGAAGATATTATTAATTTGCTAAAAAACGATGTGCAAAAAGAAAGTGATTTTTTTGCTAAACCGGTTCTTTTAAAAGAAGAAAGGCTTTATCCCATTCCGAACTACGGCTCGGCTATGTCGCCGTTTTACACAACGCTTTGCTTGTGGGTCGGGGCTTTGCTGTTAGTTTCGATTTTAAGTGTAGAAGTAGCGGATGAAGAGCGGTTTAAAAGCTATGAAGTCTATCTTGGAAGACTTTTAACGTTTTTGTCCATTGCTCTTGTGCAAGCTTTTATTGTGACGCTAGGCGATTTATTTTTAATCAAAACGTACGTCGTAGATAAAGTGCCTTTTATCTTTTTAGGCTTGCTGTGCAGCTTCGTGTTTATGACGATTGTCTATACGCTTGTTGCGATATTTGGCAATGCAGGAAAAGCGATGGCGATTGTTTTGCTTGTACTTCAGCTTTCCGCTGCAGGCGGTACATTTCCGATTCAAGTTGTGCCTGCTTTTTTTCAAGCAATCAACCCGTTTTTACCATTTACCTATGCAATAAGCATGATGAGAGAAGTTGTAGGAGGCATGTTAGCGGATATTGTAAGAAAAGACGTTACGGTTCTTCTTTGCATTTGGCTTGGCGTGCTGCTCGTTGGCATTTTTCTTCATAAGCCTCTTAGTAAAACGAGTGCGAAATTAACCAAAAAAGCGCGTGAAAGTAAATTAATTCATTAAAAAAACGTTTTAGGTTTCCAGACAGAACAAAATGCGGTAGTGTAGATAGAAAGGAGTGATAAGCATGGGTATATTAGATGGACTATTAGGAAATGCATCAGAAGCAGATATAAGAGGAACTGAAAAAGATTTACAAAACATTTTAATTGCCAACGAGCGAGTGGAACAAGCGTATAAAGTCATTCGCGATTTAATGGTGTTTACGACGAAACGCTTAATTATCGTTGATAAGCAAGGAGTGACGGGAAAGAAAACAGATTATCATTCCATTCCTTATAAGACGATTACCCATTTTAGCGTAGAAACGGCTGGAACGTTCGATTTGGATGCGGAATTAAATATTTGGGTATCAGGTTCTAGCGCGCCAATCTCAAAAGAATTTCGTAAAGATAAAAGCGTTTACGACGTGCAAAAAGTATTAGCATCTTATGTATTAGATTAAAAAAGTTGAGCCATGAAAAATTGGCTCGACTTTTTTTATGCTTTTGTGAAACGGGAGAGGATAACATCTTCATTCTCGCATGCAGCTGTTTGAAAATAATTAGGCTGTTGTCAGTTCCTATTGTCATTTTACTCATTACTGAAATGCATGAAAACGATTTACATAATGAATTATACAGAATAAAAAAACCGTGATATGCTTTTTTTAGAGAAAAAAGGAAGTGACCAACTGTGAGTTATACCGTAATTGGAACATCAGCTTTTCGCAAAACAAATGTTGCGCTTTTTGCAGCAGGATTCAACACATTTTCGATTTTATATTGTACACAGGCCATTTTACCCGAATTTTCTAGAGAATTTGGGATATCCCCGGCGTTTGCGAGTTTATCTCTTTCGTTAACAACCATCACGCTTGCTGTTAGTATGCTTTTTTTAGGTTCTTTATCGGAAGTGTGGGGACGAAAGAAACTGATGGGCCTATCGTTGATTTTTGCGTCATTGCTATGCATCATGACAGCATTTAGCTCTACCTTTGAAACGCTGTTAGTTTTTCGCGTTATTCAAGGAATCGTGTTAGCAGGGCTGCCTTCTGTGGCCATGGCTTACTTAGGAGAAGAAATTGAACCCGGGAGTTTAGGAAAAGCGATGGGGATTTATATAAGCGGAAACGCCTTTGGAGGCGTAGCAGGAAGGCTTATGACAGGAGTGCTCACGGAGTATTTTAACTGGTCGGTAGCTCTTGACGTTGTAAGCGCAATCAGCTTGTTGGCCACATTTGTTTTTTTTATGAATTTGCCTGATTCACAGAACTTTACTTCCCGGTCATTTGAACTTAGGCAGCTTACCGGCTCTCTTCGCAGTCATCTTCAAGATAAAGGGATGCTGTGTCTTTTTGCTATTGGTTTTGCGCTGCTTGGAAGTAACGTAGCTTTATACAATTATATTGGATACGCTTTATCCGCTCCTCCGTATTCTTGGAATCATACGCTTGTAAGTTTTATTTTTGTTATTTTCTTTGTTGGAGTATTCAGCTCGGTCTGGATGGGGACGCTGGCGGATCGATATGGTCGGAAGAAAGTGCTGTTATGTACGATTGCTGTTACGCTTATAGGTTCAATCGTTACGCTGCATCCGGTTTTATGGATAAAAATTACCGGGCTTTTGCTGCTGACCTTTGGCTTTTTTGGAAGTCATTCCATTGCAAGCAGCTGGGTAGGAAGAAGAGCCACTCATGACAAAGCTCAGGCTTCGTCTTTGTATTTGTTTTTTTACTATGCAGGATCAAGTGTTGGCGGGACGGTGGCTGGATTATGCTGGAGTGCGTACGGCTGGAAAGGTGTGATTGCTCTAATTGGTGTATTTCTTACAACAGCCTTTTTCCTAGCTGTTCGTTTGTCAAAAATGCCGGCTCAGCAGACTCATGTCCACTAAGAAAGAATGAAAAGACATGTATGGCTATTATCTTAAAAAGAGGCTGGAGCAAGAGCATCTTAGGTAAAGGAAGATCCGAACGCGTTTGATTCTTGATTAAGAATCAAACGCGTTCGGATTTTTTTGATTTTGATAGTGAGCGCTAGTTTTATGTATGTAGTTGCTTCTAGTTGTTGATTGGAGGGCAAGACGGAGACTCCTGCGGGAAAGCGAAGTCTTGCACGGAAATCAACTGCGGTGTCGCAAGTGATTTATACTAGCTACTTTAGTCTTTAGATTGAAGTAATTTACTTATGTCGGAATTTCTTTTCTTAGTTTAAAAGCTGAATAAAAAGCTCCGCTACTTTTTTATGAGCGCTGTTAGCAGGATAGATATAAGAAAAACGGCGCTTAAAAGGAGCGGTGTTAACGTTGAGAATCGATAGGTGCCTTTGTTCTACATCTTCTTTAATAGCACAAAGCGAAAGCACAGACATCCCTAAATTATGAACGATGGCTTCTTTAATGCCTTGATTGCTGCTGATCGTTAGCATGCTTTTCATTTTTAAACCGTTGGACATTAGAACGTGATCTAAATATTCTCTTGTTCCCGAGCCTTTTTCACGCGCTACCCACCGCTGATTTTGTAAATCATCGATTTCTACTTTTTTAAGCTGAGCTAAAGGGTGATCCACTGACGCAACGATGGCAAGTTCATCGCCCATAAAGGACTGAATATGTAAGTCGGACTCTTCCGTGTGACCTTCAATAAGTCCTACATCTACTTTGAAATGACGAACAAGCTGAGCAATTTCCTTTGTATTACCGATAGTCACTTCTACATCAATATCAGGATATTGTTCACGAAGCTTTGCTAAAAAGGAAGGAAGAATATATTCGCCAATCGTAAAACTGGCGCCAATCGTTAGCATTCCTTTGACACGATGATGGTGTTCATAAATATCTCGTTTCGTATGCTCATATATTTGAATCATTTGTTTAGCACGGTCGTATAAAATTTCGCCGCTGGGTGTGATTTTTAACATCTTAGGTGAACGCAAAAATAGAGACGTTTGAAATTCTTTCTCGAGATTTTTGATGTGTACGCTTACGCTTGGCTGTGAAATCATTAATTTTTCCGCAGCTTTTGTAAAGCTTTGCTCTTCTACAACAGAAACAAACGTCTTTAACGCATCATAGTACATAAAATATGGCTCCTTTTGTATTAAAAAAATTAATTATAAACATTATAAAACATTACTATTGTAATAACTAGAGGCACTTGGTTAAAAAAGTAAAATAAGTTGTCGACTTAGAGGTTTATAACAAAAGCAGTACACGCTATTTTTAGAATTAAAACTAATTATTTACACTTATTCTATAATGCTATTAAACACTTATTTGTCATCTATTTGTAACAAAAGTAAAAAAAGTACTTGTTTTTTCCAAAAACATACTATAATATTAACTGTAATACGATGAGTAATACAGTTAATACACCTAGTACACACATCATGATTTTGGGTAGATGAAGGGAGGCAGACTATGTTTGATCTAGATATTCGTAGTCGCAAGCCGATATACGAGCAATTAGTAGATAAATTGAAAGAGCTTATTATCCATGAAGTCTTTAAGGCTGATCAAAAGCTTCCATCTGTTCGGCTGCTAGCAAAAGAATTAACGATTAATCCAAATACAATTCAAAAAGCGTATCGTGAACTAGAACATCAGAATTATATTTATTCAGTTCCAGGCAAAGGAAGCTTTGTAACGCCTCAAGTTGATACACTAAATAACGAGAAGGTGAAAAAGATGAAAGAAGAATTAGTAAAACTGTTGGCAGAAGCTATGTATTTAGGGATGGACAAAGATGAAATTCTATCACTTATTTCACAGGCTGAAAAAGCAGTAAAAGGAGGAAGCGATAGTGATTGAACTGAAGGCGATAAAAAAAGAGTTTGAAGAAATGGAAGCTCTAAGAGACGTCACGCTTTCTATAAAAAAAGGATCTATTTACGGACTGCTTGGCTCCAACGGGGCAGGAAAAACAACGCTATTAAAAATCATTGCAGGTATTTACAAGCAGGATCACGGGAAAATCGCAATAGACGGCGAGGGAGTATTCGAAAACGTTGGTTTAAAAGAACGTCTTATTTTTATGCCAGATTCTCTTTATTTTTTCCCTCAAACAACGATTAAGCAATTAGCGTCTTTTTATAGAAGCGTCTATCCGACTTGGAACGAAGAGAGGTTCCAAAAATTAAAAGAAGCTTTCCCAATTCAATTACATAAAAAGGTACATAGAATGTCCAAGGGAATGCAGCGTCAAGTAGGTTTTTGGCTAGCGCTATCTGCTATGCCTGATGTACTTATCTTAGATGAGCCGCTCGACGGTTTAGATGCGGTAATGCGTCAAAAAATTAAAAACCTTCTTGTTCAAGACGTGGCAGAACGGGAAATGACGATTTTAATTTCGTCACATAACCTGCGAGAAGTGGAAGATCTGTGTGATCATGTAGGCATCTTGCATCACGGTCAATTATTAATTGAAAAAGAGCTGGATGATTTAAAGTCTGATGTGCACAAAGTTCAAGTTGCATTTGAAGGAGATGTGCCGCTAGCGCTTTATGACACGCTAGACATTTTATATCAAGAAAAACGAGGAAGCGTCTTACTTTGTATTGTTCGTGGAAAAGAAAATCACTTAGTCAACAAAGTTCGATCGTATAAGCCTTTAATTTTTGACATCTTGCCACTTACGCTGGAAGAAATCTTTATTTATGAAATGGGGGATGTGGGTTATGCAATCGAAAACATCATCGTTTAACCGCGGCATGTGGATTCAATCCATGAGAAACGTGGGATGGATTGGGCTTGTATACTTGCTAGTACTGCTATTCGCTTTACCTTTACAACTGATTTTTACTTTCACAGGCAAGGTAGAGCCTTATATAGAGAAACCAGATACGTTATTTAACGTATTGGATGGGCTGGAATTTGTGTTTATGTTTGTTGTACCAGTATTACTTGGTATTTTCCTATTTAGATATATACAAACGAAGATTGCGGCTGACTATATTCATAGTTTACCAATTAAGCGTTCTACGCTGTTTCATCAAAATATGCTTCTGGGCGCGTTGGTTTTAGTTGTTCCTATTTTAATTACGGGAGTCGTTACTTTTGCTGTTAAAGGAGTGTTAACCGTTGAGGATGTTTATACCACAGGAGATGTTCTAAGCTGGGTCGGTTACAGTATTTTAATTAACTTATTTGTGCTGACTGGAACTGTTTTAGCGGGAATGTTCACCGGCATGTCTGTCCTCCAGGGAATTTTTTTATACGTTCTATTTCTTCTACCCGGCGGAATCTCTTATTTAGCTATATCCAATGTAAAGTTTTACTGGTACGGCTATGCGTATGACTATTATGTGAACAAAAATGTTGACAGCCTTGTTCCGTTTTCACACGTAGCGCAAATGGTAGCTCATAAAAGCTTTTCTACTAGTGCACTTGTTTATATTGGACTCATTGTCTTATTTTACATCATTGCTTTAATTACCTACCAAAAAAGAAAAGTAGAAGCTGCTACGCAAACCATTTCAGTTAGCTGGTTAAAACCGGTATTCGTATACGGAGTAACTGCTTGTTCACTCATGTTAGGCGGATTTTACTTTATTAGCATGAAAGGTGAATTTTCATGGATGGTCGTGGGCTATATTATTGGTTCATTAATAGGCTATACAGTTGCTCAAATCATTTTAAATAAAACGTGGCGTATCTTTACGAAATGGAAAGGATATCTAGGGTTTGTTATAGCTGCAGCTATTGTGGGCTTTATCATTCATCTAGATGTGTTCGGCTATTCTACTAAAGTACCAGCAGCTTCAGAGATTGAAAGTGTATATTTCGATGAAGATATATATCCATTGACTGATAAACCTGAAAACTATGCAAATGGAATGAATGGCTATTATGAAGCTCCATATTACTATACAAGTAAAGAAACGATTCAGAGTGTTCGTCAGCTGCAAAAACAAATGACAGCATCTAAAAATAAGAAGCTGGATCCTGATAAACAAAGTGAAATAGAAAGCAGAAACGGGAAAATGGCTGTATTTGCTTATAAATTAAAAAATGGAAAACAAATGGTCCGAGAATACTTTATTCCATTTTCAGACTATAAAGCTTTTTATAAAGAAATTGCAGAAACAAAAGAATACAAAGAAAATTTCCATCCGCTTTTACGAACAAAAAACACGGATAAAATTAAAAGCGTGAGTTTTTCTGTTCAAGGAAAGTCAAATTCAATCAACATTACAAATCCAGATAAAGTACAAGAACTTATACACGTAGTCAAACAGTCGATGATGAACGAAACGTTTGATGAAATGTACAGCACAAAAGAAAGCTGGGCTTCAATTGAGTTTATGGATGGAAAAGGACAGTACGTACAAACTGCATCTTGGGATAAGTCTTATAGCGAAGTAGAAGCATGGCTGAAAAAAGAGGGTTTATATGAACGTGCCCGTCTCATGCCAAAGGACGTAGAAAAAACCGAAGTGTTTAAAAATTCTTCTCATCTTAAAAACGATTATCGTCTTCAAGAAGAGTTTACATCTCTAACGAAGGATGAGAAAGCAATTAAAGTAAACAACAATCAGCAGGTAGAAACACTTCTTCAACATGCGAACTTACGAGACACGGGAGATTATCTTGTTGCTTTTTATTACAAAGATCAAGTAGATACTCCTCAGGTTTATATGTTGAATGAAAATGAACTGCCAATCGAACTAAAAGAAAAACTAAAATAACAAGGGAGAACTTATTATGTGCGGCGAGGAATTACAAGATTATTTAAATCAGGTGCTGGCTTATTTATTAAAAAATGGTGTGAATAGACAAGACGCCGAAGATATTACGCAAGAAGTAGCATTAAAATATTTAGAAAAACAAGAAATGGTCGATCCTGAAAAAATAAAAGCTTGGATGTTTCGCGTCGCATTAAATAAACGCTGTGATTTAGGAAGGCGTAAAATAGTGAAAGACCGCTATACGTCTTCTTACAAAGAAGAACCCGTTATGTATACGCCTATTCAGCAGGTGCTCAGAAATGAAGAAGCGGCTGAATGTCAGGCGATTTTAAATCAATTGAATCCTAAGTATCGCAATTTGCTTCTATTAAAATATGGATTAGGATTTAAATATGAAGAAATTGCCGAGTTATTAAATATGCAGATGACTACGTTAAAATCAGCTCTTTACCGCGCGCGCAAATACTTTGTAAAGGGATATAATGAAGTCATTTAATATAAATGAAACAGCAGCAGTTTGTGAAAAAGAACTTTTTTACACAAACTACTGCTGTTTTTTTCGTATTTTTCTTCTTTGGACGGCATAGATAATCAAACTGATCGCACAAAAAGCTAAAGTGATCTCAATCACATCAGTATAAGAAGATGTCGTATTAAAAAAGGAACCGAAAATAAATAAAGCGAGCGTCCAAATGAAACCAAAAGAAAATGAGACTTTAATGTAATGACGATGCTTCATTCCGCTTGCTCCGAGAAAAAAAGGCATCACATGTCGCATTCCTGGTAAAAAGTAGCTTGCGATGATGGCGTGAGATCCATATTCTTGAATCGTTCGCTCAACTTTCATGACATTCTTTTCCCATCGCGGGCGTTTTAATAGCGCAAGCGCCTGAGCTGAAAACAGGCTGGCTATCAAAAATTTAAGGTATAAGCTAAGCATCATGCCGCTGTACGTAAGTATAAAAGCTGGAATATACTGAACGGATGGAGACGTAGCCTGACTGCCTGCAAGCATAATATATACTGGGTCAGGAATCGGAGTAAGGTTTGCTCCGACTAAAATGATAAAAAAGAAATATCCGTAGCCTAATTGGTTAATGGCTCCGATAAGCTGATCAATCAAATTTTCTTCCTCCTTTCTTCATTAGAATACGAGAGAGTGACACACAGTGTTCGCTCAAAATAAAAATAAAGTATAGGTGCGCACAACTTAGGAAAAAAGAGTTATAATAAATAAGAATGTACGTTCTTCTTTCGGGGATTAATTATACAGAAAGAGGTGATAGTATGAAAATGATGTACCCTAAAAACGGCAAAGTTATTCTTCATATTGATGCCAATGCTTTTTATGCATCTGTTGAAACCGCACATGATCATACGCTCAAAGATAAGCCTCTTGCTATTGCTGGCAATCCAAAAGAACGAAGAGGAATTGTTGTAACCTGTAACTATATTGCTCGTAAACGCGGAGTGTATGCGCCTATGCCTCTTTGGGAAGCGAAAAGAAAATGCCCCGAGCTGGTTGTTATAAAGCCTAATTTTCCATTATATCGCCAAGTGTCCAAAAACATGTTTGATTATTTAGTAACCATTTCACCTCTTTTAGAGCCCGCTTCAATTGATGAAGGCTATTTGGATATTACAAACTGTGCTGAATTAGGCTCTCCTCTTGACATAGCAAAGTCCATTCAGCAGCATTTAATACAGACGCTGCAAATTCCTGTGTCAATTGGAATCGCACCGAATAAATTTTTAGCCAAAACGGCAAGTGATATGCAAAAACCTTTAGGAATTACCGTTCTTCGAAAAAGAGATGTCCAAACAGTTCTTTGGCCAAAAGCCGTAGAGGAAATGCACGGAATCGGTAAGAAGACAGCTGAAAAGCTAAATGCGATTAAGGTGGTGACGATCGGTGATCTAGCAAATGCCGCTCCCGGTCTTCTTAAACAAACTCTCGGAGTAAAAGGAGAAGTTATGAGAGACCGAGCGTGGGGCCAAGATGATCGACAGGTGAACCCTGATCGCCAATCACAGTTTAAATCAATTGGAAACTCTACGACGCTATCTCAAAATGCAGTAGATGAACATGAAGTTCTGCCTATTTTAAATAAACTATCGCACTCAGTGAGTTCTCGTATGAAAGCGAAAAAAGTTGTAAGCAAAACGATTCAGTTAACGATACGATATAGTGATTTTAAAACCATTACTCGAAGCCAAACTATTTCTAAAACAATTAGCGAGCCAAACGATCTTTTTCATTACAGTGCGGTATTATTTCAAAAGCATTGGAACGGAGAACCGATTCGTTTATTGGGCGTAGCTGCTCTTCAAGTGAGTCACCAGCTCCAAGAAGAAGAACAGCTGGATTTGTTTACATACGGAGAACAAGCAAAAAAAGAGCCTTTATACAAAGCGGTCGAAAGTTTGCGTGAAAAATATGGAGATAACATTATTCAAAGCGGTTTAAAAAAACAAAGAGGAAAAGAAGAGAGGTAACTCTCTTTTTTTGTATAAAATAATAGGTTTACACTCATTATAGAAGGGGAAGTACATTACTATCACGGTAATCAAAGTGATTACAAAATGAATTTGATTGCGACTTTTTTAATTGTCTGCAATGAAATTACATAAAATAATCTATGAGGTGATCTTATGTCAGACGCACTATTTACATCTAAAGCAACAGCGGTTGGAGGCCGAGATGGTCGAGTTAAATCAGATGATGGTATTATTGATTTAACCCTTGTAAATCCTTCTCCAAATAACAAAAAAGAAGGAACAAATCCCGAGCAGCTGTTTGCAGCAGGATATTCTGCTTGTTTTGACGGCGCTTTAAATTTAATCGCTAAAAAACAAAAAAAAGACATTGATTCGTCTATTACTGCAGAAGTAAGTCTACTAAAAGACCACACTGATGATGGCTTCAAAATTGGCGTGGTGTTAAACGCTCATATTAAAGGCGTTTCACAAGAAGTAGCTGAGAAGCTAGTAGAAGATGCACATCAATTCTGCCCGTATTCTAAAGCAACGCGCGGAAATGTTAACGTAACGTTAAATACAACGGTTGAGTAAATAAAAAAACGCTTGGATTTTTCTTACATCCAGGCGTTTTTTTTATGTGCAATTTTATATGGTCTATTTTTGATTGTACGTATGCAGTGATTGCAGTAACTCCTGCAGCGTTTCTTTCAGCTTTTCTAATTCTCCCTGTGACTTATTTGTCATGCTAAAAACTTCTTCTGGAATATGACAAGCTTTATCACGTAATTTTTTTCCTTTTTCGGTTAAACTAATAAAAACAACGCGTTCATCTTCATGAGAACGCTGACGAATCACTAATTCTTGATCCTGCATTCTTTTTAGCATAGGAGTAAGGGTGCCTGAATCCAAATACAGAAGTTCGCCCATTTTTTTCACGCTGAGTGTTTCATGTTCCCATAAAACAAGAAGGGCTAAATACTGCGGATAGGTTACTCCTAATTTATCGAGCAGCGGCTTGTACACCTTTGTAATTTCTCGAGACGTGGCGTAAATTGAGAAACAAAGCTGATTTTCTAGCTGCAGCTGCTTATAAAGTTGTTCCATTCATGTTGCCTCCAGTCTATTGCTTTTTATTTAATTATACACAATTAAATAGGGGTGTCCAATAACGCTGGATGAAAAAGTGATCAAGCTGTAAATAAAAAATGGGAATTTTACATATACTAAGAAAAAAAGGGAGCTGTGCACATGTATTTTGCAAAAAAAGCCGTAGAAGAAGAAGTAGATCAAATGATGGATACGACTGTATATGCGTGTCAATCTGAATCATGTAATGGGTGGATGAGAGAAGATTTTGTTACGGTTGATTATAACTGTCCGATGTGCGGAACAGGAATGTCGCAGGAAGTACGCGAGCTGCCGAAAATTAAGTACGACCACCAATTTTATAATAAATAAAAAAGAAGCAGCTGCTTCTTTTTTATTTTTCACTAAAATTTCATTAAGCTGAGCTAGACTAAGAACCAACATATGATGAAGGTGAGGAATATCAGAATGAATCAAGGGAACTTTTTGAAAGGTTTATTTTGGGGAACCTTATTTAGTATTCCTATTTGGATTTCATTGTTTGGCTGGTTCCGCATTTTATCACATCTTGCATAGTTTCGTTTTATAAATCGTCATACGCGCCCTGATCTTTCTATTTCCGCTATAATAAAGGTGATAGAAAAAATAAGGAGCTGTTCTCTATGATTCAATACAAAACGGAGCAAATGACGGTTTTTGAAAGCGCGCTATTTCAAACAACATCTGCAGTGATTGAAACAAAAGACTGTGTCATTGTTGTGGATCCAACATGGCTTCCTCACGAAATTAATGAAATTAAACAGCATGTTCAAGAGATCTTAAATCATCGCAAGCTGTATGTATTTTTTACTCACGGAGATTTTGATCATGTCATTGGGTATGGCGCTTTCTTAGAATTAAATGCCACCTTTATCGGCAGCAAATTTTTAAAAAATCATCCGGACAAAGAAGAAAAAGTTCAAATGATTAAGCAGTTTGATCATGACTATTATATAAAAAGATCTCATGATATTATATTCCCGGAGCTGGATATTGTGGTAACCGAAAATGAACAGCACATTACCTTAGGTGAAACATCTATTACCTGTTATTTTGCAAAAGGTCATACAAACGATGGACTATTTATGATTGTCGATAATTCAATATGGATCGCAGGGGATTATTTATCGGACTTTGAATATCCGTACATATATGAAAGTGTAAACGATTACCGCGACACTCTTGCTACTGCGCGACACATTTTAGCTAAGCACCAAAATCTAACGCTAGTTCCCGGACACGGAAAAACGACACATCACCGAGCTGAAATTCAAAGACGAGTGGAGATGGCCAGCTCTTATTTAGATGAACTGCACGCTGCAGTGAAAGAAGACAGTAAAGAAGCGCTCGATAAGCTAAACGATAAATTGGCGTTTCCATCTGATTTCACGGCACAATGTCATCAGAAAAACGTTGAAATTATGAAAAGAGAATTGCTGTTATAGAAATCGAGTGTACAGTCATCCTGTCGATATTAAAAGTAAGAAACCGCATCTTCTGTTGGAGATGCGGTTTCTTACTTCCCTTTATTTATCAATTTAATGAAACTTTTTCCTTTTATATCCGTTTATATAAATAAGAAGTTATTTTATTTATAAAGGAGTATGACAATGGGGAAAAACGGTTGTGTAAAATGCGGACATACAGAAGCAAAAACAAAAGAAATTGCTACAACGGGAACGGGGCTGTCTAGATACTTAGATGTTCAGCACAATCACTTTACGGTGGTATATTGCACGAGCTGCGGGTATTCAGAGCTATATAATAAATCATCTTCAAGAGGCAGCAATATTATTGACTTATTTTTTGGAGGATGAAAATGTGTATCGACCTTATTGAAATTGATAAAGACCGGCGCACTTCCTATTTGAACCTGCTATTAATAGGGGATGAAGACGAAAAAGTAGTGAAGTCGTATATAAATGAAGGTTCCTTATTTACCATTGTGTATGAAAAGAAGGAGATAGGAGTTGTGCAGTGCCTCCCCGATGAAGAGGAACGGGCAGTAGAAGTAAAGAATATCGGTTTAAAAGAAGCATACAGAGGAAAAGGAATCGGCAGCAAAGTCATTAAAAAGTTAGAAGTACTGTATGAACGTAACAAATATTCTAAAATGATTGTAGGAACAGCGGACTCCAGCCTTGAAAACATAGCATTTTATAAAAAGGCAGGCTTTTATCAAAGGGGTGTCAAAAAGAATTTCTTTTTGCAGTACGTTCCACCGATTTACGAGAATGGCCTGCAAGCTATCGATATGATTATGTTTGAAAAAAAATTAAAAAGCAGAAGCGACTAACATGCTTCTGCTTTTAGTGATTAATCTAAAATTTGAAGTTTTACCGTTTTGCGTCCCCAATTTAAAGCTGAGCTTTGAGATGCCATAAATAAATCAACGCGAGTACCTTTAATCGCACCGCCAGTATCTCCAGCAATTGCTTCTCCGTAACCTTCTACGTATACGCGAGAACCTAATGGAATCACGCGAGGATCAACTGCAATTACTTTTCGATTAGGATTTGACCTTAGGTCGATGCCTGTAGCAGTGATTCCGCTGCAGCCCGCACAGTAAGCAGTATAAGCTGTTGCTTCAACTGTAATCTCTTTCGAAACCGACTTACTTTCTTGCGCTGGAGCAGGTGCCGGCGTTGAAGTCGACGGTGTCGAAGGAGCAGTAGTCGCTGACGTTGATGGTTTTGCTTGAACTGCAGCTTGTCCGCCTACTTGTAGCACTTGATTAATGTAAATCGTATTAGACGATAAGTTATTCCACTGTTTTAATTGAGAAATTGAAATGCCGTGTCGCTGTGCTACGCTCCACATTGTATCTCCAGGCTGAACTTTGTAACTTTTACTGTTGCTAGGAGCCGGGGATGCCTGCGTTTCGTTTGTTTTTTCTTGTACAGGTGCTGAAGGTGATGATGAAACTGTTCCTGTTCCGCTTATTTTTAATACTTGATTCACATAAATTAAATGACTAGATAAGTTATTCCAATCTTTTAGCTGCTGTACAGAAGTACCGTTGTTTTTAGCGATACGGTAAAGCGTGTCACCTGATTTTACTGTATATGTATGATTTGAAGATGTTGTAGTTGGAGTTGAACTAGATGAAGAGTCAGTAGATGTAGATCCAATTTGTAATGTTTGGTTTGCATAAATTAATGTGGAAGAAAGATCATTCCACTTTTTTAAGTCTTCAACTGTTACATTATGCTGCTGTGAGATGCTAAATAACGTTTCTCCAGCTTTTACTTTATGCGTGTCTGTGTCAGCCGATGCTGCGTCTGCAATTCCAATTGATACTAAAGCTGTGGCCCCTAATGTAAAAATGTGTTTTTTCATCTAATAATTCTCCTTTATTTCCAATAGTTGTCTCTTATTCTATCAGCAATATGTAACAAACTCATGACAAAATGGTAGGTTTTATATTACAAGTTTGTAACAATACGTCTAAAGTTATAGAAAAAACGCGGTTTTTTTACAATTATGATGAAAAAAGTCTTAATTTGTCTGGAGAGATAGAATAGTAAAAAAGGTGTTCTGCTTTTATAAAAATGAAGAAGAAAGAAGCTATGCTATATTCAAATGACATGATAGAATAGACAAGTTAGAAATGAACGGATGAAAAGGGAGTTAGACATCTATGGAAAAACGCTCTATCTCTTCATATTTAAAAGCATGGGTGCACGCACTTTCAATTGAGATTAATTATATGAAGAAACACGGCGGAGAAAAGTATACGGTAGGAAAAGGAGAGTACTTAGGGCAGCAGGGAGATGCGTATCTTTACCGGTTTGAACGCACAGCCGATTTATACCTTTTTGATGGAGCTCAGGTACGCCTTGTTCACCAGCATAAAGAAAGTAAAGGAGAAGTTATCGGAACAGAAGGGTTTGATTTGTACCTTAAAATAGATGCGTTTATTGGACAAGAAGTAGACGAACTTGATATATATAACGAACCATGGGAATTATTGCAGGCTCTTATTGATAGACTCACGGAAGCGAAAGATTACAAGCAAAAAATAGTGAGAATCAAACGTCTTATGAGAGGCGATAGTCCTGTTCGTCATAAGGAGTATACGTCTAAGAACGCTCTTCATGAAGTGTTGCTGCGAGCGCGTTATAATCGTACTACTTATATTTGGGGGCCTCCTGGAACGGGAAAAACATATACGCTGTCCAAAATCGCGGCAAGCTATTACCGGAAATCAAAGCGGATCCTTTTATTATCTCATAGTAATGCAGCGGTGGACGGTTTGCTGCAAGAAACTGCACGTCAGTTAAAAAAGAAAGAAGCTTGGAAAAAAGGAAAACTCATTCGATACGGAGCAACAAAAAGCAGCGGCTTAGAAAATATAAAAGTAGAAGAAGTCATTGAAGAAGATGATCCGGATTTAGCTCATGAGATGCGGGAGCTACAAGAAGAACGAGTTTACTTAAGCAGGTATCCTAATAGAGCTCACCAGCTTCAGCAAGTGAACAAAAAGCTAAACGCCCTTCGTAACAAGTGGATTGAAGCGGAGAAAAATGTTTTTGATCAAGCGTATATTGTAGGCACTACTTTATCAAAAGCGGCTATTGACCGATTACTTTATCAAAGTGAATTTGATATGGTTGTGGTAGACGAAATTAGCATGGCATATGCACCGCAAATTGCTTTTGCAGCTGCGTTGGGAAAACGAATTGTCGTATGCGGCGATTTTAAACAGCTTCCCCCGGTATCTCAATCTTCTCATGCTGAAGTGAAGAAGTGGCTGCAGCGAGATTTATTTGAGCAGACGGGTCTTGTCGAGCAAGTAGAAAGCGGTGAAATACACCCGCATCTTTTTATGTTGACGAAGCAAAGAAGAATGCATAAAGATATCTCAGCTTTTACAAATCGCTATATTTACAGCAATCGAGTAGGGGATCATCCATCTGTCACAACAAGTCGAGAAGCAGTAGCAAGCAGCCGGCCGTTTGCTCATGAAGCAGCGCTTATGCTTAACATTGGTCAGTTGCATTCTTCCGCTATGCGAGATGTTGTTTCCGGCTCACGCTATAATGTGATAACGGCTGTTTTGGCGGTAAGTTTGATGCTGCGGGCACGCAAAGCTTCTTCGGCTACTATTGGCTATGTGACTCCTTATAAGTCTCAAGCTAAATTGGTCAATGCATTTCTTCAAGATATTGAACCAGCTAGCGATATAATTGCAGCAACCGTACACAAATTTCAAGGCGCGGAACGAGATATCATGATTTTTGATACGGTCGATACAAAGCCGCAGTCAAAACCAGGTTTACTTTTAATAAATGAAAATAGCGACCGATTAGTAAATGTAGCGGTGACCCGTTCAAAAGGAAAATTCCTTATGCTTTCAGACGAGTCGTTTGTCCAGCAGCGTGTACCAAAAGAGCGAGCGTTATGGAAGTTGGTCAACCACTTTAACGAAAATCAAAAAGTATCCCAACCTCAGCAATTTTTAAAAGAAGTCATTCAGCATCCTAAATTGATTTGGTACCATCCATCGAACAGCAGTCAGTTAAAAAAAGACTTATATCAAGCTCAGCAGCAGATTTTATTGTGTATTCCTTATGCTTCCTTTGTCTCTCAAGAAATACGGGATATGTTACATTCGTTTAAAGGGGAAGTGACCGTTCTTACTCGTGAACCAAAAGAAGTTCGAATTGACGGTGCTCATATCATTTCATCTCCTGTTCCGATGTCACTGCTTATTATCGATGAATCCACTATATGGATCAATATGCCTTATGGCGGAAAGAATGAAGCGTTTATGGCAGCTAGAATTGAGTCAAAGCTAGGTGCTAAACAGCTTCTTCGGTCAATTGACTTTACGGAAGATAAAATAAGAAATCAAGAAACAAAAATGTATATAGAAACAAATAAACCACAATATTCTTTGAGCGATTACCTTCGCAGCTGGGATCGCTGTGAGTCCTGTCAGCATATGCGAGAAGTGAAGATAACAAAAAAAGGAAAAGTGAGGTTTATTTGTTATTATTGCGGGAAAACAAGTGGGGCAACACGTTTATTAGTGAAAAAATATTTAAACTATGTACATGCTGTATGTAGAGCATGCAAGCAGCCGCTAAACGTAGATTACGATGAAAATAAAGGCGTCTACGCATGTTGTCCATCTTGCAAAAAGCAAGTTTTGCCTAGAGACTTATTGTAACTTTAAGAAAAGGGCGTGATCTTATCGTTTACTCTCGTAATGCAGCGGCTTTAGCTGATTGTTTGCTAGAAGGAGACGTTCAAAAAAGCTGGCTGCTCATTGCTATATATATAGAAGAAGGCCATTCTTCAACCGACGTATATACGTTTCTGACAGAAGCGATGTATGAGATAGGGAAAAGGTGGCAAGAAAATAAAATTTCAGTCGCGGACGAGCATTTGGCTACTGCAGCCTGTGACTATGTGTTAACTCGCTTTCAGCTTTCACAGCAGCAATTGCTTCAGCGTAATCGGGCCCTTCTTTTTTGCATTGAAGGAGAAGAGCATTACTTAGGCATTAAAATGATTGCAGGACTTATGAGAGAACATGGATGGGAAGTTAAAAACTTAGGAGCCAATTTGCCGCTGCCGTTCGCTTTAAAAAGTATCGAGAAGTGGGACCCTGATGTAGTATGTTTGTCCGTCTCACAAGTGCATTTGCTGCCGGATTTACAGAAATACATTGCTGAGATTGAAAATATGCCGCAAAGTCCTCTTGTATTAGTGGGCAGCAGGCTTCTCAATAAGCACGATTTGTCGGCTTCAGGATCTTCAAAAACCATATTCATTACTCATATTCAAGCTTTTAAAGACTGGCTTCTAATCAATAATAAAGAAAGTTCGCTGCAAGATAAAATGTTAGCAATGGGGGAAGAAATATGATCAGTTTGCCGATTCAACACATTCCGGTTCCAATGTTTTTACTTAATAAAGACAACGAAATAATTGAATTTACACCAAGCGTTACAAAAAATTTCCCGCCTGTTCAGAACTTTTTAGACCTAATTGATGAAGACAGTCAAGAAAAAGTAAAAAGAGCACTCCAGGGAAAGGAAGAAGTGCAAATCGAAGTAAATATGCGCACGTTTTCTAACCCGGTTGCTCTTTTTGATTTTCATTTTAAGCCTGAAGCCTATCATTCACTGCACGCAGTTTTCTGCTATCCTATTCACGAGCATATGACGAGTGTTCAATCAACTCTTCAACAGTTTCGCTCTATGCTTATGCAAGACTCATCACAAGTAAACCAAGATTTTTCAGTCAGGGAAACAGATGTAGAAACGGCGAAACAAATGCAGCTAGTTGATCTTCAGCGTCATTTTCGAGAAATGAAAACAAATGTGCTAACCATTCAAGACCTTCTGAGTATTATCCGCTCCGACGTAATTGAAGCAGGAAAAGGAGAATATATTGAATTGGTTTCTACACATTTGTTTGACATTCAAGATTTAATTAATCAGGAGCTTGACTGTTTAAGACAGAAGAACAAAGTACATTAAGAAAGCGGCAATCGAATTTCTACCGTTGTTCCTTTTCCTTCTTCACTATCATACGAAATGCTTCCTTTGTGATTACTAATGATTTTGTGACTCACCATCAATCCTAATCCAGTTCCTTTTTCTTTTGTTGTATAGAAAGGCTCGCTAATTCGCGTTAATCGATCTTTCGGCATGCCTTTTCCTTCATCTATCACTTGGATGACTATTTGATTTGTATCTGGATCAAATTTAGATACCACTAGAATAGACCCGGGGTCATCCATCGCTTCAATAGAATTTTTCACCATGTTGATAAATACTTGTTTCATATCTTTTTCAATACAATGAACAACAGGTAATTTTTCTTCAAAATCTGTTGAAATAGTAATATTTTTAAGAATGGCCTGTGTATGCAGTAGTGTACATACGTCTTGAAGAATTAAATTTATCTGCTTATTTTCATATTTTACGACTTCGGGTTTGGCTAGAATGAGCAGTTCGCTAATAATCAGTTCTAAGCGGTTAAACTCGGACATCATGACATCCATATATTCTTTTTTATACGTTTCTTCTTGCATCATAAGCTGCAAAAAGCCCTTTAATGATGTAAGAGGATTTCGTATTTCATGGGCAATGCCGGCAGCCAGCTGTCCAAGTGCTGACAGCATCTCTGAATTTTTGAGCATCATTTCCGACTGTTTGCGCTGTGAAATGTCTTCGCTTAACCCAATGTAATGGATAATTTCGTCCTGATCATTTTTAACAGGCATTAAGGCTAACTGTTCCCAAACGGTTTCTCCGTCTTCTTGAACGTAGGAAATTTCTCCGTTCCATTTTTCTCCTCTATATACTTCATTCCAAATCTTAGGGAATCTTTTAACGCCTAGCTTTTTTGTATATAAGTCATAGAGGTGCAGTCCAAATACTTCCTGCGGCGCATGCTTTTGCTCCATGAATTTTTGATTAATGTACTTAATTTTACCTTGATGATCGGTAATAAAGATGCCTGTAGGACTGTGAGCTACTGCAAATGATGTAATAGCCAATTCTTCATTTGATCGTTTAATTTCTGTAATGTTAATAAACGTAATAACTACACCATTAATTAAATTCTCGTTCGTACGATAAGGCATCATTTTCATGCTATACCATTGGTTATCGTAGCTTTGAATTTCTTTTTGAAGGGTATTATTTGTTCTTAAAACGTGCATTGCGTCCTCGATTAGATGGTCATATCTAAAATTATGCGAAATATGAAAGAAAGGTCTTCCGATATCTTGATGAAGAACGTTGATCACTGTTTTCGTTTCCGGCGTAAATAATTTAATATTCAGCTGCTCGTCTAAAAAGATGGTAGCAATGGTTGTACTGATTAATAAATTATCAATATCGTTGTTTAAGTCCGTTAATTCTTCAATCTTTCGCTCGTACTGGTTATTAACACTAATTAACTCTTCATTAACAGACTGCAATTCTTCATTTGTGGACTGCAGCTCTTCGTTGGAAGCAATCAGTTCTTCGTTCGTGGACTTTAGCTCCTCATTTGCTGTTTCTAGCTCTTCAATCGTCGTTTGCAAATGCTGCTGCGTGTAATGAAGCTCTTGCTCTAAATCTACTACAAGCTCACTAATAGAGCTTGTTTGATTAAGAAACATGGGCTCTTCCTTATCAATAATGGCACTATCTGTCTGTTCATCAAACATAAGTAAGTAAAGAGAGTGATTTGTTGGAAGAGCAGATATCGTAATATTAAAACGGCGCTGCACGTTGTTTATGACAAACTCAATGTGCTGACAGCACACGCTCATACCTTGCTCTTTTACGCGTTTAATAGCTGCTCCAATAGCTAAAGAGACGTGAACGGGAACCATTTTGAAAATTGTATAATTAATTTTCCCCACAGGAACGTTAATAAGCTGAGTCGCTTCTTTTGAACAAAAGATCACTTCGTTGTATTCATTTAATACAAGACAAGGGCTCATAAAGTGATCAATCATTGACTGATACATCTCATCTAGTTTGAGTGAAGGAAGCGGCTTATAAAGTTGACTTGGCAGCGGTACGCTAGAAAAATCACCTTCATGCAAGTTGGATTTTGAAAGATTAAAAGCTCCCGTAATTTGTCGGCTGGGCTGTCCGGAACGCTTAAATATTTTCCACTTGCTGTTAATAGGGCGGAACAAATCAGACAAATTTCCTGTTGTTTCACTAGGACCTAGAAAAAGTACGCCTTCTTCTGTCAAAGAAAAATGAAAAAGAGACAAAATGCGCTGCTGCAGTTCAGCTTGGAAGTAAATCATCATATTTCGGCAGCTAATTAAATCAACGTTTACAAAAGGCGAGTCTTTTCCTATATTATGCGGGGCAAAAACAATCATTTTGCGGATTGTTTTTTTAACTTGATAACCACCGTGTTTTGTTTGCTCAAAATATTCATTAATCTGAGCTGCTGAGAAGGAATGAACTTCCGCTTCTTCATAAATGCCTTGACTCGCTCTTTTGATTGCATGACGATCGATGTCCGTAGCAAAGATTCGGACATCGAAATAACGGTTGATTGTTGATAAATAGTCATGAAGCAAAATAGCTAACGTGTATGCTTCTTGACCAGTAGAACAACCTGCTACCCAGATGCGGATTTCATCTTCTTGGCTATGAATCTTTCTTTCAACTAATTGAGGGATGACCTGTTCTTCAATAATAGAGAATGCTTCTTTATCTCTAAGAAATTGCGTCACTCCAATCAGCAAGTCCCGCTGCAGTTCGACGATTTCTTCGGCTTCTTTACATAAATAGTCCCGGTACTCTTCCATCGTTTGAGAGGGAGGATCGAGTAAAGCCATTCTCTTTTCAAGTCGTCGCAGCACCGTATTTTTTTTGTACATAGAGAAGTCGATGCCTGTTTTCTTCTTTATTAATGAATAAATGTATTGCAGCGTTTCTTCATTATATGTAAATTCAGTTTGGCTGACATGCGTTTGCACAAGGTCAGGCATATCAGCAGGAGAAAGAATATAATCAGCAAGGTGTGCATCAATAGCGCTTAGAGGCATATCTCTGTACTTTGCTGTGCTTTCATCTTGTACAAGTACAGTTCCGCCATATTCTCGTATCGTTTTTGCTCCTCCTGTTCCATCATTTCCTTTTCCTGATAAAATAATGGCTGTGCACCGGTGTTTTTTTGCAGCAGCCAGAGAATGAAAAAAGGCGTCAATCGGATACTTCACCTGATCATTTTCTTCATAAGGACGAAGGCGAAGAGTATGATCCACAACGGTCACATAATGATGGGGAGGATTTAAATAAATTGTGTCTTCTTGTAAAGTCATCCCGTCTTGTGTCAGTTTGATATTCATTCCTGTTTTTTTTGCTAAAAGTTCTGGCATAAAACTTTTATATTTAGAGGAAAGGTGCTGCACAATAATAAACGCCATTCCATTTGGTGAAGGCATATTAGCGAAAAACTGCTCAATAGCTTCTAACCCTCCGGCAGAAGCGCCAATTCCCACAACGTGTAAATCCTGTTTCTCTATTCCTTCTGAAGACGATGGAACGGTAGAAAACGAGTTGTTCTTCATAATAGAACCTCCAATAATGTTTCGATACTTCCTAGATTGTATGTCGTTTTGTTTATTTTAATGTCGACAGCACGGTGTGGTTTACATCAAAAAGTAAATTTTTTTTAAAAAACCAAGATGCTGGTACATAGGTTCATTTTAGCAAACCTATTATATTGTTCAAATAACGTTTTCAAAATTCCTCTATTTTTCGCAAAAAAATTTTAAAGTCCAAACTACATAGTATGCCCCGATTTTCTTTATATAAACGTATTTTTATAAAAAAAATCGTTTTTTTTGCAGAAAAAAATATTTAAAAAAGTTTTGTTTGCGCTTACATACGCATAAGGTTATACGCTCAAGGAGGAAAAAAACGGTTAAATTCAACTTGACACTCTTTTTCAGCATGTTACTATAGGAACCGTTGAAAGAAACGAGAACAAAAATACGAACAAATGACAGGGGAGATTTGATGGATCAAAAACAAAAAGTTGCTTTTTTAGGTGCTGGATCAATGGCAGAAGCGATGATTTCTGGTATGGTCAATGCAAAGAAATTACCCGCTGAAAATATTATCGTAACGAATCGAAGCAATGATGCGCGACTGCAGGAACTTGAAAATAGATATGGTATCAAAGCAGTAAAGCGCAGCGAGCTGAAAACAGATGACATTGACGTTTTTATTCTAGCGATGAAGCCAAAAGGCGCTGAAGAGGCATTAAACGAATTAAAGCCTCAAATCAACAAAGACCAGCTTGTCCTATCTGTTCTTGCAGGGATTTCGTCTTCTTACATGGAAGAGTTGTTGCATGATGAACAGCAGGTCATTCGAGTTATGCCGAATACATCAAGTATGATTCAGCAATCAGCAACGGCTATATCACCAGGTCAATATGCTGCAATGGATGCTGTGTTAACAGCAAAAGAGCTGCTCTCTGCAATCGGAAAAGTGTACGTGATTGATGAGCCTCAAATGGACATTTTCACAGGAATTGCCGGAAGTGGCCCCGCTTATTTTTATTTCCTTATGGAGCATATCGAAAAAGCAGCTAAAGAAGAAGGTCTCGATCCTGAGCTAGCACGTGAAATTGGCGCCCAAACCATTTACGGTGCAGCAAGAATGATGATGGAAAGAGATGAAACGCCGACGGAGCTTCGTGAAAATGTGACGTCTCCAAACGGTACAACAGCAGCTGGTTTAGACGCCTTAGCTAAACACGGCGGCGGCGGAGAAGCAATGATGCAAGCAGTCAAAGGAGCATCAAAGCGTTCAAAAGAAATGAGTGCTCAACTACAAAAAGTGGCAAGTACTAATTAATTCGTCACTTATCTTCTTCGTGAATTCCTCACCACAAAAAAATAATCATAAACAAGAAAACATACAGAACACACTAGGAGTGATTTGATGAGTCCCGACAATAAGAAGCGGGTTGTAATTAAAATTGGAAGTAGTTCATTAACAAGTTCACACGGTGAAATCAGCAGACGGAAGCTTGAGCGCCTTGTGGATCAAGTCGTAGACTTAAAAGATAGCGGCCATGAAGTACTATTGGTTTCATCAGGAGCTGTAGCTGCAGGATACCGCAAGCTTGGCTGCTTAGAGCGACCTAGCTCTTTACCTGAAAAACAAGCAGCTGCCTCAATCGGTCAAGGACTGTTAATGGAGGCTTATTCAGAACTGTTTCTATCACATGGATACGTTGCTTCTCAAATCTTAATTACGAGAGACGATTTTTCAGACGAAAATCGTTACAACAATGCACGAAATACAATTAACGTGCTGTTAGAACGCGGCATTGTGCCAATTGTCAATGAAAACGACACGGTAACCATCAATCGATTAAAATTTGGCGATAATGATACACTTTCAGCTAAAGTTGCTGGACTAGTGGATTCCGACCTGCTTATTATTTTATCGGATATCGATGGCTTATACAGCGCGGACCCTCGCCAGGATCCAAATGCAAAATTAGTTCCTCACGTAGGGGAAATCACGCAAGACATCGAAGAATCTGCAGGAGATTCAGGAAGTTCAGTTGGAACAGGCGGTATGCGCTCGAAAATTGACGCGTTCAAAATCGCTATGGCGTCAGGAATTCCAGCATTTTTAGGAAGAGCTGGCGTGCCAAACATTTTAACACAAGCGGTTGACGGCGATGCAACAGGAACGTATTTTGAATCTGAAGATGATTCTGCGAACCTTAATCAGAAAAAGCAGTGGATTGCGTTTAACTCTGGTCCTGAAGGGGAAATAGTAGTCGAAGATGCCGCGAAGCGTGCAATTATTGAAGATAAAGAGCCTTTACTTCGCGAGCACGTTAAATATATTAAAGGCCACTTTAGTGAACGAGCAGTTGTACGTATTCTAGACAAAGACGAAAATGAGCTGGCTCTTGGCGTGACAAATTATTCATCTGATGAACTTGCCTTAAACGAGCCAATTGATCAACCGATTGTAGACAGCGAAGGTCTAGTGTGTCACTTAGAAATTCCAGTACCGGTTGGTTTGTAAGCAAGCATGCTGTAAAGAAAAGGAGCCCTTCCTTTTCTTTGCATGATTGCATTTACCTCTTATGCCTCACACTTTAAAATCAAACAAAACTAAAACGAATCCAGGAGTGATTTGGTGTTACAAACAAATGAAAAGTATTCAGTAGAAGAACAAGCTATTTCAGCAAAAAAAGCAGCTAAGCAATTAAGTTTACTAACAACAGAGCAAAAAAACGATGCGCTGTTAACCATTGCTTCTACACTTGAAAACAACACGGAGTATATTTTAAAAGCAAATGAAGTAGACTTAAAAAACGGGAAAGAAAAAGGTTTTGACGAAGCGCTTATGGACCGCCTTGCTCTTTCAGCGGAACGTGTAAAAGAGTTTGCAAACGGCCTTCGTGAAGTTGCTGAGCTAGATGATCCAACAGGCGATATTTTATCAAGCTGGACATTGGATAACGGTCTAGATGTAAAACAAGTACGTGTGCCCCTTGGCGTTATCGGAATGATTTATGAAGCACGTCCAAACGTAACGGTAGATGCAACAGGGCTAGCGTTGAAATCTGGAAACGCCATTGTGTTAAAAGGCGGCTCTTCAGCTATTTCATCTAACCAAGCTATCGTGGACATTATTCATAAAGCTCTTGATGAAACGCCAATTCCTAAAGAAGCGGTACAGTTTATTTCAAGTACAGATCGTGCGGCTACCCAAGAATTATTTACAATGAAAGAGCATATTGACGTGCTGATTCCGCGCGGAGGGGCTTCATTGATCCAAGCAGTCGTCAATAACGCAACGGTTCCCGTGTTAGAAACGGGAGTCGGAAACTGCCATATCTATATCGATGAAAAAGCTGATGTTAAAAAGGCCATTCCAATTTTGATTAACGCTAAAACAGATCGACCAGCCGTGTGTAACGCAGCAGAAACGGTTCTTGTGCACAAAAACTGGCTTGCTTCTCATAAAGATGAATTAATTCAAGCATTCAACGATCATAATATTGAAGTATATGGTGACAAAGCGACAGTAGCTGAAATTCCTGGAGCAAAACCAGCGGCTGAAAAAGACTGGGCTGAAGAGTATTTGCGCTTAGCGATCGCGATGAAAGTAGTAGAGAGTGTAGATGAAGCGATTGACCACATCGAAACATATGGCACAAAACACTCTGAAGCCATCATTTCAGAAGATGAACAAGCCGTTTCACGCTTTATGTCTTTAGTGGATGCAGCTGCACTGTATCATAATGCATCTACGCGTTTTACTGACGGAGGGGCTTTAGGATTTGGAGCTGAAATTGGGATTTCGACTCAAAAGCTTCATGCACGCGGTCCAATGGGACTTCCTGCACTTACGACAATTAAATATATTATGAGTGGAAACGGACAAACTCGATAAGAAATCAAAAGCGAGCAGAATTATGTGCTCGCTTTTTTCTTTTTATGAAAAGAAAAACAAGTAAATGGGAGCTGATTTGTAAAAAATTATAAACTCTGTTATAATAGTAAAATATATAATTTTTGTGATCTTCATTTTTGTTCTTTTCAGACTATCCCGTTGTTTTAAGAAAAGCAACTGCTATCTGCTTTGTTATAACTTCATTTTTATTTTAGTCTTTCAAGACGCCGTATGTATTCCTCAAAGATTGATTTACGGATGTATAGTATCACTTTATCTTGCACCATTTACCGCATTTACACGCTAAGTTAATCTTCATTTATTATCCACTTAAAAAGTACTGTTTAAAGGAGACGATGTGTATGTATAATCGTAAAAATTTAGAGCCGGCTGTTATTGAAGAAACAAAAGTTTGGGAATGTACATCAGATACGTGTAATTGTTGGGTTCGAGATAACTTTAAAAGCGGAGATCAGCCAACTTGTCCAATTTGCAAAAGCGAAATGAAGCAAGCTGTAAAAGAACTCCAGGTTATTCATAATCCTAGAGTCATTGATTAATAACTTTTAGGAAGACGTTTTTTGAAAGGAGTTTGTGGATGTTTCTGGGAATTGATCATGTTCAGCTTCTTGGTCCAGAAGGATGCGAGCAAGAAGCAAGAAATTTTTATGAAAATCTTTTAGGGATGAAAACTGTTCTTAAGCCGGAAAATTTAAGGCACAGAGGCGGCATATGGTTTCAATGTGGGACTCAAGAAGTTCATATCAGTATTCAAGATGACTACATACCTGCTAAAAAAGCGCATCCTGCTTTTGTCGTGGAAGATATCAAGACGCTTAGACATAAGTTGGCACATTGGGGATGCGTTCTTTCTGAAGAAGAGCCTATTGCAGGGAGAGAGCGTTTTTTTGTCCACGACCCGTTCGGAAATCGATTAGAAATTTTACAATATGACAAATAAAAGACCTCCAAGCGGAGGTCTTTTATTTTAGGGCGTTATCTAAATACGTATATACCGTTTCTTTGCTAATTAATACTTCATTTTCTCTGTCTTTATCTTTTTGCCATTTTTCTCGTGCTTTTGCTAAAACTTCTTCGGCTTCATCCTTAGGAATGACAATGACTCCACCGTCGTCACCTGCAATAAAATCGCCAGGGTGAATCTTCACGCCCCCGCATGAAATGGTTTCATTTACTGTTCCTTTTTCTTTTTTGCTGCTTGCTGCGATCGTAGAGCCCTTACAAAATACGGGGAAATCGAGTTTTTCAATGTCTTCTTGATCTCGTATAACACCATCTAGTACAATACCGTTTATTCCAACAAGCTTCGCCATGGCTACTACGAAATCTCCTGCTAAGGCACGGTTACAGTAGCTTTTTCCATCGATAACGAGCACACTTCCGGGCTCCGCTAGTCGAATCGCTTCAAGCACCGAGTAATTATTGCCAGCAGGCGTATCTACGGTAAGAGCCGGCCCAAATAGTTTGTAATGACGCTGCAATGGCTTAATGGAAAAGTCCAAGTGGTTGGCACCTTCCATTGCATCTGATAAATTTGCTGTTGATAATGGGAGCTGTTCATTCAACATCGTATCTCTCCTTTTTAACTTTAGTCTATCTATACATATTCATATAAGAGAAAGCTCTTATTTATGAGAAGGCAAGTAGATAACGTGAAGCATTGACCACCAATTAATTAACTGCAAACGTACAGCACTAGAATCTTTCAGAGCCAATTTTTAATGCATTGTATTATATCTTTGAGGCGCTGTTTCTCGTATGGTATTCGTCATATAAGCACATATATCCTTTAATTAGTAACAAAGGAGAAGATAGCCTATAAAAACATTATGAAAGAAGGGGAGAAACCAAAGAACTCTGCAAAAGTGGCTTTAGATAATATTTTCCACAAAGTGTAAAATAAGCTGTATTTAATGAGGATGAAGGAAGAACCTTTGTTAGTTTTGTGAATGTCTTTGATTTACACTTAAATAGTCTTATATACACACGAAATACGTGCAAATGTTTAATCCTGTGAACATTTGATGGAGCTTGATGCATTTTTATATAAAAAAGTGAAACCTTTTGGTATGATGAAACGTAGGAACATATATGGAAATCATATATGAAAAAACATATGTGACGTTAGTCATTTAGTGGAGGGAAAGCAATGGTAAAAAAATTATTGGCCGCATTTATCGCATTAGCGGTTGTGTTTTCACCAGTAGGTGGATCACTTATTCATGACGGTTCAAACGTAGCAAGTGCAAAAGGGTATAAATCAGGAAAGCGCTCTTTTGACAGTGGAAGCAATAACCAATCAAGCTTATTTAAAAACAATAACAGTAATTCAGTTAAGCAAAACAATACGTCTAAAAACTCATCATCTAAAAGTACAGCGGCTGGCTCAAAGCGCGGCGGCTTGATGAAAGGTCTTTTAATGGGAGGAATTGCTGGCTTATTATTTGGAAGCTTACTATCTAGCTTAGGACCATTAGGCCCAATTTTAGGCTTTATGGTAAACATGCTTGTAATTGTAGCTTTAATTCTTCTTGTAGTAAAGTTATTCCAAAGCGTACGTAGCAACAAGCGTAAAAATGAGGAAGTGAAATCTTGGAGACAATAAAAATTTCTGAACAAGATATTATCAATGCGATGTGTTTGTATATCGCAGAAAAAAAACAAGTTCAGCCTCAAGAAGTAGAGATTGAGCTAATGTATGATGATGACTACGGCTTTTCAGCAGAGTCATATGTGCATGATCGTAAACAGGTTCATATTACTTTGAACATTATTGAAGCGCTGCGCTTTTGGCTGGATACGGAAATGAACGTAGACCCATACGCAGCAGGACTAGAACTGGAATTAGACGATGAAGAAGGTATTATCGCTTTTGCTAAATTAAGTCGATAAAGAAATCTTCAATGCAAAACCCGCTCAAGTGAGCGGGTTTTTTTATTATGATTTTACCTGTTCGTTGGAACTAGACTTATCGCGTTTTTTAGTAAAAAACCACCAGTTGGCATCTCCAAGCAATTTCATAAGAGAAGGGACAAGAAGCATTCTGACAATCGTTGCATCGATAAATATAGCTAAAGCAATTCCTACCCCCATTTGTTTAACAGGCGTTACGTCTGTAAAAGCAAAGGCTCCTGTAATCACAATCATAATTAAAGCAGCGCTCGTAATGATTTTACTAGTGGAAGCTAAGCCTTCTACCGTTGCCACATTGTTATCACGGGTTTGATGATACACTTCGTGAATGCGCGAAATCAAAAAGACTTCGTAGTCCATGCTAAGCCCAAATACGAGGCCGAAAACAAAGACTGGCAGCACTAAAGCAATATTGGATTGGGTAAGACCTAAATGTCCATTTTGAAACAGCCATACAAGTAAACCAAACGTAGCCGTTAAGCTTAAAATATTCATAATGATAGCCTTTAAAGGAATGAGTACAGAACGAAAAGCAATCATTAAAATGACATACGTTGAAAATAAAACAAGAGCCAAGCCATACGGAGCTTTTTCATAAATTTCATCGAATATTTCTTGTTCAAATTTTGGATAGCCGCCAATATGAACGGTGAAAGGTGAACGTTTCTCTTTCCATTTTCGAACAAAATCTTTCGCTTGATCTGAGTTTTGGTCTGTATCTAGCGTAGCTTTTATGAGCATATAATGTCCGTTAATGAACGAATCTACAGCTGGCTTTGTTTGCGCACTTATCTGCGGGTTTTCCAGCATAGCTTGAAGCTGATCACTTGATTTTACGCTTAAAGCGGTAGAAATAGAATCGACTTGCTTAACTAACGAATCTTCTTTTAATTGTTTTATAAAAGTAAAGGCATTTTTTAAAGACTTCTCATTCAGCATATCTTGCTTAGCTTCTAACACAAAATAAACGTCGGCCGTGTTTTTATTTGTAAACGTATCGTTATACGTGTCAAAAGCTTGACGGGACTCGTATTTTGTTGGCAGCGCTTCTGAAGAAGGTATTTCTAGATGCATGTCTCGAACGGGAATAAGTGCTACTAATAGAATGATAAGAGAAACAATCGTCATAGTTACAGGCTTTTTCATGACAAATGTAGCGAATGAACGCCACCTAGACTGACCGCCTTGTTCACTGACTTTTAAGATGCGTAAACGGTTAATGCGTGTACCTAATATAGCAAGTATGGAAGGAAGCAGTGTAAGAGCTGAAAATACAGCAATAAAAACAACAGCCATTCCTCCAAGAGCGACGTTTTGAAAAATATCAACTTGAATAAACAGCATTCCCGCTAATCCAATAAATACGCATAATCCTGAGAAGATGACTGAGCGTCCCGCTGTTTGAATGGTGATTTTGATTGCTTGTTCTACCGACTTTGCTTGAATTTCTTCTTTAAAGCGATTAATAAATAAAAGGGCAAAGTCAATACTAAGAGCTAATCCAATCATTGGAATCACGTTTAAAATGAAGATGGACAGCTCTGTGTACGGATGAAAGAAATAGACAACGCCCATGGTGGTAACGACGGTTACAATTCCTATCATAAGAGGAATTGCAGCGGCTATCACGCCGCCAAAAGCTAGAAGAAGCACAACTAAAGCAACAGGAAGGCCGATTGCTTCCGCTTTTGCTAAATCAGCTTGGCTTGCTGTATTCATATCTTTTTCAATAATAGGACGACCGGTTAATTTTACACTAACTTCTTTTTCTTCAGATGAAAGAGTTCTGATCTTTTCTACTCGTTTATCCATTGTTCCATCATCGTGATTAAAATGGATAATTCCGTACGCTGTGTTTCCTTTTATCATCTTGTTAGAAGCCGTTGGGATGTCGACTTTCGACGCGTTTGATTTGTCCTTTGCTTTTTGCATATACTGAGCGATCGTTTGCTGGAATTTGGAGTCAGAAACTCCGTCTTTTTTTTCAAACAAAACGATGATCTGAGCTTCGCTAACATCAAATTTATTAACTAAAAGCTGCTCTGTATCTTTGTACATTCCTTTCATTTCAAATCCGTTTCCTCCCAGCACGGAAGGAAGCTTAGCCGCATAAAAGCCAAATCCGACAATTAGGATGATCCACAGTAGTAATAAAATTTTTCTGCCCGCATATAATGCGTTCGCTACTTTATTCATATTAACCTCCAATTTTCTGTACAGTTACTAGACTATTTTATACTAACAGTTATTGTAATTAGAAGAAGTATTGTGTTTTTTTGTTTTTCTTGCTTGAAAAAGCTTTTTTATATAGGGGCGCAGGGTTGTTTCCTTAGCAAAATCGTGTTTATGTTTCAGGCGATTTAGGGAACACTGTACATAAATGCACGAAGGGGGATATAAAAAGATGCAAATGAAACAGCCAGCTAAAATGACGAATCGTTATGGGTGTAAAAATGAGTATGATACATTAAAACGTGTGATTGTTTGCCCGCCTACATATATGAAGATTGAAGAAATTATTAATGAAACACAAAAGCATTATGCGGACGAAAATATTGATGAGAGCTTGGCTTCAAAGCAGCACCGTCAATTTGTCGAATGCCTTCAAAAAGAAGGAGTGGAAGTCATCGGGCTATCTGCACAAGAGCCATTTCCAGAACAAGTATTTACGCGGGATATTGGCTATACGCTCGGAGATACCATTATTGTCACGAAAATGGGCAGCGAAATTCGAAGCGGAGAAGAGCAAGTGCTAGCAGACTGGCTGCAGCACCAAGGTATTCCCTTTCATCAGGTACCGGACCATCCTATTGAAGGGGGAGACGTGCTGATTGATGGACAAGCTATTTTTATTGCACTCAGCGACCGTACAAGTAAAGAAGGCGTGGAGCATATCCAAGAGCTGCTTCCAGCGTATGAGGTTGTTCCGATTCCTATTGATCGGTCTTATCTTCACCTTGATTGTGTGTTAAATATTTTATCACCTACAGAAGCACTCGTATTTTCACCAGCTTTACATGAAAAAGAATTAAATTTACTTCGCATGAAATATGACTTAATTGAAGTAACAAAAAAAGAGCAGTTTACGATGGGAACCAATGTATTATCAATCGGTAATCAACGGGTGATCAGTCTTCCAATGAATACAGAAGTGAATGAAGAGTTAAGGAAACGAGGCTATAAAGTAATTGAAGTTGATATATCTGAAATTATTAAATCCGGCGGTTCTTTCCGCTGCTGTACAATGCCTCTTGAACGAGTATAAAAAAGCTTAAAAAGAAAAAAAGATCTCGGCGATAGCCAGGGATCTTTTTTTTGAAGGATGTTGTATAAAATTTCAAGTGAAAGGAACATTAACCTATATAAGCTGTTGAAGGAAAGGAGTGATAAACATGGCAAATCGTAATCCTATTTTAGTTCAAGGTGCTGAACAGCTTCTTGATCAGTTAAAAACGGAAATCGCGGGAAGACTTAACGTTCAGCTTGGCGCGGAACAAACGGCTCGCGCAAATGGTTCTGTTGGTGGAGAAATGACGAAGCATCTTGTTGCAATGGCGCAGCAGCAATTAAGCGGTGCACAGGGACACATTCGCTAGTCTGCTCTACATAAACACTTTGATGAAAAGTTCTGGCTCTTTTGAGCCGGAACTTTTTTTGTGTAGGAAACATCATTCTACTTTCTCTTGGTCGCTTAATTTGAGATTTTGCCTGAAATTCTCCACTTTCAAGGTTGAAAAGTGCATAAAATGGGAAAAGAACAAAAAAAGAGAAAGTAGAGGTTTATCATGAAAAAGCTATTATCATTTGGAAAAAGTCTTGGTAAAGAAATTCAAGAAGACCAAGCAACGGGACTAGCGGCTGAGCAAGCCTATTATTATATGCTATCATTATTCCCTATGCTTATTTTACTGATATCGATTGTTCCGTATCTATCGATTAAACCGGAAGAGGCAATCGATCTTCTTCAAAGCGTTATGCCGGGAGAAACGGCTGCAATCTTTAAAGATAACGTAGCTCAATTTGTGAGCCAACCAAACGGCGGGTTACTGACTGTAGGGATTTTAGGAACCATTTGGTCCGCTTCAAACGGTATGAACGCCTTTATCCGTGCAATGAACCAAGCCTACGACGTGAAAGAACAGCGCTCGTTTATTAAAGTAAGAGGCTTGTCCATTCTTTTAACAATTGGATTGATTGTAACAATTGTTGTATCGCTTCTTTTACCAGTGTTCGGAGGGGTTTTGTTAAATTGGATAAGCGAATGGTTTTCTCTTCCTTCAGGTACAACAGTGATTTTAAATATTCTGCGCTGGATTATCGGTGTCGGCATTATGGTACTTGTTTTATCCGTGTTATACAGATTAGCTCCAAACAAAACGTTTCCTTTTGCCCACGTATGGCCCGGAGCGCTCGCTGCTACGCTGCTATGGCAGCTGACATCTTTAGGGTTCTCATTTTACGTAAGCAACTTTGGTAATTATTCTGCTACTTATGGAAGCTTAGGAGGCGTGATTGTTCTGATGCTTTGGCTATTTTTAACGGGGTTAATTCTCGTTATTGGAGGAGAGATTAACGCTATTTATCACCGAAACAAAACGGCTGCGCCTCCTAAAGATACGTCTCAGGCGATGTAATAAAAAAGGAAACCTTTATAGAGGTTTCCTTTTTTAACGTTTAAAGCTATTAACAAGCTGTTTAAATGAGTTGGCTGTATATTTGACCGAATCTTTTTTGTACTGTACATCGGTTTTAATCGCTGCTTGCGTTACCTTTAAATGATTTGTTTTTTCTTTGATATGATCAGTTTCGTTTTGAAGATGTTGAGAAGTGGCATTTACAGAGTTCACAGTTGGCTTGATTTTTTTATTAAATGCTACGCCTGCGTAAATAAGATACGCAAGTGATGCCAAAACAACAGCTAAGCTTATATACACAATAATCATCGTTGTGCCTCCTTTGTACGTATTTATATTTATATAGGTGAGAATAAAATATATACGAATATCATCCTCTTTATTTAATTGTTATACCCATTTTTAATCAAAACAAACAAAAGCCTGCTGAGAAGACAATATATTGGATTTTTTCTGAAATTTCATTCATCATTACATATAGAGTTACCTTGAAAGGAGAGAGAAGAAGAATGCCGTTAGATCCGCATATTCAAATATTTCTAAATCAATATAATGAAATGCCCCGTCCTTCTTTAGAGGACGTTACACCCCCGCAGCTGAGAGAAATGGAAAAGATGTCTTTAACTCCTTCCAAAGAAGCAGTTAAAAAAGTATATAATAAAGAAATCCAATTAAATGAACGTACGCTCACTATACGAGTGTATGAACCTGAAGGAACAGGGGCATTTCCCGCGCTTGTTTATTATCACGGAGGTGGCTGGGTATTAGGAAGCTTAGATACTCATGACTCCATATGCAGATCGTATGCAAATGAAACAAACTGTATTGTAGTGTCTGTTGATTACCGCCTTGCTCCTGAAGATAAATTTCCCGCTGCGGTGAACGATGCCTATGACGCCTTGGACTGGATTGCAGCTCATGCGTCTCAATTAAATATCGATTCAACAAAATTGCCTCGGGGGCGACAGTGCCGGTGGCAACCTTGCTGCGGTTGTAAGCATTTTAGCAAAACAAAGACAAGGTCCATCCATTGTTCATCAGCTGCTTATTTATCCATCTGTAGGATTTAAAAATCAGCACCCTGCATCTATGAAGGAAAATTCCGAAGGATATCTTCTTTCAAAAGATCTTATGGATTGGTTTCGCCTTCAGTACTTAAATAATAAAGAAGAAGAACAGCATCCCTATAACGCTCCGGTATTACTGGACGACCTATCAAGTCTACCGAGCGCTACCATTCTTACAGCACAGTACGACCCTCTAAGAGATAGCGGAAAAGACTACGCGGACGCATTAAAAAATCACGGTGTTCCCGTCACCTACGAAAATTATGAAACAATGATTCACGGGTTTTTAGGGTTTCATGAATTTGTCCCGCTTGCTCAGCAGGCGATCAATAAAAGCGCAGCTCAACTGCGTCAAGTATTTGATTCTATTTAAGGATATATATAGTGTCATAAAGCATAGTAACTTGAAAAAAACAGCACATTGATGTGCTGTTTTTTCTGTATTTGGAGGGAGAAAAGGTTAAAAAGAGTGTCAAAAAAATAGCCTATTATCTCTTTTAAAGTTATTTCAATGTTATAAATAAAGACAATGTTATAGAAGTTATTGAAAATGATGCTTCACAATAAAAGAAAAGATTTCATATCTTAATGAAGGTTTTTACAAGTTGAAACAAAGTAGGTGATTAAATGTTCTATTCTAATTTTTATACTCCTTTTAACTATGCTTTCTACCCTTATTTCATGCCTTCTTTTGGACGTCCTACTGGATATGTACTGAATTCTAGTGGTGAAGTTGACAGTTGGTGGGGAAATTATCCGTTAGGGTATCCTGCGAAAGCTCCAAAATTTTTGGGTGGGGGGCAGACGCCTATTTCAGGACCTGCAATACCATTCAGTTTCAGGGGTTATTATTGAACTGATTACAAGAGTTACTGCCGTAAAAGGTAAGAAAGATACCTACAAAATTAAAGCAGTATTTAAAGCGACTGAAAGGGATGATATTTAATTCAGTGGAGAAAGTCAATCATAGGGTCGACTTTTTATTTTAGGTAATTAACAAGTTTGATTTGGTTAATGAAGGGAAAATGATAAGTAACTAAAAGGAGATGGAGTTATGGATTATGAACAAAAAGATTATTATATCAGTGTAAAAGAAAATGAGTATTATAAAGTAATAAATGTAGTAGATCATATGTTAGAGGAAGCACAAAGTAATAATAAATATCCAGTATGGGGCGAAAAACTAAGAACTGAGTTAAAAGAAAGGGCTGGTAATAACCTTACTCCATGGCATTTTAATATGATAATATCCACACTCCTAGATTATGTACCTGAAGAAGTAAAGAATAAATCTAATGCTAAGTCACTCTGAAGAGTGGCTTTTTATTATATCTATAGTATGCAAATTAAAATATGTGCTAAATAATAAAGGGTAAAAAAGGTGGCTAAACAACATGCCTAAAAAGCCATCTAAGATATGTAACACAGAGGAATGTTGTCAATTAGCTTATGATACATATTGTGACAAGTGCAAAAAAGATAATCATTAAGAGTACAAGGAACAGAGAGTAGATAAGGAAGGGAAAGCCTTTTAATCTAGTAACCCATATAGAATTAAATAAGAAATCTGAATCTATACAAATTCAAGATGAACAGAAAGATTTCCGTGCGTACGCTACAAAAGTTGAAGAAGAAAGGAAGGCTAAAGAATTAGCAGAACAAAAAGCAAAAGAGGAAGCGGAAGCTAAACAACAAGTAGAAATAGCCGAACAACAAAGACAACAAAAGATTGCCGAAGAACAACGTGTATCAGCTCAATAAGCAGAGCAAAAGAAGGAAGCGGAATCTCCAGTTAGTCAAGAAACAATCGATAATTATGAAGCAAATCAAGCTGAAACATGGGCTGAAGAGGCTGAGATTGAGGAGGAACTGAATAAGGAAGAAGAAGAAAGATTAGCTAAAGAACAGGCAGAACAAGAAGCATATGAAGCTCAAATCATTGCTGAACAAGATGCTAATTTCTCCGATGAAGCAAAGGAACAGATTCAAAAAGAAATTGATGAAGAAGGATATAGTCAAACATCATACTATTGCGATCAAGTTATGACTGCTGTACAAAGAGGGGATATGACTAAAGAAGAAGCTGGAGGTTGTTTGAAATAATTTAATTATAATTTCAAGAATTTCCTTTGGAATTATTTTCTTATTTCTATTGATAAAAAAACCACCTAAATGGTACAATAGACTTATAAAAACGTAATGGAACGTTGTTTTCACAGAGTTTATTGACGACATTAAGTAAGGTGATTTTTTGAATGATAAAAAACAAGTAGGTCAGCTGATTCAAGATCTGCGAAAGATTGCGGAAATGACAACTGTCGAGTTATCAGAAGGAATTTGTACAGAAGAAGAGCTACATCGATTTGAACAAGGTGAAATTCATGCAAGCAGTGAAGTTCTCTATCATTTATCGAAACGCTTAGGGGTTCCGATGAATTATTTCTTTGAAGCAGGAGAGCTAACGCCCAACGATTATTCAAAAGAAATTAAATCGACCATTAGGCATTATATACGAAAACGCGATTATGAAACCGTGTTACATATGGTGAACAAAGAAAAAGATAATCCTATGTTTCAAGATCCTTTTCACGCACAATTTTTCCTATGGCACGAAGCCATATGTGATTATTATATTGGAAATAAATTTGAACAAGCGCTTCGTAAATTGGAAAAAGCCATTGCGTTCACGCGTACGAGCGAACAGTTTTATTCAGAAAAAGAGATTGCTATTTTAAATAGTATTGCCATTATTTATGAAGAAGAAGGTCATTTAAAAAAAGCGTTCAGTACGTTTATGGAAGGATTGCAGCATATTGCTTTGCTTCCTAAGTTAAAAGATCCTCTTGTCAAAATTCGAATTTTATATGGATTATCGCGTGCGCTTTTGCAAATGGAACGTTATGAAAAGTCGGTTAAGTATGCACAAGCAGGACTAGAGCTGTGTATTCAGCATGAGACGCTTTATTTATTGGGAGAACTGCACTATCAAATTGGAGAGGCACTCTGTCAGCTTGGTGAGCTTAAAGAAGGAATAGCCTACCTCGAAAAAGCTATTACCGTTTTTGAAATTGAGCAAAATGAAGCGTTTGTCACTATTATTAAAGAAGAGATGTCTAAATATCAAGAAACAAAAAAGAAGAGCTGATCGCTCTTCTTTTTTTATCTCCAATACACTGGGTGTGGGTAAAACGGACGAGGACGAGGGTAAAAGTAAGGGGGGTGGTAATAGATAGGACGAGGATAAGGGTAAGGATAAAATGGACGAGGGCGAGGATATGGATAATAACCATAAGGGAATCTTTCGTCAGCTTCATGGGGATTCGAATAATAATCATAGCCATATTGATACTCTTCTAAAGGTTGTTCCGGGTAATATTGATAATTCACTCTTTTCACCGCCTAAGTTTTTATGCTTTTTACTGTATTCATTATAGAAAGAATTGGAGTATGTACCCATCAAATTTCCCTTTTGAAAATTTGACAGGAGATAAGGAGTGTTTTAACAAAAAAGAAATTAGTTGTCCTTTTTATTTTTTTGTAAGGTATCTGATGCGTGAGGCAAAGTAGGCAGTTCGAAGCTTTTAATAAAGGAAGCGTAAGCAATCGTGTCTTTAATAGGATTTACATAAGATAATGGTTGGCCTCGGTAGCTGAAATTAAATGTAATCCAAGCAAAATCTTTATTGTTGTTGGAAATCAGTTTTGCATTATGTATAAAAGCAGATGCGGCAATCATCGCATCTGGGCCTTTAATTTTTTTATTGGATTCTATTTTAGCTTTTCTGCGAATTTGAGCTGCTAGCTGTGCAATTTCACTTGTAACGTCTACAATTTTATCTGTCATATCGTAAATATAATGATTTTTTACTGCTTTGACTTGAGGGTTTGTTTCTACTTCCCAATGCGACAGAAGTTCCATTTCTACAACGGTAGGCATTAAAAATTCTGCATTATTTGAAATAAGTTCATTAATATACTCCACAACTTCTGGATAATTAAGCGCATGTGAAGCCCAAATGTTTGTATCAATAATTACTTTTTCATCCAACACAAATCGTTCACTCCTCTCTACTAGCCATTCGTACGAGCTCTTCTAACCCAAAAGGTGAGTAAAGAGCCGCAGATTCTGAAAGCTGATTGCTTAATAGAAGCTTTTCATATTTAGTTAATCTAGTTTTTGCAGATTTTATGAGCTTTTCTTGTGTGCCGTTTACCACTTGATCTTTTTTATCATACGTGCGTAGAACTTTATTTTGAGGTTTATATTTAAGGTTTTTTTATTCACAGGGGGTGAGGAAGGTGATTGCGGCAAGGGTTGTGTGTAAATTTTTCCATTTATTTTTATTTTGAAGTGCTTTTGAACTTCCTTGCTGTACGTTCCTTTTTGGTCATCTACCAAGCGCTGTGCTTTCATGATATCCCTGCCTTTTATATAAATTTATATAGTATATGTGATGAAGTTTTTTCTTACTATTCCTTTTATATAAAAAGATTAAAAAAGTTAGCTGCCGGGAGTTATTGAATTAATTGATGTTTGCCTGGTGGGTGATGATCTCAGCGAATACCGGACAAAGGGTTAAAAACATGATAGCGTGTGAGAGAAATGAATCAGTATAGGTTAAAGAAGGAAATAGGCAACAATACGGTAATTGCTTCAGGTGCCGTTGTGACAAAAGATGTTCCTGATAACGTGATAGTCGGAGGCAATCCTGCAGTTACAATTAAACGTATTGAAGATTAAAGAATAAACAAAGAGCTTTTGAATTGTAAAAACTCTTTGTTTATACGATGCTTTATTGCTGATTTGGTCCGTCTTCATTTATGAGATTTTGATAAAATGTAAAAACCTACATATTTCCTTCCGAGATCATCCATACTTTATTGACAAAGGAAAATTAATCATGGTATATTATCTTTAATTAAAGATATTTAAATTAAAGATAAATAATAAATGATAAACTAGACGATTTATCCGGAGGAATGTAGAATGAACCACTTAAAAGGAATACACCACGTAACGGCTATTACAAGCAGTGCAGAAAAGAATTATGAATTTTTCACCTATGTGTTAGGTATGCGCTTAGTTAAAAAAACGGTCAATCAAGATGATATTCAAACGTATCATTTGTTTTTTGCAGATGATAAAGGAAGCGCCGGAACGGACATGACTTTTTTTGATTTTCCAGGCATTCCAAAAGGTTTTCACGGAACAAATGAAATTTCAAAAACATCTTTCCGCGTTCCAAATGATGAGGCTTTAGACTATTGGGTAAAGCGCTTTGATCGCTTAGAAGTAAAGCATACGGGAATTCAAGAGCTATTTGGGAAAAAGACGCTTTCGTTTGTTGATTTTGATGATCAGCAGTATCAGTTAATTTCCGATGAAGGAAATCAAGGAGTTGAATCAGGCACTCCTTGGCAAAAAGGCCCTGTACCTCTTCAATACGCTATTACGGGACTCGGTCCTATCTTTATTCGTATTGCCGAGTTTAATTACTTTAAAGAAATGATGGAAAAAGTCCTTTTATTTAAAGAGATTGCTCAAGAAGGAGATCTCCACCTATTTGAAGTAGGAGAAGGAGGAAACGGTGCGCAAGTAGTAGTCGAACACAATGAAAAACTTCCGCAGGCTCAGCAAGGTTTTGGAACTGTTCATCACGTTGCTTTTCGCGTGGAAAATCGACAGGCTCTTGAAGAATGGATTAACCGAATGCCAAGCTTCGGTTTCCATACGTCTGGTTATGTGAATCGTCACTTCTTTGAATCGTTGTATGCAAGAGTGGCTCCGCAAATTTTATTTGAATTTGCGACAGATGGACCAGGATTTATGGGAGATGAACCTTACGAAACGCTCGGAGAAAAATTATCACTGCCTCCATTTTTGGAGCCAAAACGTGCAGAAATTGAGAAGCTCGTGCGTCCGATTGATACAGTAAGAAGTACAAAAGAGTTTGTGAAAGAATAGTACACAAAAAACACTCAAATAGTTATTTGAGTGTTTTTTGATGTTTTCTGCTTTTACATATATCTGTCGCGAATGTTTAACGTAAAAAATGTCAATGTTTTACAAGGAAGGAGTAGGAGTCGGTTGTGCATAGCCTTCTTTGTATTTTTCATCAATGTCTTTGCGAATATCTTTTATTGATTTGCCTCGGTTATAGTCGAGCATAGCTTTAGCTGCAATTTCTATACACAATCCGCATTTTGTTCCATGATCATCCCAGACAACTGCTCCATTTCTTTTGTTTTTAAAAATAAAGCAGTCATAGCTATTTTTGTGATTCGCTTCCATGCCACATCCGCAGTAGCAAGGGATTTTTTCAAGTAGTTCACGATTTTTAGCAACGGACAGATAAACTAGTTTCATGTCTTTAGGCTGGTTCTTCAAAAACTGTGGTAAAACATCTGCTCCTGGAGTCTCTTCGCGAATATCAGCAACTGCAGCTTTATGATGTTCATGACCTGAATGTGCAGAAGAATTTGTAGCAGAAGAAGTTGTTGTATTGTTTGAGCAAGCGGATAATCCAATACTTGTAGCGAGAATTCCCAACAAAATAATTGATTTTTTCAATACAATTAACATCCTTTCATGTAAAAATAAATGATAGTTGCATCATACACGGCAGTTTATCTATGTAGATAATCAAATACTTGCTTGTTTATATCTAATTCTCTATAAGTATGCAGAGCGGTTATCGTGTATGATAGAGGTGGGCGAGGAAAAAATATGAAGCATGAATTTAACATAAGGTGCGTTTTGTAAGTAATTGGACAGAAGGAGAAAGTGAACGGAGGTTAAACAGTAGTGAGTGAACAAAATCAACGTCTTTTTGAATATATTTTAGAGAATTCAGCCTCTATCAGTGAAGAATGGCTGCGCCAAAGAAGTAATATTAAAGGATCAATTTACTCAAAGGACGCAGATGCTTCAGTTGAGAAAAAGCTGCGCGAGCAGCATCTTTATACGATCGAAACAATTGCGAGCGGCTTTCTTGAAGATCAAGAGATTTTCAAACAACGTATGATGAAATGGACGACGGAAGTAGTAAACAGCAGAATTAAATTTGATACGCCGATTTACGAGGTAGTAGAAGCACTAAGCAAAACAAGAAAAATTATTTGGACGTATGTCAAAGCATATAGCCTGATACATTCATCTATTACAAAAGAAGATATACTGTCTTGGAGTGAAGTTTATCACACAACATTTGATAAACTCATTAATGAATTTTCCGAACAGTATTATAAAATCACAAGGCAAAAAATAAGTCTTCAGCAAGAGCTAATCGACGAAACGAGTTTTCCTGTTATTCCAATTGTAGACCACATCGCGGTCTTGCCTTTGGTAGGGCTTATTGATGAAATCAAAGGTGATTCTATTATCGAGGTTGTTCCAAAAAGATGTGCAGAAAAACATATAAGGCACCTAGTCATTGACTTATCAGGTGTAAATTATGTAGATACGTATGTCGCTCACAAATTTTTTGATTTGATTAACATTTTGCAGCTGTTAGGCATCCATGCGATTATGTCAGGATTGAGCCCTGACATGGCTCAGACGGCTGTTAATGTAGGAATTAGTTTTAATAAAATTGAAACGTTTGGACATTTAAAACAAGCTCTCTCTTCGCTTGGTGTAAAGAAAAAAGAGAAAGAATAAAGTATAGAAATGCTAGATCGAAACGGAACTGTTTGAGCCCTTTACTTTCAGTTCCGTTTTTTTGTTTGTCTATATTCTGTATATGAAAATATGAAATAATATTCTGCTGCATTCAAAAGTTTGTAATCATGTCTTACAAACTGCTTTTCACCTGGGGAGAAATGGAAGATACTAAGGAGCAAACAAACGGAGGTTTTCTATGCCAAACGTCTCGTTTAGCTCAAGAATGGAGGTGTAAAGAGAAGAATAAGAGAAGTACATAATGAAATAGTTAAAGTCCTAGATAAGTACCGATAAGCCGTGTGATTAAGGAGGAGTTCTATGAAAATAATTTATCTTCTTTGCCTGCTTCCGTTTGTAGGAATATTAGGTTTATTGCCACTTGTTAACAAAGTGACGCCGTTTATTTTAGGAATGCCTTTTTTTCTTTTTTGGATTGTTATGTGGGTAATCCTTACGTCTTTTATTATGGGCATTGTGTACAAGCTCGATCCTGCTGTTAAAGGAGGAGATAAATAATGAATACCGCTCTGATTATTATTTTTGGTTTTTTACTTTTAGCTATTTATCTTGGAATTCGAGCTACGCGGGGCAAAAAAATGGATTTAGAACAGTGGAGCGTAGGCGGCAGAGGTTTTGGAACTATTTTTGTCTTCTTTTTGATGGCGGGTGAAATCTATACTACTTTTACGTTTCTAGGAGGAAGCGCTTGGGCATATGGAAAAGGAGGGCCAGCATTTTATATTTTAGCCTATATTTCTTTAGCGTACGTGTTAGGGTATTGGATTGGTCCGCAAATATGGCGATATGCGAAGCAACATAAGCTCATGTCTCAGCCCGATTTTTTTGTTTCAAAATACAACAGCCCGTTTCTAGGCATCGTTGTTTCTTGCGCAGGGGTGCTGGCAATTGTTCCTTATATTATTTTACAATTTAAAGGCTTAGGTATTATTGTATCTGAAGCTTCTTATGGCTCTATCTCTTCAACCGCATCCATTTGGATTGGCGCCATATCATTAACGGTTTACTTAATGATATCAGGCATACACGGTTCTGCGTGGACGGCTATTGTCAAAGACATTATGATTTTTATTGTCGTATTATTTTTAGGAATATATATGCCGTTTCATTACTACGGAGGCTTACAGCCAATGTTTGAGGCTGTGCATCAAGCAAATCCAACGTTTCTCACTCTTCCCAAGACAGGGCTGAGTATTTCGTGGTTTATTTCTACAGTCATGCTCACCGTATTAGGATTTTACATGTGGCCGCATACGTTTAATGCAACATATTCAGCTGAAAACGAGAATGTATTTCGAAAGAATTCTATTATAAGTCCTATTTATACGTTAATGCTGCTTTTTGTCTTTTTTGTAGGGTTTACTGCTCTTATGCAGGTACCTGGACTACAAGGTGCAGAAGCGGACTTGTCACTGCTTCGTCTTTCCATTCAAACATTTGATCCGTGGATTGTCGGCTTTATTGGCGCGGCTGGTTTATTAACAGCACTTGTGCCTGGATCGATGCTTTTGATGGCAGCTTCTACGTCACTATCTAAAAACGTTTATGCCGTTCTTGTTCCCTCAGCGACGGGCAAACAAATTTCGATGCTGGCTAAATGCTTCATACCGGTTATTGCACTTGTTTCAGTTTATTTTACGCTTTATGGAGGAAATACGATTGTAACGCTTTTACTGATGGGCTATAGCATTGTGACGCAGCTGTTTCCTGCTTTCATTTTTAGTTTAATGAAAAACAATATCGTGACTAAATACGGGGCGTGTGCAGGTATTGTTGCCGGCATTGCGTCTGTGATGTATATAACGATTACTGAAACAACGCTTGGCACATTGTTTCCTGCGTTGCCACAAATCATTAAAGATACAAATGTCGGCGTTATTTCTTTATTTGTTAATTTAGTTGTATTAATGGTGGTCAGTTTAGCAACGAAAAAAATTGCAGCACAGCCGCATTTTGAAAGCGGGGCAGTAGATGGAAAACAAATTTTGTGAAAATCTTTTTCCAATTGCGTTTTAAGAACATCATGACGGGTATAAAAATAGTGCATCACCAAAATATTCAATATGGCTGCAAGACATACAAAGAGCAGCCTTCTCGATAAAATGTAACGATTGCGTTGTTTTTAAACATAGGTAACGAGTGTGAAAAGCAGCAAGACGTATGCCACAAGCGGTGTACGTCTTTTCTATGAAAGATATTCACCTAAAAAAGGAGATGATAACATGACATCTGAAAAAGCATTTGAGCAAAAGAAAGATCTTTTAATGAATCAAATTATTGAATCGGGTTACTTTAAAGCAGAAGACGGGAGACATTTGTACGAATTGAATTTAAGTGAACTAGAACAAACGCATCACGATCTTCAAAGCCAAAAGGTAAGAGAAGTATAATTAAAATCTCCCAGATTATTAGAAATTCAGCTGATTTCGTATATGTGTGCAAACACCAGCTGTTCAGTTTGTTCCTCCGCGGCTTTTTTGTTTGAAAGCAGGCACTTTTCTTTTTCTTCCGGTGCGTTTACAACCTCGCTATTTCCAAGCGTATTCCTCAAACTTATAACTCAACACTTAAGAAATAAGCGAAT
>NZ_JYOO01000002.1 GCF_000956595.1 Priestia aryabhattai B8W22 | reverse complement strand
ATGGCCAAATGATAGGAGGCTGCGTATATTCTTGTTTCATAAACTGAGAGCGCAGAGGCTCTTGAAACGGCATACTATAAACATGTGTGGCTTTAATATCGGTATCAATTTCTTTTAGTTTACATTGCGATACAGTGGATACAATAGGAAGGGACAGCTTTTTCTTAATTGTTTTTAAATAGGCTTGTCCTGTCTTTGACATTCCCAATAAGCGAATATAAGGGTCAGCTTGCTGCATCTCACTTTTTGTTGTATTGGTTAAAAGGTGAACGCACATGCGCTGTAAACGGGTTCTCGTATATCGCTTCGTTTTAACATTTGTTAAAAAATCTTCAAATGAAGTAGATGAAGAAATATAAGATAGCAGCCGGTGTTCAATACCTTCTTCTATTTCATAAATACGCTGTAAGTCATAAAGTGGAGTAGTTAATAATTTGTATTTCAAAAATGGGAAATAGTGCTCCCAATGATGAAACTGTCCGTGTGCTTGTTTGTAAGCTGCTAATTCGTTTGCTGTACTAACTGGCATATGCTTGCTCAGGTCCCCATGGCTGCTGGTGTCAAAAATAGCTTTACGTATGCTTGTGGCACTTGAAATAAAAGAGGAAGACAGTGAATCATCGTGATAATGTGATTGAATTCGAGTGATTGTATATGGTTTAATAGATGCATGCTGTTTTTTAATGGCAGCTACATAGCTCATTCCAAGCACATTATTTGGCTGAGATAGATCAATAGGAGCCTCCGTAAAAAGCTGTAAGAAAGCATTGGAAGCTGCTTTTGGATAACTGTTTCCTTTTTTCATCTCTTGTTGAATTAAAGCGGATAGTTCTGATTCATGAGCTTCGAGCAAATCAGAGGTGCGGGTAAATGAGTCAATATTGCCATTTTCGCTCCCAAAGCATACAAAGTCAGCGTGAAGAGATTCTAAAATAGAAATAGCGCCGCTTGCGAATGTTTCAGCTTTTTGAGTAGAAAAAGCATAAGGTAATTCAACGACTAAGTCTGCACCAGCGGCTAAAGCCATTCTTGTGCGGGACCATTTCGATACAAGAGCAGGTTCTCCGCGCTGCAAAAAATGCCCGCTCATCACAGCAATCACACAATCTGCTCCGGTTTGTTGTTTCGCTTGCTGCAAATGATAAGCATGTCCGTTATGAAAAGGATTATATTCGACAATTATTCCAACTGCTTGCATAATGTCTCCTTTTAATTTATTATTTTTAGTCTAGCTCTTTGTTTTAAAAACATTTTTTTATGAAAGTAAGAAATTTTTACAAAAAAGCATATTTAAGTACATTATAGTGTAAAGAAAAAATATTGACAAATAATCTTGTGAAAGCTATAATAACCTTTGTTGCCTTGAGGTGATTAACAATGAAATGGACAATACATCAATTGTATCAGTTGCAAAATAAAGGTCTAACATTTGACGAAGTGATTGACGGCAAGGAGTTTATGAATGCTGATCCTCAAATTCGTAGAATGTCAGATGTAAACGTGAAAGGAAGAGCCGACATTAGCTCTTCGAAAGTAACGTTTCACCTTAAAATTTCAGGAGAAATGACGTTACCTTGTGCTCGTACATTAGTTGACGTTCCGTATCCGTTTGAAATTAACGCAACCGAAACGTTTTTATTGAATGTGAATGCTGATTATGAAGAAGATGCTGAAGTACGTGTTGTAGAGGGAGAAACGGTTGATTTACAACCTTTGATTCAAGAGTTAATTATTGTTGAAATTCCTCTGCAGGTATTTAGTGAAAATCAGCAAGCGGCAGGAGCAGCTCCACAGTCAGGAAAAGACTGGGAAGTTGTTACCGAAGAAGAACAGCAGGAAAAAGTAGATCCCCGCTTAGCCGTACTCGAAAATTTCTTTAAAGACAAAAAGAAATAAAAATGCGAAGATCCGGCTTTCGGGCCTTCATATGATTTTAAAATTCTTTTAAGGAGGTGGGAATAATGGCTGTACCTTTTAGAAGAACATCTAAAATGAAGAAAAGAACGCGTCGTACGCACTTTAAATTACAAGTTCCTGGTATGGTAGAGTGCCCAAATTGTGGTGAAATGAAACTATCACACCGCGTATGTAAAGCTTGTGGTACTTACAAAGGAAATGACGTAGTAAGCAAATAATTGCTTATTTAAATAAAAGACCCTTTTAAAGGGTCTTTTATTTTTTTGCCTTTTTTCCTTCTCTGCCCTTTGGAAGAGAAGGATTTTTCTTATAGAACAAGAACTCTTTTTAAATAAACAATTACTGTTATAAAAGGATTCATACCTTGTCTATAAGGAGGAAAAAGCATGAAAAAAAGCGAGCTGTTTACTACAAGCCAAGGCATTGCTACATTTGTGATTAATCGTCCTGAAAAGCGTAATGCTATTGATTATGATGTGATGAATGAACTGCAGCAAGCTGTAGAGTATGTGAAACATAATCAGTTAGTAAAAGCTTTTGTAATTACAGGTGCTGGTTCAGACGCATTTTGCAGTGGAGGAGATTTAAGCGTATTTCATGAGCTAAAGACTTCGAAAGAGGCGTCTCAAATGTTAACGAAAATGGGGAAAATTCTTTATGAGATCTTAACGCTCCCAAAACCAACAGTTGCCCTTTTGAATGGAACATCGGTTGGGGGAGGATGTGAGCTTGCGATTGCATGTGATTTCCGTATAAGTGCAACACATAGTGAAATGGGCTTTATTCAAGGGAATTTAGGAATTACAACAGGCTGGGGAGGAGGAACCATTCTTCTGGAAAAGCTGCGTTATCAAGAAGCGATGGAAATGATCTACAGTGCTCAGCTGTATGGAGTAGAACGAGCAAAGCAAATTGGGTTTCTTTCCTATGTCACGTCGTTTAAAGAGCTAACTATGAGGTGTGAGGAGTGGTTAGCGCCTATTACTCATAAATCGACCCAAGTATTGCAAGCTTACAAAGAAATCGCTATTGAAAAATGGGAGCAAAGCCGGGTTTGGAATCGAATGGAACAAGAAATTCATCGCTGTTCGATTTTGTGGGAGTCTCCTGAACATGAAGAAGCGGTTCAAAAGGTCATCGTTAAAAAAACATAGTTATGAACTGCATTTCCATAGCAATATAGTTAATAAGCGAAAGATGAAAGAATCACGGGTTTCCCATTTTGCTTCGAAGTATATGAAAGATTTTCTTGATTGAGAAGAGGAACAATAGTCTATCTTATCTAGTAGGTGCATATTCATTTAATAAGTACGGATAAGGAGGGATAGAAAAATGACTTCTTCTCGTCAAGATGCATGGACTCATGATGAAGATTTATTACTCGCAGAAATTGTACTGCGTCATATACGTGAAGGTGGCACTCAGCTAGCTGCATTTGAAGAAGTGGGGAAGAAACTTACACGAACATCAGCAGCTTGTGGCTTCCGCTGGAATTCTTTTGTGCGCAAACAATACAAAACTGGTATTGACCTTGCGAAAAAACAGAGAAAAGAATTAAAAGCAAGAACTGTTTCAAAAGACGACGAGCAGCCTGCACGCTTATCATATATGGAAGCAGAGAAACATATTTCGCTTAATGAAGTAATTAAGTATTTAGAAAATGTAGATCAAGGGCAAAAACACTCGTCGGAGCTTCTCGAAGCTAATGAAGAACTGCAGCAAAAGATTGAACGTTTACAAGAGAAAGTAACGATTTTGGAAAAAGAAAAAAAAGCTTTGCAAAACAACTTGTTAATTGTGGAAGATGATTATAAAGCTCTTATTGAAATTATGGAGAGGGCTCGTAAAATGGTTGTATTAAAAGAGGATGAAAAAAGTAGAAAAGTGAAATTTCAAGTGGATAAAAATTTAAATTTAGAAAAAGTTCAAAAGTAAAGCGATAGCTTGAATGCTTCCTACTTCATGTTAATTATATATACCACATAGATATAAAATAAACAGCTGAAAATCAGCTGTTTATTTTTGTTCGCTTACACCGTTTGGTAGCCAAATAAGAGGGTTTTCTCCCAAATCGCGATCGATATCATACGTTACAGGTACGAACCCCATTTTTGACCAAAAATCACTCGATTTTACTCGCGGGCTTGTTTTGATAGGTAATTGAAAGGACTTGGCATATTCAACGAGCGTTTGGCCTAATCCTTTGCGCTGAAAATCGCTGAGCACTTCAAGTTTCCACACTTCAATATACGTTTGAGGCGGCTCGAAATATTGATCGTACTGTTTGTTTCGCTTATAGAGACTCATGCGAGCCACTAAGCTATTTCCAAAATAAATGCCGTAAAACGGAGAATTTATTTCATTATCGGAAATCTTAGCATGTAATTCTTCTAGCATTGAAAGTTCTTGAATGCCATATTCTTTGAATTTCTTGAACTCTTCTAGCGTTTTAAAATTAATTTTTAAATGCTTCACTTCGTAATTCATCCCATATCCCCCTTGTTATGTCTCCTTGCTAGATGAACGAACCAAGCCAGTTCGTTCATCTAATATTATATAACAAAAATACAAAATATTCTGTTTTCAGGATTGGTGAACGAATAGTCAATGCGTATAAAGAAAAATGAATTCTTTCGGTTAAATATGAAGAATACATTACTATAAGCATCACTTTTTAGAAAGGAAGCAAAAGGGAAGCAGAATTCAGATAGAAAGCGTTTTCAAAAAATGTAGAGGAGTTTTAAAATTATTGTAGAATTATATGGGGGAAAGTAGAAATTTGAGGAAAGGGGAGAGAAAGGTGAAAAAAATACTGATTGCAAATCGAGGAGAAATTGCTCTTCGTATTATTCATACATGCAAACAAATGGGCATTGAAACGGTGGCTGTCTATTCTGATGCAGATGCAGAGCTTCCGTATGTTCAAGCGGCTACGAAGGCACGTCGAATTGGAGAACCTCCTGTGCAAAAGTCATATTTGAATGTAGAAGAGCTGCTGCGAATTAGTCATGAAGAAAAAGTAGACGCCATTCATCCTGGATATGGATTTTTATCGGAAAATAGTGCATTTGCTAAAAGAGCGATTGATGAAGGCTTTTGCTTTATCGGTCCTTCTCCCGAAATCATTTCGATAATGGGCGACAAAATTGCTGCCCGCGCTGCGATGAAAGAAGCGGGTGTACCGGTTGTTCCAGGCAGCGAAGGAGACGTCACTTCCGTTGAAGAGGCTTGTAAAGTAGCAGGTATGATTGGATACCCGGTTATGCTAAAAGCAAGCGGAGGAGGCGGAGGAATTGGAATGGTGCGCTGTGATAACGAAGATGCAGTGAAACAAGTATATGCCTCAACAAAAGCAAGAGCAAAAGCATATTTTGGTCATGAAGGAATGTTTATTGAAAAGCTGATCGTAAACGCAAGACATATCGAAGTGCAGGTGTTTGGAGATCAGCATGGTAATATTGTTCATCTTTTTGAACGAGATTGTTCTGTACAAAGAAGAAATCAAAAAGTGATTGAAGAAGCCCCGGCGCTTTCTTTAAAAGAAAATACGCGACAAGCTATGCAAAATCAAGCCGTTCAAGCGGCTAAAGCAATCGGCTATTATAACGCAGGTACGGTAGAGTTTATCGTGGACGAAGAAGAAAATTTTTATTTTCTTGAAATGAACACGCGGCTTCAAGTTGAGCATCCGATCACCGAGCAAATTGCAGGAGTCGATTTAGTTAAGTGGCAAATCTTAGCGGCTCGCGGTGAGAAGCTTCCCCGTGTACAAGAGGAAATAGCAGCTAATAACTACGCGATCGAATTTCGAATTTATGCAGAAGATCCGTTTACTTTTTTACCGGCTCCCGGAAAAATTACGGGTTATCACTTACCCGAACGAACTTATGCACGAGTAGATAGCGGTTACAGAAATATGAATGCGGTTACACCTTTTTATGATCCAATGATTGCAAAAGTTATCATTACTGGTCGTACGCGTTCAAATGCAATTGAACTAGCTAAATCATATTTTACAGAAGCTGTCGTAGAGGGAATCAAAACGAATATTCCTCTATTTAAGCAGTTGTTAAATGAAGAGTTATATGAAAAAGGCGCCTATAACACATCGTTATTATCAACCGTATTAAACAAAGGAGGAGCACCGCAATGAGTGAAATCAAAGCGACAATGGCAGGCATGGTATTTAATGTGTTTGTTCAGCAAGGTGCAAGTGTAGCTAAAGGAGAAGTTGTTGTTGTATTAGAATCTATGAAAATGGAAATTCCTATTGAAAGCGATCAAGCCGGTATTGCAGAGACTGTCCATATAGCGGTGGGGGATTTTGTGAACGAAGGCGACGTTTTGGTGACTATTTCATAACTCATAAAGGAGAGATATCATGATACATACAGGTGAATCTCAGAAAAAATATGATGAAAATCGTCAAAAAGTAGAGCGTGGCAACGCGGAAAAATATAAAGAGAAACTTGCAAAACAACAGAAGCTTTTTGTAAGAGATCGTCTAGCCCTTTTATTTGATGACGGGAAATATGAAGAAGACGGCATGTTTGCAAATAATAAAGCCGAAGGGTTGCCGGCAGACGGTGTTGTAACCGCAATTGGAAAAGTAAACGGTGAAACGGTTTGTGTAATGGCTAATGACTCTACTGTAAAAGCAGGGTCTTGGGGGGCCAGAACAGTAGAGAAAATTATTCGGATTCAAGAAGTAGCGGAAAAACTGCATGTGCCTTTGCTGTACCTAGTGGATTCTGCTGGAGCACGTATTACGGATCAATTAGATATGTTTCCAAACCGCAGAGGAGCTGGACGGATCTTTCACAATCAAGTAAAACTTTCCGGCGTCATTCCTCAAATTTGTTTGCTTTTCGGTCCGTCAGCAGCTGGAGGGGCTTATATCCCTGCATTTTGTGATATTGTTGTGATGGTAGATGGAAACGCTTCTATGTACTTAGGTTCGCCGCGTATGGCCGAAGCCGTTATTGGAGAAAAAGTTACGCTAGAGGAAATGGGAGGAGCACATATGCACTGCAGCGTTAGCGGGTGCGGGGATGTGTTAGCTTATTCAGAAGAAGAAGCTATTTCGTATGCCAAATCTTATTTAACGTACTTTCCGCAAAACTATCAAGAGAAGCCTAAAGTACAAAAAGCTAAAGAGCCCAAGCAGACAAAAGCGTTAGTAGAACTCATTCCGGAGAATCAAAATGTTCCGTTTGATATCTATGAAGCAATTGATACCCTTATTGACGAAGGGAGCTTCTTTGAAGTGAAAAAACTGTTTGCCGCCGAACTGGTAACAGGGCTTGCACGAATAGATGGAAAAGTAGTAGGGATTATTGCCAATCAGCCGAAGGTCAAAGGAGGAGTGCTGTTTGTAGATTCAGCAGATAAAGGCGCAAAATTTATTCAACTGTGCGATGCCTTCCATATTCCTTTGCTATTTTTAGCAGACGTACCTGGATTTATGATTGGAACCAAAGTAGAAAGAGCAGGCATCATTAGACATGGAGCAAAATTGATTGCAGCGATGAGTTCAGCTACAGTTCCTAAAATTTCCGTAGTCATGCGTAAAGCTTATGGCGCAGGGCTTTACGCTATGGCTGGTCCAGCTTTTGAACCGGATTGCTGCCTTGCATTGCCTACTGCTCAAATTGCCGTAATGGGTCCTGAAGCAGCGGTAAATGCCGTCTATTCTAATAAAATTAATGAAATTGAAGATCCGAAAGAGCGGTTTATGTTTGTTAAACAGAAACAGCAAGAGTATAAAGAACACATCGATATCTATACGCTGGCGTCTGAACTTATTATTGATGACATCGTTCCTGCTAACGAACTGCGTCGAACTTTAATTGACCGCTTTCGATTATATGAAACAAAGAATGTGACCTTTAGCCGTCGTAAACATCCGGTGTATCCCGTATAATAGAAAAAAACGGGATCACTCTAAATAATTTACAATAAGCCCGGTGATTTTTAATCACGCGGGCTATATGAATAGGTAAAATTTAAAGAATGCATTTAATTCAAAGCATTTTTTTGCTAAAATGAAACTCAATAATAGAAAGAGGAACAAAAAATACGATGAAAACTATAGGTATTATTGGAGGCGGATCATTAGGTCTGTTGTTTAGCGCGTATTTATCAGATTGTTATGATGTAACCTTGTACACGAAAACACAAGCTCAAGCAAAGTGTATTAACGAAAATGGAATTACCTTACATAGACAAGGGGAACATCACACGAAAAAAGTCAGTGCTATCCCTCTGGAAAAAAACATAAAAGAAGCAGATTTAATCATTATCACTGTAAAACAGTATCATTTAAAAGAGATGATCCCTTTTATTAAAACCCTTACTATACATACTCCCCTTTTGTTTATCCAAAACGGTATGAGCCATATTGAAATTCTCAAAAACCTCCCGCAACTTACTCTTTATTTGGGTACAGTTGAACACGGGGCAATGCGTACAAATATGGATAGCGTCCATCATACAGGAATAGGAGCAACCCGTATTGCTTCGTACAGAGGAGAAATGGAGTCTATCTTACCAATTGTGAATTTTCCTTGGATGATTGAAACAGATTGGTATGCGATGCTGGTGAAGAAATTAGTTGTAAATGCGCTCATCAATCCTCTTACAGCGCTGTATCGCGTGAAAAATGGGCAGCTGATTCACAACAGCTATTTTTATAAAATGATGCGTCTATTGTTTGAAGAGATTGCGGATGTATTAAAGCTAGATTCAGCTTTTAATTATTGGGAAAATGCGCTGGGGGTTTGTTCCCGCACGAGTACAAATCAATCTTCTATGCTAAAAGATATACAGGAGGGGCGGCAAACCGAGATTGATGCTATCTTAGGTTATATCCAAACACAAGCTGCTGAAAAAAGAACGTCGACGCCTATTGTTGACTTTTTATATGGGTCAATAAAAGGAATCGAAGAAGAAAAGGGTGAGTAACATGGGAAGTTTTATTGCTGGAGTTTTTGCGACGTTTGTCACTCTGCCGCTCGTCGGTTTTTTTATTCTATACATGCTTTTACGCAAACTGACGAAAAATAAAAGGAAATCTGTCCACATAGCAACGTACATTACTACGGTTTTTCTTATTTTGTCCGTGCATTATGCAGCTGTGGAAATTTTCGGGCACTCTTTTTTGTGGTTGATTGCGTTAGTCCTTTTAGTTGTAGCAATGATTATGATGTTTGTACATTGGAAAGTCAAACATGACTTAGAAATGAAGCTTATTGCGAAAGGGTTCTTTCGGATGAATTTCGTTTTGTTTCTTATTGCACATATTGTATTAAATATAGGTGGAATCGCTTTTCGTATTTCCTCTCTGTAAAGCATGTTACTAGACGTGAGCAGTTACATTATGGATAATGAAGCTATATGTAGAGAATATAAGTATTAGGAAAAGAAAGGAAGTTCTTTCATGGAGATTACAGACGTCTCTTTAAAGGCGGGAAACAAACTAACGAACGATTACATAAAAGGTGAAAAGCAAGCACTTTCCTTTTTTCATTATAATATACACGAAAAAGACGTATATGAAAAACGTTTAGCGGATGTTCAAAAGCAGTCTTATCCAAGAGAACAGCTTGCTGAGTATCTGCTTGATTTTAATAAGCGCTACGGAGCATCTTCTAAGACGATTGAAAATATTGAAAAGCTAAAAGATCCTAACAGCGTAGTAGTCGTTGGCGGTCAGCAAGCGGGGCTGCTTACAGGTCCTTTGTACACCATTCATAAAGTGATTTCAATTGTGCTGCTAGCTAAACAACAAGAGGAAGCTTTAAACGTGCCCGTGCTTCCGGTATTTTGGATTGCTGGAGAAGATCATGATTTTGCTGAGATCAACCATGTATACACAGAGCATAAAAACCAGCTTTTAAAGAAAACGTTAAAGCATTCTTTAAAGAAAAAGCAAATGGTTTCTCAAATTGAGCTAGACCATGAAGCCTGTAGAAGCTGGGTTCGTGATGTTTTTCAAACGTTTAACGAAACGGCGCATACAAATCAGGTGTTACGCTTTGTTTTAGAGGCGTTAGATAAATCACGTACCTATGTCGATTTCTTTGCTCATTTGGTTACCACAATGTTTGCAGAGTCAGGTCTTATTTTAATGGATGCAGCTTCTAGAGAAGTGCGCAGCATTGAATCTTCTTTCTTTGTGACGTTAATTGAACAAAATGACAAATTATCGTCAGCCGTTATGGAACAGCAAACAGAGATTCAAAAACAGTACAAACGAATGATTGAAGTGGGAGAAGAAACGGCCCATCTCTTTTATTCACACAACGAAAACAGAGTACTTTTAGAAAGAGATGCAGAGCAAGAGCAGTTTGTTGGAAAGCTAAATGAACTCGCGCTGTCTAAAGAAGAGCTGGTTCAAATTGCTAAACAAACGCCAGAGCTTCTTAGTAATAACGTTGTGACTAGACCCCTTATGCAGGAGTACTTACTTCCTACCCTTGCGTTTATTGCAGGTCCCGGGGAAGTAGCGTATTGGGCAGAGCTTGAAAAAGCATTTTCTTTATTTAGCTTTAAAATGCCTCCCGTGGTTCCGAGGTTATCCTATGCAATCGTAGAAAGACATATCGAGAAGTATATGGATGAACTTCAGTTAGACCTTTCCAACGTAATGAACGAAGGCGTAGATGCAGAGAGGGAGCACTGGCTTAAGACAGAAGTTCACAACCCGTACGAAATGTATTTTGAAAAAGCGAAAGAAGATTTTGAAAAAATTCATAAAACTCTTCGTGAAAATATTCAAAAAGAAGACAAAACATTTGATGAAGTCATGCTTAAAAATCGAGCGATTATTCAAAAGCAGTTTGAAACCATTCAAAAGATTGTCGAATCCAAACAGCTAACGAAGCACGATGTGAAGCATTCAAAATATGCTCAAATTGAACTTGCTCTTCGCCCCTACAATGCTCCACAAGAACGTATGTGGAATATTATGTATTATTTAAATGGCTATGGTATGCAATTTGTGTCAGATTTACTAAGTGCTGAAGTCGAATTAAATCACCAGTTAAAAGTCTGCTATGTCTAATAAAATCCTGCTGAAAAGCAGGATTTTTATTTTGGAAAAGAGAACAAGTTTACAAGGTGAATGTCAACCAATTGGATCCTTATAAGGTATTTATTTCTAATCACACAAAAAACCTTATATTCCTTACATTTTATTCTACGAATATGTCCTACTTTTAACAAAATGACACTATTTGTGACAAAAAGACAAAATTCTACTTAATTCTTATATAAATAGCTGAAATAATGTTGAACTTTGATATATAATATAAACGTGTATATATATCAAAGAAAAACACCGTTTTTTGCTTTTTGTATACATAACTAAGTAGTTTAGAAAGAAGTAGGTGTCATAATGTTTAATCACACAACTGTTTTGCTTAAAGAAGCAGCGGAAGGCTTAAATATTAAGCCGGATGGAGTATATGTCGACTGCACGCTTGGCGGAGCAGGTCATAGTGAATATATCGTAAAACAGCTATCAGAAAAAGGGAAATTAATTGCGTTTGATCAAGACGATGTTGCTCTTGAAAATGCAAAAGAAAAATTAGCCCCGTATCTAGACAGAGTTATTCTAATCAAAAGTAATTTTCGCTATTTAAAAGAGCAGCTAATGAAACATGGAATTGAAGAAGTAGATGGAGTATTGTTTGACCTAGGCGTCTCGTCTCCTCAGTTGGATACACCAGAGCGAGGGTTCAGCTTTCATCATGAGGCCCCGCTTGATATGCGCATGGATCAAAACTCAAAGTTTTCTGCGTACAACGTAGTAAATGAATGGCCTTATGAAAAACTTGTGAAAATCTTTTTCCAATACGGAGAAGAAAAGTTTTCGAAACAAATTGCCCGCAAAATTGAGGCATATCGAGAGTCTAAACCAATTGAAACAACGCTAGAGCTGGTTGATCTTATTAAAGATGGTATTCCAGCGCCAGCTAGACGAACGGGTGGACATCCGGCAAAACGGATTTTCCAGGCTATTCGAATTGCTGTAAATGATGAGCTGCAAGTATTTGAAGATGCAATTGAACAGGCTATGGATGTGATCAAAAAAGGTGGACGTGTAAGTGTTATTACCTTCCATTCACTTGAAGACCGGATTTGTAAAGTAGCGTTTAAAAATGCAAGCACGGTTCCGCAGCTTCCTCATGGACTGCCGGTTATTCCAGAAGAATTTAAGCCTAAAATGAAAGTCATTACAAGAAAACCTATTTTACCTTCAGAAGAAGAGGTAGAAGAAAATAAGCGAGCGCGTTCGGCAAAGCTTCGAATTGTTGAGAAATTAGTCTAATAAAAGGGTTTAAACAAAGAGGAGGGGACGAGAATGAACAATGTAGCATACAAAGTAAGAGAGCAAGATCAGCAGCAGAAGCAGCAAAAGACGGTACGTCAAGTTGTTCGAAAGACAAAAAGAAAAATCACGGTTGGTGAAAAAATTGTGTATTCTGGGTTTGTCGCACTCATGCTGTTTGGGTCTGTGCAAATCATTTCAAATCAATCTTCGCTTTATAGCATCAGTGAAGAAGTGCAATCACTCGATGGAAAGATTGACAAGCAAGAAGCAAAAAACAATGAGTTAAAATTACAGGTAACAGAGTTAAGTGCATACGATCGTATTTGGACAAAAGCAAAAGAACTTGGACTAAAATTGAATGAAAATAACGTAAAAGTCGTTAACGATTAATTGCGATGACTACGCCAAGAAAAAATAGCAATATTAGTACAGGAGCAGCAATATTAATTTTAATATTTGCATTGCTCTTTTTTGTATTAGCCATCAGGTTCTTTTACATCCAAACGACGGGCAAAGCAGACGGAGAAGCTTTAGCCGAAATTGCACAAAAACAGCATACGCGAACGTCTAAAATTGAAGGACAGCGCGGTACGATTTACGATCGAAATGGAGAAGCAATCGCCCAAGACACGGGTGCTTATACGGTTGTGGCGATTTTAGATAAAAAACAAACAAAAGACAAAGATCACCCGCAACACGTGGTAGACCCAGAAAAGACGGCTCAAAAATTAGCCCCATTGTTGAAGATGGATGAGTCTAAACTTGAAAAAATGATGTCTAAAGACGTCTTCCAAGTCGAACTTGGCCCAGGCGGACGTGACATTGATAACGTGCTAAAGCAAAAAATTGAGAAACTAAATCTCCCGGGCATCACGTTTTTACGCGATTCGAAGCGCTTCTATCCAAACGGTGTCTTCGCCTCAAGTATTTTAGGATACGCACAAAAAGATGATACGGGTAAAATCGTAGGGAAAATGGGAATTGAAAAAGTATTTGATAAGCAGCTTTCTGAAGAAGATGGATATGTAAAATACGAAGCTGCTAAAAATGGAATTAAGCTTCCGGATCCAAAAGAGTCAATTGTAGCTCCTAAAAACGGAGACAGCGTTACGCTTACGATTGATGAAAAAATTCAAACGTTTTTAGAGGATGCGATGACAGCTGCTGCTAAAGAATATAAACCAGAAGAGCTAATGGCAACAGTAGTGAATCCGAAAACCGGTGAAATTTTGGCCATGTCAAACCGCCCTTCATTTGACCCGAATATTCGCGATATCACTTCTTATCGTAATCCGTTTGTTGAAAACAGCTATGAACTTGGTTCAACGATGAAAATCTTTACGCTAGCAGCCGCGATTGATGCAGGCGTCTATAACGGTGAAGACCGCTATCAGTCGGGATCTTATAAAGTAACGAAAAACAGCGTTCCGATTAACGATCACAACGGCGGAGTCGGCTGGGGAGCTATTACATTTAATGAAGGAATTCAAAGGTCTTCAAATGTAGCGGTTGCCATTTTAGCCAACGAAAAATTAGGTACCGATCGTTTGTATAAATACTTAGACAAGTTTGGTTTTATGGATAAGACGGGAATTGACTTGCCGAACGAAGCTTCTAGCAAGTTAGTGACGAAGTACCCGAGAGACCGCGTAACCACTGCGTTTGGACAAGCGTCTGCTTTTACGCCTATTCAAGAAATTCAAGCGGCTACGGCAATTGCAAATGACGGCAAGATGATGAAGCCTTACGTGATTAAACAAGTAGTCGATGAAACAAATAAAAAAACGATTAAGAAAACAAAACCTACCGTAGTAGGCCAGCCTATTTCTAAAAAAGCAGCGAACGAAACGCTAGGTATTTTAGAAACCGTTGTTTCTTCTGATGACGGAACAGGAAAACCTTACGCGATTGAAGGATACGATGTCGCTGGAAAGACGGGAACAGCTCAAATTCCTGGTCCTAACGGAGGTTACCTGCATGGACACGGGAAAAATTTCATTTCCTTTATGGGCTTTGCACCTGCTAAAGATCCAAAGCTGCTTGTCTATGTAGCTGTTAAAAATCCAACTCTCACGCCTCAAGAAACGGGTACTGCGCCGCTTACGGCCGTATTTAATCCGGTGATGAAAAACAGCCTGCAGTATTTAGGAGTGGAGCCTCAAAAAACGGATGAAGACGGAAAAGAAACGAAAGAAAAGAAAGTGGATTCAGAAATCACGCTTAAATCTTACGTTAATGAATCAGTTAATAGTGCCGTGAAAGACTTAAAACAAAAAGGGCTTGTTCCTGTTGTAATAGGTAAAGGAGATACGGTAGAAAGCCAATCACCGACTTCTGATACCATTGTCGCTGGTCAACGCGTGTTCATTAAGACAAACGGAAAAGCCACAATGCCTGATCTAACAGGTTTTTCACATCGTGACGTTATTCGCTTTAGTGAATTTGTCAACGTTCGACCTAGCGCACTTGAAAATGGTTATGTTGTAAGTCAAAGTATTAAAGCAGGAGATCCGCTAAAAGCAGGAACGTACCTGAAAGTGGAACTTGAAACGCCTAAAGAATTTTCAAGCACGTTAAATAAGTTAAAAGAAACAGAAAAAAGTGAATCTGACAGTAAAAAAGACGATAAGCAACTTGACTAGAAAATAAGTTCTAGTGAATCCTGTACAAGCATATATTGGAACGAGCCGATTCAGAGGAGGTTCTAATATATGCGGGTATCAGGAGTCACAGTTCGTAAAAGGCTAGCCATTGTTTTGTTTGTCGGTTTTATTGTGTTTTTGATTATTGATACAAGGCTTGGATATGTACAGTTGCTGACTGGGGATACGCTAACTGAAAAAGCCAAAGACTTATGGAGTCGGAATATTCCTTTTGAACCAGAAAGAGGAAAGATACTAGATCGCAATGATGTGGCACTTGCTACAAATAAAAGTGCACCGACCGTTTTAGTTATGCCAAGACAAGTTGAGAATCCAGCTGTTACGGCTGAAAAGTTAGCAAAAGTGCTGGGAGCATCAAAAGAAAAAGTATATGAACAAATAACAAAAGCTTCTTCTAGCGTATATTTGCGTCCTGAAGGAAGAAAAATTTCACATGCGAAAGCAAATGAAGTACGAAATTTAAATTTAAAAGGCGTATATATAGCTGAGGATTCGAAGCGGTACTATCCGTTTGGGAGTTATTTGTCGCATGTATTAGGCTTTGCGGGAGTAGATAATCAAGGGTTAACGGGCCTTGAATTATATTATGATAAAGAGCTAAAAGGACAAAAAGGTTCAGTTAAATTGTATTCTGATGCTAAAGGTAAAAAGATGCCTAATATAGCCGATGACTACACAGCACCTGTGGACGGGCTCGATTTGAGATTGACCATTGATTCACGTGTGCAAACGATTATGGAGCGTGAGTTGGATAATGCTCAGACAGCTTATAATCCAGATGGTATGATTGCCATTGCCATGAATCCTAAAAACGGTGAAATTTTAGGTATGTCAAGCCGTCCGGGCTTTGATCCGACGGATTTTAAAAATGTGAAGCCTGAGGTGTATAATCGCAATCTTCCAATCTGGAGCGTATATGAGCCCGGATCAACGTTTAAGATTATTACACTGGCAGCTGCTCTTGAAGAAAAGAAAGTGGATTTACTAAAAGATCAATTTTACGATGATGGAGCCGCGGAAGTTGGAGGAGCGAGACTTCGCTGCTGGAAAAAAGGCGGACATGGACAGCAGTCTTTTTTAGAAGTTGTACAGAACTCATGTAACCCTGGTTTTGTGGAGCTTGGGGAACGTTTAGGAAAAGAGAAGTTGTTCAAATACATTAAAGAATTTGGCTTTGGTCAAAAAACAGGTATTGATTTACAAGGGGAAGCAAAAGGAATTTTGTTCCCGCTTGAGCGCGTAGGTCCGGTTGAACAAGCTACAACAGCTTTTGGGCAAGGGGTTGCTGTTACGCCTATTCAACAGGTAGCTGCTGTTTCCGCAGCCGTAAACGGTGGAACGCTTTATGAACCTTATATTGCAAAAGAGTGGGTGGATCCAACTACCGGAAAAGTTGTAAGCAGTCATAAGCCGGTTGCTAAGCGAAAAGTTATTTCCGAGGAAACGTCTAAGCAAGTGCGTTTTGCGCTTGAAAGTGTAGTAGCACAAGGAAGCGGAAAAGGAGCTTTTGTGGAAGGGTACCGCGTTGGTGGAAAGACGGGTACTGCGCAGAAAGCTCAAAATGGAAAGTATTTAAAAAACAATCACATCGTTTCTTTTATCGGTGTTGCACCAGCAGATAACCCTGAAATTGTCGTGTATGTTGCGGTTGATAATCCAAAAGGCACCATTCAGTTTGGTGGAGTTGTAGCAGCTCCGATTGTAGGTAAAATGATTGAAGACAGTTTGCGTGTGATGGACGTTAAACCGCGTAAAGGCCAAATCGAAAAAGAGTTAACGTGGCTGGACACACCAATGATAAAAGTACCAAATGTCGTAGGAATGTCAAAAAAAGAGTTACAAGAACAGCTACTTAATTTAAAATTAGATGTGAGTGGCGAAGGAGATAAAGTGGTCAAGCAGTCTCCTGCAGCCGGAACGAAAGTTAAAGAAGGCGAAACGGTTAGAATTTATATGGGAAAATAAAAAATCTCTATAAACCACTATTCTTCCTTGCATGATAATCAGCAGGTTACTCTGCGTGTGAACATGAAATCAACAAATAAGCCTAGGGGGTGTTCCCTCCGGGCTTCTTTTTCTGTAAAATGTAATAGGTTGGGTGCTAGAAAAAGAAGAATAGTTGCCATAGCGTCTTATAACAAACGTTTCACTTTACAAATAGAGAGGACATGGTAGGAATGGATTTACGAGAACTACTAACACATTTACATGATTTTGTTCAGCTTCCTGAACAGAATATTGATATTACGTCAATTGAAATGGATTCAAGAGAAGTTAAGCCCGGAGCATTGTTCATTTGTATAGACGGCTATACGGTTGATGGTCATAGCTTTGCACAGATGGCTGTGGAAAAAGGGGCAGTAGCAATCTTAGCAGAAAAGCCTGTGGATGTAGACGTGCCCGTTGTACGCGTGAAGAGTACAAAGCGAGCGATGGCAGTGCTAGCGGATGCTTTCTACAATCAGCCCACACAAAAAATGCATTTAATTGGTGTAACAGGCACAAACGGAAAAACAACCATTACACATTTGATTGAGCATATCTTTAAATCACAACATAAAAAGACGGGTTTAATTGGAACGATTGAAATTCGTATTGGTGATACGTCTTATGATGTGAAAAACACAACGCCTGAATCGCTGACTCTTCAAAAAACATTTAATCAAATGGTGGAGGAGAATGTAGAAGTAGCGATGATGGAAGTATCCTCTCACGCGCTTGACTTAGGACGCGTACACGGGTGCGACTTTGATGTGGCGGTATTTAGTAACTTAACGCAAGATCACCTGGACTATCATCATACAATGGAAGATTATCGTCGTGCGAAAGGGTTGCTATTTGCACAGTTAGGAAACGCTTATAACCATACTCGTCCTAAATTTGCTGTTCTCAATGCCGATGATGCGGCAACCGAGGAATATATTAAAAACACGGCTGCTACAGTGATTACGTATGGTATTGACCGTGAAAGTGATATTCGTGCAACAAATATTCAAATTACAAACAGCGGCACAACGTTTGACTTGACAACACCCACAGAAACGGTTCGTGTAGAAATGAAGCTTATTGGTAAATTCAGCGTCTACAACGTATTAGCGGCTACAGCTGCATGTTTAGTATCTGGTATCCCTCTGTCAGTTATTGTCGAGGAAATAAAAGTGTTAGAAGGTGTGTCTGGGCGTTTTGAAGTGGTTGATGCGGAGCAAGATTTTACGGTTATCGTTGATTATGCCCACACGCCGGACAGCTTAGAGAACGTGTTAAAAACTGTAAAAGAATTCGCAAAACGCAATATATATGTTATTGTTGGTTGTGGCGGAGATCGAGATCGTACAAAACGACCAATCATGGCTCGGATTGCAGCTGAATACAGTACACAAGCTATTTTGACATCTGATAATCCACGAAGTGAAGATCCATTGGCTATTTTGAAAGATATGGAAGAGGGTTTGGATACAGATAACTATGTGACGATTGCTGATCGTGCAGAAGCGATTCGCTATGCAGTGGAAGCAGCGCATGCAGATGATGTTATTGTCATTGCTGGAAAAGGGCATGAGACCTATCAAATTATTGGTAAAAAAGTATTCGATTTTGACGATCGAGAAGTAGCACGCAAAATGATTGAGGAGCGAAAGTAGTAATGAAATGGGTAGAGAACAAAATGAGTCGGAATGAGTTGGAAGTTAAGGAGGGGACATCGTGCTAGAACAATCAATTTTATTGACAATCGGCGTAGCCTTTTTGATTACGGTTGTATTGTCGCCGATTTTTATTCCCTTCTTAAGAAGATTAAAGTTTGGTCAAAGTATTCGTGATGAAGGCCCGAAATCTCACCAGAAAAAATCAGGTACACCTACAATGGGCGGTATCATGATTTTATTATCTATTATTGTGGCAACTCTTATTATGGTCAATCAGTATGCAGAACTTACATATAAGACGTTTCTATTATTATTTGTCACAATCGGATTTGGTTTATTAGGATTTTTAGATGATTTTATAAAAGTAGTGTTAAAGCGTAACCTTGGATTAACATCTAAACAAAAGTTTTTAGGTCAGGTTGTCATTTCAATTATTTTTTACTTTATTGCAAGACAGTTTGAGTTTTCAACTGAAGTGACGATTCCAGGAATTAAAGACCCAATCGATTTAGGTTGGTTTTATGTTGTTTTCCTTATCATCTGGCTTGTTGGTTTTTCAAATGCGGTTAACTTAACGGATGGATTAGACGGACTTGTATCTGGTACAAGTGCGATTGCTTTTGGTGCATTTGCAGTTCTTGCCTGGAATGCAGAGCAGTTTGAACTATCTATTTTCTCAGTTGCTGTAGTAGGAGCTGTGTTAGGATTTTTAGTTTTTAATGCCCATCCTGCAAAAGTATTTATGGGAGATACGGGTTCTTTAGCGCTAGGAGGAGCTATCGCTACGGTGGCTGTCTTAATGAAAATGGAATTCTTGCTTGTTATTATCGGTGGTGTGTTTGTCATTGAAACACTATCGGTTATTATTCAAGTCGCATCTTTCAAAACAACAGGAAAACGTGTGTTTAAAATGAGCCCGCTTCATCACCATTACGAGCTAAGCGGCTGGTCGGAATGGCGCGTAGTTATGACTTTTTGGGCTGTAGGACTATTATTTGCAATGCTTGGAATTTATATCGAGGTGTGGATTTAAATGAAATCAGTCAATACGTATCAAGGTAAACAAGTACTTATTTTAGGATTAGCCAAGAGCGGTTTCGCAGCCGCTCAGCTAGTTAAACAGCTTGGTGCTAAAGTAGTCGTTAATGATCAAAAACCGTACGAAGAGAACACAGCAGCACAGGAATTAGAAAAAACGGGCATTGAAGTTGTCTGTGGGCATCATCCGCTTGAACTTTTAGACAAAGCGGATGTTATTGTAAAAAACCCTGGCATTCCGTATTCAAATGTTCTATTGCAAGAAGCATTAAAGCGAAATATTCCGATTTTAACAGAGGTAGAATTAGCTTATGAAATTAGCGAAGCTCCTTTTATCGGAATTACGGGAAGCAATGGGAAGACAACAACAACAACGCTAATTTATAAAATGTTAGAAGAAGATCAAAAGCAGCCGTTGATTGCTGGAAATATTGGAACAGTAGCTTGTGAAGTGGCGCAAAAAGCAACAAAGGACAATGTCATTGTCACGGAGCTTTCTTCTTTTCAGCTGATGGGAATTGAAAAATTCCGTCCGAAAATCTCTTTATTATTGAATTTGTTTGATGCTCACTTAGACTATCATGGCACAAAAGAGGAATATATCAAAGCGAAAGCAAATCTCTTTAACAATCAAACAAGTGAAGATTTTGCCGTTATTAATGCAGATGATGAGCTAGTGATGAAAGCTAGTGCAGATATTAAAGCCACAAAAGTACCTTTTTCGGTTACAGCTCAAACGACAGAAGGAGCGTACATTAAAAACGAAACGATTTTCTTTAAAGATGAAGAAGTGATGTCGTTAAAAGATGTGGTGCTGCCAGGCAAACATAATCAAGAAAACATTTTAGCAGCTGTGTCCGTTGTGAAGCTGTACGGCTGTTCAAATGAAGCTATCTACCGCGTGCTCACAACGTTTGCTGGTGTTAAACACCGCGTTCAATACGTTACGACAATCAACAAACGCAAGTTTTATAATGACTCTAAAGCTACGAATATGCTTGCTACAAAAGTAGCTCTTTCCGCTTTTTCGCAGCCGACGATTCTACTTGCAGGCGGACTCGATCGCGGCAATGAGTTTGATGATTTAAAAGAAGAGTTTAAGAATGTGAAAGCTGTTATTACGTTTGGGGAAACGGCTCCTAAAATTGAACGCGTAGCCAAAGAAGAGGGAATACAAATTGTAAAACGTGTCGATAATGTTAAACAAGCAGTTTCAGAAGCATATGCTTGTTCAGATGAAGAAGATGTTATTTTATTATCTCCTGCTTGTGCAAGCTGGGATCAATTTAAAACTTTTGAAGAACGTGGTGACATCTTTATTGAATCTGTGCATAAACTGAAATAAGGGCTTGTCTAAACACCTAGAAAATACACTAGCCCTAATCTATTTTTAGAGGTGTGTGACAGTGTCGACAAAAAGGTCTACCCCAGATTTTTTTCTCATAATCGTTACGCTTTCCTTGCTAACCATCGGCCTTATCATGGTATACAGCGCAAGTGCGGTATGGGCTACATACAAGTTTAATGATTCTTTTTTCTTTGCTAAACGCCAGCTCTTATTTGCAGGGCTTGGAGTATGCGCGATGTTTGTCATCATGAATATTGATTATTGGATGTGGCGTACGTGGGCAAAGCCAATTGTAATCATTTGCTTTGTTATGCTGGTACTTGTATTGATTCCGGGAGTAGGGCTAGTACGGAATGGGTCGCAAAGTTGGATAGGAGTTGGAGCGTTTTCGATTCAGCCTTCAGAATTTATGAAGTTTGCTATGATTATATTTTTAGCGAAATATTTATCAGAAAACCAGAAGAAAATTACATCCTTTAGAAAAGGAATGTTACCGGCGTTATTACTGGTTTTCTTACCGTTTGGCATTATTATGATGCAGCCGGATTTAGGAACTGGAACGGTGCTTGTTGGAACTTGTTTAGTCATGATTTTTGTTTCAGGAGCAAAAGTAAGTCACTTTGCAGGTCTTGGGTTGCTTGGCGTTGCCGGTTTTGTAGGGCTTGTTTTATCAGCTCCTTATCGGATTAAACGCATCACCTCATTTTTAAATCCTTGGGAAGATCCGCTTGGAAGCGGGTTTCAAATCATTCAATCTCTTTATGCAATTGGGCCCGGGGGATTGCTTGGATTAGGGTTAGGGCAAAGTAGACAAAAGTTCTTTTATCTGCCGGAGCCTCAAACTGATTTTATTTTTGCTATTCTAGCAGAAGAGCTCGGTTTCATTGGCGGAACGCTTGTTCTGATTTTGTTTAGCTTATTGCTTTGGAGAGGAATTAAAGTAGCGCTCGGAGCACCTGATCTTTACGGAACGTTTTTAGCCTTAGGAATTATTTCAATGGTGGCGATTCAAGTCATGATTAATATAGGCGTGGTAACAGGTCTTATGCCTGTTACGGGAATTACGCTTCCATTTTTGAGTTACGGCGGATCGTCGCTCACGCTCATGCTGGCAGCAGTTGGAGTTTTGTTAAATGTTAGTAGATATTCTCGCTATTAATTGAAAAAAATTGTATAATGTCAAGTAGGCAATGGTCTACTGAAGTAAACCGTCATCTTAAATCCAAGTGCACGCCGGATTTTGTTGGCGGTTTATTTTCGATTTTTTACAGGTAGATGATATTTTTGTATGAAATGTTTTTAAAATGTAATGTTGTGATAACCAATTTTGAGTCCAACTATGGTATGATGTGTAAGGTTAAATATTTTATCTTAGTGATTAGGTGAACGTATGTGCACTTATGAGCGTAGCGTTTTTTTATGACTGTCAGCATGTGTTTAACTTCTAAATGAAAAACGATAAAAAAACAATCAAAATTACTTTATATAGCAGATGAACGTACATTCTATGGGTGAATGTCATACGATAAATAAAAATGATGAAATTGACAACAGAATAGAGTGCCTTCGTAGAAAAAAGGTATCTTACAAGGTGCTGCTGCTTAGTTATGAATCTGTTCTTATTATTCTTATGCATTAGAAGTAAGGGCGCATTGACATGAAAGTTTTATAACAGCAAAGAGGGTTTTAGGAGGTTCTTATGGAAGCGTTAGTAAAAGAGTTAGTCGAAGCGAATATTGGAAAGGTTCGTGAAAATGAACCGCTAGCAAAACATACAACAATGAAAATTGGTGGTCCAGCAGATGTGCTTGTAGAACCTGATTCTGTTGATCACTTAAAAGTTACAATGGATATTATTAAAAAACACGGCGTGAAATGGAGAGCGATTGGTCGGGGATCTAATCTTCTGGTTTCTGATAAGGGAATTGAAGGTGTGGTCATTAAGCTCGGAGCCGGATTAGATGATTTAACAGTAGATGGAGAGACGGTTACTGTAGGTGGGGGATACCCTAGCATCAAGCTTGCAACAGTTATTACAAAACAAGGTCTGTCAGGCTTGGAGTTTTCAAGTGGAATTCCTGGATCTGTCGGAGGCGCTGTTTATATGAATGCAGGTGCCCATGGTTCTGATATGTCTCATGTAGTCGAAAAAGCGCTGATTTTATTTGAAGATGGCACTCTGGAGTGGCTGACAAATGAAGAGCTTCAATTTTCGTATCGTCATTCAATTCTACAAAAAGACCGTCCTGGAGTATGTGTAGAAGCCGTGCTGCGTTTGAAAAAGGGAACGAAAGATGATATTGTGGCGGTCATGCAGAAAAATAAAGACTATCGCCGCGAAACACAGCCTTGGAATTTCCCTTGTGCAGGAAGTATTTTTAGAAATCCGCTTCCAAATTATGCAGGAGACTTAATTGAAAAGTCCAACTTAAAAGGTTTTTCAGTAGGCGGTGCGCAAATTAGTGAGCAGCATGCGAACTTCATTGTCAATACAGGAGATGCAACGGCTTCAGACGTGCTGAATTTAATTGCTCATGTCAAGAAAACAATTAAAGAGAAATTCGATATTGATATTCATACAGAAGTTGAGATTATCGGTCGCTAATTACTCAGCCCGCCGCTGTATGGTTATGCGTGAAAAGGTAGCTTTTATGTGTTTATTCTATGCTATAATGGGGATATTCTCATGAAGCAAAGATTGGAAATAAATAGATGGTAATTCCTCGTTTATTTTCTCAAATGGATAAGGGTGAAAAAAATGGAAAAAGGTAAGTTAATTGTTTTAGAAGATCGTGTACCGAAGCTGCAAGAACAGCGAAAGCAAAAAGCAAATAGACGGCTTATTTTGTATTTATCACTCTTTTTCATCCTTATTTTATTTATTGTATATTCTCAATCTTCTCTGAGTAATGTTTCTAACATTGAAGTACAAGGGAATAAACATGTAAGTGATAAGGATATTGTCAAAGCGAGTGGTCTGTCCAAAAAAACCAGCTACTGGAAAGCTGATGCTGATCAAATTCAAGAAAAAGTCGAAAAAAACCCTGAGGTAAAGGAAGCTGTCATTCACAAAACATTTCCTAATAAGGTCGTAATCGACGTAAAAGAGTACGCAAGAATTGCATATGTAACCTCGGGGAATAAATATTTCCCTGTGAATGAAAATGGAAAAGTTTTAAAAGAAGTAAGTGCTAAGAAAGTGTCATCCGACGCTCCGCTGCTAATTGACTGGAAAGACGGAGACGCTATACAAAGCATGGTTCAAGAATTAGCTAAAACGCCTAAGAGCATAAAAGGGGCTATTTCTGAGATTTACTATGCGCCGACAAAATCAGAACCTCTTCACATCGAGGTATTTATGAATGATACGCGTGAAGTAAGCGGGAAAATTAGCAACTTCTCTGATAAAATTGTTCATTACCCAGCTATTGCAAGTAAATTGAGTGATGATCAAAAAGGCATTATTGATTTAGAAGAAGGATATGCATTTAAACCTTATAAAAAGAGCAAGCAGTAATTATTTTTTATAAGTGTTAATTAAAGGAAATAGATGAGTTGAGACTGGCAAACTAGCCCTTGTACATTGTATAATCACATGCAAGTATTCTGCATACATATGATTTTCTTCTCCGGTGCTGTGAAATGGAAATGTAATATTTGTTCTAGGTAAGTTTCGCTTTTCTCAGTGTACATCTTAGTGTAGACTTGTAGTTAAATAGCTTTTTTTCAGTGAATTTTAGGCTTAAATCTAAAAAAAAGTCAAAACAAGAACGTTTTGTTCTTTGAAAGAGATAAAGTCTGTGAAAAACTTGAAAAAAATTGATTTTACAAAAGGGAAACAGATGTATTTGTTGAATATTTTCATATAATAAAAAATTAATATTGTTGTTCTTCTTAATTTATTTAAGATGACATGTGCAGAAAGAAAAAGGAGGTGCCAAAGAATGAACAGCAATGAAATATACGTTAGTTTAGACATCGGTACATCCAGTGTGAAAGTAATCATCGGAGAGATGAGTAACGATTCATTGAATATCATTGGTGTAGGGAATGTTAAATCACACGGACTAAAAAAAGGTTCTATCGTTGATATAGATGCAACAGTTCAATCTATTAGAAAAGCAGTAGAACAAGCTGAACGAATGGTAGGCATTACAATTAAAAAGGTTGTAGTGGGCATAAGCGGAAATCATGTATTTTTACAGGATTGTCACGGGGTAGTAGCCGTGTCAAGCGAAAATCGTGAAATTACAAACGAAGATATTCATCGAGTAATTGATGCTGCTCAAGTCATGTCTATCCCGCCAGATCGTGAAATCATTGATGTTATTCCAAAGCAATTTATTGTAGATGGCTTAGAAGGTATTAACGATCCTAGAGGTATGATTGGGGTACGTTTAGAAATGGAAGGCACAATCATAACAGGATCTAGAACGGTTTTACATAACTTATTACGCTGTGTAGAAAGAGCTGGTTTAGAAATCAGTGATATTTGTTTACAGCCTCTAGCCGCTGGTTCAATTGCATTATCTCGTGATGAAAAAAACTTAGGTGTCGCACTGGTAGATATCGGCGGAGGTTCAACAACGGTTGCGATCTTTGACCAAGGACATTTGAAAGTAACAAATGTACTAGCTGTTGGCGGAGAGCACATTACCAAAGATTTATCGATTGGCCTTCGCACATCGACTGAAGACGCGGAAAATATTAAGATAAAGCATGGACATGCTTTCTACGATCATGCTTCTGAAGAAGAAGTATTTAGTGTACCGATCATTGGAAGCGATCAGCATCAGCAGTTTAATCAGCTAGAAATCTCTGATATTATTGAAGCTAGATTAGAAGAGATTTTAGATATGATTACGCAGGAGGTAAATCGCCTAGGATACAAAGATATTCCAGGAGGATTTGTTTTAACAGGCGGAGTAGTAGCGATGCCTGGTATTCTTGAGCTAGCTCAAGTGATTTTAAAGAATAACGTGCGCATAGCAGTGCCTGATTATATTGGAGTACGTGAGCCGCATTATACAACAGGCGTAGGATTAATAAAATTTGCATACAAAAATGCTAAAATACAAGGCCGGGAAATTGGAGCGCCAGTTGTGGAAGAAGAGCCGATTGAGCAAGAAATGATCAAACCTAGCCCGAAACCACAGCAGCCGCAACAATCAGCTGAGCAGCCGAAAAAGAAAAATGACCAAAATTTAATGAAGAAGTTTTTTGGATACTTCTTTGATTAACGTTACGGATTGGTAATTTCGAAGAATTAGGAGGAACTATCATGTTGGAGTTTGATACAAGTGTAGACCAATTAGCGACGATTAAAGTAATCGGTGTCGGAGGCGGCGGTAACAACGCGGTTAACCGAATGATTGAACATGGCGTCCAAGGTGTAGAATTTATTGCAGTTAATACAGATGCACAAGCATTAAATTTATCAAAAGCTGAAACAAAAATGCAAATCGGCGCTAAATTAACAAGAGGATTAGGTGCAGGTGCTAATCCAGAAGTTGGTAAAAAAGCAGCTGAAGAAAGTAAGGAACAAATCCAAGAAGCACTAAAAGGTGCAGATATGGTTTTCGTAACAGCTGGTATGGGTGGAGGAACTGGAACTGGTGCAGCTCCAGTCATTGCCCAAATTGCTCGTGAGCTAGGAGCACTAACGGTAGGCGTTGTTACTCGTCCGTTTACGTTTGAAGGCCGTAAGCGTTCTACTCAAGCGGCAGGCGGCATTGCGTCAATGAAAGAAGCAGTAGATACGCTGATTGTTATTCCAAATGATCGCTTATTAGAAATCGTTGATAAAAACACGCCAATGCTAGAAGCGTTCCGTGAAGCGGATAACGTATTACGACAAGGTGTGCAAGGTATTTCAGATTTAATCGCAGTTCCTGGATTAATTAACTTAGACTTCGCTGACGTAAAAACAATTATGTCTAACAAAGGATCTGCACTTATGGGTATCGGTATTGCGACTGGTGAAAACCGCGCTGCTGAAGCAGCTAAAAAAGCTATTTCAAGTCCACTTCTTGAAACATCTATCGACGGAGCTCAAGGTGTATTAATGAACATTACAGGCGGTACGAACCTAAGTCTTTACGAAGTACAAGAAGCTGCAGATATCGTTGCTTCTGCTTCTGACCAAGAAGTGAACATGATCTTTGGATCTGTTATTAACGAAAACCTAAAAGACGAGATTGTTGTTACAGTTATTGCAACTGGCTTTAGTGACCAAGATTTATCACAGCCAAAACCAGGTCGTCCTTCGTTATCGGCGAATCGCATGCAGCAATCGACACAGCAACCGGCTCCGCAGCCGAAGCGTGAAGTAAAGCGTGAAGAACCTGTACAGCAAGAATATACGCGTCCATCTCAGCCACAGTCTGAAGATGCGCTAGATATTCCAACATTCTTACGAAACCGTAATCGTAGACGCTAAGAAAATAAAAAGCTAAGACCTCTGTTTTATACAGAGGTCTTTTTTTATGCAATGAATCTAGAAAACTCAAAAAGAATATAAAAAACATTCGACATGGTCAATATGATGCCTTCAAAGGGTTTGTGTTTTCTTCCTAAAAGTGGTGTGACAAATATCGAATGATTTCCTCAAAAATACTGCTTGTTTCTCGGCATGAACTGACAGACTTTCTAATAGGATGTACTATATACTAATTTTTAACAGAAAAATTCAGAAAGAATGGAGAGGTTATAAACATTGCCAATCTATTTAGATTTAATATGGATGCTGAATTTTGGGTTAGATACGATCTTACTAATGTTATGTGCTGTTGTACTTAAGCGGAATTACAAGTGGTGGCGGCTTTTGCTTGGCGGCTTTATCGGTTCACTGATTGTCCTTCTTATGTTTACGCCTTTTTCTCATCTTATGGTTCACCCTGCTATTAAAATTTTATTCTCTTTTTTTATGGTATTGATGACGTTTGGTTATAAACGACTGCGCTTTTTCTTTGAGAATTTATTAACGTTTTATTTTGCAACCTTTGTTGTTGGCGGAGGGTTAATGGGCGTTCACTTTTTATTTCAAGATCAGTTTCTTGTTCTTAATCAAATGGTTGATACGAAATCTCCACAGTTTGGTGATCCTATTAGCTGGATATTTGTTCTTATTGGCTTTCCGCTATTATCTTATTTTTCAAAAGCACGAGTTGATGATTTGCGAATGAAAAATATTACATTTGATCAGCTGGTAGATGTAGAAGTTATTTTAAACGAACAGATGCTGTCGATGAAAGGACTTATTGATAGTGGAAATCAGCTTGTAGATCCGCTGACGAAAACCCCGGTTATGATTGTTACAGCAGATTCTTTAAAAGAAATATTGCCTGAAGGCTTAATGGAATTAAGCAAAAATGTCCAATCCTTTTCACACAGCGAAGATATTGATCAAGAGTGGTATTCAAAAGTCCGCTTTGTCCCTTATCGAAGCGTGGGCCAAGCCAATCAGCTGCTGCTTGCTCTAAAGCCAGATATGGTAAGGCTGGTGCATCAGTCCAACACGATTGAAGTCACTAAAGTATTAGTAGGTATTAGTCATACAACGCTTTCAGTGGAGAAGCAATATGAATGTATTGTTCATCCGAAGCTTATCGTTATTGGAGAAGTAAGTTCCGCATCGTAAAAGGTGTGAACAAATAAAGGAGGATACAGAATGGCTACATATCGAATTCGATTTCAATTATGGTGGTACAAATTATTAATTAAACTTAAGCTGAAAACAGATGAAGTGTACTATATAGGAGGAAGTGAGGCTCTTCCACCACCTTTAACAAAAGATGAAGAAGAAGTGCTCTTGAAAAAACTTCCATCAGGAGATGAAGCAGCACGTTCACTGTTGATTGAGCGTAATTTGCGACTTGTTGTTTATATTGCCCGAAAGTTTGAAAATACGGGAATCAATATTGAGGATTTAATTAGCATCGGCACCATCGGTTTAATTAAAGCAGTAAACACGTTTAATCCTGAAAAGAAAATTAAGCTAGCGACGTACGCCTCTCGCTGTATTGAAAATGAAATTTTAATGTATTTGCGCCGCAACAATAAAATTCGATCTGAAGTTTCATTTGATGAGCCGTTAAATATTGATTGGGATGGAAACGAATTGTTATTATCTGACGTGATGGGAACCGAAGAAGATATCATTACAAAAGACCTAGAAGCGAATGTAGATCGAAAACTTTTGTTGAAAGCACTGCACCAATTAAATGATCGTGAAAAGCAAATTATGGAGCTGCGCTTTGGGCTAGCCGGCGGAGAAGAAAAAACGCAAAAAGATGTAGCTGATATGCTAGGCATTTCTCAGTCTTATATTTCAAGGCTCGAAAAACGAATTATTAAACGGCTGCGAAAAGAATTTAATAAAATGGTTTAAGTAAAAAAGCTGATAGCATAAGGGCTGAGAAGCACCTTATACTATCAGCTTTTTTAGTGGAGAATTGTCAGAATTGTAAAAGTGCATATTTTTTCCTCCGGAGGAGATACTGAATTCAGAACATCATCTCCTGTTAGGAGGGAAAGAGTTGACAAGAAATAAAGTAGAAATTTGTGGAGTAGATACTTCGAAACTTCCCGTATTAAAAAATGAAGAAATGCGAAAGTTGTTTAAACAAATGCAGGCTGGAGATGGAACAGCAAGAGAAAAGCTAGTAAGCGGAAATTTACGTCTCGTACTCAGCGTGATTCAACGTTTTAACAATCGTGGAGAATTTGTTGATGACTTATTTCAGGTTGGGTGTATTGGATTAATGAAATCCATTGACAATTTTGATTTAAGTCAAAACGTGAAGTTTTCTACATATGCTGTCCCAATGATTATAGGGGAAATTCGCCGCTATTTACGTGACAATAATCCAATCCGTGTTTCTCGTTCCCTTCGTGATATTGCTTATAAAGCTCTTCAAGTTCGTGAAAGGCTTATGAGTGAAACATCCAAGGAACCTACAGCTGAGGAAATTTCAAAAGTCCTAGAAGTGCCGCATGAAGAAATTGTGTTTGCTTTAGATGCTATCCAAGATCCGGTTTCTCTATTTGAACCTATTTACAATGATGGTGGAGACCCAATCTATGTCATGGATCAGCTAAGCGATGAACGCAACCGTGATTCAACTTGGATTGAAGAAATTGCTTTGCAAGAAGGTATGAGAAGATTGAACGAGCGAGAAAAACTCATTTTACGAAAGCGCTTCTTTCAAGGTAAAACACAGATGGAAGTTGCTGAAGAAATTGGTATTTCTCAAGCGCAGGTTTCACGTTTAGAAAAAGCTGCTATTAAACAGATGAATAAAAATATTCAAAGTTAACAAAAGCTCTCTAGACTGGCAGCCGCTCGCGTTCATACTATCAATACCATTCACTTTATTTGATGTTCAACTTAATAAGCATCGTGTCTATAAAAACGGACACGGTGCTTATTTTGTATGTATCAATGAATACATGACCAAAAGATATTCATATCAGATTTCCTATTGCTGTAAGGACCTCTAGCTACTTGTTGAGAATGTCTCTTGATGAAAAGCTGTGTAATTGGTGAACAAAATGCTTATAGAAAGAGAATGGGAGAGAAAAAATAAGCTTTTCCTTCATGAAATGAAAATTTGAAAATATATATAGGCTAAGCAATAAAGTTGGCTATAGGAGGAGAGAGCATGTTAAAGATTTCAGAATTTCAGCTGAAAGATGTAGTAAATGTAGCTGATGGCAAAAAACTTGGAAATGTAGGGGATATTGATATTGACTTAACAACGGGAAAAATACAGGCCGTCATTATCGGAGGCTCTCGTGTATTGGGCTTCTTTGGAAAAGATGATGAAATTGTGATACCGTGGAAAAACATTGTGAAAATTGGTTCTGACGTCATTTTAGTACGTTATAAAGACGCATTTCAGCCTGAAGAGAATTAGTTTTTTGTCAACAGCACCTAGCAATCTGTGGTACAATATGTGAGAACAAATGAAACAAGGGATGTGTCACATACATGAATCCTGAGCCATTTAAAAAAAGCCATCACGAGTCGTTTATGTGGCTGAGCCCTTGGGTAGAAAAGAATGATATACTTGTTGCTGGTTTCACCACAAAAAATGGTGGCGTGAGTAAACCTCCATTTGCTTCTTTTAACCTAGGGCTTCACGTAAACGATAACGTAGAAGATGTTATTACAAATAGAAAAATTTTAGCAGCCGAACTAGACATGTCTTTTGAAAGCTTTGTATGTGCTGAACAAGTACATGAAGCAACTGTTCAAAAAGTAACAAAAGCCGACTGTACAAAAGGACTCTACAAGTATGAAGAGGGCATAAAAGCAGCGGATGGCATTTATACAAATGAATCTAATATTTTGTTAGCTTTATGTTATGCAGATTGTGTTCCGCTGTACTTCTATGCGCCTGATTACCATTTAGTTGGTCTTGCTCATGCTGGGTGGAAGGGAACAGTAAAAGATATTGCAGGAAATATGATTCGACGGTGGGTAGAGCAAGAAAATGTTCCGGTTGAAGATATTTACGTGGCGATTGGCCCTTCGATTGAAGATTGCTGTTATGTTGTCGATAACCGCGTCATTACACAAGTAAACGAAGTAGTGGGCCAAAATGGATATCAAGAAGTAAGCCCTGGACAATACGCGCTTAATTTAAAAAAAGTCAATAAGCTGCTGATTCAAAACGCAGGCGTATTGCCCGAACGAATTTTAACATCGTCGTATTGTACAAGCTGTGAAGATGACCTGTTCTTCTCACATCGCCGCGACCAAGGGAAAACAGGACGCATGTTTAACTTCATAGGCTTTAAGGAGGAGTAATTACATAGTGACAGCTAGCGTAAGTGAAAATCTAGAAGCAGTTCAACAAACAATTGCTGAAGCGTGTAAAAAAGTTAATCGAAATCGAGAAGATGTAGAGCTGATTGCTGTAACCAAATATGTTTCCACAAAACGAGCAGCAGAAGCAGTGGATGCAGGCATTTTACATCTTGGAGAAAACAGGGATGAAGGTCTTCTAGAAAAGTATGAATCAATCGGTGAGAAAGCGACCTGGCATTTTATCGGAAGCTTACAAACAAGAAAAGTAAAAAATGTGATTGATAAAGTTGACTATATTCATTCACTAGACCGATTATCTTTAGCAAAAGAAATTGATAAACGTGCAGGACATCGTATAAAATGTTTTGTACAAGTTAATGTTGCCGAAGAACAATCAAAGCATGGCCTTGCTGTGGAAGAGGTAATTCCATTTATTCAATCTCTTGAAACATTTACAAATATCCAAGTAGTTGGATTAATGACTATGGCTCCTCACACAGATGACGAGTCCTTGCTTCGCAGCTGTTTTCAAGGTCTAAAGAAATTGCAGAATCGCATACAAGAACTAAACCTCCCGTATGCACCTTGCACGGAGCTATCAATGGGAATGTCAAACGATTATGCAATTGCAATTGAAGAAGGAGCAACATTCATTCGACTAGGAACCACGTTAGTTGGGAATGAACGTTAAGGAGGTGTAGTTCAAGATGAGTATGAAAAATCGCTTTAGAAGTTTTTTTGCTCTTGATGACGATACTGAATATGTAGAAGAACACTACGAACAAGAAGAGTCGGTAGAAGAGCCTGTACAGCAGTCGAGACCAGCGAAAGCTAGTCAGCAGCCAAATCAGCAGCAAAACGTGATTAGCTTGCAAAGCGTTCAAAAATCATCAAAAATGATGCTTTGCGAACCTCGCGTCTATGCCGAAGCACAAGAAATTACGGATCATTTAAAGAATCGTAAAGTCGTAGTTGTTAATTTACAGCGCATTCAACGAGATCAAGCAGTAAGAATTGTCGACTTTTTAAGTGGTACAGTTTATGCTTTAGGCGGGGACATTCAAAAAATTGGAACCGACATCTTTTTATGTACACCTGATAATGTAGACGTAAGCGGAAGCATTTCAGATATGATGGGAGAACATGATACAACAAACGTAAAGAGGTGGTAGTTTTTGGACATCGTTTTTGGGATTCTCGCAAAATTGATTGGGCTTTACTCATGGGCACTGATTATTTACATTTTGATGTCTTGGGTACCCGATGTAAGAGCATCTAAGTTTGGTCAGCTGCTTGGCAGTATTTGTGAGCCTTACTTAGAGCCTTTTCGTAAAATCATTCCGCCTATTGGCATGATTGATATTTCACCTCTTGTTGCAATCTTTTTACTACGATTTGCAGAAAGAGGCGTGTATTCACTTAATAATGTGATGGGGTTTATTTAAAAAAGGAATCGCTGGATTCCTTTTTTACATACCGATAGTAGGAGTAATAATATGTCTATTTATGAACATTTTAGGCAAGAAGAACATGGGTTTATTGATCAAGTTCTTCAGTGGAAAGAAGATGTCCTACATCAATACAGCCCAAAATTAACGGACTTTTTAGATCCAAGAGAGCAGCAGATTGTGACGGCTATTGTCGGGACTGAAGGAGAGGTTCAAGTTTCATTTGATGGTGGACAACCGTTTGCTGAACGCAAGCGTGCGCTGCTATATCCGGATTACTATGTGCCTGGAAGCGAAGATTTTCAGTTGCATATGTACGAACTGAATTATCCTAAAAAGTTTGTGACGATTGAACATCCTCAAGTTCTTGGTTCGGCGATGTCTTTAGGACTGCGCCGTTCAAAATTTGGCGATATTTTGGTCGCGGGAGACGATATTCAGCTTGTAGCCGCAGAGGAAATTTCTTCTTATATTGAGATGAATTTAACATCAATTGGAAAAGCCAAAGTTTCACTTTCTTCTATTCAAAGAGAGCAGCTGCATGTGGTAAAAGAAGAGCTGATTGAACACGTTTATACAGTTTCTTCAATGAGGCTTGATGTTTTTGCTGTCGACCATTCACAATTTATCAAGACAAAAAGTCCAGCCGTTTATTGCAAATGGAGCGGTAAAAGTAAATTTTAAAGTCATTGAACAGCCTTCTTTTGAATGTCATGAAGGTGATATTTTGTCGCTTCGTGGTCACGGCAGAAGTCGTATCGTTTCACTTGAAGGCAAAACCAAAAAAGAAAAAATGGCGAATTGTTGTAGGAAAGCAGAAATAAAGAAATCTACTAGCAGGAAATTTTAAAAATATGTCGAATAAACCATTACTAATGATGTAATGAGACAACACGGAGGTGGCCTAGATGCCTTTAACCCCTTTGGATATTCATAACAAAGAGTTTAATCGCGGGTTTCGCGGATATGATGAAGATGAAGTGAATGAGTTTCTTGACCAAGTAATTAAAGACTATGAGCTGGTAATGCGTGATAAAAAGGAGTTAGAAGGAAGAGTATCTGAATTAACAGATCGTCTTGGACATTTTACTAACATCGAGGAAACGTTAAATAAATCAATTTTAATTGCTCAAGAAGCAGCCGAAGATGTGAAGCGAAACGCTGAAAAAGAAGCGAAGCTTATTATAAAAGAAGCAGAAAAAAATGCGGACCGTATTATTAATGAAGCACTGTCTAAGTCTCGTAAAATTGCGATGGACATTGAGGAGACGAAAAAGCAGTCTAAAGTATTTAGAACTCGTTTCAAAATGTTAATCGAAGCGCAGCTTGAAATGTTAAACAGCGATGACTGGGATCAGCTGATGGATTATGAGATGCCAGCGCTAGAAGAAAAAATTGACTAGTCAAGACATCATCTTGACTTCTCACGTTTTGTTGTCATATAATTTGGTAACAGATGAAATTTCATATCAAACAGTACGGAGACAGGGACAGTAGCTTTTTTAGTTTGTCAAAGCGAATCGAGGATGGTGAGAGCTCGATAACAAACAAAGAAGTGAAAATCACCCTAGAGTACCATTGCTGAACCGATGATAGTAAGCAATGGCGGTTTATTCACGTTACGAATGCAAAGAGGATTTGCGTGCAGCAAATCTACTAGGGTGGTACCGCGGGAGGCCTTCTCGTCCCTTTTTGGGATGAGGAGGTCTTTTTGTTATGGTGCAAAAAGATATGAAATTTACGTTTTTTTTTTGGAGGGTAAAACATGGAATATAAAGATACATTATTGATGCCAAAAACTGAATTTCCAATGCGTGGAAATTTACCGAACCGCGAGCCTAAAATGCAAGAACAGTGGGCTGAAATGAACATTTATGAAAAAGTACAAAAACGTACGGAAGGCCGTCCGCTATTCGTCCTGCATGATGGACCTCCATATGCGAATGGCGATATTCACATGGGACATGCCTTAAATAAAATTTTAAAAGATTTTATCGTTCGCTATAAGTCGATGTCAGGCTTCTGCGCACCTTACGTGCCAGGCTGGGATACACACGGTTTGCCAATTGAAACAGCTTTAACAAAAAATAAAAAAGTAAACCGCAAAGAAATGACGGTAGCTGAGTTCCGTAAGCTTTGCGAACAGTATGCTTGGGAACAAGTAAACGGCCAGCGTGAGCAGTTCAAGCGTTTGGGTGTACGCGGAGATTGGGATAATCCATATGTAACGCTTCAGCCACAGTACGAAGCTCAGCAAATCAAAGTATTTGGCGATATGGCGAAAAAAGGCTATATCTACAAAGGATTAAAACCTGTGTACTGGTCCCCTTCAAGTGAATCTGCTTTAGCGGAAGCGGAAATTGAATACTATGACAAGCGTTCAGCTTCTATTTACGTAGCGTTCAATGTGAAAGATGGTAAAGGTGTGCTTGAACAAGATGAAAAATTCATCATTTGGACGACAACACCATGGACAATGCCAGCTAACCAAGGGATTGCTGTTAATCCTGAGCTTCAGTACAGCGTAGTTGAAGCAGATGGAGCAAAATATGTAGTGGCAACTGAACTTATTGAAACAGTTGCTAAAGAAATTGAATGGGCTGACTATAAGACAATTCGTACAGTAAAAGGTTCAGAACTTGAACGCGTGGTAGCTGAACATCCAATCTACAAGCGTGATTCTTTAGTTGTTCTTGGCGATCACGTAACAACTGATGCTGGTACTGGCTGTGTTCATACAGCACCGGGACACGGGGAAGACGACTTTATCGTTGGTCAAAAATACGGTTTGGAAGTTCTTTGTCCAGTTGATAGTAAGGGTCATATGACGAATGAAGCACCAGGATTTGAAGGATTATTCTATGATAAAGCGAATAAGCCGATTACAGACAAACTAGAAGAAAAAGGCGCGCTGTTAAAATTAAGTTTCATTACCCACTCATATCCACATGACTGGCGTACAAAGAAACCAACAATTTTCCGTGCAACAGCACAGTGGTTTGCGTCTATTAAAGATTTCCGTGAAGATTTATTAAAAGCAGTAGAAAAAACAGAATGGGTGCCTACTTGGGGTGAAACGCGACTTTATAACATGGTGCGTGACCGCGGAGACTGGTGTATTTCCCGTCAACGTGCATGGGGCGTTCCGATTCCAGTATTTTATGCTGAAAATGATGAGCCAATCATTACGGACGAGACAATTGAACACGTATCAAATCTATTTAGAGAACATGGATCAAACGTATGGTTTGAGCGTGAAGCAAAAGACTTGCTTCCAGAAGGCTTTACTCATGAAGGAAGCCCAAATGGCCGTTTCACAAAAGAAACAGACATCATGGACGTATGGTTTGACTCTGGTTCTTCACATCAAGCTGTTCTTGAAGAGCGTGAAGACTTACAGCGTCCGGCTGATTTGTATTTAGAAGGTTCTGACCAATACCGCGGCTGGTTTAATTCAAGTCTTTCTACAAGTGTAGCTGTAACAGGTGAAGCACCTTATAAAGGCGTACTTAGCCACGGATTTGCTTTAGACGGTGAAGGGCGCAAAATGAGTAAGTCATTAGGAAATGTTGTAATTCCAGAAAAAGTAATGAAACAACTAGGTGCAGATATTTTACGTCTATGGGTAGCTTCTGTAGATTACCAAGCTGATGTTCGTGTATCTGATAACATTTTAAAACAAGTAGCAGAAGTATACCGTAAAATCCGCAACACGTTCCGTTTCTTACTAGGAAACCTAGCGGACTTTAATCCAACAACTGACGCTGTAGCCGTTGAAGACCTTCGTGAAGTAGACCGCTACATGCTTGTGAAGCTGAACAAATTAATTGATAAAGTGAAGAAATCTTATGATTCATATGAATTCTCAAGCATTTATCACGCAGTGCATAATTTCTGTACAATTGATATGAGTTCATTCTACTTAGACTTTGCAAAAGATGTATTGTACATTGAAGCAGAAAATAATGTAGAGCGTCGCAGCATTCAAACGGTCCTTTATGAAACGTTATTATCGTTAACGAAATTAGTGTCTCCAATTCTTTCTCATACAGCAGACGAAGTATGGGTTCACATTCCAAATGTAACGGAAGAAAGCGCGCAGCTAGTTGATATGCCAGAGGTTCAAGAAATTGAAGGAGCAGATCAATTAGTAGAGAAATGGGATGCGTTCATGGAGCTTCGCGATGAAGTCTTAAAAGCGCTAGAACAAGCTCGTAATGAAAAAGTAATCGGTAAGTCTTTAGAAGCAAAATTAACGCTGTATCCAACAGCAGATACGAAAGAGCTGTTAGCATCTATTTCTGAAAATGTAGGTCAACTCTTCATCGTTTCAGATCTCGAGGTAGCAGAAGGTGAAGCGCCTGCTGAAGCACAAAAATTCAGCTATGCTTCAATTGTTGTAAGTAAAGCTGAAGGTGAGAAGTGTGAGCGCTGCTGGGTAGTATCACCAACAGTTGGCGAAGATCAAGATCACCCGACTTTATGTACACGCTGTGCGGATGTTGTAAAAAATCACTACGTTCAGCAGTAAGTAACAAAAGCACGTCCTTTTTGGGCGTGTTTTTTGCTGTACGAAATTCCCAAATACAATGGTATAAAGCATTTAAAGCCTTAGGAAAAACTTGTGTTGTAGATTCGATGGAAAACTCGGTAAACCTAACATCATTAATACTTCATCTTATCAGCACAGGAGGCGTTTGCATGTATGAAAATTATCTTTCCATTGGACAGGAATTAGCTCTTATCAAAGAAGAATTACAAGATCGCCTAGTGAGATATGCTACAGAACAATCTGGTTATATAGATGAAAAGGAACGTTACGTAATAGAAATGATTAAAGCGGATTTAAAAGATGTAGAACACGCGTTAGCAAAGCTTGACGTTGGTGCGTTTGGAATTGATGAACTAACTGGCGAAGTGATGTCTATTCATAAATTAAAAGTAATGCCTACAGCCCGCACAAATGAAGATTTATTTGTTTTATGGTGAGAAGCGAGAAAAAAAATGAATTATGTGCTAAAATGCTTTAGTATGGATTCGTTTGATTTTATTGCGGGAGGAAAACGTTTGTGTTTTATTATCTTATCGCTTTAGCTGTTATACTTATTGATCAGGTAACAAAATGGATGATTGTAAAAGAAATGTATTATGGACAAAGCATCACCGTAATTGAAAACTTTCTTTACATTACCTCTCATCGTAACAGAGGAGCCGCGTGGGGGATCTTACAAGGACAGATGTGGTTCTTTTATCTTATTACGGTGGTTGTGGTAGTCGGTTTAATAATTTATATTCAAAAGCTCAAAAAACAAGATAAATGGTTCGGTATTGCGCTAGCATTAATGTTAGGTGGCGCCATTGGAAACTTTATTGATCGAGTGGTCCGTAAAGAAGTAGTTGATTTCGTAAACACATACATCTTTACGTATGATTTTCCGATTTTTAACGTAGCTGATTCGGCACTTGTCGTCGGAGTAATAATCATGTTTATTATGACGCTGTTTGAAGGGAAAATGAAGAAGGAGTACAAAGAATGAATGTAATTGAAACAGTTATAAATGAAGAACAAGCGGGAGAACGTATTGATAAAGTACTTTCGACTGTAAATGCAGAATGGTCACGTTCACAAGTGCAGCAGTGGATCAAAGAAGGTCATGCAAAAGTGAACGATAAAACCGTTAAAGGAAACTATAAATGTAAAACAGGAGACGCTATTATTATTGAAGTGCCTGAACTAGAAGAGCTTGATGTGGTAGCGGAAGAAATGGACTTAGATATTTATTATGAAGATCAAGATGTGCTTGTTGTAAATAAACCTCGCGGCATGGTTGTACATCCAGCTCCAGGTCATCATAGCGGCACGCTTGTAAACGGCCTAATGGCTCACTGTAAAGATTTGTCCGGCATTAACGGCGTTATGCGCCCGGGTATCGTTCATCGAATTGATAAAGATACGTCAGGTTTACTTATGATTGCAAAAAATGATTTAGCTCATGAATCACTAGTTAGTCAGCTTGTAGCTAAAACAGTGACGCGTCGTTATAAAGCTATCGTTCACGGAGTAATTGCGCACGATCACGGTACAATTGATGCGCCAATCGGCCGAGATAAGCAAGATCGTCAAAGCATGACGGTGACTGATGAAAACAGCCGTGATGCAGTGACGCACTTTACTGTATTGCAGCGTTTTAAAGATTTTTCACTAGTCGAATGTAAGCTAGAAACGGGGCGAACACACCAAATTCGCGTTCATATGAAGTATATTGGCTTTCCGCTTGCTGGAGATCCGAAGTACGGACCGAAAAAAACGCTTCCGATTGACGGACAAGCGCTTCATGCAGGTGTATTAGGCTTTATTCACCCTCGTACAAATGAATATATGGAATTTGAAGCACCGGCTCCAAAAGAGTTTAATGAGATGCTAGAGCTTATTGAAAAAAGAAGTTGACAACTGCCATAAGTGATGGCATACTTGTATTAACTTAATAAGAACCTTTAAGAACAGTCCAGAGAGGCTGAGAAGGAAACGGTGCAGAAAAGGCATGTTTATAGCCTTTTTGAAGAAATATGTCTAAAACCAAATCCTCTTGCCTCAAGGCAAGAGGATTTTTTTATGTCAACAACTTGAGGTGAAAAACAGTGAACGTAAAAGCTACCGTACTTGACGAACAGGCTATCCGCCGCGCTTTAACTCGAATTGCACATGAGATTATTGAAAAGAATAAAGGAATCGAAAATTGTGTGCTAGTGGGGATTAAAACGCGAGGTATTTATATCGCAAAACGTTTAGCAGAACGAATTGCACAAATTGAAGGAAACACATTGCCAGTCGGAGAACTAGACATCACGCTTTACCGGGATGATTTATCGAAAGTGACAAGCAATGACGAGCCTCTCGTAAAAGGATCAGATATTCCGACAGATATTGCAAATAAGAACGTCATCTTAGTAGACGATGTGTTATATACGGGCCGTACGGTTCGAGCAGCACTTGATGCACTGATTGATATCGGTCGACCGGAACTCATTCAGCTGGCTGTTTTAGTGGATAGAGGACACCGCGAGCTGCCGATTCGAGCAGACTATGTTGGTAAAAACGTACCGACAGCTAAAAGTGAAAAAATTGCGGTGCATTTGATGGAAGTAGACGAAAAAGACCACGTGTCTATTTACGAAAAATAAATTATATACCCTTTTAAATAGTAGTCCCGTGAGGCTGCAAAAGGGGGGTCACTATACAAGGAAAACTATACTGCGGTATAGCGTCTTCCTTGTATGCTGAAAACCTCTTTGCCTCTGCGTAAAGAGGTTTTTTAATAGTGATAGGAGGAAAAACATATGAGTCAACAACGAGATTTTGTACTTGATATACATGATAAACCAAAAGCAGTAAATTGGTTAACATTGAGTCTGCAGCATTTGTTTGCAATGTTTGGGTCGACGGTGCTAGTGCCGTTCCTAGTGGGATTCAGCCCGGCAATTGCTTTGATTTCAAGCGGGGTAGGAACGCTTGCTTTCCTGCTCATTACAAGAGGTCAAATTCCTTCTTACCTTGGTTCATCGTTCGCGTTCATCACGCCAATCATTTTCGCAAAAGCTTCGTTTGGACCTGAAGAAACGATGGTTGGCTGTTTCTTAGCCGGACTTGTGTATGGAATCGTTGCTTTGATTATAAAAGGAACAGGAATTAATTGGATTATGAAGCTGCTTCCTCCGGTTGTAGTAGGACCAGTTATTATGGTTATAGGCTTAGGATTAGCTAATACAGCAGTAGGCATGGCTATGAACGATGCAAAAGGAAATTACAGCTTAACTTACCTGATGGTTGCGCTTGTGACACTAGCGATAACAGTGGCTTGCTCAATCTTCTTTAAAAACATTATCAGTCTGATTCCGGTACTGATGGGAATTATCGGCGGATACATCTTCGCTTATACACAAGGATTGGTAGACTTTTCAAAGGTAGTGAAAGCAGAGTGGATTGAAATACCTCACTTCTACGTGCCGTTCGTCACATACACGCCCTCCATTTCATTAGGGATTGTGCTTATCATGGTACCTGTAGCAGTCGTAACACTCTCAGAACATATCGGACACATTCTTGTCTTAAATAAGATTGTGGATCGAAACTATATTGAAAAGCCAGGGCTGCACAGATCGATTTTAGGAGACGGAGTAGCCACTATGCTTGCTGCGCTGATCGGCGGACCTCCAAATACAACATACGGTGAGAACATCGGAGTGTTAGCCATCACAAAGGTGCTTAGCGTATTTGTAATAGCAGGAGCAGCAGTCTTCGCGATTTTGTTCGGGTTTGTCGGCAAAATTAACGCTCTTATTTCAAGTATACCAACGCCGGTCATGGGCGGGATTTCAATTCTCTTATTCGGAATCATTGCTTCATCAGGCTTGCGTATGATGGTGGATGCAAAGGTAGACCTTGGATCAAAACGAAACTTAATGATTGCTTCGATTATCTTAGTGTTAGGAATCGGAGGAGCACACTTAGATATCTCGGAACATGTAAAGATTGATAGCATGGCCCTGTCTGCTATCATGGGAGTTCTGCTGAATCTAGTTCTGCCGAAAGAGAAGATAAAAGAAGCAGAAAACGTTCAACAAACGTCAGCACGAAAAATTTCATAGAACGCCTTTTAATTGAAGTCCAGAGAGGTTTCTAAGGGTGTGTAAAAAGCGCGTTATAGACGAAGCTTGTTTTCTTACACCCTTTCTAAGTTAGAAAGGGTGTTTTTTATAAAGAAATGCGAGGAAAGCAAAAATGGAGGGAATCGATATGAAACATTTAGTGACAGTCTCAACACTAGAAACAAATGAAATTCTAGAGATTTTAGACAGCGCTGAAAACTATCGAACGAATAAACAAGGATGGAAACCGGAAGAGAAAATGTTTGTTGCCAACTTATTTTTTGAAGCGAGCACGCGTACTCGATGCAGCTTTGAAATGGCAGAACAGCAGCTAGGATTAACAACAATTCCGTTTGAAGTAACAACTTCAAGCGTCCAAAAAGGAGAAACGCTTTATGACACGATTGAAACATTAGCTTCAATCGGCGTTCAGTCAGTTGTTATTCGCCACCCGCAAGATCGTTATTATGAAGCACTGCAGGAAAAAGTATCGATTCCCATCATTAATGCAGGAGACGGATGCGGTCAGCATCCAACTCAGTGTCTGCTTGATCTACTGACGATTCGCCAAGAGTTCGGCTCGTTTAAAGGATTAAAAGTCGCAATAGTCGGAGATTTGCGACATAGCCGCGTAGCGAGATCGAATGCTGAAATGCTGACAAAACTAGGGGCGACCGTATATTTTGCGGGACCTGAAGAATGGAAAGATGAAGAGAACAGACACGGTACATATCTTGATATCGATGAAGCAATCGAAACGGTCGATGTTGTGATGCTACTGCGTATTCAATTTGAAAGGCATGAAGAGAACACTTCAGAGCTTGCACAAAACTACCATAGCCGCTTCGGATTAACCGTTGAACGAGAGCGAAAAATGAAATCACATAGCATTATTCTTCATCCAGCTCCTGTGAACAGAGGAGTCGAAATTGCAGATGAGCTCGTTGAATGTGAACGCTCAAGAATTTTTAAACAAATGCAAAATGGCGTGTACATTCGCATGGCAGTATTAGCAAGAGCGCTACAACCAATTGAAAGGGGACTTAATAATGACAACAATTATCAAAAATGCTACATGGTTAAATGAAGGGAAAATTGAAAAAGTCGAACTGAAAATTGAAAATGGTGTAATTGCTGAAATAGCTTCACACATTGACGTACAGAATGAAGAAGTCATTGATGCAGGCGGGAACTTCTTATCACCGGGTTTAATCGATGTTCACGTTCACTTGCGTGAGCCAGGAGGAGAAAAGAAAGAAACGATTGAAACAGGTACTCTAGCAGCTGCAAAGGGCGGTTTTACAGCAATTGCTGCAATGCCCAATACTCGTCCAGTTCCTGATACTGTTGAACAAATGGAGTGGGTAAACAAGCGCATTGAAGAAACAGCACATGTGCGCGTATTGCCGTACGCATCAATTACTACTCGTCAATTGGGAAAAGAACTAACGGACTTTGAAGGCTTAAAAGAAGCGGGAGCATTTGCTTTTACAGATGATGGAGTAGGGGTTCAGTCGACAGGAATGATGCTAGAAGCGATGAAAAAAGCCGCTTCATTGAACAAAGCAATCGTTGCACACTGTGAAGATAATGATTTAATTAACAAAGGCTGCGTACACGACGGGAAATTCGCAAAAGAACATGGACTAAACGGTATCCCTTCTATCTGCGAAGCCGTTCAAATTGCACGAGATGTCCTGCTTGCTGAAGCAGCAAACTGTCACTATCATGTGTGTCACGTAAGTACAAAGGAATCCATTCGCGCCATTCGTGATGCGAAAAAAGCAGGGATTCGCGTAACCGCAGAAGTAACGCCTCATCATCTGTTACTAAATGAAGAAGATATCCCGGGACTTGATTCGAATTTCAAAATGAATCCGCCCCTTCGAGGAAAAGATGATCAACAGGCATTAATTGAAGCTTTATTAGACGGAACGCTTGATTTTATCGCCACTGATCACGCACCGCACACAGCGGACGAAAAAGCAGAAGGCATGGAGCTTGCGCCTTTTGGGATTGTGGGACTTGAAACAGCTTTCCCGCTTCTTTATACAAACTTGGTATTAAAAGAAGTGATGACGCTAGAGCAGCTAGTATCGTATTTAACAAACAAGCCGGCTGAAACATTCAATCTTCCTTATGGCACGATTGAAGTGGGGAAAACAGCGGATTTAACCATCATTGATCTTGAAACAGAAAAAGCAATTAATCCAGAAGAATTTGTATCCAAAGGTAAAAACACGCCGTTTGCTAACTGGGTATGCAAAGGTTGGCCGGTAATGACATTAGTAGAAGGTAAACGAGTATGGGAGGATGTTAAAGCATGCAACGTCAACTAATTTTAGAAGATGGAACAGTATTTATCGGAAAAGGATTCGGCAGCGACAAAGAAATGACAGGAGAAGTTGTTTTCAACACGGGAATGACAGGATATCAAGAAATTCTATCTGATCCATCATACTGTGCACAAATTGTGACATTAACATATCCTTTAATCGGAAACTACGGTATTAACCGCGATGACTTTGAGTCGATTGAACCAGCTGTACACGGTTTGATTGTAAAAGAAATTTGTGATGCTCCTTCAAACTTCAGAAGTGAACTATCAGTAGATGAATTTTTAAAACAAAAAGATATTCCAGGATTAGCTGGAATCGACACGCGAAAATTAACGCGAAAAATTCGTCAGCACGGTGCGCTTCGCGGACGCGTGTGCAGCATGGAAGTCAATGTAGAAGAAGTGGTAGCACAGCTTCAAAATCATGAACTTCCGACGGATTCAGTTAAAAAAGTATCAACGGTGAAGCCGTACCCAAGCCCAGGCAGAGGTAAAAAAGTGGTACTCGTTGACTTTGGAATGAAACACGGAATTTTACGTGAATTAACAGCTCGTCAATGCGACGTGATTGTGGTTCCTTATAACGTAACTGCGCAAGAAATTCTTCAATTAAATCCAGATGGCATCATGTTAAGCAACGGACCTGGAGACCCAAAAGATGTACCTGAAGCAATCGAGATGATTCAAGGGGTTTTAGGGAAGGTTCCGCTTTTTGGAATTTGTTTAGGACATCAGCTGTTTGCCCTAGCATGCGGAGCAGATACAGAAAAAATGAAATTTGGTCATCGTGGATCCAACCATCCTGTAAAGGATCTAAAAACTAATAAAGTAGCTCTTACATCTCAAAACCACGGCTATACAGTGTGTGAGCCATCTCTTGTCAACACGCCATTAGAAGTGACACACGTTGCGCTTAACGATGGAACAGTTGAAGGAGTAAAGCACAAAGAATATCCGGCATTTACGGTTCAATATCACCCTGAAGCATCACCGGGACCTGAAGATGCAAACGGATTGTTCAACGAATTTATGGATCTTATGAAAAACAATCAGAAAGTAGGTAATTGCTAATGCCAAAACGTCAAGATATTAACACAATTCTCGTAATCGGATCAGGACCAATCGTCATCGGACAGGCGGCAGAGTTTGACTATGCAGGAGCGCAAGCATGTATTGCGTTAAAAGAAGAAGGATACAAAGTTATTCTTGTAAACTCCAATCCTGCAACAATCATGACAGATTCAGAAATGGCAGACAAAGTATATATTGAACCTCTAACGGTTGAATTTGTAAGCTCAATTATTCGTAAAGAACGCCCGGATGCACTGCTTCCAACGCTTGGCGGTCAAACGGGGCTGAACTTAGCGGTAGAATTACATGAAACAGGCATTTTAGAAGAATTTAATGTAGAAATTCTCGGGACAAAATTATCGGCGATTGAACAAGCTGAAGACCGTGAGCAGTTCCGTTCATTAATGAATGAACTAAATCAGCCTGTCCCAGCAAGTGAAATCATTCATTCGCTAGACGAAGCATATGCGTTTGTTGAACAAGTAAACTATCCGGTAATTGTGCGTCCTGCTTATACGCTTGGCGGTACGGGAGGCGGAATTTGTGACAACGAGCAAGAGCTGATTGAAATTGTAACAAGTGGATTAAAACACAGTCCTGTAACACAGTGCTTACTTGAGAAAAGCATTGCAGGCTTTAAAGAAATTGAATATGAAGTAATGCGCGATGCAAACGATAATGCGATCGTAGTATGTAATATGGAAAACTTTGACCCGGTCGGTATTCATACGGGAGATTCAATTGTTGTAGCACCAAGCCAAACGCTAAGCGACCGTGAGTATCAGCTGCTTAGAAATGCGTCACTAACAATTATCCGAGCGCTTAAAATCGAAGGCGGATGTAACGTTCAGCTAGCACTAGATCCAGAAAGCTTCCAGTATTACGTAATTGAAGTAAACCCTCGTGTAAGCCGCTCATCGGCTTTAGCATCAAAAGCAACAGGGTATCCAATTGCAAAATTAGCAGCAAAAATTGCGGTAGGCTTAACATTAGATGAAATGATGAACCCGGTAACTGGGAAGACATACGCATGTTTCGAACCGGCACTAGATTACATCGTATCTAAAATTCCACGCTGGCCGTTTGATAAATTTGAATCAGCTAACCGTAAACTAGGTACACAGATGAAGGCAACAGGGGAAGTAATGGCAATTGGCCGCACGTTCGAAGAGTCAATTTTAAAAGCCGTACGCTCACTTGAGTCAAACGTTCATCACTTAGAGCTGAAAGATGCGCATGAATTTGATGATGCCATTATTGAAAAACGTATTCGCAAGGCTGGCGATGAGCGATTATTCTACATCGCAGAAGCCATTCGCCGCGGCGTAACAATTCAGCAAATTCACGAGTGGAGCAAAATCGATCTTTTCTTCCTCGTAAAACTTGAAAAAGTGATTGCTTTTGAAAATGTGTTAAAAGAAGAGATTCATAACGTAGAAGTTTTACAGGAAGCAAAAGAAATGGGATTTGCAGACTGCACGATTGCTAAGCTATGGAAACAAACAGAGCGTGAAGTATATGACTTCCGCAAACAAAATGGCGTGATGCCAGTATACAAAACGGTAGATACATGTGCAGCAGAATTTGAATCTACAACACCATATTTCTACGGTACATTTGAAGATGAAAATGAATCGATTGTTACAGATCGTAAAAGCGTTGTAGTGTTAGGATCAGGTCCGATCCGCATCGGGCAAGGAATTGAGTTTGACTATGCAACGGTTCACTCGGTGTGGGCGATTAAAGAAGCTGGATACGAAGCGATTATTGTCAATAACAATCCAGAAACAGTATCAACTGACTTCAGTATTTCAGATAAATTATACTTCGAGCCGCTGACGATTGAAGATGTGATGCATATCATCGATTTAGAAAAACCAGAAGGTGTAGTTGTACAGTTCGGTGGTCAAACAGCAATCAACTTAGCGGATGAGCTAGAAGCAAGAGGGGTCAAGATCTTAGGTACGTCGCTTGAAAGCTTAGATGCAGCGGAAGACCGTAAAAAATTCGAAGCGACGCTAGCGCGTTTAGAAGTACCTCAGCCGCTTGGAAAGACGGTTACTTCAGTTGAAGAAGCAGTGGTTGTCGCAAAAGAAATTGGTTATCCGGTGCTTGTACGTCCTTCGTACGTACTGGGCGGACGCGCGATGGAAATTGTGTATAAAGAAGAAGAGCTGCTTCATTATATGAAACACGCGGTGAAAGTACACGCTGATCATCCTGTATTAATCGACCGCTACTTAACGGGAAAAGAAATTGAAGTCGATGCCATTTCAGACGGTGAAACAGTGGTTATTCCAGGGATCATGGAGCATGTAGAGCGCGCGGGTGTCCACTCAGGCGACTCCATCGCTGTATATCCACCGCAAACTCTGTCACAGGACGTAAAAGATACAATCATTGATTACACAACACGAATTGCAAAAGGCTTAAACATTATTGGACTGCTTAACATTCAGTTCGTCTTATCAAAAGGAGAAGTGTTTGTTCTTGAAGTAAATCCTCGTTCAAGCCGTACGGTGCCGTTCTTAAGTAAAATCACGCGTATTCCGATGGCGAATGTGGCAACAAAAGTCATTTTAGGAACAAGTTTAAAAGATCTTGGCTATGAATCAGGCATGCACCCTGAAGAAGAAGGCGTCTACGTAAAAGTGCCGGTCTTCTCATTTGCAAAGCTGCGCCGCGTAGATATTACGCTTGGACCTGAAATGAAATCTACTGGAGAAGTAATGGGGCAAGATTCAACGTACGAAAAAGCATTATATAAAGGACTAATTGCGTCAGGTATGTCCATTAAGCCGTACGGTTCAGTACTTATGACAGTAGCGGATAAAGATAAAGAAGAGGCAACAGCGTTAGCAAAGCGCTTTGCTAATATTGGCTACCAAGTGATTGCAACGGAAGGAACAGCTTCAACGTTTACAAAAGAAGACATTCGCGTAAAAATAGTAAATAAAATTCATCATGAAGATCACAATCTTTTAGATGTGATACGAAAAGGTGAAGCGCAGCTGGTCATCAACACGCTAACAAAAGGAAAACAGCCTGCGCGTGACGGATTTAAAATTCGCCGTGAAGCAGTTGAAAATGGCGTACCTTGCTTAACATCACTTGATACAGCAGAAGCAATTTTACGAGTGCTTGAAACGATCAGCTTCCATACAACGCCAATGAAAAAAGTTCGTCCAACCAAAGAGGTGACAACCGTATGATCAAACATGAAATGATGCAAGTCGTCAGTCAGCGACCGTTAACACACAATGTATATGAATTAACCCTTCAAGGCGAGCTTGTTCGTTTCATGAATGAGCCGGGGCAGTTTGTGCATATCCGCGTCAACAACGACTATTTGCCACTGCTTCGCAGACCAATCAGTATTGCAGAAATTGACCAAACGCACGAACAGTTTACGATGATTTACCGTGCAGAAGGGGCGGGAACATCGCTGCTCGCTGAAAAACAAGCCGGACAGTCGATTGACGTGTTAGGTCCCCTTGGCCACGGTTTTCCATTAGATGCGATAGAGTCGGGTCAAACGGCTTTATTAGTAGGGGGAGGCATTGGAGTGCCTCCGCTCTATGAGCTTTCAAAAAGACTTCGTGAAAAAGGCGTGCAGGTTATTCACGTCCTAGGTTTTCAATCAAAAGCAGACGTATTTTATGAACGAGAGTTTTTAGCTTTAGGAGAAACATATATTGCAACGGTAGACGGCTCTTACGGAACAAAAGGTTTTGTCACAACGGTGATTGACGAGCATCAATTTTCATATGACGTTATGTTTTCATGCGGTCCAACTCCGATGTTAAAAGCACTAGAAAATAATTATACAAACAAGCCGCTTTACATTTCTTTAGAAGAAAGAATGGGCTGTGGAATCGGCGCTTGCTTTGCATGTGTATGCAGGGAAAGTGAAGATTCTACGGCGTATAAAAAAATCTGCAGCGACGGTCCCGTCTTTCAAGCAGGGGAGGTGCTTCTATGAGTATGCTAAAAACGACATTGCCAGGGTTAGATTTGAAAAATCCAATTATGCCAGCATCCGGCTGCTTTGGATTTGGGCGTGAGTATGCTCAATTTTATTCACTTGATGCACTTGGAGCCATTATGATTAAAGCGACTACTGCTGAAACTCGTTTTGGCAATCCAACTCCTCGCGTAGCGGAAACATCTGCAGGAATGTTAAATGCGATTGGATTACAAAATCCTGGGCTAGAAAAAGTAATGAATGAAGAGCTCGTTTGGCTTCAGCAATATGATGTGCCGATTATCGCGAACGTAGCCGGCGCTTCAATTGAAGAATATGTGCACGTGGCAAAACAGATTTCAACCGTATCAAATGTGAAAGCACTTGAATTGAATATTTCATGTCCTAACGTAAAGGAAGGCGGAATTGCGTTTGGCGTAGATCCTGTCATCGCTGCTCGTTTAACAAAAGCAGTAAAAGATGTTTCAAATGTTCCAGTTTATGTTAAACTATCACCAAACGTATCCAATATTGTAGACATGGCAATGGCTGTTGAAGAAGCTGGAGCGGATGGCTTAACGATGATCAATACGCTTCTCGGGATGCGTCTGGATTTGAAAACAGCGCAGCCAGTTTTAGCGAACGGCACAGGCGGACTGTCAGGACCTTCAATTAAACCGGTAGCGATTCGAATGGTGTATGAAGTGAGCCAAAAAGTAAACATTCCAATTATCGGTATGGGCGGAGTGACGAATGCTGAAGATGCACTTGAATTCTTATATGCAGGTGCAAGTGCAGTAGCGGTTGGTACAGCAAACTTTGTTGATCCGTATGTATGCCCAACCATCATTGACGAACTGCCAAGGCTATTAGCATCATTAGGGTACGAGCATGTTTCAGAATGTATCGGAAGGAGCTGGAAAAAGCGTGAAGCAACCGTTAATCATTGCTCTTGATTTTTCATCAATTAACGATGTACAGCAGTTTTTAATGCCTTTTCAACAAGAGTCATTATTTGTGAAAGTAGGCATGGAACTGTTTTATAAAGAAGGGCTATCCATTATTTCTGCATTAAAAGAGCAAAACCACCAGATTTTCTTAGACTTAAAGCTTCATGATATTCCAAATACGGTAAAGCAAGGAATGAAGTCTTTGGCTTCTCTTGAAGTGGATTTGGTTAACGTTCACGCAGCCGGCGGAACGAATATGATGCAAGCAGCCGTTGAAGGACTTGACTTAGGAACCGCTGCTGGCAAAAAGCGTCCGGATTGTATTGCGGTTACTCAGCTAACGAGTACATCGGATGAAATGCTAAAAGAGCAGCAGCTCATTACCCACTCGATGCAAGAAGTGGTTACGCATTATGCAGCGCTTGCTAAAAAAAGCGGACTAGACGGCGTTGTATGTTCTACTCATGAAGTGCCTTCGATTCGAAAAGCAGCAGGAGAGGACTTTTTGACCGTAACGCCGGGTATTCGTATGGGCGCAGATTCAGTAGATGACCAAGTCCGCGTAGCAACGCCTCAGCTAGCGAGAGAATATGGCTCAAGTGCCATTGTGGTTGGACGTTCTATTACTAAAGCAAAAGACCCGCTTAAAGCATATTATGAGATGTTACAGCAGTGGAAAGGGGAGCGTATTACGCGATGACAAAACTACGAAAAGAAATTGCAAAACAATTAATTGATATTGAGGCAGTCAGCCTTCAACCGAACGATCCGTTTACGTGGGCCTCTGGAATTAAGTCGCCTATTTATTGTGACAACCGTCTAACGCTTAGCTACCCAAAAGTGCGAAAAGAAATTGCAAAAGGTCTGCAGCATTTAATTAAAACGTATTTTGCCAATGCAGAAGTGATTGCTGGTACAGCTACAGCTGGCATTCCTCATGCAGCATGGGTAAGTGAAGCGCTAGAGCTTCCAATGTGCTATGTGCGAAGCAAAGCAAAAGAACATGGTCAAGGAAACCAAATTGAAGGAAAAGTAACAAAAGGTCAAAAAGTAGTTGTGATTGAAGATTTGATTTCAACTGGCGGAAGTGTGTTTACCGCAGTCGACGCATTAAAAGCGCAGGGTTGTGAAGTACTGGGAGTTGTTTCTATCTTTACATATGAGCTGGAAAAAGCTCGTCAGCTGTTTAAAGAAAAAGAACTTCAAGTTTATTCTTTAACAGACTACTCTACGCTAGTAGAGGCGGCAAACGAAGCGGGATACATTGAAGAAGCAGCGATGGAAAAGCTATTTAAATGGCGTGAAAATCCTTCAGATCCTTCATGGATGAATTAAACTAAAAAAAACCCCTTTCTATATTTTATATAGAAAGGGGGTTTTTATTATGACTGACGCAGCTTCAGTACAAGTTCTTCGCTAGGCGTTACGTACACCGTTTGCTGATTATCGTACGTCACAAAACCAGGTTTAGCACCGCTTGGTTTTTTTACGTGGCGAATTTTTGTATAGTCCACTGGTACCGAACTTGAATTCTTGGCTTTACTAAAGTAAGCAGCAAGGTGAGCCGCTTCTAAAATTGTTTCTTCTGAAGGCTCTTGGCTGCGAATAACAACGTGAGAACCCGGTATATCTTTCGTATGAAACCAAACGTCATCACGAGCAGCAAGGCGATTTGTTAAATACTCATTTTGCTTATTGTTTTTTCCAACTAAAATCGTCGTGCCGTCGCTTGAAACATATTGTTCAAGTGAAGGAGTTGTGTTCTTTTGTTTTTTTGCTTGTTTTTGCTGACGGTTGCGCAAATATCCTTCTTCCACAAGCTCTTCGCGAATCTCTGCAATGTCTTTGTGAGAAGCGGTATCCATTTGCTGAATAAGCGATTCAAAATACTGTACTTCTTCGTTTGCTTTTTCAATTTGTTCGATTACAATCGAAACGGAATTTTTCGCTTTTTGATACTTTGTAAAATAGCTTTGAGCATTTTGAGACGGTGATTTTTGCGGATCTAATGAAATCGTAAGTGTACCGCTATTTTCATCATAATAATTAATAACATTCACTTTCGCATCTCCTTTTTTGACAAGGTGTAAATTTGCCGTAAGGAGTTCACCGGCTAGCTGATAATCAGATGCTTTTTCTGCATTTTGCAGCGTTTGCTCAAGTTTCTTTATTTTTTTCTCATTTTTCTTTTTCTCAGTGGAAATAAACTGTACTAAATCATGCGCTTGCTGCTTTACACGATCTCGTTCTGCTTTCCCGTAGTAATAGCGGTCAAGAAGCTCGCTGATGGTTGCATACGTTTTTTTCGTACCCTCTAAATGCGTTAATTCCAGTAAATAAAAATAGTCTTTTTGATTAACGGTTGTCAGAGTCGGTGTAAACTGACCTTCTTTGATCAGCGTCATGGTTTCGACAAATGATTTTGGAAGGGTAGAACGATTCGCTAAGCCAGAGCGAAACACCACTTCATTTGCAATTAAAGGAGAAAGCCCCGAGAAGGTCTGCACTAGCTGACTGGCTAACTTTCCGCTATTAAAATCGATTTTTTTAACCACCGTTTCTTCATCGGCTTCAAATGGATGAAGCTTATCTTGGCTAGGAGGCAGTACGTAAGGAGCTCCGGGTAGAAGCGTACGGTGCCTGTTCAAGGCCATTGGAACATGCTTAATACTGTCGATAATCGTTTGTTTTTCTTTATCTACCAGTACAACATTACTATGTCTTCCCATGATTTCAATAATAAGCTGCTTGTACGTCACGTCGCCGATTTCATTTCGTCCTTTTGTTTCAATGACTAAAATGCGGTCTAATCCAAGCTGATACACTTGTTCAATAATGCTTCCTTCTAAATGTTTGCGAAGAAGCATACAAAACATAGGAGGCTCAGATGGATTTTCATAGGGCTCATTTGTAAAATGAACGCGTGAATAGTTAGGGTGAGCTGAGATTAAAAGTTTGCGGTTTTCACCTTTAGCGCGTACTTGTAAAATCAACTCGTTTGGAAACGGCTGATATATTTTTGAAATTCGTCCTGAAACCAAGGTCTCAGATAATTCTTGTAAAATGCCATATGTAAAAATACCATCAAATGACATAGTGCTCACATCCTTAAGTAATTGAAAATTGTCCTATAGAAAAGTATAGCATTTTTTAGGACGAGTCTGAATAAGCATACGATATAAGATTGTAACAATCTAATAGGTGCATTTACAAATAAAAGGGTGTGAAAAGATGCAATGAAATGGTATGAATTAGGTGAAAAAGCAATAGTAGAAGTAACAAAAACAGACAGGCAGCATGGTCTTACACACAAAGAAGTAAAAGCACGTCAGCAGCAACAAGGGTTTAATGAATTGACTGAAGGAGAGAAAAAACCAGCCATTCTTGTGTTTCTAGAGCAGTTTAAAGATTTTATGGTACTGGTTTTACTAGCTGCCACGCTTATTTCAGGGCTTTTAGGAGAATACATCGATGCGATTGCTATTATTGCCATTGTGGTAATTAATGGATTTTTAGGGTTCTTCCAAGAAAGAAAAGCAGAGAAATCTCTTCATGCATTAAAAGAGCTTTCTGCTCCTCAAGTAGCAGCCATGCGTGAAGGGAAGTGGGTTAAGTTACCATCTAAAGAGCTGGTAGTAGGAGACATTGTAAAGTTTTCGAGCGGAGACCGTATCGGAGCTGACGTTCGGATTATGGAAGCCAAAAGTCTAGAAATTGAAGAATCAGCGCTTACGGGAGAGTCTTTGCCTGTTGCTAAGCAAATAAAAGCATTGTCAGGAGATGAAGTACCGCTTGGAGATCAGGACAATATGGCGTTCATGGGTACCCTTGTAACGCGAGGAAGCGGAACAGGTATCGTTGTAGGGATTGGAATGAAAACAGCAATGGGACAAATTGCTGATTTACTTCAAAATGCTGAAGCCATGATTACTCCTCTTCAACGGAAATTAGAGCAATTAGGCAAAATTTTAATCGTTGTAGCTCTTGCACTTACTGTATTAGTTGTCGGTATTGGTGTGCTGCAAGGCCATGATTTATACAGTATGTTCTTAGCGGGAGTGTCCTTAGCTGTTGCTGCCATACCCGAAGGTCTTCCTGCCATCGTAACCGTAGCGCTATCTCTTGGTGTACAGCGCATGATTAAGCAAAGATCCATTGTTCGCAAACTTCCTGCTGTTGAGACACTAGGGTGCGCGTCAGTCATTTGCTCAGACAAAACGGGCACATTAACGCAAAATAAAATGACGGTTACTCACCTCTGGTCGGGAGGGATGACGTGGAGAGTATCAGGGACAGGGTATGAACCTACTGGCATATTTTCACGAGAGGAAAGAGAAGTGGATACACGGAGTGAAAAACCGCTGCAGCAGCTTTTGGTGTTTGGTCTGCTTTGCAATCAAACGTCCATTTCGAGAAAAGATAAAGAATATGTTATCGACGGGGACCCTACTGAAGCGGCTTTGCTTGTTGCCGCGATGAAAGCAGGGCTGACAAAAGAAAACATTCAAAAACAGTTTACGATTATTGAAGAGTTTCCATTTGATTCAACGCGTAAAATGATGAGTGTAGTCATTGAAGACGCATCTCATAAGCGCTATGTTATAACAAAAGGTGCTCCGGATGTGCTGCTTATAAACAGCAAAAATGTTCTGTGGGAAAGCAGACAACAAACGCTGTCGGTAACGGTTCATAATGAAGTAAAAGGAGCGATTGATCAGTTAGCTAGCCAAGCGCTTCGAACCATTGCTATTGCTTATCGGCCGTTAGGAGACCATGAGAGTGTTCATACAGAGAAGGAAGCAGAAAAAGACCTGACTTTCCTCGGGCTTCAAGGAATGATTGATCCGCCAAGACCAGAGGTCAAGCAAGCGGTCAAAGAATGCCGAGACGCAGGCATCAAAACCGTTATGATTACAGGGGACCATGTTATTACAGCACAGGCGATTGCAAAACAGCTCGGAATTTTACCGAAAAACGGTCAAGTCTTGGAAGGAACGGATTTATCCAAAATGACGCAGGAAGAGCTAGAAGAAGTAGTAGATGATGTTTATGTATATGCGAGGGTATCACCTGAGCATAAGCTTAAAATTGTTAAAGCTCTTCAAGCAAAAGATCACATTGTAGCGATGACGGGCGACGGCGTAAATGACGCACCGGCTATTAAAGCAGCAGACATAGGCATTGCGATGGGCATCACCGGGACAGATGTAGCAAAAGAAGCGTCTTCGCTCGTTTTGCTTGATGATAATTTTGCCACTATTAAATCAGCGATCAAAGAAGGGCGAAATATCTATGAAAATATTCGGAAGTTTATCCGTTACTTGCTTGCATCAAATGTAGGAGAAATTTTAGTTATGCTCTTTGCGATGATTTTAGCACTTCCGCTTCCGCTAGTGCCGATTCAGATACTATGGGTAAACTTAGTAACAGACGGTTTGCCTGCGATGGCTCTTGGCTTAGACCAGCCAGAGGACAACGTGATGAAGCGCCATCCAAGGCATCCGCGCGAAGGTATCTTTGCAAGAGGATTAGGATGGAAAGTAGTCAGCCGTGGATTTTTAATTGGAGCTGCTACACTTGCTGCGTTCATGATTGTCTACGACAATGATCCAGATCGGCTGCAGTATGCTCAGACGATTGCATTTGCCACGCTTGTCATGGCACAGCTTATTCACGTATTTGACTGCCGAAGTGAAAAATCAATTTTTGATCGGAATCCATTTCAGAACTTATATCTTGTAGGAGCTGTTATTTCATCTATTATCCTTATGCTGGTGGCCATCTACTATCCGCCGCTGCAGCCTATTTTCCATACAATGGCCATTGCACCGCGGGAATGGCTCGTTATTTTAGGACTTGCAAGCCTTCCAACTTTTTTACTTGCTGGTTCACTTTTAACAAGAAAACCTTCATAAATTGTGCTATACTTTAATACAGGCTGTCCCAAATGAGAAAACTCATGAAGGCAGCCTTTACAGGTTGAATAAAGAAGAGAGATTTCTTTTTTTTGCTAACACTTTCTTTTATGATACTTTTTATGTAAGATGTACATAGTGGATGTGATGATAATGATAAAAAGTATGACTGGTTTTGGCCGCGGAAAAGCGGAAGTGGAAAATCGATCAGTAACAGTGGAAATGAAGTCTGTTAATCATCGTTTTTGTGAAATTGTTATCCGTATGCCAAGACAATTAATTGAAATTGAAGATAAAATAAAAAAAATCGTTCAAACATACATAAAACGTGGTAGAGTAGAAGTATTTGTTACTATTTCAGGTGAAGAAATGGCAAAAAAGAAACTGCAGACGGATTGGCAGCTGCTTGATGAATACATGAATGCATTGCAGCAAGTGAAAGAAAAGCACGGGCTATCACAATCTGTTCAAATTCGAGACATTTTACACATGCCTGAAGTGATGACAACTTATGAAGAAGAAGCTGATCAGACGAGTATTCATGGTGCAATCTTTGAAGCCGTTGAAGCTGCTGTTCATCAGTTAGTGGATATGCGGAAACGAGAGGGATCAGAGCTGTACCACGATTTAATGGGATACTTACAGGATATTCAAGACATTCGCGAAAAAATCACACAGCTTGCTCCTGAAGTTGCTGAACAATATCGCGAGCGTATTAAAAGAAAGCTGAGCGACTATTTAGAAGGTACTTTCGATGAGCAGCGAGTGCTGACTGAAGTAGCTATTTTTGCTGAAAAAGCAGATATTAGCGAAGAACTTACGCGAATTCAAAGTCATGTATCACAATTTATTCAAGCATTAAATACACCTGATTCAGTAGGACGCAAGCTGGATTTTCTTGTTCAAGAGCTGAATCGTGAAATGAATACAATCGGTGCGAAGGCAAACAATGGTACTATTGCTCAGTATGTTATTAGTATGAAAGCACAATTAGAACGCATAAAAGAGCAAGTTCAAAATATTGAATAGCCTTCGTGGAAGATAAAGATTATATTGGTATAGCAGGAGGCTTCTTATGAGCGGTAAATTAGTGAACGTTGGATTTGGGAATTTTATTTCTTCTAATCGTATAATCTCTGTCGTTCATCCTGAATCAGCTCCAATCAAACGCATTATTCAAGATGCAAAAGATCGAGGCTCTTTAATAGATGCAACGCAAGGACGCAAAACACGATCTGTTATTGTTATGGATAGCGATCATGTTATTTTAGCTCCTGTACAGCCAGAAACTGTGTCGCAGCGACTTATAAACAAAGAAGAATTATTAGAAGGGTAGGTCACTTGAACCGATGATTGAAAGAGGTTTATTAATTGTTCTTTCCGGACCATCAGGTGTTGGAAAAGGAACGGTACGAAAAGCATTGTTTGAGCAAGAAGACATTAAATTGCAGTATTCTATCTCTGCAACAACAAGAAAGCCCCGCGAAGGTGAAGTAGACGGCGTTGACTATTTCTTCAAACCACGCGAAGAGTTTGAGCGCATGATTGAAAACAAGAAATTATTAGAGTGGGCTGAATACGTAGGCAATTACTACGGTACCCCGGTTGATTATGTAGAACAAACGTTATCTGAAGGAAAAGACGTATTTCTAGAAATTGAAGTGCAAGGTGCTCTTCAAGTGAAAGAAGCATTTCCAGAAGGTTTGTTCATCTTCTTGGCACCGCCGAGTTTATCAGAGCTTAAAAGTCGTATCGTAAACCGCGGTACTGAAACAGAAGACTTAATCAATAACCGTATGCGCGTGGCAAAAGAAGAAATTGAACTTATGGACGCCTACGATTATGTTGTAGAAAATGACAAAGTAGAAAATGCTTGTGCTCGCATCCGTGCTATCGTAACGGCTGAACACTGCCGTCGTGATCGTATTTCTGCGCGCTATAAAAGAATGCTGGAGGTAGAATAAACATGCTTTATCCATCAATTGATTCTCTAATGGAAAAATTAGATTCTAAGTACACGCTTGTGACAGTAGCTGCAAAACGTGCTCGTCAATTACAGCTTCACAATGATACGCCGATTGAAAAGCCGGTTTCTTATAAGTTTGTAGGCTGTGCTTTAGAAGAAATTAATGCTGAACAATTAAGCTATAAGCAAGGTGTAGCAGAAGAAGACTCTAAACATCAGTAAGTGAAAAAATAACAACCTACTTTATAGGTTGTTATTTTTTTGATGCTTTTGTTTGTATTCAAGCAGGATAGTGAATGTCTCACTACAAAAATGGTATAATAATTGAATTGAAAAGCTTTAGATAGTTACCCGAGTAAACAAGCGGATGCTGGTTGAGCGGGATAAATAGATGGGGGCATAATGATGAAGGGAAAACGAATTTTATTATGTGTTAGCGGCGGAATCGCCGTATATAAAGCCGCAGCTTTAACAAGTAAATTAGTACAAGCAGGAGCGGAAGTTAAAGTAATGATGACTGCTTCAGCACGCGAGTTCGTAACGCCGCTTACGTTTCAAGCTCTGTCTCGAAACCCAGTTTATACAGATACGTTTGATGAAAAAGATCCATCTGTAATTGCACATATTGATTTAGCAGATTGGCCCGATTTAATTTTAGTGGCTCCTGCTACGGCTAATATGATAGGGAAAATAGCAAATGGTCTTGCAGATGATATGATTTCCACAACGCTGCTGGCCGCTACTGCACCTGTGTGGATTGCGCCTGCAATGAATGTTCATATGTACGATCATCCCGCTGTTAAAAAAAATATGAGCACTCTTTCATCATTTGGTTACTCTTTTGTAGAACCAGGAGAAGGGTATTTGGCATGCGGTTATGTAGGAAAAGGTCGCCTTGAAGAGCCAGAAACAATTGTTTTACTAATCGGCTCTTATTTTTCCAAAGTATCAGATACACAAAAAATCCTTGAAGGTATTAATGTATTGGTTACAGCAGGACCTACAGTAGAACGCATTGATCCCGTCCGATTTTTCACCAATCGCTCTACCGGGAAAATGGGCTATGCCCTTGCAGAACAAGCTGCTAAGTTAGGTGCATCGGTAACACTTGTAACGGGACCGACGAATTTAGAGTATCCAAAAGGGGTCCAGGTTGTTCAAATTGAAAGTGCGCAGCAGATGCTTGAAGCTGTTATGCAGCGCTATCATGAAGCAGATGTTGTCATTAAATCAGCCGCAGTGGCAGATTACCGGCCAAAGCATGTGTTTGATCAAAAGATGAAAAAGCAGCCTGGTGAAGCAGTATTAGAGCTAGAGAGAACAACAGATATTTTACGCACGCTTGGAGAGCGAAAAGAACACCAGCTTTTAGTCGGCTTTGCAGCAGAAACAGAACAAGTGGATGAATATGCACAAAAGAAACTTGCATCTAAAAACTTGGATATGATTGTAGCCAATAACGTGACGACAGAAGGAGCAGGTTTTGGGACGGACACAAATATTGTGACGCTCTATAAGCGAAGCGGAGAGTCTAAAGAACTTCCCATTCTTTCAAAACACGATGTAGCTACCGAGGTGTTAAAAGAAGTGAAGGAAATGTTAGAAGGGCTGAGAAAATGAGTGTAGCTAGTGTAATTGTGGACGTGGCTGCTAAACAAACAGATCGTGCTTTTGACTACGCTATTCCTGACAAATGGAAAGGGATTATTGTTCCGGGTATGCGAGTTGTCGTTCCGTTTGGTCCTAGAAAAGTTCAAGGGTTTGTGGTGGCCCTTAAAGAAGAGGCCGAAGTCAAGCGTGTTAAACCAATTGCTGACCTGCTTGATTTAACGCCGGTTCTGACTCCTGAACTGTTAGAGATTGGGCACTGGCTAACCGAAAAAACGCTTTGTTTTATGATATCAGCTTTTCAAGTCATGCTGCCTGCGGCGATGAAAGCAAAATATGATAAAGAACTGTCACTCCTTTCAAAAGAGGCATACGAACAGCTTCATGAGCAAGTCAAGCCGTTTTTTCAGTCAAGATCCTCGCTGAAGTGGAGTGAAGTAGAAAAAACAGCTGCTGCTCCTGCTTTTCACCGTGATATTCAAAAAGGTCTAATTGAAGTCGTCTATGTCGTGAAAAACAAAGGAAACAAAAAAACGGCAAAAGGCGTAAAACTGAATCAAGGCCTTGAAGACATTCAGCAGTTTATGAGCGAGTTAAATAAGCAGGCAGAAAAGCAAAAACAAGTGCTGTCTTTTATGCTCGATCGAAATGAAGAAGTAGCCATAAAAGAACTAGCGGAAGGTTTGCAGATTACCTCGGCTCCTATAAAAGCGCTGATTACCAAAGGACTCTTAGCGGAAACGGAAATTGAAATATACCGTGATCCTTATCAAGACCGATACTTTACACCATCAAAGCCTTTTCAATTGACGGATGAACAAGCTGAGGCAATCGCACCAATTCTGCATGACATCGAAGAAAATCTTCACGATGTGTTTTTAATGTACGGAGTAACCGGGAGCGGAAAAACGGAAGTGTATCTCCAATCAATTGATCAAGTGTTAAAAAAAGGGAAAGAAGCGATTATGCTTGTTCCGGAGATTTCACTTACTCCTCAGATGGTCAAGCGTTTTAAAGAGCGATTCGGCTCAAAAGTTGCTGTGCTTCATAGCGGCTTGTCTACTGGAGAAAAATACGATGAATGGCGAAAAATTCAGCGAAAAGAAGTATCCGTTGTGGTAGGGGCCCGCTCTGCTGTATTTGCTCCATTTGAAAACTTGGGCCTTCTTATTATCGATGAAGAACATGAGACGAGTTATAAACAAGAAGAAAACCCCCGCTATCATGCAAGAGATGTAGCCATTTACCGAGGGCAGCATCATCAGTGTCCCGTCATTTTAGGAAGTGCAACGCCAACGCTTGAGTCCTTTGCAAGAGCGCAAAAAGGTGTGTATAAGCTGCTGACGTTAAAGCAAAGAATGAATAAGTCATCAATGCCGTCGGTGGATATTGTTGATATGAGAGAAGAGCTTCGCGGCGGCAATCGCTCTATGTTTTCGACTATGCTGTTTGAAAAGATGAAAGACCGTTTGGAAAAAGGAGAGCAAATCGTTTTATTTTTAAATAAAAGAGGTCATTCTTCTTTTGTTATGTGCAGGGACTGCGGTTACGTTCCGACATGTGAGCACTGTGAAATTTCACTAACGTATCACCGCTATCAAAATAAATTAAAATGCCATTACTGCGGACACGAAGAGCATGTGCACACTGAGTGCCCAGAATGCCACAGCGAACATATCCGCTTTTTTGGATCTGGTACACAAAAAGTGGAAGAAGAATTAACAAAAGTGCTGCCTGAGGCTAGAGTCGTTCGAATGGATGTTGATACGACAAGCCGAAAAGGCGCGCATGAAAAGCTCCTGAACAAGTTTGCAAGTGGAGAAGCGCAAATTTTACTAGGGACGCAGATGATTGCGAAAGGACTAGACTTTCCAAACGTCACGCTTGTAGGAGTTTTAACAGCAGATACGATGCTGAATTTACCTGACTTTCGTGCATCTGAAAAAACGTTTCAGCTTTTAACTCAAGTAAGCGGGAGAGCAGGACGCCACAAGCTTCCAGGAGAAGTAGTGATTCAAACGTACACGCCTGAGCACTACAGTATTCAACTTGCGAGTCAGCATGATTACGATGCGTTTTATAAGCAGGAGATGGAAATTCGTAAAATGCATAAATATCCGCCTTTCTTTTACTTGGCGCTTGTAACGGTATCTCATGAAAATATTGCAAAAGTGGTGTCTGTTACAGACAAAATTTCGCAGTATCTGCGTCAGAAACTTTCGCCGCAAACAACGATCTTAGGGCCAGTCGCATCTCCGATTGCTAAGATAAAAGATAGATATCGCTATCAATGCATGTTAAAATACAAGCTGGAACCAAGCCTGATTCCGCTGTTGAAATATATATTAGAACGTTATCAAGCGGAAATGCAGAAAGAAAATTTAACGATTACCATTGATTTGAATCCATACTCGATGATGTAACTAGTCGTCTTGATGGCGTTAAAGAAGAAGCTTTTTGGATATAAATAGAAAGAATAAAGGAGGTGCCTATTTGGCTAAGCTTAAGCTTGTTTACCATCCTAATGAAGTACTTGAACAAGAGTGTGAAGTCGTTAAAAACTTTGATAATAAATTAGCGAAATTACTAAACGGCATGTATGATTTAATGCTTGAAGCAGACGGTGTGGGTCTAGCTGCTCCTCAAGTAGGAGTGCTGCAGCAAGTGGCAGTGGTAGACGTGGACGACCGACACGGTAAAATTGAGTTAATTAATCCGGTAATTATTGAGCAACGAGGCGAACAAATCGGTCCAGAAGGCTGCCTAAGTTTTCCGGGCCTTTTTGGTGACGTGGCTCGAGCTGATTATGTGAAAGTGCGTGCGCAAAACCGTAAAGGAAAACCTTATTTTATAGAAGCAAAAGGTTTTTTAGCACGAGCAATTCAACATGAAATTGATCATTTACACGGCGTATTGTTCACGGAAAAAGTAACAAAGTATTACGAAGAGGATGAACTAGAAGGGTAGGTTTTACACGATGAAAGTCGTATTTATGGGAACGCCGGATTTTTCAGTGCCGGTTTTACAAACATTACTTAAAGATGGATATGAAGTGGTCGCAGTGGTTACACAGCCGGACCGACCAAAAGGACGCAAGCGCGTATTAACACCTCCTCCTGTAAAAGTGGAGGCGTTAAAACATGAAATACCTGTACTGCAGCCAGAAAAGATTCGTTTAGAAGAAGAATATCAGCAAGTGTTAGCGTATGAGCCTGACCTAATTGTAACAGCGGCTTTTGGTCAAATTTTACCAACTCCTATTTTAGAAGCGCCTAAATACGGCTGTATTAACGTGCATGCTTCTCTGTTACCTGAACTGCGCGGAGGCGCGCCGATTCACTATTCAATTCTACAAGGTAAGCCGAAAACTGGTGTTACAATTATGTATATGGTAGAAAAATTAGATGCAGGTGATATCTTAACACAGGTAGAAGTTCCGATTGAAGAACGTGATCACGTGGGCACACTTCATGATAAACTCAGCGCGGCTGGTGCAAAATTGCTTTCAGAAACCATTCCTTCTCTTGTGAAAGGTGAAATTACGCCGGTTAAACAAAACGATGATGAAGCGACATTTGCTTCTAATATTAAGCGTGAACAAGAGAAAATTGATTGGGCCCGTACAGGAGAAGAAATTTATAACCATATCCGCGGACTTCATCCTTGGCCCGTTGCTTATACAACAGCAGACGGTCAAGTCATGAAAATTTGGTGGGGAGAGAAAGTATCCGCATCAGGCAAACCGGGTACCGTTTTATCACTTGAAGAGGACGGATTTGTAGTAGCAACTGGAAATGAAACAGCTATTAAAGTGACGGAACTTCAGCCGGCTGGAAAAAAACGTATGGATGCAGCGCAGTATTTACGAGGTACATCTGTTGAAGTCGGAACAGTATTAGGGGATGTCAATGAGTAAGTACAACGTTCGAGACATAGCTTTAGATATTTTACTAGCTATTGAAAAAAATCAAGCATTCAGCAATTTATTGTTAAATAACAGTATACAAAAACGTGGTATTCAAGGGAAAGATGCAGGGCTGTTAACGGAAATTGTGTATGGAACGATTCAAAGACGCGATACGTTAGATTACGGGTTAGCCCCTTTCTTGAAAAATCCCAAAAAACTTCAGCCTTGGGTGCGAGTGCTGCTTCGTTTATCTCTTTATCAGATGATGTATTTAGACCGGGTACCTGACCGGGCAATCCTTCATGAAGCAGTAGAAATTGCTAAAAAACGAGGTCACAAAGGAATTGCCTCGATGGTAAACGGCGTTTTACGAAATATTCAGCGCAGCGGCACGCCTTCTTTAGACGAAATACAAAATCCTGTGGAACGCTTGGCAATCGAAACGAGTCATCCAGTATGGCTTGTAAAACGCTGGGTGGAACAATATGGATTGGACAAAACACGCGGAATCTGTTTAGCTAATTTAATGGCCCCTAAACAAACAATCCGAGTAAACAGTGCACGCTTTACGCAAAATGAAGTAAAAGAAGCGCTTGAAAAAGAAGGTATTGTTGTAGAACCAGGCCATTTTGTAGAAGAAGCGCTAGAAGTTCAAAAAGGAAATGCAGCTCATACACAAGCATTTCGTGAAGGAATGTTTACCGTTCAAGATGAAAGCTCTATGTTAGTAGCTCATGCGCTAGGTACAGAGGCAGAAGAGCTGATTTTAGACAGCTGTGCTGCACCGGGAGGAAAATCAACTCATATTGCAGAGCAGCTTAAAAACAGTGGTAAAGTTATTTCCTTGGACATTCATGACCATAAAGTAAAGCTGATTGCCCAGCAGGCAGAGCGTCTGCATCTTACCAATATTGAGCCGACTGTTCAAGACAGCCGCAAAGCCGGCGAACAGTTTGATAAAGAAATGTTTGACCGCATTTTAGTAGATGCTCCGTGCTCAGGTTTTGGTGTGATGAGACGTAAACCTGATTTGAAATATACAAAAACTGAGCAGGATGTAAAGCAGCTGGCGCGTATTCAACAAGATATTTTAAATGCGGTTGCGCCTTTATTAAAAAAAGGTGGGACCCTTGTATATAGTACATGTACAATTGACCGGGATGAAAATGGGGATGTTGTAGCAGCATTTTTAGCAGATCATGCTGATTTTCAAAAAGACGAAACGCTTGCTGCACGCATGCCGCAAAAGCTTAAACAAAACGTAGAACATGGTGAAATTCAATTGCTGCCAGATGCACAAAGCGATGGATTTTATATTGCATGTTTACAGAAGAAGGTGTAAAACATGTTTACAGAAGAAGGTGTAAAAATGGAAGAAGTAGCTAAAAGAAAAGCAAAAGCAGAAGAAAAAACGCAAAAACCATCTATTTATTCATTAGAAATGCACGACCTAGAAAATTGGTTAGTGGAACATGGTGATAAGAAGTTCCGTGCTAAACAAATTTTTGACTGGTTATATGTTAAACGCGTAACGGACTTTGACGATATGTCAAACTTATCTAAAGGGTTACGTGAACAATTAAAAGACAAATTTGCACTAACGACATTAAAAACAGTCGTTCAGCAAACGTCTGGAGACGGCACGATGAAGTTTTTATTCGAACTTCATGACGGTTATACGATTGAAACAGTGCTTATGCGTCATGAATACGGAAATTCTGTCTGCGTAACGACTCAAGTTGGATGTCGCATCGGCTGTACGTTCTGTGCGTCTACTCTTGGAGGTTTAAAGCGTAACTTAGAAGCTGGAGAAATCGTAGCGCAAGTAGTAAAAGTACAAAAAGCGCTAGATGAACAAGGAGAACGCGTGAGCTCTGTCGTAATTATGGGTATTGGGGAGCCGTTTGATAACTATGATGAAATGATTCGCTTCTTAAAAACAATTAACAGTGATGATGGATTAAATATTGGTGCACGTCATATCACGGTATCGACAAGTGGAATCATTCCGAAAATCTATAAGTTTGCTGATGAAAAAATGCAAATCAATTTTGCGATTTCACTTCACGCTCCAAACAATGACATCCGCTCACGCTTAATGCCGATTAACCGTGCGTATAAACTTCCTGATTTGATGGAAGCCATTAAATATTATACGGATAAAACGGGAAGACGTATTAGCTTTGAGTATGGTCTATTCGGAGGAGTAAACGATCAAGTAGAGCATGCGGAGGAATTAGCGGATTTGATTAAAGACGTTAAATGTCACGTGAACTTGATTCCGGTAAACTATGTGCCTGAGCGTGATTATGTTCGTACACCGCGTGAACAGATTTTTGCATTTGAACGTACGCTTAAAAAGCGTGGCGTTAACGTGACTATTCGACGTGAGCAAGGTCATGATATCGATGCAGCTTGTGGCCAATTACGTGCGAAGGAGCGTAAAGAAGAGACGAGGTGATTGTATGGCAACTGTCTTCATGACAGACCGAGGGAGAGTTAGACAACACAATGAAGATAACGGAGGGGTATTTTTGAACCAACACAATCAGCTGCTTGCAATTGTGGCTGATGGTATGGGAGGTCATCGAGCTGGCGACATCGCCAGTGAGATGGCGGTTCAAAAATTGCAAATAGCGTGGGAAGAAGCGGACAAAGTAACGTCTCCTGATGAGGCGACCCAGTGGATTCGTACGCATGTTTCACAAATTAATCAAGATATTTATCAGTATGCTCAGGAGCATGAAGAGTGTAAAGGCATGGGTACGACAGTTGTACTTGCTTTATGCGCCGATACGTTTTGTGCGATTGGGAATATAGGAGACAGCAGGTGCTATATTTCCAATGAATATGGATTTCAACAAGTAACAGAAGATCATTCTCTTGTGAATGAATTGGTAAAAAATGGTCAAATCACAAAAGAAGATGCTGAGCATCATCCACGAAAAAATATCTTATTGCGAGCACTAGGTACCGAAGAAAATGTTAGTTTAGATGTAAAAACAATTGAAGTGGAAAAAGAAGATCGATTATTATTATGTTCAGATGGACTGACAAATAAGGTAACGGAACAAAAGCTGAACGAAACGTTATCAACAAGTTCATCACTTCACGAAAAGGGTACGAGCCTGATTCAATTAGCAAATGAGCTTGGTGGAGAAGACAATATTACACTTGCAATTGTGGACTTTACATCTGAAAGTGGGTGAGAGTGTTGCTAATAGGTAGACGGCTAAACGACCGTTATAAGGTATTGCAAGTAATTGGTGGAGGCGGAATGGCAAACGTCTATTTAGGTCGCGACATGATTTTGGATCGTGATGTGGCAATTAAAGTGCTTCGCTTAGACTTTGCAAGTGACGATGCGTTTATAAAGCGTTTCCATCGAGAAGCACAATCTGCTACGAGTATTGCTCATCCTAATATTGTCAGCATTTATGATGTTGGAGAAGAAGAAGATATTTACTATATCATCATGGAATATGTACCGGGTATGACATTAAAGCAATACATTCTGCAAGAATCACCATTATCTCTTGATAAAGCCATACATATTATGACGCAGATTACATCAGCTATTGCCCATGCTCATCAGTACGGAATTATTCACCGGGATATTAAGCCTCAAAATATTTTAATTGATCATGATGATACCATTAAAGTTACTGACTTCGGCATTGCCGTAGCACTAAGTTCTACAACCATTACGCATACTAATTCTGTTTTGGGCTCTGTTCATTATTTATCTCCTGAACAGGCAAGGGGAGGGCTTGCGAATAAGCGTTCTGATATTTATTCGCTTGGCATCGTCCTATTTGAATTGCTAACGGGTCGAGTCCCTTTTTCTGGGGAATCGGCTGTGTCAATTGCATTAAAACATTTACAGACAGAAACACCTTCTCCAAAAAGGTGGAATCCATCTATCCCTCAAAGCGTGGAGAATGTTGTATTAAAAGCAACAACTAAAGATCCATTTTACCGATACAGTTCCGTCGAAGAACTCGAAGCGGATTTACAGTCTGCTGTTCATCCAAATCGTTATAATGAACAAAGGTTTACGGTGCCTGATGATGAAGAAGTGACAAAAGCCATTCCAGTTATTAAGGAGGATTTTGTTGAATCTGAAGAAACGCATGTACCTGTGAGAAAACCACCTCACTTAGAGCGTGAAGAACAAGAGGAAGAAGAATTAAAGCCTAAGAAAAAAAAGAAGAAAAAGAAAAAAGGCAAAAGCAAGCTGATTGTAACGCTTGTTTTAATTTTTTTGCTGCTGGCAGCTGCTAGCGTAGCCGCCGTTACATTTATTCCGGCTTTATTACTGCCAAAAGACGTAAAGGTTCCTGATTTACATAATCAAGATTATGAATCAGCAGTAACCGATTTAGTTTCTTTAGGCTTTAAAGTGAAGAATCCTAAAGATATATCCGATAATGAAGTGGAAGAAGGCGACGTGGTTAAAACGATGCCAGAAGCGGGAGACGTTATCAAAGAAGGATCTAACGTCATTATTTATCGAAGTACAGGAAAGAAAAAAGAAGCATTTAACCGGTACATTGGAAGAAGCTTTACGGAAGTAAAGAGTCTGTTAGAAAAGCAGAATTATAAAGATATCCAATCCATCGAAGTTGAAAGCACAGAGCCAAAAGGCAATATTACAGATCAGACGCCTAAAGAAACCGAACAAGTCGTGCCCGAAGATACAACGGTTACGCTATGGGTAAGTAAAGGTCCGCCGAAGATTACATTAAAGGATTTCTCGGGCTGGACGGAAAAAAGCGTAAAAGATTATGCATCAGATGAAGATATTGAAGTGGATGTAAAAACAGCGTATTCCGACACTGTTGAAAAAGGTCTTGTGATGTCTCAAAAGCCTGCAGCGGAGCAGAGTATCGAGCAAGGTGATAAGCTCAGCATTACGGTCTCAATGGGCAAAGAGCCAAAAGCTCCTCAAACGGTGTCAGTGGATGTGACTATTCCGTATAAAGAAGAGGCTGACACCGAAGCAAGTACGGAAGAAGGCGACGCAACGGAAACAGGCGATGTCACCGAAACACAAGAGGAAAAGCCGAAGCCGCAAAAAGTACAAATTTATATCGAAGATGCAGATAACGATATGTCGGTTCCTGCTAAAGAACTAACGATTACTGAAACAACAAAAGAATCATTCGATGTTTTAGTTGATGAAAATGAAAAAGCGTCTTATAAAATTGTCCGAGACGGGGAAGTTATTGAAGAAAAAGACGTTGAATATCCAGAGTGATAGGAGTGAGGTTATGCCAGAAGGAAGAATTATTAAATCCCTTAGCGGATTTTATTATGTTCTTCATGACGGACAAGTAACGCAATGTCGAGGACGAGGTGTTTTTCGTAAAAAGAAGGTAACGCCTTTAGTCGGTGACAATGTAGTATTTCAGGCGGAAAATAAGCTTGAAGGATATATACTTGAAATTAAAGAACGTAAAAATGAATTAGTTCGTCCCCCTATTTCAAATGTTGATCAGGCGCTGCTTGTTTTTTCAGCGATTGAACCTGATTTTAGCACAATGCTTCTTGACCGATTTTTAGTGTTAGTGGAGTCTAATCATATTGAACCTATTATTTGTATTTCAAAAGTAGATCTTTTATCACAGCAGCAAAAGCAAGAAATCGAGCAATATGCCGAAGAATATCGTAAAATAGGATATGAGGTCATTTTAACGTCGACAGTCACAGAAAAAGGCATGGAACAAATTCAGCCGTTATTTGAAGATCGCGTAACGGTTATTGCCGGACAGTCAGGTGTAGGTAAATCTTCACTGTTAAATACACTTAAACCAGAGCTTGAGTTAAAGACAAATGATATTTCAATGTCACTTGGAAGAGGAAAGCATACAACACGTCACGTAGAACTGATTTCGTTTGGTGAAGGGTTAGTAGCCGATACGCCAGGCTTTAGCTCACTGGAATTTTTAACGTTAGAAGTAGAAGAGTTAACCGATTGTTTTCCTGAAATGTCGCGTTTGAGTGAACAGTGTAAATTTCGAGGTTGTTTGCATGTGAAAGAACCAAAATGTGCGGTGAAAGAAGCATACGAACAAAAAGAAATTCCGAGTTATCGCTACGAACATTACTTGCAATTTGTTGAGGAAATTAAGCAAAGAAAGCCGAGGTATTAAAAATGACAAAAATCGCACCTTCCATTTTATCTGCCAATTTTTCAAAGCTTGCTGAAGAAATTCGTGAAGTTGAAGCAGGTGGAGCAGACTACATCCATATAGACGTTATGGATGGCCACTTTGTTCCTAATATTACAATTGGACCGCTTATCGTTGAGGCTGTACGCCCTGTCACAACACTGCCATTAGATGTACATTTAATGATTGAAAACCCAGATCAATACGTTCCAATGTTTGCAAAGGCAGGTGCTGATATTTTAACGGTACATGCTGAAGCGTGTACTCATTTGCACCGCACCATTCAATTAATTAAAGAGCACGGCATGAAAGCAGGTGTTGCTTTAAATCCTGCAACGCCAATTGACGTGGTGAAGCATATCTTAGAAGATATCGATCTTATTTTATTAATGACGGTGAACCCAGGCTTTGGAGGACAAAACTTCATTCCAAGTGTACTGCCGAAAATTGAGCAAATCTCTCAGCTTATTGAAATTCGTCACCTTTCTATTGAAGTAGAGGTTGATGGAGGAATTAATGAAGAAACAGCAAGAAAATGTGTGGAAGCAGGAGCAAATGTTTTAGTGGCTGGCTCAGCTATTTACAATCAAGAAGATCGAGCTGGCGCAATCAGTCAAATTCGCACAACTGTCCAAGCGTAAGTAATAAAAGCTGCTGTGTACAACGGGTAGAACTTGTACACAGCAGCTTTTTCTTTTAGGATAAAGAAAACATATTGATTTCGTTCATTTTTTAATAGAAAAGGAGCATATACATAATGAAAATTCATATTCTAGCAGGGGGACCGGATGAACATATGCCACTCCTGCACCAATCAAATGATGTAAAGTGGGTAGGAGTAGACCGCGGCGTATTCCTTCTTCTTCAACAAGACATTTTGCCTGTAAAAGCATTCGGAGATTTTGATTCCATTACAGATGAGCAGCTTAAGCTAGTGAGAGAAGCATTACAAGATGTTGAATTGTATCCTGCGGAAAAAGATGCAACGGATTTGGAACTTGCTTTTGAGTGGGCAATAGAGCAAAAACCGGACAGTATTTGTATCTTTGGAGCAACAGGTGGAAGGCTTGACCACATGTTTGGAAGCATTCAGCTCCTGTACAAAGGGTTAAAAAAGAAAGCGAATGTACAAATGATTGACAATCAAAACGTCATTCAATTGTTTGAACCAGGCACTTATCACGTTGATCGTTTAAAGGAGTTTCACTATATTTCATTCGTTCCTTTTGCAGGCGGTGTAAAAGAGCTTACGCTAGAAGGTTTCAAATATCCGCTCAATAAGCATGAAGTAGAACTCGGCTCAACTTTATGTATTAGCAATGAACTTATTCAACAAAGAGGTACTTTTTCATTTACAAAAGGCATATTAATGATGGTAAGAAGCAATGATAAACGTTGCTTGTGATGAAGTATGGAAAATGAGAGCAGGACATAGGGCTTTCTTTAAAAGGAGATAAAGTGTGGAGACGGTTAGGAGGGACAGTATGAAATTCTATACAATCAAACTTCCAAAGTTTTTAGGTGGCATCGTAAAGGTCATGCTTAATTCGTTTAAAAAAGATTAACAGCGCCGGAATAATAAAAGAAGCACCATAAAATATGGTGCTTTTTCATTATAAAGATTAAACGCGTTGAACTTTACCAGACTTAAGGGCTCTAGCTGAAACGTACACACGTTTTGGTTTACCGTTCACTAAGATACGTACTTTTTGAACGTTAGCACCCCATTTACGCTTAGTAGCGTTCATTGCGTGAGAACGTGCGTTACCTGAACGAGCTTTTCTACCAGTTACTACACATTTGCGTGCCATGATTTTCCCTCCTAACACCAAAAAAACTACTCAATTCTGTTTTGAGAAATACTATATTAATTTATCACAGCCTTAAAGAGAATGCAATAGTTCTGGAGAAAAGCTTTCAAGAAATTTTCCTTGACATATAAAATGAATCTATGTTCAATAATATAGAGAGTAGAAATAGGTATAACTTGGCTATTACTTAATTTTAAGACAAGTTGATACCTGATACTGTCATCTTTAAAAGGGACAAGCTGGACGCCTCTTTTAAAACGAGATTGATTATAGTAGAATATTTATAACCTATGAAAGTAGAAAGGGGAACGAGTATGTCCATCGAAATGAAAACGAAGTATGGTCAAATTGATATCTCTACAGATGTAATTGCAACAATTGCTGGAGGAGCAGCTGTTGATTGTTACGGGATTGTCGGAATGGCTTCAAAGAATCAGCTTAAAGATGGTCTTACAGAAATTCTTCGCAAAGAAAACTTTACACGAGGTATTGTGGTAAGACAAGAAGAGGATGACGTACATATCGACATGTACATTATCGTAAGCTATGGAACAAAAATTTCTGAAATTGCTCATAATGTGCAAACAAAAGTAAAATACACACTGGAACAAACGGTTGGTCTAACGGTTGATTCAGTAAATATTTATGTGCAGGGTGTTCGTGTAACGAACGTTTAATTAAGGAGGAAGATTCGTGTCAATGACAACGTTGGACGGAAAGCGGTTTAGAGAAATGGTGCTTCAAGGAGCCCAGCATCTATCTAACAATGCAGATTATGTAGATGCGCTGAACGTTTTTCCTGTACCAGATGGTGATACTGGAACAAATATGAACTTATCGATTACGTCTGGTGCTAAAGAAGTAAAAAATAAACTATCTGATCATATCGGCCAAGTGAGTCAAGCTTTGTCTAAGGGCTTATTGATGGGGGCGCGCGGTAATTCAGGAGTTATTTTATCTCAATTATTCCGCGGTTTTGCGAAATCGGTTGAGCAAAAGTCAATGATTACAACAGTTGAGTTTGCTGAAGCTCTTGAGCTTGGTGTAGAAACTGCTTATAAAGCTGTTATGAAACCAATCGAAGGAACCATTTTAACAGTAGCTAAGGATACTGCTAAAAAAGCAGCGGCTGTTGCTAAAAAGCAATCTGATATGATTCTGTTCATGGAAGAAGTACTTAAGGAAGCTAATGCTTCGTTAAATCGCACGCCAGATCTTTTACCCGTGTTAAAAGAAGTAGGCGTAGTGGATAGCGGAGGTCAAGGGCTTGTTTTAATTTATGAAGGGTTTTTAGCTGAATTAAAAGGTGAAAAACTTCCGGGTGTACCCATGTCAGCTCCTTCGATGAATGAACTTGTAAATGCTGAGCATCATAAGCATGCGCAAAGCCATATGAATACAGAAGATATTGAATTTGGCTATTGTACAGAATTTATGGTAAGGCTGGAAGAGGATAAGCCCGCGGCTAAAACATTTTCTGAAGAAACGTTTCGCCAAGATTTAAGTAAATGGGGCGACTCATTGCTTGTCGTATCTGATGATGAAATTGTGAAAGTTCATATTCACGCCGAGCATCCTGGAGAAGTGTTAAACTACGGGCAGCAATATGGAAGTTTAATTAAAATGAAGATTGAAAACATGAGAGAACAGCATAGCAGCATCGTTTCAGATGAAGAAAAGCCTGCAGTAAAAAAGGCTGAGAAACAGCCCTTTGGCATTGTTACTGTATCAATGGGAAAAGGAATTGCTGAATTGTTCAAGAGCCTTGGGGCAACGGTTGTCATTGAAGGCGGACAAACAATGAATCCAAGTACAGAGGATATTGTCAAAGCGATTGAAGAAACCAATGCTGAACAGGTACTGATTTTACCTAATAACGGAAATATTGTGATGGCTGCTAACCAAGCTGCTGCTGTTGCCGGCAGTCACGTTTCGGTTGTCCCGTCTAAAACGGTTCCTCAAGGAATGACAGCGCTGCTATCATTTAATCCTCAGCAAAGCTTAAAAGAAAACGAGGAAGTAATGACAGAAGCTCTGCAGCACGTAAAAACAGGACAAGTAACGTATGCAGTTCGCGATACAAATATTGATGGTCTTGAATTAGCTAAAGGCGATTTTATGGGTATTGCCGAAAAGAAAATCGTCGTAAAAGATTCAGAGAAATTAGAAGCAGCGAAAAAGCTATTGACTTATATGATTGATGACGAAGCGGAAATCCTTACGATTCTTCAAGGAGAGGATGTCTCAGACGATGAAGCTGAAGCGCTAACATCGTTTGTAGAAGAAATGTTTGAAGAAGTTGAGGTAGAGCTTCATAAAGGAGATCAACCTTTATATTCTTACATTTTTGCAATTGAATAACAAAAAAAGAAGCACTCCTCTCAAGGGGCGCTTCTTTTTTGTGTTTTTTAAGTTAAATACGAACTATTTTATTTTTATATGTTGTAATCGTTCGTCATATTAGGTATATTAGTTGAAAAGAACCCGTTTGTATGGTAGTTTTGAAAACTGATTGAGTCAAATGTGAAAGAAAACAGCATGAGAGGAGAGGCAACAGTGGATATTTTAAAAGGAACAGGTTTATTATTATTAGTTTTATTTTTATTTTGGTTGTTTAGCAACAAGGCACCTTATGGCATGAAAGCAATGGGGGCTCTGGCAAGCGGAGCGGTAGCTGCGTTTCTCGTAGAAGCCTTTCAGTCATATGTAGGAGGAGATTTACTAGGTATTTCATTCTTAGGTGAAGTTGGAAAGGCTGCAGGAGGAATGGGAGGAGTTGCAGCAGCTGCACTAGTTGCTTTGGCGTTAGGAGTATCCCCAGTATATGCTCTTATGATGGGGGTGGTGTGTTCAGGGCTAGGCTTGCTCCCTGGATTTTTTGCGGGATACCTCATGGCATTTGTAGTGAAATTTATTGAGAAAAAGGCACCTGCTGGTCTAGACTTATTAGGCAACATCTTAATTGCAGCACCTTTAACAAGATTAATTGGTAATGCATTCTCACCTATTGTAGATGCGACTCTTTTAAATATTGGAGGAATTATTAAAGATACAACAAGTGCTAGCCCTATTTTGATGGGAATTATTTTAGGGGGAGTTATTACAGTAGTAGCAACGGCTCCGCTTAGCTCAATGGCTTTAACGGCTATGCTAGGGTTAACGGGATTGCCTATGGCGATTGGAGCTCTTGCTGTGTTTGGTTCTTCTTTCATGAACTATGTGCTGTTTGATCGATTAAAAATTGGGGATCGCCGTACAACCATTTCAGTTGCAGTTGAACCTTTAACACAAGCGAATATTATTTCAGCAAATCCGATTCCTATCTACATTACAAACTTTGTTGGAGGTGCACTAGCCGGTGTGGTTGTGGCTCTGTTCGGATTGGTAAATGATGCTGCAGGCACGGCAACGCCAATCGCAGGACTTGCAGTGATGTTTGGGTTTAATGACCCTGTGAAGGTCACAATTTGTGCAGTACTTTGTGCACTAGCGGGAGCATTAGCTGGGTTTATAGGTTCAGTTGTTTTTAAAAACTTTAAAATTAAAACAGTAGACGATGTAGCTTCCGAGCAAGAAGCAGCTTAAACAATTCATCTTTTCCTGTATAATATAGCAAAAAACGCGGTGTGCTTATCCTATTTTTATGGATAAATACACCGCTATTTTTTTGCGTGAATCTCTAATAAAAATGAGAATTTTTAAATTTTTTAAGAGCGTGAAACAAAGCTTCCAAAAAGTCAAAAGCTCAAGTAACATATAAGTAATAACAATGTCTAAATAGCAGGGGGAAAATCCTTATGAAATATAAATCTGTCTTTGATATTATTGGTCCGGTCATGATTGGACCATCTAGCTCACATACGGCTGGTGCAGCGCGTATTGGACGCGTTGCCCGAACACTTTTTGGCAAGCAGCCGACAAAAGTTGTGGTTTCATTATACGGTTCTTTTGCTCAAACGTATAAAGGGCACGGAACAGACGTAGCGTTGATTGGCGGTATTTTAGATTTTGATACATTCGATCAGCGTATTCCGGAGTCTTTGGACTTGGCTAAAAAAGAAGGAATCGACGTCACATTTGTTGAGGAAGCGGCAATCACCGATCATCCGAATACTGCTCGCATCAAAATGAGCGACGGATTAAAGGAAATTGAAGTTGTTGGAATTTCAATTGGCGGAGGAAAAATTCAAATTACGGAGCTGAACGGATTTGAATTAAATTTATCAGGCATGAATCCAGCTATTCTCGTTGTGCATAATGACCGGTTTGGTGCCATTGCGACCGTTACAAATATTTTGATGAAACATTCAATTAATATCGGACATATGGAAGTATCTCGCAAAGAGCGCGGCGAAGTAGCGCTTATGGCAATTGAAATGGATACGAATATTGAAGATGATGTAATTGAAGAGTTAAAAACATTGCCTCATATTATCCAAGTAACAAGAATGGTTGAGTAGGATAGAGCGAATAGGAACGGCTTGAGAGAATAACTGGAGCCGAGTGGTTATAGATGATTCTAAAGTGAAAATAAGACAGAATAATAGCGGAGGTTACTATGTTTCGAAACGTAGCAGAACTAGTAGAATTAGCAGAAAGTCAAAATGTAAAAATTGCAGAGATTATGATTCAACAGGAAATAGATATCACGGGAGTTACTCGTGAAGAAATCATGGAAAAAATGGATCGGAACTTAACGGTTATGGAAGAAGCGGTTGAACGCGGTTTAAAAGGGGTACAGTCTGTTACAGGTTTAACAGGCGGAGATGCAGTGCTGCTTCAAAACTATATTCAAAGTGGAAAATCTTTATCTGGAAATTTAATTTTAGATGCAGTCAGCAAAGCTGTAGCGACAAACGAAGTAAATGCGGCAATGGGGACAATCTGTGCAACGCCTACTGCTGGATCTGCGGGGGTAGTGCCAGGAACGCTGTTTGCAGTGCAAAATAAGCTAAACCCAACTCGTAAAGAAATGATTGAATTTTTATTTACATCAGGTGCTTTTGGGTTTGTTGTAGCCAATAATGCGTCTATTTCAGGAGCAGCAGGCGGATGTCAAGCAGAAGTTGGTTCAGCTTCAGGAATGGCAGCTGCAGCGATTGTTGAAATGGCAGGAGGTACACCGAGTCAGGCAGCTGAAGCAATGGCAATTACTCTCAAAAATATGCTAGGATTAGTATGTGACCCAGTAGCGGGGCTAGTAGAAGTTCCATGTGTGAAACGAAACGCAATGGGAGCGGCGAATGCAATGATTGCAGCAGATATGGCCTTAGCAGGCATTACGAGTCGTATTCCATGTGATGAAGTCATTGATGCTATGTATAAAATTGGTCAAACGATGCCGGTTGCATTACGAGAAACTGCACAAGGAGGCTTAGCGGCAACACCAACAGGTCGCGAGCTTGAAGCGAAGATCTTTGGTATTGCATTAAATAAAAGTGAATGAACTAACAACTATTTCAATTAAAACCATTAAAGGTATTGGAGATGAAACAGCACAAGCATTAGAGGATATGCATATTCACAGTGTGCATGACTTGTTAGAACATTTCCCATACCGCTATGAAGATTATGAGTTAAAAGATTTGGCTGAAGCAAAGCACGACGAAAAGGTCACCGTAGAAGGAAAGGTTCACAGCGTCCCCTCGCTTACGTATTACGGAAAAAAACGTTCGCGCCTTACGTTTCGGCTGCTAGTAAACCGCTATTTGATTACGGTTACTTGTTTTAATCGCCCTTACTATAAATCAAAGTTAGAAATCGATCAAACTGTTACGGTTACGGGGAAATGGGATCAGCATCGGCAAACGATTAACTTGCAGGAGCTTCAATTTTCTCCGTTTGTTAAAAATCAAACGATTGAGCCTGTTTACTCAGTTAAAGGCAGCTTAACGGTCAAAGGAATGCGGAAGTTCGTCTCTCTTGCGTTGAAGAATTATGGCAGCAGCATTCAGGATATGCTCCCGGCCTCTATTCGTTCTAGGTACAAACTAGTAACGCGTGAAGAAGCGGTTAGAAGTATTCACTTACCTCGTGATCATGAAGATTTAAAACAAGCAAGACGTCGATTTGTCTATGAAGAATTTCTACTTTTTCAATTAAAAATGCAGGCGCTGAGAAAGCGCGAAAGAGAAGAAACGCCTGGAATGAAGCAAGCTTTTGATTCAACTGAGCTGGTAAACTTCACGAACTTGCTGCCTTTTCCGTTAACAAGCGCTCAAAAACGTGTAGTAAACGAAATTACGCACGATATGAAATCGCCTTATCGCATGAATCGTTTGCTGCAAGGTGATGTAGGGTCAGGTAAAACAGTCGTAGCAGCGGTTGCTTTATACGCTACTGTTTTAGCGGGACATCAAGGTGCTTTAATGGTACCGACTGAAATTTTAGCTGAACAGCATGCTGAGTCATTAACTGCGATGCTTGAAAAGGTAGGCATCAGCGTAGGCCTGCTAACAGGATCTGTTAAAGGAAAAGCAAGAAGAGAGCTGCTTCAGCGAGTGAAAGACGGAGATGTTCATGTATTAGTAGGTACACATGCCATAATTCAAGATGAAGTTATATATAATAGTTTAGGGCTCGTCATTACGGATGAACAGCACCGCTTTGGAGTTGGACAGCGTCGGGTTTTACGTGAAAAAGGAGAGAGTCCGGATGTACTGTTTATGACGGCCACTCCTATTCCAAGAACCCTTGCTATTACGGTGTTTGGAGAAATGGATGTGTCCATTATTGATGAAATGCCAGCAGGGCGTAAGGCCATTGAAACGTACTGGGTAAAACATGACATGCTGGAACGTATTTTACATTTTGTTGAAAAAGAAATACACGACGGCAGACAAGCTTACGTTATTTGTCCATTGATTGAAGAATCGGACAAGCTGGATGTTCAAAATGCAATTGATGTGCATGCAACACTCACTCACTACTTTAATGGAAAAGCAAGCGTTGGTCTCATGCACGGAAGATTGTCACCTGATGAAAAAGAAGAAGTGATGAAACAGTTTAGCGTAAATGACGTGCAGATTTTAGTATCGACAACGGTTGTAGAAGTAGGAGTGAACGTACCGAATGCAACTGTGATGGTCATTTACGATGCAGAGCGCTTTGGGTTATCACAGCTTCATCAGCTAAGAGGGCGCGTAGGGCGAGGAGATGCACAGTCGTATTGTATTCTGCTCGCGGATCCGAAATCAGAAGTTGGAAAAGAACGAATGACCATTATGACGGAAACAAACGATGGATTTGTATTATCAGAAAGAGACTTAGAGCTTCGTGGGCCTGGTGATTTCTTTGGTAGAAAACAAAGCGGAATGCCTGAGTTTAAAGTAGCTGATATGGTGCACGATTACCGTGCGCTTGAAGTAGCTCGAGAAGATGCTGCTAAGCTTGTAAATTCCGACAGCTTTTGGACAGAAGATCAGTTTGCGCTGCTGAGAATACAATTAGAAGCAACGGGCGTATTAACTGGAGAAAAGTTTGATTAATAAAAGAGACCGGAACAAATTGTTTTAGTTGAAGGGAAATCCGAACGATCAATCGTTCGGATTTTTTTCCTTGTGATGATGAACGTAGATTTCATGTAGGTGATAGATATGTAGGTGCTTCTAACTGTCGAGTAAAGGGCAAGGCACTCCTGCGGGGAAAGTGGAATAGATGAGACCCGGCAGAAGCGTAAGGGACGAGGAGGATCACCGGCCGCCCGAGGAAAGCGAAATCTTGCACGAAAATTATAACAGCGGTGTAACAAGCAATCTATACAAGCTTCTTTATCCCATTTGTTCATCTTTAGATTGAAGTGATCTATTTATGTCTCAATCTCTTTTCGTCTATAAAGATAAAAAGCGGCTTAGAGTGAAAGAGTTAGTGGCTGGTGGCCATTAATACGACGTCAATGCACAGAATACAGCATGTGAAAAATGTTGCAATTAGAAGGTAATGATTATATACTGCTATTAGTACCTAGTATTAAAAGTTCGGATGGTGGACAATGAAGCGCAGTAAAAAAGAAAGACAGCAGCTATTAAAAACGACAATTGAAGAAAACCCATTTATTACGGATGAAGAACTAGCAGACCGTTTTTCAGTGAGCGTTCAAACAATTCGATTAGACCGCCTAGAGTTGTCGATTCCTGAACTGCGAGAACGTATTAAGCATGTAGCTTCAAAACAACTAGACGAGGAAGTGCGTTCGCTTCCGATTGAAGAAGTAATTGGAGAAGTTATCGACATTGAACTAGATCAATCAGCGATATCTATTTTTGATGTGAAAACAGAGCATGTGTTTCAGCGTAATCAAATTGCTCGTGGTCACCACCTTTTTGCGCAAGCTAATTCGTTAGCTGTCGCTGTTATTAACAATGAACTAGCGCTCACAGCAGATGCGTCGATCCGTTATCATCGCCCTGTTAAGCTTCATGAACGAGTGATAGCAAAAGCGAAAGTTCTGTCAACTAGTGAAGTGCGAACCACCGTTGAGGTAAACAGCTATGTAGGACAAGAGCAAGTGTTCTCTGGCACTTTTAAAATGTATCGTTCTACAAAGGATAAATAATAAAAAGGATGAGACGCAACATGAAACTAGCTATTGATGCAATGGGCGGAGATCATGCACCGAAAGCCATTATTGAAGGTGTAGAAAAAGCTACTGCTCAATTTAAAGAATTACATATTACGTTAATTGGAAACGAATCAGAAATAAAAAAGTATTTAACGAATTCAGATCGTATTTCGATTATTCATACAGAAGAAACCATTGATGCAACTGATGAGCCAGTGCGAGCTGTGCGCCGTAAAAAACAAGCATCTATGGTATTAATGGCAAATGAAGTAGCCGAAGGTCGTGCTGATGCTTGTATTTCAGCAGGGAATACAGGTGCGTTAATGACAGCGGGACTTTTTATTGTAGGTCGCATCAAAGGCATTGAACGTCCAGCACTTGCTCCGACGCTTCCGACACTAGATGGAAAAGGCTTTTTAATGCTAGACGTTGGTGCAAACGTTGATGCCAAGCCTGAACATTTGCTCCAGTACGCTGTGATGGGGTCTGTGTATGCCGAAAAAGTACGCGGCATTCAAGCTCCTAGAGTGGGGCTGTTGAACATTGGAACTGAGGATAAAAAAGGAAATGATTTAACAAAACAAGCTTTTCAGCTACTAAAAAACGCTGATCTCAATTTTGTAGGCAACGTGGAATCCCGTGATTTGCTAAACGGCGTAGCGGATGTGGTTGTAACAGATGGTTTTACAGGGAATATGACTCTTAAGAGCATTGAGGGAACGGCGCTTTCTTTGTTTTCAATGATTAAACAAGAATTAATGAGCACGTTAAAAAGCAAGTTAGCCGCAGCGGTGCTAAAGCCTCAGCTGCAGGGTTTAAAAGCGAAAATGGATTACAGTGAATATGGAGGAGCAGGGCTGTTTGGATTGCATGCGCCTGTTATCAAAGCGCACGGTTCGTCGGATGCGAATGCAGTATTTAGTGCGATTAAGCAAGCTGTGAATATGGTGGAAAACAATGTGTCCTCCACTATTCAAAAAGCAATCGAACAAACTGCGAATGAAGAAAAGGAGAGATAAGAAATGGGGAAAATTGCTTTTATCTTTCCAGGCCAAGGGTCACAAACTGTTGGTATGGGAAAAGATTTATATGATGGAACAGAGGAAGCGAAAAAGCTGATTCATACAGCGGACGAAGCTTTAGGATTCAGTCTTTCAAACATTATTTTTGAAGGCCCTCAAGAAGAATTGACTTTAACTTATTACGCTCAACCTGCTCTTTTAACAACGAGTACAATGCTTCTTGAAGCATTTAAAACGAGCGGAATTACACCCGATTTTGTTGCGGGTCACAGTCTAGGAGAATACAGTGCGCTTGTGGCTGCTGAGGCTTTATCGTTTAAAGATGCTGTTGTTGCTGTCCACAAAAGAGGTCGCTATATGGATGAAGCTGTGCCAGCAGGTCAAGGTACAATGGCAGCAGTGCTTGGCATGTCAGCGGAAGATTTAGAAGCTGTTACCGCTCAAATTACAAGCGAAGGCGACGCTGTTCAGCTTGCAAATATTAACTGTCCGGGTCAAATTGTTATTTCAGGTACGGTAAATGGCGTAGAAAAAGCTGGAGCTCTTGCCAAAGAAAAAGGTGCAAAACGCGTGATTCCTCTAGTGGTAAGCGGTCCGTTCCACTCTAGTTTAATGAAGCCAGCTGCCGAAAAATTACGTGATACGCTAGAAACAGTGGGCTTTAGCGATGCGAAAGTTCCAGTCATAGCAAATGTAACAGCAAAGCCGGTTACTGACAGTCAAGATATTCAAAACAAGCTAGTGGAACAACTGTATTCTCCAGTGAGATGGGAAGAAACAGTTGAGACGCTTCTTGCAGAAGGTGTAGATACATTTGTTGAAATTGGACCAGGAAAAGTATTATCAGGTCTTGTGAAAAAAGTAAATCGCCGTGCGGCTGTTTATGCTGTTAATGATCTTACATCATTAAAATCAACGATTGACGCACTAAAAGGGGGAGAATAACATGTTACAAGGGAAAGTTGCGGTTGTAACAGGCGCTTCTCGCGGAATTGGTCGTGCCGTTGCAGTTGAGCTGGGAAAGCTTGGTGCTAAAGTAGTTGTAAACTATTCTGGCAGCGAAGCGAAAGCTCTTGAAGTTGTGGACGAAATTAAAGGATTAGGAACGGATGCAATTGCTGTACAAGCAAATGTAGCAGAAAGTGATTCTGTACAAGCAATGATAAAAGAAGCGATTTCTACATTTGGTTCAGTAGATATTTTAGTGAACAATGCGGGCATCACACGTGATAATCTTCTTATGCGTATGAAAGAAGACGAATGGGATGATGTTATTAATACAAACTTAAAAGGCGTATTTTTGTGTACAAAAGCCGTTACTCGTCAAATGATGAAGCAGCGCGCAGGACGCATCATTAATATTTCATCAATTGTCGGCGTCAGCGGTAATGCTGGACAAGCAAATTATGTAGCAGCAAAATCAGGCGTGATTGGTTTAACAAAAACAACTGCCAAAGAATTAGCAAGCCGCAATATTACAGTGAATGCAGTTGCTCCTGGTTTCATTGCAACAGACATGACGGATAAATTGAATGAAGAAGTGCAGGCGGAAATGTTAAAGCAAATTCCTCTTGCAAGCTTCGGCCAGCCAGAGGATGTTGCGAACGCAGTTGCGTTTTTAGCATCAGATGCAAGCCGTTATATTACGGGTCAAACGATTCACGTTGACGGCGGAATGGTGATGTAAAAAATGCACTTTACGAAAAGTGTATTTTGGTGATAAAGTACAAAGGGACGTTTACTAGGCGACCGATAAACTTTATTATTCAACCATAGTATTTTAGATGGAAATCATCTATAATGACTTGAGGGGAGGTGAAGAACAATGGCAGAGGTACTAGAACGCGTAACAACAATCATTGTTGATCGTCTTGGTGTAGACAAAAGTGAAGTGAAACTAGAATCTAGTTTCAAAGAAGACTTAGGTGCTGACTCTCTAGACGTAGTTGAATTTGTAATGGAGCTTGAAGAGGAATTCGATATCGAAATTTCTGACGAAGAAGCTGAAAAAATTTCAACTGTAGGAGATGCAGTTAATTACATACAGAGCCAAATTTAATCTGTAGTATATGTATGAAAAGCCCCGTTAAACAGCGGGGCTTTCTCTTCTTTTTAAGAATTTCAAAAAAAGACCTCTTTTTTTTGAAAAGGTAGTGTATCTTTTAGGATACCTCGTTTTATAATGAGAGATGTTAGGAAAAAACTACGAAACAATTGAAGCAGGTAAGCGGAGGTATTTTATGCCTAAACAATATTCAAATCGAGATCGAAAGATGAACGTGAAATTCAAGCAAAATTTTGCAGAGTTTCAAAAGGAAATTGGTATTCAGTTTACAAATGAAGCGCTTCTTTTTCAAGCATTTACACATTCATCCTATGTGAATGAGCATCGCAGAAGACCGTATGAGGACAACGAGCGTCTTGAGTTTTTAGGAGATGCCGTATTAGAGCTAACCGTATCACAATTTTTATTTAAAAAGTATCCAACGATGAGTGAAGGTGAGTTAACGAAGCTTCGCGCAGCAGTTGTGTGTGAACCGTCGCTTGTTACTTTTGCAAATGAAATGGATTTTGGTAAACTAGTGTTACTTGGAAAAGGTGAAGAGATGACAGGCGGCCGATCTAGACCGGCTTTACTGGCCGATGTGTTTGAAGCATTTATCGGAGCTCTTTATTTAGACCAAGGGCTTGATACGGTAGTGACGATTCTAAAAAAAGTTGTCTTTCCAAAAATTAATGAAGGTGCTTTTTCTCATGTGATGGATTTCAAAAGCCAGCTTCAAGAAGTGATTCAGCGTGATGGAGTTGGACAATTAGAATACAAAGTTTTGCAAGAAAAAGGTCCAGCGCATAATCGCGAATTCTTATCTCGCGTATCGTTAAATGGTGAAGAGCTCGGCATTGGTGTAGGCCGTTCGAAAAAAGAAGCAGAGCAAAAAGCAGCTCAAGTAGCTATTACGAAAATTAGAGCAAGTCAAACGAAATAAAATGATCCCCCTCTTAACGCATTCGTTATAAAGGGGGATTTGCTATGAAAAGATTACATGTGTGAGGGGGGATTTCTATGTTCCTCAAACGATTAGATATTGCAGGGTTCAAATCGTTTGCAGAAAAAGTATCGATAGATTTTGTGCCAGGTGTAACGGCGGTAGTAGGACCGAATGGAAGCGGAAAAAGCAACATTACGGATGCTATACGCTGGGTGCTTGGAGAACAGTCAGCCAAATCGCTTCGCGGAGGGAAAATGGAGGACATTATTTTTGCAGGAAGCGAATCACGCCGTGCGGTAAACGTGGCTGACGTAACGCTGACTTTGGAAAATGATGACCAGTTTCTTCCGCTTGATTATCATGAAGTTAGTATTACAAGGCGCGTGTACCGCTCAGGAGACAGTGAATTTTTTATTAACAACCAGCCGTGCCGTTTAAAAGATATTGTCGATTTATTTATGGACTCAGGACTTGGAAGAGAAGCTTTTTCTATTATCAGTCAAGGAAAAGTAGAAGAAGTGCTGAGCAGTAAATCTGACGAGCGCCGTAAAATTTTTGAAGAAGCAGCAGGGGTATTAAAATATAAAACGCGTAAACGAAAAGCGGAGCTTCGACTTCTCGAAACGCAAGAAAATTTAAATCGAGTGGTAGATATTCTGCATGAAATTGAAGGTCAGTTAGAGCCTTTACAGATTCAATCGTCGATTGCAAAAGATTATTTGCAGAAAAAAGAAGAATTAGAGCACATTGATGTGGCTGTTACGGTATTTGAAGTTGAAGATCTTCATCAGAAATGGGAAAAGTTAAAAGCTGAAATGGCTCAGCACGAGCAGCTTGAAGAGTCTCTCGCGACGAATATTCGCACGCGTGAAGGAGAAATCCAGACTCTTCGTTTGCATATTCAGCAAATCGATGAACAGCTAGACTCTTTACATAAAAAACTACTATATGTAAGTGAAGAAGTGGAAAAGCTAGAAGGCAAAAAAGAAGTATTAAAAGAGCGCAAGAAAAATGCTTTTCAAAATAAAGAGCAGCTGGAACGTTTAGTAAAAGAGTATACTCATAAGCATCAAGAATTAAGTAAAGCAAAAGATAATGAAGGAAAAGATCTTGAGCAGTCTCAAAAAGAAGTGCAAGAGATACGTATGAAGCTTACTGAGCAGGAGCAGTTGTTCAGGCAGTACAGTGAGAATTTAGAAGAAAAACTTGAACAGATGAAAAGCGAGTATTTTGAATTAGCGAACGCTCAAACATCCGCTCGAAATGAAATATCATTTTTAGAGCAGCAAAAAATGCAAACGTTTGAAAAAGAGCAGCGCTTAACAAAATCCAACGAGCAATACGTCGAACAGCGCCGTGAATTAACGCAGCGAAAAGAAGCGGCGATCAAAAGGCTCGCTCAGTTTCGTCAAGAGCTTCAGCAGGCTGTACAAGTGTATAAACAGCAAGGAGAGAAGCTTGAGTCCTTAAGACAAGCCTACCGTAAACAAGAGTCTACGCTTTATCAAGCTTATCAGTACGTTCAGCAGACAAAATCGCGTAAAGAAATGCTTGAAGAAATGCAAGAAGACTATGAAGGTTATTTTCACGGTGTAAAAGAAGTGCTAAAAGCGCGTGATGAGAAGCTTGCAGGTATTAAAGGTGCCATTGCGGAGCTAATCAATGTCCCAAAAGAGTATGAAACAGCGCTTGAAATTGCGCTTGGAGGAGCAGCTCAGCATATTGTCGTTCAAGACGAACAAAGTGCACGTCAGGCAATTGGTTTTTTGAAACAACACGGTTACGGAAGAGCTACGTTTTTGCCACTGACGTCTGTCAAAGACCGTTATATTCCGGCTCAAACTATCTCTATGCTAGAGAGTCACGACTCTTATGTGGGAATTGCTTCATCTCTTGTTAAATATGAAGCTACCTACGACCGAGTTATTAAAAATTTGCTTGGAACCGTTATTGTTGTCAATGATTTAAAAGGTGCAAATGAACTTGCCCGTCTTGTGCAGCATCGCTATCGTTTTGTGACCGTTAAAGGAGATGTCGTCAACCCCGGTGGTTCGATGACAGGCGGTTCAATGAAGCAAAAGTCCAACTCTTTGTTAGGCCGCCAGCGTGAAGTGGAAGCCATTACGGCAAAAATAGAAGAGATGGAACAAAAGACGCTTGTGCTCGAGCAAGATGTAAAAGACAAAAAGTCACAGATCGAAGAGCTTCAACAGGAAATTAATAAACAGCAGGCATTTGTGGAACGCTTGAAAGACAAAGAGCAGGAATCTGACCGAGAAGTAAAGCAGATTGACATCGAAGAAAAAGCAGTGAATGACCGCTTAACGATGTACGATCATGATATTGCTAGCTTTAGACAAGACCAAACGAGCTTGTCCGCTCGAATTGATGAGCTGCATACGAGTTTGCAGGGAAATCAGCAGCAGGCAAATGTATTAGAGAAAAACATTGAAGAGTTAGCTGCACGCAAGCATACGCAGCAAACGTCTAAAGAAACGGTTCAACATGAGCTTACAGAAGTAAAAGTGCTTCTTGCCAAAAAAGAACAGTTCCTCACAAATCAGCAAGAAAAATATGAAAGAGTGTGCTTTGAGCTTGATCAAACCATTCAGCGTTTGTCCGAAGCTACAGATGATCTTTCTCTTTTAACGAGTGAAATCACGAGCAACGACTCGGGTGAACTTCAGCTCGAAGAAGCGGCGCATGAGCGAATAAAAGAAAAGACAGAAACGTTACAATTAATGGATGACTGCAGATCAGAGCGGTTGAAAGCCCAGAATAAACTTGAAGACGAAGAGAGAATTGTAAAAGAGCTGCAGCGCCAGTACAAACAAATTACGGATGCTTTAAAAGATGAAGAAGTCAAAATCAATCGAATTGACGTAGAGCTAGACAGCCGTCTGCAGCAGCTGACAGAAGAGTACGAAATTAGCTTTGAAGCAGCAAAAGAAAAGTATCCTTTAACATTGGATATTCAAGAAGCGAGAAAAAAAATCAAGCTCATTAAGCTGGCAATTGATGAATTAGGAACCGTAAACATAGGTTCCATTGAACAATATGAACGCGTTTCAGAGCGCTATGAATTTTTAAATACACAGCGAGCGGACCTCGACGAAGCGAAAAATACCCTGTATCAAGTGATTGAAGAAATGGACGAGGAAATGAAGAAACGTTTTTCTGATACGTTCTCTCGTATCCGCAATGAATTTGGTACAGTGTTCTCTTCACTATTCGGAGGAGGGAAAGCGGATTTGAAATTAACAGATCCGAAAGATTTATTAAATACAGGGGTGGAAATTGTTGCCCAGCCTCCTGGGAAAAAACTTCAGAATCTAGGGTTGCTGTCAGGCGGCGAGCGTTCGTTAACAGCTATTGCCCTCCTGTTTTCTATTTTGAAAGTACGTCCAGTGCCATTTTGTGTGCTAGATGAGGTGGAAGCGGCGCTTGATGAAGCAAACGTTCATCGCTTCGCTACGTATTTACGCAAATTTAGTAATCAAACACAGTTCATTGTTATTACTCACCGAAAAGGTACAATGGAAGAAGCTGATGTACTGTACGGTGTGACGATGCAGGAATCTGGCGTATCGAAATTAGTCTCTGTTCGTTTAGAAGAATCAAAGCAATATGTTTAACTCATAGAATGAAAGGGTGGTACGAATGAGCTTTTTTAAGAAACTAAAAGAAAAAATTACAATGCAAACCGATTCTGTTACACAAAAATTTAAAGATGGACTATCAAAAACGCGCAATTCTTTTTCAGAACGCGTGAATGATCTAGTGTCTCGCTATCGTCAAGTAGACGAAGAGTTTTTTGAGGAATTAGAAGAAATTTTAATTAGTGCTGATGTCGGTGTTGCTACCGTGTTGGATTTAATTGATGACTTAAAATCGGAAGTGAAACGCCGTAATATTAAGGATCCTCAAGATGTACAGGCAGTCATCTCTGAGAAATTAATTGATATTTATGAATCTGGTGAAGAGCAGATTGGTGAACTGAATATGCAGCAAAATGATTTAACGGTGATTTTGTTTGTAGGGGTAAACGGCGTTGGGAAAACAACAACAATTGGGAAAATTGCGCATAAATTCAAGCAAGAAGGCAAAAAAGTCGTAATGGCGGCAGGAGATACGTTCCGTGCCGGTGCGATTGAGCAGTTAGAAGTATGGGGAGAACGCGTTGGTGTTGATGTTATTAAGCAATCTGCAGGCTCTGATCCTGCCGCTGTCATGTATGACGCCGTTCAGTCAGCCAAGGCTCGAAAAGCAGATGTTTTATTATGTGATACAGCAGGGCGCCTTCAAAACAAAGTGAATTTAATGAAAGAATTAGAGAAAGTAAAGCGTGTTATTGAGCGAGAAATTCCTGGTGCTCCTCATGAAGTACTCCTGGTGCTTGATGCGACGACGGGTCAAAACGCTTTAAGTCAGGCTAAAACATTCTCAGAAGCAACGAACGTGACTGGAATTGTGTTAACAAAACTAGATGGTACGGCTAAAGGCGGAATTGTTCTTGCCATTCGAAACGAACTGAAGCTTCCTGTTAAATTCGTTGGACTTGGAGAAAAAGTAGACGACCTTCAGCCGTTTGACACAGAGCAATATATCTATGGATTATTTGCCAATGCTGTAGAAGAAGAAACAGAAAAAGAGGCATAAGCTCAAAAGAGGCTGGGATAAAAGTATCTAAGTTGAAGGAAGATCCGAACGATGAGTCGTTCGGATTTTTTCATTGGTAGGGTGGACGCAGGTTTCATATTTATTCGTCTTTAAACTGAAGTAATTTAGTTATGTTTCCATCTCTTTTAAGTGGAAAAATGTGAGGTGTTAAGGAAAAAACTTGACATTCAAACCTAGCCTAGTTAAACTAATAACATGTAAAGGCTTTTCACTTAACAAGGGGGCGGTCAGATGGTTGAAAAGAGCGTGCATATGCTCGAGAAAACAACAAGAATGAATTACTTATTTGACTTCTATCAGGCGCTGTTGACGCCCAAACAAAGAAGTTATATGTCACTTTATTACTTGGATGATTATTCCCTCGGTGAAATAGCGGAAGAATTTGATGTGAGTCGTCAAGCAGTTTATGATAATATAAAACGTACAGAGCAAATGCTTGAACAATATGAGGAAAAGCTATTGTTATTTCAACGGTTTCAAGAGCGTCAATCAATTGTTCAACAACTGAAAGACGAACTTGCAGCCGATTTAAACAAGAACAGTAAGCTTTCTTCTCTTCTTGATTCGCTCGAGAAATTAGATTAGGGGGCGGCGCATATGGCATTTGAAGGATTAGCCGACCGTTTGCAAAGCACACTGCAAAAGTTAAAAGGAAAAGGAAAAGTTAACGAAGCTGATGTTAAAGAAATGATGCGTGAAGTTAGACTTGCCCTTTTAGAAGCCGATGTAAACTTTAAAGTAGTAAAAGACTTTGTTAAGCGCGTAAGCGAACGTGCTGTAGGTCAAGACGTTCTTAAGAGCTTAACGCCTGGACAGCAAGTTATTAAGGTTGTACAAGAAGAATTAACTGCACTTATGGGCGGAGAGCAAAGCAAGATTGCAGTAGCTCCAAAAGCTCCAACTGTAATTATGATGGTTGGGCTTCAAGGTGCAGGTAAAACAACAACAACTGGTAAACTTGCTAATTTATTACGTAAAAAATATAACCGTAATCCATTGCTTGTAGCAGCAGATATTTATCGTCCGGCAGCTATTAAACAGCTTGAAACACTAGGGAAACAGCTTAGCATGTCTGTTTTTTCATTAGGTGATCAAGTAAGTCCTGTGGAGATTGCGAAACAAGCTATTGCTCATGCGAAAGAAGAGCATCACGATTATGTATTAATTGATACAGCGGGACGTTTGCATGTTGATGAAAATCTAATGGAGGAGTTAGAACAGATCAAAGAGCTTTCTAACCCAGACGAAATTTTCCTTGTTGTCGATGCGATGACGGGTCAAGATGCAGTAAACGTTGCGGATAGCTTTAATAAGCAATTAGGATTAACTGGAGTTGTATTAACGAAACTAGACGGCGATACGCGCGGTGGTGCAGCGCTTTCTATTCGTGCAGTAACTGATACACCAATTAAGTTTGTCGGTCTTGGAGAAAAGATGGATGCTATTGAAGCATTCCACCCAGAGCGTATGGCTTCCCGTATCTTAGGTATGGGTGATGTGCTGACGCTTATCGAAAAGGCTCAGGCAAATGTAGATGCTGAAAAAGCAAAAGAGCTTGAAGCTAAGCTGCGCACGCAGTCATTTACATTTGATGACTTTTTAGATCAACTTGCTCAGGTGCGTCAAATGGGACCGCTTGATGAGTTAATTGGTATGCTTCCGGGCGCCAATAAAGTAAAGGGGCTCAAAAACCTGCAGGTTGATGAAAAGCAAATTAATCATGTAGAAGCAATTATTCGTTCGATGACGAAAGCGGAAAAAACAAACCCTGAAATCATTAATGCAAGTCGAAGAAAGCGTATTGCAAAAGGAAGCGGACGTTCTGTACAAGAAGTCAACCGTTTGCTTAAACAATTTGAAGACATGAAAAAAATGATGAAACAAATGACAAATATGTCAAAAGGCAAGAAAAAGGGTATGAAACTTCCATTCTTTTCATGATAAAATGCTTGATTTGGACTGAAAAACCAAAGAAAATAAAATATTTTTCTAGTGTTAAGAAAAAAACCTTTACAAACATTTTACCTATTTGATATTATATTATCTTGTTGAAACATATTCGGAGGTGCTTTATAAAATGGCAGTAAAAATTCGTTTAAAACGTATGGGAGCTAAAAAATCTCCTTTCTATCGTATCGTAGCAGCAGACTCTCGTTCACCACGTGATGGACGTTACATCGAAGTAGTTGGAACTTACAATCCTGTAGTTCAACCAGCTGAAGTTAAAATCGATGAAGAGCTAGCTCTTAAATGGTTACAAAATGGTGCTAAACCATCTGATACAGTTCGTAACCTTTTCTCTAACGAAGGCATCATGGAAAAATTCCATAATGCTAAATTAGGAAAATAATTTCACTCGAGATGACATCACTAATCGAAACAATTGTAAAGCCGCTTGTGGATTATCCAGCTGATGTTAAAGTGGAGGAACAAGAAGATGAACGTCAAGTGACATACATCCTCACCGTTCACCAAGAAGATGTCGGCAAAGTAATCGGCAAACAAGGCCGCGTTGCAAAAGCGATTCGAACTGTTGTGAATGCAGCAGCATCACAGCAAGGTAAAAAAGTGTATGTGAAAATTCAAGAGTAATCAAAAAGGGAGAGGGATAACCTCGCCCTTTTTTTATGTTATGATAAGATGAACGTTTTGATCACAGTAAGTCTTTTGCGAGCAAGAAGCAGCTATTTCAATATGCATGTAAAAAGCACAAGGTCACTATCTTGAGGGCGGAGGGAACGTTTTGAACATTATTCAAAAAGTGGTTGTGAAACAAGTGTTAACTGAAGCAAGCAAACAAGATCTTGAAAATCGTTTTATAAACCGCAAGCAGGCGCTTGAAAAAGAAATGGAACAGCTGAAATTTCAGTTAAAGCACATGGAAAAAGCCAATAAAGGTTCTTCTTTATTACATAGTCAATTTGAAAAAGAAAAATCCGCTCGCCTTGAAAAAATTGAAGTGTTGAACTTTCAGCTGACGCAATTAGAAAAGCTTCCTTTAGGGAGCGAACTCGTTGAAACGGAACTGGATGCCTTAGTAGAGGTAAAAATCGGCGACGATTGGGAAAAGATAAAAGAAAGTAAAACAATTATTATAAAAGATAGCAAAGTTGTTGAGATTAGATAGAGGTGAAGAAGCATGAAATGGTTTAAGGTTGGAAAAATTGTGAATACCCATGGTGTAAAAGGAGAAGTTCGTATTGTATCAACTACGGATTTTGCGGATGAGCGCTATGAAAAAGGAAATAAACTTTATATCTTCAAAGAAAAGCAAAGCGAGCCGGTGGAAGTAACGGTAGCAAGCCATCGCAGGCATAAAAATTTTGATCTGCTTACATTCGAAGGCTATCACAACGTAAATGATGTTGAGCAGTACAAAAACTGCGAAGTGAAAATTCCTGAGGAGCAGCTAACGGATTTAGAAGACGGTGAATTCTATTTCCATGAAATTATTGGCTGTACAGTAAAAACAGAAGACGGAGTAGAGGTAGGAACGGTCAAAGAAATTTTAACGCCGGGAGCTAATGATGTATGGGTTGTTAAAAAAGGCGGAAAAGAAGTTCTTATTCCTTATATCGACGACGTGGTACAATCTATTGATATAGATGAAAAAGAGATCGTTATTACAGTAATGGAAGGATTATTGGACTAATGAAAATTGATGTACTGTCGTTATTTCCTTCTATGTTTGACGGTGTTTTTGGCGAATCAATTTTGAAAAAAGCACAGGAAAAAAATGCGGTTGAACTGAATGTGGTTAATTTCCGAGAATATTCTACGAACAAACATCAAAATGTGGATGATTATCCTTACGGCGGAGGTGCTGGAATGGTATTGACGCCGCAGCCTATTTTTGACGCCGTAGAAAAGCTCACTGAAACAGCAAAAAAGCCCCGGGTGATTTTGCTTTGTCCGCAAGGAGAACGCTATACGCAGGCAAAAGCAGAAGAGCTAGCAGCAGAAGAGCATCTAATTTTCATTTGCGGCCATTATGAAGGGTATGATGAACGAATTCGTGAGCAGCTGGTAACCGATGAAATTTCAATTGGTGACTATGTATTAACCGGAGGCGAGCTTGGTGCAATGGTTGTGATCGATAGCGTTGTTCGCCTGCTTCCTGATGTGCTTGGCAATAATTACTCAGCTGTACAAGACTCACACAGCACCGGTTTATTAGAGCACCCGCACTATACGCGTCCTGCTGATTTTAGAGGCTTAACAGTTCCTGAAGTACTTATGTCAGGAAATCATAAAAAAATTGAACAGTGGCGCCAAAAAGAGTCTTTAAAGCGCACGTTGCTTCGAAGACCGGATATGCTTGAAAAAATGGAGCTAACAGAAGAGCAAAAGAAACTAGTAGCTCAATTAAAAGAAGAAAATCAGCTTTCATAAATCCATAAAATTTATGCATAAACTCTGTTGCATACGGTATAAGAGTGTGCTAAGATAGATTTTGTGGCTTGGGCAGATGTCTGGTCACCTATAACGATGTTCCGCTGCAATGATTGAAAAGCATTGGTATGAGCGTCTGTTGGAAGGAGTTGAAACACGCGATGCAAAAATTAATCGAAGAGATTACAAAAGAACAATTAAAAACAGATCTTCCTACGTTCCGTCCTGGTGATACTGTACGTGTACACGTAAATATCGTTGAGGGTACTCGTGAACGTGTTCAGGTATTTGAAGGTGTTGTTATTAAGCGTCGTGGCGGTGGTATCAGCGAAACATTTACAGTACGTAAGATTTCTTACGGTGTAGGTGTAGAGCGTACATTCCCACTTCATACGCCAAAAATTGCAAAAATCGAAGTAATGCGCCGCGGTAAAGTACGCCGTGCGAAACTTTATTACCTACGTGAATTACGTGGTAAAGCTGCGCGTATTAAAGAAATTCGATAATAGTAAAGGGGAGCTTGTTCATACAAGCTCCTTTTTTCAAATGTTTTTTTAGAACGATTCGTTCTCTGACAGGAAAAAATAGACGTACAAGTCATCATTTTTTTATTCTATTTATTTATTAGGCGTTTCAAACATTATCGTTTAAAATAAAGGTATGACATAAGAGTTGGAGGACTGAAGATGGCTCGAAAGAAAAATGAACTGTGGGAATGGATAAAAGCAATCGCCATTGCCGTACTGTTAGCTGTTGTAATTCGCTATTTTTTGTTTGCCCCGATTGTAGTAGATGGACTTTCTATGATGCCTACGCTGCATGATCAAAATCGAATGATTGTAAATAAGTTCTCCTATAAGATTGGTGATCCTGATCGCTTTGATATTATTGTTTTTCATGCTACAGCGGAAAAAGATTACATAAAACGTATTATCGGACTGCCGGGTGATCATATTGAGTATCGAAATGATACGCTGTATGTAAATGGAAAAGCTTATAAAGAGCCCTATTTAGATCAGTATAAAAAAGAAGTGATTGACGGTAATTTAACCGAAGATTTTAAACTAGAAGACGTAACGGGTAAAAAGACCGTGCCAGAAGGCTATTTGTTCGTGATGGGAGACAATCGACGCTACAGTAAAGACAGCCGTCAGATTGGCTTTGTGAGCATGGACAAGGTGCTTGGTAAAACGAGCGCTGTATACTGGCCGATTAAAGAAGCGCGTTTTGCAAAGTAAAATATAAAAGGTGAGTAAAATATGACAATTCAATGGTTTCCTGGTCATATGGCCAAGGCCAGAAGACAAGTAACTGAAAAGCTAAAATTGATTGATATTGTATACGAACTGGTTGATGCACGCATTCCGCAATCATCGCGAAATCCGATGATTGATGAGATTATTGTGAACAAGCCGAGAATCGTATTGCTGAATAAAGTGGACAAAGCGGATCCGCGTGTTACTCAGCAATGGTTAGATTATTATAAAGAACAAGGTATTTATGCCTTAGCTATTGACGCACAAGCAGGTAAAGGAATGAAACAAATTGTTTCGTCTTCCAAAGAACTTCTTCAAGAGAAGTTTGACCGCATGCGCGCAAAAGGAGTTAAAAAACCCCGTGCTATTCGTGCGATGATTGTAGGGATTCCTAACGTCGGTAAATCAACGCTGATTAATCGCCTTGCCAGCAAAAAAATCGCCAAGACCGGAGATCGTCCAGGCGTGACGCAGGCACAGCAGTGGATTAAGGTAGGAAATGAGCTGGAGCTGCTTGATACGCCAGGTATTTTGTGGCCTAAGTTTGAAGATGAAACAGTTGGATATAAGCTTGCGACAACGGGTGCTATCAAAGATACCATTTTAAATATGCAAGATGTCGCTGTTTATGCTCTGCGCTTCTTATCTAGCCATTATCCGGAACAGTTAAAGCAGCGTTATGATTTAAACGAAATCCCTGAAGATATCGTGGAACTGTTTGATGCAATTGGAGCGCGCCGCGGCTGTTTAATGGGTGGCGGCATGGTGGATTATGATAAAACAGCTGAGCTTGTTCTTCGAGAAATTCGAACGGATAAAATTGGCACTTTTACATTTGATAACCCAAATGAAGCTGAACAACAGCTGTAAGCAACACATTGCGAACTGAAGCAAAAAAACGCCTCTGCCTTTTCAGCATGAGGCGTTTTTTATGTGAAAAGGCCGTGTGAAAAAGTTGAGATAAAGAAGGTGGAGCTAATGAAAAAGAGTATTAAGGAAATAAAAGAGGAACTAAAGCAAGTGAGAAGCCCGGAAGATGCTTTATTTAAGGCATATGCGCAAGATGAGCGTAAAGGTGTGCAACAGGTTATTATTCAAAAACAAAGGCAATTTGAAGCTGCTGAGCGCTTGAAGCAACAGTTTGATGAAATGATGACATATGAAAATGAATTATACAGTCAAGGAGCAACTTATATTGCCGGAGTAGACGAAGTAGGAAGAGGACCGTTAGCAGGGCCTGTAGTAGCGGCTGCTGTTATTTTACCTTCTGATTTTTTTCTCCCTGGTCTGACGGATTCAAAGAAGTTATCAGAAGCAAAGCGAGAAGCGTTTTATGAAGAAATTTGTAAAAAAGCTGTCGCTATCGGTATAGGGATTATAGGCGCAGAGGTCATTGATTCTATTAATATTTATGAAGCAACAAAAAAGGCAATGATTGAAGCAATTGAACTGCTGGCTGTTCAGCCTGATGAACTGCTTATTGATGCGATGAAGCTGCCGGTGCCTATTTCGCAGCAGTCAATCATTAAAGGCGATGCTACAAGCATTTCGATTGCTGCAAGCTCTGTTATTGCAAAAGTGACGCGAGATCGAATGATGAAAGAACTTGGTGAACGCTATCCTGCATACGGATTCGAAAAACATATGGGGTATGGAACAAAACAACATTTAGAAGCAATCGAACAACATGGAATTTTGCCAGAACATCGCCGATCTTTTGCACCGATAAAAAACCAAGTAAACTAGAACATGATACCCGAGCATATCTCTGCTTTTTAGCGCATGTTTCAATGCGGGATTCTAGGCTTAAAAAGAATATAGCCTATGTAAGCGGAGATATTGCAGCGGGAAAAGTTCGTAAATTCTTTTCCTCTCAGCTTGCTTTAGTTATGAGAGTTGATTTACATGATCAACCCCACGTTTAACGTCTCCGGAGTCTCACCATCTTCATAAGGTATGGTTAAGTACTATCTCCATAAAAATATCAATTTTCTTATTATTTCAATATTTTTCACTAGAATAGTAGACAATTAGACAATTATTTTTATACAATGAAAGCGCAGTCTATTTTGTGCAGTATAGTTTTGTGGTTGATTATGTTAGGAGGATGGGAAATGAATATCCATGAGTATCAAGGAAAAGAACTACTCAGAAAATATGGGGTTGCAGTACCAAACGGTCGAGTAGCTTTTACTGTTGAAGAAGCAGTTGAAGCAGCAAAGGAATTAGGTTCACAAGTATCAGTGGTGAAAGCACAAATCCATGCTGGTGGACGCGGTAAAGCGGGCGGTGTCAAAGTAGCAAAAAACTTAGATGAAGTTCGTACATATGCACAAGATATTTTAGGAAAGACCCTCGTAACGCACCAAACAGGTCCTGAAGGAAAAGAAGTTAAGCGCTTGTTAGTTGAAGAGGGATGCGATATTAAGAAAGAATACTACATCGGTTTAGTTCTTGATCGTGCAACATCTCAAGTTGTATTGATGGGTTCTGAAGAAGGTGGAACTGAAATTGAAGAAGTGGCGGAAAAAACGCCTGAAAAAATCTTTAAAGAATATGTAGATCCTGCGATTGGTTTACAAGCATTCCAAGCTCGCAGACTTGCATTTAATATTAATATTCCAAAAGAATTAGTTGGAAAAGCAGTTAAATTCATGACAGGTTTATATACAGTATTTGTTGAAAAAGACTGCTCAATTGCAGAGATTAACCCTCTAGTTGTAACAGGTGACGGAGACGTTATGGCATTGGATGCGAAGTTAAACTTTGATTCAAATGCGCTGTATCGCCAAAAAGATATTCTTGAATATCGTGACCTTGAAGAGGAAGATGCTAAAGAAATTGAAGCATCTAAATACGACTTAAGCTACATTTCACTAGACGGTAATATCGGTTGTATGGTAAACGGTGCAGGTTTAGCGATGGCAACGATGGATATTATTAAGCATTACGGAGGCGACCCTGCTAACTTCCTGGATGTTGGGGGCGGCGCAACTGCTGAAAAAGTAACAGAAGCATTCAAAATTATTTTATCTGACCAAAATGTAAAAGGTATTTTCGTTAATATTTTCGGTGGAATTATGAAATGTGATGTTATTGCAACAGGTGTTGTTGAAGCAACAAAACAAGTTGGATTAAGCCTTCCATTAGTTGTTCGCTTAGAAGGAACAAACGTTGAACTTGGAAAAGAAATTTTACAAAAATCAGGCTTAAATATCACAGCTGCTGAATCTATGGCAGACGGCGCACAAAAAATCGTTTCACTAGTGAAATAGAAAGGCTGGGGGATAGGAATGAGCGTATTTATTAATCAAGATACAAAAGTAATTGTACAAGGAATTACAGGCGGAGTTGGCCTTTTTCATACACAGCAAATGTTAGAATATGGAACAAAAATTGTTGGTGGCGTAACGCCAGGTAAAGGCGGCTTAGAAGTAGAAGGTGTTCCGGTATTTAATACGGTTGCCGAGGCAAAAGAAAAAACAGGCGCAACGGCTTCTGTTGTATATGTTCCACCAGCATTCGCAGCTGACTCCATTATTGAAGCAGTTGACGCAGATTTAGATTTAGTTATTTGTATTACGGAAGGTATTCCAGTATTAGACATGGTAAAAGTAAAGCGTTATATGGAAGGAAAACGTACGCGCCTTGTAGGACCTAACTGCCCAGGTGTTATTACACCGGAAGAATGTAAAATTGGAATTATGCCAGGGTACATTCACAAAAAAGGTCATGTAGGTGTAGTTTCACGTTCTGGTACATTAACATATGAAGCTGTTCACCAACTTTCTGAAGCTGGCATTGGCCAATCAACAGCTGTTGGTATCGGCGGTGACCCGGTGAATGGCACGAACTTTATCGATGTATTAAAAGCGTTTAATGAAGATGAAGATACGTATGCAGTAATTATGATTGGGGAAATCGGCGGTACGGCAGAAGAAGAAGCGGCAGAATGGGTAAAAGCAAACATGACAAAACCTGTTGTCGGCTTCATTGGCGGTCAAACAGCGCCTCCAGGAAAACGTATGGGCCATGCTGGTGCGATTATTTCAGGTGGTAAAGGGACAGCGTCTGAAAAAATTAAAACAATGAATGAGTGCGGTATCCAAGTAGCTGAAACACCATCTGTTATGGGAGAAACACTTATTAAAGTGTTAAAAGAACAAGGCATTTACGAGCAGTGTAAGACTCATTAATAGAAGACATATAGCCTCCTTTGACCGGGGGCTATTTTGTCCATTTAAAAAGGAGATTGTAGAATGTCTGGTTTACGGGAAAAATTAATTCATTTAGCACATTGTCCATCTGTTAATTGGAAACAAATTTTTACGCTACTTCAACAGAATTCTTCATTACAAAATCTCTACGAGTACTCTCCATCACAGCTTCAAAAACTATTGACTCTCTCGATTGAACGTGCTAATCAAATAAAAAAAGATTTGCAAACTATTCCAATACGAGATATTCTAGATAAATATGACGCTGAGAATATTCAATGTGTCACCATCCTAGATGATGAATATCCTGAACTTTTGCGCCATATTTATGATCCGCCTTGGGTATTATTTGCAAGAGGAAACTTGTCTCTTCTACACGCTTCGGCAAGCTTGAGCGTTGTAGGAACAAGGAATCCCACTTCATATGGAACTGCAGCTCTGACTCATATTGTAAAGCCGATGCTGCATGAAGAATTTGTTGTTGTAAGTGGACTAGCCTTAGGAATTGACCAGGCTGCTCATGAACTGGCTATCGCTGAAAAAGCTAAAACGATTGCAGTTTTAGGCGGAGGGTTTTATAATATTTACCCAAGAGGAAACCAAAATTTAGCAAGAGAAATTGCGCAGCATCATTTGCTGCTTTCTGAATATGCCCCGTTTATGAAGCCGACGAAATGGTTTTTCCCTCGCAGAAACAGAATCATTAGCGGATTAACAGGAGGCACGTTGGTGGTGCAAGCAAAAGAAAGAAGTGGATCTTTTATTACCGCCGACCAGGCGCTTCAGCAAGGAAGAGAAGTATTTGCCATACCGGGTTCTATTTTTGAAGAAACATCATGTGGAACGAATAAGTTAATCCAATTAGGGGCAAAACTTGTGCAAAGCGCTGCTGATATTACAGATGAAATGATGTATATAAGATGAATGTTTCAAAGTAGTCATATTCTTGCATGGTATGAAATACTAGTGAGATACGTAGGGAAATCGTATGACTTATCTTTTTGACATTTGACAAACAAGAACCAAATATTTAATAATAATGAAGATTTTATTCTACCTCTTGAGGAGGAACAAATAGATGTCTGACTACCTAGTAATTGTAGAATCGCCTGCAAAGGCTAAAACAATTGAACGTTATTTAGGAAAGAAATATAAAGTAAAAGCATCGATGGGACATGTTCGCGATTTACCTAAAAGTCAAATGGGAATTGATATTGAACAAGATTACAATCCGAAATATATTACAATTCGCGGGAAAGGCCCGGTTTTAAAAGAATTAAAAACAGCGGCTAAAAAAGCAAAAAAGATTTACCTAGCAGCCGATCCAGACCGTGAAGGAGAAGCGATTGCATGGCATTTGGCGCACAGTTTGGATGTAGACATTGCATCGGACTGTCGCGTAGTATTTAACGAGATTACAAAAGAAGCGATTAAAGAATCTTTTAAACATCCACGAGCAATTAATATGGATTTAGTAGATGCTCAACAAGCACGCCGTATTCTTGACAGGCTGGTTGGCTACAATATCAGTCCATTGCTGTGGAAAAAAGTGAAAAAAGGATTAAGTGCCGGAAGGGTTCAATCAATTGCAGTGCGGTTAATTATTGATCGTGAAAAAGAAATTGCAAAGTTTATCCCAGAAGAATACTGGACGGTAAAAGCAACCTTTCAAAAAGGAAACGACCAATTTGAAGGCCAGTTAATCGAATATCAAGGAAAAAAAGTAGAGCTATCAAATGAAGATGATGTAACCAACATTGTCAAACAATTAGATGGAAACGAATTTTCAATTTCTAAAGTAACAAAACGTGAGCGAAAGCGTAATGCGGCTCCCTCTTTTACCACGTCTTCATTACAGCAAGAGGCAGCGCGGAAACTGAACTTCCGAGCGAAAAAAACGATGATGATTGCGCAGCAATTATATGAAGGAATTGATTTAGGAAAAGAAGGTACAGTAGGTCTTATCACGTATATGCGTACCGATTCTACTCGTATTTCAGAAACAGCTCAAACAGAAGCTAGAGATTACATTACGAACGCGTACGGAAATCAGTTTGTGGCAACGGAAAAGCGTAAAGAAAAGAAGAATTCAAATGCGCAAGATGCCCACGAAGCGATTCGTCCAACTTCAGCTCTTCGTAAACCAGGAGAGGTAAAAGAGTTCTTATCGCGTGATCAGTATCGACTGTATAAGTTAGTATGGGAGCGCTTCGTTGCTAGTCAAATGGCACCTGCAATTATGGATACAATGGCTGTAGATTTGAAAAATGGAGACGTAACATTTAGAGCGAACGGCTCAAAAGTTAAATTTCCAGGCTTTATGAAAGTGTATGTTGAAGGCAATGATGATCAAGTGGAGGAAAAAGAAAATCTTCTTCCAGACTTAGAAGAAGGAGAAGTAGCTTATTCTAAGGACATCGATGAAAAGCAGCACTTCACACAGCCGCCGCCAAGATATACAGAAGCTCGTTTAGTCAAGACATTAGAAGAGCTAGGCATTGGCCGACCGTCTACATATGCTCCAACACTTGATACGATTCAAAAGCGCGGATACGTAGCGCTCGATAACAAGCGTTTTGTTCCAACAGAACTTGGAGAAATTGTACTAGAGCTTGTATTGGAGTTTTTCCCAGAAATTTTAGATGTAGAGTTTACAGCTAAAATGGAAAACGATTTGGATGAAGTGGAAGATGGTAATGTTCAATGGGTGCGTGTTATTGACGAATTTTACAGTGATTTTGAAAAACGCTTAGAACATGCTGAAAAAGAAATGCGCGAAGTTGAGATTAAAGATGAACCTGCCGGAGAAGATTGTGAAGAATGCGGTTCACCTATGGTATACAAAATGGGACGCTATGGAAAATTTATGGCATGCTCTAATTTCCCTGACTGCCGCAACACAAAGCCAATTGTAAAAGAGATTGGCGTAAAGTGTCCGAAATGTGAAGAAGGAAATATCGTTGAGCGAAAATCGAAGAAAAAGCGTACATTTTATGGCTGTGATCGATTCCCGGGCTGTGACTTTGTATCTTGGGATAAGCCGATTGCAAGAAAATGTCCGAAATGTGAAAATCTGCTTGTGGAGAAGAAACAGAAAAAAGGAACTCAAGTCGTCTGTACAAGTTGTGATTATAAAGAGGAAGCTCAGCAGTAAAAGAGAATGGGATGAATTCCCACACTTTAAATTTAAAAATAGCAGTTATATAAGATGCGGCGACATTGCTTCATGTGCTAAAATGGAAACGTTATTAGCGACATTGAGTAATGTCGCATTTTCTTTGTCCCGTTAAAAAAGGAAAAGACAAGTGAATGTATAAGGAAAATGATAGAAAAGATAGAAATGAAGTTGGAGGATTTACAATGAATGAACAAGTAATTAATGTTATCGGAGCAGGTCTTGCTGGAAGTGAAGCAGCTTGGCAAATCGCAAAGCGCGGTTTGAAAGTCCGTCTTTATGAGATGAGACCAGTGAAGCAAACACCTGCTCATCATACGGACAAATTTGCTGAATTAGTATGTAGTAATTCACTGCGTGCGAATACACTAACAAATGCAGTTGGCGTTTTAAAAGAAGAAATGCGATTATTAGACTCTGTAATTATTCGTTCAGCAGACGAGTGTGCGGTTCCAGCAGGTGGAGCATTGGCTGTTGACCGTCACGAATTTGCCGCTCGTGTGACGGAAAGTGTTAAAAACCATCCAAACGTAACGGTTGTTAATGAAGAGATTACGGAAATTCCACAGGGACCAACTGTTATTGCAACAGGTCCGCTAACATCAAAAGATTTATCGGAAAAGCTGCGCGCGTTAACAAGTGAAGATTATTTATATTTTTACGATGCGGCTGCACCTATTATTGAAAAAGACAGCATTGATATGGATAAAGTATATCTTAAATCTCGCTATGATAAAGGGGAAGCTGCCTATTTAAACTGTCCGATGACAAAAGAAGAATTCCAGCGTTTTCATGAAGCATTAATCAATGCAGAGACAGTTCCTTTAAAAGAATTTGAGAAAGAAATTTATTTTGAGGGATGTATGCCAATTGAAGTAATGGCTTCACGCGGAGAAAAAACAATGCTCTTTGGACCAATGAAACCAGTTGGGTTAGAAGATCCGAAAACAGGAAAGCGACCTTATGCAGTTGTTCAGCTTCGTCAAGATGATGCAGCAGGTACACTATATAATATCGTAGGTTTCCAGACACATTTAAAATGGGGAGCACAAAAAGAAGTATTAAGCTTAATCCCAGGTTTAGAAAATGCAGAAGTAGTGCGCTACGGAGTTATGCATAGAAATACGTTTATTAATTCTCCTAAATTGTTAAAGCCTACGTATCAATATCGTGAGCGTGATGACTTATTCTTTGCTGGACAAATGACGGGAGTAGAAGGATATGTAGAATCAGCTGCGAGCGGATTAATGGCAGGAATGAACGCAGCTCGACTTGTGCTTGGTGAAGAATTGGTTGTATTGCCGCAGGAAACGGCGATTGGCAGTATGGCTCACTATATCACTCATACAAGCGCTAAAAACTTCCAGCCGATGAATGCCAACTTTGGCTTATTCAAAGAATTGGAAGTGCGAATCAAAAACAAACAAGAACGAAATGAAACGCTTGCTAAACGAGCATTGGAAACTATTCAGAATTTTACAACAAAATAATCAAAATTGTTTGCAAGGGCTACTTAATTGTGATAATATTTAGTAGCCCTTGTGAGGTGATAACATTGGAATTTGTTAAAGATGTATTAAATTCCTTTCTAGAATATTTACAAATTGAGAAAAATTATTCAAAATATACAGTTGACTGCTATGAAAAAGACATAGGTATCTTCATGTCTTTTATGCAGGAAGAGCAAATACAAAACCTACAAAGTGTTACATATGCTGATGCAAGGCTGTTTTTAACACGCCTATATGAAAAGCAGTATTCAAAAAGATCGATGTCACGCAAAATTTCTTGTTTGAGAACGTTTTATCGGTACTTAAATAGAGAAGAATTAGTAGAAGATAATCCATTTGCGCTCGTTACCCTTCCTAAAAAGGAAGAGCGAAATCCTCGCTTCCTGTATGAAGAGGAGATTGTGAAATTATTTCAAATGAATGACTTAACAACTCCGTTAGGGCAGCGTAATCAGTCTCTATTAGAATTGCTGTATGCCACCGGAATACGAGTGAGTGAATGTGCATCTATTAAGCTTAGCGATATAGATTTTTCACTTCAAACTTTGCTCGTATATGGCAAAGGGAAAAAACAACGGTACGTGCCATTTGGCTGTTATGCCAAGGACGCTCTTAGAGTATATATAGATAATGGAAGAAAGCTTCTTTTAAAAAAGGCTCCTTCTGATACTCATTCGCTCTTTTTAAATTATAAGGGGACACCGTTGACAGACCGAGGCATACGCTTAGTCATTGATCAGTTAGTAAAGAAAACCGCTGAGAATATACATATTAGTCCACACGTTTTGCGGCATACTTTTGCGACTCATATGTTAAATGAAGGGGCAGATTTACGTACAGTTCAAGAAATGCTAGGTCATGAACATTTATCAACCACTCAAATATACACACATGTGACGAAGGATCGTTTAAAGGCAGTTTATATGAATCACCATCCTCGCGCATAAAAGGAGGAGTTAATTTGTCTACTTTCCATGCTACTACGATTTTTGCGGTTCAGCATAACGGTCAATGTGCCATGTCTGGGGACGGACAAGTAACGTTTGGAAATGCTGTTGTGATGAAACATACTGCTCGAAAAGTAAGACGTCTATTTCAAGGGCAAGTTCTTGCCGGCTTTGCAGGTTCAGTAGCTGATGCATTCACTCTTTTTGAATTATTTGAAACGAAGCTTGAAGAGTATAACGGAAATCTTCAGCGTGCAGCCGTTGAGCTTGCTAAACAATGGAGAAGTGACAAAGTATTGCGAAAGTTAGAAGCAATGCTTATTGTTATGAACAAAGATAACTTACTGTTAGTATCAGGAACGGGTGAAGTTATTGAACCGGACGACGGCATTTTAGCAATTGGATCAGGCGGAAATTATGCTTTATCAGCGGGACGTGCATTAAAACAACATGCAGGCGAACATTTAACAGCTAAAGAAATTGCAAAAGCAGCTTTAGATGTAGCAAGTGAGATATGTGTTTATACAAATGATCATATTATTGTAGAAGAACTGTAGGAAAGGGGATTTTTTTATGAATTCTCATTTAACACCTCGACAAATTGTAGAAAAGCTCGATCAGTATATTATTGGTCAAACGAAGGCAAAGAAAGCGGTCGCTGTTGCGCTGCGAAACCGCTATCGACGCGGTCTGCTAGACGAATCTTTACGTGATGAAGTTGTGCCGAAAAACATTTTAATGATTGGTCCTACAGGTGTGGGTAAAACCGAGATTGCACGCCGCTTAGCTAAGCTTGTCGGTGCACCTTTTATTAAGGTTGAGGCAACAAAATTTACGGAAGTTGGCTATGTAGGACGCGATGTAGAATCAATGGTTCGTGATTTAGTGGAAACGTCAGTTCGACTTGTAAAAGAAGAAAAAATGAACGGCGTGCGTGATCGCGCAGAAGAAAATGCAAACAAGCGGATAGTGGAGCTTCTTGTTCCAAGCAAAAAGAAGCAGCAATCGTTTAAAAATCCGTTTGAAATGATTTTTTCAAACGGTACACAGTCAAGCGATGCGGATCCTGATCAAGATGAGGAAACGAATATTGCCACGAAGCGCAAGCAGATTGCTCATCAGCTTGCTTTAGGAGAGCTTGAAAATCATTATGTCACAATTGAAGTAGAAGAGCAACAGCCTTCTATGTTTGATATGTTACAAGGTTCGGGTATGGAACAAATGGGCATGAACATGCAGGATGCTTTAAGCAATTTTATGCCTAAGAAACAAAAAAAGCGCAAACTTACTGTTAAAGATGCACGAAAAGTATTAACAAATGAAGAAGCGCAAAAATTGATTGATATGGATGAAGTGACTCAAGAAGCTGTGAATCGGGCAGAACAATACGGAATTATCTTCATTGACGAAATTGATAAAATTGCTCAGAAAAGTGGTAATTCATCTTCAGCTGATGTTTCACGTGAAGGCGTGCAGCGAGACATTTTACCAATTGTAGAAGGATCAACGATTGTGACCAAATATGGCGCAGTCAAAACTGATCATGTTTTATTTGTAGCAGCCGGTGCTTTCCATGTATCAAAACCGTCGGATTTAATTCCAGAATTGCAAGGCCGATTCCCAATTCGCGTTGAATTAACGAAGCTAACCGTTGAAGATTTTATAAACATTTTAGTAGAGCCCGATAATGCGTTATTAAAGCAATATGCGGCATTATTGGAAACTGAAGGTATACAAATTGAATTTTCTGACGATGCTATACGTAAGATTGCAGAAATTGCATATCAGGTAAATCAAGATACAGACAATATTGGTGCAAGAAGGCTTCATACGATTTTAGAACGTTTGCTAGAGGATTTATCGTTTGAAGCACCAGAAGTAACATTAGAGAAAATTGTGATTACTCCGCAGTACGTGGAAGAAAAATTAGAAAAAATCGCTAAAAACAAAGATTTGAGTCAATTTATCTTATAGAACTGAAATCGCAGGAGGAAGAGTACTAATGGATTTATTAGGGAAAACTAGAAAGATTAATGCAATGCTACAAAAAGCAGCTGGTAAACCAGTAAACTTTAAAGAAATGGCTGAAACACTTTGCGAAGTGATCGAATCAAACGTATTCGTAGTAAGCCGTCGCGGTAAATTATTAGGAATCGCTGTTAAACAGCAAATTGAGAATGCGCGTATGAAAGATATGTTAGAAGCACGCCAGTTCCCAGAAGAGTATACTCAAAGCCTATTTAACATTCAAGAAACATCTTCTAACTTAAACATTGAAAGTCAATATACAGCTTTCCCAGTTGAAAATAAAGACTTATTTGATGCAGGACTAACAACGATCGTTCCAATTATCGGGGGCGGAGAGCGTCTAGGTACGCTTGTACTATCTCGTTTAGACCGTCAGTTTGAAGACGATGATTTGATCCTTGCTGAATACGGTGCAACGGTAGTAGGTATGGAAATTCTTCGTGAAAAAGCAGAAGAAATTGAAGAAGAAGCGCGTAGCAAAGCTGTTGTACAAATGGCCATTAGCTCATTATCATACAGTGAGTTAGAAGCTATTGAGCACATCTTTGAAGAGTTAAATGGAAATGAAGGACTATTAGTAGCAAGTAAAATTGCTGACCGCGTTGGAATTACACGTTCAGTAATCGTAAATGCGCTACGTAAATTAGAAAGTGCTGGCGTTATCGAATCACGTTCTTTAGGAATGAAAGGAACTTACATTAAAGTTCTTAACAACAAATTCTTAGTAGAGCTTGAAAAATTAAAATCTAACTAAGTTTATGAACCAAAAAGCACACGGGCTTTGCCCGTGTGCTTTTTTTGCATGCTCTCAGTACGAAAAGATTCGCTGTGGGTTAAGACGATTCGTTCACTATTTTATAAATCTTTAACAAACTCCATATAAAAATCTAAAAATTATATTATAGAATCTTTAAATAGTAAAAAGATACTAGTTGATTACAAATCGTTACTTTTATTACATATTATTCAGGACTTATGGTGTATATTTTGATTTTTAATTTAAAAAATAGAGCTAAAGTATAGCATTGATGTTAAAAAATGCTTGGAAAACGGAAGAAAAATTTGGTTTATAGTCCAAAAGTTCTTAAAAAAGGATAGACATTGCATGAAGTTTTTCTTACAATAAGTTCTATGGTACTAAAGTCGAAATTTGTCTCATTTTTGAGGAAAATAGAATAGATAAGCAGGTGTAAGAATTGAGTTTGTTTTCAACTACTTTTCAAACAATTGAAAATGGAATTAGCTATGCGTCACAAAAGCAGCAGACGATTGCACAAAATATCGCAAACGTTGATACTCCAAATTATAAATCGAAAACAGTATCGCGTACGAGTGAATTTCGAGATTTATTACATAATGAGTTAGAAGCATATCAGACTGATTCAAAACATATCCCATTTTCCGGGTCATCTCAGGGAGTAATTACCCAGCAAGGAAACACTTCCTATCAAGCAAATGGAAACAATGTGGATATGGATAAAGAGATGGCGGATATGGCTGAAAATCAAATTTACTATGAGGCGCTAGTAGATCGTTTAAATGGAAAATTTAATTCTCTTCAAACAGTCATTAGAGGAGGTAAATAAGTTTGACTATTTTTCAAAATATGAATATTACATCTTCAGCTTTAACTGCCAATCGTTTAAGGATGGACGTTGTTTCATCTAACATGGCGAATGCTGAAACGACAAGAGGGACGTACGTTAATGGTGAGTGGCAGCCTTACAAAAGAAAAATGGTTGTCATACAGTCTGATCGTTCGCCTTCTTTTTCGTCTCTCTTACACTCCGAAATCAATAAAAATCAAAACAATGGTGTAAAAGTCACAGATATCGTAGAAGATGATACTCCTTTTAATTTAGTATATAATCCGACGCATCCAGATGCGAATGACCAAGGGTACGTGCAGATGCCGAACGTAGATCCCTTAAAGGAAATGACGGATTTAATTAGTGCTACTCGATCCTATGAAGCAAACGTGACGGTCTTTAATACAAACAAAAGTATATTAACAAAGACGTTAGAAATTGGAAAATAAAGGAGAGGTAAAATGATTAACGGTATCAGCAATCAAATAGCAATAGCAAAAACAGCAGCTTCTACTAGCACTGGACAAACAACTCAACAGTTTTCAACGTTTTTAAAAGACTCAATCAATGAGTTGAACAATACTCAACGTGCTTCGGATATAGCGACTGAAAAGCTTGCTAAAGGAGAAAATGTCGAACTCCAAGATGTGATGATTACTGCTCAAAAAGCAAGTATTACGATGCAAACGGCTCTTGAAATACGCAATAAAGCTGTTGAAGCCTATCAGGAAATGATGAGAATGCAAATGTAATTGAGCGGTTATTAAAGAAAATGAAAATAGTAATAACCGGAGGAATACCATGAATGAAAGAATAGCTCTTTATCGAGATAAGATGAAAGTCTTTTGGAATAACCGCAAAAAAGGACAGAAAATAGCCCTTATCGCTGCTCCTCTTACGGCTGTTCTAGTCATTAGTTTAGCATCTGTTTTCTTAAACAAGGATAAATTTGTCCCTCTTTATAGCAATCTATCGGCTCAAGAAACAGGACAAATCAAAGCAGAGCTTGATGCTAGAAGCGTTCCTTCAGAAATCTCTGATAACGGAACGACCATTTCGGTGCCTGAACAAAGCGTTGACTCGCTAAAAGTTGATTTAGCTGCACAAGGAATTCCTGATAGCGGAAGTATCGACTATTCGTTTTTTGGAAAAAATGCCAGCTTTGGTATGACAGATAACGAATTTGATGTGTTAAAACTCGATGCGATGCAAACTGAATTGGCTAACTTAATGAAAAACATTCAAGGAGTCAACGATGCAAAGGTGATGATTACCCTTCCCAATGAAAGCGTATGGGCGAATGAAAAGCAGGGAGAAGCCTCTGCATCGATTGTGCTTAATACAAAGGCTGGTTATAAATTTGATGATCAGCAAATTAAATCTCTTTATCATTTAGTATCCAAAAGTGTGCCAAACCTTCCTACAGATAATATCGTCATCATGAACCAATATTTTGAGTACTTTGATTTAAAAGGTAACGAAACGAATTCAGCTTCTAGCTCATTTGCTTCGCAGAACGAAGCGAAAAAAGAAGTTGAGCGAGATATTCAGCGTCAAGTACAGCAAATGCTAGGAAGACTGGTCGGTCAAGACAAAGTGATGGTCTCTGTTACAGCAGATCTTGATTTTACACAGGAAAATCGCGAAGAAAAGCTAGTAGAGCCTGTTGATAAAGATAATATGCAAGGAATTGCCGTTAGCGCTGAAAAAATTAATGAAACATTTTCTGGTAAAAGTGCTCAAGATGGAGGCGTTGCTGGAACAGGAGAAGAAGATACAACAAATTATTCATCTAGCACAGCAAGTGGAGACGGAGACTACGAAAAAAACGAGGAACGAATTAATTATGAAGTGAATCGAATTCATAAAGAAATCGTCGAAAGTCCATACAAAATTCAAGACCTTGGCATTCAAGTAATGATAGATCCGTCCAATGCAAAAGGGAAATCACAAGTCTCCGATACGCTTGAGTCAGACGTTCAAAAAATGTTAGGTACAATTGTCCGTACTTCTATTTCAAAAGATGCAAATACGAAAGCTCTCTCGGATAACGCGGTCAGCGATAAGATTACCGTTTCCGTTCAGCCGTTTAATGGACAAGAAACAGCTGACAACACAGCAAGTTCGATTCCATTATGGATGTATATAATCGGAGGAGCACTGCTGCTTGTTATTGTGGTTCTTATTGTCCTGTTGGTTAGGAAAAGGGGTCAAGACTTAGATGAAGAGGAATATGATGAAGGGTATGATGAAACGTTTGAAGCATATGAAGCGGCACAAAAAGCTCCTGTTTTAAGTGCTGAACAGAAAACAAAAAGCAATCTTGAAACGTTAGCGAAGCAAGACCCGGAAGAGTTTGCAAAACTGCTGCGAACATGGATTAGTGAGGATTAGGAGGAAAGCTAATGGTAAAGGCTATGCAAAAAAATGAGTTAACTGGAAAGCAAAAAGCAGCAATTTTGTTGATTTCTCTCGGTCCAGATGTATCAGCTTCTATCTATAAACATCTCAGTGAAGATGAAATTGAGCAACTAACGCTTGAAATTTCTTCAGTGAGAAAGGTAGAGCCGTCTCTAAAAGAAGCTGTGCTTCATGAGTTTGAACAAATAATGCTTGCTCAAAACTACCTTGAAAAAGGAGGAGTAAGCTATGCGAAACAGGTGTTAGAAAAAGCACTTGGATCAGAGCAGGCTATGATGATTATCAATCGATTAACTTCTTCTTTGCAAGTTCGTCCGTTTGACTTTGCCAGAAAAGCTGATCCTATGCAGCTGTTAAATTTTATTCAGCATGAGCATCCTCAGACGATTGCCCTTATTTTATCTTATTTAGAGCCGCCGCAGGCAGGACAAATTTTATCATCACTGCCTCAGGAAAGGCAAGCGGATATTGCAAGGCGGATTGCAACGATGGGAAGTACGTCTCCGGAAGTCATTAATGAAGTGGAGCAAATTTTAGAGAGAAAACTTTCTGCTACTGTTACCCAAGACTATACCCAAACAGGTGGTTTAGAAGCAGTAGTTGAAGTATTAAATGGAGTAGACCGAGCGACTGAAAAAATTATTATTGATACGCTTGAAATTCAAGATCCGGCATTAGCAGAAGAAATCAAACAGCGAATGTTTGTATTTGAGGATATTGTAACGCTCGATAACCGTTCTATTCAGCGTGTGATACGAGACGTAGAAAATGATGATTTATTGTTGAGCTTAAAAGTAGCAAGTGAAGAAGTGAAATCTATTATTTTTAAAAATATGTCTAGCCGTATGGTGGAAACGTTTAAAGAAGAAATGGAATTTATGGGCCCTGTGCGTTTGAAAGATGTAGAGGAAGCTCAGTCACGTATCGTTGCTGCAATTAGACGTTTAGAAGATGCTGGTGAAATTGTACTAGCTCGAGGTGGAGGAGACGATATTATTGTCTAATATCATTAAATCAACTTATACGAATAAACTTTCAGATGAAAACGCTAAGCACATTCAAGTCATTCCATTTGGTTTTCCGATACAAGATGAGCCGGCAGAAGAACATCTTCAGCAAGAAAATGCACAGCACGTTATTGAACAAGCGCATAGTGAAGCTGAAATGATAAAGGCCGAGGCAGACGCTTACCGCAAACAAGCTCAAAACGAAGTGGAACGTTTGAAAAAGCAGTGGGAAGAAGAGAAGGTGCTGCTATTTCAACAAGAAAAAAAACGCGGATATGAAGAAGGCTACGAAGAAGGGCTGCTTCAAGGAAAACAAGAGTACGAACATGTATTAGCCATATCGCGAAACATTGTTGACGAAACCAAGAACCAGTACTACGAATATATAAATCAATCTGAAGAAGTCATTTTTGAATTAGGTTTCACCCTGGCAGAAACGATTTTAAATGAGCAGCTTCAAAGAGATGAATCATTTTTATCGGTTGTTGCAAGGTCTTTAAAAGAAGTTAGAGAACATAAAGAAATCCAGCTTTTTGTTTCTCCGAAAAAATATGCATATGTATGTGAACATAAACGAGAACTGTTCGATTTACTAAACGGAGAAACCGGGCTGTTTATTTATGCAGATGAAAATCTTCAGGAAATGGATTGTGTCATCGATTCCTCTTATGGGCGTCTTGTTGCTTCTTTTGATAGTCAGTTAACGGAAATGAAGAAAAAATTAAAAGAACGTTTGTTAGAGGAGAATAAACATGAAAGTCGCACAACTCATTCATGAAATCCCGCGCACATCTTCTTTTAAACGGTACGGGAAAGTCAGCCGAGTAGTAGGAATGATGATTGAATCTAAAGGACCTAGAACGTCAATAGGAGATGTTTGCTTTATTCATCTTAGTGAACGAGGAGATAAAATTCGTGCAGAAGTTGTTGGTTTTAACGGTGAGCACGTCGTTTTAATGCCTTATACGTCTGTTCGATATATCGGACCTGGCTGCCTAGTGGAAACAACCGAAAAGCCTCTGCAGGTAAGCGTGGGGAAAGAGTTAATAGGTCAAGTGCTTGATTCCTTAGGGAACCCTTTAGATGGGTCTGAACTTTCTCATTATTTGCCTTTTGTTTTAACCGACCAAGACCCCCCTAATCCCTTAGAACGTCCGCCTATTGAACATCCTATTGAAGTAGGTGTAAGGACGATTGATAGTTTGTTAACCGTAGGTCGAGGACAGCGCATAGGTATTTTTGCAGGAAGCGGTGTTGGAAAAAGTACGCTGCTCGGGATGATTGCTCGTAATACAAAAGCAGATATTAACGTCATTGCCCTTGTAGGCGAGCGAGGAAGAGAAGTTAGAGAGTTTATTGAACGAGATCTTGGAGAGGAAGGGTTGAAGCGCTCAGTTGTAGTAGTTGCTACCTCGGATCAGCCTGCTCTACTTCGAATGAAAGCAGCATATACAGCTACTTCTATTGCTGAATACTTTCGAGATGAAGGGCTGAGCGTCATGATGATGATGGATTCTGTTACCCGTGTAGCAATGGCTCAGAGAGAAATTGGATTAGCCGTAGGTGAACCTCCCACTACCAAAGGTTATACACCATCTGTTTTTGCTAGCTTGCCAAGGCTGCTTGAACGTACAGGAACTAATCAACATGGATCTATTACTGCTTTTTACACTGTATTAGTAGACGGTGATGATATGAATGAACCTATTTCGGATACGGTGCGAGGCATTATAGACGGACATATTGTACTAGACCGGGAGCTGGCCAATAAAGGTCAATATCCGGCCATCAATGTCTTAAAAAGCGTTAGTCGCGTGATGAACCATATCGTAAGTGAACGGCATGAAGAAGCAGCTGAAAAACTGCGTTCATTAATGACTACCTATGCTAATTCTGAAGACTTAATTAACATCGGTGCCTACAAAAGAGGATCTTCTGCTTACATTGATGAGGCAATCCACTATCATCCTGTCATTGATGCATTTTTAAAGCAAAAAACGAACGAACATCCATCATTTGAAACAAGTGTAACAAAGCTCTGTGAACTGTTTGTGAAAGGTGAGTAAATATGGCATATGAATTTAGGTTATCTAAAATAATGGCAATCAAGTCAAATGAAAAAGATGAACTGCTATCTCAATATAATCAATCCTTACAGCAGTTTGAAACAGCGGGTGAAAAGCTTTATAAAAAGTTAAAAGAAAAAGAAACGCTGATTGAACAGCATACGGGCCAAATGAAGCAGGGGCTTTCTATTTTAGAAATTACATCATTTCAGCAGTTTTTAACAAGTGCCGAACGAGTGATTGAAAGGCTGCAACAAGAGGTCATGTTTGCCAGACAGCAAATGAACTTAAAGAAACTAAAGCTAGAAGAAAAGAATGTAGAAGTAAAGAAGTATGAAAAGTTAAAAAAGAGAGACTACGATTCTTATATAACAGCGGAAAAACAATTAGAAGCGAAGCAAATGGATGAGCTGTCTTTACAGCAGTACATGCTGCATAGAAATTAGGTGAAAAACATGGCTAAACGAAAAGAATTAAGAGAAGAGTACGAAGAAGAAAATTATGAAGATGGGAAATCTTACAGTAAAAGCCAGGTGTTTTTATTTTTAATCTTTATTCCAGCGGTGTTCCTCATCTTGGCAGCTTACATTGTCCTGACACTTTTAGGCGTCAATGTAAATGATAAAGTTTCTGCTGTTACACACGCCATTCCGTTTGTATCAAGTGAGCAGTCACAAAAAAATGAAAATATTCAAGAAAGCAATGAAGAAATACAAAAGCAGGTTGAGAGCCTTCAAAAGAAGCTGAGCACGAAAGAAAAGCAAATTGCAGCTTATGAGAAAACGATCAGTACCAAAGATCGTCAAATGGATGAACTAAAAATTGAAATGCGCGATATGGAAGAAAAAGCCGATGACGAAGCGAAAAAACAAAAGAATAATCAGCTGGCTAAAAAAGATGTCATTGCTACTTATGAAAATATGTCTCCTAAAAATGCAGCGCTCATTTTTGCCGAATTAAAAGAAGACAAAGCGGTAACGATGCTTAAGCAGTTCAAAGCAAGTACAAGAACGGCAATCTTAGAAAAAATGGATCCGAAAGTAGCTGCACGCTATACGACATTGTTAACAGATCAGATTGATGAATAAAAGCAGAGGTGAAAACAGTGGAAATTTCACTACGTCCAGCAGCTGCATCAAAGGTAAACTGCGATGAAAAAGCAGCTGTTATTCAGACTCAGAGTTTTTTTGAAGAAATCGTTCAGCAGCTTCAGCAGCTAGATACGCAGCCTTTAGCAAGCCGGGAGAAATCATCGAATGAAACAGCGGTAGATCAAGACCTTTTGCAGGCAGTTGGGTTAATAGCAATTCAGTTAAGTGAAGCGGAAGATAAAGAAGTTGAACCGTCTGTCTTATACGAACATCTAGCCGAAATGATCAGTAGTATTCCAAGTAGTCTAGATTTGGAACAGCCGCTTCTAAAGCTGCAGCACGTGTTAACAGAAATGCAGCAGGAACCTGTTTCATCTAAAACAGAAAGTCAAGAACAATATTTGTCTTCTATTTCTAGCTTGTTGACTATATGTAAAAACACGTCGTCTGCGTTTCAAACAGAATTAGCTGAGCTGATGGAAGAACTACAAAAACCGAAGCTGCAGTCAGTGAAGCTTTCAGATTCGCAGCTTCAAGGCTTGCAGAAAGCTGCTGTTGAAAAAATAGAGAAAATTCATAAACAACCACGTGTATTAACCGATACCTTACATGAAAAGCGCTCAGCTGGTTTCTTCGCCGTTGTTCATGCGGCTCCAAAAAGTTCTGTAAGAGATAGGGCCGCTTTTCAGAACGAGGAAAAAGTACCGCTTTTGAATCAGCTTCCCTGGAAAAAAGATGTGGTTTTAGGTAACCCAAGTATAGATAGTGAAAGTTCTTTCACTGCTAAAACGGCCGGGGTGATGTTAGCAAATAACCCATCAGCTTTTGGAGCTGGAGAAATGCTTAAGATTCAAGAGTTTTCTATTGATCTAGGACAAGCAAACTCTGATCATCAACAGTCTGACAATCTGGTAAACGAGCTGCAAAAGGTATGGAGTAAAGCTTCGATCAGTACTGAAGAAGGAGCATCCAAGCTTTCCATTAAGTTGTTTCCAAATCAGCTAGGTACGATTTCGATTGAAGTGCTTCAACAAGACAATGAAAAAATTGCGCAGGTTGTGGTAACGTCAGCGAAAACAAAAGAGCTTTTAGACGCCAGCCTTTTCAGTTTACGACAAGCTCTTGCGTCTCAGCATGTATCGGTTGAACAAGTGGATGCGGCGGACATTCAAGCAGCTCCAGAAAGCTCTGTAACAGATATGACTGCTTTTGGTAAAGAAGAAAAAAGGCCGCAGTTTTCTATTGATTTAGGGAAAGCGAAATCAGATTATGAACAGTCTAGCGATCTGGTAAACAAGCTGGAGAAAATATGGAGTAAAGCTTCGATTGGTTCTGAAGAGGGAGTATCCAAGCTTTCCATTCAGCTATTTCCAAAGCAGCTAGAGACAATATCAATTGAAGTGCTTCAACAAGACGATGAAACGATTGCGCAGGTTGTGGTAACGTCAGCGAAAACAAAAGAGCTGTTAGATGCCAATCTTTTCAGATTACGGAAAGCTCTCGGGTCTCAGCATGTATCGGTTGAACAAGTGGATGTGGACGCTGTTCATACAGCTTCAGAAAGTTCTGTGAAAAATATGACTGCTTTTCCTAAAGAAGAAAAAGTACCGTTTTTTAATCAGCTTCCATGGAAAAAAGATGTGGTTGTACCCAGCGGAAGTATAGATACCAATAGCTTTTTGAAAAATAGCGAAAGTTCGGCAGGTACACACACAACCGGGGCGCCAGTAGAGAATCAGCCATCATCCTTTGGAAGTGGAGAAATGCCTAAGCTTCAGCAGTTCTCTATTTATCTAGGGCAAGCAAAATCTGACTATCAGCAGTCTAGCAATTTGGTAAACGAGCTTGAGAAAGTATGGAGTAAAACTTCGTTTAGTGCCGAAGAGGGAACATCCAAGCTTCTCATTAAGTTATTTCCTAAACAGCTAGGTGCGATTTCAATTGAAATGCTTCAGAAAGACAGCGAAACGGTTGCGCGAATTGTCGTATCGTCAGCAAAAACAAAAGAGTTATTGGACTCCAATCTTTCAACTTTGCGGCATGGTCTCGCGTCTCAGCATGTATCAATTGATAAAATCGATGTGCTACTGTCAGAACAAGCGATGTCGTATAACAATGAAAACGACCAGCAAAAAGAAAGACAGGAAAAAGAAGCGTTTAAAAAAGAAGAAGAAGATCAAGATTCACAACAATTGGAAGAATCGGCTTCCTTTCTATCTTCTTTTGAATCAGCGCTCATTAACTACAACGTATAGGTGATAACAATGACAAATGAAATTACGTCTGATTTGTATTTAAGCAATAGGGACACACAAGTGAAGCAAACGGGAAACAGCTCGCTTGGCAAAGATGACTTTTTGAAGCTTTTGATTGCTCAGCTTCAAAATCAAGATCCAATGAATCCAATGGAAGACAAAGACTTTATTGCTCAAATGGCTCAGTTTTCATCTCTTGAACAAATGACAAATATGAGCACATCGCTCAATACGTTTGTAACGCAGTCTCAGGCTTCTCCTATTTTAAAAGGAAGCGAATTAATTGGTAAAACCGCTGCATGGTTAGATGAAGAAGGAAATAAAAAGCAAGGAGTCATTTCAACAGCATCCGTCAAAAACAATGAGATATCGTTTACGATCAACGATGAAAATCATACGATACTTTCGCTAAACGATATCTTAGAAGTAAGCAGTTAACCAACCAAATTTAAGGAGTGATTTTATGTTACGTTCGATGTATTCAGGAATCAGCGGCATGAAAAATTTTCAAACTAAATTAGATGTCCTAGGAAATAACATTGCCAATGTTAATACATACGGCTATAAAAAAGGACGTACAACGTTTCAAGATTTAGTAAGTCAGCAGGTAGCAGGAGCGACGGCACCGGCGGGGAACCGTGGAGGTGTTAATGCTAAACAAGTTGGATTAGGTTCACAGATTGGCACGATTGATACAGTTCAAACGGCAGGAAGCATTCAGTCAACGGGGCGTCCGCTTGATTTAGCTATTGCTGGGGATGGATATTTTGTTGTAAATGATGGAAGCACAAATTATTACACAAGGGCAGGGAATTTTTATTTGGATAGCAGCGGTAATTTGGTAACGGGTGATGGACTGTACGTACAAAAAACTGGAGGAGGGAATATTAATATTCCTTCAACAAGTAAGAGCTACAGTATAGGAGCAAATGGGAAGGTTAATATCACAGATGCTAACGGAAACATAACTCCAAATACACCAACAATTGAACTTGCTAAATTTGCAAATAATGAAGGACTCCAAAAGGCAGGAGGAAATTTATTTGCTCAAAGCGTAAACTCAGGAAATCCTTTGCTAGGAGCTCCAGGAGCCAACGGTACAGGAACCTTCGTCTCAAGCGCCCTTGAAATGTCTAACGTTGATTTATCGGAAGAATTCACGGACATGATTGTTGCACAGCGCGGATTTCAAGCGAATACAAGAATTATCACAACATCCGATGAAATACTGCAAGAATTAGTGAATCTAAAACGATAGGCGGGAGGAAGGAGTAGGTATTACTCCGGTTGATTATGATAACTTTAACGAGGCTAAACGGCAAAACATTTACGTTAAATGCTCTTTACATCGAGCAGGTTGAGGCATTTCCCGATACAACTATTACGCTAACAAATAACAAAAAGCTAGTGGTAAAGGATTCAGTTGAAGAAGTGAATGAGAAAGTGACGAGTTATTATCAGCGAATTAACGTATTAGGACTGCAGCAAACGACGGAGGAATAAAGTGTGTTCAAAAATAAGCTAATTAGTAAGATGATTATTATCCTGCTTTCTCTTACTTTAATAGGAAGCATTGCAGTTATTGTGACGTTAAAGTATACGGAGCAGGCAGGTACTGAAAAAGGTCCATCTATCGACGATGTGATTAAAGCTTCTGTAGATGTAACGGATATTAAAACCAATTTAAAAAGCAATAACTACATCAGCATCTCCTTTAAAATTCAAATGGATAGTAAAAAAGCGGCAGCAGAGCTTCAAAAAAGAGACTTTCAAGTAAGAGACATTATTATCAAAAGGCTCTCAGATATGAGTGCTCAAGATTTTGAAGGAACGCAAGGACTCAGCACGTTAGAAACAGATATTGCAAAGCAAATTGATCAATTAATGGAAAACGGACATGTTGTTAAAATTTATACAACGTCTAAAGTGTTGCAGTAAAGAAAAAAGGGAGGGAAGCTAGTGGCTGGGGATGTATTATCACAAAATGAAATTGATGCCCTATTATCCGCGTTATCAACCGGAGAGATGGATGCGGATGAGCTAAAAAAGGAAAATAAAAAACAGCGCATTCGTACATATGATTTTAAACGCGCGCTGCGTTTTTCAAAAGATCAGATTCGCAGTTTGACGCGAATTCATGAAAATTATGCGCGCATGCTAATCAACGTCTTTTCGGCGCAGCTTCGTAACGTTGTACAAGTGTCCGTTGTATCAGTGGATCAAATTCCGTATGAGGAGTTCATTCGCTCTGTTCCGAAAGTAACCATCTTAAATGTGATAGCTGTCCCTCCTTTAGAAGGGCATATCATTATGGAAGTCAACCCGAACATTGCCTATGCGATGCTTGACCGCTTGCTCGGGGGACAAGGTGAGAGCGGTGGGAAAATTAGTAACTTAACGGAAATTGAAACGAGCTTGGTTCGAAACTTGTTAGAGAAAACGTTAGATAGTATGAGAGAAGCTTGGAGTTCTATTGCGGAAATTGAACCTGAAACATCAGAGTTTGAAGTCAACCCTCAGTTTTTGCAGGTGATTTCACCAAATGAAATTGTCATCGTCATTTCATTAAACGTACAAATTGGAGATGAAACGGGCATGATCAATCTATGTATTCCGCACGTGACGCTTGAGCCTATCGTGTCCAAACTGTCCGTTCATTACTGGATGCAATCTTCGAAAAAAGAACCTAATGTAGAAGAGGTTGAGCAGCTAAAGGAACAAATTAATGATGCGGAATTGCAGGTTGTAGCCGAGCTAGGAAAAGCGGATATTTCAATTGAAGATTTCCTAGCATTAGATGCAGGAGATGTTATTCGACTGCAAACAAGCGTTCATAATCCGTTAACTATTTACGTCGGAGAACAACCTAAATTTATTGCACAGCCTGGAAAAGTCAGTCGAAAAGTAGCTGTGCAAATTCTAGATGATGTTAAGAGGAGGAACGAAAGGAATGAACGATGACATGCTTTCGCAAGATGAAATTGATGCGTTGTTAAAAGGAACTTCTTCACTTGACGAGTTTTCAGAGCCGAATAAGTCAAGTCAAGTAGACGATTACTTTACGGAAATGGAAAAAGACGCGCTTGGCGAAATTGGAAATATTTCGTTTGGCAGTTCAGCAACAGCGCTATCGGCTTTATTGAATCAAAAAGTCGATATTACCACACCGTTTGTATCGCTCGTATATAAAGAAGAGCTGACGGATGAATTTCCAAATCCTCATGTCGCTGTGCAAGTTCAGTATACAGAAGGCTTTTCTGGTACGAATTTGTTAGTTATTAAACATGAAGATGCAGCTGTTATTTCAGATTTGATGCTTGGTGGAACGGGTGAGAATCCGACGGAAATCATGGATGAAATTAAGCTGAGTGCAGTGCAGGAAGCGATGAATCAAATGATGGGTTCTGCAGCGACGTCTATGTCTACGGTATTTCAAAAGAAAATTGATATCTCTCCGCCGAGCTTAGATATTTTAAATATTCAAAAAGGAGAAGGTACAGAGCTGATTCCACAAGATGACGTCTTTGTAAAAGTCTCTTTTAATTTGAAGGTAGGCACATTAATCGATTCGAATATTATGCAGCTTTTATCGATATCTTTTGCCAAAAGTTTGGTTGAAGAGCTCTTAGTTCCAAGCGCAGAAGGTACGGCAGCTTCTATTGAAAAAGAATCAGATCTTAACGAAAAGCAAACAGAACAGCCAGCAGCTGAATACATACAGCATGAAGAAACACAGCAGGCAGAACCTGTTCATGTACCAGTTGATGTTCAGCCCGCATCGTTTTCAGAGTTCGAGCACGTGTCTTCTCCTCAAGGGGATTCACGAAATTTAGACATGCTGCTTGATATCCCGCTTCAAGTTACCGTGGAGCTTGGAAGGACTAAGCGAACGGTTCAAGAGATTTTAGCATTATCTTCTGGTTCAATCATTGAACTTGATAAACTAGCAGGCGAACCGGTAGATATCTTGATTAATAGCAAATTAATTGCAAAAGGTGAAGTGGTCGTCATTGACGAGAATTTTGGCGTTCGCGTAACTGATATTATTAGTCAAAGAGACCGTATTAACAAACTAAAGTAATGATTTTTAGGAGGAGTAGAGATGGGAAACCGAATTTTAATTGTAGATGATGCTGCATTCATGCGCATGATGATCAAAGATATTTTAACGAAAAACGGATATGAAGTAGTAGCGGAAGCGGCAGACGGCCAGCAGGCTGTGGAGTTATTTAAAGAGCATACACCAGATCTTGTCACAATGGATATTACGATGCCTGAAATGGACGGAATTACGGCCTTAAAAGAAATTAAAAACATAAAAAGTGATGCTAAGGTGATCATGTGTTCAGCCATGGGGCAGCAAGCAATGGTGATTGATGCCATTCAAGCAGGGGCAAAAGACTTTATCGTTAAGCCGTTTCAAGCAGATCGTGTAGTAGAGGCAATTTCAAAAGCAATTGGATAAACAACAGATTGGCGGGACTTTCCCGCTAATCTTACACTATGTTGAAGTAAGAGGTGGCAGACATTGCTGCGAAAGTTCGTAATTGCTGCGCTGTTGATAAGCGTATTAGCAGGATCAAATCAAATCGTCTATGCAGAAAGTGGATCTGCATCGGTAAAAGAATGTTTGGAAAAAACGGAGAAGTGTGCAGAGAGTGAGAGTGCTGATTCAAAAGAAAAAACTGAACTCCAGGGGACGCCCGCGCTTTCAGCTGGAGATATCGTGAAGATGATATTCGCGTTTTTACTTGTAATTGGGCTGCTTTTTGCGCTCTTAAAATTTGTTAATAAAAAAGGAAGGCTGCTTCAAAAAAATAAAATAGTACAAAACTTGGGCGGTACAAATGTTGGAAGCAGCAAATCTGTACAAGTAGTCAAAGTTGGAGATCAGCTTTTAATCATTGGAGTCGGTGAAAATGTGCAGCTTCTTTCAGAAATTACAGGGCAAGAGAAACAGCAGCTGCTTACGCAGTATGAGGAACAACAGAAAAACGAGGGCGAATATAAAGTCGTACTACCGTCTTTTTTAGAAAAATTGACTTCTAAAAAAGAAGAGAAATCTAGTCATTCTTTTCAGCAGCTTTTTCAGCGAGAAATGAATGAAATGAAAATAAAAAGGCAAAACGCACTGAAAGAGTTAGAAAGGAACAAAAAGAACGATGAATGAAGTGATGAATCTCTTTAACTCAAGCAGTCCTACAAATATTTCAACTTCTGTCCAGCTTTTGCTGCTGCTGACGGTGTTTTCGGTAGCTCCTGGAATTTTAATCATGATGACCTGCTTTACACGAATTGTCATTGTGCTTTCATTTGTACGTACGTCGCTTGGGACACAGCAAATGCCTCCTAATCAAATATTAGTTGGTTTATCGCTGTTTTTAACATTTTTTATTATGGCGCCAACTTTTTCTCAGGTAAATGAACAGGCGCTTCAGCCGCTTTTAAAAGAAAAAATCACGTTGAATCAAGCCTATAAAAAAGCAGCTGAACCGATGAAAGAATTTATGAGTGCTCATACAAGACAAAAAGATTTAGCTCTTTTTTTAGAATATGCGGATATAGATAAACCATCCTCTGTTCAAGATATTCCCTTAACTGCGCTCGTTCCAGCTTATGCGATCAGTGAGCTAAAGACGGCATTTCAAATTGGATTTATGATTTTTATTCCTTTTCTCATTATCGATATGATTATAGCAAGCGTGCTGATGTCTATGGGAATGATGATGCTTCCTCCTGTTATGATTTCGCTCCCGTTTAAAATTTTACTATTTGTACTGGTTGACGGCTGGAATTTAGTTGTTAAATCATTATTAATAAGTTTTCAATAGGTGATAGACAATGAATGGAGAATTTGTCATTTCGTTAGCAGAAAAAGGCGTGTATACGATTTTAATTGTATCTGGTCCTTTATTACTGCTGGCCCTTGTAGTTGGGCTCATTATTAGTATTTTTCAAGCAACTACCCAAATTCAAGAGCAAACTCTTGCTTTTGTTCCTAAGATTGTAGCGGTCTTAGTAGGGATTGTATTTTTTGGTCCGTGGATGTTATCGAAAATGATTTCATTTACATATGAAATTTTTTCAAATCTGTATCGGTACGTAGGATAGCTATGAGTCAGTTGATCTTATCCTATCCCGCGTTTTTACTAGTATTAGTGCGGGTAACGTCTTTTTTTATCACGGTTCCGCTATTTTCATACAAAACGATTCCCGCAGTTCATAAGGTAGGTTTGTCTGCCTCGCTATCCGTCATTATTGCGACAACGATTGATTTACCCGTCGTTTCGTTAGATGCACAGTTTGTACTTTTAGTAGTAAAAGAATGTGCTGTTGGGTTGTTTATTGGTTTGACTGCGTATGTATTTATTATGGCTATTCAAATTGCCGGAGGTCTCATCGATTTTCAAATTGGGTTTGCCATTGCCAATGTAATAGACCCGCAGACAGGGGCGCAAAGTCCGATACTAGGTCAATATTTATATGTATTTGCTCTTTTATTTTTATTATCGACCAATGGACATCATTTATTAATAGATGGCATTTATAATAGTTATTTAATTATTCCGTTAGACAAAGTAGCTTTCCCTGTGGGAAGCCAAGCATTTGCTACACACATCATAACTGTTTTTTCATCGATGTTTTTAGTAGCTGTTCAAATGTCTTTGCCTTTGGTTGGTTCATTATTTTTAGTCGATATCGCGCTTGGCATCGTTGCGAGAACGGTTCCGCAGTTAAATATTTTCGTAGTGGGATTTCCCGTGAAAATCATCGTTGCCTTTATTTTACTAATTGCAGTGATGGGGAGCATGTTTTATATGATGCAAATCATATTTGAACAAATGATAGAAGCGATGCGCGCGATGATCCGTATATTAGGAGGGGGGTAGCTTTGTTTTTAGTAAAAGTTGATTTGCAATTTTTTGCAGGAGAAAAAACGGAAAAAGCTACACCTAAAAAAAAGCAGGACTCTCGAAAAAAAGGACAGATAGCTAAAAGTCAAGACGTTACCACTGCGCTCATTCTTTTAATGGTTTTTCTTTATTTTTTGTTTGGAGCCAAACAATTTTTACAGCAAATGATGAAGCTGTTAAGAGAAGCTTTTCAAACGTATATGCTTGAGGAAGTGACGGCAGAGCGCGTATTTGCGATGTTTAAGCATCTTCTTCCTTCAATTGCTCTTGCAGCGGGTCCTGTCATGCTCGCAGCTTTTGTTGCTGCGCTCGGAGCGAATTATATGCAGGTTGGCATTCTTTTTTCCACGGAGTCCCTTCAGCCTAAGTTAGAAAAGATTAACCCTATTAGCGGAGCCAAACGGATTTTTGCCGTGAGAGCGCTGGTAGAACTAATCAAGTCAACGCTGAAAATTATGTGTATCGGAGCCGTCACGTTTTTTATCTTATGGATTCACATAGAAGATGTATTAAATTTATCTCAAAAAAGTATAGGGGACTCGCTGGTTGTTCTGTCTAAGCTTGTTTTTCAAATGGGGCTTGCGGCCTCGCTTATGCTTTTATTTTTATCGCTGCTTGATTATTTGTACCAAAAGTTTGATTTCGAGAAAAATATTCGAATGTCAAAGCAAGATATCAAAGATGAACATAAAAACATTGAAGGAGATCCTCTAATCAAATCAAAAATAAAGCAAAAGCAGCGGGAAATGGCAATGTCTCGCATGATGCAAGAAGTTCCAAAAGCAGATGTCGTCATTACAAACCCTACTCATTATGCCATTGCTTTAAAATATGATGAAGAAAAAATGGATGCTCCCTATGTTGTAGCCAGCGGCGTAGATTTTATTGCTCAAAAGATTAAAGGAATTGCCAAAAGTCACGAAATTATCATGATAGAGAACCGCCCGCTGGCAAGAGCGCTTTTTGATCAAACCAAAGTAGGGGATGCGGTTCCAGAAGAGTTTTTTAAAGCGGTGGCTGAAATATTAGCTTACGTATACCGCATTCAAAATAAAATGTAACGTTACGCTATTGTAAGGAGAGAAAAATTAATGTCTGCAAGAGAACTGCCAGTTGTTATAGGTGTTGTACTCATTATCGTTATGCTTGTTATTCCGTTGCCTTCATGGTTATTAAGTATTTTAATCATGATTAACATTTCTCTTGCGCTGCTTGTACTGCTCGTTTCCATGAATATGAAAGAACCCTTAGAGCTATCGGTGTTTCCGTCTTTGCTGCTGGTTCTTACGCTGTTTCGATTAGGTTTGAACGTATCGACGACACGTTCAATCTTAGGAACAGGCGAAGCAGGCGGAGTGGTGGAAACATTTGGCCACTTCGTTATTGGAGGCAATCCGCTAGTGGGGTTTGTTGTCTTCATTATTTTAATTATCATTCAGTTTCTCGTTATTACAAAAGGAGCGGAGCGTGTTTCTGAAGTAGCCGCACGCTTTACCTTGGATGCGATGCCGGGTAAACAAATGAGCATTGATGCGGATTTAAATGCAGGTATGATTTCAGAAAAACAAGCAATTGACCGCCGTGAAAAAATTCAGCGCGAAGCAGATTTTTACGGAGCAATGGATGGAGCTAGTAAATTCGTCAAAGGTGATGCCATTGCAGGGATTGTCATTACCCTTATTAACATCTTGTTTGGAATTATTATCGGCATGCTGCAAATGGGAATGTCCATCACTGAAGCATCCCAAACCTTTACTTTGTTAACAGTAGGCGATGGATTAGTGAGTCAAATTCCAGCCCTCATGATTTCAACAGCGACGGGAATTATCGTCACGAGAGCTGCTTCAACAGGCAATTTGAGCGAAGATATTACACGGCAGCTGTTTGCTTTTCCCGTTATGCTTTATGTAACTGGAGGAACAATTGCGGCTCTTGGTTTAATTACGCCAATTAATGATGTCATTACAATGCCTATTGCTATTTTATTAGGGGTGGGAGGCTATTATTTGTCTCAGGCTAAACATCAGGCGGTTCGTGAAGAAATGGCGCCTACTGAAGAAGAGCTAGAAGACAATGAAATGAAAAGTCCAGAGAGTGTTGTCAATCTATTAAGCGTTGATCCGATTGAATTTGAATTTGGGTATGCATTAATTCCGCTTGCTGATATGAATCAAGGAGGCGATTTGCTCGATCGAATTGTCATGATTAGGCGCCAGCTGGCGCTTGAGCTAGGATTAGTCATTCCGGTTGTTCGCATCAGAGATAACATTCAGCTTCAGCCCAACGAATACTGTCTTAAAATAAAGGGCAATGAAGTGGCAAAAGGGGAGCTGCTGCTCGATCACTACTTAGCAATCAGTCCGGGAATGGATGATGAGTTGATTGAGGGAATTGATACGTTAGAACCGGCTTTTAAAATGCCTGCGAAATGGATTAGCGAGTCGGTGAAGGAGCAGGCTGAGATGTTCGGGTATACCGTTGTGGACCCCCCGTCGGTTGTGTCTACGCACATAACAGAAGTTATAAAATCGTATGCGCATGAGCTGATTGGAAGGCAGGAGACAAAGCAGCTAATTGATCACACAAAAGAAACGTATCCTATTTTAATTGAGGAAGTAACGCCTAATCCGCTTTCTGTTGGAGATATTCAAAGGGTACTGGCAAAACTTTTAAAAGAAAGCGTCTCAATTCGAAATTTACCCATTATTTTTGAGGTGCTGGCCGACTATGGAAAAATGACGTCAGACACCGATTTGTTAACCGAATATGTCCGGCAAGGACTCGCAAGACAAATTACCAGTCAATACACGGTCCAAGAAGGTCTGCTTCGAGTTCTTACCCTTTCAGGAAAAGTTGAAAAAACGATGGCTGAAGCTGTTCAACAAACGGAGCATGGGAATTATTTATCACTAGACCCTAACGTTTCACAAGCTATTGTGGAAAGTATAGCCAAGCAAATAGAAACACTTTCTTTTCAAGAACAGTCTCCCATTGTGTTATGTTCTCCTGCGGTGAGGATGTACGTGCGCCAAATCACTGAGCGGTATTTTCCCCATATGGCGGTTTTATCATATAACGAGCTAGAAGCAAATGTTGAAGTTCAAAGTGTTGGAGTGGTGGATATCTGATGAAAGTAAAAAAATACGTAGTAGCATCTATGCCGCAAGCTATGAAAGCAATTCGTTCAGATTTAGGTGAGGAAGCGGTTATTTTACATTCAAAACAAATTCGAACAGGAGGGTTTCTTGGCTTATTTACTAAGGCAAAAATAGAAGTATTGGCAGCTGTCGATTCCGTAGAAAAGCTGAGCGTAAAGAAGAACTTAGCACCGCCAGAACCCAGTATGAAAGATAATCAATCTTTTATGAAGCAGCAGCTCAGTGAGTTAAATACTCTTGTCTCACAAATGAGTCAAATGCCAAAGGTTTCTTCAGGTTCATATCCAAAAGCAGTGGAAGATGTGCTTGCCTATTTGCGTTTGCAAGAAATAGACGAAGCTATTTTAGAAAACTTGGAGGCTCCTATGCTAGAGTACTACTACTTACATCGCCTTGACTCAAACCAACTCATGGAGTGGACGAAGAGATGGTTTATCAATCAGTTTAAAGCAAGTGAATGGAGCGGTCCTTTCAAAAAATATGTAAGTGTAGTAGGGCCAACAGGTGTCGGTAAAACAACCACTCTTGCTAAATTGGCCGCAAAGTGTGTCTTGGAACAAAATCAAAAAATAGCATTTATCACAACGGACACCTATAGAATTTCAGCGATTGAGCAGCTCAAGACGTACGCTTCGATCTTGAATGCGCCTTTAACGATTTGTTATAACGGAGCAGATTTTAAAAAAGCGTTGCTGGAAACAGAAGCATACGATGTGATTTTTATTGACACAGCAGGCCGTAACTTTTTAGAACCGCAATATGTAAATGATTTAAAGAAAATTATTACGTTTCAAGAAGATTTGCAAACGTTTCTTGTTTTAGCCCTAACGTCAAAAGTATCAGATATGAAAGCTGTATATGAACGTTTTGCTAGTCTGCCTGTTGATCACTTGATTTTTACGAAGCAAGATGAAACCACCCGCAAAGGCTCACTTTTAAATATGTTATATCATTACGGCCAGCGAGCTGCTTTTACAACAAACGGGCAGGATGTACCAGAAGATGTTTCGGCATTTAAAATAAAAGAGTTTATTGACGATGTGTTTGGAGATTGGAAAGATGAATGATCAAGCAGCAGTTTTAAGAGAAAAAGTGTTAAAAAAGCATCAAAACTCTTTAAGGAATTGTAAAACAATAGCCGTGTTAAGCGGAAAAGGAGGAGTTGGAAAGTCGAATCTATCCTTAAACTTATCTCTTGCGCTAACGAAGCAAAAGCAAAGAGTTCTTCTTTTTGACATGGATATAGGGATGGGAAATATTGATATTTTGATTGGACAAACTGCTTCCTATACGATGGTTGATTTGCTAGAAAAAAAGCTTTCCATCCAGCAAATTATTAAAAAAGGTCCTAAAGATTTAGCTTATGTGGCTGGTGGAACGGGGATTTCCTCTGTATTTGAGTGGTCTCCATCAGACCTTGCTCATTTAATACAAGAATTGGGTTCTTTAACAAATCAATACGATTATATGATTTTTGATATGGGAGCGGGCATGTCAGAAAGTGTGCTTAAGTTTTTAAAAGCTGTAGATGAAATGATCGTGGTCACAACACCCGAACCTACATCTATCACAGATGCTTACGCTGCTATTAAGCTAGCAGCTTCCTATTCGGTATCAGCACCGGTTCGTCTTATTATTAACAAGACGCTTTCTGACAAAGAAGGAAATGAGACGTATGAACGATTTAACCGAGCTGTTCAGCAGTTTTTGAACATATCTATTTCTCTATTAGGTATTGTACCAAACGATCAAGCCGTCCAAAAAGCGGTCAATCGCCAAATGCCTTTTTTGCTTCAAAACCCAGCATCTAAAGCGAGTATATCACTAATAGAAATGGTGAATATGCTTATTCCTCAAGACAATAGGACAACGGCTAAAACCGAGGGAATGTTTATTCGGCGCCTCAAACGATTTTTTCTTGAAAGGTAGGAAATTAGAGTGAATGAAATAAAGGTGCTTATTGTGGATGATTCTGCATTTATGCGAAAGTTAATCGGCGATTTTTTAGCATGTGACAGTCGTTTTCACGTTGTGGGTACCGCACGTAACGGTGAAGAAGGGTTAAAAAAAGCGCTCGAGCTGTCGCCAGACGTTGTGACACTTGATATCGAAATGCCCAAAATGAATGGCTTAGATATGTTAAAACAGCTCATGCGTGTGAAGCCCCTTCCTGTTGTCATGTTATCGAGTACAACAATAGAAGGTGCTGAAAATACGCTGACCGCTATGCAGTACGGCGCAGTTGATTTTGTTGCTAAACCTTCGGGAGCTATTTCGCTTGACTTACATAAAGTGAAAGATGAGCTTATCTCTAAACTATTGCTTGCTAGTAAAGCCAACATATCTTCAAGCAGTCATCAGTACGTGCAAAAAAGCAGTATATATAACCTCCAGGCAGGAGCGAAAGTGAACAAAATGATTTGTATTGGCACTTCTACTGGAGGGCCGCGTGCGCTGCAAGAAGTATTATCAACTGTTTCAAAAGACATAAGTGCACCCATTTTTATTGTGCAGCATATGCCTCCAAATTTTACAAAATCATTAGCGGTTAGACTAAATCAGCTAGCTGATATTAAAGTGAAAGAAGCAAAAGACAATGAAAACGTTCGCTCAGGATGTGCTTATATTGCGCCTGGAGGTTTTCATATGACGGTTGTAGAGAAAAAAGGACAGCTCAGCATTTGTTTAGACACTTCTTCACCTGTAAAAGGACATCGCCCCTCAGTGGATCGATTGTTTCAGTCGATTAGTAAAATTTCAGGTTATCAAAAACTTGCTATTGTGTTGACGGGAATGGGGGCAGATGGAACGGAAGGCATTATTGATTTAAAGAAAAATAAAGACGCGCTTATATTGGCTGAATCTGAAGAAACAGCTGTCATTTATGGGATGCCCAAATCAGCTGTTTCTACAAAGCTTGTTGATTATATTGAACCGCTGCGAAACGTTGGAAGTTTTATTTCTCGCTACGCACAGAAATAGGAGGGAAAGTTACGATGGATATGAATCAATATCTAGAAGTGTTTATTGAAGAAAGCAAGGAACATCTTCAAAACGTTAATGACCAGCTAATGCGTTTTGAAAAAAATACTGATGATCTTGGCTATGTAAACGAAATTTTTCGGTCTGCTCATACGTTAAAAGGTATGTCTGCAACAATGGGTTTTGATGATTTAGCACAATTAACTCACAAAATGGAAAACGTGTTAGATGCCGTTCGAAATCATCAAATCGACGCGCACACGGAAGTTCTTGATACTTTGTTTCAATCAGTCGATGCGCTAGAAATAATGGTTCAATCTATTTCTGAAGGCGGCGATGGTCAGCTTGATGTCAAATTGCTTGTTCAAAAGCTGCAGCGTATTGTAGCAGAGGAACCCGCAGCAGAGCATGCGGCTTCTTCTATTGAGTATGATGAATTCGTACAAACGCTGCTCAGTCAAACAGCAGATCAAGGGTTTAATACGTTTGAAATAACCGTACAGCTCGAACGCACCTGTCTGTTAAAAGCTGCGCGTGCGTATATGGTATTTGATGTGTTAGAGCAAGCAGGAGACGTCATTAAGTCAGCGCCAACCGTTCAAGATATCGAACAAGAAAAATTTGAATCATCTTTTATCGTTATATTAGTAACAACCGAATCGCAAGAAAAGCTGAAGGCGAGCATTATGGAAGTCTCTGAAGTAGAAAGCGTGAACATTGCTGCGGTCCCCATAAAAAAGGAGATAGAAACGGAGGAGCCGGTTTCACAAGAAGCAGCAGCCATACAGGAAGTTACTGTTTCCGCACCTTCTAAACCGCCTGTTGAAGAGAAAAGACAGGCCTCAAATAACAAGACGATTCGAGTCAATATTGACCGTTTGGACAGTCTCATGAACTTGTTTGAAGAACTAGTTATTGATAGAGGCAGGTTAGAACAAATATCAAAAGAATTGAATAACAGCGAGTTAGACGAAACGGTAGAGCGGATGTCCCGTATTTCTGGAGATTTGCAAACGATTATTTTAAATATGCGTATGGTGCCTGTAGAAACCGTTTTTAATCGGTTTCCTCGTATGGTGAGACAGCTTTCAAAAGATTTAGGGAAACAAATTGAACTTCAAATTGTCGGGGCCGACACAGAGCTGGACCGCACCGTAATTGATGAAATTGGAGATCCGCTTGTTCACTTATTAAGAAATGCCGTTGACCATGGAATTGAAATGCCTCAAGTGCGCTTAAAGAACGGAAAGAATGAAAAGGGAACGATTCGCCTTAAAGCTTATCATAGCGGAAATCATGTCTTTATTGATTTAGAAGATGACGGGGCGGGCATCAATCGTGAAAAGGTACTGCATAAAGCGTTAGATCGAGGAATTATCGATGGAAAAACAGCTGAAACGCTGACGGATAAACAAGTGTACGAGCTCATTTTCGCTTCGGGCTTTTCAACGGCTGAGCAAATTTCAGATGTTTCCGGACGAGGAGTAGGTTTAGATGTCGTGAAAAACACGATTGAATCACTAGGGGGTTCTGTAACGATTGATTCTAATGAAGGATACGGTTCGCGTTTTTCTATTCAGCTGCCGCTCACTTTGTCTATCATTTCTGCTTTACTCGTGCAAATGAGTGAAGAGCGCTATGCCTTGCCGCTTTCTTCGATTATTGAAACAGCTATTGTTCAGCCGAAAGAGGTCATGCATGTACACGGTCAAAAGGTTATTGACTTTCGAGGAGCCATTATTCCTCTTATTGATTTAAAAGAACTATTTACTGTGCCTAACTCGGTACAAGGCGATCATTATTCAGTCGTTATTGTGAAAAAAGGAGAAAAGACCGCCGGGCTAATTGTTGATTCTTTTATCGGTCAGCAGGAAATCGTTTTAAAATCTTTAGGTCATTATCTGCCGGGTGTATTTGCTATTTCAGGAGCCACGATTTTAGGCGATGGACAAGTAGCACTTATCATTGATTGCAACGCTTTGATTAAATAACAAATGCTGTAAAAAGAAAGGGAGAAAGGCATGAAAATTATTGTGTTTCAATTAGGGGACGAGGAGTACGGAATTTCAGTAGAAGAAGTGCAATCGATTGAAAAGATTCAGCACATAACACGCGTTCCTGGAGTAAAAGAATATGTAAAAGGTGTTATTAATCTTCGCGGTGTTATTACACCGATTATTGATTTGCGCACTCGTTTTAACTTACAAGAACAGCTTAACCATGAGCTGACACGTATTATTATGGTTCGTCTTAATGATGTAGAAGCAGGTTTGATTGTCGATGCGGCAAATGATGTGGTGGATATTGATGAAAAAACGATTGCTTCAGTGCCTGAAACAGTTGAAGGAACAGCTGTAGAATACTTGAACGGAGTCGTTAAAGTAGATAGCCGTTTAATTGTTCTTCTAAATTTACCTAAAGTGCTCTCTTTAGAAGACCACCTCCAGTGAGCCAAATGAATAATGGATATCACGCTGAAGGTTCTAGGAGTTGAAGAATCGTGAGAGATGATAAACAAGTGATTAAGGTAGGAATTGCCGAGATGAATGTTACACATGCACCCGCAGTGCTTCGAACAGCCGGGTTAGGGTCATGTGTAGGAGTTGTCGTTTATGACTCTGTTCACTCAGTAGCTGGGCTCGCTCATGTGATGCTTCCGGATTCAAGCGGGGCTAAATGTCCTTTTAATCGAGCTAAATATGCAGATACAGCCATTTTTGATTTGATAAATATGTTGATTAGACAAGGCACACATAGAAGATTATTAAAAGCAAAAATAGCAGGGGGCGCGCAGATGTTTCAATTTGAACCAAGAAATGATGTGATGCGAATTGGCCTTCGAAATGTTCAAGCAGTGGAGAGAGAGCTGCATAGAAACAGTGTAGAAATTGCAGCAAAAGCTATAGGAGGACACAACGGACGCACAATTGAATTTGATCCTCAAACGGCTATTTTAAAGGTTCGTACGATTAATGAAGGGATAAAAACGATATAAAGCGCGCTCTGACCGTTGACCGTTTAATAGCGCTATAAAAAGGAGTTGAAAGACCCTTGAAAAGTATACAAGAAGTTGAAGAACATAAAATTTGGCAGGAATGGGTAGAGACGAGAGACTCACATGCGGGAAACATGCTTGTTAAAAAGTATATGCCGCTTGTTAACTATCACGTTCAGCGGATTAGTGTAGGGCTGCCGAAGAATATTCATAAAGAAGAGCTTCGTAGTTTAGGGTTAATCGGCCTTTACGATGCTTTGGAAAAGTTTGATTACGGTAGAGACTTAAAGTTTGATACATATGCGTCTTTTCGAATTCGAGGCGCGATAATAGACGGACTTCGTAAAGAAGACTGGTTATCAAGAAGCGCAAGGGAAAAGACGAAAAAGATTGAGCAAGCAACAGAAGCACTTGAACAAAGGTATTTGCGCAGAGTTGCACCAAGTGAGGTTGCAAAAGAAGTAGGCATGACAGAAGCAGATGTTGTTCATACAATGAATGAAGGCTTCTTAGCTAACGTTTTGTCCATGGAAGAACAGCCAAAAGAGTATGAAGACGGAGAGCAAAAATACACGATTAAAGATGAAAAAACGCTCTCTCCTGAAGAGGAGCTAATTAACGACGAACGATATCAAGAGCTCGCTGAAGTTATTGAGCAGTTAAATGAAAAAGAGCAGCTTGTTGTTTCGTTATTCTATAAAGAAGAGTTGACTTTCACAGAGATCGCGCAGCTGTTAGGGCTATCCACTTCACGCATTTCTCAAATTCATTCGAAAGCGCTGTTTAAAATGCGTACGAGTTTAAGCAAAATAATTTAACAAAGAGGTAAAAGAATGGGGTTTTTACTCACAGTTAGTTTTTTAATTCATGGTCTCTCACTGTTTTGCATTATTCTTTTATATATGCAAGTGACCAAAGGGAAAAGGGTTGAACGCTTGCACCAGCAAAATATAAATAAAATGGAAGCTGCAATGAGTTCATATCTCGCTGAATTTCAGGAACAAAACGAGCAGTTTTTACGGCAGCTTCGTGAGCGTTCAACTTCGCTTTCTTCCGATATGGAAGAAAGCAGCGTAAAATCACCTTTGGTAGATGAAGAAGACGTGCCTCTTCAAAGGGTGGATCTAAAAAGTGAGCCTTCTCAGTCGCTGCATGAACTTCTCTCTATAGAAGAAAATCAGAAACATATAAGCGCATCTTTTGATGAATTAACTACAGACCAAATTCAAGATTTGTCAGGTGAAGAGATAAAAGAATTTTCCGTTTATTTAAAAGGAAAAGGTTTAACAATTGAAGAAATTGCAAAACATTTACACAGAGGGAAAACTGAAATTGAATTATTATTGAAATTTCATCAATAAACTTAATGAAACGCTTGCTTGTGAAAAAGGAGTGTGCTATATTAGTTTTTGGTGTTATTACACACGCTTGTTGATTCGGTTGATGGTGCTACTTTTTGTAGTTTCGGCTGAAGATGATATAAGCGGAGGAGACTTAAAACCATTAGGAGGAAAAACACATGTCAGTAATTTCAATGAAACAATTACTAGAAGCTGGTGTACATTTCGGTCACCAAACTCGCCGTTGGAACCCAAAGATGAAGAAATACATCTTCACTGAGCGTAACGGCATCTACATTATCGATCTTCAAAAAACAGTTAAGAAAGTAGAAGAAGCGTACAAATTCGTTAAAGAATTAGCTGCAGACGGCGGTACTGTTTTATTCGTAGGTACGAAAAAACAAGCTCAAGATTCTGTTAAAGAAGAAGCAGCTCGCGCTGGTATGTACTTTGTTAACCAACGTTGGTTAGGTGGTACATTAACTAACTTCTCAACTATCCAAAAACGTATCAAACGTTTAAAAGATATCGAAAAAATGCAAGAAGACGGTACTTTCGAAGTACTACCTAAGAAAGAAGTAGTTCAACTTAAAAAAGAGTTAGAGCGTCTTGAAAAATTCTTAGGCGGCATTAAAGATATGAAACAACTTCCAGATGCATTATTCATCATTGACCCTCGTAAAGAGCGTATTGCAGTAGCGGAAGCTAAAAAATTACACATTCCAATCGTTGGTATCGTAGACACTAACTGTGATCCAGACGAAATTGATTATGTAATCCCTGCAAACGATGATGCAATCCGTGCTGTTAAACTTTTAACTTCTAAAGTTGCTGATGCTATTCTAGAAGCTAAACAAGGTGAAGAAACAGCAGTTGAAACTGAAACAACTACTGCTTAATTCCGTGAAAGGTGATAAGAGGGAATAGCCTTTTATCACCTTTTTTTGAAAAGATTTAACCCATTTATATACATTAATTACATACCCAAACAAGGAGGCTACACATTATGGCAATTACTGCTCAAATGGTAAAAGAACTACGTGAAAAAACAGGCGCTGGTATGATGGATTGTAAAAAAGCGTTAACTGAAACTAACGGTGATATGGAGCAAGCAATCGATTTCTTACGTGAAAAAGGTATTGCAAAAGCTGCTAAAAAATCAGACCGTATTGCTGCTGAAGGTCTAACTTACATCGAAACTCAAGGTAACGAAGCTGTTATCTTAGAAGTTAACTCTGAAACTGATTTCGTTGCGAAAAACGAAGGTTTCCAAAAATTAACAAAAGAATTAGCTGCTCACATCTTAGCTAACAAACCAGCTGACGCTGCTGAAGCTGCTACTCAAAAAATGGAAAACGGTGCAACTGTTGAAGAACACATCAACTCTGCAATCGCTACAATCGGAGAAAAATTATCTCTACGTCGTTTCGCTGTAGCAACAAAAACTGATGCTGATGCATTCGGTGCTTACCTACATGCTGGCGGACGTATCGGTGTGTTAACAGTATTATCTGGTACAACTGAAGAAGCTGTTGCAAAAGACGTTGCTATGCACATCGCTGCAATCAACCCTAAATACATCTCTCGTGACCAAGTTTCTGCTGAAGAAACTGAGCGTGAGCGCGAAGTATTAACTCAACAAGCATTAAACGAAGGCAAACCAGAAAAAATCGTTGCAAAAATGGTTGAAGGTCGCCTTGGCAAATTCTTCGAAGATATTTGCTTACTAGATCAAACATTTGTTAAAAATCCTGATCAAAAAGTACGTCAGTTCGTTGAGAGCAAAGGCGCTACTGTTGAAAGCTTCGTTCGTTTTGAAGTAGGAGAGGGTATTGAGAAACGTCAAGACAACTTCGCTGAAGAAGTAATGAACCAAGTTAAAAAGTAAGGGTTTGACCGTATAGGGAACACTGTGTGTTCCCTTTTTTACAAAAGAGATCTCACCGTTAACGATGGAGGTAAGCATGAGTCAAGCAAAATATAATCGTATCGTATTAAAGTTAAGTGGAGAAGCATTAGCTGGTGAAGATGGTTTTGGTATTAACCCATCCATCATCAAATCTGTTGCTGAACAAGTAAAAGCCGTTTATGAATTAGGTGTGGAAATTGCTGTAGTCGTTGGTGGCGGAAACATTTGGCGCGGTAAAATTGGTAGTGAAATGGGTATGGATCGTGCAGCTGCTGATTATATGGGAATGCTAGCAACGGTAATGAACTCGCTGGCTCTTCAAGATAGCTTAGAGAACATTGGTGTGCAAACACGAGTTCAGACTTCTATCGAGATGAGACAAGTGGCAGAGCCTTATATTAGAAGAAAAGCTGTTCGACATCTTGAGAAAAAACGCGTTGTTATTTTCGCTGCGGGTACAGGAAACCCTTATTTCTCTACAGATACAACAGCAGCTTTGCGTGCAGCTGAAATCGAAGCTGACGTTATCTTAATGGCTAAAAACAACGTAGATGGCGTTTATAATGCAGATCCTAAGCTTGTACCTGATGCTGTAAAATACGAAACATTAACGTATATTGATGTTTTAAAAGATGGACTAGCTGTTATGGATTCTACAGCTTCTTCATTATGTATGGACAACGATATTCCGCTAATTGTTTTTTCAATTACGGAAGAAGGCAATATTAAACGTGCCGTTACAGGCGAAAACATTGGAACAATTGTAAAGGGGAAATAAACATGCCAAAACAAGTGTTGCAAAACGCAAAGGAAAGAATGGAAAAAGCAATTCAATCATTTAGCCGCGAACTAGCATCAATTCGTGCTGGACGTGCAAGCGCGTCACTTCTTGACCGCGTAACGGTAGAATACTACGGTGCACCAACACCGATTAACCAATTGGCGCAAGTAAGCGTACCGGAAGCTCGTATGCTTGTTATTCAGCCTTATGACAAATCACAAATTGGTGAAGTTGAAAAAGCTATTTTAAAATCTGATTTAGGATTAACGCCTACAAGCGACGGAACGATTATCCGTTTATCGATTCCTGCTTTAACGGAAGAGCGTCGTCGTGAGTTAGTGAAAATGGTGAAAAAATATGCTGAAGAAGCAAAAGTTGCGGTTCGTAACGTACGCCGTGATGCAAACGATGATTTCAAAAAGTTAGAGAAAAAAGGTGAAATTACTGAAGACGATTTACGCGGCTACAGTGATGACATTCAAAAACTAACAGATGACCATATCGTAAAAGTGGATAAAGTGGCGAAAGATAAAGAAGAAGAAATTATGGCAGTTTAAGTCATTTCAAGGTAAAATATATTGTAAAAGACCCTCTATTGTTTACAGGGGGTTTTTTTGTTAATAATGTGTAGTAAGAAAAAACTCACATAAGCCACACGTTTATGTGAGAGCGTACAACGGGGGACCTTTGCATGTTAAGAAAATTTCAAGCATGGAAGAAAAGTCAAGATTTAAGTACACTGTCTTTGTCAGAACGAAAAGATCAAGTGAAACAGCACCCTGTTCCTGAACATATTGCAATTATTATGGATGGGAACGGTCGTTGGGCGCAAAAACGTGCTCTTCCTCGCATGATGGGCCATCATGAAGGAATGAAGGTAGTGCGTCATGTGACCAGACTGGCCAATGAATTAGGTGTTAAAGTATTAACTTTATATGCATTTTCCACTGAAAATTGGAAGCGCCCCAAAACTGAAGTCGAGTTTTTAATGAAACTGCCAGAGGAATTTTTAACAACCTTTCTGCCTGAGCTAATTGAAAAAAATGTGCAAGTTCGTATTATGGGGGATAAAAGTGAGCTCCCTGCCCATACGATTCGAGCCGTGGATAACGCAATTGAAAAAACAAAGCATAACACAGGGTTGATTTTAAACTTCGCGCTTAATTACGGTAGCCGTCACGAAATCATGGGCGCTATTCAGTCATTGGCAGAAGATGTGGAACAGGGAAAAATAGCTTCCTCTTCTATTTCAGAAAATTTATTTTCTTCCTATTTAATGAGCAAAAGCCTTCCAGATCCGGATTTGCTCATTCGCACAAGCGGCGAGCTTCGCTTAAGTAATTTTATGCTTTGGCAGTTAGCTTACACAGAGTTTTGGTTTACAGAAGTATTATGGCCAGATTTTAAAGAAAATCATTTAATCGAAGCAGTCGAGGCGTTTCAAAAGCGCGGTCGCCGCTTTGGTGGTGTATAAGAAGGTGTGGAAAACAAGATGAAACAGCGCATTATCACCGCGATTGTAGCACTTGCGGTATTTGTGCCGATTGTTTTAATTGGAGGGTTACCTTTTACCCTTATCATGTATGTAATCGGAACAGTTGGTGTAATTGAGCTTTTAAAAATGAAACATTTGAAAGCAATGTCTTTTCCAAGTATCATTAGTTTATTGCTAACGTGGGTGTTTTTGCTGCCAAACGGAAGAGATGTTGCATTTCAATTCGTAAGTGAACATAAGATAGAAGTAGCGCTTGCTGCTGTCCTTCTTTTATTAATGTACACGGTTGTAGTTAAAAATAAATTTACCTTCGATGACGTTGGGTTTATTTTATTAACGACAGTGTATGTGGGCTTTGGCTTTCATTACTTTATCGAGGTTCGTCAAGAGTTCGGGTTAGCTTATTTGTTCTTTGCTTTCCTTATTATTTGGGCGACGGATTCCGGAGCTTATTTTATTGGACGAGCAATGGGGAAAAGAAAGCTATGGCCGGAAATCAGTCCGAATAAAACAATTGAAGGTTTTGTTGGCGGCGTCGTATGCGCTATTGTAGTAGCCATTGTATTTAAGCTGTTAGCAGATATTGATCAAACGATGATTGAACTACTTGTAATTGGTATTATCGTATCGTTATTTGGACAGATGGGTGATCTTGTACAATCAGCGTTCAAACGTCACTATGGCGTAAAAGATTCAGGAAAGATTTTACCGGGTCATGGTGGGGTTCTAGACCGTTTTGACAGTTTAATGTTCATCATGCCGATTTTAGCTTTTTTATTATCTCTATAAAAAAGATGTCTTTGTTTTAATAGGAGTGAATATACTTGAAGAAAATTTCCTTGTTAGGAGCTACAGGTTCAATCGGTACTCAAACCGTTGATATTGTTCGAGCGCATCCTGAACATTTTGAGCTCTCAGCAATCTCTGTAGGTCGAAATATTAATGAAGCAAGAAAGATTATTCAGCAGTGTAAGCCAGCCCTTGTTTCCGTAATGAAGCAAGAAGATTGTCTGTCGCTGCAAGCGGAATTCCCTTCTATTCGATTTGTTTATGGAGAAGAAGGGCTTGTGGAAGTGGCAACTCATCCATCTACAGAAGTGTTGGTAAACGCTGTTCTTGGAAGTGTAGGGTTGACTCCTACGCTAGAAGCAATCAAAATGAGAAAAACAATTGCTATTGCAAATAAGGAGACACTTGTTACCGCTGGTCACCTTGTCATGGAAGCAGCCAAGGAATATGGCGCTGATATTTTACCGGTAGACAGTGAGCACTCAGCTATTTTTCAAAGTTTGCAAGGGCAAGATCAAAAAGCAATAGACCGTTTAATTTTAACGGCTTCTGGAGGGAGCTTTCGAGATAAGACGAGAGCAGAACTACAGGGAGTAACGGTTGAAGATGCATTAAATCATCCAAACTGGTCAATGGGAGCTAAAATTACAATTGATTCGGCAACGATGATGAATAAGGGACTAGAAGTGATTGAAGCACATTGGCTTTTTGATCTTCCCTATGAGAAAATTGATGTATTGTTACATAAGGAAAGCATCATTCATTCCATGGTAGAGTATTCTGATACAAGCGTTATTGCTCAGCTTGGAACGCCTGATATGCGCGTGCCAATTCAATATGCGTTAACGTATCCAAAGCGGATGTCTTTGCCTAACACCAAGCGTTTAAGTTTGGCGGATATTGGCCAGCTTCATTTCGCTAAAATGGATGAAGAACGTTTTCGCTGTTTAGCTTTTGCATTTGAGGCTGGCAAAGCGGGTGGAACACTTCCGACTGTTTTAAATGCAGCTAATGAAGAAGCTGTTCAAGCCTTTCTAGATGGTCACATTACATTTTTACAAATTGAAGATGTGATTGAAAAAGCAATGAATGAACATACTGTAATACAGAAACCTTGTTTATCTACTATTAAAGAAGTAGATTTAGAAGCAAGAGAGTTTGTTAGATCCGCCATCTCTCGATAATGTGCGTGCGAGAGAAGCCGCTCACTTATTTCTAGTGGGTGGAGGTTTGACTCTATTACATGAAGGGGGTAATACCCATTGAACACAGTCATTGCGTTTGTCGTCATTTTTGGAGCTCTTGTATTCTTTCATGAGCTTGGTCATTTAGTTTTTGCAAAGCGTGCAGGCATCTTATGCCGTGAGTTTGCCATTGGGTTTGGTCCCAAAATCTTTTCATTTAAACGAGATGAAACAGTTTATACCATTCGCTTACTGCCTCTAGGTGGATTTGTTCGAATGGCTGGAGAAGACCCGGAAATGATTGAAGTTAAGCCTGGTCAAATGGTGGGCCTCATGTTTGATAAGGAAGGCAAAGTAAATAAAGTCATTATTAATAACAAGGAACAGCATCCAAATGCAAAAGTTATTGAGGTAGAGCAAGCAGACTTAGAGCATAATCTATTTATTTCAGGTTATGAAGAAGGTGAAGATGAACATCTGCAAAAATTCGAGGTAGCAGAAGAATCTTACTTTGTTATGGACGGAGAAGAAATTCAAATTGCACCTTACAGCCGTCAGTTTGCTTCCAAAACTCTTGGTCAGCGTGCGCTAGCCATTTTCGCTGGTCCGCTAATGAACTTTATATTAGCCTTTGTTATTTTTATCGTTCTTGGGATTTCTCAAGGATATGTTGTTGACAAACCTGTGATGGGCAAATTAACATCAGATGGAGTAGCCGTTGATGCGGGACTTAAACAAGGAGATAAAGTTCAAGCAATTGATGGACAAAGTGTTTCAACGTGGGATGATGTCGTAAAAGTGATTCAAAAACATCCTGAACAGCAAATTACATTCACGGTTCAGCGCGGCGGCAAAACCCTAGATATTCCGATTACACCTGAAAGCCGCAAGGTTGGGGAACAGACAATTGGATTAATTGGCGTATATGCACCGGTTGAAAAGTCATTCATTGGTTCGATCACGCACGGAGCTACTGAAACATATACGTGGATGAAAGAAATCTTAACGGGTCTAGGGAAGCTTGTGACAGGACAGTTCAAACTGGATATGCTTTCTGGTCCTGTAGGTATTTACGCAGCAACCGATCAAGTAGCACAGTCAGGCATTTACTACCTAATGAAATGGGCAGCCGTTTTAAGTATTAACTTAGGGATTGTCAATTTGCTTCCACTTCCTGCTTTAGATGGAGGACGACTATTATTCTTCGCTGTAGAAGGAATTCGAGGTAAGCCAATTGATCGTCAAAAAGAAGGAATTGTTCATTTTATCGGTTTTGCTTTACTAATGCTGCTGATGCTCGTTGTAACGTGGAACGATATTCAAAAGTTCTTTTTATAAGACATACGCTCAGCGAGGGATATTCCCTCGCTGATTATATGAAAATTGCGGCATGGTCCGCTTTAAAAAATAAGATAGAGAAGTAAGCAAAGAGGTGCGAGGTTATGAGACAAAGTTCTACATTGATTCCTACATTAAGAGAAGTGCCAGCTGATGCGGATATAAAAAGCCATCAGCTTCTATTGCGCGCAGGTTATATGCGTCAAAATGCAAGCGGCGTGTACAGCTTTTTACCGCTTGGTAAGCGCGTATTGCAAAAAGTTGAACAAATTGTTCGTGAAGAGATGGACCGTGCAGGTTCTGTCGAATTATTGATGCCTGCTTTACAACAAGCTGAATTGTGGCAAGAGTCTGGCCGCTGGTATTCATATGGGCCTGAGTTAATGCGTATGAAAGATCGTCACGGCCGTGAATTTGCTTTGGGAGCAACACACGAAGAAGTTATCACAAGCCTGCTTCGCGACGAAGTGAAGTCATACAAACGCTTACCGCTAAATTTATATCAAATTCAAACGAAGTTCCGCGATGAAAAACGTCCACGCTTTGGTTTATTACGCGGTCGTGAATTTATTATGAAAGATGCATATTCGTTTCATGCTTCTCAAGAAAGTTTAGATGAAGTGTATGACAAAATGTTTGCTGCCTACAGCCGCATCTTTGAGCGCTGCGGATTAAATTTCCGTGCGGTTATCGCTGATTCAGGTGCAATGGGCGGAAAAGATACGCATGAATTTATGGTTCTTTCTGAAATCGGGGAAGATACAATTGCTTATTCAGATACATCTTCTTATGCAGCAAATGTTGAAATGGCACCGGTTGTAAATACGTATGAAAAATCAACTGAAGCTGAAAAAGAATTAACAAAAGTGGAAACACCAAATCAGCATAGCATTGAAGACGTAGCTGCTTTCTTAAATGTTGAAGCAACTTCTTGTATCAAGTCCCTTTTATTTAAAGTAGATGATCGTTTTGTGCTTGTACTTGTTCGCGGGGATCATGAAGTAAACGATATTAAAGTGAAAAACTATTTTGAAGCTTCCGTTGTTGAACTGGCAACTCCAGAAGAAACAAAAGACGTTTTAAAATGCGCAGTTGGTTCAGTAGGTCCGATTGGCGTAAGTGATTCAGTAGAAGTGGTAGCTGACCATGCTGTAAAAGCAGTTGTTAACGGTGTATGCGGAGCAAATGAAGAAGGTTATCACTATATAAATGTGAATGAAGGTAACTTTAATGCAACTTATGAAGATTTCCGCTTCATCCAAGAAGGAGATCAGTCACCGGATGGACAAGGCGTTATTAAGTTCGCTAAAGGTATTGAAGTCGGACACGTCTTTAAGCTGGGAACTCGCTACAGTGAAGCGATGGGAGCAACGTATCTAGACGAGAACGGACGCAGCCAGCCAATGATTATGGGCTGCTATGGTATCGGTGTTTCTCGTACAGTAGCTGCGATTGCAGAACAATTTAATGATGAAAACGGTCTTCTATGGCCAGAAGCTGTTACGCCTTATCAAGTGCACGTTATTCCAGTTAACGTGAAAAATGATGAACAGCGTGAACTAGGTGAGAAATTATATAATGAGTTATTAGATAATCGCTTTGAAGTGCTGTTAGATGACCGCCAAGAGCGTGCAGGAGTAAAATTTGCAGATTCAGATTTAATTGGTCTTCCTGTTCGAGTAACAGTTGGTAAACGTGCATCTGAAGGAATTGTAGAAGTAAAAGTACGCAAAACTGGGGAGTCATTAGAAGTGTCAGTTGACAATCTTGTTTCAACAGTGAAAGAACTGCTAGCGAAGTAATGAAGCAGCGGGGATTTGTATCCCTGCTGTTTTTATGTTTATAAACAGAACATATGACAGAATAGAAGTCATCTATGTTAAAATAGATTGCACTCATTTATAAAAGGAGGCAGAAAACTTGGAAGCACAAACGCTAGGAAAAAAAGAGCGTTTTAAGTTGCTGCTGCAGCAGTTAGAGCTGACGAGTGATCAAATTGTTCCTTACTTTGAAAACGCAGCGATTGAAAAGCTCGTCATTCAGAAAGAACAAAAAAAATGGCATTTTCATTTTTCTTTAGAAGGGTTATTACCTTTTGAGATCTATGAGTTATTCCATGCTCGCATGTCTTCAGCTTTTTCTCATATTGCGAGTGTTTCTTTTTCTATTCAAACCGTTAATAAAGAATGTACGGAAGAGCATGTACAGTCGTATTGGAAGCATTGTATTGGAGAAATGCAGGGCATATCTCCGCTTTTACAGTCGCTTTTACAAGATCAAATGCCGAGATTGAACGGTGCCAAATTGATTGTGAACGCACGACATGATGCAGAAGGAACGGCTTTACGTAAAAAGTACAGTCAGTTAATTGCTGATCAGTATGCGTCCTATGGGTTTCCGAACCTTCAGCTAATAACGGAAGTTGTACATTCAGAAGAAGCATTTCAGCAGTTTGTAGAGCAACGAAAACAAGAAGATACAGAAAAAGTATTACAAGCCATCACAGAAATGCAAAATAAAGAAAATGAAAAAAGTGATGGGCCAGACCTACCAAAAGGTCCGCTTACAATTGGATATACGATTAAAGACGAGACGGTTCGCCTAGACTCCATTGTGGATGAAGAAAAGCGAATTGCCGTTGAAGGATACGTATTTGATGCAGAAACTAGAGAATTACGAAGCGGACGTACGCTTCTTATTTTTAAAGTGACAGATTATACAAACTCTATTATGGTTAAAATGTTTTCACGTGACAAAGAAGATATTCCTTTACTTCAAGCGATTAAAAAAGGAATGTGGGTAAAGGTTCGCGGAAGTGTACAAAACGATACATTTGTCCGTGATCTAGTTATGATTGGAAATGATGTCAACGAGATTACCGGTCCTGCTAGACAGGATACAGCGCCTGAAGATGAAAAGCGTGTGGAGCTTCACTTGCATACGCCAATGAGTCAAATGGATGCCGTTTCATCTGTTGGAGCTTTAGTCGGACAAGCCAAAAAATGGGGACATCCGGCTGTAGCGATAACTGATCACGCGGTTGCACAGTCGTTTCCTGAAGCATATGGAGCGGGGAAAAAGAACGGCATTAAAATACTGTACGGAGTGGAAGTTAATTTAGTAGACGACGGCGTGCCGATTGCCTATAATCCGAAGCATGTGGATTTGACAGAAGCAACTTACGTAGTATTTGACGTCGAAACAACCGGTTTGTCAGCCGTATACGATACCATTATTGAACTTGCTGCCGTGAAGATGAAAGAAGGGGAAATCATCGATCGATTTGAACGGTTTGCAAATCCTCATCATCCTCTGTCTGCAACAACAATTGAGCTGACAGGTATTACAGATGATATGGTCCAAAATGCGCCTGAAATCTCAGAAGTACTTCGTGATTTTCACGAGTGGATGGGCGACAGTATTTTAGTCGCTCATAATGCAAGCTTTGATATGGGATTTTTAAATATGGGACTGCAAAAAATCGGATTAGAAAAAGCAGCTAACGGCGTCATTGATACGCTTGAACTCGGAAGGTTTTTGTATCCGCATATGAAAAATCATCGTTTGAATACTCTTGCTAAAAAGTTTGATATTGAACTTGTGCAGCATCACCGCGCGATTTATGATGCGGAAACAACCGGCTATTTGTTAAATAAAATGCTGAAAGATGCATTTGAACGTGAAATTACAATGCACGATCGCTTAAATGATTATATGGGAGAAGGGAATGCATATCAGCGGGCCCGTCCTTATCATGCGACGCTTTTAGCACAAAACGACGTAGGATTAAAAAATCTATTTAAACTCGTTTCGATTTCTCATTTAAATTACTTTTATCGAGTTCCGCGAATTCCAAGATCTCAGCTCGACAAATATCGAGAAGGCATCTTGATTGGAACCGCATGTGACCGAGGCGAAGTATTCGAAGGCATGATGCAAAAAGGAATTGATGAAGTAGAAGGAGCAGCTGAATTTTATGATTACATCGAAGTACAGCCTCCTGACAATTACAAGCACTTAATTGAACTAGATTTAGTGCGAGATGAGAAAGCCTTAAAAGATATTATTAGCAATATTGTGAAGCTTGGTGAAAAGCTTGGAAAGCCGGTTGTAGCAACAGGAAATGTTCACTATCTCAATCCGGAAGACAAAATTTACCGAAAAATTTTAATTGGTTCACAAGGCGGGGCTAACCCGTTAAACCGTCATCAGCTGCCGGATGTTCACTTTAGATCAACGGATGAGATGCTGAATTGTTTTTCATTTTTAGATGGGAGTAAAGCGAAAGAAATTGTCGTTCATAATACGCAAAAAATAGCCGATATGATTGATGATATTAAACCAATTAAAGATGATTTATATACCCCGAAAATTGAAGGTGCCGACGAAGAAATGCGTGAAATGAGCTATGCGATGGCACGCAGCATCTACGGTGAAGAGCTGCCTGAAGTAGTAGAAGCTCGTCTAGAGAAAGAGTTGAAAAGTATTATCGGCCACGGGTTTGCCGTTATTTACTTGATCTCGCATAAACTCGTTAAAAAATCATTAAATGATGGTTACTTAGTTGGTTCACGTGGTTCCGTAGGGTCTTCATTTGTGGCGACGATGACGGAAATTACAGAAGTAAACCCACTGCCGCCGCATTATGTATGTCCAAAATGTAAGAAATCCGAGTTTTTTAATGACGGTTCCGTCGGTTCTGGATTCGATTTGCCGGACAAAAGCTGCGATGACTGTGGCGTACCGTTTATTAAAGATGGACACGATATTCCATTTGAAACGTTCTTAGGGTTCAAGGGAGACAAGGTTCCCGATATCGATTTGAACTTCTCCGGAGAGTATCAGCCGCGAGCTCATAACTATACAAAAGTACTGTTTGGAGAAGATAATGTATACCGGGCGGGAACAATTGGTACAGTTGCCGAAAAAACAGCTTATGGCTATGTAAAAGGCTACGCTGGTGACCGTGATTTACATTTGCGAAACGCAGAAGTGGATCGTTTAGTAGCAGGATGTACGGGCGTAAAACGTACAACCGGTCAGCATCCAGGAGGAATTATTGTTGTACCGGACTATATGGATATTTTCGATTTTTCACCGATCCAGTTTCCAGCTGACGACCGTAATTCCGAATGGAGAACAACTCATTTTGACTTCCATTCGATTCATGATAATTTATTAAAACTTGATATACTCGGACACGATGATCCGACCGTGATTCGTATGCTTCAAGATTTAAGTGGAATTGATCCAAAAACAATTCCGACGGATGATCCTGAAGTGATGAAAATTTTTAGCGGAACGGAATCACTTGGCGTAACAGAAGAGCAAATTATGTGTAAAACAGGAACGCTTGGCATACCTGAATTTGGAACGCGCTTTGTGCGTCAAATGTTAGAAGATACGAAGCCAACGACGTTTTCAGAGCTTGTTCAAATCTCGGGACTGTCGCACGGGACGGACGTATGGCTTGGTAATGCGCAGGAGCTAATTCGCAATGATATTTGCAACTTAAGTGAAGTAATCGGCTGTCGTGATGACATCATGGTTTATCTGATTTATCAAGGTCTTGAACCTTCACTTGCCTTTAAAATTATGGAGTCTGTGCGTAAAGGGAAAGGGCTAACACCTGAATTTGAAGAAGAAATGATCAAAAATGGTGTTCCGGACTGGTATATTGATTCTTGTAAAAAGATTAAGTATATGTTCCCTAAAGCCCATGCGGCTGCTTATGTATTGATGGCCGTGCGTATTGCTTATTTCAAAGTGCACCACGCGCTTCTTTATTACGCAGCATACTTTACGGTTCGTGCAGATGACTTTGATATTGATACGATGATCAAAGGCTCAACTGCCATTCGAGCGAAGATGGAAGAAATCAATGCCAAAGGGTTAGATGCATCTCCTAAAGAGAAAAACTTATTAACGGTGCTTGAGCTTTCTTTAGAAATGTGCGAACGAGGCTATTCATTTAAAAAAGTAGATTTATATGAATCGAGCGCAGACGAATTTTTAATTGACGGCACGTCTTTAATTCCACCGTTTAATGCCATTCCCGGTCTTGGCACAAATGCAGCGCTGAACATCGTAAAAGCTCGTGAAACGGGAGAGTTTTTATCGAAAGAAGACTTGCAGCAGCGAGGCAAAGTATCAAAGACGATTTTAGAGTATCTAGACAACCACGGATGCCTTGAATCATTACCTGATCAGAACCAGCTTTCTCTTTTCTAACATTTGCATAAAATAAGCGGTTATGATATAGTAATTGTGGAAATGCTAAGGATACGGACGAGAAAGAGTGGGGAAACCCGCTCTTTCTTATTGATATGAACTTACTGACATAGTAAGTAGTATGGAGAACGAATCGGCTTCTAGCATGATTCGTTTTTTCTGTAGATTTTTCAATCACCATGATTGATTTATTATGTGACGTTTAAAATCCTGCAATACAAATGACAACATTTCCACTCTAGTAGGTTAGACCTCTTATAGAGTGCAAAATAAAAATAGCAAATAAACCACTCTTTTTTGATATAAGAGACATAAAAAACGCGTAACCTAAACATACCATGCAATGTCTCGAAGGGAGGATTAGAATGAGTAAAAATGTGAAACAAACAGTGGAAGAAATGGTTTCCCCTATCTTAGAGGAAATGAATTTAGAGCTTGTTGAGATTGAATACGTAAAAGAAGGAAAAGAATGGTTTTTACGTGTGTTTATCGACTCTGATACCGGCGTGGATATCGAAGACTGCGGAGCCGTAAGTGAAAAATTGAGTGAGAAAATGGATGCAGTAGATCCAATCCCTCATAATTATTTTTTAGAAGTATCATCGCCTGGTGCGGAACGCCCATTAAAAAAAGATAAAGATTTTGAACGTGCAATTGGTAAGCATGTATACATAAAAACATATGAACCAATTGAAGGTGCAAAAGAATTTGAAGGCGAATTACAATCATTTGACGGAGAAACTGTCACATTATCTATTCGTATCAAAACACGCACAAAAACGGTGATTTTACCATATGACAAAGTCGCTTTTGCTCGATTAGCGATTGTATTTTAATGTGTAGGGGCCAATATTAAAGGGGGATTATCCAACGATGAGCAGTGAGTTATTTGATGCCTTAGTCATTCTTGAAAAAGAGAAAGGCATTAGCAAAGATGTAATTATTGAAGCAATTGAAGCAGCGCTAATTTCTGCTTACAAACGCAACTTTAACCAAGCGCAAAACGTACGCGTTGATTTAAATTTAGAAAGAGGTTCAATGCGCGTGTTTGCTCGCAAAGATGTGGTTGATGAAGTATATGATCCACGTCTGGAAATTTCGGTTGAAGAAGCACAAACAATCAACCCTAACTTCCAGCTAGACGATGTGGTTGAAATCGAAGTAACGCCAAAAGACTTTGGACGCATCGCGGCTCAAACAGCAAAACAAGTTGTTACACAGCGTGTTCGTGAGGCGGAGCGCGGCGTTATCTACTCAGAGTTCAGCGATCGTGAAGAAGATATTATGACAGGTATTGTTCAGCGTCAAGATTCTCGCTTCATTTACGTGAGCCTTGGCAAAATTGAAGCATTGCTTCCTCAAAGCGAGCAAATGCCAAATGAGCAATATAAACCTCATGATCGTATTAAAGTGTATATTACGAAAGTAGAAAAAACAACAAAAGGACCACAAATCTACGTTTCACGTACGCACCCAGGTCTTTTAAAACGTCTTTTCGAAAAAGAAGTACCGGAAATCTATGACGGTACAGTTGAATTAAAATCAGTAGCTCGCGAAGCTGGAGACCGTTCAAAAATCTCCGTTCATTCTGAGTATGCTGAAGTAGATCCGGTCGGTTCTTGTGTTGGGCCAAAAGGTCAGCGCGTACAGGCTGTTGTGAATGAACTAAAAGGCGAAAAAATTGACATCGTTCGCTGGTCAAATGACCCGGTTGAATTTGTTGCCAATGCTTTAAGTCCATCTAAGGTAGTAGATGTGATTGTAGATGAAAATGAAAAAGCAACAACTGTTATCGTTCCTGACTATCAGCTTTCACTTGCAATTGGTAAACGTGGACAAAATGCACGTCTAGCTGCTAAGCTGACAGGCTGGAAAATTGATATCAAAAGTCAATCAGAAGCTGAGCAAGAAGGTATGGTTGTAAAAAACAGCGATGATATGCTAGTAAGTCAACATGCATTTGATTCAGATGAAGATATGGAATAAGAGGTGAGCCAAGGTGAACAATCGTAAAAAAGTCCCGATGCGAAAATGTGTGGCCACTGGAGAAATGAAGCCTAAAAAAGAGCTAGTACGCGTTGTACGCTCAAAAGAAGGCGACGTTTCAGTTGATGTAACGGGTAAAAAGTCCGGGCGCGGAGCTTATGTAAGCAAGGATAAAGAAGCAATTTTATTGGCAAAAAAGAAAAATGTGCTTTCGACACATTTAGGCGCGTCAATAGATGAAGCGGTTTATGAAGAGTTGCTAGCGCTTGTAGAAAAGGAGAAACAGTCACGCTAATGAATGAACAGTGGATCTCTTTTTTAGGGCTTGCAAACCGTGCACGCAAATTGATTTCTGGAGAAGAACTTGTGGTTAGAGAAGTTCGGAAACAAAAAGCAAAGTTAGTACTTTTAGCAAGCGATGCGTCTGAAAACACAAAGAAAAAAGTAACGGATAAATGTTCTTACTACAACGTTCCGGTTAGAATCGTTCCCGATCGCTACACGCTAGGTCAAGCGATTGGTAAAGATGCTCGAGTTGTGGTAGCCGTTACGGACGAGGGGTTTGCTAAAAAGCTAACAACGATGCTCGGTTAATTTTATGGGGGTGAAAGTATTGAATAAAAATACAAAATCAACAGCTAACAAAGGAAACAATAAAGGTAACAAAAAGCCACAGGCACAAAAGTCACAGGCACCAAAAGGTAGACCAGCTCCAGCAGCTGCAAAAGAGTTACCGGAAAAAGTAACGTTTGTCGGAAGCTTAACGGTTTCTGAGTTAGCAAAAGAATTAGGCAAAGAGCCTTCTGAAATTATTAAAAAATTATTTATGCTTGGTGTAATGGCAACAATTAACCAAGAGTTAGATAAAGATTCTATCGAATTAATTGCCGGAGAATACGGTGTAGAAGTTGAAGAAGAAGTAGTAGTAGATGACACTGCTTTCGAATCATTAGAAATCATTGATGACGAAAAAGACCTTCAAGTGCGTCCTCCAGTTGTTACAATCATGGGTCACGTTGACCACGGTAAAACGACGCTTCTTGACTCTATTCGTAACACAAAAGTAACGGCTGCAGAAGCAGGCGGTATCACGCAGCATATCGGTGCTTATCAAGTTGTAGTTGACGAAAAGAAAATTACATTCCTTGATACACCAGGGCATGCTGCATTTACAACGATGCGTGCTCGTGGTGCGCAAGTAACGGATATTACAATCCTTGTTGTGGCAGCAGACGATGGTGTAATGCCTCAAACAATTGAAGCGATTAACCATGCAAAAGCGGCAGAAGTGCCAATTATTGTTGCGGTTAACAAAATGGATAAAGAAGCAGCAAATCCAGATCGCGTTATGCAAGAACTAATGGAGCACGGCCTTGTAGCTGAAGAGTGGGGCGGAGAAACAATCTTCTGTAAGCTTTCAGCCATTTCAGGTGAAGGTATCGATCAATTGCTTGAAATGATTTTACTTGTAAGTGAAGTAGAAGAGTTAAAAGCAAATCCTAACCGTCGTGCAGCAGGTACAGTTGTAGAAGCACAGCTAGATAAAGGCCGTGGGTCTGTAGCAACGCTTCTTGTTCAAACTGGTACACTACGCGTAGGTGATCCAATCGTAGTCGGAAATACGTTTGGCCGCGTTCGCGCAATGGTAAATGATATCGGCCGCCGTGTGAAGGAAGTAGGACCATCTACTCCGGTTGAGATTACTGGCTTAAACGAAGTTCCATTAGCTGGAGATCGTTTCTTAGTGTTTGAAGATGAGAAAACAGCTCGTCAAATCGGAGAAGCTCGTGCTCAAAAGCAGCTTGAACAACAGCGCGGTGAAAAATCTCGCGTAAGCTTAGATGATTTATTTGAAAAAATTAAACAAGGTGAAATGAAAGACTTAAACCTTATCGTAAAAGCAGACGTACAAGGTTCTGTAGAAGCATTGGCTGCTGCTCTTCAAAAGATTGATGTAGAGGGTGTAAATGTTCGTATTATCCATACGGGTGTAGGTGCAATTACAGAATCTGATATCATTCTTGCAACTGCTTCTAACGCAATCGTTATCGGATTTAACGTTCGTCCAGATGCTGGAGCAAAACGTACAGCTGACGTAGAAAACGTAGATATTCGTCTTCACCGCATTATTTATAAAGTAATTGAAGAAATTGAATCTGCGATGAAAGGAATGCTTGATCCTGAGTTTGCTGAAAAAATCATCGGTCAAGTGGAAGTACGTCAAACATTCAAAGTATCAAAAGTTGGTACAATCGCAGGAAGTTACGTAACAGACGGTAAAATTACGCGTAACAGTGGAATTCGTTTAATCCGTGACGGAATTGTTATCTTTGAAGGCGAAGTAGATGTGCTAAAACGCTTTAAAGACGATGCAAAAGAAGTCGCTCAAGGATATGAGTGTGGTATTACAATTAAAAACTTCAATGATATTAAAGAAGGAGATATTATTGAAGCATATGTAATGGAGCAAATTGATCCTAAATGATTGGACTAGTGGAGTGTGAATGCTTAATTTATGATGCTGCTTCTCTTAAAGAAAAACGTGCCGTGCTTCAGCGCATCTTGATGCGCTTGAAGCAGCGGTTTAACGTATCGGTTTCGGAAACTGATTTTCAAGATGTGTGGCAACGAACAAAAATTAGCATTGTCGCAGTCTCATCTAGCCGTGTCACAACGGAACAAGAACTGCAAAAAGCGCTAAGCTTGATCGATTCTTTTCCAGAGATTGAACGTACCATTACAACTTTTGATTGGTTATAAAAGGGGTGACACAGATGAACATAAGAGCAACTAGAGTCGGAGAACAAATGAAAAAAGAGATGGGCGAGATTTTAAATCGTAAAATCAAGGATCCGCGCATCGGTTTTGTGACTGTAACAGATGTTCAAGTATCAGGCGATTTACAGCAAGCGAAAGTTTATATCTCTGTTTTAGGAGATGCTGAACAGCGTGAGAATACGTTAAAAGGCCTTGCGAAAGCAAAGGGATTTATCCGCTCAGAAATCGGTCAGCGCATTCGCTTACGTAAAACACCTGAAATTACGTTTGAGTTTGATGAATCAATTGATTATGGTAATCGAATTGAATCATTGCTTCATGAAATTAAAAAAGAAAGCGATGACCATCAAGAGAACGAATAAGATCAGTGAATGTAGAAACAAAAAAGGGTGTCTCAAAAGTGGTTTTTGCTTCTGAGACACCCTTTTTTAAATGAAAAGGAGATGAAGAATGAGTGGACGGTGTTTTAGTTTTACATAAACCAGCTGGCCTGACTTCGCACGACTGTGTGTTTAAAGTCCGAAAGCTGCTTCGCACTAAAAAAGTAGGACATACAGGCACATTAGATCCAGACGTTACAGGGGTATTGCCTATTTGTATCGGTAGAGCTACCAAAATTGTAGAATATCTAACAGGAGCTACTAAAACCTATGAAGGGGAAGTTACACTCGGATTTTCTACAACAACAGAAGATTCTTCCGGAGAGGTTGTAGAAGAAAAGAAAGTAGCGGATTCTTTTTCACGTGCTCAAATCGAACAAGTGCTGTCTTCGATGACAGGGGAACTTCAGCAAGTCCCTCCAATGTATTCAGCGGTAAAGGTCAAAGGTAAAAAACTATATGAATATGCAAGGCAAGGAATCGAGGTAGAGCGCCCCGTTAGAACTATTCATATCTATAGCTTTGAACTGCTGGATGATCGCGCTACATTTGAGGGAGAACAAATTTCCTTCAAATTCCGCGTAACGTGCAGCAAAGGTACATATGTGCGAACGCTTGCTGTGATGATTGGAGAAGCTCTTGGCTACCCCTCTCATATGTCGTATTTGCAGCGAACGGGTTCCGGACAGTTTTCACTCGAAGATTGTGTGACATTTGAAGAGATTGAACGGGCGGTAGAAGAAGAAACGATCAATGAGAAACTACATTCGATCGAAGAAGCTCTTAATCATTTGCCGAAACTTCAAATTAGTGATACATTAGCAGAGAAAGTGAAAAATGGCGCGGTATTGCCGTGTACGGAAGATGAAGAGTTAAAAAAAGAACCATTCTTTTTAATGATAAATTCTGCAGGTAAGTGCTTAGCAATTTATGCTCAGCACCCAACAAAAAAACATTTAATGAAGCCGGTTAAAGTGTTGGCAATCGACTAGACCGGTTAGGGAAAAGGTGAACTGTGTTTTGGAAACGATTGAAATTCGACATCCACACCACTTTCAACGAGAAGCTGTTCAACAATCAGTGTTAGCGCTTGGTTATTTTGATGGTGTGCATTTAGGGCATCAGCAAGTGATAAATTCAGCAAAACAGTTAGCCGATGAAAAAGGCATAGCTAGTGCTGTGATGACGTTTACTCCTCACCCTTCTGTGGTGCTCGGGCGCAATGTGCAGCACATTGATATGATCACACCGCTTCAAGAAAAAAAGAAACTCATTGAGGAAATGGGAATTGACTTTTTATATATCGTTCATTTTGATAAACAGTTTGCAGCACTATTGCCTCAAGAGTTTGTTGATCAGTATATTATTGGACTGAATGTACAGCATGTGGTAGCTGGATTTGACTATACGTATGGAAAGTTAGGTAAAGGAACAATGGAAATACTACCATTTCATTCTCGATCAAAATTCACGCAAACAACAATTGATAAGTTAACAAATGGTGAAGAAAAAATTAGTTCAACGCTTATTCGCGAAAGTTTAGCAAATGGAGATATGCATCGAGTAAAAGAGCTGCTTGGCCGCTATTATGAAGTGTCAGGTACAGTAACTCATGGAGAAAAGCGAGGCAGGCAAATAGGTTTTCCTACTGCTAACATCGCTTTAGACGATGAATATTTACTTCCACGCATCGGCGTATACGCTGTTGAGCTTCAGCTCCACGGCAAGTGGTATGCAGGAGTGTGCAACGTGGGCTATAAGCCGACTTTTCACGATAATTTAGAAAAGCCAACAATCGAAGTCCACTTATTATCATTTGACGAGCAAATCTACGATCAGCACGTAACGGTGAAATGGCACCAAATGATTCGTTCAGAAAAAAAGTTCAGCGGCATCGAAGAGCTTGTCGGTCAGATCTCAAAGGACAAGGAAGAAGCCCTTGCTTATTTTGAAGGAATTCAAAAGCATAAGAAATAAAAAATATATATAAATAGCTGCTACGACTTGCTTTTTGTTCTAATAAGTAGTAACATAACACTTGTATGTAAAACAACCATTGCTTGGCATTACGATTCACCAACGTTTTGCTCGGTAACTGGGGTTTAATAATAAGGAGGTGAATAGGATGGCTATCACACAAGAGCGTAAAAATGAAATCATTAGTGAGTACAAAACTCATGCGAACGACACTGGTTCTCCAGAAGTTCAAATCGCTGTCCTAACAGAGCAAATTAACAATCTAAACGGTCACTTACGTACTCATAAAAAGGATCACCATTCACGTCGTGGTCTTTTAAAAATGGTAGGTCGACGTCGTAACTTACTTAACTACCTACGTAACAAAGACGTTACTCGTTATCGTGAGTTAATCAACAAACTTGGTTTACGTCGATAATAAGAAGAAAGCGGGAGCATTCCCGCTTTTTTAGTATGTACATTTAAGAAACATTAAAGATGCTACATAATGTGAAAAAAGCTATTGTTTTTGGATATTTCGTTTATAATAAAACTATCACATTTGATTACATACATATTTTATATGTAGAGAGGGGTACTCGTCGATATGGAACAAGAAAAACGAGTGTTCTCCGTAGATCTAGCTGGACGAAAGCTAGAAGTTGAAGTTGGCCAGTTGGCAAAACAAGCAAATGGCGCAGCATTAATCCGCTATGGAGACACAGTTGTATTAAGTACAGCAACGGCTTCAAAAGAGCCTAAAAATGTAGATTTCTTCCCGTTAACAGTAAACTATGAAGAGCGTTTATATGCAGTCGGTAAAATCCCAGGTGGATTCATTAAGCGTGAAGGCAGACCAAGTGAAAAAGCAATCTTGGCTAGCCGTTTAATTGACCGTCCGATTCGTCCTTTATTCGCAGATGGTTTCCGAAACGAAGTTCAAGTTGTCAGCGTTGTAATGAGCGTAGATCAAAACTGTTCTTCAGAAATCGCAGCAATGTTCGGTTCTTCATTAGCATTATCAGTATCTGATATTCCATTTGAAGGTCCTATTGCAGGCGTAATCGTAGGCCGTGTAGACAATGAATTTGTTGTAAACCCAACGGTAGATGAGCTTGAAAAAAGCGATATTCATCTGACGGTTGCTGGTACAAAAGACGCGATCAACATGGTTGAAGCAGGCGCTGATGAAGTACCGGAAGAAGTAATGTTAGAAGCAATTATGTTTGGACACGAGCAAATTAAAAAATTAATTGCGTTCCAAGAAGAAATTGTAGCAGCAGTAGGCAAAGAAAAAGTAGAAGTTGAGCTTTATACTGTTGATGCTGACCTTGAGCGTCAAGTTCGCGAAATTGCAGAAGGTGACATGAACCGTGCCGTTCAAGTTCAAGAAAAGCATGCGCGCGAAAATGCGATTAAAGAAGTGAAAAGCGCAGTAGCTGCAAAATTTGAAGAGCAAGATGTAGAAGAAGAAGTACTAAATCAAGTGAATGAAATTTTGTCGAAGCTTGTTAAAAGTGAAGTGCGTCGCTTGATCACAGAAGAAAAAGTGCGTCCTGATGGCCGTAGTATTGACGAAATTCGTCCACTTTCTTCTGAAACAAACTTGCTTCCACGTACACACGGATCTGGACTATTTACGCGTGGACAAACTCAAGCGCTTAGCATCTGTACATTAGGTGCACTTGGCGATGTGCAAATTTTAGATGGTTTAAGTGTAGAAGAATCTAAACGCTTCATGCATCACTATAACTTCCCTTCATTTAGTGTTGGTGAAACTAGACCGATGCGCGGACCGGGTCGTCGTGAAATTGGACATGGTGCGCTAGGTGAACGTGCACTTGAGCCAGTTATTCCAAATGAAAAAGATTTCCCATATACAATTCGTCTTGTATCTGAAGTATTAGAGTCAAACGGTTCTACTTCACAAGCAAGTATTTGTGCAAGTACGCTTGCGATGATGGATGCTGGGGTTCCAATTAAAGCACCTGTAGCAGGGATTGCCATGGGTCTGATCAAATCAGGTGAACACTACTCGATTCTAACGGACATTCAAGGAATGGAAGATCACCTAGGAGACATGGACTTTAAAGTAGCAGGTACGGAAAATGGCGTAACTGCGCTTCAAATGGATATTAAAATTGACGGGTTATCTCGTGAAATTTTAGACGAAGCCCTTCAACAAGCAAAAAAAGGCCGTATGCAAATCTTAAATCATATGATGTCAACGATTGCTACGCCTCGTCAAGAGCTTTCTCAATATGCGCCTAAGATCCTTACAATGGCGATTAACCCTGATAAAATTCGTGATGTTATTGGACCAAGCGGCAAGCAAATCAATAAAATCATCGAAGAAACAGGCGTTAAAATTGATATCGAACAAGATGGCACAATCTTCATTTCTTCTATTGATCAGCCGATGAATGAAAAAGCGAAGAAAATCATTGAAGATCTTGTACGCGAAGTTGAAGTCGGCCAAATGTACTTAGGAAAAGTAAAACGAATTGAAAAATTCGGTGCATTTGTAGAAATCTTCAGCGGAAAAGATGGACTTGTTCACATTTCAGAGCTTGCAGAAGAGCGTATTGGAAAAGTAGAAGACGTTGTAGCGATTGGTGACGAGCTTTTAGTTAAAGTCATGGAAATTGATAAACAAGGTCGCGTTAACTTATCTCGTAAAGCAATTTTAAAAGAACAAAAAGAAAAAGAAGAAAAAGCAAAAGAAACAAAATAATCTTCTTTTACTACTATATAGATATTGTGAAATCGTCCATACATGAAGAAAATCCATGTGTAGGGCGATTTTATCGTTTGTAGATGTTTGTTCTACCTTGTCCTCTTTATACATATTTTAAATGGTAAAGGGGGAAGGATAAGTGAAGAGAACCATTGTGCAATTTACAGCATTTCTATTTTTACTGGCAATTACATATAAATGTATTTATAATCCTTTTGCTGAAGCATATATAGAAGCACTTAAATCCGATGTACAACTTGTATCAGCTCAGCATGATGCGTTATATCAAAAGATTGAAGAAAAAGCAAAAGATTATGAAAAGCCAGCAGCGAATGCACGAATCGATCCCGTTTGGAAACGGGTTCCTGGCTATAACGGTATAAAAGTTGATCTTGCTGCTTCTTATAAAAATATGAAACCTGCGGGTAAATTTGATGAAAAAAAACTAGTGTACAAACAGGTTAGACCAAAGGTTCACTTGAGAGATTTACCACAGGAACCTATCTACCGTGGACACGATGAAAAGCCTATGGTATCGTTTACAGTGAACGTAGCATGGGGGAACGAGTATTTGCCTAAAATGTTAGAAGTGCTAAAAAAGCACCATGCTAAAGCAACCTTTTTTTTAGAAGGGAAATGGGTTAAAAATAATCCAGATATGGCAAAAATGATTGTAGACGCAGGGCATGAAGTAGGAAACCACTCTTATTCTCATCCTGATATGGCCACTTTATCGGCTAGTCAAATCAATCAGCAGCTTAAAAAAACGAATGATATTATTACATCTACTACGGGACAAAAAGTAAAATGGTTTGCTCCGCCGAGCGGCAGTTTTCGCCCCGAAGTAGTAACGCTTGCTTCTCAGTTAAAAATGAGTACAATCATGTGGACAGTTGATACAATCGATTGGCAAAAACCAAGTTCAGAAGTGTTAATTAATCGAGTAATGAAAAAGATTCATCCAGGGGCTATTGTACTGATGCACCCGACTGAATCAACGGCTGAATCGCTTGACCAATTGTTAACCGACATTGAACGCAAAGGCCTGAAAGTTAGCGATGTGTCAACAATGCTAGATGAAGAAAGAATGATGAAAATACCTTCTTCTACTAAGAAGTAAGTGAGATAAGCAAAAGGGAGGCACTAGCTTGATAAAACGATATACGTGCAAAAATGGTGTAAGAATTGTATTGGAAAATATCCCAACTGTTCGATCTGTGGCCATTGGGGTATGGATCGGAACGGGTTCTCGAAGTGAACACCCTGAAATTAATGGTGTATCACATTTTCTTGAACATATGTTTTTTAAAGGAACAAAAACAAGATCTGCTCGTGAGATTGCAGAAAGCTTCGACCGCATTGGCGGACAAGTCAATGCATTCACTTCTAAAGAATACACGTGCTACTATGCAAAAGTATTAGACGAACACGCAGATCAAGCGCTAGATGTGCTGGCGGATATGTTCTTTAATTCTTCATTTGATGAAGAGGAATTAGCTCGTGAAAAAAATGTTGTATATGAAGAAATTAAAATGTATGAAGATACACCTGATGATATTGTACACGATCTATTAGGAAAAGCCGTATATGGCAATCATCCATTAGGCTATCCAATTTTAGGAACGGAAGATACCTTAAAAACATTTAACGGTGATTCGCTTCGTCAGTATATGGAGCAAATGTATATTCCTGAAAACATCGTTATTTCAGTAGCTGGAAACATTGATGAGAGTTTTATTAAACAGGTGGAAAACTATTTCGGTACATATACGTCAAGTCATTCCGCTCATCAATATGTTCAGCCAGAGTTCCATACAAATCATATTGCGCGCAAAAAGGAGACAGAACAAGCTCATCTTTGCCTTGGATTTAAAGGCTTGCCAATCGGCGGAGAAGATGTATATAGCTTAATTGTATTAAACAACGTGCTTGGTGGAAGTATGAGCAGTCGTTTGTTCCAAGAAGTCCGCGAACAGCGCGGCTTGGCTTACTCTGTTTTCTCTTATCATTCTTCTTACCGAGACAGCGGTCTTGTAACGATTTATGGGGGAACGGGAAGCCATCAGCTCGACGTATTATATGATACGGTTCAAGAAACGCTTTATGATCTGAAAGACAAAGGTATTACGGATAAAGAACTTGCTAACAGCAAAGAGCAGCTGAAAGGAAACTTAATGCTGAGTCTTGAAAGTACAAACAGCCGTATGAGCAGAAACGGAAAAAATGAGTTAATGCTAGGCTATCACCGTTCATTAGATGAGATTTTAGACCTTGTTAATGCCGTGACTAAAGATAGTGTAAATGGTCTTGCGCGAGATATTTTCAAAGATGAATTTGCTCTTTCGTTAATAAGCCCGAGTGGAGATTTACCTAAAGGCTTTAAAGGAAATTAAACAGTAAAAGTAAGGTTGGCTAAAATAATTGAGCCAGCCTTATTTTTTTGTCATTTTTTGTATGGTTGTTCAATAAATTAGATGAAAGGAGGGATTCTATGAGATTAAGCGAACTGAGTGGAAAAGAAATTGTAGATGTTAAGCGAGCAGAGCGTTTGGGTATTTTAGGGCAAACAGATCTTGAAATTAATGAACATACGGGACAAATTAATGCGCTTATTATTCCATCCGTGAAGTGGTTTGGGTTTCGAAAACAAGGAGATGAAGTGCGAGTGCCTTGGGGGAATATCGAAAAAATTGGTACAGATATGGTGATTGTAAATGTCCAGCAGCTAGAAGACATAAACAATGAGTCAACAAAATAAGAAACGAGATGCTTCCTGCATCTCGTTTCTTTTATTTTCAGGGATAAAGATTCACCGATTCCTGTGTGTTTACATAGTATGTTGAAGAAAAGCAATAGGCATTCTAGGGCGTAATGATAGCACTTTACATCTCGATGGTTTAAGCGAAGGATACATCTATTTAATGTTAAAGAAGGTGAAAATGAAACATGTTAACGGATTTGCACATAGCTGTAATTGGCGGTGATGCTAGGCAGCTTGAAGTCATTCGAAAATTAATTCAATTAGATGCAAAAACCTCTCTTATTGGTTTTGATCAGCTAGATCATGGTTTTACAGGTGCGACGAAATATCAGATAGAGGAGCTGGATTTTTCAGATGTTGACGCCATCATCCTTCCAGTGCCTGGAACAAATCACGAAGGGCAAGTAGATACTATTTTTTCAAATGAAAAAGTAGTCTTGACTGAAGGAATACTTAAAAAAACGCCTGAGCACTGCATTATTTATTCTGGTATTAGCAATGGGTATTTAAACGAATTAGTCAAAACGACAAACCGTAAACTCGTTCAGCTATTTGAGCGTGATGATGTAGCAATTTATAACTCTATTCCTACTGTTGAAGGTACCATCATGCTTGTTATTCAACATACGGATTTTACCATTCACGGTTCAAATATTTCTGTCCTAGGTTTAGGAAGAGTAGGAATGAGCGTGGCGAGGTCCTTTGCTGCACTTGGTGCCAATGTAAAAGTAGGAGCTAGAAAATCTGAACATCTAGCACGTATTGCTGAAATGGGTTTGCAGCCTTTCTATCTATCTGAACTCGATAAAGAAATTGCTGATAGTGATATATGTATTAACACCATTCCATACCCCATCTTAACGGCTAAGACATTATCTAATGTCCCGACCCATGCGCTCATTATTGATTTAGCTTCAAAGCCTGGAGGAACCGATTTCCGCTATGCAGAAAAACGAGGAATTAAAGCTATTTTAGCACCTGGTCTTCCAGGAATTGTGGCTCCAAAAACAGCAGGTCAGATTGTCGCTAATGTATTAGTGAATTTATTAAAAGACGCTGCGGATGCGAGAGAGGAGAAAAAATAATGTCATTAAAAGGTAAAAGAATAGGATTCGGCTTGACGGGATCTCACTGTACGTATGATGCGGTTATGCCAGAAATTGAAAAGCTTGTTAATTTGGGAGCAGAAGTGTTACCGGTTGTTTCTTACACTGTACAATCCACAAATACTCGTTTTGGAGATGGAGAAGACTGGGTGAAGAAAATTGAGGAATTAACAGGTCACGCCGTCATCAATACAATTGTAAAAGCAGAGCCTCTAGGACCAAAAATTCCGCTTGATTGTATGGTGGTTGCCCCAATCACTGGGAATACGATGAGTAAGTTTGCAAATGCAATGACTGAATCTCCGGTACTCATGGCAGCTAAAGCAACGCTTCGTAATAATAAGCCGGTGGTACTGGGAATTTCGACTAATGACGCACTAGGGCTAAATGGTGTAAACTTAATGAGGCTAATGGCGACTAAAAATATTTATTTTATTCCATTTGGTCAAGACGACCCGGTGCTTAAGCCAAATTCAATGGTAGCGCGTATGACGATGCTATCAGATACGGTGTACGCAGCGCTTGAAGATAAACAGATTCAGCCTGTTATTGTCGAAAGGTTCCGCGACGGTCAAGAGTCATAGGACATATATGCCTCTTGCTGCTGCATGAATCTATTCAATACTGCGGCTGTAAGAGAACTCTCAATCTCAAAGAAGAGAAGATTTTAAAAATCTTCTCTTCTTTGACGCAATGAAGCATAATAATATGTTAAAATAGTCAGTATATGCAGATAAATGTTGAGTAGTTGAAAATTGTTGGAGGCGGTATTAAAATGACAAGAGAATTACATGTAGCAGTAGTAGGAGCAACAGGTGCAGTAGGACAACAAATGATTAAAACCCTACAGGAGCGTAATTTTCCAGTTGGTAAATTAACGTTATTATCTTCAGCTCGTTCAGCTGGTAAAAAAGTGTTGTTTAACGGAGAAGAAGTTGTTGTGCAAGAAGCAACTCCTGATAGCTTTGAAGGCGTAGACATTGCTTTATTCAGTGCAGGCGGGAGCATTTCAAAAGCACTTGCACCAGAGGCAGTAAAACGCGGAGCAATCGTTGTAGACAACACAAGCGCTTATCGAATGGATGAAAATGTCCCGTTAGTTGTGCCGGAAGTGAATGAAGACGCATTACACGCACATAACGGAATCATTGCTAATCCAAACTGCTCTACAATTCAAATGGTAGCAGCATTACAGCCATTACGCGAAACATACGGTTTATCTAAAGTGCTAGTATCAACGTATCAAGCCGTTTCTGGAGCAGGCGCTGCTGCAATTAATGAATTAAAAGAACAAGCTAAAGCTATTTTAGAAGAAAAAGAGTTTACACCGGAAATTTTACCGGTTGGTGGAGATAAAAAACATTATCAAATTGCTTTTAATGCCATTCCGCAAATTGATAAATTTCAAGATAACGGTTTTACATTTGAAGAAATGAAAATGATTAATGAAACGAAGAAAATTATGAGCATGCCTGAATTGCCAGTAGCTGCTACTTGTGTTCGTCTACCGGTTGTAACAGGTCATTCAGAGTCAGTGTACATTGAAATTGAAAAAGACGGTGTAACGGTAGCTGATGTGAAAAATTTATTGGCTGATGCACCTGGTATCGTATTGCAAGATGATCCAGAAAATCAAGTATATCCAATGCCAGCAGATTGTGTAGGTAAACGAGATGTGTTTGTCGGCCGTATTCGTAAAGATTTAGATCGCGATAACGGTTTCCATATGTGGATCGTTTCTGATAACTTGTTAAAAGGTGCAGCTTGGAATTCTGTACAAATTGCAGAATCACTTATTAAGCTTAGCTTAGTAAAATAAGCGCAACCAGAGTGTCTCGGAACATGATGAGGTGTAAGTATGAAAATAATCGTCCAAAAATTTGGAGGAACTTCCGTTCGTAACGAAGAAGGAAGAGCGAGAGCAATCTATCATTTAAACAATGCATTAAGTGAAGGTTACAAAGTAGTCGTTGTTGTATCGGCAATGGGACGAAAAGGTGAGCCGTATGCAACGGATACATTGCTTTCACTTGTTGATGGAAATAAAGCGTCTCTTAATAAACGTGAGCTTGATATGCTTATGGCATGCGGAGAATTAATTTCATCGGTTGTGTTTACGAATTTATTAAACGAAAATGGCATTAAAGCTACAGCATTAAACGGTGCACAGGCTGGATTTGTGACGAATAATGATTTTACCAATGCCAAGATACTAGAAATGAAATGCGACCGTTTGTTAAAAGAATTAGAAGAATATGATGTCGTTGTTGTAACAGGATTTCAAGGGGCAACTACTGAAGGTGATACAACAACGCTTGGACGCGGAGGCAGCGATACATCTGCTTCAGCTTTAGGTGCGGCCCTTATGGCTGATTACATTGATATTTTTACGGATGTAGAAGGCGTGATGACGGCTGACCCGCGTATTGTAGAAGATGCAAGACCGCTATCGGTTGTCACATATAACGAAATATGCAACATGGCTTATCAAGGTGCAAAAGTAGTTCACCCACGTGCCGTAGAGATTGCCATGCAAGCAAAAGTACCGATGCGCGTCCGTTCCACATATGCTGATTCAGAAGGTACGCTCGTTACATCTCAAGGTGAAGCACAGCAGCGTGGAAGCGATGTGCAAGAACGCCTTGTAACAGGCATTGCACACGTATCCAACGTCACTCAAATTAAAGTTTTTAGTAAAGAAGGCCATTATGATACGCAAGCAGAAGTATTCAAAGCAATGGCACAAGAAAAAATCAGCGTAGATTTTATCAATATTTCACCGAAGGGTGTTGTCTATACGGTAACAGATGAAGCAACTGACAAAGCAATTGATGTGCTTCATACGCTAGGGTATGAGCCGGCTGTTATTCGCAACTGCGCTAAAGTGTCAACTGTTGGAGCAGGAATTGCAGGGGTGCCTGGTGTTACATCTAAAATTGTTACAGCCCTTTCTGGCGAAGGTATTCAGATTTTACAATCTGCTGACAGCCATACAACGATTTGGGTGCTTGTAAAAGAAGAGGATTTAAAGAAAGCTGTTAATGCTCTTCATGGTGCCTTTGACTTGTCAAAAGCACCGCAAAAGAGATAAACTACATGTTCCGTTAGCTATAAGCTAACGGTTCATTATATGAATAGGGATAATGCAATTTCAAGGAGTGAAAACATGATTGATTTTGGGAAAGTCGCAACAGCGATGGTAACGCCTTTTGATCATAAAGGAAACATTGATTTTGAAAAAACAACGCAGCTTATTAACTATTTAATTAGCAACGGTTCGGATGCGTTGGTTATTGCCGGAACAACGGGTGAATCTCCTACGCTTTCAACAGAAGAAAAGCTGGCGCTGTTCCGCCACTCAGTAAAGGTAGTAGATGGCCGCGTACCTGTTGTTGCAGGTACAGGAAGCAACAATACGTATGCATCAATTGAATTAACGAAAAAGGCAGAAGAAATCGGCGTAGATGCGATTATGATTGTAGCACCTTATTACAACAAGCCAAATCAGGAAGGCTTATATCAGCACTTTAAAACAATTGCTGAAAGTACAGAGCTGCCTGTCATGTTATACAATATTCCAGGGCGATCCGTGATCAATATGTCTGTTGATACAATTGTACGCCTAGCTGAACTGCCAAATGTTGTAGCGTTAAAAGATGCAAGCGGAGACCTTGACGCGATGACAGCTATTATCGCACAAACAAGCGATGATTTTGCTTTATACAGCGGTGATGATGGCTTAACACTGCCGGTATTGGCAATTGGAGGAACTGGCATTATTTCTGTTGCCTCTCACGTTATTGGAAATGAAATGCAAGAGATGGTTAAGTTATATGAGTCAGGAAATCCGAAAGAAGCAGCAAAAATTCATCAGCGTATTGTACCTGTGATGAAATCTCTTTTTGCGGCTCCAAGTCCAACGCCTGTTAAAACAGCTTTACAGCTAAAAGGGTTAGACGTAGGATCGGTACGATTACCTCTAGTTCCGTTAACGGAAGAAGAACGCCAAACGTTAGTCAGCACATTAAATACGCTATAAGCTATAAGTATGTTTTTTAAACGTCTCTTCATTGACCGTATATACGAGTCGGTGAAGAGACGTTTTTTTCTTATAAGATAATAGAAGAGCAGATGACGGAAATAGACGAATGAAATTTCTTGTATTCCAATTCTTACTTCAGTTATAATGTAAGCAAATGAAATTGTACGGGTGAAAGTAAGTAGGAGGAACTTATGGTACTAGAAAAGACAGAAAATATTAAAATTTCAGCCTTGGGTGGAGTCGGAGAACTTGGAAAAAACATGTATGTGGTGGAAATCAATGAAAACATATATGTGTTAGATGCAGGATCAAAGTTTCCGGGGGGAGAAATGTTAGGAATTGATATTGTTATTCCTGACATTACATATTTAGTAGAAAATCAGCAGAACGTAAAAGGCATATTTGTTACTCATGGACACGAAGAGCAAATTGGCGCTATTCCCTTTATACTTCAAAAATTGGACGTGCCGGTATATGGTACAGAATTAACGCTAGCACTTATCAAAGAAAAGTTAAAAGAGTATGGAATTAAAAAATATGAAGCTTTACATCCTATCACTTCGTCAACGGTTTTATCGTTTGAAGGAGTGGATATTTCATTTTTTAGAACGCAGCACAGCATACAAGATTCAGTCGGCATTTGTTTACAAACAAATCAAGGTGCAATTGTATATACAGGTGATTTTAAATTTGATCAAAATTCAGTCAGCATTCAAAGCGCTGATATTGGAAAAATGGCTGCCATTGGGGAAAAAGGCGTCCTGTGTTTGCTTTCAGACAGTACAAATGCGGATAAGCCAGGCTATACTGTTTCCGAAGCCGTCATCGGACAAAATATTACCGACGCTTTTTATAAAAGCAAAGGTCGAATCATTGTTGCTGCATACAGTTCCAATCTGCACCGTATTCAGCAAATCATTTATGCCGCATATCAGCATGGCCGTAAGTTAGTTGTTATGGAAAAAAGTATGCTGAAAATCATTGATATTGCAGCAAAACTTGGACATTTGCAGCTGCCTGAGGATTTAATTGTTCCTGTGCAAAAGCTAAAAGATCTTTCAGAACATGAAACGGTTATTTTAACAACAGGTCATCACGGAGAGCCGATTTCAGGTCTTACTCGAATGGCTAAACAGTCCCATAAATTTATTCAAATTAAACAAGATGACACGGTCCTGCTGGCTGCTACACCTATGGCGGGGCACGAAACGACCTTTTCAAAAACAATTGACGTCATCTTTCGTTTAGGAGCAAGCGTAGTATTTGCTCAGAAAAAAGTCCAGGCTTCCGGACACGGCAGTCAAGAAGAATTAAAATTTATGATTAACTTAACAAAGCCGAAATATGTCATGCCTGTGAATGGAGAGTATCGAAAACAAAAAGCTTATGCAAAGCTGGCCGGTCAATTAGGAATATCAGAAGATCATATTTGTTTGCTTGAAAAAGGTGAGCGAGTTGAGTTTAAAGATGCTCGCATGTACCCTAGCGGTTCTATTCAAGCGGGAAATACGCTCATTGATGGACTAGGCGTCGGTGATATTGGAAATATCGTTCTGAGAGATCGCAGGCTGCTGTCACAGGACGGAATCTTAACGGTAGTAGTTACGATTAATAAACGCCAAAAAACAGTAGTAGCGGGGCCAGAAATCATCTCCCGCGGATTCGTCTATGTAAGAGAATCAGAAAAGCTTTTAGAAGAAGCAACGAAGATTGTTCAGCAAATTTTAGAAAAGTGTATGGAAGACAAAGTGATCGAGTGGTCTTCATTAAAATTAAAAATGAGAGAAAGTTTAAATCAATTTTTATATGAAAAAACCCGTCGTAAACCGATGATTTTACCGATTATCATGGAGATCTAATGTGAAGCCTTCCCGCTGGGAAGGCTTTTTATTTGCAGCTGATGCGGATGTAATAACTATGAGAAGTTCATACTACTACTATCAATAAGTGAAAGGAGCTAGAATATGTTTGAAAATAACGAAAGATTACATTCTGATGAAGCGCCTCAGCAGCCTAATAAAAATGAAGAAAGCAAGGGCGGAATATTAGATAAAATTCAACAATTAGGACAGACCAACGTGGCTCAGCTTCCCCAGGATTCTAATATTCACTGTTTAACGATTGTAGGACAAATCGAAGGGCACATGCAGCTGCCTCCTCAAAATAAAACGACAAAATATGAGCATGTCATCCCGCAAATTGTGGCGATCGAACAAAATCCAAAAATTGAAGGATTGCTTATTATTTTGAATACAGTAGGTGGAGATGTAGAAGCGGGTCTTGCTATTGCTGAAATGATTGCTTCGTTATCCAAGCCTTCTGTATCTATTGTGTTAGGAGGCGGACATTCAATCGGTGTTCCAATTGCGGTTTCAACTGATTATTCGTATATTGCCGGTACAGCGACCATGACCATTCATCCTATTCGCTTAACGGGTCTTGTTATTGGTGTACCGCAAACCTTTGAATACTTAGATAAAATGCAAGAGCGCGTAATTAACTTTGTAAGAGAACATTCTCATATTTCAGAAGAAAAGTTTAAAGAACTTATGTTTTCAAAAGGGAACTTAACGCGTGATATCGGAACAAATGTAGTTGGCGGAGATGCTGTTTCATACGGGTTAATTAACGAAGTAGGCGGAGTTGCTCAAGCAATCAAAAAATTGAATGAACTGATTGAGCAAGGACGTCAGAATGAGGAGCAGCTGCTGCAATGATTTTATATACAATGATGCCGCAAGAACTGATTTTTCAGCAGTCTTATCATCAAGAACAATCTCAGCCAAAGCTTATCAACCATAATGGAATCCCGGTTATCGTCGAAGAAAATGAACAAAAACAACAGCAAATTGTGAGGGTTTTAAGCACGAATCCTCAAGATTATTTGAATGAAAATTATTATCCTGGTCAAATTTTGTCGTAAGGATTTCAGTATAATTATGGTGAATATGGTATAATGAATATGACGAAGAAGGCAGCCGCTGTATTGGCTGCTTTTTTATTCAACTGATAAAAGAAACAAAATCAACATAGGGTGTTGGACGTTGATTGGAGTGGAAAAATGGCAAAGAAAAAACGAAGAGGTCAAATAAAAAAGGATGAATGGAAACGCATATTGCGCTTTGAGCTTATTGGCTTATTTTTATTAGCGTTAACGTTAATTGCCATGGCAGGACTCGGTGCTGTAGGACAGGCTCTTGTACTAGTGGTCCGCTTATTTATTGGCGAGTGGTATATGCTGTGTTTAATCGGAATGGTTATTCTATCTGTTTATATTATTTGGAAAAGAGAAATGCCTCCTTTAGTGACGCGGCAGCTTATCGGTACATATCTCATTATTTTATCTATCTTACTGTTTAGTCACGTGACGTTATTTGAAAATTTATCGAAAAACGGAACCTTTACAGATCCATCTGTCATTATGAATACGTGGGATTTGTATATGCTCGAAGCAACGGGCCAATCGAATCACAGTGATTTAGGTGGAGGAATGATAGGGGCTATTATGTTTGCCATGTTCTACTATCTGTTTGATAGCTTAGGAACAGAACTTATCGCTGCCTTGCTTATTGTGATTGGGGTACTGCTCATTACCGGACGTTCGCTTCACGAAACGGTATTAAAACTTCTGTCACCTCTAGTGAATTTTTTAACAACGGAGTTAAAAGAAGGCTGGCAAGATATTCAGACGTGGAAGCATAAAAAGAAAAAAGCCCCTAAAGCAACAAAAAAGAGACGCCAAGAAAAAGTTGTTCAAGAACCTGAAGAAAGCGTGGAAATAGAAGTAGAAGCACCTTCGCCTCCAATTATTGAACACTTTGATTATGGAGAGGAAGAGTCTAGTCAATCTCCTGCTGCTCCTATAGCTCCGGTGCCGCCGGTTATGGAATCGAAGCCCTTAGCTGCTGCACCGCAACAGCCAAGGCCGCAAAAGGAACAGGAAGAAGAAAAAGCTCCTATGATTACATTTACTGAAACGGAAAATAAAGAGTATGAGCTGCCTCCTATCAAGCTATTAACGATGCCAAAGAAAAGTAACCAGGCAAAAGAGCATAAAAACATTTATAAAAATGCCGAAAAACTTGAAAAAACGTTTCAAAGTTTCGGCGTAAAAGCAAAAGTGGCAAAAGTTCACCTTGGGCCAGCTGTTACAAAGTATGAAGTATATCCTGATGTAGGAGTCAAAGTAAGTAAGATTGTCAATTTAAGTGATGATCTAGCACTTGCATTAGCTGCCAAAGATATTCGGATTGAAGCTCCAATTCCGGGGAAATCAGCGGTAGGAATTGAAGTGCCGAACGAAGAAGTAGCGATGGTTTCACTTAGAGAAGTACTTGAAGCAACTGAAAATAACCGACCGGATAAAAAGCTATTAGTTGGTTTAGGAAGAGATATTTCAGGAGAAGCTGTGCTAGCAGAGCTTAATAAAATGCCTCATATGCTTGTAGCAGGGGCAACAGGAAGCGGAAAAAGTGTGTGTATCAACGGTATTATTATTAGTATTTTAATGAGAACAAAGCCTCATGAAGTAAAATTAATGATGATTGACCCTAAAATGGTTGAGCTGAATATGTACAATGGTATTCCGCATTTATTGGCTCCTGTCGTAACAGATCCGAAAAAAGCTTCTCAAGCATTAAAGAAAGTTGTAAGTGAAATGGAGCGACGTTATGAGTTGTTCTCACACAGCGGAACGAGAAACATTGAAGGATATAACGATTTAGTAAAACGTATGAATGATGATGGAGACGCCGATGCAAAACAGCCGACTCTTCCTTATATTGTGGTGATCGTCGATGAGTTGGCTGACTTGATGATGGTTGCTTCATCTGACGTCGAAGATTCGATCACACGTCTTGCTCAAATGGCTCGTGCTGCCGGCATTCATTTGATTATTGCTACACAGCGACCATCAGTAGATGTTATTACTGGAGTTATTAAAGCAAACATTCCTTCCCGAATTGCTTTTAGCGTATCTTCACAAACTGACTCTCGTACGATCTTAGATATGGGAGGAGCTGAGAAGCTTCTAGGAAGAGGAGATATGCTGTTTATGCCTGTTGGAGCTTCAAAACCTGTGCGTGTGCAAGGTGCCTTTTTATCAGATGAAGAAGTAGAAGAGATTGTTGATTTTGTAATTGCACAGCAAAAAGCACAGTATCAAGAAGAAATGATTCCAACAGATGCCCCTGAACAAGTCGATGATTTTGCAGATGAGCTATATGACGAAGCGGTTCAGCTTGTGGCAGAAATGCAAACAGCTTCTGTTTCTATGCTGCAGCGACGCTTTCGAATTGGCTATAACCGGGCTGCACGCTTAATCGATGCGATGGAAGAGCGTGGAGTGGTGGGACCTTATGAAGGAAGCAAGCCGCGTTCGGTGCTGATTTCTCAGCAAAATGAAGATGTTGGATCTTAATAATGTTACTAGAAAAGATGAGGCTGGGATAAAATTATTTTAGCTGAAGTGAAAAACGAACCATTAATCAAAAAGTTTGATTAGCGGTTCGTTTTTTTGTTATGGTGTCGCAAGCAGTTCAGCTCATGTATCCCATTTGTTCGTCTTTAGGTTGGATTCATTTAGTTATGTCTCAACCTCATTTTTTTATGGAAGAAGAGACGGTAAGAATAGTATTATACAAAAATATGTCATGCTAAATAAATGAAATAAAAACGAATATTAAAAAATTTAATGACTAAAATGTTTGGTTTTTATCTAATATTAGAAGAAAAGCAGGTTGTTAGGTATGCTGACATTAAAAAATAACAAAAATTCATTTTTTTAAAAAAACATTAAAAATTTTAACAAAAAATTAATATAACCTATTTATTTATCTGTCGAAAAATGATATATTATTTTCGATTAAGTAGTCGAACATCAGAGGTCTGATGACTTTTTAATATGGAGGAAGAGTGATGTCTATACGTGCGGATAATCGGCACTTGTATTTACAAGTGATTGATAAAATTAAACAAAATATAGAAAAAGGAATTTTTAAAGAAAAGGAAAGACTCCCTTCAGAGTTTGATTTATCAAAGCAGCTAGGGGTCAGCCGCGCAACGCTACGTGAGGCACTTCGCATATTAGAAGAAGAGAATATTATTGTTCGCAGACACGGAGTGGGAACATTTGTCAACACGAAGCCTACTTTTTTGTCGGGGATTGAGCAATTAAATAGTATAACACATATGATTGAACAAGCCGGTATGAAGGCCGGAACAATCTTCTTATCTTCTCAAATACAAGAGTTGTCTGAAAATGATTTAACACGTTTTGCTTGCGGAGAAGACGAACAGATTTTATTTGTTGAACGGGTGAGAACGGCAAACGGAGAGCCGGTTGTATATTGCATGGACAAGGTTCCTCAAAAAATATTGCCTGAAAATTTCGAATATAAACAGGAGTCTTTACTAGAAATTCTTGAAAAACAAGCAGGAAAGCACATTTCATACGCCGTGGCAAACATTGAGCCTCTAGGCTATCATGAAAAAGTTTCGCCTATTTTACAATGCGAGCCAGAAACCGCTTTGCTTGTGCTGAAACAAATGCATTATGACCAGTATGATGAACCCATTTTATATTCCATCAATTATTTTAAAGCAGATCAATTTAGTTTCCAAGTACTGCGTAAACGCGTCTAGTTTTTTTATGGTTAAATGTCAGAAAATTTACAACTATTTAACATTGTCCTTTTAAGGAGGTGTCAAATGTAGGTCACAAGGACGAAATAGAAAATTGGCTTTATACTTTTAAAACTATTCAGGGGGTTAAAACATGTTAAAACGTAAAACGGGACTTGCATTATCACTAGTATTAGCGGCAGGAACACTTTTAAGCGCGTGTAGCTCAGATGACGCAGATAAGAGCGGCGGAGATAAAAAAGCAGCGGATTTTAAAGTGGGAATGGTAACAGATACGGGCGGGGTAGATGATAAATCGTTTAACCAATCTGCTTGGGAAGGTCTAACAAAGTTTGGGAAAGACAACGGACTTGATGAAGGGACTGGATATAAATATTTGCAGTCTACAAAAGCATCTGAATACGAGAGCAACCTTTCCAAATTTGCTGAGAGTGGCTACAACTTGACGTATGGAATTGGCTTTTTGTTAAAAGAAGATATTAAAAAAGCAGCAAAGCAGTATCCAGATGCTGACTTTGCATTGGTAGACGATACGCTAAAGTCAGCAAAATTAGATAACGTGGCGAGCATTCTATTTAAAGAAGAGCAGGGCTCTTTCTTAGTAGGTGTAGTGGCAGCGAAACAAACGAAAACGAACAAAATCGGCTTTATCGGAGGCGTTGAATCGCCATTAATTAAGAAGTTTGAAAACGGATTTAAAGCAGGTGTTAAATCTGTAAACCCAGATGCTGAAGTTATCTCTCAATACGCGGAAAGTTTTAACTCTCCAGAAAAAGGCTCAGCTATCGCTTCTACCATTTACAGCAAAGGCGCTGATATTATTTATCAAGCGGCTGGCGGTACTGGAAACGGCGTATTTACAGAAGCTAAAAATCGTTCAAAAGGCGGTAAAGACAAAAAAGTTTGGGTAATTGGAGTTGACCGCGATCAGCATGAAGAAGGTATGCCTGAAAACGTAACGTTAACTTCGATGGTTAAACGCGTTGACTTGGCTGTAGAAGATGTTGCAAAAAAAGCAATGGACGACAAATTCCCAGGTGGTAAAGAAGTTGTGTTTGGCTTAAAAGAAGACGGAGTGGGAATTGCTCCATCACAAGATAATGTAAGCAAAGATGCGTTAAAAGCAGTTGATGAGTATAAGCAAAAAATTCTAGACGGTGACATTACAGTGCCTCAAACGGATAAAGAATTTAAAGAGTTTGAAAAAACGCTTAAAAAATAAGCTGATATCTGTTAAGCAATGATTATATGAGGATAAAAGGCTAGTGAAAACTAGCCTTTTTCATAGCCAAAAAACGGAAGACAGAATCCTGTAGCAGGCAGGAATAGGGAGTGAAAGCAGTGGAATATGTTATTGAAATGCTAGATATTCGCAAAGAGTTTCCCGGTATTGTCGCTAATGACAATATTACACTCCAAGTGAAAAAGGGAGAAATTCATGCTTTGTTAGGAGAAAATGGTGCAGGTAAGTCAACGCTGATGAACGTTTTATTTGGGCTTTATCAGCCTGAAAAAGGGCAGATTCGTGTAAACGGCCAAGAAGTCAAAATCACGGACCCTAACGTAGCGAATGACTTAGGGATTGGGATGGTTCATCAGCATTTTATGCTTGTTCAAAACTTTACAGTCACAGAAAATATTATTCTTGGGAACGAACCGACGCGAACGGGGAAAATCAATATTAAAAAAGCAGCTCAAGATATTCAAGAGCTTTCAAATCAATATGGACTATCGGTAGATCCATATGCGAAGATTCAAGATATCTCAGTTGGCATGCAACAGCGAGTGGAAATTTTAAAGACGCTTTACAGAGGAGCCGACATTCTTATTTTTGATGAACCTACTGCCGCCTTAACACCTCAGGAAATTACGGAATTAATTCAAATTATGAAAAAATTAATTCAAGAAGGAAAGTCGATTATTTTAATTACGCATAAATTAAAAGAAATTATGTCAGTGTGTGACCGCTGTACAATTATCCGAAAAGGCGTGGGAGTTGGCACGGTAAACGTAAAAGAGACGAACCCTGATGAACTTGCTGCTTTAATGGTAGGGAGAGAAGTTCATTTTAAAACTGAAAAGAAAACAGCGACTCCAAGAGAAGCTGTGTTAACAATAAAAGAATTAGTAGTAGAAGACAGCCGAGGAGTAGAGGCTGTAAGTTCACTTGATCTAAGCGTTCGGGCAGGCGAAATTGTAGGCATCGCGGGTGTTGATGGGAATGGTCAAACAGAGCTGATTGAGGCAATTACGGGTCTGAGAAAAATAAAGTCGGGCTCGATCACATTAAAAAATCAAGAACTGTCTACGTTATCCACTCGTAAAATTACGGAGTCTGGAGTAGGACATATTCCGCAGGATCGCCATAAGCACGGACTGGTATTAGATTATACAATTGGTGAAAATATCGGTCTTCAAACGTATTATCAAAAGCCAATGTCTAAATCAGGTATTTTGAATTACAAAGAGCTGTATAAAAAAGCAAAAGAACTAATTGCAGAATATGATGTACGAACGCCTAGTGAATATACGCAAGCGCGATCGCTATCGGGCGGAAATCAGCAAAAAGCCATTATTGCCCGTGAAGTAGACCGCAGTCCGGAACTATTAATTGCAGCTCAGCCAACGAGGGGACTGGACGTAGGAGCTATTGAATTTATTCATAAGAAACTGATTGAAGAACGAGATAAAGGACGGGCAGTGCTGCTCGTTTCGCTAGAACTAGATGAAGTGATGAATCTAAGCGATCGCATTGCGGTTATTTATGAAGGGGAAATAGTCGACATTGTAGATCCAAAAGAAACGAATGAACAAGAGTTAGGTTTATTAATGGCAGGCGGTACGCGTGAGAAAGCGGGTGGAACAGCATGAATAAACTTGTGAAAAATGAACGTGTAATGATGATTTTGATCCCTGTTGTATCGGCCATATTAGGACTCATTGCCGGAGCGGTTATTATGTTACTAGGCGGCTATGATCCAATGCTTGGCTATCAATCTCTTTTTGACGGGATGTTTGGAACGCCAAAAGCCATTGGAGAAACGATTCGTGCCATGACTCCTCTTGCTCTGGCTGGTATTGCGGTTGCGTTTGCTTATAAAACCGGTCTCTTTAACATTGGAGTAGAAGGCCAGCTTTTAGTTGGATGGTTGGCTTCCGTATGGGTTGGGTATGCGTTTGATTTACCAGCAGTCATTCATATTCCTTTAGCTGTATTAGCAGCAGCTGCAGCTGGAGCAGTTTGGGCGTTTATTCCAGGATTTTTAAAAGCAAAATTTCATGTTCATGAAGTAATTGTTTCCATTATGATGAACTATATTGCTCTTTATACAACGAGCAGCTTAATCCGTACGTATTTATATGCGGGTAATGAAAAATCGTATGATATTAAAGAATCGGCATCTTTAGCATCAAGCTTTCTAGCACAGTTAACCAATAACTCCCGCCTTCATTACGGTATTCTTATTACCATCGCTGCAGCCGTCGTAATGTGGTTTATTTTGAATAAAACAGCTAAGGGCTTCGAGCTAAGAGCTGTTGGTTTTAATCAGCATGCTTCACAGTATGCAGGAATGAATGTAGGCCGAAATATTGTGTTATCCATGGCGATTTCAGGCGCTTTTGCCGGGCTTGCCGGGGCAATGGAAGGGCTTGGAACATTTCAGTATATGGGCACATTCACTGCGTTTACAGGTACGGGGTTTGACGGTATCGCCGTAGCCCTTTTAGGAGCTAACAGCGCAATTGGAATTTTATTAGCTTCATTCTTTTTCGGAGGATTGCAAACTGCGGCTCCTCAAATGAACTTTATGACAGGCGTACCGTCGGAATTAATTCAAATTGTCATTGCGCTTATTATCTTTTTTGTTGCATCTAGTTATTTAATTCGCTGGGTGCTTGGCCGTGCAGGCAAGGGGGGAGCAAAATGAACTTCTTAGAGGTGTTAGCCATTATTATTCCAGCGGCGCTTTATTCAGCTGCACCGCTTATCTTTACCGCGCTCGGAGGGATATTTAGTGAACGTTCCGGGGTCGTGAACATCGGGTTAGAAGGGCTGATGATGTTTGGCGCGTTCACAGGTATTGTTTCAACCCTTTTACTTCAGGATTCATTAGGTGCTTGGGCCCCGTGGGTAGCGATAGTAATTGCGGCTGTTGTTTGCGCTGTGTTCTCGCTGATTCATGCTGTTGCAAGTATTACATTAAAAGCAGATCAAACTGTAAGTGGTGTAGCGCTGAATTTTCTAGCTGCGGGTCTTTCGATCTTTTTAATCAAAAAGATTTTTGGGAAAGGACAAACAGATTTTATCCAATTCCGTATCGATAAAGTAAGTATTCCAGGTCTATCAGACATTCTAGTAATCGGTAAAATTCTATTTTCGAATGTTCCTATTACGTCTTATATTGCAATTGCGCTAGCTTTTGCTGTATGGTACATCATTTATAAAACGCCGTTTGGTCTCCGTCTTCGTTCAGTTGGTGAACACCCAATGGCAGCAGACACGATGGGGATCAAAGTTGTGAGAATGCGTTACGTTGGCGTTATGATTTCCGGCATGTTCGCTGGAATCGGCGGAGCGGTGTATGCTACGTCTATCGCTACAAACTTTGCAGCGGGAACGATTGCTGGACAAGGGTTCCTTGCTATTGCAGCTATGATTTTTGGGAAGTGGCATCCTATTGGTGCTTTAGGTGCAGCCATGTTTTTCGGATTAGCACAGTCTTTGAGTATCACGGGAGCTCAGATTCCGGTTATTCAAGATATCCCATCCGTTCTTTTAACCATTGCACCGTACGTATTAACAATCTTAGCGCTTACTGGTTTTGTAGGACGTGCTGAGGCTCCTAAAGCGCTGGGCGTTCCTTATGAAAAAGGCCGCCGCTAATAAATCCTCTATACGAGGTCTAACAATGACTAAAGTTGGATAAATATAGAAGGTGGAGACAAAGAAATCATATTCTTTTCTCCGCCTTTTTTTCATTGAGAGAAAGAATATGAAAAGAAATGAGGAAGCGCGCGGCAAGTTACTTGAAAATGTTTCCTTGAATTCGATATAGTGGTTATAAGACTAAAATTAGCGTTAAAGATTCAAAATAGAAGTATTGTCTAGTTAATACATCAAAATTTAAAAGGAGGTTTATATATGAAATTATTGACTGAACAAAAACATGAACTAGAAGGATTGACTGTTCATACCATTCAAACAGCTAAGTACAAAACAAACACGTTCATTTTAAAACTAAATGCCCCTTTAGATAAGAAAACGGTGACAATGCGTGCCCTTTTACCTTATGTGCTTCAAAGCGCTACCGAGTCGCTGCCGTCTACGACAAAGCTTCGTACATATTTAGATGAGCTTTATGGTGCTACTTTACAAGTAGACTTAACAAAAAAAGGTGATAACCACGATATTACGATTCGCATTGATATAGCGAATGAAAAATATTTGAAAGATTCAACTCCGCTTTTGCAAAAAGCGTTAGCTCTTCTTGGCGATATTTTATTAAAGCCAGCAGTTGAAGGGGACTCTTTTTTAACAGATATTATGACAAAAGAAAAGCGTTCGCTTCGTCAGCGAATTCAAGCCGTATTTGATGATAAAATGCGCTATGCTAATTTAAGACTAGTTGAAGAAATGTGTAAGGAAGAACCGTACTCTTTACATGTAAACGGTCAAATTGACGACGTGGAAGAAATTACAGGTGAAAGTTTGTACGCCTATTATCAGCAGGTGTTAAAAGAAGATGCCATTCACCTTTATGCTATTGGCGATTTGCAAGTCGAAGAGGTTTTACAAACAGTAAAAGAAACATTTACTTTACCAAAGCGCCAGCAAAAAGACATTGAAGATTCTATCACGTCTAAAGAGATCTCAAACGTAAATGAAGTGGTGGAAAAACAAGAAGTAAAACAAGGGAAATTAAATATTGGCTATCGTACAAACGTTGTATACGGAGATAGACAGTATTTTGCTCTTCAAGTATTCAATGGGATATTCGGAGGGTTCTCACATTCCAAGCTATTTATCAATGTGCGTGAAAAAGCGAGCTTAGCTTACTATGCTGCTTCGAGAGTAGAGAGTCATAAAGGATTACTAATGGTCATGTCGGGTATTGATGCAAAAAATTACGACCAAGCTGTTACGATTATTAAAGAACAAATGCAGGAAATGAAACAAGGATCGTTTACAGACAGCGAAATTGCTCAAACGAAAGCCGTTATTCACAACCAGCTGCTTGAAACGGTGGATACTCCACGAGGACTAGTAGAGGTTATGTATCATAATGAATTAACGGGCAAAGATATTTCAATTGACGAATACTTAAAGCATATTGATGCGGTATCTAAGCAGGAAATTATTAAAGTGGCTGAGAAAATTGAAATGGATACAATTTATTTCTTAACAGGAACGGGCGGTGAAGAAAATGGAGAAAATTGAATTTTCGCAGCTTCAAGAACAGCTGTATCATGAAAAAATGGATAACGGGCTGCAGGTATACATTTTGCCAAAACCGGAGTTTAACAAAACGTTTGCCACTTTTACAACAAACTACGGATCGATTGACAATCAATTTGTACCACTAAATGAAAATGAAATGACAAAAGTTCCGGATGGAATTGCCCACTTTTTAGAGCATAAATTATTTGAAAAAGAAGACGGAGATGTCTTTCAGCAGTTTAGTAAACAAGGTGCTTCGGCCAATGCATTTACTTCTTTTACCCGCACGGCTTACTTATTCAGCTGTACATCTAACTTTGAAGAAAATCTTGAAACATTAGTGGACTTTGTACAAGAGCCGTACTTCTCAGAAAAAACGGTAGAAAAAGAAAAAGGCATTATCGGTCAAGAAATTACAATGTATGACGACAATCCGGACTGGCGCTTGTATTTTGGTACTATTCAAAATATGTACAAAAACCATCCTGTTAAAATTGATATTGCCGGCACGATCGAATCGATTTCACATATTAATAAAGATTTACTGTACACATGCTATGAAACGTTCTACCATCCGAGCAACATGCTGTTGTTCATTGTAGGTCCTGTTGATGCGGAAGAAGTAATGAAGCAAGTTCGAGACAATCAGCAGAAAAAAGATTATAAAGAAATCTCTGACATACAGCGTCATTTTGACGAAGAGCCTGAAACGGTGGATCAAGAAAAACAAGTATTAAAAATGCCGGTGCAGTCTTCGAAATGTATGGTGGGGCTAAAAGCGAAAAATCCGCAGCGTTCAGGCGGAGAAATGCTTAAATACGAGTTAGCAATGAATATTATTTTAGATTACGCGTTTGGAAAAAGCTCTTCGTACTATGAGGAGTTGTATGCAGACGGGCTTATTGATGAAACGTTTGCGTATGATTATACGGAGGAAAGAGGATTTGGTTTTGCTCTTATCGGAGGAGATACGGATCAACCGGAACAGCTGTATGATCGAGTTAAACAAATTTTACTTGAAATGAAAACAAAATCACTAACAGAAGAGGAACTTGAGCGTATTCGTAAAAAGAAAATCGGCGGATTTTTACGTTCATTAAACTCACCTGAGTTTATCGCTAATCAGTTTACACGCTATGCGTTTAATGATATGAATTTATTTGATATTGTTGAAACGCTGGAAAAACTGAAGGTGAACGAAATAAAAGATGTGCTAAACGAGATTATTGACGAAAAGAACTTTACGGTTTGTGAAGTAGTACCTAAATAAAGATGATTGTTGCCAAAAAAGCTGATGTTCATCAGCTTTTTTGCATGTAAAGGAGAGAAGGCTATGGAGAAATTTGCCCTTGTGACAGGTGCAAGCGGAGGAATTGGCACAGCGATTGCTAAAAAATTGGCTGAGGATGGATATTCGCTTATCTTGCATTACCATCAGCGAAGAGACAAAATAGAGGCGCTTGCACATGAGCTAGCTGAAAAGGTGAAAACTGTGTTTACAGTACAAGCGGATTTATCATGTAAAGAGGGAGTGGAGAAGTTTTTAAAGGAGATTATTGTTCCGGTAGAAGTTATTATTCATAACAGCGGACGAAGCGTTAGCGGGTTAATGACAGATACTCCGGCAAATGAAACCGAAGAAATGATCTATCTTCACATCACGGCTCCCTTTGTTATTACAAAAGCTTTGCTGCCTAAAATGATTAGTGCTAAAAGTGGGGAAATCATCATGATTTCTTCCATTTGGGGACTTACAGGAGCTTCATTTGAAGTCCTTTATTCTATGGTAAAAGGTGCACAAAATACGTTTGTAAAAGCTTTGGCAAAAGAGGTTGCATTAAGTGGAATTCGAGTCAATGGAGTTGCGCCCGGAGCGATTGAAACGGATATGATGGCCAGCTATTCAAAAGAAGAGGTTAAAGAGCTGGCTGAAGAGATCCCTTTAGGAAGAATAGGAAATCCAAAAGAAGTGGCAGATGCGGTTTCATATTTAATATCTTCACGTGCTTCGTATATAACGGGACAAATATTATCGGTTAATGGCGGTTGGTACATATAAAGTGTGCATAAAATTAAAAACAAGGTACAAACTATGATATGAATAAACCTTAAGGAGGGCTACTCATGTCAGTATTAGAAAACTGGGATAGCTGGAAAGATTTTTTAGGCGACCGTTTACATCATGCACAAAACGAAGGAATGCAAGAAGAAGTTATTCATGATCTTGCTTATCAAATTGGTGGATATTTAGCAAACCAAGTTGATGCAAAAAATGATCAAGAGCGAATTTTAGCAGACCTTTGGAGCGTTGCTTCTAAAGAAGAGCAGCATGCGATTGCGAGCAGCATGGTGAAATTAGTTCAAAATAACGGATCAGTAAAATAAGTTATCGTTTCTAAAAAGGAGCTAATTCACCGCGTGTGAAAGCTCCTTTTTTCTTAGAATTAAATAGTACAAATAAATAAGCGCTTACATACATAACAAATGTAGAACTACTTGCCTTTAGGGTTTATAATATAATGGAAATCATTTATAGTTAAACTAGGTGAAAAAAAGGGGGCACCTCTCGAAGGCCAGCCAAGAAATGGGAGGGGTTTGATGGAGAAAATTGAGTGGTATTTAGAATATCAAATACAAAAAAATCGTCCGGGTCTTTTAGGTGATATTTCATCGCTTCTTGGAATGTTGTCAATTAATATTGTCACAATTAATGGAGTAGATGATATTCGCCGTGGATTATTGCTGCGCTGTGATTCACATGAGCAAATAGACAGGCTTGAATCTATTTTGAAAACAATGGATAATATCATTGTGACAAAAATGAGACCGCCTAAATTGCGTGATAAGTTAGCAGTGCGCCACGGTCGCTACATTCAGCGTGACGCAGATGATAAAAAGACGTTCCGTTTCGTAAGAGATGAATTAGGTTTGCTCGTAGATTTTATGGCGGAACTGTTTAAACAAGACGGTCATAAGCTTATCGGCATTCGAGGTATGCCGCGAGTAGGCAAGACCGAATCCATTGTAGCAGCTAGCGTATGTGCGAACAAAAGGTGGCTTTTTGTGTCTTCTACACTCTTAAAACAAACGATTCGCAGTCAGCTTATTGCTGACGAATACAACGCTGATAATATTTTTATCATTGACGGGATTGTATCGACAAAACGAGCGAATGAAAAACACTGGCAGCTTGTTCGAGAAGTAATGAATGTACCCGCGACAAAAATTGTGGAGCATCCGGATGTATTTGTACAAAATACCGAGTATTCGTTAGATGATTTTGCCTACATTATTGAAATAAGAAACGACCCCAATGAGAAAATTACATATGAAATAATGGAAGGTCCTCAAATGTTTCAAGACGGTGGATTATCGATGTTTGATTTTTAGCATAATTGGTAGGTGTTAGCATTGACAGAGTTAGGACAAAGGTTAAGACAAGAACGAGAAAGCAAAGGATTGTCGTTAGAGGATTTACAAAAACTAACGAAAATTCAAAAACGCTATTTACTGGGCATTGAAGAAGGCAATTATGAGGTTATGCCGGGGAAATTTTACGTACGAGCGTTTATTAAGCAATACTGCGAAGCAATTGGGTTGGACACAGATGCTATTTTTGAAGAATACAAATCAGACATTCCTTCAACTCAAACAGAAGACATGCCGCAGCAGCTTTCGCGCGTTCGCAGCCGCAAAGAAATTCCTCAGCATACAAAAGGAGTTTCAAAAGCATATGACTACCTTCCAACTGTTCTAGTGGTGGCGGGAGTTGTAGTTGTTGGGATTATTATTTGGGTAATCGCTCAAAATATCGTCTCGGATAAAAACAAGGAGCAGGCTAACCAAGAGGCTCCAAACAGCGAAGTTCAGCAGTCTAACACGCAGGAAGAAACGAATGAAACTACTGCAAAAAATGACAATAGCACGTCAGAAGATGACCAAAGCGCTGCTGATAAGAAAGAAAAAGAAAAAGCTGAAAAAGAAAAAGACCGCAAAAGAAAAAGCTGAGAAAGAAAAAGCTGAAAAAGAAAAGAAAGACAGCGGTAAACAAGAATACAAGGAAGTTCAAAAAACAGGCAGAAGTGCTACGTATGCTCTTTCCGGTACGGATGCATTTAATCTAGAAGTAACATCCACTCAAGCAGATACTTGGTTAGATGTGAAAAACGGAAAAGGAAATGCTTTCTTTAGCTCCATTCTAAAAAAAGGTGAAACAAAAGAATTTGATTTGACGAAAGAAACGGAAGCTCGTGTCAACATCGGTTATTCACCTGGAGTAGAGCTAAAAGTAAATGGAAAAGCGGTTGACTTGCCGTTTGATTCATCCAAGCAAGTTCGACAAGTTGTAACGATTCAATATCAGCCGGCAGAAGCACAGTAAACAGCCTGTTTTAAAAAGTGGTCAGGGTGTAAATAAAGATAATATGTGAATTAAACACTCATTCACGCTATAATAAAACCAAAGCCGTGCAAACAACTTCGTTTGCACGCTTTCAGTTTGTAACAGTAATTGGAGGCAGAAGAAGTGAATTTACCAAACAAGATTACCATTTCGCGAATTTTTCTAATTCCCGTATTCCTCATTTTTATGATGGTGCCGCTACCATTTGGCACAGTGGAGGCAGCAGGAAAAGAGATTCCGATCGCTCATCTATTAGGGGCGGCATTATTTATTATTGCATCTACAACAGACTGGATTGACGGATACTATGCAAGAAAGTACGATTTAGTCACGAACTTGGGCAAGTTTTTAGATCCACTAGCAGACAAGCTGTTGGTTTCAGCTGCGCTTGTAGCTATTGTTGACTTAGATTTAATTGCAGGTGCAGGTTGGGCTGCTATCATCATTATTAGCCGTGAATTTGCTATCACAGGTTTAAGACTTGTACTAGCAGGGGAAGGAGAAGTTGTAGCAGCAAATATGTTAGGTAAAATTAAAACATGGACTCAAATTTTAGCTATTTCAGCTATTTTGTTGTACAACTTGCCTTTTGAATGGATTTCAATTCCGTTTGCTAGCGTAATGCTTTGGATCTCAGTGATTTTTACGGTTATTTCAGGCTGGGACTACTTTGCTAAAAACAAACAGGCTTTTGTTAATTCAAAATAAGTAAGATGGAGATGATATGATGAACGCTGAAATTATTGGAGTCGGCTCTGAGCTGCTGCTTGGACAAATTGCCAATACAAACGCTCAGTATTTATCGAAAAAATTAGCCGAACTGGGAATTAACGTTTACTATCATACGGTAGTAGGAGATAATGCACAGCGCTTGAAAGAAGTGATTGCTACAGCTCAAACACGTGCAGAGTTAATTATTTTCACAGGCGGGCTTGGTCCTACAAAAGATGATTTAACAAAAGAAACAATTGCGAGTGTGCTAGGAGTAGAGCTGACAACAAATGCGGAAGCACTTGAAAGCATTGAAGCCTATTTCAAACAGTCAAATCGTATCATGACACCTAACAATAAAAAACAAGCAATTGTGCTAGAAGGTTCGACAGTGCTCCCTAATGATTACGGAATGGCTCCAGGTATGGGACTTACAGTAGAGGGAAAACACTATATGCTATTCCCGGGGCCGCCAAAAGAGCTCTATCCAATGTATGAATCATATGGTCAAGAATTTTTAGCTCAAAAGCTTGAATTAAAAGAAAGTATTGAATCACGCGTTCTTCGCTTTTTCGGAATAGGAGAGTCACAGCTTGAGATGGAAATTGAAGATTTGCTTGATGCGCAAACAAACCCGACGATTGCGCCGCTTGCAGGAGATGGAGAAGTAACGCTCCGCTTAACTGCCAAGCATGCTGATGCCGCTGAAGCACAGCGTATGTTAGATGAAGTGGAAAAAACCATTTCAGAGCGCGTAGGAGAGTATTTATATGGCTACGAAGCAACTTCTTTACATAATGAATTGGTAAAAGAATTAACGGCGCAAGGCTTGACGATTGCTTCGGCCGAAAGTTTAACTGGTGGTTTATTCAGCGAACGTCTAACAACCGTGTCAGGTGCTGGAGAAGTTGTAAAAGGCAGCCTGGTAGCCTATCATTATGAAATCAAGCAAAATATTCTCGGAGTGAGTGAACACACGCTGAATCAGTACGGAGCCGTTAGCGAGCAGTGCGCGGCTGAAATGGCTCGGCGTATTCAACAGTTATATAAAACGGATATTGGCATCGGTTTTACGGGTGTAGCTGGACCCTCTAAACAAGAAGGACATCCTGTAGGAACAGTGCATATAGGGGTCGCTTATAAGGATCAAACTCCTCAAGTTTATAGCTTGCAGCTATCTGGAAGCCGCCAAGGGATTCGTTCACGAACGGTTAATTACGGCTGTCATTACGTATTAAAGACGATAAAAAACTAAAGAAAAAAGGCTGCTTAGTTTTACCAAAGCAGCCTTTTTTTTATTTCACAAAAAACGAACATTTATTCGCTTTTTGCTTGTCAAACGACTCAAAAACTAGTATAGTAAGTTATAGAAAGTTGTTAATTCGACATTGCTACTACATCGTAGTAAGTTTGCAGTTTATAGATGATTTCAAAGAGATAGAGGAGGAAATTGAGTGAACGATCGTCAAGCAGCCCTTGATATGGCTTTAAAGCAAATTGAAAAGCAATTTGGTAAAGGTTCAATTATGAAATTAGGTGAACAAACGGAAAAAAGAATTTCTACAATTCCAAGTGGTTCATTAGCATTAGATATAGCTTTAGGCGTAGGTGGATATCCACGCGGACGTGTAGTGGAAGTATATGGCCCAGAAAGCTCAGGTAAAACAACAGTTGCTCTTCATGCGATTGCAGAAGTTCAACAGCAGGGCGGACAGGCTGCATTTATCGATGCGGAGCACGCGTTAGATCCTGTATATGCTCAAAAATTAGGCGTTAATATTGATGAGCTGTTATTATCTCAGCCTGATACAGGAGAACAAGCTTTAGAAATCGCTGAAGCTTTAGTTCGAAGCGGCGCAGTAGATATTATTGTTGTTGACTCAGTAGCAGCGTTAGTGCCAAAAGCGGAAATTGAAGGAGAAATGGGAGACTCTCACGTTGGTCTACAAGCTCGTTTAATGTCTCAAGCATTGCGTAAACTATCTGGAGCTATCAACAAGTCTAAAACAATCGCTATCTTTATTAACCAAATTCGTGAAAAAGTCGGTGTAATGTTTGGTAACCCTGAAACAACTCCTGGTGGACGTGCGCTTAAATTCTATTCTTCAGTGCGTCTAGAAGTGCGTCGTGCAGAGCAGTTAAAGCAAGGAAACGATATCGTAGGTAACAAAACAAGAATTAAAGTTGTGAAAAATAAAGTAGCTCCGCCTTTCCGTGCTGCTGAAGTAGATATTATGTACGGAGAAGGTATTTCAAAAGAGGGTGAAATTTTGGATATCGCTTCTGAACTAGATATCGTCCAAAAAAGTGGATCTTGGTATTCGTATAATGACGAGCGTCTAGGTCAAGGCCGTGAAAATGCAAAGCAATTCTTAAAAGAAAATACTGATATTCGTCAGGAAATTGCGGGACAAGTGCGTGAACATCATGGTTTAGACCAAGATGGAGAGCCAGCTCCTGAGGATGACGATCAAGGCGATTTAAATATTTAATTTGCTGCGAGATAAAAAAAAGACTCCTCTATTTCAAAGAAGGGGTCTTTTTTTTGTAAAAATTGTTAATGCTAGAAAAGTAACATACGAAATTTCAATATATACTGTAGAGGCAGGCTTGACAATAAAAATGCACAGATTTACAATTAAGATGTATATTTTCCCTTTTTAAAACATTTTAGCGTTTAAAAGCCTTTGTGTGTATATTGAAAGGTGAATACGATGTACATGCCGACATGAAATTTAAAACTTACAAGTTTATAGCAAGGGGAGGTGAAATGATGGATACTAATACAATCATCTTCGCTTTGCTTGGCCTAATCGTCGGTGCAGTTGTTGGCTTTTTTGTTTGTAAATCGATTGCTGAAGCTAAAATTGCGGGAGCAAAGTCTAGTGCAGAACAAATTATTGATGAAGGAACCCGCGAGGCGGAAGCTTTGAAAAAAGAAGCTTTACTAGAAGCGAAGGATGAAATCCATCAGCTTCGTACAGAGGCAGAACAAGATATTCGTGATCGTCGAGCAGAACTTCAAAAACAAGAAAATCGATTAATGCAAAAAGAGGAAAATCTTGATCGTAAAGACGAATCACTTGATAAACGTGAAGCGTTACTTGAAAAGAAAGATGATTCTCTTACTGTTAAACAACAGCATATTGAAGAGATGGAAAGCAAAGTTGAAGAAGTAGTACGTGCACAGCAAACAGAGCTAGAGCGCATTTCAAGCTTAACAAGAGAAGATGCAAGAGCGATTATTTTAGATCGTGTTGAAAATGAACTTTCTCACGACATTGCAATAATGGTAAAAGAAACAGAAAACCGTGCAAAAGAAGACGCCGATAAAAAGGCGAAAGAAATTCTTTCACTTGCTATTCAGCGTTGCGCAGCAGATCATGTTGCTGAAACGACTGTCTCAGTTGTTAACTTGCCAAATGACGAAATGAAAGGCCGAATTATCGGTCGAGAAGGTCGAAACATCCGTACGCTTGAAACTTTGACAGGAATTGATCTTATTATTGATGATACGCCAGAAGCAGTTATTTTATCAGGATTTGACCCAATTCGTCGTGAGACAGCAAGAATTGCACTTGATAAACTTGTTCAAGATGGTCGTATCCATCCCGCACGTATTGAAGAAATGGTTGAAAAATCTCGCCGCGAAGTGGACGAATATATTCGTGAAGTTGGTGAACAAACGACGTTTGAAGTCGGTGTTCACGGGTTGCATCCAGACTTGATGAAAATTCTTGGTCGCTTAAAATTCAGAACAAGCTATGGTCAAAATGTGCTGAAACATTCAATGGAAGTAGCGCATTTATCAGGACTTATGGCTGCTGAATTAGGTGAAGATGAAACGTTAGCCAAACGAGCAGGATTGTTACATGATATTGGTAAAGCAATTGACCATGAGGTAGAAGGAAGCCACGTAGAAATCGGTGTTGAATTAGCTACAAAGTATAAAGAACATCCGGTTGTTATTAACGCGATTGCTTCTCACCATGGAGATACTGAACCAACATCAATCATTGCTGTACTAGTTGCAGCAGCGGATGCATTATCTGCTGCAAGACCAGGTGCTCGCAGTGAGACGTTAGAAAACTACATTCGTCGTCTTGAAAAGTTAGAAGAAATTTCAGAGTCTTATGAAGGCGTTGAAAAATCATTTGCGATTCAAGCAGGACGTGAAGTTCGTATTATGGTGAAACCAGATACGATTGGTGATCTAGAAGCGCATCGACTTGCTCGGGATATTCGAAAACGAATTGAAGATGAGCTGGATTATCCTGGCCACATCAAAGTAACCGTTATTCGTGAAACAAGAGCAGTAGAGTATGCAAAATAAAAATGAAGTGGCGTTTCGCCACTTTATTTTTTTTCGTAGAGATGAAGATACAGATTAAGAATGAAGTATAGGAGCTTTTACATGAGAATTTTATTTATTGGAGACGTAGTTGGTTCTCCAGGCCGTGAAATGGTTGAAGAATATTTACCAAGATTAAAAAGAAAATACTCTCCGGGACTTACAATTGTGAACGGTGAAAATGCAGCTTCAGGAAAAGGAATTACCGAAAAGATTTATCGTCAGTTCTTACAAGCTGGGGCTAACATTATTACTCTTGGTAACCACGCGTGGGATAAACGTGAAATTTTTGATTTTATTGATGATGCAAAAAATCTTGTTCGTCCAGCTAATTTTCCTGAAGGTACACCGGGCAAAGGAATTACGTATTTTACGTACAACCAGCTTGAGGTAGCCGTGATTAATTTACAAGGGCGCACGTTTATGGCTCCGCTTGATTGTCCATTTCAAAAAGCAGATGAACTAATTGAAGAAGCACGCCAGCGCACTCCGCTCATTTTTATTGATTTTCATGCTGAAACAACAAGTGAAAAGCAAGCGATTAGCTGGTATGTGGACGGTCGTGTCAGCGCTGTTGTCGGCACTCATACGCACGTTCAAACAGCTGACAATCGTATATTGCCAAAAGGAACAGCCTACATCTCTGACGTAGGAATGACGGGACCTTATGACGGCATTTTAGGGATGGAGCGAGAAGCTGTTATTAAGCGGTTTTTAACGTCTCTTCCTGTTCGATTTGAAGTGCCAAAAGAAGGAAGAACGCAGCTTAGTGGAATCGTTATTGATATTGATCAAAAGACGGGGAAAGCAACAAAAACAGAGCGAATTTTAATTAACGAAGACCATCCGTTTTTTGAATAAAGGGAAAAAGTCAATGTGTCGAAAGACGATACATTGGCTTTTTTATTTTGTCAAAAACGTAAAAAGAAAAAAGAAAGGTGTAGAAATATAAGTTTTTGAATATTTAGGAAAAACAAGCAGGAATACGTTTGACATATCGTGAATATAGTAACATTGAAATCAATTAAGTCATTGGTCTAATGATCTCTCATCATACATTGTAAAGAATAAGGAGGAGCTAGATATGGAAATATTAAAAGTTTCAGCAAAGTCTAATCCAAATTCAGTTGCTGGTGCCTTAGCAGGCGTGCTGCGCGAACGCGGCGCAGCAGAAATTCAAGCCATTGGGGCCGGGGCGCTTAATCAAGCAGTAAAAGCTGTAGCAATCGCAAGAGGGTTCGTTGCACCAAGTGGGGTTGATTTAATCTGCATCCCAGCTTTTACAGATATTCAAATTGATGGAGAAGAGCGAACAGCCATTAAATTAATTGTAGAGCCGCGATAATTATAAAAACCACGGACCTGTAAAGCATAGAAGCCAAACAGGTCCTTTTTGTATAGAGTTAAAGGGGTGTGGGTTGTGATATTTGATGCTCATTGTGATGTATTGATGAAGCTCTGGTTAAATAAACGTTTATCTTTTACATATGATTCAGCGCTGCACGTTACGTTAGAAGGAATAAAAAAAGCAAAAGGGAAAGTTCAGCTATTCGCTATTTATATTCCAGAAGCGGTTCCGGCAGCTCAGCGCTTTGATGTTGCGTTAGAAATGATCCAGCTGTTTCAGAGTCATATTTTATCGCTTCCCGGTATAAAATGGGTTCGTTCAAAGCGCGATATAGATAGTTTGAAAAAAGATGAAATAGGAGCAATGCTGACGCTTGAAGGGTGCGATGCCATTGATACAAGTTTAGTTCGCTTAAAGACGCTTTTTTCACTGGGTGTACGTTCAGTAGGTTTGACATGGAATTACAGCAATGCTGTGTGTGACGGTATTTTAGAACCTCGAGGAGCAGGGTTATCATCTTTTGGAAGAGAAGTTGTTGAATTGAATAATGAACATAAAGTGTGGACGGATGTCTCTCATTTATCGGTAAGAGGTTTTTGGGATGTGATTGAGCTAGCGCAATATGTAGTGGCTACTCATTCCAATTCGCACGTATTGTGTTCTCATCCCCGGAATTTAAGAGACGATCAAATTCATGCTTTAATAAAGCGAAACGGCGTGATTGGCATTACGTTTGTCCCTGAATTTTTAACGAGTTCTGCCAAAGCGCAAATAGTGGATGTGATTCGTCATCTTGATTACATGTGTGAAAGAGGAGGCGAATACTCGGTTGGTTTTGGCTCTGACTTTGACGGCATTGACAAAACGGTTCATCGTCTCGGAAGATATGAACAGTATACGAATTTAATCGAAGAACTCCTTAAGCATTACACTGAGGAGCAGGTAAAACGTTTTCTGTTTCAAAACTTTGCTGATCGTGTATGCAACTAATAAAAAAAGAGCTTTTTCTTCTTGGAAAAGCTCTTTTTTATAGAAGTTATTTATATACTAATGCCTCATGTGAAGGCAGAAAAGATCATTAAAAAACTTCATCTTATTCATTAAATATAAATATAATTAAAACGATTGAGAATTCAATGGAAAGGGTTGCATTTTTCTGGCAATCGGAATAAAATTGAAAACGGATTATGGAGCTGCTCAAGCAGAAACGTATCCTGCACAGCGACAAGGTGCTGTGGGAGTTTTGCGGATGATTTTGGTTCGTGAAATGCAGAAGCAAATGAAATCGTTTGCTAATTTACTTTTTTCAGTTTTTATCAATAAAATAGATTTCTATATTAAGAGCAATTAAAGGAGTGGCGTTGATTTATGGTACAGCAACTTTCGTGGAAAGTTGGCGGACAGCAGGGTGAGGGAATCGAAAGTACGGGAGAAATCTTTTCAACCGCTTTAAATCGATTAGGTTATTACTTATACGGCTATCGTCATTTTTCTTCTCGTATCAAAGGTGGACATACAAATAATAAGATCCGAGTGAGTACAACTCAGGTTCGATCTGTGTCAGATGATTTGGATATTTTAGTTGCGTTCGATCAGGAAACAATCGATGTAAACGTCCATGAGCTGCGCGTAGGAGGCGTTGTAATTGCAGATGCGAAATTCAACCCAAGTCTGCCCGAAACATGTACAACTGCTACACTATACGCTGTTCCGTTTACGGAAATTGCAACGGAATTAGGAACGTCGCTAATGAAGAACATGGTTGCTGTAGGCGCTTCAAGTGCTGTGCTCCATATTGACACAGAAGTATTTGAAGAAGTAGTGCTTGAAATCTTCGGTAAAAAAGGCCAAAAAGTTGTACAAAAAAACATGGAAGCTATTAAAAAAGGTGCAGATTACATTCGTGAACAGCTAGGCGAACAGTTAGAAACAATGAAACTAGATCCAGCGGATGGTAAAAAACGTATGTTTATGATTGGAAACGATGCGATTGCGCTAGGTGCTTTAGCCGGTGGCGCTCGTTTTATGCCAGCGTATCCAATTACCCCTGCTTCAGAAATCATGGAATACTTAATTAAAAAGCTTCCTCAATTTGGTGGAACCGTTATTCAAACAGAAGATGAAATCGCAGCATGTACGATGGCTATCGGAGCTAACTATGCAGGCGTACGTGCGCTGACAGCATCAGCTGGACCTGGTCTATCATTGATGATGGAGTCGATTGGATTAGCGGGTATCACTGAGCAGCCTGTTGTGATTATCGATACGCAGCGCGGCGGTCCAAGTACAGGGCTTCCAACTAAGCAAGAACAGTCTGATTTAATGGCTATGATTTACGGTACGCACGGTGAAATTCCGAAGATCGTCATGGCACCAAGTACAGTTGAAGAAGCATTCTACGATACGATTGAAGCGTTTAACTTAGCAGAAGAATATCAGTGTCCAGTTATTATGCTAACGGATTTACAGCTTTCACTTGGGAAGCAATCAGTAGAACCGCTTGACTATAACCGCGTTGAAATCCGCCGCGGTAAGCTTCAGCAAGGAGAGCTAGAAGAGCTGGAAGAAAAACAATACTACAAGCGTTACCGCGTAACAGAAGACGGCGTATCGCCACGCGTCATTCCAGGAATGAAGCATGGTATTCATCACGTGACGGGAGTAGAACATGATGAGACAGGAAAGCCATCTGAATCTCCGGTGAACCGCGATGATCAAATGAATAAGCGTCTTCGTAAAACAAAAGGAATTCGTTTTAATACGCCAATTCATGTTCACTCTCATGAAAAAGAGTCTGATATTTTATTTGTTGGATTTAATTCGACGCGTGGAGTTATTGAAGAGGCAATGGAACGTTTGGAACAGGATGGTATAAAAGTCAATCATGCTCATATTCGTTTGATTCATCCTTTCCCAGCTGACGAACTGCTTCCTTACGTGCAAGGAGCTAAAAAAGTAGTCGTTGTTGAAAACAATGCTACTGGACAGCTTGCTAATATTTTAAAAATGAATATTGCAAGTCATGATAAAATTCAAAGCGTATTGAAGTATGATGGAAATCCATTTCTTCCGCAAGAAGTATACGCAAAAAGTAAGGAGATGTTTGTGTTAAATGGCAACGTTTAAAGATTTTCGTAACAGTGTAAAACCTAACTGGTGTCCTGGGTGTGGAGATTTCTCCGTACAAGCAGCCATTCAACGCGCATCTGCTAACGTAGGTTTAGAACCTCATGAGCTTGCTGTTATTTCAGGTATTGGATGTTCTGGACGTATCTCTGGTTATATTAATTCATATGGTTTTCACGGTATTCACGGACGTGCGCTTCCAATCGCTCAAGGTGTAAAAATGGCTAATCGTGACTTAACCGTGATCGCATCTGGCGGTGATGGAGATGGATTTGCTATCGGTATGGGACACACGGTACATGCGATTCGCCGAAACATCGATGTGACGTATATCGTAATGGATAACCAAATCTATGGTTTAACAAAAGGACAAACATCTCCTCGTAGTGAAGTAGGATTCAAGACAAAAAGTACGCCTGAAGGATCAATCGAGTCGTCTTTATCTGTTATGGAGCTTGCGTTAACTTCTGGGGCAACGTTTGTGGCTCAAAGCTTTTCAACGAATTTAAAAGAGTTAACAAGCTTAATTGAACAAGGCATCCAGCATAAAGGTTTTTCTTTAATTAACGTATTTAGCCCGTGCGTAACGTATAACAAAGTGAACACGTATGATTGGTTTAAAGAAAACCTAACTAGTCTTAGCACAATTGAAGGTTATGATGCAAACAACCGTATGCAAGCTATGCAGACGTTAATGGAGCATAACGGTTTAGTAACAGGACTTATTTATCAAAATGCGCATCAGCCGTCGTATCAGCAGCTTGTTCACGGTTATAGTGAAGAGCCTCTGTCAAAAGCAGACTTAGGTATGACTGAGGAAAAATTTGATGAGCTAGTAGCTGAATTTATGTAAAAGAGGCTGCAATAAAAGTAGTTTAGTAGAGGGAAGATCCGAACGATCAATTGAGATTCTTAATGGAGAATCCAACTCGTTCGGATTTTTTCATAGTGATAGGTATAGAAAATAGGTATATGATTGTGTTCGCTACTTGAAAGTTATATACTATGTTAATGTGATGAGTTTTATGCATAAGCATAAGGCTGTCACATTTTTTTGCGATTTACAGGTGCAACGTGACAATTGTCATGGCGAAAGGAGATTTTTTTTATGAACGAAAAACAACGTTTAGAAAGCAACCAAGTTAATCCAGCGGACAAAAAATCCGAAAAGGATTACAGCAAATATTTTCAAACAGTATACATGCCACCTTCTTTAAAAGATGCGAAAAAACGAGGAAAAGAAGAAGTTTCCTATCACAATGATTTTGCAATCGATGAACAGTTTCATGGAATGGGACAGGGACGTAAGTTTTATATCCGTACGTACGGCTGTCAAATGAATGAACACGATACAGAAGTAATGGCTGGTATTTTTCTAGGCCTTGGCTACGAGCCAACTGACTCTGTTGAAGATGCTCATGTTATTTTATTGAATACGTGTGCGATCCGTGAAAATGCAGAAAATAAAGTGTTTGGTGAATTAGGGCATTTGAAGGCCTTAAAGCGTGAGCGTCCTGAGCTATTAATCGGCGTCTGCGGATGTATGTCTCAAGAAGAGTCAGTTGTAAATAAAATTTTACAAAAACATCAGCACGTGGATATGATTTTTGGTACACATAACATTCACCGTTTGCCTCACATTTTAAACGAAGCATACTTAGCAAAAGAAATGGTGATTGAAGTATGGTCTAAGGAAGGGGATGTTATTGAAAACCTTCCAAGAGCACGTAAAGGCAGCGTTAAAGCATGGGTTAACATCATGTACGGCTGTGACAAGTTCTGTACGTACTGTATCGTTCCGTATACGCGAGGAAAAGAACGAAGCCGCCGTCCAGAAGATATTATCCAAGAAGTACGTCATTTAGCTGCTCAAGGCTACAAAGAAATTACGCTTCTAGGCCAAAATGTTAATGCATACGGAAAAGATTTTGAAGACATAACGTACGGCTTAGGCGACTTAATGGATGAAATCCGTAAAATTGACGTTGCTCGTATCCGTTTTACAACAAGTCATCCTCGTGACTTTGATGACCGTTTAATTGAAGTTCTGGCTAAAGGCGGAAATCTTGTCGACCACATTCACTTGCCTGTTCAATCAGGAAGCAGCGATATCTTAAAAATTATGGCACGAAAATATTCTCGTGAACATTATTTAGAGCTTGTTCGTAAAATTAAAGAAGCCATTCCAACAGCATCATTAACAACTGATATTATTGTTGGTTTCCCAAATGAAACGGATGAGCAGTTTGAAGAAACAATGTCACTATATCGTGAGGTTGAATTCGATAGTGCTTATACGTTTATTTATTCACCTCGTGAAGGTACGCCGGCTGCTAAGATGCAAGACAACGTACCAATGGAAGTGAAAAAAGAGCGTCTTCAGCGTTTAAATGCTCTTGTAAATGAAATTTCTGCAAAGAAATTGAAGGAATATGAAGGTAAAGTTGTCGAAGTATTAGTAGAAGGTGAAAGTAAAAATAATCCGGAAGTATTAGCAGGCTACACGGAAAAAAGTAAGCTTGTAAACTTCAAAGCACCTAAGTCAGTGATTGGGCAACTTGTAAAAGTAAAAGTTACAAAAGCCAAAACATGGACATTAAATGGGGAAATGGTAGAAGAAACAGCAGAGGTGAAGTAATATGGCGCAGTATAACAAGAGTGACGTAATTAAACGTGCTCAAGAGCTGGCAAAAATGATTGCTGAAACGGAAGAAGTAGATTTCTTCAAGCGTGCCGAAGCTCAGCTTAACGAAAATCAAAAAGTGCGTGAAACCATTGCAAGCATTAAAAGTTTGCAAAAACAAGCTGTTAATTTTCAACACTATGGTAAAACAGAAGCGTTAAAACAAGTGGAGGCAAAAATCGATCGTTTACAGGAAGAGCTGGATGAACTGCCGATTATTCAGCAGTTTCAAGAGTCTCAAATAAACGTGAATGATTTGCTTCAACTTGTCGCTAATACTATTTCAAACACAGTAACCGATGAAATTATTGTGTCAACAGATGGTGATTTACTGCGCGGTGAAACAGGTTCACAGGTTCGAAACAGCCCTGGATCTAGCTGCTCATAAAGAAAAAATGCCTCAGCAAATTGCTGAGGCATTTTTTTGTGCATCACGTGGCACGAAAATTGGGCAGATTTTCTCTCTAATAATTGTCACGTTTTTCTATATCCTTGCATACAATGGAACATAGGTTTTTTATGCCTTAAACCTAGTTTCTTAAAAATAATGTGCAAACAAGTGAATGAGCCTGCATAGGATGAAATGAAGATAGTTTGAGGAGGGTATGCTCACATGTCACAACACTATAGAGAAATTATTACAAAAGCAGTCGTAGGTAAAGGTCGCAAGTTTACACAATCGTCTCATACGCTTGCACCGAAAAATCGACCAACAAGCATCTTAGGGTGCTGGGTGATTAACCATGAGTACAAAGCAAAAAAAAGCGGCAGCAATGTAGAAGTTGACGGCAGATATGATATTAACATCTGGTATTCGTACAATAATAATACAAAAACCGAAGTTTGGACGGAAACCGTATCATACAAAGATAATATTAAACTGCGCTATAAAGACGAAGATTCGATTGGAGACGATTACGAAGTAATTGTTCGCGTGCTGCAGCAGCCAAATTGCCTAGAGTGCACAATTTCACCAAATGGCAATAAAACGATTGTTCAAGTAGAGAGAGAATTGTTGGCGGAAGTGATTGGCGAAACCAAGGTTTGTGTTGCAGTAAATCCGAAAGGCTGCGATGATGAAGACGAGTTTGATTTAGACGTAGATGACGATGAATTTGAAGATTTGGATCCTGATTTTATATTAGGAGACGATGAGTAACTAGGAAGAAGTTCTTCCTAGTTTTTTTATTTTTACTATTTTAAGAAAATTCTTATAAAAATAAAAAAATATATTGCTTTTTGTCGAATGCGCAGTGTATAGTAAATCTAAAGAAAATAATGCATTAATTTTCAGAAAATTTAGTTATATCAGATAAGTATTTTTTGGGGGTTTACTATGAGCTTATTTCGTAAAAAATCAATTCAAACGTTAATTAGTGAAACCAACTCTAAAGGTGTTAAATTAAAAAAAGATTTAGGTGCTTTCGATTTAACAATGTTAGGGATTGGAGCCATTATCGGAACCGGAATTTTTGTATTAACGGGCGTAGCCGCCGCTGAACATGCCGGTCCAGCTTTAGTTATATCTTTCATTATGTCAGGACTTGCGTGTGTGTTTGCAGCTCTTTGTTATGCAGAGTTTGCCTCAACAGTTCCCGTTTCAGGAAGTGCATACACTTACAGTTATGCAACATTTGGTGAATTAATCGCTTGGATTTTAGGGTGGGATCTTATCTTGGAGTACGGTCTTGCATCTTCTGCTGTAGCAAGCGGATGGTCGGGGTATTTCCAAGGATTGTTAGCGGGGTTTGGCATCCATTTTCCAAAAGCTTTAACAAGTGCATACAATCCCGCAAACGGCACGTATATTGATATTCCAGCAATTATGATCGTATTTTTAATTACATTACTTTTAACGCAAGGAGTAAAAAAATCTTCACGTTTTAATGCTATCATGGTTATTATTAAACTGGCTGTTGTACTTCTGTTTATCGGGGTGGGAGTTAGCTATGTTAAGCCAGAAAACTGGACGCCGTTTATGCCGTTTGGTTTCTCGGGAGTAGCGACAGGAGCAGCAACTGTATTCTTCGCCTACATTGGATTTGATGCTGTAGCAACAGCGGCCGAGGAAGTACGCAAGCCTCAGCGGGATATGCCAATCGGAATCATCGCATCTCTTGCGATTTGTACAGTCCTTTATATCGTCGTATCGCTTATCTTAACAGGAATCGTACCTTATACAGAATTAAATGTTAAAAACCCTGTAGCATTTGCTTTAAGCTACATTAACCAAGACTGGGTAGCAGGATTTATTTCATTAGGCGCAATTGTTGGTATTACAACGGTATTACTCGTTATGATGTATGGACAAACTCGTTTATTTTATGCGATCAGTCGAGATGGTCTATTGCCAAAGCCTTTTTCAAAAATCAGTGAGAAAAAACAAACGCCAGTAGTAAATACGTGGATTACATGTTTACTAGTATCTATCTTCTCTGGTTTAGTACCATTAGGAAGATTGGCAGAGTTAACAAACATCGGTACTCTTTTTGCTTTCATGACCGTATCAATTGGAATTTTATATTTACGTAAATCAAAACAAACTTCAGAATCGACTGGTTTCCGCGTACCGTTCGTGCCGGTGATTCCAATTTTAGCTTTTGTGTTCTGTTTATACTTAGCACTTCAGCTTCCAAAGTTAACATGGATTAGTTTCGTAATTTGGCTTGTACTAGGGCTAGTGGTTTACTTCTTATACGGACGTAAGCATAGTCATTTGAACAGCAGTAAATAATGAAAAGCTTCGGACAAGCTTCTTCCTTCGTCCGAAGCTTTTTTTATTTGTTTTATGAAAAGAAATTGAAGATTGTTCTATTTGAATAAATTAAGTTTAAGAAAGACTTATGTTATAATACGTGTAGCAAAAACGCACAACTAGATGTGGTATGGAGGAATAGTATGGCAGCGTATACGCCAATGGTACAGCAATATTTGAGAATTAAGGCAGAGTATCAAGATGCCTTTTTATTTTTTAGATTAGGTGATTTTTATGAAATGTTCTTTGAAGATGCTACGACAGCTTCTCAAGAACTTGAAATAACATTAACAAGCCGAGACGGAGGAGGACAAGAGCGAATTCCGATGTGCGGAGTTCCGTATCACTCTGCGCCTACGTATATCGACCGTTTAATTGAAAAGGGATTTAAAGTAGCTATTTGTGAGCAAGTAGAAGACCCTAAGCATGCAAAAGGTGTTGTAAAGCGAGAAGTGGTGCAGGTGATTTCACCCGGAACACTGATGAACGAACGCGGACTGCAAGAAAAGGAAAATAACTATATTTGTTCTGTTACTGAGTTCGAGGATCAAACGTTTGGTCTTGCTCTTTCTGATTTGTCTACAGGAGAAAACAGCGCAACGCTTGTCAGTTCGTTTCACGATATAGTCTCAGAGATTTATGCAAAAGAAGCAAAAGAAGTTGTTGTAAGCTCTGAGTTTCCTGCTGAATTATTACAAACACTAAAAGAGCGCATGACGATTACCATTTCTTATGAGAATAGTACAGAGCAAGTAGAAGGACTAGATTATTTAGTAGATTCGCTTCAGCAGCAAAAGCTTATTACAACATTTACGCGTATTCTTCAGTATTTAACTCGCACGCAGAAGCGTTCGCTTGAACACTTACAGCCCGTGCAGTTTTATCAAATCAATGAATATATGAAAATTGATTTGTTCTCTAAGCGAAACTTAGAATTAACCGAAACGATTCGTTCAAAAGGAAAGAAAGGCTCGCTTCTATGGTTATTAGACCAGACCGTTACGGCAATGGGCGGCCGTTTATTAAAAAATTGGATTGATCGTCCGCTTTTAAAACAAGCCGATATTGATAATCGTTTGAATATGGTAGATGTCTTAATGAAACAGTTTTTTGAACGAGAAGAACTGCGTGAGTTGCTAAAAGACGTATATGATTTAGAACGCTTAGCCGGTCGAGTAGCTTTTGGTAATGTAAATGCTCGTGATTTAATTCAATTAAAAAAATCGTTGCAAAATGTGCCTCATATTCAAGAGGTTGTGAATCGTTTAAATCATCCTTATGCCACAGAGCTTGTTGAAGACATTGATCCTTGTGAGCGATTAGCTAATCTTCTTGAAAGAGGATTAAAAGAGCACCCTCCTTTGTCAATTAAAGAAGGAGACATTATTAATGACGGCTATCATGAACAGCTTGATCAATACCGAGATGCGAGCCGAAACGGAAAAACGTGGATTGCGTCACTTGAACAGCAAGAGCGTGAGAAAACAGGGATTCGCTCACTGAAGATTGGTTATAATCGCGTGTTCGGCTATTATATAGAAGTAACGCGGGCAAATCTGCATCTTTTGCCTGAAGGAATGTATGAACGAAAACAGACGTTAACCAATGCAGAACGTTTTATTACACCTGAGCTGAAAGAAAAAGAAGCGCTGATTTTAGAAGCGGAAGAGAAAATTGTAGAGCTGGAATATGAATTGTTTTTACAAATTCGTGAAGAAGTAAAAGCATATATTCCAAGGCTCCAAGAACTCGCTAAAAAAGTAAGTGAGCTTGACGTACTGCAGTGCTTTGCAAAAATCAGTGAAGAACGTCATTACACGAAGCCTATTTTTTCAAGTGAAGATATTTCGATTCAAAACGGACGTCATCCAGTGGTAGAAAAAGTAATGAATTCGCAGGAATATGTGCCAAACGACTGTCAAATGACGGATGATAGTTCAATTTTACTGATTACAGGACCAAATATGTCTGGTAAAAGTACGTATATGCGTCAGGTCGCTTTAACGGCGATATTAGCTCAAATTGGCTGTTTTGTGCCAGCAGACGAAGCGGTCCTGCCGATTTTTGATCAAGTGTTTACACGTATCGGAGCAGCGGATGATTTAATTTCAGGTCAAAGTACGTTTATGGTCGAGATGCTAGAAACAAAAAATGCAGTGACAAATGCCACTCAGTCGAGTCTAATTCTGTTAGATGAAATTGGACGCGGCACGTCTACGTATGACGGAATGGCTCTTGCTCAAGCAATTATTGAATACGTCCATGAGCATATTGGCTGTAAGACACTATTTTCTACTCATTATCATGAATTAACCGTACTTGATGAGTCGCTTCCTGCGCTTAAAAATGTTCATGTAAGCGCGGTTGAAAAAAATGGGAAGGTCGTCTTTTTACACAAAATCAAAGATGGTGCCGCAGATAAAAGTTATGGTATTCACGTAGCAGAACTAGCAGAACTTCCGGATCCGCTTCTAGAGCGAGCTCGCGTCATCTTACACGATTTAGAACAATCTTCTGAGCGTGAACCTGTAGTACGTCAGGCTCCAAAAAGAGAAGAGATAACACAACAAGTTCCACAAGAAGGTGCTTCTTTGATTCAAGAAGAACGTATAGATAGTAAAAAAGCAGATGAAGCCAATCAGCTTTCGTTCTTTGAAATAGAAGAGAAAAAAGAAAAGCCTGCGCTTTCAAAACGGGAAAAAGCAATTATCGATCGTTTAAAAGAGCTGGATATTTTAGAAATGACGCCTTTAGACGCAATGAATGCGATGTATGAACTGCAAAAATCATTAAAGAAGAAATAGATTGAGAGGAGTGAGTCTGTGGGTAAAATTGTGCAGCTTTCAGACGAACTTTCAAATAAAATTGCTGCCGGAGAGGTTGTTGAACGACCTGCTTCGGTGGTGAAAGAACTAGTCGAAAATGCTATTGATGCAAACAGTACAGTTATTGAAATTGAACTAGAAGAAGCTGGGCTTTCCAAAATTCGTATATTGGATAATGGAGACGGCATTGCTTCTGAAGACTGCTTGACCGCTTTTAAAAGACATGCGACAAGCAAAATTAAAACAGAACAAGATTTATTTCGAATTCGAACGTTAGGATTTCGCGGTGAAGCTTTGCCAAGTATTGCTTCGGTTTCAATGCTTGAACTCAAAACGAGTACGGGAGAAGAAGCCGGCACTCATCTTAAACTTAGAGGCGGAGAAATCGTTCATCACGAATTAACATCAAGCCGAAAAGGTACGGAACTTGTTATTGAGAATTTATTTTTCAACACACCTGCACGCTTAAAATATATGAAGACGGTAAACACGGAGCTTGGTAACGTAACGGACGTAGTCAATCGCCTTGCGATGTCTCATCCTGAAGTTTCAATTCGGCTGATGCATCAAGGAAGGCAGCTTCTGTATACGAACGGAAGCGGAGATGTGCGTCAAGTGCTTGCAGCTATTTATGGAATGGCAGTGGCAAAAAAAATGATTCCCATTAACGTTCAGTCTCTTGATTATGAAGTGAATGGTTACGTTGCTCTTCCTGAAATTACACGAGCTTCTCGCAACTACATGTCGACCATTATTAACGGTCGGTTTGTTAAAAACTACGGGTTGTTAAAAGCGGTACAGCAGGGCTATCATACCCTTTTACCTATCGGCCGTTTTCCAATCGTGTTTTTAACCATTACAATGGACCCTTTGTTAGTAGACGTGAATGTTCATCCAGCGAAACTAGAAGTGCGTTTAAGTAAAGAAGCGGAGCTGTTTGAGCTTATTGAACAGGGAGTAAAAGCAGCTTTTAAAAAGCGGCAGTTAATTCCGGATGCTGTAGTACCAACCAAGTCAAAATCAGCTGTGCAGCCAACTGAGCAGCAGACCTTTACATTTGATCATCAGTCTAAACCGTCTGGCTATCAGCCGTCTGATACAGTTCGCGAGCCTAGCTTTAAGGAGGCTCCCGCTCGTGTAGACGAGATCATGCCGCCTGTTAAAACAGAGGTCATGCGCCAAGGTGAAGAACTTGAACCAACGTTTCAAGAAATAGAACACTATGAAGAATCGGTAGAAGAAAACGCTCCTATTCCAGAACCAAATCGTTCAGCCAAAGAGCAGCCAGAACCGCGTGTTCCTGCGATGTACCCAATTGGCCAAATGCACGGAACGTATATTTTGGCGCAAAATGAAAAAGGATTATTTATTATTGATCAGCACGCGGCGCAGGAGAGAATTAAGTACGAATATTTTAAGCGAAAGCTTGGAGAAGTAGATTCAGAAGTTCAAGAACTGCTTATGCCGCTTACACTAGAGTTCTCGGGAAATGAAGCCTTGATTTTAGAAGAATACAAAGACATGCTTGCTGAAGTAGGAGTTTTTTTAGAACCGTTTGGACAAAACTCCTATATAGTTCGTTCGCATCCGCAGTGGTTTCCAAAAGGAGAGGAACAGGAAACCATTGAAGAAATGATTCAGCAAATCTTTACGATGAAACGAGTCAATATCGAGAAGTTAAGAGAAGAAGCGGCTATTATGATGAGCTGTAAAGGATCGATTAAAGCGAATCATCATTTGCGAAACGATGAGATTTTTGCTTTACTTGAAACGTTGAGAAAAACAACGGATCCATTTACGTGTCCGCACGGACGACCAATTATTATTCATCATTCGACGTATGAAATGGAAAAAATGTTTAAGCGAGTGATGTAGGCAATGCGGCTAGCTGCAGCTAGCCGTTTTGTTGAATAAATCATGGCCATTTGGATAAAATGGAATGATGTGAATGCCTATAGATGAAAGTAGTGTTGTTATGACGGGAGAGAAACCAAAACTTATTGTCATTATTGGACCAACTGCGGTTGGTAAAACAAAATTGAGCATTGAACTTGCCAAACAGTTAGACGGAGAAATTATTTCAGGTGATTCGATGCAAATTTATAAAGGGATGGATATCGGAACAGCGAAGGTGTCTGAAGAAGAGATGCAGGGTATTCCCCATTACCTGATCGATATTAAGGAGCCAGATGAATCGTTTTCTGTGGCAGAATTTCAAGAAATTGTAAGAAAACGAATCGAGGATATTCACGCTAGAGGAAAAATGCCGATGATTGTTGGAGGGACGGGTCTTTATATTCAATCCGTTATTTATGATTATCAGTTCACAGAAACGCCTAGTGATGAAAAAGTTCGTGAACGAATGGAAGTATTCATTAAAGCTCATGGCATTGATCCCCTGTATGAAAAGCTAAAAGAGATTGACCCGGAGAGTGCAGCTGCTATCCATAAAAATAACCATCGCCGTGTAATCAGAGCGCTTGAAGTTTATGAAGTAACCGGTAAAAAATTCAGTGACTATACAAAAGAACAGTCGCAGGAGTTATTATATGACGTAAGCATTATTGGACTTACAATGGATAGAGACGTATTATATGAGAGAATTAATCACCGAGTCGATATGATGATGCAGGCTGGACTGCTTGAGGAAGTCAAATCATTGTACGAAAGTGGTCTGCATGATGTACAATCAATTCAAGCTATCGGCTACAAAGAGCTTTATGCTTATTTTGAGGGACGCTGTACGCTCGAAGAAGCCGTTGAACAGTTGAAACAAAATTCACGCAGATATGCAAAGCGTCAGTTAACGTGGTTTCGAAATAAAATGCCTGTAAAATGGATAGAGATGGAAGTTGACAAATTTCCCGAAAAGTTTGCTGAAATTTTTACATATATTGCAGGAAAGCTGAAGAAAGAAGCGAATTAAGTAAACAGATAGAGAAACGAGGAGGCCGAATAATGAAACAATCAGTTAATATTCAAGATCAATTTTTAAATCAATTACGTAAAGAAAATATCTATGTGACGGTATTTCTTTTAAATGGTTTTCAATTAAGAGGACTAATTAAAGGATTTGATAATTTTACTGTGTTAATTGAATCTGAAGGAAAACAGCAGCTGATTTATAAACATGCTATTTCGACATTTGTACCAAATAAAAATATTACAGTAGAACTTGAATAGAGATTAAAGAGAAGCATCCGCATTTTCGGATGCTTTTTTTATGCAAATAAAGGCTTAGAAAAGTTTCTTAACATTGTTTTTACTCATTGAACATAAACCTTATAATAGACGATTATTTCTTCGGTAATAAGAGATCATTGTCTTCGTATCGTTCATCGCATGCAGCTATGCGATACAGAGAAGTGGGATGAAACGAGAGGTGAACATGGTGGAACAGCCGATAACTCTTAAAAATAATGGGCAAATTAATATCATTTTAAATAATGAAACAAAAAAGGAAAAGTCGTATACGACATCAATTCCGCGTCCTGCCAAAAAAGCTGTGATAAATCATGAGCCGCTTCGGGAAATTGAACGAGAAATGAGCGGACTGGTTGGAATGGAAGAATTGAAAAAAATGATAAAAGAAATATATGCGTGGCTATATATTAACAAAAAAAGAGAGGAACAGGGCTTAAAAGCGGGAAAGCAGGCGCTGCATATGATGTTTAAAGGAAATCCAGGAACAGGGAAAACGACGGTAGCCCGCCTGCTAGGTAAATTATTTTTGAATATGAATATCTTGTCTAAAGGACATTTAATTGAAGCAGAGCGGGCAGATTTAGTTGGAGAATACATCGGTCATACCGCTCAGAAAACGAGAGATCTTGTAAAAAAAGCGCTTGGAGGTATTTTATTTATCGATGAGGCTTATTCTCTTGCAAGAGGAGGAGAAAAAGATTTTGGAAAAGAAGCGATTGATACATTGGTTAAACATATGGAAGATTCAAATGATAAGTTTGTATTGATTTTAGCTGGTTATCCAAGAGAAATGGAAAATTTCTTAAGTCTTAATCCAGGGCTGCGCTCTAGGTTTCCGTTTATTTTTGATTTTCCGGATTATGATGTCAATGAACTGATGGACATTGCGGGTCACATGATGAATGACAGGCAGTATCAGTTTAGTACAGAGGCCTATAAAAAGCTAAAAGATCATTTCATGGACGTGAAGTACAATCAGGCGCCTAGGGATTTTAGTAACGGTAGATATGTGCGAAACATTATCGAACGTTCCATACGCACTCAATCCATGAGGCTTTTAGAAGAAGAAAGCTTTGAGCGCAATGAGCTTTTAACTTTAACGTCAAGCGATATTCAGCTGTGAAAAAAAGCCTTTCGTCATGAAAGGCTTTTTTCTACATATTTGGTTGTCGAATAGTTTTAATCGGCAGGCGCCATTTGTAAATATATGAACACATCCGAAGACCTACAAGTAAGATAAATAACGTATAAAGTTCTACAGGCGTATTTGTAATATGCAGCCCTACGCTAAATCCTGCGATAATCGCCCATACGGCATAAATTTCATCTTTAAGAACAGTAGGCTTTCGGCGTGCTAATAAATCTCGGATAATCCCCCCGCCGCTTCCTGTTAAGACCGCAGCTACAATAACCGCGCTAAGCGGATGGTTCATATGAGTGGCATAAAGCGCTCCTTGAATCGCGAATGCTGCGAGGCCAATGGCGTCTGAAAAGTTTCCCCATCGCTTCCAATGTTTTAAGATATTGTTTGGAAATAAAAAAGTGGCAGTGATAGATAATAAAGCAATCTGAAAAAAGAGTCCTTGTTCCCAAAGGGCAGACACCGGTACACCGATAAGCAGGTTTCGAATGGCTCCTCCGCCAAAAGCCGTTACGATTCCCAGTATGTAAACGCCTAAAATATCATACTCCTCTTCCATGGCAATAAAAGCTCCGCTGATTGCAAAAGCAATCGTTCCAATAATGCTAAGTACGTCCCAAGTCATGATGCTATCCCCTTTATTCTGTTTTCACCAAGTAGCGACTATTATTTTAAAATCAGGCAGCCTGATTCAAATTTCGATAAGTAAACCAATTCAAATTGTATACAGAATTTCGTGATATTTCAATGTTTTTTTACTCATCATTTTATAGATTTTAAAAAGGGTGTTAAACTAGTAAAAGACAATGTATTCTGTCTCTTTTGCAAAGATGGAGAAATGGACATTTTTTTGATATGATATGAATGATTTGTCAATTTAATAGTAAGGGAAGGAAAAATCTTTGACAGCAGAAATGAATACTGAACTTGAACGCGTAATTTTAGTCGGATGTCAGCTTCATGACGATGACGAACGTTTTGAATATTCAATGGATGAGCTAGCATCTTTAACTGAGACTGCAAAAGGCGAAGTGCTGGTAAGGTTAACGCAAAAGCGCGATCGCATTCATCCAGCTACTTATATTGGAAAAGGGAAAGTAGAAGAACTTGTGGCTCTTGAAGAAGAGTTAGAGCCCGATTTAATTGTATTTAATGATGAATTGTCACCGAGTCAAATCCGCAATTTGTCAGCAGGGTTATCTGCGCGTGTTATTGACCGCACGCAGCTGATTTTGGATATCTTCGCACAGCGTGCTCAAACGCGAGAAGGAAAAATGCAGGTGGAACTGGCTCAATTAAATTATCTGCTGCCTAGGTTAGTAGGACAAGGTACCGCTTTGTCGCGTCTTGGAGGCGGAATTGGCACAAGAGGTCCTGGTGAAACGAAGCTTGAAAGTGACCGCAGACATATTCGCCGTAAAATTGATGAAATTAAGCGTCAGTTAAAGACGGTGGTAAGCCACCGCGAGCGTTATCGAGAAAGACGTAAGCGTAATCATGTCTATCAAATTGCAATTGTGGGCTATACGAACGCTGGTAAATCGACGATCTTTAACCGCTTAACAGAAGCTGGTATTTTTGAAGAAAATCAGCTGTTTGCAACTCTTGATCCAACGACAAGACAGTATACGCTTCCGTCAGGATTAACGGCTCTGTTAACGGATACGGTTGGATTTATTCAAGATCTTCCAACAACGTTAGTAGCCGCGTTCCGTTCAACGCTTGAAGAAGTAACCGAAGCTGATCTTGTTCTGCACGTGGTAGATTCATCTAATCCAGATTACAACAACCATGAAAAAACAGTGCATCGCTTACTAGAAGAGCTGAACGTAACGGACATTCCGATGCTGACAGTTTACAATAAAGAAGATATGCAGCATGAACTATTTGTCCCATCCGCTTCGACATCGTTATCAATGAGCGCTTTTAAAGCTGCTGATTTACTGAAGCTTGGGGAAAGAATTCAAGAAGAAATGAAAAAAGAAATGGCGTTTTTTCATGTGCTGCTGCCGGCTTATGAAGGAAAAATGCTCGCTGAACTCAAAACGGTCTCTATTCTTGAGTCGTTAAAATTCAATGAAGAAACTGAGAAGTATCAGTGCAAAGGGTATATTGCAAAAGAGCACCCCCTTTACAAAAAGCTACAAACGCTTGAAGAAAGTTGAGGAACAAAGAAATGATGTTTGATCAGTTAAAAAACGGGGCACGCATTCGGGAACTTGCTGCAAAAGTAGAAAAACAAATTAAGCCCGTACATGAGAAAATTGATGAGCGTATTGAAGCAAATCAATTTCGGGTGCTGCAAAGCTTTCAGCAAAATCGAGTGAGTGATTCACATTTTAATCCGACAACGGGATATGGGTATGACGATCTAGGCCGCGATACGTTGGAGAAAGTATACGCAGACGTTTTTGGGACAGAAGCTTGCCTGGTGCGTCCGCAAATTATTTCAGGTACGCACGCAATTGGCATTTCGCTGTTTGGTGTACTGCGTCCTGGAGATGAACTATTATATATAACTGGCAAGCCTTATGATACCCTTGAAGAAATCGTTGGTATACGAGGAAGCGGCGTAGGCTCTTTAAAAGAATATAATATTAGCTATAAATCAGTAGATTTAACAGCGCAAGGCCAAGTGGATTTTGAAGAAGTGAAAGCGTCTATTCATGAGCACACAAAGATGATAGGCATTCAGCGCTCAAAAGGTTACGGCATCCGTCCTTCTTTTACAGTCGCGCAAATAAAAGAAATGATTTCTTTTGTAAAGAGTATTAAGCCTGACGTTATAGTATTTGTCGATAACTGCTACGGTGAATTTGTAGAAACAATCGAGCCAACGCATGTAGGAGCAGATTTGATGGCAGGATCGCTCATTAAGAACCCTGGTGGAGGTCTTGCAAAAATCGGCGGTTACATTGCAGGACGAAAAGATCTAGTGGAAGCTTGTTCATACCGAATGACAACTCCTGGAATCGGTGCAGAAGCTGGAGCGACGCTGTATAGCTTGCAAGAAATGTATCAAGGTTTCTTTTTGGCTCCGCACGTAGTCGGCCAAGCCTTAAAAGGAGCAGTTTTCTCATCCGCTATGTTTGAAGAGCTAGGGATGCAAAGCGAGCCGAAGTGGGACAGTGAACGAACAGATTTAATCCAATCCGTTCAGTTCGATGACCGCGATAAAATGGTTGCTTTTTGTCAGGCAATTCAATTCGCTTCGCCAATTAATTCACACGTAACGGCGTATCCTGCTTATATGCCAGGCTATGAAGATGATGTGATTATGGCGGCAGGAACGTTTATACAAGGAGCAAGCCTCGAGCTGACGGCAGATGGACCTATCAGGCCTCCGTATATCGCTTACGTGCAGGGCGGGTTAACGTATGCTCACGTAAAAGTAGCAATATGCATGGCAGTAGATCAAATGCTAACGAAAGAACTTTTATAACATATAAGATAGAAAGACTATTTTCTCCCCGCTAAGAAAGAAAAGATAGGCTTATAAAAATAAACGAAGGGCTATTTATTTGTATAGAAGAAATGTTCAGAAAAATTTATGTTAGAATTACTAACATTCGGTTGACAGGTGAACTAACATAGCATACAATGTAAATAGTTAATCCAAAGGAGGAACTGAAATGAGTGACAACATTCGAAGAAATACGCCACTTTTCCCAATTGGAATTGTGATGCAGTTAACTGAGTTGTCGGCTCGCCAAATTCGCTACTATGAAGAACATGAATTAGTTGCACCAGTAAGAACAGAGGGAAATCGACGACTATTCTCATTTAACGATGTTGATAAGCTGCTTGAAATCCGTGATCTGATTGAACAAGGTGTAAACTTAGCAGGTGTAAAACAGCTGTTTCATCTTCAAAAGGAGCAAAAAGGGCATAAGCAAGAAGAAAAAGTTGTGGCAGCAACAGCAAAGCCAGAATTAACGGACGATGAATTGCGAAAAATGCTTCGTGCAGAACTTATGCAAGCAGGCCGTTTTAATCGAGCAACTTTAAATCAAGGAGATATGTCCAGGTTCTTTCATTAATAAAGTTATCAATATTTATACCGTTCGTATGTGAGTGGTATAGATTATAAATATTATATAGAGATTTAGGGGAGGATCACACGATGGCAAAGTACACAAAAGAAGATATTTTCCGCAAAGTTCAAGAAGAGAATGTAAAGTATATTCGTCTTCAGTTCACTGACATTTTAGGAACAATTAAAAACGTTGAAATTCCAGTAAGTCAACTAGAAAAAGCGTTAGACAACAAAATGATGTTTGACGGTTCTTCTATTGAAGGGTTTGTACGTATTGAAGAATCAGATATGTACCTATTCCCGGACATTGATACATTTGTTATTTTCCCTTGGACATCTGAAAAAGGTAAAGTAGCACGTTTTATTTGTGACATCTACAATGCAGATAGAACTCCGTTTGATGGCGATCCACGTAATAACTTAAAACGTGTGTTAAAAGAGATGGAAGAGTTAGGATTTACTGATTTTAACCTTGGACCTGAGCCAGAGTTCTTCTTATTCAAATTAGACGAAAAAGGCGAACCTACATTAGAATTAAATGATAAAGGTGGCTACTTCGACTTAGCGCCAACTGACCTTGGTGAAAACTGCCGTCGTGACATCGTATTAGAGCTTGAAGAAATGGGCTTTGAAATTGAAGCATCTCACCATGAGGTAGCTCCTGGACAACACGAGATTGACTTCAAATATGCTGCTGCATTAAAAGCTTGTGATGATATCCAAACGTTCAAACTTGTTGTAAAAACAATTGCACGTAAACATGGCTTACATGCTACATTTATGCCAAAACCATTATTTGGTGTGAATGGTTCAGGTATGCACTGTAACGTTTCATTATTTAAAGATGGCCAAAACGCATTTTATGATGAAAACGGTAATCTAGAGCTAAGTGATACTGCTCGTCAATTTATCGCAGGTATCATCAAGCACGCACACAGCTTTACAGCAGTAACAAATCCTACTGTAAACTCTTACAAGCGTCTAGTGCCTGGATATGAGGCTCCTTGTTATGTTGCATGGTCTGCTCGCAACCGTAGCCCATTAATCCGTATCCCAGCTTCTCGCGGCGTAGGAACTCGTGTTGAGGTACGTAGCGTAGACCCAGCTGCTAACCCATATTTAGCAATGGCTGTTCTATTAAAAGCTGGTTTAGATGGAATCAAGAATAACCTTGAAGCTCCAAAACCTATCGATCGTAATATCTATGTAATGACAAAAGAAGAGCGTGTTGAAGAAGGTATCGTAGATTTACCTGCAACATTAGCTCAAGCTTTAGATAGCTTCCAATCAAACGAAGTTATGGTTTCTGCATTAGGTGAACACTTAGCAGAACACTTCGTTGAAGCGAAAGAAATTGAATGGGATATGTTCCGTACACAAGTTCATCCTTGGGAACGTGACCAATACATGAGCCAATATTAATTCCTAAAAATCCGAGAGATCGTTTATACGTTCTCTCGGACTTTTTTATTTTTCAAAATGAATAACATTGCGCATATTAAATATCGAACTAAGCTGTTTATAAAATAAGTATGCTGCCTGTCGTACAATTTACGGGAGGCTTTTTATTGTCTTGTTATATATAGGAAAGAATTTGGTTATATGAATTAAAAAGGATAAGCTTTTTGTCTCATTGAATCTATATGTAAAAGTAGTGTATAACAGATAGAGAGATTGTTTATGTGTTCACTCTGCACTTCAGTATAACTTCAGAGAATTTTCAGCCAGTCGTAGTGTCATTAGAAAATACTGTTGGAGAGGAATGGAATGAAAATGCAAGAAGGAAATTTTTTCAAAGGTTTAGTAATAGGCATATTAATAAGCATTCCAATTTGGATTATTCTCATTATTATAGGCGTTCTGCTTTTTAAATAAGCCTGTTCTCATAATAGAATAGACAAAACTTTCCTTTTAGTGTATACTTTAAATGAAAATGATAATTATTATCATTTAATCAACGAATCAACACTCTGCATATAGCTGTCACTCCTTGAGAGCTATCCCTATTTAATATTCTGTCTACAACGCAGAATAAACCGTTGCCTTTGAGTAGCGGTTCTTTTTTTTAGTAATTTTCTACTTAGTAGGCTAGTATACGTAGCACTTTTTTCCCTCGTGCATATGTTAACAATAAGGAGGGACAAGTAATATGAAAAAAATCTATCTTGATGCAGGACATGGTGGGGCAGATGCAGGAGCAGTTGGAGCGAACGGACTATATGAAAAAAACTTAGTGTTAAAAATTCAACAATATTTAATAAGCTATTTAAATAGCATGTACAGTGATTTTACGATTAAAACCTCTCGTACCACAGATGTTTTTTTATCGTTATCTCAGCGAGCTTCTCAAGCTAATTCGTGGGGCGCAGATGCATTTATGTCTATTCACGTAAATGCCGGTGGAGGAACAGGATACGAAGATTATGTTTATAGAAGCGCTAGCAATGCCAGTAAAACGTTTCAATCGATTGTGCACGGTCAAGTACAGCCAACGCTGCTGTCGTATAATCATCCGAATCGCGGACGAAAATCAGCCAATTATGCGGTGCTTCGCTTAACAAATATGCCTGCAGTACTCACTGAAATAGCTTTTATTGATAGGAGCGCTGATGCAGCACTTCTTCAAAATGAAGCTTTTTTAAAAAGTATGGGTGAATCGTATGCTAAAGGAATTGCCGTATATTTAAATTTACCTCGGCGTGCAGTTCCAAATCCATCACCACCTCCAACATCGACACCGACACCAAATCCATCACCTTCTGAACCAGGTACAAAAACGTATACGATCAAGCAAGGAGATACGCTGTACAGTATTGCACAGAAGTACGGAATAACAGTACAAGCGCTGCAAGAAGCAAATAAAGGGCTTTCTGATCCTTTAACCCTACAGGTTGGAAAAACAATTGTTATTCCTTCAGGAACTTCACCAACACCAACACCAACACCAACACCAACACCACCTTCGGAACAATATCCACTTCCAAATGGAATTTTAAAACAAGGTGATTCTGGAGAAGCCGTGAAACAGCTTCAAAGAGCATTAAACGCGGTTAATTTTAAAGTAGGGTCTGTAGACGGAATATACGGAGTACAAACGAAAGATGCAGTCAGACGTTTTCAACTTGTGTATCTTCCTTATGATGTAGATGGCATTTATGGTCCTCAAACGAAAAGCAAGCTAGCAGCCGTTTTAAAAGCAAAAAGTTAAAGCGAGAAGGTCTTCTGTAAGCAGGCAGAAGGCCTTTTGTTTTCCTCTTAAAAGCGCCTTAAGCACTATTTTCTGGTTTACGTAAAATAATGCTTTACAAACCATTTGTACGGGAGTATATTATCTAAGAACAAAAGATAGTTATGAAAGAAACATGTTATCAATCATACTCTTTAACCGAAAATTATATTGACCTGTTATCGCTTAATTCGTCAGAAGTGGGGGACCCAAATTTGTGCATTGTCACTTGGGGTGAATCCTTTTTTTAAAAGGTAGGGCTACTCTCATAGCCCGAATCCGACAGCTAACCCCATAAGCGTTTTGGAGAGGAGGTTTAAGCTGTGTAAAAACGCTGAGAACCCTTAGTGTTTTTTTTGTGCGTTTTTTTAACATAAAAAGGTATTTTTTAGGGATAATATCACTTATTCGTGAACTTGTAACGGAGCTTAGCAATGAACAGTAAATAGTAGCTAAGCAATCATCGGAGGGAAATTACGTGAACTATTCAGTTCTCAAAAGATTATTGATTGGAAAGCCGCTCAAAACAAAAGAGTTAGGCGATCAAAAGCTTAGTAAGCTTAAAGCACTGGCTATTTTATCATCAGATGCCTTATCTTCAGTGGCTTATGGAACAGAACAAATTTTGATTGTACTTGCAACAGTCGGTGTCCTTGCGTATTGGTATTCAATTCCAATTGCAATTGGGGTATTGGTGCTGCTGACGGCTTTAATTCTTTCATACCGTCAAATTATTTATGCGTATCCGCAAGGCGGAGGAGCCTATATTGTTTCGAAAACCAATTTAGGAGAAAATCCTGGGCTTATCGCTGGGGGATCACTGTTAGTAGATTATATTTTAACAGTTGCCGTGAGTGTTTCAGCAGGAACCGATGCTTTAACTTCGGCTTTTCCAACGCTGCATCATTATAATGTAGTAATTGCGTGTTTGCTGGTGATTTTTATTACCATCTTAAATTTACGAGGTGTAACAGAATCCGCTTCTGTATTAGCTTATCCGGTTTATTTATTTGTTATTGCTCTTATTTTGTTAATAGCGGTGGGCTTCTTCAAAATAGTGACAGGTCAAGTTTCACCTGAGCTTCATACATCTCTCGGTACAGTGGTGCCAGGTATTAGTTTGTTTTTATTATTAAAAGCTTTTTCGTCAGGCTGTTCGGCATTGACTGGTGTAGAAGCTATTTCAAATGCAGTGCCTAACTTTAAAGATCCAGGTGCAAAAAATGCTGTTCATACATTAATGCTGATGGGCGGTATTTTAGCCGTTTTATTTTCCGGCATCACGTTTTTAGCTTACTGGCTTGGCATTTCTCCAAAAGCAGATGAAACGGTTGTATCACAAATTGCATCGAGTGTGTTTGGACGAAATGGATTTTATTATTTTATTCAAGGCACCACAGCTCTGATTTTAGTGCTAGCGGCGAATACAGGTTTTTCAGCTTTCCCTTTGCTTGCTGTAAACTTATCGTCTGATAAATACATGCCAAGAATGTTTCAAATTCGCGGCGATCGACTAGGCTATTCAAATGGAATTGTGACCCTTGGAATTGCTTCTATTGTCTTACTGGTAGCTTTTAAAGGAGCGACGGAGCAATTAATTCCTCTTTATGCAGTCGGGGTGTTTATTCCATTTACGCTTTCTCAAACAGGCATGATTGTCAAATGGCTTAGAGAAAAGCCGGCCGGATGGCAAGGAAAGCTAATTATTAACTTAATTGGTGCACTCATTACATTAACGGTGTTAATTATTTTGTTTACAACGAAGTTTTCACAAGTGTGGTCCGTTCTCGTTTTCTTACCGGTTATCGTTTATATTTTTCATCGCATTCATACGCATTATGAAGCGGTAGGAGAGCAGCTCCGCATTAAGCAGGGAGAAAAGATTGGAAAGCTTGAAGGAAGTGTGGTCATTGTTCCTGTAGCAGGAATGACAAAAGTAGTAGAAAATTCATTAAATTATGCAAGAACGATTGGCGATACCGTTATTGCAGTGCACGTGGCTTTTGATCGAGAAAGCGAAAAGAGAATGGAAGAGAAGTGGGAAAAGTGGCAGCCTGATATTCGTATTGTTACGTTTCATTCTCAATACCGCAGTCTTGTGCGGCCGCTGTTTCGATTCATTGATATGGCTGAGGAAAAAGCACGGGAAAATAATATGGCTATTACGGTCGTTATTCCGCAGTTCATCACGAAAAAAAGTTGGCAAAACATCCTTCACAATCAGTCCAGTCTGCTGTTAAAAGCACATTTGCTTTACCGTAAAAATGTAATTGTTACAACTGTACCGTATCGTTTTAAAAAATAATGAAACATGATTAAAAACCTCCAACTTCTATATTGGAGGTTTTTAATTTTTAATTTCACATACACTAACCATAATTGAATCTCATCAAAGGCACAAACGGAGGGATTGCATGAGTGAATTAATTAAGTTATTGCGAAAAGGAAATAAATCGGCCATGATGGCCGCTGTAGTTAATACCATTATATCCATTATTAAAGGAATTGCTTTTGCTTTAACGGGAAATGTAGCGATGTTTGCTGAAACGATGCACAGCTTAGGAGATGCAGCTAATCAGTTTTTTGTCTTTATAGGTTCGGCATTAAGTAAAAAAGCCCCGACCAAACGATTTCCAAACGGCTTCGGACGATTGGTTAATCTTGTTCTATTAGGAGCTGTTCTTGTAGTAGGAATTATGGCGTTTGAAACGATTAAAGAAGGATATCATCACATTCTCCATCCGAAGAAGTCTTCAGGCTTTATTTTAAATATTGCAGTACTTGGCATCTCGGTATTGCTTGAGATGTTTGTCCTATTTAAGGCAATGAAAGAAATTTTGCACGATGTTGGGATGGATACCGCAGAGGTCAATGTTTTTACACAAAGCTTTGTTCATTTAAGGAAAGCAAAGCCAGCAACTAAGCTGGTCTTTATGGAAGATCTGGTAGCTACTGGAGGAGGCGTATTGGCACTAATTGCGGTTTTTATTTCACGATTTACACCTTTTCACCAAGCTGAAGGAATTGCTTCTATTTTAATTGGGTTTATGATGTTTTTTGTAGTAGGACGAGTGTTTTTAGATAACGCTGCTGGAGCGCTTGGGGAAGCAGATAAAGAAATGGAAATGAAAATTGGCGCGATTGTCATGCAAGATGTACAAGTGCGTGATATTCAAACATTAATGGTGATGAAAGAAGGAGAAGAGCTTCACGTTGAATTAAAAGTAGAAATTGATCCTTCTTTAACAGTGGCAGAAGCTGATGATATTAAAGATCGGCTGGAAAATCGTATTTTACAGGAAAAAGGAGTAACGGATGTTATTATTGAATTTGATGAAGATGATGGAATTCCGGACTGGGTGCCAAGTGATTTACAGCTTCAAAAAGAATAAAAACAAGGAAGAAAACAGCTGTTTTCTTCCTTGTTTTTTTAGCTATATACTTTTTCACGTACGTTTTGGGAATCTGTTGAAGCTTTAGAGAAGTTAATGGTTTCACGTACAACGTAAATAGGTCTATTTTTACTTTCATCGTAAATTCTTGCGATATATTGTCCGACTAGACCTAAACCAAGTAGCTGAATACCGCTAAAGAAGGTGATAGCTACCATAATAGAAGTCCAGCCAGGCTGGATATTTTCACCTATTAGCCAAACAACAATGGAATAACTTAAAACTAGAAGTGATACAAAAACCGATAACAGGCCAATAACCATTACTAAACGTAAAGGTTTCGTTGAAAACCCAATAATTCCATCTGAAGCAAACTTGATCATCTTTTTTAAAGGATATTTTGTTTCACCAGCAAAGCGCTCATCGCGCTCATATTCTACATATGTTTGCCTGCAGCCAATCCAAGACATCATTCCTCGTACAAAACGATTACGTTCAGTCATTTTTTTGAATACATCCGCTACTTTTCGGTCGATAATACGAAAATCTCCCGTATCTTTCGGGATTTCAATATCGGACATATAATTTAAAAAGCGATAAAAATACTTAGCTGTGGCTAATTTAAAAAAGGTTTCTCCGCTTCGTTTCTTGCGCTTTGCATATACAATTTTATAGCCTTGCTGCAATCCCTACTAGCTTATTTATCCCATTTGTTCGTCTTTAGATTCGCTTGATTTAGTTATGTCTCAATCTCTTCTTTTTATCATGTATTCTCTGATACGAACAGCTTTTATGTTTTAAATCGATCTTTTAATAAATTCCATAGGGAACTCACTCCGAGACTAATGCTGATCAGAATTCCTGATAGGGCTACTATTAAAGCGATATATTCAAAGATAGAAAACTGCTTCATACTATCCCAATTGATGTTTCCCTTTAGTTTGCTAATAACTAAATTCATTCCATAAATACCGGAAAGAACGGTATAAATCGTTAAGATTAATAATAAGTAATTATGACGCTTGGCCGCGATTTTCTCCTGATTTTGATACAAGGTACCAAGGGTTTCTTTGACTTCTTGATAAAGAGAATTGATGTGGAAGATTTTTTTAAAGAGCTCAGAAAACTCTTGACCTTCTGTGCGAGAGCTAATTTCTAAAAATAAATATTTACCTGAAAATATGGTAATAGAGCGGATTAGTCGTTCAATGCCCTCTGAATTTTTATGAAACGTGAGCTGAGAATACTCATAAGATAGTTTTAACAACACGATTTTATAGAAAAAATGTAAAAATAAATTATAGTAATGCTGGCCAAATAGATGATTCATCAAAAGCTGATCCGTTTTAGAGTCTGTCGATTTAGAAATACACGAAAACACATGGTCTGTTATGACGTAATAGGTTTCAGGAGCCCATCTGGAATACACGTGTTTGGTATTATACGTTTTAATATACTCATGGTTGTGTGCAGAGATAAACGGCTTCCCGTCAGGCGTATAGCTATTTAGCTGCCCAGTACGAAATAAAGTTGTGCCATTAATCTCTTGCTTTTGATTTACCGTTACATAACTTAATACAAACATCCGTTCATCGATAAAATAAGGAAGGCTCCCGACGTGCTGTTCACGTGTGGCTTCTTTTTTGATGTGTTCGTTCAAAAATGGCGCGAGCTGTGAAAAAATATAATCCTGTACTTTGCTATAGCGATGATGTTCATAGGTAATGGTGGATCCATGCTCTTCAGCAAGCTTCGGTTCTAATACGCGAAAATGATTCATGAATTCTAAAATGTCATCATAGGTGTAATGATTATGACTCATCTCAGTGCGAATAGTCATGACGCCAATTTCAAAAGGACATAAAAAAACATCCACAGACAGCACGTTGCTAGACACGGTGGTGGAGGAAGTTTGTAGCGTAACGGTATGGTCTATTTTTTTTGAAAATCGAAGCAACCCTTCTTTTTCGCACGAATCAGGAAATAGAATACATTCAATGTAAGGAAGAAAATATTGATCCAAGCTATCATGAGATACGTAATACTGTTCTCCGTAGTATTCTTTTTCTAAATGTTTGTTTTGAATGGAAAAAAACTCGAACAAATTTTCTTTTAGTGCATGAACAAGCTGCTCTTTATTTTTTCGATCAAAGGAAAAAGGAAAAAGAAACATGTTCATTGCTTTGGTAGGCATAATAGTTTGAAATGGTTCTGTTTTCCTTGGTGTATTGGTCATAAACTACATCCTTCTTATGGTCGGTTGTATTTCCTTTTGAGAGCTGAGGAAATGCAGATAGAAAGTAAAAGGTAAAGCAGGCTTTATAAAAAACTCTCTACCTGCCTGCAATGATTCAACGTATCATTTATAATATGCCAATTTTTTTAGAAAACAAACGTAAAAAAACCAACTAACATCATGGTTAGTTGGTTTTACATACAGTGTGTGATTAGTGAATTGTGCGATATACACCAGTGACTTTTCCTAAAATCGTTACGTGGCGAAGAATAATAGGCGCCATCGTTGAATTTTCAGGCTGTAAACGAACGAAATTTTCTTCTTTAAAGAAACGTTTTACCGTTGCTTCGTTGTCCTCGGTCATAGCGACCACAATATCTCCATTATTAGCAGTTTGCTGCTGACGTACGATTACCATATCGCCATCTAGAATACCTGCTTCAATCATACTTTCTCCCATAATTTCAAGCATAAATACATGATCATCTGGAGAAACGAATTTATCTGGAAGAGGGAAATATTCTTCCACGTTTTCAACGGCTGTTATAGGGAGACCCGCTGTTACTTTACCGATAACAGGAACATTAATGACATTGCTTTTAGGGATGTTTACTTCGTCTAGTTGAAGAACTTCGATTGCTCTTGGTTTTGTTGGATCTCTGCGAATTAACCCTTTGCTTTCTAAACGAGCTAAATGCCCGTGTACAGTGGAGCTAGAGGCTAATCCTACCGCTTCCCCAATCTCACGAACAGAAGGCGGATAACCTTTTAATTTTACTTCGTGCTTAATAAAATCTAGTATGTCTTGTTGACGTTTTGATAGCTTCATATTTTTCACCTCGATTTTAGCTATTCTTTAGGTGAATTATACCACGTGATGTGTCAATATACAAACATAAGTTCGAAGAATTCCATTGACAGAAACAAATGTTCTCAATAAAATAAGAACATATATTCTGATAGGGGGATCATAATATGCACCAATTCTTACATTCTATGAAACATTACGCTATTTTTTTTGCAGTTATCGCTGCACTTACATATGTATTGACGCTGGTTTTAGGAGCGGATAAAGTAGATTTAGACAAATATTCAACCGTTACTATTACAAAAGGAGATACGCTTTGGGAATTGTCCAACAAGTATCATAATCACCATCATTTGACCACCAACGAATTTGTCAAATGGGTTGAAGACGTCAATGATTTAAACTCAGACACTGCCCAGTCTTTATCTCCTGGAGATAAATTATATATTCCTGTTTTAAAAAAAGAGTTACATAATCAAGTGGCAATTGAACAGTAGTGTGTAACGGCCGTTCCTGAATATTGTTAGAAGCCGAAAAGGTCGTGATAAAAGTGGACGCCATTATTTATTGCCGTGTCAGTACGGATAAAAAAGCCCAAGAAACATCTTTACAGCGCCAGCAAGAAGAGTTAAAAAAACTTGCTGATCTTCACCATCTAGACGTAAAAAAAGTCGTAATGGAAAAAGCAAGCGGATATGACGTAGACAGAGAAGGTATTTTGGATGTTCTTCATACAATGAAAGAAGAAAAAATATCCGTGCTGCTCATTCAAGACGAAACACGATTAGGCAGAGGAAATGCCCGAATCGCGCTGCTTCATGCTTTTCATAAAGAAAATGCTACGATCTATACGATTAGTCATCAAGGTCAGCTTCAGCTTTCAGAATCTGATTCGATGGTGTTAGATATTATTAGCTTAGTGGAAGAGCATCAGCGGAAATTACATAATGCTAAAATTAAAAGAGGAATGAAAAGAGCCGTAGAAAACGGTTATCGTCCGCAGCAAAATTTAAAAAATCAAGGAGTTAACTCGGGAAGAGAAAAAAAAGAAGCGCCGATTGAAGAAATTGTCCGTCTTCGTCATAACGGCTTAACCTTTGCTGAAATTTCAGTTACGCTAAAAGGTTTTGGTTATAATATTTCAAAAGCGACGGTACATCGTCGCTATCAAGAGTATCAAGAGAGTGCTCAATCTCTTGATAAAACGAAAGAGATTTAGTAAGATGACTACATGTTGCCGGAACGGTTCGGTAATTTTAATTATTGATTATAAGGAGATAGGTTTTATATGCTATCAAAAGATAAACTTGCTCGTATTAATGCTCTTTCAAAAAAAGCAAAGGCTGAAGGTCTGACAGAATCTGAAGCGAAAGAACAGCAAGAGCTACGTCAGGAATATTTAAAAGTTTTCCGACAATCTATGACAAATCACCTTCATACGATTAAAGTTGTGGACGAAGAAGGTAAAGATGTTACGCCTAAGAAGTTAAAAGAGAGTAAAAAGAAGCGTCTTCACTAAGACGTTGTAGTAAAACTAGAGGAGTGTTCCCTCTAGTTTTTTGTATATTTTTAATAAGGCGCACAAAAACTGTAAAAGTGGAAATTTTTTTGGTTCAAGTATTGTACAAATAAGCAAATCATTAGTATGATAACATATGTACATAGTTTTGAAAGGAATGAAGAGTATGACACAACGTATTGAAGATCTTTCGATTGCAACAATTCGTACTTTATCAATCGATGCGATTGAAAAAGCAAATTCAGGTCACCCAGGTATGCCAATGGGAGCTGCTCCAATGGCATATACATTGTGGACAAAATTTATGAACATCAATCCAAAGAATCCAAACTGGTTCAACCGTGACCGCTTTGTATTATCAGCAGGACACGGATCGGCACTATTATACAGCTTGCTTCATTTAGCTGGATATGACTTATCAATTGAAGACCTTAAAAACTTCCGTCAATGGGGAAGCAAAACACCAGGTCATCCAGAGTTCGGTCATACAGCAGGTGTTGATGCAACAACTGGCCCACTAGGACAAGGTATTGCAATGGCTGTTGGTAAAGCAATGGCAGAACGTCATTTAGCTGAAACATACAACAAAGAAGGTTTAGAAATCGTAGACCACTTTACGTATGGTATTTGTGGTGACGGAGACTTAATGGAAGGTGTATCTGCTGAAGCAGCTTCATTAGCGGCACACTTAAAATTAGGACGCTTAGTTGTTTTATACGATTCAAATGATATTTCTTTAGACGGAGATTTAGATCGCTCGTTCTCTGAGAACGTAGAGGATCGTTTCAAAGCTTACGGATGGCAAGTAATCCGCGTTGAAGACGGCAATGACTTGACAGCGATTGCAAACGCAATTGAAGAAGCAAAAGGCGATTTAACACGCCCAACGCTAATCGAAGTAAAAACAACAATCGGATTTGGTTCTCCAAACCACGCGGGTACTTCTGGCGTGCACGGTTCTCCATTAGGTTCCGATGAAACAAAATTAACAAAAGAAGCTTATGCATGGACATTTGAAGAAGATTTCTATGTGCCAGAAGAAGTGTATGCTCACTTCAAAGCTACAATTGCTGAAGATGGCCAAAAGAAAGAAAACGAATGGAACGATGTATTTGCACAGTATAAAGAAAAATATCCTGAACTAGGTCGTCAATTTGAACTAGCAGTAGAAGGAAAATTACCGGAAGGCTGGGAAGAAACACTTCCAGCATATGAAACGGGTTCAAGCTTAGCTAGCCGTGCTTCTTCTGGAGAAGTACTAAACGCAGTAGCACAAGCTGTACCTCAATTCTTCGGCGGTTCAGCTGACTTAGCTGGCTCAAATAAAACAATGATTAAAGGTTCAGAAGACTTCACTGCAGCTGATTACAGCGGACGTAATATCTGGTTCGGTGTACGTGAATTTGCAATGGGAGCTGCATTAAACGGTATGGCTCTACACGGCGGTGTAAAAGTATTCGGAGGAACATTCTTTGTATTCTCTGATTATCTTCGCCCAGCAATTCGCTTAGCAGCTTTAATGAAGCTTCCTGTAACATATGTATTTACACATGACAGTATCGCAGTTGGAGAAGACGGCCCAACACATGAGCCAATTGAACAATTGCCATCACTTCGTGCAATGCCGGGTCTTTCAGTGGTTCGTCCTGCAGATGCAAATGAAACAGCTGCTGCATGGCGCTTAGCATTAGAGTCAACTGACCGCCCAACGGCGCTTGTATTGACTCGTCAAAACTTGCCAACGCTTGAAGGTACAAAAGAAAATGCATACGAAGGCGTGTCTAAAGGTGCGTACGTTGTATCTAAAGCTGGTAAAGACCAAGCGGATGCATTAATACTTGCAACAGGGTCTGAAGTAAGCCTAGCAGTAGAAGCGCAAAAAGCATTAGCTGCAGAAGGCATTGACGTATCTGTCGTAAGTATGCCTGCATGGGATCGTTTCGAAGAGCAATCTGCTGAGTACAAAGAAAGTGTTATCCCTAAATCAGTGAAAAAACGTTTAGGTATTGAAATGGCTTCTACACTTGGCTGGGAACGCTATGTTGGAGACGAAGGACAAGTTCTTGGTATTAATCACTTCGGTGCATCTGCCCCTGGTGAAACAATCATGAAAGAATTTGGTTTTACAGTTGAAAATGTAGTAGCAAAAGTGAAAAGCTTGCTTAATGCATAATTCTTTTTCACAAGAAAGAGCAGACTCCTATGGTCTGCTCTTTTTTTTCGACAAAAAAACAAAGAAATTTTTTCATCGATAGACAAGCATTGCGTACACCATTCGGTATAATGGTACAAAAAAGAACGAGCCGAAAGGGAGGATGAATCGTGAGAACGTATGAAGTATATTTAATGGAGGAAGAAGTTGCATCATCCTATTTTCGAAGAGAAAAGCTCATTTATCAGCTGCTGATTGAATATAAAATGAAACGTCACTTGCAGGAGACGCACTTACAAAAACAAGTTCATTACATTACTCGCCAGCTGCCCATTTCATTTATTCAACGAGAATTGCTTCAGGCGTTTTCTCATTATCCTCATTTTTTTACTCATCAAGAGACGTTTGTGCTGGAATATCCTCATAAAAAAAGTCGAGCATCTATAAAATTAACAAATCGCTGTATAACAATTGAAGGAGATGGCAATGTTGATGCTGAGACAGCTTTTTTTGAAGTATTACGCAAGCTAGATCCTTGTTTTTTAGCAGTGAATTATGGAACGGATGAATACGGCTGGCTGAGGCCTGTGAAAACAAGAAAATTTGTGTAATTATTTAAGGAAATTGGAACGGAAATATTGTATAATAGCGTATGGTCTAGTACACTGTAAGTTAGACAACATGAAGGAGGAAGTAATACCATGGGAATGTATATTCTAGTTGGTGTTCTAGCATTAATTGTTGGGATAGCGCTAGGATTTTTCATTGCTCGTAAATATATGATGAGCTATCTGAAGAAAAATCCACCAATTAATGAACAAATGTTAAAAATGATGATGATGCAAATGGGCATGAAACCATCGCAGAAAAAAATTAACCAAATGATGAAAGCAATGAACGGCCAAATTAAATAATGGTTAATTGGACAGACACTCTCTATTCAGAAGGGTGTCTTTTGTTTTATGATAGATATAAGAAAATGGTTGTGGGGCTAGGGGGATACGATGAAAATTTTTCGAGAGTTAGGGTGGTTTTTCAAACAAGAAAAAAAGTCTTACATAACGGGGATAGCGCTGCTCATTATTGTGGCAGCATTAGAACTTCTCCCGCCTAAAATTATTGGTTTAACGGTAGATGGCATCAAAGAAGGGACGCTGAATGGAAAGCGCTTAATGCAGATGGTTGGCATTTTGCTAGGAGCTGCTGTTGTGGCCTATTTCACAAGATACATATGGCGTATTATGATATTTGGTTCATCTGTTAAACTAGCCAAGCAGCTGAGAAATACCCTCTACGCTCATTTTACCAAGATGAATCAGGCCTTTTATCAGCGGCGGCGAATTGGGGATTTGATGGCGCATGCCACCAATGATATTCAAGCTATTCAACAAACTGCAGGTTCGGGCGTTTTGACGCTCGTGGATTCGATTGTCACAGGAGGGCTTGTTCTATGCACAATGGCCCTCACAATCAGCTGGAAATTAACGCTTATTTGCCTTATTCCTATGCCGCTTATGGCTGTTTTAACAAGTTACTATGGTACATTGCTTCATGCGCGGTTTCATCACGCACAAGCAGCATTTTCTACTTTAAATGATAAGGTTCAAGAAAGCATCAGCGGAATTAAAGTCATTAAGACGTTCGGGGAAGAAGCGGCTGATATCGAAGAATTTCGCATTAAGTCTGGAGATGTTGTTCAAAAGAACATGAAAGTAGCACGAGTAGATGCATTGTTTGATCCGACCATTTCGATTATTGTAGCACTTTCTTTTTTACTTGCTCTTATTTTTGGCAGCAAGATGGTTATTAGTGAAGAGTTAACACTGGGGCAGCTTGTTACCTTTACAACTTATTTGGGCCTTCTTATTTGGCCTATGCTCGCGTTTGGCTGGCTATTTAACATTGTGGAACGAGGAAGAGCATCATATGACAGGGTATTTTCTTTATTAAAAGAAGAAAATTCGATTGAAGAAGCAGCGCATCCTGGTGTTGAAATGCCAACAGGAAATATTGAAGCTGTTGTTCATAGGTTTTCGTATGGTAAAGAAGACGAATACACGTTAAACGAAATTTATTTTACACTTTCTCGCGGTCAAACATTAGGCATTGTCGGAAAGACGGGTGCTGGGAAAACCACGCTTTTAAAGCTGTTGCTTCGTGAATTTGATGTAAGCGACGGAGCTGTTTTATGGGGAGGAAAAGACATTAAAGATTATGCTTTTGATTCATTGTACAAAAGCATTGGGTATGTTCCTCAAGATCACTTTTTGTTTTCAACAACAGTCGCTGCTAATATCGCGTTTGGAAAAGAAGAAGCAAGCAATCAAGAAATTCAAGAAGCGGCTAAAGTTGCAAATGTACATAGAGACATCCTCGATTTTACAGATGGCTATCAAACAATAGTAGGTGAAAAAGGCGTTTCGTTATCCGGTGGACAAAAACAGCGTATCTCGATTGCAAGAGCTCTTTTACTAGACCCTGAGCTTTTAATTTTAGACGACTCGCTATCAGCGGTAGATGGAAAAACGGAAGCGGGTATTTTACAAGCGTTGAAGCAAAAACGTCAAAATCGAACAACGATTATTACAGCGCATCGACTGAGCTCAGTTACTCACGCAGACCTGATTCTTGTACTTGATAAAGGGAAAATTATTCAGCGAGGAACTCATGAGGAACTGCTTAGCGTGAGCGGCTGGTACCAGGATATGTACGATAGACAGCAGCTTGAACGTGCGGTAGAAGAAGGAGAGACGAAAAATGAAAATTGAGCATTCTTCGGTACATAAACGTCTGTTTTGCTATACGATTCCGCATAAAAAATCATTTTTTTTAGCGTTCACACTATTATTAATTGCTACGGCTGCTGATTTATTAGGCCCTATTTTGATTAAAGTTTTTATTGACGATTATTTAACTCCTAAGTATTTGCCTCTTCAGCCTCTTGTGTGGCTTGCAAGCAGTTATTTGCTTTTACAGCTTTTAAAAATTGTCGTTCAATACTTTCAGCTTCTGCAGTTTCAAAAAATTGCGCTTCAAATTATTCAGCAGATTCGAATTGACGTTTTTTCTCATGTTCATCGTTTGGCGCTTCGTTTTTTTGACAACACGCCAACGGGAAGCCTGGTGTCTCGAATTACAAATGACACGGAAGCCATGAAAGAAATGTTTGTGGAAGTCATCGCGGTTTTTATTCAAAATGGGGTATTTTTGGTCGGCATTTTTATAGCCATGTTTATGCTAGATGTGAAGCTGGCTTTTTATTGTTTAGTTCTTCTCCCATTTATTTGGGGGCTTATGAAGCTTTATCAGCATTACAGCGCTATTTACTACGGACAGCTCCGAGAAAAGCTAAGTCAGTTAAATGCGAAGCTTCATGAGTCTTTGCAAGGCATGTCCATTATTCAATTATTTCGTCAAGAAAAGCGGCTTCGCTCAGAATTTGAAGAAATTAATGATCAGCATTACAAAGCGGGCATGCGCAATATTAAGTTAGATGGTTTACTGCTGAGGCCTGCTGTCGAAATTCTTTATATTTTAGCCGTTATTCTTGTGCTCAGTTATTTTGGTATTTCTGTAGCTGACAGTCCTGTTAAAATTGGTGTTCTTTACGCGTTTATCAACTACTTGGATCGTTTTTTTGAGCCTGTTAATGAAATGATGCAGCGTCTTTCTATGTATCAGCAAGCGATGGTATCAGCCTCCCGGGTATTTGATTTGATGGATGAGGAAGAAAAAAATCCAGTGATGACAGGAAAACAAAAGCAGGGGGTACAAAAAGGAACGGTAGAATTCAGAAACGTAACGTTTTCCTATGACGGTGTTCGAGATGTGCTTTCTGATATATCATTTACGGTAAACGAAGGAGAAACAGTGGCTTTAGTAGGCCATACTGGAAGCGGGAAAAGCTCCATCATTAATTTATTAATGCGTTTTTATGAGCAGCAAAAAGGAGACATTTTGATCGATAATAAACCGCTATCGTCTTTTTCAAATAAAAAGCTTCGAGATCAGGTAGGGCTGGTGCTGCAAGATGCCTTTTTATTTGCCGATACCGTAAAGCGAAATATTACGCTGCATGAAGACCATTTTTCTGATGAGCAAGTAAAAGCAGCGGCGAAATTTGTGCAAGCTCACGCATTTATCGAAGCTCTTCCTAATAAGTATAATGAAGTGCTAGTGGAAAGAGGTTCGACTTTATCAAGCGGTCAGCGTCAGCTCCTAGCATTTGCAAGAACGGTGATTCGAAACCCTAAAATCCTTATTCTTGATGAAGCGACAGCTCATATTGATACAGAAACGGAAGAAGCGATTCAAGAAGTGTTAAGAGATATGGGAAAAGGCCGCACAACGATTGCGATTGCTCATCGTTTATCAACTATTCAACACGCCGACTGTATTTTAGTATTGCATAAAGGGAAAATCGTCGAAAAAGGAACGCACGCTGAACTGCTAGATAAAGGCGGTTTGTACTGTAATATGTATCAGCTGCAGCACAGTGAAAAAGAGGAAAATTTCAATAAAGAAACAGGAGTAAAAGATATTTATACAGAATTGATAGAGTGAAGGCAAAAAAAGAAACAACCTTCATGAAGAGGTTGTTTCTGTTGTTTGGGCAGGGAATTCATTGTAAACGTTTAATAAATGATCTAATTCTTGACTATGTTTAATAGCAGGTGGAGAGTTTAATCCACTTACTCGGACTATGCGGATGAGTTCTTCTCGTTTCTTTTCAATCGCTAATAGAATATCTTTTTTGGCCAATGCTATGTATCCCTTCTAACAAGTCGTTTACCTAATTATACAAGATAATGGTACTATTTGAAAGAAGTGAGATAAGACAATTTGGTTACAAAATGGTAACGAAAAAGAACAAAAAGAACAAAAAAAGGGAAGTGGGAAATATGGGAGATTTAAATTTGTTTTTGGCATTTGGCGCGGGCTTTTTATCGTTTATTTCACCCTGCTGTTTGCCTTTGTACCCAGCTTTTTTATCGTACATAACGGGAGTATCAGTTAGCGAGCTAAAGGAAGGCGCTAAGTCACATCAGCGCAAAGCTTTTATTCACACAGCTTTCTTTCTGCTGGGATTTTCTATCATTTTTATTATGATTGGTTTTGCGACGTCCTTTATTGGTCAGTGGTTTTTTAACTATAAGGATTTGATCCGGCAGATTGGCGCTATTCTTATTATTTTCTTTGGTCTAGTTGTACTAGGGATTTTTAAGCCTCGAATTCTTATGCAAGAACATAAGCTTAGATTCGCAAATAAGCCGGCTGGTCTCTTAGGTTCTTCTTTCATAGGCATGGCTTTTGCTGCGGGCTGGACTCCTTGCACGGGCCCTATTTTAGTATCGGTTATGGCGCTTGCAGCGACAAACCCAGGCTCTGGCCTTTTGTATATGATAGCTTATTCACTTGGATTTTCTATTCCATTTTTTATTATGACGTTTTTTATTGGGAAAATGAACTGGTTAAAAAAACATATGAATTCCATGATGAAAGTTGGCGGATATGCAATGATTGGCATGGGGTTTATTTTATATTTTGACTGGATGACAAAAATTATTATTTATACAACGAGCGTATTTGGAGGGTTTACGGGCTTTTAAAAAGGGAAGATGATACAAAAAAGAATCTGAGAATTGGCAGATTCTTTTTATTTTTCAAAAGACAAAATAGTTACTTTCGCTCTTAGAAAATATCCAAGAATATGGTGTGAAAAAATATATAGAAAAAATTTATTTTTACTATATCTTCTATAAATACGGAGTGATACAATGAAATCGTCATATTTTTAATTGTTAAAAAGAGGTGTATAAATTGAAAGATATTTTGTTAATCTTGCTTTTGCAACTGATCTATGTACCGATCTTGACGCTGCGCACAATTTTTTTAGTCAAAGGTATGAGTATGTATGCCTCGGTTTTTGGATTTGTTGAAGCGTTAATTTATGTATTCGGCTTATCCCTTGTATTTTCAGGAGATCAAAGCACGCTTGCTATGGTTGTATATGCAGTTGGGTTTGGAGTGGGAATTATCCTTGGAAGTTATATCGAATCTAGGCTTGCTATCGGATATACAACATTCTTAGTTAACCTTATGACCAAAAATGAAGAGTTAATTAACCGCCTCCGACAGGAAGGTTTTGGTGTTACTGTTTACCAAGGTGAAGGAAGAGACAGTGCACGCTATAGATTGGACATTTTAACAAAACGAAGTAGAGAAGAAGAGCTATTAGCATTCATTGAAGAATATGAGCCTCGTGCTTTCATTATTTCATACGAGCCGCGTAAATTTAAAGGCGGGTTCTTACTAAAAGCAATGAAAAAGCAAAAACAAAAACAAAAGCAAAAAGCAAAAGCAGATATTAGCTCTACTAAATAAAAACAGAAGAGATCCTCTTCTGTTTTTTTGTTGCACTTTTACTTCTGATGTTTTTTGGATTATAATATAAGTAAACACTAAACTATAGTAAAGGAAGGATTTCATTGGTTATTGCTTCAACACTTGTCGCAATTTTTATGGCTTCTTTCATATTAGTTGTTCGAATGAAAGCTGCTGATAAACCAACGAATGCAAAAAAAATTATACTTCCGCCTTTTTTTATGAGTACGGGAGCATTAATGTTTATCTTTCCAATGTTTCGAGTAACGGGTGCAGAACTGCTTGAGGCGTTAATAGCAGGCATGATCTTCTCAATCCTGTTAATTAAAACGTCTAAATTTGAAATTCGTGACGATCATATTTACTTGAAGCGTTCAAAAGCTTTTGCATTCATTATTATTGGTTTGCTTATTATTCGAATTGCAATGAAAATATATTTAAGTTCTTCAATTGATGTTGGCCAGCTTGGCGGTATGTTCTGGATTTTAGCATTTGGTATGATTGTACCTTGGCGCATTGCGATGTACACATCGTACAAAAAGCTCGAACGAAAGCTGCACAATGATCGCCTTGGGAATACAACGATATTAAACTAAAAAAGGTGGCTACGCAGCCACCTTTTTTAATTTAAAATAAATGCTGATAGGGGACGGCATCTATTTTTTGCTTTTTTAATGTTTTTAATAAAAATTTATGATCACGTTTAGGCGTAGCTAAGATGTATCCACGTACGATTAAGTCTTCTGTTATAGAGGCGGCTCGTTCCTCAAGTGCGAGTTCCCCAATTTTCCCTGCAATTTTTTGTTTGGCCACATCGCGAAATAGTTCAGGTACTGGTTCAACAAGAACGTTTAATAGCTGCTTTTGATCTGCTGACCAAAGATGAATGGTTTTGGAAAGATAGTGATCTTGCCAATCAAGTTCAGACATGCCGTCTTCTTTTGGTAAGCGTTTTAAAAATTTTCTGAACATAAAAAATCCGCCGATAGCAAACATGCTCATTAAAAAAACAACCCAAAATAAAATAACCCATAAAAACCAGCCCTCTAGCATATTTTTCACTCCTTTATAAAGAGATTAATCATAACATTACTATATTTATACATTTATTATAAAAGCCTTGTTCCTTTTATGGCAATATAAAATTCCTGCACTTTATGTGAGAAGGAAGTCTTTTCTGACTTATTAATAAGTTTATATAGACTTATTAATAAGTGAATTATCGTTAGAATTATCTAAAAATGCTTATTTTTCAGCTTTTAAAAAGTTGGCACATTTTTTGCATATAAACTAATTGAAGAATTATTTAATATGAGAGGAAGATAAAAAATGAGTCAAACTTTTAGCAAAGTAGCAACAAATTTACCGGGAGAAAATGCAAAGCAATTATTAGATAGAAGACACCGTGCCATTCCGAAAGGTGTAAGTTATGGCATTCCGACATTTGCTGATACGGCTGAAGGGGCGATCGTTAAAGATGTCGATGGCAATACGTTTATTGATTTCGTAGGCGCAATTGGCACAATCAATGTAGGGCACAGTCATCCAAAAGTAAAAGAAGCGCTTCACAAGCAAGTAGACCGTTTTATTCACACAGGATTTAATGTAATGATGTATGAGTCATATGTAGAGCTTGCAGAAAGATTAGCAGCAATTGCGCCTGGTGAATTTGACAAGAAAGTATTACTTTTAAATAGCGGAGCAGAAGCTGTAGAAAATGCAGTGAAAATTGCTCGTAAATATACAAAGCGTCAAGGAATTATTTCATTTAACCGCGGTTTCCACGGCCGTACATTAATGACAATGACAATGACAAGTAAAGTAAAGCCATATAAATATGAATTTGGACCGTTTGCTCCTGAAGTATACAAAGCTCCATATCCTTATGAGTATCGCCGCCCACAAGGATTATCAGTTGAAGCATACGAAGAGTTTATGATTACCGAATTCAAAAACTTCTTAAATACAGAAGTAGCACCAGAAACGATTGCAGCTGTTGTAATGGAGCCAATTCAAGGCGAAGGTGGTTTCATTGTTCCAGGTAAACGTTTTGTGCAAGAAGTGTATCAATTATGTAAAGAGCACGGAATTTTATTTGTATCAGATGAAATCCAAGCTGGTTTTGCACGTACGGGCCGCTACTTCGGTATTGAACACTTTGACGTTCAACCAGATTTAATTACAGTATCTAAATCACTAGGAGCTGGTGTACCGATTAGCGGTGTCATTGGCCGTGCTGAAATCATGGATGAATCTAATCCTGGTGAGCTTGGCGGAACGTACTGCGGAAGCCCTCTTGGATGTGAAGCGGCTTTAGCTGTACTTGATATTATTGAAGAAGAAAAGCTAAATGAACGCGGTGAGTACCTTGGAAAAGTAGTAACATCACGATTTGAAAAATTAGCAGAAAAATATGACTGTATCGGTGATATCCGCGGATTAGGAGCTATGTCTGCTATCGAGCTTGTGAAAGACCGCGAAACAAAAGAAGCGGATAAAGAGCTTACACAGCGCATCGTAAAAGAAGCAAACAAACGTGGATTATTACTGCTTAGCGCGGGAGTATTCGGAAACGTTCTTCGTATCTTAATGCCGATTGTTATTACAGATGAGCAGCTAGAAGAAGGCTTAGCTATTTTTGAAGCAGCACTAGAAGCAAGCGTACAGCAAACGGTTGAAGTGTAAGAGAAATTGAGACATGAGTGAAGAGAGAACTCTTCACTCATTCTTCATGAATCACAAAGAATGGGTATGTTTGGACACTCTATTTATAGATTTTTCATTTTCTGATAAAATAAAATAATAATTATTTTTTGACGAAAAGGTGATTCAAATGACCATTCATAAAAAGCATATTCAGCAAATTAACGACGAACTTTACGATATATTTGAGTCATCATTTGATGAAATCTTTGTAACTGATGCAAATGGATATGTATTAGTTGTAAATTCAGAGTGTGAAAAAAATTATGCTTTGAAAGTGGAAGATTTTATTGGAAAGCACGTAAAAGAACTGCAGGAAATGGGGATCTTTTATCCTTCGGCCACGTTAAAGGTGATTGAATCTAATCAAGCAATTGAATTGGTTCAAAAAACAAACTCAGGCCGGTATCTTCATGTGCGGACAAGGCCAGTATTTACCAATGATGGGCAATTGAAAAGCGTTATTAGCTATTCTCGAGATCTCACAGATTTAATGGAATTAAAACGAAAAGTGGAAGAGATGGAAGAACAGCTTGAAAACTATAAAAAAGAGTTAAACGAATCCGTCGATTTAGAAGGCATCGTGACAAAAAGCGAAGCGATGAAAAAAGTTTTTTCGACCATTCAACGAGTTGCTTCTGTAAATACAACCGTTCTTTTACTTGGAGAAACAGGGGTAGGAAAAAGCAGAGTAGCAAAACTGCTTCACCAGCTTAGTACAAGAAAACAGCAGCCTTATCATGAGCTTAATTGTGCAGCGCTTCCTGAACAGCTTATTGAATCAGAGCTATTTGGCTATGAAGGCGGTACGTTCACTGGAGCATTTCGAGAAGGGAAAAAAGGGATCATTGAGCTTTCGAACGAAGGCACGCTTTTTCTAGATGAGATTGGTGAACTTTCTCTTTCAGCACAAAGTAAGTTGCTCCACGTGCTGCAAGACCGTACAATTCGTCCCGTGGGTTCAACAAGAGCAGTATCAATAGATGTGCGAATTATTGCTGCTACGAATCAAAATCTGGAGCAAATGGTCGAAGAAGGAAAGTTTAGACGTGATTTGTACTATCGACTTAACGTGGTGCCAATTACGATTCCACCTTTACGAGAGCGAAAAGAAGATATTCTGCCTCTTGTCTATCAGTTTCTTCATCATTTCAATACGGTATATGAACGTAATGTACGCTTATCACCAAAGGCATTAGATGCATTTTTAGGGCAGGAATGGAAAGGAAACGTTCGCGAAGTGGAAAATATCATTGAGCGTCTGGTTGTTACAGGAGAAGAAATGATTACGCTTAAAGACTTGCCATTTGCAAAAGAGTTTGCTATCGATCCACCTGTGCATACGCTTCCTGAAATGATTGAACATGTGGAAAAAGAAATGGTCATCAAGGCGTTTGAACAGCATAGGTCATCTTACAAAGTAGCCGAACAGCTTGGTATTAGTCAATCACAAGCGAGCCGTAAAATTCGAAAATACGTGTCGGACAGTACCGAACAGTAGGTAGATAAATTTAAGCAGGGAGTGAAGAAATATGAAGCAAGCAAACTTATATATTAACGGAGAATTTGTTTCAGCAAGTGATACATACGAAGTGGTAAATCCAGCAACAAATGAAGTAGTAGCTACTGTTGCAAAAGGCGGAGAAAAAGAAGCAAAGTTAGCAGCAGATGCTGCTTATGAAGCGTTTCAAACATGGTCTAAAAAAACAGCAGAAGAGCGCGGTAAATTATTATTTAAATGGCATCAGCTGATCGAAGAACACACGGATGAACTGGCTGAAATCATGACAGTCGAGCAAGGTAAGCCTCTTAAAGAAGCAAAAGGTGAAATTGGCTATGCCAACGGATTCGTTTCATGGTACGCAGAAGAAGGAAAACGTATTTACGGAGAAACAATTCCAGCTTCTTCTCCTAATAAACGATTATTTGCTCATAAGCAGCCTGTGGGCGTTATGGCAGCTATTACACCTTGGAACTTCCCGGCAGCTATGATTACGCGTAAAGTAGCGCCAGCTTTAGCAGCTGGATGTACAGCGGTTATTAAACCGGCAGAACAAACGCCACTAACGGCTCTTCGTCTAGCAGAACTGGCGCAGGAAGCAGGTATTCCAAAAGGCGTAATTAATGTCGTTACGGGAGATGCAAAAGCGATTGGAGAAGCGTGGCTTCAAGATGGACGCGTACGCAAACTATCGTTTACGGGCTCTACAGAAGTAGGTAAACTGTTAATGCGCGGAGCAGCTGATACGGTTAAAAAAGTGTCTTTAGAATTAGGAGGACACGCTCCGTTTATCGTAACAGCAAATGCTGATTTAGATAAAGCAGTAACAAATGCAATTGCTTCTAAATTCCGTAACGCTGGTCAAACATGCGTATGTACAAACCGCATCTACGTGCACGAGTCTATTGCTAAACCGTTCGCAGAGCAGTTTGCAGCGGCTGTTAGTCAGCTGAAAGTCGGAAACGGCTTAGAAGAAGGTACGGATATCGGACCTTTAATCGATGAAAAAGCGTTAGAAAAAGTAAAGCGCCACTTAGATGATGTTGTAGCAAAGGGTGGAAATGTCTTAACTGGAGGGGCTGTACGCGAAGAGGGAAGCGGGCTTTTTGTTGAGCCTACGGTTGTAGATGGTGCAACGGACGACATGCTTTGTATGTACGAAGAAACATTCGGACCAATTGCTCCAATTGCGACGTATCAAACAGAAGAAGAAGTTATTCGCCGTGCAAATAACTCTCCTTACGGATTAGCAGCTTATGTGTTCACTGAAAATATTTCAGAAGCTATTCGTATTGCTGAATCTTTAGAATATGGTATTGTAGGGCTAAATGATGGACTACCTTCTACACCACAAGCGCCGTTTGGCGGCTTTAAAGAAAGTGGACTTGGACGTGAAGGCGGACATTACGGAATTGAAGAATATTTGGAAGTAAAATATATTTCTTTAGGCTTTTAATAAAAAGTGATTTCGCTTTCCTGCGAAATCACTTTTTTTAGTAATAGTACACGTGGGGAATTTGTGCATGGATTGATTGAAAATTCATGAATAAAAAACAAAACTCCTCAAGAGTATAGCATTCAAGGTCTTCGCAATCGTGAGAATTAAAAAAATCTTCTAGTATAGTTGGCTCGGCGTCTTTAAATAACCAGTGGTGTTCAACATCTTCAAATTTGCCTCGATAAACTTCGCTCAGTCCATAAAAGTCAAATATATCTTCTAACTGCTTTTGGTGCATAGCCATCCCTCCTCTTCTTAGTATAAGAAAAAGAAAGAGATATTAAACAAGCCGTCATACTACTTTGTTTTTTAAAAAAAATCTCGTATAGTTAATAGTAATGACAAGCAAAGGAGTTTCGGTATGTTTACATATATCACGTTATTTGGTTTCCTTGGATTCGCCGTGTATTCGAGTACGTGGATTTATTCCATTGTCAAAAAAGATGGAAGAGCAAAGAAAAATGGAAAGGGTACTCTTATTAGTTTTCTTGTGATGCTTATTGGGTTAGTCGGTCTGCAGTTTACGTAACTATAGATTATTTTGACATTTTTACCACCTTCACTTATAGTTAACGTTGGGCGAACATATGTATGATTTTGGTCACGGTGCTTGCCTTAAGTTGAAAAAGAAAGAAGGTGGCATATTTGAGATATCACACACATATTGCAACATCGATTGCTGCCGGTGCCGGTGTGGCTATAACAGGAGACGCTTCGTTTACATTTCCTTATGTTGTAGGCATTGCGATTGGAGCGCTGCTTCCTGATATTGATGAACCAAATTCATATATTGGTAGAAGATCTCTTGGTCTTGCAAAAGTCATTAAATCTATTTTTGGACACCGAGGTATTACGCATTCTATTCTTGCAAGTGGACTTATTTTTTATTTACATACGATGTATAACAATGATTTTACATTAGGGATAGCCTATGGATACGCTTTTCATATTCTTGGAGATTTCTTTTCTAAACGAGGGGTACCTTTTTTCTCTCCTCTTAGCAAGAAGAAGTTTAAGCCTCCTTTGACATATGAAACAGGTGGTGGAGCAGAGACTCTCATCTTTTACCTGGCAGTGATAGGAAGTTTTTATATGCTTTATAAGTATCAGCTGTACACTCAGCTGTTTTAAAGAAAGAAGCCATCTGATTTACTCAGATGGCTTCTTTTACACTTCTACCACATAAAGTTCAGGCGTTTTCATAGGCAGGGTAATGGTAATGCTTGTGCCGTCATTTTCTTCACTTGATATGTGGAAAAAACCATTATGCTCATTAATAATTTTGTTACAAATGGTTAGTCCCAGGCCTACTCCTCGTTCTTTTGTTGTATAAAAAGGCTCTCCTATATGAGGGATACGCTTTGAATCAATTCCACATCCGCTATCTTTTATCACAATACATAGCGTTTCTCTAGCTGATTTCTCAATCGATACAGCCAGCTTACCGCCGCTTTCCATCGAATCAATGGCATTTTGTATGATATGAATAAATGCTTGGGTTAGCTGTGTTTTTTGCCCACTAATGAGCAGGGGATGTTCTTTTGGATAATGGCGAATGATGTGGATATTTTTGACTTCTGTAACCGGTTCAAATTGCTTTAATACCTCATCTAGCAAGTCTGTCATAACAAGGCTTTCTGTATATGCGTACTCTCGTTTAGCTAAACTCATAAATTCTGCGATAATATGTTCAATTTGTGAGAGTTCATGCTGAATGAGATCTCGATAAATCATTGTTTTTTTCGGCTGCTGTGTCTCACTGAACAGTTGTACAAACCCTTTAATGGTTGTCAAAGGATTTCTAACCTCGTGTGCGATACTTGCAGCAAGGTGACCAAGGACAGAGAGTTTTTCTGAATTCTGAATCTTTTTCTCTGCTTGTCTTTTCTCTGTTACGTCTCGTGAGACAAATACAAACCCTTCGATTTCTCCAGTAGCTGTGACAATTGGAGCGCCTTTACATTCTAATAAAACGATGGTGCCATTCACGTGAAACTTTCGGTATTCAAATGTGGAGGCATCTTTTGTTTTGCTCATGTTAGCTAAAATAGTCGAGATTAGGTGTTTGTCTTCAGGATACGCATTGATAAGCACATGTTGTCCAATAAGTTCATCAGGACAAACCCCTAATGTTTTAGCGTAAGAAGGAGAAGCGTATTCATAAATGCCATCTTCAGTAATAGCACATACTAAATCATGGGTATGAGATAAAATAGCTTGATGCTTTGGTTCATTATCATCCGTCATGATTCGATCTTTTAATGGATAAAAAAGCTGATCTTCTTGGTTGGTGAAGGTGTGCCGAACTTGAGTGCCGCACATTCTGCAAAAATTATAATCTTCTTTATAGTTACAAGAAGGACAAACGGGCATCGAATCACTCCAATCAGATCTATGCAATGAGAGAGTTCCCAAGCATATATAATCATTATTATATATTCAAATTATAGGAAAAAATATGAAAAATCAAATGTGCTATAGAGAGGGGAATTGGGCTTGAAAACCCTATAAATAGATTTCAAATACATGTTTTTAGTTGCAAATAGATGTGAAATGGAATTTTTTACACATTTAAAAAATTCAGCATATCAAATAAGAGGTGTGATTTACCTCTTACTTGATATGCTGATAATGCTCTAGCGCTCGCTCTCTAGCTGCTTTATGATCGACAATTGGAGTTGGATATGTTTTATTAAGTGTAACGTTTGCTTTTTCTAATACGTCTGCTGGGGCCTCCCAAGGTTTATGAATATAAGAAGAAGGAATATCTTTAAGCTCTGGAAGCCACCTTTTAATATATTCTCCTTCTTTATCAAATTTTTCTGATTGAGTAATTGGATTAAAAATACGAAAATATGGCGCGGCGTCTGCTCCCGAGCCTGCAACCCACTGCCAGCCCATTGTGTTGTTAGCTAAATCTGCGTCTAATAAGGTATCAAAAAACCAATTTGCTCCGTGTTTCCAATGAATTAAAAGGTGCTTTACTAAAAAGGAAGCGGCTACCATTCGAACTCGATTATGCATAAAGCCTGTTTCCCACAGCTCCCGCATTCCGGCATCGACAAGGGGATAGCCGGTTTTTCCATTTTTCCAAGCTTGAAGCTCTTCATTGCCGTCAGCCCACTGAAATTGCTTGAATTTTTCATTCAGCGGTTCACTTATAGTGTGTGGGAAATGATAAAGCAGCTGATAAGCAAAATCTCTCCATGCAAGTTGACGAATAAACATTTCAGCTTGCTGTTCAAAAGCATCAGAACGTCCTTTTTCTGCTTTAGTTCTCAAATAATGATAAAGGACTCGAGCTGAAAGCTGTCCTGTAGCGAAATAAGGAGATAGGAATGAATTTAATGCTTCAGCGGGAAAATCTCGTCCTTTTTCATAGTGAAGCAACTTTTTCTTTAAAAACGTTTTGAAGGCATTAGCAGCGCCTTTTTCCGTAGCTTCCCACGTCGACTTAATCGTTTCATCCCACGGTATGCTTGGAAGCAAATCAAGATCTGAGACCGAAAGAGATTCAATTGGTTTAGAGAAGGCCTGTATGGAAGTAACTTTTTTTACAGCAGAAGATATGGAATGTTTTAGAGAAGCTTTATAGTAAGCTGTAAATACTTTATAAGGCTCTCCATTTTCTTTTGTGATTTTCCAAGGTTCATGAAGGAGAAATCCCTCAAATGTGCGAATATTTATTTGTTGCTCTGAAAAAAAAGCTTGAAGCTCTTTGTCTCTTTTTAGCGCATGTGGTTCATAGCGTCTGTTCCAATAAATATCTTGCGCATTCGTTTCATGGAGTAATTTTTGCAACACATCTTTAGGGTTTCCTTTTTGTACAATTAGCGTTCCTTCTATCTTTTCGATCGAGGTTTTAAAGTCATTTAGCGCATGGTGAAGCCACCATTTACTTGCACTTCCCATTGAGCTTTCTTCATAGTCGTCATGGACATAAACAGGTACAACCATTCCTTCTTTAGCTGCGTGAAATAGAGCTGGGTTATCAACCAGCCGAAAATCTTTTCGAATCCATACGATAATGGTTTTATTCATCATGTGCCACCTTTCTATCTGCAATTTGCCTCGATTATAGCTTTTTTCTCATACGTTCTACAATTTTGAATGTGTAGAAGGCCTATTTTCTTATGGACGAATTTCAGATTGATGGTAAAAAGAATAACGTAAACAGAGTAAGAGAATGGGAAGGAGCCCTTAAAAATGAGAAATTCGTATGGAATGAAACAAACCGGACAACCGATATCCAATCCATATATGCAAGCAGCACCTAAACCTGCTAAAATGCCGCCGATGCCTTCTGCAAAAGAAATGCAGGCAATGCCGATGCAAGAAGGCGCGAAGCAAATGCCAATGTACGGAGAAATGCCGCCGATGAAAGATGCAATGCTGCCGATGCATGGAGGAATGAATCAAATGCCGATGCAAGGCGAAATGCCACCGATACAAAAAGAAATGGGTCAAATGCCAATGTACGGAGAGCTACCGCCAATGCATGAAGGAATGGGTCAAATGCCAATGCACGGAGGAATGCCGCCAATGCATGGAGGAATGGGCCAAATGCCAATGCAAGACGGAATGCCGATGCATGGAGGAATGGGTCAAATGCCGATGCAAGACGGAATGCCGCCAATGCACGGAGGAATGGGCCAAATGCCGATGCATGGAGGAATGCCGCCAATGCACGGAGGAATGGGCCAAATGCCGATGCATGGAGGAATGCCGCCAATGCACGGAGGAATGGGCCAAATGCCGATGCAAGGTGGAATGCCGCCAATGCACGGAGGAATGGGTCAAATGCCGATGCATGATTGCGGATGCCGCGATGTCTCAGCACCCGTTGGTCATCAGCAGCCTCATTCTTTAAATGAGTGGATGTTCATGCAACAAACAAATCCACGCTCTTTTTAATAAATCCTTTACCCTAGATAAAAGGGATGTATTTTTAAATCTTTAGTATAAATATAGAATTTTATTAATTGAAACGTCATGAGAAAAAGAATAGTTCTTACTCTTTTTCCATGACATTCAATTTTTTGAAAATATTAATCACATCTTTTGGGTGTTTTCTTACATAAGAGAGTTTGGTAGAGTTTTTTAAGTATAAATACAGGGAAAAGAAGGCAAAAGCTCTATATTAAAGGGGAAAGGGTGTTTTTAGAATGATATTAGAAGTCACAGCTGCAACCTTACATGATGCTAAAGTTGCCCAGGAACATGGTGCCGATCGTATAAGTCTTGTAACTGGAATCGGTGAAGGCGGCTTAACCCCAAGCTACGGTTTGATGAAAAAAGTAAAAGAAACGATACATATCCCAATATTTGTGATGATTCGTCCACATAATCAATCTTTTCAATATGATGAAGACGATTTGCAAACAATGATTGAAGATATTCACCATGCAAGAGAAATTGGCATTGATGGAATTGAAATTGGCTGTTTAACAGAAGACAAAATTATCGATGAGCAAGCTTTAAAGCGACTGCTGGATGCGGCAGGAGAAATGAACGTAACGTTTCACTTAGCATTTGATGAAATCAGTGATCAAGAAAAGGCGCTTGAAACGCTTTTAAGCTATAAGCAAATTCAGCGTGTCATGACTTCAGGAGCGGATAAAAGTGCACTGAACGGTATTCCTCATATTAAAAAGCTGTTAAGAAGAATGAAAGATAAAGATATTATTTTAATCGGGACAAAAGGGCTGAAACCTGAAAATCTTCAAGCGTTCTTATCCGTTACTCCCGTGAAAGAAATTCGTATTGGTTCAGGGGTTCGAGTGAATTGTCAATATACGAAACCGCTTGACCCAAGGAGTGTAAAAGCTGCAAAAGAAACGATGAATAAGCAAAAGTAACAGAAGTGCTACAAGGAATTGTAGCACTTTTTTATTTGGAAATAGAAAGGGACTTATTACATAGTTTTCCCTAAATGGAAAACATAATAAAACCCTTTGAATCCTTGATACATAAGAGAAATGCTGAGTTTTTATGAATTTAGAAGGGAATAGGAATAATTTCATATTTTCAGAATAATTATTGACAGTGATAATCATTATCATTTATTGTTGTAATTGTTAATGAAAATCATTATCAATTGAACAAACAGGAGGATATGATATGTCAACGTCAACGAAACAACTTACATCAAACGAAATGCTGCTTGCTATGCAAAATGAACGAGAATCCAATGCAAGATCTTATCCTAGACGCCTTCCCATTGCGATCAAGCAGGCAAAGGGCGCCGTGATAACGGATATGGATGGAAAAGAGTATATTGATTGTTTAGCAGGAGCCGGCACGCTTGCTCTTGGTCATAACCATCACGTAGTTCATGAAGCAATTCAAGACGTTTTAGCAAAATCTATTCCTTTACATACATTAGATTTAACAACGCCTGTGAAAGAAGCTTTCATCGATGAAGTATTCGCTAGTTTGCCGGAAAATTTCGCAAACAAAGCGAAAATACAGTTTTGCGGTCCAACTGGCGGAGACGCAATTGAAGCGGCTTTGAAGCTTGTGAAAACAGCAACAGGCAACCGAACGATTTTATCTTTTCAAGGGGGATATCACGGCTCCACACACGGAACGTTAAGCATCAGCGGTACAACGAGTCCCAAAAAGCACATTCATGCGCTAGTGCCGGACACACATTTTTTACCCTACCCATATGAATATCGCTGCCCTTTTGGCGTAGGTGCTGAAGGACACACATATATTAGTACATATATTGAAAATATGCTGGATGATCCTGAAAGCGGAATTGTTACTCCTGCCGGTGTTGTAGTAGAAATTGTACAAGGAGAAGGAGGCTCTGTTCCAGCACCGATTCCATGGTTAAAAGAGCTTCGCAGAATTACAAAAGAACGAAACATTCCGCTTATTGTCGATGAAGTTCAAACTGGAATTGGTCGAACAGGAAAGCTGTATGCATTCGAGCACGCTGATATCGAACCTGATGTATTAGTGCTATCTAAAGCAATTGGAGGCAGCCTTCCTTTATCAGTCGTTCTGTATGATAAAAGGCTTGATCAATGGGAAGCGGGTGCACATATCGGCACCTTTAGAGGAAATCAGCTTGCGATGGCTACAGGACGAGCTACTCTGCAATTTATAAAACAAGAAAACTTACCTGCGCATGCTCACGAGTTGGGAGCTTATATTCAAAGTCAGCTAAGACTTATTCAAAAGCAAGTATTCTCGATTGGCGATGTACGTGGAAGAGGTTTGATGCTGGGTGTTGAAATCATAGACGCAACAAAGCCTGCTAATAAAATTGGCAGTCATCCTGCAAACGGTGAGTTAGCTAAGCTGATTCAAAAAGAATGTTTTGACAGAGGCGTCATTTTAGAAGTTGGTGGAAGGCATGGTGCTGTTATTCGTTTGCTTCCTCCATTAATTTTAACAAAACAACAAACGGATGAAGTATTAACGAGATTTGAAGAAGCGGTAAAAGCAGCAGAAGAGAAGTGGGTGAATAAATAAAATGGCGCCGTTTGAAAAGTGGTTTTTATCATCATCCAAAGAAAGCCTCGAGAATTATGAAGCGATGATAGGCGGAATGACTGAGATGATTAAACGTCACTACCATGACCTAAAATCCCCTTATACTCACATAGACGTTGACGAGCTATCAAACTTAGTCAATCGTTCGGTCTATTTTAGCGAACACGAACAGCCGCTAGAAGACTTGTTTGATGATGTACAAGCCGTAGTGATGGATCATTCGCTTCATATTTCGCATCCCGGGGCAATGGCACACTTGCATTGTCCTCCGATTATACCGGCTCTTGCCGCGGAAGTGATGATTTCTGCTTTGAATCAATCTATGGACTCGTGGGATCAAAGTCCGGCAGCTACGTATATAGAAGATCAAGTGATTGATGAGTTAACACAACAAATTGGTTATCAAAGCTCTTCTTCGGGCATTTTTACAAGCGGAGGGACTCAGTCGAATTATATGGGACTTTTGCTTGCACGTAATGAATATTGTCATGCTGCATTTTCAATTGATGTGAGTGAAGAAGGCTTACCGTTCCAAGCTAAAAAACTACGAATGTTCTGCTCGGAAAAAGCTCACTTTACAGTGCAGCAATCTGCAGCTCAGCTCGGGCTGGGCATGAATGCGGTGGTGAGTGTAAAGTGCAATGAGAGGCACGAGATGGATATAGAAAATTTAGAAGAAGCAATACGGGAAGTCAAAGCACAGGGAAACCTTCCTTTTGCTATTGTAGCAACGGCAGGTACGACGGATTTTGGAAGCGTAGATCCTCTTTTTGAAATAAGTGAGCTAGCTAAAAAGGAAGGGCTTTGGCTTCATGCTGACGCCGCCTATGGAGGAGCGCTGCTATTTTCACATAAATATCGTAAACGCTTAAAAGCTCTTGAACGAGCAGATTCTATTACGATGGATTTTCATAAGTGGTTTTATCAGCCGGTGAGCTGCGGGGCATTTCTACTGAAGGATCAAGCTATGTTCAAACACATTCAGCTTCATGCAGATTATTTAAATCCTGAAGAAGATGAGCATGTACATTTGGTAGATCGCAGCATTCAAACGACCAAACGATTTGACGCTTTGAAGCTATGGCTAACTTTCCGTGCAGTAGGTACAAATGAGTATGGAAAAATGGTTGATCATACGATTGAAACGGCTAAGCAAACAGCTGAACATTTACGAAAGCAAAGGAATATTGCAGTGTTAAATGATCCTTATCTGAACGCGGTTGTCTTTCGCTATGTGCCAGAGGTCATATATGGGGATCATAACAAACAGCTGCACTATGAAAATAAGTTGAATCAGCGTATTCAGCAGCACTTATACGAAAAAGGCACTTTTATCATGGCAAAAACAAAGCATAAAGAGCGAGCCTATTTAAAACTAACGATGTTAAATCCTATGATTACATTTAATTCTGTTGCCACTCATTTAGAGGAAGTCGTTGCTTTAGGCAAACAGTGGGAGAAAAAGGAGGAGCGATTACGTGAACGCTCAGTTATCGGCTAATTTTATTACGATGCAAAACATTATTAATTGCTATATTCGAGAAACAGGTAAGGGAGTATGGGAGTCCGTTTCAGAAATAAAAAGCGAAGAAACGCTTGTTCTTAGACTAGAAAAACAGCCGGTAACTCTTTACTTTCCAGTAAAGTACCGCTCAGCCACCGGACGTCACTTGTTCTTTTCGAACTTTTCTTATCGTATTCAGCAAGAGGAGGTTAAGGAGTTAGATATCGTCACTCTTTTGGCCTTTCTTTTAAAAGAAGTAACGGATCATTTATTACAAGTAAATGAGCTAATTGTACGTGTCCTATTAAGCTATGAAAATATGAAATTATTCATTGAAAAAAGACAGAAAGAGTTAGAGACGTGCTATAAATGGGACAAAACGTTCTTAGAATCTGAGCAGTCCCTGCTTATTGGGCACCAGCTGCATCCAACACCTAAAAGCCGCCAAGGGATATTACCTGAAGAAGAAGAGGTGTTTGGGCCTGAAGTGAACGGCAAATTTCAGCTTCATTATTTTAAAGCGCATGCATCTCTTGTTGCAGAACAGTCCGCTGGAAGCCAAACCGCTTCACAGCTTATTAAAGAGCAGCTGAAAAAAGATAAGACGGTTTCTGAAGAATTCATACAGTCTTATTGCCAAGCGGACGATTACTCACTTATACCTATGCATCCGCTGCAAGCTCGTTATCTTTTAGGAAAAGAAGAAGTGTGCGAATGGATTCAAAAAGGCAGGCTTACTTATCTAGGGCCACACGGTCAGCCGTTTTATCCGACTTCGTCTGTTCGAACCGTATACAGTAAAAATGCAGATGTGATGTACAAATTTTCTATTCCGGTAAAAATCACTAATTCGCTGAGAGTGAACAAACGCAAAGAATTAAGCAGAGGAGTAGAGGTTAGCCGTTTGTTGCAAAAGGGATTACAGGCGGAGCTTCAAGAAAATCATCCGGATTTTCAAGTGATTGAAGACCCTGCTTACATCACGCTTGGAGAAAAGGAGCTTGGATTTGAAGTCATGATTCGAAGCAATCCTTTTCAAGGTAAGCAAGGGGATCGTACAACACTTCTAGCTAGTTTGTGTCAAGATCATGTGTTTGGAGAAGCTTCTCAAATTGAAAATATTATTAATCATATTGCCGCAAGTGAAAATAGCACGACTGAAGATGTGAGCAAGCGCTGGTTTAAACGCTATTTAAATGTCTCTTTTCATCCTATGATGTGGCTTTACACTCAAAAAGGAATTGCGCTGGAAGCTCATCAGCAAAATTCCGTTATTAAACTTGATGAAAACGGATATCCATCGGTGTTTTACTACCGCGATAACCAAGGCTATTACTTTATGAAATCAAAGGAACAAGAGCTTCGCAAGCTGCTTTCTTCCTTAAACGGAGAAAGCGATACGGTATGTGATGACGCTGTAGCAGAAGAAAGATTTCGTTATTACGTATTTTTTAATCATATCTTAGGATTAGTTAACGCTTTTGGTGCAGCTGGTCTCGTTCAAGAATCAAATCTGCTATTGATTTTGCGACAAGAGATCGAGATGTACAAAGAAAAAGATCATACGGGGCTTGTTTCATCAATGCTAGAAGAGAGTGTGCTTCCTTGCAAAGCCAATTTCTTAACGCGCGTTCATGATATGGATGAGCTGGTAGGATCGCTTGAAACACAGTCTATTTATGTAAATGTCGAGAATCCATTGTACGAATCTGCAGGTGTACGTGTATGAAATCGGCCTTACAAACGCAGTATCCATTTAGGGTTCAGCAAAAGGAGCAGAGCATTACCTTTCGCTCTGTTTCTTTTGCAAAAGATTTCGAACGACTGTACAAGTGGATGCATGAACCGCATGTTATTCCGTATTGGAATTTAAATATTTCAAAACAGGCTTACGAGCAGCATTTAAAAACGTTTCTAGCGGATTCCCATCAAAAACTGCTAATTGGAGAAATTGACGGTGTACCTATGAGCTATTGGGAATCTTATACGGTTGAAGGCGATATTATCAGTAACTATTACTCTTATGAAAAAGGGGATCAAGGGATTCATTTATTAATTGGAGAACCTGCTTTTTTAGGAAAAGGCTATATTTATCCGCTCCTTCTTAGTTTGCTAAAGCACAAGTTTAACGTAGCAGACACTGTTAAAGTAATAGCGGAGCCAGATATACGAAATGAAAAAATGATTGCAGTATTTAAAAAATGCGGCTTTCAATTTATGAAAGAAGTGTCGCTGCCTGATAAAACGGGTGTACTGCTGAAATGTGAAAGAGAAGTGTTTGAAAGAAGGTGGAGTGAATGGAACAACGGGACATTTTAGACGTAATTGGAGTAGGAGTTGGTCCATTTAATTTAGGATTAGCCGCTTTAATTGATAAAACAGATTGTACATATAAATGTTTTGAACAAAAGAATGAGTTTAATTGGCATCCAGGAATGCTCTTAGAAGGAACAACTCTTCAAGTGCCGTTTATGGCAGATGTGGTCACGATGGTGGATCCGAAGAGTCCATACACGTTCTTGAATTATTTGCATGAGCATGAGCGCTTGTATCAGTTTTATTTCTTTGAGAAGTTTCATATTCCGAGAAATGAATACAATCACTATTGCCGCTGGGTAGCGAGCCAGCTGAGTGGGCTTGAGTTTAACAGCACAGTAAAAGAAGTGAAAATGCATGAAGAAGCTAAGCCTTACTACGAAGTAACGGTAGAAAAAGAGGGGAAGCTTCATACCTATTACAGCTATCATCTTGTTACTGGAGTAGGTACGCAGCCCCTAGTGCCAAGAGACTTTCAAACAGTGGCAAGCGATACGTTTTATCACTCCGCTCATTATAAAATGAAGCGTGAGCAAACGATGCAGGCTAAAAGTATAACCGTAATTGGCTCTGGTCAAAGCGCAGCTGAAATTGTCTATGATTTACTTCAGCAGCAGCCTGAGTTTGATTACAAGCTGAATTGGTATACGCGCTCAAAAGGATTTTATCCAATGGAATATTCAAAGCTTGGCCTTGAACATTTTTCACCTGATTATACCCGCTATTTTTATAGATTGCCCGAAGAGAAAAAAGAGAGCGTTTTACAAAATCAAGCTCTTCTCTATAAAGGAATAAGCTTTGAAACAATCGGGGATATTTATGATTTGATTTACGAACGAACAATTGGCGGAAAAGAAGTACCGCTAACGATGCGCGCGCTTACGGAACTTGCAGGCGTTGAAAAGAAAAACGATACACATCTTCTGACCCTTCACCAATACGAGCAGGACTCATTTGAAAAAGAAGAAAGTGAAATTGTCATTATGGCTACGGGCTATCATGCAAAAGAGCCTGCTTTTATGGAAGGTTTAAAAGAACATGTACTCTTCGATGAAAAAGGCCAGCTGAAAATTAACGAACGCTATCAAGTTGAGATGAAGAAGAAAGGAGCCAAGCTATTTGTGCAAAACGGAGAGCTTCATACACATGGAGTTGGAGCACCGGACTTAGGTTTAGGCGCTTATCGAAATGCTGTTTTGATTAACCAAATTGCAGGCAAAAGCGTGTACAAAATATATAAAAATACTGTTTTCCAAAAGTTCGGATTTTAAGAAATGGTTTCCGCGCGTTTTGTTTTTATCTGCTTGTTTATGACGATGACGTCAGAAGTATTATTATCACCATTTTATCCACAGTATTTTACACATGCATTTCATGTAGATGGAGTGACGATGACGTCTTTTTTCATTATTTGCTGCCGGATTGTGGTCATTGTCATGACACCTTTATGGGGAATGCTGCTTAAGAAATGGAACATAAAATATGTAGTTGTAGCGTCACTTCTAATGACGGCCTTAATTAAAGTCATTTTGAGCGAAGTTTCTACTTTTTATGGATTTTTAGCTACTTCCTTAGTGCTGCTTGTATTTCAAAGCAGTTTATATCTTTTATACCCATATTTAGTAGGAGGCATGAAAAAAGGACAGAAAAAGGCAAGTGCTGCAACAACGTATGTATTTATTGTTCATACGGCTATTATTGTGGCTAGCTTGTTTGGAAGTACGGTTATTGCATGGGAAATGCCGCTTAAAGTATATCAATACTTTGCTTTAACTGATACGGTACTGGCCGTATGGCTCTTAACAAGAACAGCATCAACTTTAAAAACAGAGAAAACGCCGTCCATTCAAAGCACAAACGAGCCTATCTTTTTTTATTTGCTGGCGATTTTCTTTTTTCACCTTGGACACAATGTCATTCGCCCTTATTTTACATTGTTTACACATGAAACATATGGCATGAGCAGTCAAGACAGCGCTTTGTTATACGCGATGCCGAGCATTATGGCCATTGTCTTAAAGCTTACGGTACCTACCAAACTATTGAACGGCAAAGTTATACCGCTTTTTTATAGTATAACGGTTGCTAGTGTTTTGCTGCTGTGTTTGCAAGCATACGCTGATCATCTCAGCGTGTTTATTATCAGCCGAATTTTATATGGAGCCGGGTTTTATCTCAGCATGGTTATACTGGATATCTATTTATTTCGAAAAAGTAAAGAAGCGGCTGCTTACTATTACAGCTGGCTTATTGCTGTTCAAAATACCGCCCTGCTGATTGCACCGATTTTAGCATTAGAAATCAGCAAAGTGGATTTGGCATTTCCTTTAGTAGCGGGAGCAGCTGCTTTGCTAGCTGCTAATGCTGTGATGCCGCTGCGAAATAAAACAATTCCTATTCTAAGACAAGTAAAGGAGAATGAAGGATGAAGATCAAAAAAACGAATCTTTCCGTATTTAATAAGCAATCATGGGAGAAAGCAAATCGGCAGCTTTTAGCTAAAATGCTGCAGGAATTCATGTATGAACATATTATTGAGCCGAAACAACTGCAAAAACAGGGTGCGATTGCTATGTATCAATGGGAAGACCACCGAGGTGTTACGTATACATATCAAGCGAAACAGCGGATGTTTGATAGTGTTTCAGTACTCCCAGAAAGTATTAAGTTAACGTCTAAAACGTCAAACCCTACATTTTCAGAAGCGCTTCAGCTGTTAATTAGCTTATCAGAAGACAAAGGAATGTCTAGCTCAACTGCAGGTCATTTAGCAAAAGAATATTTTCATACGTTAGTAGCAGATTTGCATTTGCAAAATCGAAAATCAGCTGATGAATTAGCAAATATGGATTATGCAGAGCTAGAAGGTGAAATGACGGGACATCCTTGGATTACGTATAATAAAGGGCGCATTGGGTTTGGTTATGATGACTATCTTCGGTTTGCACCTGAGCAAAAACAAGAAATTCAGCTTTCATGGATTGCTGTAGAGAAGCAAATTGCTTCATTTCATTCGTTGGATACTCTCGGTTTTGATGATGTCATGAAGCAGGAGCTAAGCGCTGATACGCTAGCTGAATTTGAAAAAGAGTTACGAAACCAAGACCTTTCGACAGCGGATTATTATTATATTCCCGTCCATGAATGGCAGTGGCTAAACGTAATTGTTCCTTTATTTGCTGAATACATTGCAAATGATTTAATTGTTCCTTTAGGAGAAGGGAAGGATCAATACTTGCCTCAGCAGTCGATTCGTACATTCGTGAATACAACAAATCGAGATAAGTATCACGTAAAGCTTCCAATGAGTATATTAAATACGCTTGTGTACAGAGGCCTTCCAAGTGAGAGGACGGTCATTGCTCCTCAAGTCACTCAGCATATAAAAGGCATAAGAGATCGCGACACGTTTTTAAAAGATACGTGCAAAGTAGGGCTTTTAGGCGAAGTGGCTACGTTAAACGTATCTCAGCCAACGTTTGCTTCTATTAAAAACGCACCTTATCAGTATTTAGAAATGCTTGGAGTCGTTTGGCGTGAAAACATTTATCAAGAGTTAGAAGAAGACGAGCGTGCGATTACGCTAGCTGCGCTATTACATGTTGACAGTGAAGGACAAGCTTTAGTTTCGTCGTATATAAAACGGTCGGGCCTGACTCCTAACGAGTGGGTTGATGCGCTAACCAGCGCTGTTTTGCCGCCGCTACTTCACTACTTGTATCAATACGGAACTGTATTCTCCCCGCACGGGCAAAATACAGTACTGGTTCTTAAAAATAACAAGCCGGTTCGAATTATTATGAAAGATTTTGTAGACGACGTGAATATTAGTGATCAGCCGTTTGAAGAACTGCAGCAGCTATCTTTTGAATTAAAAGAAGTGCTGCGCAGCGAAGAGCCGGAAGGATTGACGCAGTTTATTTTAACAGGGTTATTTATTTGTCACTTCCGCTATTTAGCAAGCATTTTAGAAGAGCATGAAGGTGTAGAAGAAGAGGACTTTTGGAAAAGTGTACGAGCAGAAATTTTACATTATCAAGCATCATTTCCACATTTACAAAAACGATTTGAATTATTTGATTTATTGCGTCCAACTATTACTAAGTTAACGTTAAATCGAAATCGAATGTTTGATTATGGATACGAAGACGACGGAGATCGTCCTCACGCAAGCGAATATGGCAAGGTACGGAATGCTTTGCATGAAGTGAGTGAAAAAGCTGTGCAATAATAAGGAAAAGCCGCTGGTGTTGTGCCAGCGGCTTTTTTATGTTTGATTCAAAAGCAGTAAGAGAAGTGGATGAGCTACAGTACTTTAGGAAACACTCATTTTAGGTATGTACAGAATATAAAGATGAGTGAATGAACGATTTGATTGGAGTAGATATCAGAACAACAAGTATACAAGCCGAAGCAAACGTTTCGGTTTTCTTTTGTCACAGCTTTATTTCAATGTCGCATCGCTGCAAGGATAATGGTACAATTGTCTGTATATTTAAAAAAAGAGAGGGAATTACATGAAATCGCATATTCAAAAACATTTAACTTCATATAAAGAGAAATATAAAAATCGCGGTCGACTATTAATTAGCTGTCCGGATCAGCCGGGTATTGTATCGGCTGTTTCTACGTTTTTGCATGAGCACGGCGCAAATATTGTAGAATCGAGTCAACATTCAACGAACCATGAAGGCGGCATGTTTTTTATCCGTTTCGAATTTGAATGTGAGGATTTATTAGCTAAAGAAGTAAAACTAGAAGAAAGCTTCAAAAAGATTGCTGATACATTTTCAATGAACTGGCAGTTTACATATGCTCATAATTTGAAAAAAACAGCTATTTTTGTGTCAAAAGAGCCTCATTGTCTGCTAGAGCTGCTGTGGGCTTGGGAAAGCGGAGACTTGATGACAGACATCGCGGTCGTTGTAAGCAATCACGAAGATGCGCGCGAAGTAGTCGAATCGTTTGGCATTCCGTTTAAGCATATACCAGCGACAAAAGACATTCGTCAAGAAGCAGAAGCAAAACAGCTTCAAGTATTAAAAGATTATGATATTGACGTAATTATCTTGGCGCGTTATATGCAAATTTTAACGCCGACTTTTGTGGCTGAAAACCCATATCGCATCATTAATATTCATCATTCATTCTTACCGGCATTCATTGGAGCACGTCCATATGAACGCGCATATCAACGAGGCGTAAAATTAATTGGGGCCACGTCTCATTATGTAACGGACGACTTGGATGAAGGACCAATTATTGAACAAGATATTGAACGCGTGAACCACCGTGATGATGCGGATGACTTAAAGAAAAAAGGACGCTTAATTGAACGTACGGTGCTTGCACGCGCTGTGAAATGGCACTTAGAAGACCGCATTTTAGTTCATGAGAACCGCACAATTGTATTTAATTAACAAATACTAAGCTGTTAAAGAAGTAGTTTAGCCGAAGGAAGATCCGAACGATGAATCGAGATTCTTGTGAGAGAATGAAATTCGTTCGGATTTTTTTATGGTCATAGTAAAAGTAGGTTTCATCTGTTTAGTTGCTTCTAGCGCTTTCACGGAGATCAACCGCGGTCTCATAAGCAATTTATACTCGATTATTTAATTGATTTCGTTATGTCTCAGTCTCGTTTTTTCTGAGGGAATCGCTTATCTAAATGATAAAGAACTTTTCTGTATGAGCTGAGATTTAGTTGTTTACTTAGCCTGTGAACACTTATACAATAGAAAAGGACTTTTTAATAAAGGAAGTGTCGGAAGTGAAACAATATCTTGAACTTTGCGAGCATGTGTTAGCAAATGGAACAAAAAAAGAAGATCGGACAGGAACAGGTACAATTAGCACATTTGGCTATCAAATGCGTTTTAATTTACAAGAAGGTTTCCCGGTATTAACGACAAAAAAACTTCATTTGAAATCAATTATTCATGAACTGCTTTGGTTTTTACAAGGAGATACAAACGTTAAGTACTTACAGGATAACGGCGTGCGCATTTGGAATGAATGGGCGGATAAAAACGGCGAGCTTGGTCCTGTGTATGGTCATCAGTGGCGTTCATGGCCAACGCCGGACGGAGAAAAAATTGATCAAATTACAAATGTTATTAATCAAATCAAAAACAATCCTGATTCCCGCCGCTTAATGGTAAGCGCCTGGAATGTATCTGATGTAGACAATATGGCTTTGCCGCCTTGTCACTGCTTATTTCAGTTTTATGTAGCGGACGGCAAATTGTCTTGTCAATTGTATCAGCGCTCAGCTGATATTTTCCTAGGCGTACCGTTTAATATTGCTTCATATGCGCTGCTTACAATGATGGTGGCACAAGTGTGTGATTTAGAGCCTGGTGATTTTGTTCATACGTTTGGTGATGCGCATATTTACAGCAATCACATCGAACAAGTAAACCTGCAGTTGACGCGTGAGCCTCATGCATTACCAAAAATGAAAATCAATCCAGATGTAAAGTCTATCTTTGACTTTAAATTTGAAGACTTTGAATTAGTAGACTATAATGCGCATCCTCATATCAAGGGAGCTGTAAGCGTATGATTTCTCTTATTGTCGCAATGGATCAAAACGGGCTTATTGGCAAAGATAACGATTTGCCATGGCGCCTTCCAGAAGATTTGAAGTATTTCAAGCGCGTCACAACGGGTCATACGGTCGTGATGGGAAGAAAAACATTTGAATCAATTGGACGACCGCTCCCTAATCGTGAAAATGTGATTCTTACACGTCAAAAAGATTACCAGCAAGAAGGAGCAACCGTTATTCATTCAGTTGAGGAACTAGAAGCATTAGATGCTCAAAAAGAAGACGAGCTGTTTGTGATAGGTGGAGCTACTCTATATGAGCAAACGTTAGACGTTGCAAACCGACTTTATATTACGCATATTGAAGAATCGTTTGAAGGAGATACACATTTTCCTGCGATTGATTTTAGCGAATGGAAAGTTATTTCGAAGCAGCAAGGAATTAAAGATGAAAAAAATCCCTACACGTATTATTTTACCGTATACGAGCGAAGCTAATTTTTCTTGTTAATAAAAAACGCACCCTGCCCTATAAAAAGGCAGGGTGTTTTATATTGATTTTAATTGCTTCATCATTTCGTGAAAAGCGGCTGTGCTAACAAACTGTTCAGCGCTCCAGTTTGTTTCAATCCACTGAATTAGCTCGCTTGGTGTATTAAAAACTTCTCCGCTTGTATCTGCTTTGCGAAGCATATATCTACCGTTTTCTTCATCTGCAACTACTTCGCACGGAACGGCACTTTCATGACTTTGAAGTGAAAAATCCATTTGTTCCACAACCTTTCTTAATTTATACCTGTTATCGCATCAGCTGCATGTAGAAAGTATGGGCAATTTTGTAAGTCTATTTAGCGTTTGCTAAACATATGTAAAGTATGTGGACAGTGAAATAGTTGGAAAAGTTTTTTTAGTTATTATTAATGAAAAATAATGATTTTTCTAAATTTTTTGTGATATAATGTACAAATTAATAATGGTAGAAGAGGAAGGAAGTTGGTTATGAAACAACAAGTAGATAATCGAACAAAACACGTACATTTAGAGGACATCATGATTGCAAATCAATTGATTAAAGATGTTGTTGTGCATACACCACTACAGCGTAATGACGTTTTGTCTGAACGATATGAATGTAATATCTATTTAAAACGTGAGGATTTGCAGGTGGTGCGCTCATTTAAAATCCGCGGTGCGTACAATCGAATCAAAAAGTTATCCCCAGAAGAATTAGAAAATGGAATTGCCTGTGCAAGTGCAGGAAACCATGCACAAGGTGTAGCATATGCGTGCCGTCATTTAAATATCGATGGTAAAATCTTTATGCCGAGCACAACGCCGCGCCAAAAAATTAATCAAGTGAAATTTCTAGGCAAAGATAACGTAAAGGTCGTACTAATCGGAGATACGTTTGATGATTCTTATGAACAAGCTATTGCATGCAGTGAAGAGGAGCATCGAACATTTATTCATCCATTTAATGATGTAGACGTTATTGCAGGACAGGGTACAGTAGCCGTTGAAATGTTCAATGACTGTGAAGATGAAATTGACTACGTATTTGCGGGTATCGGCGGGGGCGGATTAATTTCCGGTGTCGGCACATACGTAAAAAGCATCTCGCCTCAAACAGCTGTGATTGGGGTGGAACCAGCAGGCGCGCCTGGTATGCAGACATCTTTAGCAAATGGAAATGTAGTGACGCTACCGGCAATCGATCCATTTGTAGACGGAGCGGCTGTTAAAACAGTTGGAACGCTTCCGTATGACATCAGTAAAGAGCTTGTGGACGATATTGTAGTTGTTCCTGAAGGCAAGGTTTGCACAACCATTTTATCTCTATACAATGAAAATGCGATTGTAGCAGAACCAGCAGGAGCTCTTTCGATTGCTGCTCTTGACTCATACCGTGAGCAAATTAAAGGAAAAACGGTTGTTTGCGTCATTAGCGGAGGCAACAATGATATTGGACGTATGCAAGAAATCAAAGAACGTTCGATGATTTATGAAGGATTACAGCATTATTTTATCGTTAATTTCCCTCAGCGCGCAGGAGCTCTTCGTGAATTTTTAGACGAAGTGCTTGGACCGACAGACGATATTTCGCGCTTTGAGTATACGAAAAAGAATAACAAAGACAGCGGGCCGGCACTTGTGGGAATTGAGCTTAAGCATAAAGAAGATTATTATCCACTAATTAACCGTATGGATAAAAAAGGATTTCCTTACACGGAAATTAATAAAGAAAGCAACTTGTTTCACTTATTTATTTAAATAGAAGGTCGTTTTAAAAAGGAATGCTTCATCAACTGTCGAATAAGTTGATGAAGCATTTTTATTTTAAAAAATATTTGTGTTTTCTTTTTATTTTATCAAGACAGAAAGTGCCTCAAGCATTATAATAAAATAAACGGGTAAAAAGAGGGTTGATCGCCTTGCTATTAAAAAGCCTTGAATTCAAACATGTCAGTGGTCAAAAAGTAAAAATTACTGAAATTCCAGTTTTAGAGGAAAATAGCACGTTTCGGTTCATGTTATCTGCAAAACTTGATTTATTTATTAGACAAATCACGAACGAATCAGTTCCGAAGCAAACCTACTCGTTTCAAGAATATTTAAAACGCGTGCTGAAATGGAAAGATTACGAACAGCTCTTTAAGTCTCATGTATTAAAGCATAATGCATAAACGTAAAAGTTGACTTTTCTGAATATTTCAGCAGAGTCAACTTTTTTTGTTGATATAAAAGGTTGAACATGCGTTTTACGAATTAGCAAAACTTGCATTCTATTATAACTATATTGTTGTAAGCGTTCATGTTATACTAGTCTGCAATGCATCTTATAGGGGTGAACACATGGCGAAAATTAAAGTGGTAACGGATTCAACAATTGATTTAACGTTGGAAGAAGCTGAAAAATACGGTATTGAGATGATACCTTTATGTATTAACATTGATAATGAAACGTATTTAGATCGCGTGGAATTAACGCCGACAGATTTTATTGAAAAAATGAAAAATTCAAAAGAATTACCAAAAAGCTCTCAGCCAGCTATTGGTTCTTTTATTGAAGTATATGAACGATTAGTGAGTGAAGGGTATGACGTCATTTCGATTCATATGACTGGAGGAATGAGCGGAACTGTTCGAGCAGCTGAAAGCGCGGCTCAAATGGTAGCAGGAAATATCACCGTTGTCGATTCTATGTATATTACAAAAGCTCTTTCGTTTCAAGTCTTTGAAGCGGTGAAAATGATTGAAGAAGGGCATACAGTAGAAGAAATTATCACGCGCCTGGAAGAGGTGCGTCAAAATACGAATCTTTTTGTCGTAGTTGATACGCTTGAAAATTTGGTTAAAGGTGGACGTATTGGACGAGGAAAAGGATTGATCGGTTCTCTTTTAAATATTAAGCCGATTGCTTCTCTAGCTGACGGAGTATATACTCCTGTTGCTAAAGTGCGCAGCCATTCTCAAATTGTTAAGTTTTTAACGAAACAGTTTGAAGAGCATACAGAAGGAAAAAGTATTAAAGGAGTAGGGCTTGTACATGCAGATGGACTTGGGCTCGCTTCTAAGTTAAAAGAATCAATCGTGAAGGCAAGAGGCTATACGCAATTTTCGATTGAAGATACCACGCCTATTATCTCGACGCATACGGGTATTGGTGCAATTGGTTTTATGTATTTTGCTGAATAAAGTGAGTTGCTTTTTGCAAGTCACTTTTTTGGCTTTCTCTTTTTTGGAAAAAGGAGAAAGAGAAGTGGACGAACGTGTGATATAATAGAATCAACTTTCTACCAGCGAATGCTGTGCTGGTTACTATTCTTTTGAATCCGGAGTATACCGATGAAAAAATATATTCGAAATTTGAGTGTGTTTAACAAAACGGTTTTATTTTCTACTTTAATTGTAGTCGCCCTTGGAGTCATTTCTTTAGCCATTAGCTATCAAGTTCAAAAAAAAATGGCAAAAGAGACGTTAACGCAGCACGTGTTAATTATGGCCGATTTATGGAGGGAGTCTTTATCTAAACAAGACGTAATAGCAGCAGTGGATTCAAGGAACGGGACGATTCCTGAAAAAGACGAGCTAGAAAAGCAGTTCAGAAAGATTTATGAATTGCATCCGTCATACTTGCAGGGATATATTATGACGACCGAAAAATTCAAATCGCATGGAAATAAGATTATCGTAACAGCGAATAAGAAAATTAAACAATCGCTAGAGCCGTCCATGATTTATTATGGGGGAGAAGAATTTTATAAATCATTTAAGCAAGCAGAACAAGAAAAGAAAAATATCGTAACATCTACATACAAAGACGAATTCGGGACGTGGATAACCGTTTTATCGCCTATTACAAACAGCTCTGGAAAAGTTGTGGCTATTCTTGGTGTAGATATAGATGCAAGCGCTATCTATATCTATCAAAAACGTTTAATTGTGTCTTTGGTCGTTGCGTTTACGCTTCTGTTTACCTTCATTATTGTGATTCAAGACTGGGGACTAAGGCGATTAATGTCGCCCCTTGGGGAATTAATAGAAGGGATTCAAGCGGTAAGTCAAGGGGAATTTGATGTGAAGCTGACACACGAAGATGATTCTGAGTTAGGGAATGTACACACAAGATTTAATGAAATGACCGAGCGGCTGCAGCAGCTTTTTCATCAAGTGTCGGTAACAAAAGAACACCTGAATGTAGAAACAGATCTCAGTCATACAAAAGACGGAATTACCAAAGCGATTGATGAATTGGAAGTCATTATGGAAAAAACAAGGATGCAAAAGGAATTGCAGCGAGCAGAGAAAATGAATGCAATTGGTCAATTAGCTGCTTCTGTAGCGCATGAAATTCGAAATCCTATGACGGTGGTAAAGGGGTTTTTGCAGCTGTTTCAAGATAATACAAAGCTTTCAAACACTGAATTAAGTTACATTCATCTTATGATTAACGAAATGGACAGAGCGGAAGCGATTATTCATGACTATTTATCTTTAGCCAAGCCGGATGTTCATCAGCATCGTTTTATTAACTGCTTAGAGTGTATTACAAGCTTAGTAGACTTATTATCTTCTTATGCTTTGTTAACAAACAATATACTCATAGAATTAGACGCAAAAGAAGAGGTGTATGTTCGCGGCAGCCGAAACGAATTGAATCAAGTTCTGCTTAATATTATGAAAAATGGAATTGAAGCCATGAGAGCTGGAGGAACGCTTCGAGTAGGACTTTACAAGCGAGAAGGGCATGTACATATTCAAATTGAAGATACTGGTATAGGCATGACCAGTGAACAAGTGAACCGGCTGGGAACAGCGTTTTATTCTTTAAAAGAAAAAGGAACAGGGATTGGTCTGATGGTTTCTTATCAACTGGTCGAACAAATGAATGGAAGAATTGAAGTGGAAAGCATACCAGGAAAAGGTTCAACGTTTACCTTGATTTTCCCTAGCTATGACTAAACTTTAATCGTGCAGGAGGAACATATGAAAAGCTGGTCTTATAAATTGTTTTTTTACTGCTCATTAGTTGCATGATGTTAACAGCCTGTGGTTCCAAAATAGAAAATCCGCTTAATTGGAAGATGGACTCTTTTTCTTATGTTAATCAAGATCAAAAGAAAGTAGGGCTAAGTCAGCTGAAAGGGAACGTTTGGGTAGCTAACTTTATCTTCACAAGCTGCGAAACCGTATGTCCCCCAATGACGGCTCATATGGCTAAATTACAAAAAATGGCCAAGGATGAAGGGCTGGACGTTCGCTTTGTTTCATTTAGCGTAGACCCTGAAGTGGACACTCCGCAGAAAATGAAGGACTATGCGGCTAAATTTGGCGCTGATTTTTCGAATTGGGATTTCTTAACGGGTTATAAACAAGCGGAAATTGAAAAGTTTGCGCTGGATCAATTTAAGATGATTGTGAAAAAGCCGCAAGAAAATCCGCAGGTTATTCACGGTACGTATTTTTTTCTCATTGACAAAGATGGAGTGGTTCAAAAATCTTATCAGGGAGTGACTGATCCTCCTTATGATGATATGATCAAAGATATCAAAACCCTTCAGTAAGAGCTATAAATTTGTCAAATCTATCCGCCAAACACAGCTATCTTTACAGTGATGTGTTAGCGGATATTTTTATGAAACAAACATGGTTATCCTTTTTTTTACATATACTATATATAGAAAACGTAGTAAAATATCAACTTGACATAGTATGATAAGATATAAAGATATAGTTATTCAGAGCGGTAAGCAGTATTGCTTGTGACAGCGAGAATACAGCATAGTTAGTAGGTGTTATGATGAGAAAATGGAAAAGTATAGTGATAAGCAGTATGAGTGCGGTGGTGTTAGCGAGCTGTTCGACGACGACTTTTTTGCCGGCGGACAATAAAGAAGAAGCCGTTCAAAAAGAAGTGGATTTAACACCTAAGAAGCATATTCCGAAAGGCTTTTTTCCTGTAGATTTAGATATTGTAGCCATTGGTGACTCATTAACAGAAGGAGTAGGAGATGAGTCTAAAAAAGGCGGTTATGTACCATACTTAACTAAATACCTTTCTAAACAAAATGAAGTGCAAAATGTACGAACAGAGAATCTAGGCAAAAGAGGAAACCGGACGGATCAGCTATTAGCGAGGTTAAATCAGCCGGGAGTAGCAGCTGAAGTATCCAGAGCAGACATCGTTTTCTTGACGATTGGCGGCAATGACGTGATGAAAGTGGTAAGGGATTACTTTTACAATATCTCAATTAAGACGTTTGAATCACAGCAGTCCAGATATGAAAAACGGCTAAATGACGTGTTTTCACGTATACGTAAGCTTAATCCTAATGCCCATATTTATTTAATTGGTTTTTATAATCCATTCTTTAAATCATTAAGTGATGTGAAAGAAATTAATGTCGTTATTAATGAATGGAATGCGGCAAGCGAGAAAATTGCTTCTCAATATGATAATGTAAGTTATGTAAAAATTGATGATATTTTTTATGATTCTGACGTAAATTTATTAGGGAAAGACGAGTTTCACCCTAATAAAAAAGGGTACAAACTAATGGCTGAGCGCATTAGTAAATCAATGGAGGAAGAAGATCCTCTCGTTGGAGACCAGAAAAAGGAAACAGCAGAAGAAGTTACATCTGATGAAAAAGAGAAAAACACGAAAGAGAGTGGGAACGAGTAAGGAGATTGTTATATGAAAAAGTGGAAAACCCTATTTATCGCGTTATTAGGGATTAATGTTCTAGGGGCTATCCTTATTATTGCGTTTATTTTTCAACCGGTTGACAAGGCCAATCCAACTCCCTCTGAAAAAGTAGAAGGAGACGCAGAACTAACTATTTTGGCTAAAAAAGCGGACTTAAATGTACTGATTGATAAATATTTAAAAAAAGAATTTAAGAATCAGCCGCTTAACTACAAAATTACTCTTACCGATGTAGTAAGAGTAGACGGAACGATTCAAGTATTCGGCGATGATATTAATATTCGAATGACATTTGATCCAATCGTACAAAAAAATGGAGATATTGTGCTTGAACAGCAGTCACTTTCTGTTGGAAAGCTGCAGCTCCCTGTCCGCACAGTGCTTCGATATGTAAATAATAACTTTGCGCTACCAGAATGGGTAACGATTGATCCAAAGAATGAATCAGTATACGTAGCGTTACAGCAGATGAAGTTAGAGAGTGATTTTGCTGTAAAAGTACAAAAGTTTGATTTGAAAAATGATGATATTCGCGTACGTTTAATTTCACGCAGTGAATAAAAAAACCTTCCAATTTGGAAGGTTTTTTTTGTTAACGATCTTGGGAAATCAGCGCTTCTAATACAGGACGGTTCTTAGCAAATCCGACGGCATATACCGTATATGTTCGATTCGGCCGAAGGTTCAGTGCCGGGATTTCGAGTACTACATTTTTGGTTCCTGCTATGCGCACGCTAAGTTGAACGTGCATGGGGGATAAAGGCAAATATTTTGTGACTTCTTTAAACTGCACGCCAGAAAAAATGACGTCTCCGCCTCTAGCCGCAATATCCACAGCGGGAGCATCAGGAGAAAGGTGCACAAACCGAAGCTTTGTTTCTCCACTTGGTACATCCGTATTGTCATAGATAAATAATAAATCAAGCTTGTTTAGCTCATCTACCGCCGCTACCGTGTAATTTTGATTTCCTTCAAATGTAAATGATTCTGTTAAAACAGGTCTTTCCGTTTCTCCAGCGGGATAAATAGAAATTGTATATCTTCCAGGTTCTTGTAATTCAATATAATCTGTTTCCTGTTTATAAGTTAAATTGCGGATCACTCGTTTGTTGTTAATATAAATATCTACAGATGGAGAATCTGGAGAAGCGTGAAGTATACGAATTTGCGGCGGATTTACGCGCAAATTCGTATTTTCAGAAGAAGTTAAGATGGCCTGCTGAATATAGTACAAATGCTTTTGATAATAATGAATATGCTTAGAGGGATCACTATACTTATAGTAGTTAGCTAGAAAATCGTATTTCATTGCTTTTTTAATATATTGATCAAAGGAATAATTAGCCATATGTTCAGCTCCCTTATTGTCGGAGTATAAAAACATTTCCATACGTAACCAAACATATGCTAAAACTCATAATTTATGCCGATCACTGATCACTCCCGAGACCTCCCAGAAGAAACAATGAGCCAAATGCCCTCTATGTGCATATACTGAATCAAATTATTGACTGAAGGCTCATTGTACGACCGAAATTAGTATAGAAAAAGGAGTGAGAGCATGCGCGATTTTTATGCTCGGATGCTACGGTTAATGATGTTAAGTTTTTTACTGCTGCTACTTTTAATTCAGTTTACAGAGCGCTCTACTTCATTTATTCACATTACCCCCGCGCTAAATAAAGTAGCCGAGCGAATTGAGCTGATTACTTATGATCAATAAATGTATGTTTTCTGCGTTTCGATATGTACTTGTTCTTTATGCTATCTGCTTTACATTTTTGTTTGTTAGTACAGTTCCAAGCTTATTTGGTTTCACCGTGACCGTTCAAGAAACGGATTATCACCACCTGCATCGCGGAGATATAGTTGTCTTTAGAGACGCATCACCTTCTTCAAAGAATGAACTTGTACTGGCCCATAATCAAGAGCTTGATGTACTGGTTACAGCTCAAAGAGATTCTTTGCCTGCTTCTTTTAAAGTGATTGGAAGCTACGCATACCATCTCCCGTATATAGGGGTCATTATTGAGTTTATGAAAGATTTTACTACGTTACTGGTGATGGGAAGTATTCTATTTTTGCTGTTTTCGTATACGCTGCAGCCCAAAAGGCGAATATGGCGTAAGAGAAAGTAAAAAATGGGCGAATGCACATACAGGACAATCAACTAACGCATATAAAGTACAGTGTACGAAATGAATAAAAAAACAAGAGGAGAGAGATTGCTATGTATAACTACGATTGTTACGATCCATGCCATCACGGAGGCTATCACCACCTATATGATACTTGCCACTATCCAATTAGCTATCCAATTGGCGGTTATCATCATTGCGGAACGGGCCAGTCATTTGCATTAATTGTTGTACTATTTATTTTATTAATCATCATTGGCTGCACCTGTTTTTGCTGATTAGGTGTCATTTGCTCGCATGTGCGAGCTTTTTATAACAGATGGAAAAGGACAAACTTACATATAAATTGTTTAAATAGTAAAAAAATTTTGCCAAATCAACATTTACCATATTATACTATAGCTAGTAACTCAATAAGCGAAGGTGAATATATGGAAAAGGAAAAAGTATTTCAACAGCTATTTTCAATGTCATTTACACCAATGCTCGTAATGAATATGGATGGAGATATTCAAATTTTAAATGAAGCGTGCTGCCACCTTTTTAAAACGACGGAGGAACGACTTCTTTCCTGTAATGTATTTGAAGAGCCAAATCGCTTTTTTATCGAAAAGCATGAAGTAGAACCGCTAAGAAAGCAAGAGGAAAAAGTTGTTTTACTTAAGAAAAAAGTAGATCAGCAGTTTCCGATGCACATCCATATTCAGCGCACGGAAGAGGATATTCCGCTCTTAGTTGTTCAGTGGAAAGAGTTTTCCTCAAGTATTGAAAAGCAAGAGGAAGTCATTCGGAAAATGAAGCAATATAAGCAGTTTGTTCAGCAAAGCCAAGATGCATTTATTGTAACAAGAGAAGGCAGAATTCAATATTTGAATCCCGCTGGTGTTAAACTTCTTGGCGGCGAGAAAAAAGAAGAGTATATCGGGCGTCCTTGGCTTCACTTTATTCACCCCGAACATTTAGAAATCGTAAAAGAACGAATGGTTCAGCTGATGAATGGAATGTCCGTAAGGCCGCGTGTTGATGTGAAACTATTGACTAAAAAAGGGGTCGTCATTATTGAATCTTCGGCAACCAAAATTAAGTTTGAAGGACAGGATGCCATTCAGTATATTATTCGTGACGTAACGGATCGAAAAAAATATGATGAAATGGCAAGCAAATCTGAAAAGCTTACAATGGTGAGCAAGCTAGCGGCAGGAGTAGCACATGAAATTCGTAATCCAATGACGGCGATTAAAGGGTTTATTCAGCTGTTAAAAGCATCGAAACAGTATAATGAAGAATACAATGATATTATGCTTGAAGAATTGAATCGCGTCGAATCCATTATTCAAGAATTTTTAACGCTGGCCAAGCCTAAAATTGAAAATTCATACCATCCTAAAAGTCTCAATCAAATCATACGTCACGTGACGCTACTATTAGATACACACGCCAATTATAAAAATTGTCGTATTATTAATGAGATTAGTGATGAGATTACAATCTTTTGTGAAGAAAATGCGCTTAAACAAGTTTTTATTAATTTAATTCAAAATGCGCTTGAGTCAATGAGCAAAGGTACAGTTAAAGTCACCGTTCAGAAAAGAAATGAATACGGCATGGTCATTATCGAGGATGAAGGCTGTGGAATTGATGAGCAATCTTTAGCTCGGCTAGGTGAACCCTTTTATTCCACTAAACAAACCGGAACAGGGCTAGGATTAATGATTAGCTACCGAATAATCGAACAGCATCAAGGGCATATTTCATTTGCGAGCAAAGTAGGCGTAGGGACAAAAGTAGAAATTGCTCTTCCGTACATTAAAGAACCAGTGAACATTTCGTAGCGCTTGCTATTCGTTCACTGGTTTTTATTTGATCGGAATAAAAACGAATATTTTTTTATTTTTTATTTTAATGTTCGTGTATATTGTTGACTAAAGGGTTTGTTTTTGATATATTATCAAATGGCTAGAAAATAACCGAATGATAATAAAAAAAGAAAATTCGGTCAATAACTTTTATCTTTTACCCAAAGAAAAAAGATGATGGGAGAATGTACAATGAACTCAAATTATGATGTTATTGTGGTAGGGGCAGGACCCGCTGGAATTTTTACTTGCTATGAGTTAACGTTAAAATTACCGGAAGCAACTATTCTATTAATCGATAAAGGACACGATATCTATCGACGTAATTGTCCGATTCTTCAGAAAAAAATTGAAAAATGTCCGCCTGCAGTTGGCAGAAAAGAGTTTGCTGGCTGTTTGCCTGCTTGTTCTATCACAAATGGTTTCGGTGGAGCCGGCGCATATTCAGACGGGAAATTTAATATCACCAGTGAATTTGGAGGCTGGATGACGGATTATCTGTCTGAATCCCAGGTGGTAGATTTAATTAAATATGTGGATGAAATTAATTTAAAACACGGAGCAACCGATACGATTACGGATCCGTTAACTGATAAAGTTCGTGAAATTGAAAAACGCGGATACGCAGCAGGATTAAAGCTATTGCGTGCTCAGGTGCGTCATTTAGGAACGGAGCAAAATTTAGAAATTTTAAAAAGCATTTATGAATACTTAAAAGAAAAAATTGATATGCAGTATAAAACGGAAGTAGCAGATTTAATAACAGAAAAAGAAGATGGTCAGCATATCGTGCGCGGTATCGAATTGAAGAATGGTGACAGAATTACGGCTGATAAAGTTGTGGTTTCACCAGGTCGAGACGGCTCGAAGTGGATGAGCGACTTACTAAAAAAACGCCGTTTAAAAATGATTAACAATCAAGTAGACATCGGTGTTCGAGTAGAAACATCTAACGTTGTTATGGAGGAAATTAACAAACACTTGTACGAAGGAAAATTCATTTACAATACGTCTGTAGGTACAAGAGTGAGAACGTTCTGCAGCAATCCTTCAGGACATGTGGTAGTAGAGAATCATTCAGGGATTATGTTAGCAAATGGACACGCATACAAAGATCCGAAGCTTGGAAGTCAAAACACGAACTTTGCGCTGCTTGTTTCACATAAATTTTCGGATCCATTTGATCAGCCGAACGAATATGCGCACGAAGTATCAAGATTAGCTAATATGCTGTCAAACGGGGGCTTAGTTGTTCAAAAGTATGGAGATATTTTAAAGGGGCGTCGTTCAACAGCGAATCGAATTAAAGAAGGCTTTTTAGAACCAACGTTAAAAGAAGCTGTCCCTGGTGATTTGGGCTTAGTGCTTCCATACAATACAATGAAAAGCTTAATTGAAATGACAGAAGCACTGGATCATGTAACGCCTGGATTAGCATCTGAACATACGCTGTTTTACGGTGTGGAAGCGAAATTTTACTCCGCCCGTCCGAAGTTAAACGATAAGTTTGAAACTGAAATTTCCGGTTTATACGTGGGAGGAGACGGAGCTGGTATTACGCGAGGACTCGCGCAGGCAAGTGCGTGCGGTGTGTGGGTAGCGCGTGACATTGTTGAAAAATTAAAGAATCGCAAAGCAAGTTCTGAACCTGTTACTGTATAAAAAAGAGGCCGTCACGGCCTCTTTTTTTATATGTGTTAAATAACGAGAGGGGAAATTTAGTAAGTTTATATCAAGCAGTATAATAAGAATAAAATCAACAGTTGGAAAAAGATGTTTTTTGATGAGTAAAATATTTATGAAAGCAGTAAAGCACGCGGACATTAGAATAATTATGCAAATTTATGAATAGATGTTGATAAGAAGAAAGTTCACTTTACAAACTATTTTTTGAATTAATTTTTTATCCATTAGATTGTAAGTCTTGTTAAATAAGTGTTTTTAGTTTATTAAAACACGATGTAAATAGTTAAAAATATAACATTTCTCAACTTTTTATGATAAAATTCTGCATTATTTTTGAATAAAAACTTGACAGGAATACATAAAATGAATTTTAATTAAAGTAACAATTATTATCATGCAAAAATATTAAAGAAAATTATTTGCTTAATCTCTTTTGTTTTATAAGAGAACGGGGGACCCATATTTGTGCGTAATGTACTTGGGGTGAATCTTGAATGAATCAAGTAGGGTAACTCACGTACCCGAATCCGACAGCTAACTCCGTAAGCATTCAGTGAGGGAATAACAGGTCTATGAAACCATGATATTCTCATGGTTTTTTGTATAGCCGAAAATATTCCTAAACTATTAATCTGAAAATTTTTAATATATTGTATATTTAGAGTGTTATCGTTCTCAATGCATGGTAAAATAAGTATAGTAGTTAGAATCATTCTAATATAATTTATTTATGGGAGGTAAATCTATGAAGCTATCGACAAAGATCATTATCGCGCTAATTGCTGGTGCTGTTGTAGGAGTGTTGATTAATGCTTTTGCTCCAAGTGCTTTTGCTCCTCTGGACAAGTACTTGTTTACGCCGCTTGGGCAAATTTTCTTAAGCTTAATTAAAATGCTTGTTGTACCAATTGTGTTTTTCTCTATCACGTTAGGCGTAGCAGGTTTAGGAGATCCTAAAAAACTGGGAAGAATCGGGGCAAAAACAATTTCGTACTTCCTAGTGACAACAACCGTTGCTATTGTAATTGGTTTATTATTAGCGTTTGTTATTAAACCAGGAACATTTGGATCTTTTGATACAAAAAACGCTTCTTTTGAAGCTGAAAAAGCACCGCCGGTTGGAGAGACATTCTTAAATATGATTCCAGTCAATCCAATCCAAGCGATGGCTGAAGGAAATATGCTTCAACTTATCGTTTTCTCTATCTTTATCGGTTTTGGTATTACGATGCTTGGAAGTAAAACCAAAGGGCTTTACAATTTACTCGAGCAAGGCAATGAATTGATGATGTACCTTGTAAATCTAGTGATGAAGTTTGCTCCTTACGGAACATTTGGGCTTCTTGCAACAGCGGTTGGAAGTCAAGGCTGGCAGGCAATTAAAGCGATGGGGCTTTACATGATTGTAGTCGTGCTCGCACTATTCATCCATTCGATTGTAACATATGGGGGGTCAGTCGCTCTTATGGCCAGACGTAACCCTATTGAATTTTTTAAAGGTTTTGCTCCTGCGATGACAGTTGGATTCAGTACATCAAGCAGTAATGCAACGCTTCCGATTTCAATGAATGTGGCTCAAAAAAATCTTCGTGTCCCGGAGTCCATCAGCAGTTTTGTTCAGCCGTTAGGTGCTACCATTAACATGGATGGAACGGCAATTATGCAAGGTGTCGCGACTATTTTTATTGCGCAAGTATACGGCGTTGACCTGTCGCTGGGTGCTCTTGTGACGGTTGTATTAACAGCGGTGCTTGCTAGTATTGGTACAGCAGGTGTGCCGGGAGTTGGTCTCATTATGCTAGCGATGGTATTGAGTTCGGTTGGCCTGCCTGTAGCAGGTATCGGATTGATTATCGGGATTGATCGCTTGCTTGATATGCTTCGTACATCTGTAAATATTACGGGAGACGCTGCGTGTGCCGTTATTGTGGCTGAGTCAGAAGCAAAGCGTATCGATAAATCTGTAACGCAATCGGCTTAATGAATGTAAAAGCTCTAGCTATATGCTAGGGCTTTTTTTATTGGCAAGAAACTCTTCTTTTCAGCATACAGTTTAATAAGAGTGTGTGTTTGAAAGGAGAGTGCGGAAATGAATAAGACCCATGTGATAAAGCCGCTGCTCGACGATGACTACCCAGTTATTTCATATGGAAAAGGAATTTATTTGTACGACCAAGATGGAAAAAGGTACATAGATGCTTCTTCGGGGGCAGTTACAGCAAGTATCGGACACGGCGTAAAAGAAATTATTGATGCGATGACCGATCAGGCACAGAAAGTTGCATTTGTATATCGGTCGCAGTTTACAAGTGATCCGACAGAAGCCCTAGCTAAAAAACTATGTGAATTAAGCAGCAATCATTTCCAGTGGAGCTTTTTTGTTAACAGCGGGACAGAAGCGAATGAAACGGCTATGAAAACGGCTATTCAGCATTTTCAAGAGCAAGGAAAGCCAACCAAAACAAAGGTTTTGTCACGCTGGATGAGCTATCACGGTATTACAATAGGAGCTCTGTCTATGTCAGGGCACGTTGGAAGGCGAAAACGCTTCTCGTCTTTGCTTGAAGATTATCCTTCGGTTTCACCTCCTTATTGCTATCGATGTCCGTTTCATCAAACCTATCCATCCTGTAATCTTGCTTGTGCTCACGAATTGGAAACAGTTATCAAACGAACAGGTCCAGAACATATTGCTGCTTTTATTACAGAGCCCATTGTAGGAGCAGCCGGAGCAGCCCTTACGCCTCCTCCCGGTTATTATGAAGCGATAAGAGAAATTTGTGACAAATATGATGTATTATGGATAGCCGATGAAGTCATGACTGGGGTTGGGCGTACAGGCGTGATGTTTGCGTATGAGCACTGGGGAGCTAAACCGGACATCATGACTCTTGGAAAAGGAGTGGGAGCAGGATATACGCCAATAGCCGTTACGTTGGCTAGCAGCAAGACAATTGAACCTATCATGAACGGATCCAAATTAATTATGAGCGGCCATACGCTAAGCGCTAATCCGCTGTCATCGGCTGTAGGGCTAGCTGTCTTAACCTATATTGAAAAGAATAATCTTGTTCAAGAAGTAGCGCTGAAAGGAGACTATCTAGTAAAAAAATTAAAGGAGCTTCAACTTCTTTACCCTATCATTGGTGATATACGAGGCAAAGGCTTACTAATTGGTCTTGAGCTTGTGCAAAATCCAAAAACGAAGGAGCCTTTTTCATCCTCCGAAAATATGACGGCGCGCGTAGTAAGTAAGGCCCAGAAAAATGGTCTTCTCCTTTATCCTTCGCAAGCAGGAACAGACGGAGTCGAAGGAGACGGTATTATTATTTCGCCGCCATTTACAATTACTGATCGTCAACTTGATGAAGCGGTCGAGCTGCTTTCGAAAACATTATATGAAGTACAAAATGAAAAACAGGGAAATGAGGTGAAATAAGTGACAAAGGTTGAAAACTCATTTCAAAAGATTACAACTGTGGAACAAGCGATTGAATACGTGGATCATGCTGCTACGCTGATGATAGGAGGGTTTGGAGGAGTAGGCAGTCCGCCTTCTCTCATTGACGGTCTTATTGAAAGTGGAAAATCAAATTTTACACTGATATGTAATGATTCAGGTTTTCCTCATATTGGTGCGGGAAAATTAGTAAGTCAAGGAAGAATTCAAAAGCTGATCGCTTCTCACATTGGATCGAACCCAGTGGCTGGAACGCTGATGACAGAAGAAAAGCTGAAAGTTGAGTTTTCTCCTCAAGGAACGCTTGCTGAGCGGATTCGAGCGGGAGGAGTTGGACTTGGAGGAGTACTGATTGATGTAGGAATAGAAAATGACATTATTCAATTTGGAAAAGAAAAAGTGGAAGTAGACGGCAAGACATTTTTAGTTGAAAAACCGCTCACAGCCGATGTGGCTTTTGTATATGCAAAAAAAGCAGATCCATTCGGCAATTTGCTTTATGATAAAAGCGCTCGAAACACTAATCCATTAATGGCTATGGCAGGTCGTATAACTATTGCTGAAGTGGATGAAATCGTTCCTCTTGGCGACATTGACCCAGAGAACGTGATGACGTCAGGTGTATTTGTGGATTATATTGTGCCTTCAAAAGGAGTGAATTGGAAATGGGTTTGGGAATAGATATTCGTCACCGTATTGCAAGACGTGCTGCGGCTGAAATCAAAAACGGCATGATTGTTAACTTAGGGATTGGCATTCCTTCGCTTATTCCTAATTATGTACCAAGCGCTGTTCATGTGATGTTTCATGCTGAAAACGGAATTTTAGGGTTAGGATCTTCGCCTCCTTTAGGTGAAGAAGATGAGAATGTCTGCAATGCAGCAGGCTATCCAACAACTACTGTTCAAGGGGCTTCATACTGTGATAGTGCTATAGCCTTCGCGATGATTCGAAAAGGATACGTCGATATGACCATTCTTGGTGCGTTAGAAGTGAGTGAAAAAGGGGATTTAGCTAATTGGATTGTGCCAGGTAAGCGAGTTCCCGGGATAGGAGGAGCGATGGAATTAGCTCAAAAAGCAAAAAAAGTCATTGTGCTAATGAATCATACGAGCAAGACAGGAGAACCAAAACTGGTTAAGACGTGCTCTTTACCTCTTACTGCTTCGGGCTGCGTGGGATTAGTTATTACGGATCGGGCGGTTTTTAAAGTAGAAAAAGATGCGCTTCTTCTAACCGAGCTAATGTCTCCTTATACCGTAGAGGATATTTTGAGTTCAACAGAAGCGACCGTTCGCCTGAGTGATCAATTGATTACGATACCATAAGGAGGACCATTACATGAACATACAGCAATCTATTCATAACTGGATGACAGAGCATCGTCAAAGTGCAGTGCGTTTGCTCAAGCGTTTCGTAGAAGAAGCAAGCGTACAGGGTTCTGAAAAGCATGCGCAGGCAATTGTCATTGAACGCCTTCGACAGCTGCAGTTAGATATTGATATATGGGAACCGGACGAAAAAACACTTCGTACCCATGAAGCTTTTGCCTCCAACCGTTCTAGTTTCCGAGATAGCCCGAATGTGGTAGGTGTGTTAAAAGGAAAAGGTGGAGGGAAATCCATCATTTTAAATGGACATATTGATGTCGTGCCTCCCGGCGATCTTTCACAGTGGAAGGAAGATCCTTATACGGCCGTTGTAAAAGATGGAAACCTATATGGTCGCGGTGCAACGGATATGAAAGGAGGGAATGTCTCGTTACTTTTAGCGATTCAAGCATTAAAAGAGCTAGGCATTTCATTAAAAGGAGATGTTATTTTTCAAAGCGTAGTAGAAGAGGAAAGCGGAGGGGCAGGAACACTTTCCTGCGTGCTTAGAGGGTATAAAGCAGATGGTGCCATTATTCCAGAACCAACCAACATGAAGATCTTCCCTAAACAGCAAGGCTCGATGTGGTTTCGCGTGACCGTACATGGAGTAGCAGCACATGGAGGGACTCGGTATGAAGGGGTGAGCGCCATTGAAAAAGCAGCTGTTGTGCTTAAACATATTGAGGGTCTTGAAAAAGAGAGAAACAGCCGAATTACAGACCCGCTCTATAATAAAATTCCTATTCCCGTGCCAATTAATATCGGAAATATACAAGGAGGAACGTGGCCTTCTTCAGTTGCTGATCAAGTAGTATTAGAAGGCAGGATAGGAGTTGCTCCGCATGAAAAAATGAAAAATGTTAGAGCGGAAATGAAATCGTGGCTTGAACTTTTGTCTCAGTGTGATGAGTGGTTTGCTGAGCACCCTGTCGACTTGGAATGGTTTGGGGCCCACTGGCTTCCCGGTGAAATTGAATTAGAGCATCCGCTTATGACCTCTCTTTCATCCTCTTTTTATCAAGTGAAACAGAAACAGCCGATCATTGAAGCATCTCCTTGGGGAACGGACGGAGGGATATTGTCACAAGTTGGAGATATTCCAACAGTTGTGTTTGGACCAGGAGTAACAGAAGTAGCCCACTTTCCGAATGAGTATATTTGTATTCAAACGATGCTTGACGCAGCAGAAATTATTGCTCTTACCATAGCAGACTGGTGCAGTATTGCGGACTAAGCTAAAAAGGGGGAGGATACAAACAAATGGCGAAACAAGAAAATATTTGTCAACCAACCTTTGCTATGACTCTTTTTTTAGATGAATGTAACAAACGTTTGAGAATAGATGATTACCGGGGAAATGTAAACGATATTTACAGCTATATATATAAAGAAATGGATAAGGCAACGTACGAAAAGTGGATTATAAAAGCACGTGCCGAACATCTGTTGGACTGGATGAGCTTGGGATTTTCTTTAGAAGCAACTGTTCCCTACTATTTTAACGGAAGCGACGCGTATCTTTTATGCTACTATACGTCTCAATCACGCCGAGCCAGCGGGGAGACGTTAAAAGAAACAGAGCTGCTTCAAGATGTTTTGAATTTGCCGACATCTGATTATTCTCCATTATCGAATCAACTGATCATGCGGCGAGCCATTTCATCTGACGCTAAACAACTCTCTCAGCTCTACCGTCAAATCTTCACAGTATATCCTACTCCCCTCTACGAAGAAGAGTATCTCTCTAGTTTGCTTCAAGAAGATAGTTTGTTTTATATCATCGTTGACAAGAACGATATCGTTAGCGCTGCTTCTGCTGAAATTGACTATGTTTATCACAATGCTGAACTAACGGATTGTGCGACTCTCCCTGCTTACCGAAAGTATGGATTTATGAAGCATTTATTAAGCGCACTAGAGGCGGAGCTAAAACAGCGGCATATTTTTTGTGCATACACAATATCGAGAGCGCTTTCATTCGGGATGAATGCCGCTTTTCATCAGCTTGGGTATATCTATACGGGACGGTTAATGAATAATTGTTACATTTATAAATCGTTAGAAGATATGAACGTATGGGTGAAGGATCTGTCAAAAAGTAACGGGTGAGAAATAATTAACCAATTTATGGGCTGTAACATATAACAATAGTAAATCTTCATAAAGGAGCGATTGTATGTTATATGATTTATATAAGCCGTCCCGACATTGGAAAGATATTGAGTTATGGAAAGATGTTCCTGAAGAAAAATGGAATGATTGGATTTGGCAATTAACAAACACAATTCGAACGCTAGAGGACTTAAAAAAAGTCATTAACTTAACTCCTGAAGAAGAAGAAGGAGTACGCATTTCAACCAAAACAATTCCGCTCAATATTACGCCTTACTATGCATCTTTAATGAATCCAGATGATCCTCGCTGCCCCGTCCGTATGCAGTCTGTTCCCGTTGGCAAAGAACTTCATAAAACAAAATACGATCTAGAAGATCCCCTAGATGAAGACGAAGATTCTCCAGTGCCAGGGTTGACTCATCGCTATCCTGATCGCGTTTTGTTCTTGGTTACCAATCAATGCTCTATGTACTGCAGATACTGTACTCGAAGAAGGTTTTCAGGACAAATTGGAATGGGCGTTCCAAAAAAGCAGTTAGATGCTGCGATTGCTTATATCGCCAAAACACCTGAAGTACGAGATGTACTCATTTCAGGCGGTGATGGCTTGCTGATTAATGACAACATTTTAGAATATATTTTGAAGAATTTAAGAGCTATTCCCCATGTGGAAATTATTCGAATTGGCACAAGAGCACCCGTTGTGTTTCCGCAGCGAATAACAGAAAATTTATGTGCCATTTTAAGAAAATATCATCCAGTGTGGTTAAATACTCACTTTAATACATCTATTGAAATTACGGAAGAGACAAAAAAAGCATGTGAAATGCTTGTCGATGCAGGCGTTCCAGTTGGCAACCAAGCGGTTATTTTAGCTGGGATTAATGACAGCGTAGCTATCATGAAAAAGCTTATGCACGATTTAGTGAAAATACGCGTTCGACCTTACTATATTTATCAATGTGATTTATCAGAAGGAATTGGGCATTTCCGCGCACCTGTTTCCAAAGGGCTTGAAATTATGGAAGGGCTGCGAGGTCATACGTCTGGATATGCCGTTCCAACGTTTGTTATTGATGCTCCAGGCGGTGGAGGAAAGATTGCGGTTCAGCCAAACTATATTATTAGTCAAAGCGCAAGTAAAGTTGTTCTGCGAAATTTTGAAGGCGTGATTACGACGTATCCAGAGCCAGAAAGCTATGTGCCTGGGCGTGCAGATGATTATTTTCGAGCTGTTTATCCAGCATCGGATGCTAAAGATTCTTCCATCGGCATATCGGGCCTTATGAATGATGCTCAATTCAATCTTGTACCGGAAGGGTTAGGAAGGGTAAAAAGACGTAAAACTTATGAAAGTGACAGTGCTCACGAAAGTCTAAAAGATAAACGTGAAAAAAGAGATGAATTAAAGGATAAAAAGTTTAAAGCTCAATTAAAAAAAGACGGTAAAAGCGACGATGCTCCATCATCTTAAGGAGGTCCTGTAATATGACTGTTCAATGCGCATGGTGCGAAGAAGAAAAAGCGGTAGAAACAACCAATACCGCATACTGGGAATTGCCAGACGGAACAAGAAGTATCGAGATTACTCATATGCCATGTATCAGCTGTTCAAATTGCGGGATGTCATATCAAGAAGAAGAGATCATAGAAGAAGTTGAAACACAGCTGCTTCTGGTCGATACAAAAAAACTTGATGAATCCATTCGGTATGATGAGCTATTAAAAGTGCCAAGATTATTAAAGCGCAACTACTTTAAATTCTAAAAATCCGCCCCTTATTTTGTAAGGGGCGGATTTGTTTATTGATAAGCCTTTGTTCCAGCAGTACGCAGGCTGTAGGCGTGTTTTAAAGCCACTGTAACAGGACGAACAGTTGGAAGTTCGACTTCGTCTATTTTCGAAACGGGCAAAAGACCAACAGACGTGCTCGTAATAAAAACTTCATCCGCGTCTTTTAAAAAGGAAGGAGTCATATTTTGTTCTCGGATTTGAATGGCTTGTTCCTGCGCACATTCCAGTACGTTAGCGCGCGTAATACCGGATAGAATTTTTCTTGTGGCAGGAGTCGTGAACAAGACGTTGTCTTTTATGGCAAATACATTGCTGCTCGACCCTTCGGTTATGTATCCGTCTTTTACTAAAATAGCTTCTTTGCATTCTTTAGAAGCCGCAGCTTGTTTGGCCAGAAGGTTAGGAAGTAGGTTCAATGATTTGATATAGCAATTAGCCCATCGTTCATCTTCCAAAAGAAGCGTGGAAATGCCTTTTTCATAGGCTTCTTCAGGTGTTTGGCGAGGATGGCGTATTGTGAGCGCTAATTGTGCAGGTACATCGGGAAATAAATGATTTCGAGGAGCAATCCCGCGCGTAACTTGAATATAAATATCAGCGTCTTTTAACGTTGATTTTTCCATCGCTTGATGAATGATGTCTTTTAGCTCTTGTCTTGAAACAGGAAGTTCGATAAAAATTGCCTTTGCACTTCTTTCTAAGCGGTCTAAGTGACGTTCAATCGAAAACGGAACTCCTTTGTATACACGAATAAATTCATAAACACCGTCTCCAAACTGGTGACCGCGTTCATCAATTGGAATAACAGCCTCATTAATATCTCTAAACTCTCCAGCATAATATGCTAATTCCATCTTGAAAAACTCCCTTCCTTTAGATATTAAAACGTTAACATAAAATTCAGCAAAATGAAATTATTTACTTGGTTTCTCTAAAGAAAATGAAAAAAGTCATACTCCTTTAGGAGTATGACTTTTATGAAAACGTACGTTTGAATGCTAATGAAAATTTCTGAATGGCTTTTTTAGGTGTAACAAACTGAATGATGAGCTTGGTACCTGTGATGAACCAATCGACAATACGGCTGCCGAGAAGCATCGTTACTAAAATGGACAATGCGATTAAGACGATAATACCCCATGATGTTGGCTCTAGACTTTTTGAGAAGTCAGTTGTAAAGAACCATTTTAAAATGAAGCCGTGCAATAAATACACGTATAGAGATCGCTGTCCAATGCTTGTTAAAGCAAAACCGCGCGTTGGAATTAAAGCCATAAAGGCAAAAGATACAAGAAAAGCAATTCCATAGTGAGAAACGCGCATTAAAAATTCGACCACATTGTCGTACGTGTTCGTTCCATACAGCATATCTGTGTAAGCCGTGTCGTCTAAGAAAGAATAGCTTCCAATTAATGTAACTAGTAATACAATGGATGCAATGATTCGATTTCGCGCTGTCAAAAGATTTGTAAAAGGCTCTTGGCGCTGTGACAAATAGTAGCCCAAAAGGAAAAACGGGAAGAAGACAAACATTCGGCTAATGCTTAGAATTTTATCAAATCCGTCAATATCAATGAAGCCCATTGCAAGTCCAAGCGAAATAGAGACAGTTAAACTAATCCACATCGGGAATTTTGCAAAGAAAGGAAGCATTAATTTCCAAAAAATTAAGCTCAGTAGAAACCACATTGCCCATCTAGGAACCAAATATTGAAGCGTGTACGTTTCATCTGTATAAAGCACACTATAATAAAGGGTATAGATAGTTTGGAAAGCTAAGTAAGGAAGAGCCACCTTTGTAAATATTTTTTTGTAATATCCTTTTTTATGGAAATTTTTTGAGAAATAACCTGCTAGTAAAATAAAGACAGGCATATGGAAAATAAAGATAAAGTGATAAATGGACAGCATTCCGCTGCTATCTGTTCGGTACGGAGAAATCATGTGTCCAAATACAACTAAAAAAATTAATACGACTTTAGCATTATCAAAGTAAGCATTTCGAGTATTCATAGTATTATTTTTCCTCAACATATGCTGATGTAAACCTCCCACCAACAAGATTTATTTAAATGGCGATTATTGTTAGAATAACCTTTCACTACGGAATTAAAACATGAATTCTTCTTTTTTGCAATTACATAAAGGCTTGAGAAACCTGTCGATTCAACGCTTTTGTTATAAAAACGATGTGTTTTTGTTACAAATGTCTTTTTGAAAAAAGAAAAATATTGATATAACAATATTTATTCGTTACGCTAATAGTGAAATTTGTTTTGCAACTGTAACATGAATTTAATATTTTTTGTCCAGTAAAACACTTATATTGCAGTGTTCGACATCTACATATCACAGAAGAAGTTGTAGATTTCTTAAGAAAATGATAGAAAAGATACACATACCGCTGGAGGGGGAGTACAATGAAATCCTTTTATCACTATATAATGAAATTCCGATCAAATAAAAAACATGATCGAATGGGAGAGTTTGCGCGAAGTGCTTATGATGATCACAGCTTCCCGAAATCTTCAACAGATTATGACGAACTGAGTTCTTATTTAGAGCTTAACGGACATTATTTATCAAGTATGACCGTATTTGATGAAGCATGGGAGCTTTATCAAAATAATGCGTGAGAAATAAAAAAGCGGGCTGATGGATATCCATCAGCCCGCTTTTTATTTTTCTTTTAGTCTCATGCACTAAGCAGGAGGAAAAATGATAGAGGACAATAGATAATAAAGG
>NZ_JYOO01000001.1 GCF_000956595.1 Priestia aryabhattai B8W22 | reverse complement strand
CACGTCTAATCGAAGGTAAGCATGGCGGTCGAATTATTAATATGGTATCAGGTCAAGACAAGTCACCTGAGCCTGGAAATTTGGCTTATGTTGCAACAAAAGGGGCTGTTTCTACATTTACTAAATCAGTTGCTATTGAATTAGCACCTCTTAAAATTACTGTTAATGCTGTAGATCCTGGACCAACTAACACTGGCTGGATGAACAGTAAGTTAAAGGAAGAGTTACTGCCAAAGTTCCCAATGGGTCGACTTGGTGAGCCCCGAGATGCCGCGAAATTAGTTATCTTTTTGGCAAGTGAAGAATCAGAATGGATTACCGGACAAATTATTCACTCAGATGGAGGCTTTTGGTGATTTAACATAGTAGTAGTCTTCCACTTTTTTAGGAAATTTTTGTATGAAACAAGCAGTTAAAAGGATCTTCGAATGAAGATTCTTTTTTATAATGTAACGTAACATGACGATAACCGAGTTTCTACACCTTATCAGTCAGTCTCAAGATTGTTGATGGGCTATAAAAGAAAAAGTACGAGCTTTTCTAAATCAGTAGTAAAATAAGGTATCTTATTATGATGAATGTTTTATCACTTTCACTTATTGACGACAAATCGGGTATATTCAGGGGGAATATTTATATGTCAGGCTTTGAGGACGAAGAAGTGCTAACAGGAGGGAATGTCTCTAACGTTTATCGCTCGGGAGATACTGTACGACGAGAATTAAAATCAGATAGTCATAAATTTCATAAGCTATTAAAGCATTTAGAAAACAAGGGGTTTAGTTATGCACCAAAATTTTTAGGCATTGACGAAAAAGGGAGAGAGGTCTTGTCATTTATTGAAGGTGAAGCTGGTAATTATCCCTTGAAGAAATATATGTGGTCCGATGATGTTTTGATAGAAATAGGGAAAATGCTCCGTCTTTATCATGATTCAGTGAGTGATTTTTTATTTGATGACAGCTGGAAATCAATAGATAACACGCCTAAACCATTTGAAATACTATGTCATAATGATTTTGCTATATACAACATTATTTTTAATGATGAGAGACCAACAGGAATTATTGATTTTGATGTTGCAGCACCTGGGCCAAGACTTTGGGACATCGCTTATACTCTTTATACGTGCGTCCCTTTGAGTAGATTTTATCTTTCTGAAACAGGTGAGAAAATTCATTATAATTCATCACAGCATGCTCAACATAGAAAGCGAAGAGTGAAATTATTTTTTGAATCTTATGGCGAAGAATTACAGGAAGGTTATTTAGAAATGGTATTGCTGCGATTAGAGGGGTTATGTAAAACAATCACAAGAAAAGCCAATGATGGTGATATTGCGTTTCAAAAAATGATAGACGAAGGGCATCTTGAGCATTATCAAAACGATATCAAATTCATTTATGAACATAGGAAAGAATGGATTTAATTTTAATAGAGGAGCCCTGGTCATGCGAATTATTAATATTAGAGAACAGGTAGAGTACAAAGACAAAGCTATTGAATATATTCAGCGTAAGTGGGCGAGTAAAGAGAATTTAAGGCTTTATGAAGACTGTATTATACATAGCTTAAAGACAAATAATTGTATTCAATAGATTAACTATTAATTTTTATTTGAAATGTTTTTAACGGTTTCAATCAGTGAATAGCGGGTATAAGTTGATTATACAAGCGTAGTGCCCCCCAGGAACATGCATGTATATTTCTTTTTCTTACTTACCCTGTTTGAACCCTCCTATTGTGGAGGGTTCTTTTTTTGTGTTTAAAAGATACAACTTTTTAGACTATATACACCGGACACCTTAATCATATCTTATAGTCAATAAATCAATGCAACAACAGTGTTACGAGATGAAAGAGGTTCAGTGTAGTTTTGAATTGCGGTAACAAAAACGACCGTTACGTACTAAAGGCTAGCTTTTTATATGTGCTCTAGAAAGAGGCATTATACTCACTAGGAATGAATGTAAGAGAGATTGCAGAAATACTATGGACAGATATGCCAAATTTTAAATTGGTAAAATATTTTTTGTGATTTTACGCGCTTTGCTTATGCCAATTTTCGTTTTTTTCATAGTATGTACTATAAACGTATAAGGAGGTGAAGTTATGCCAGGACGTCGTAGTGGAGATCGTCGTACATCTCAATCTCGCTCTATAGTAGATAATTTTCGAAGAGGAGATAAAATTCAAGTTTTTTCTGCTGGAAGACAACTTGATGGAAATGGTACGTTTATTCGAGCAGAAGGCGGATTTTTAGTATGGGAAGATAATTCAGGTAATAGAAATACGACTAGTTTAGAAAGTATCAGCGTTCGCAGATTAAGAAAACGCAATTGTTAATAATTTGGACAGGCTCTGATTTTATATAAATAAAAAACACTTTCAAGCTGATAACTAGGTATGGATTACCGAGCAGTCACTTGGAGGTGTTTTTTTCTCATGAAGAACTATTGAAGAAAAACGAGGTGAAGGCAACCTTTTTTGTGGTCGGTACTAAAGCAAAAAAGTACCCTGAACTGATTCAGCGCATGCATAATGAAGGGCACTTAATCGGAATTCATAACTACGTACATCACTCCAACTGGTTTATGTCGCCTTGGAAAGTTAGAAATGGACTTAAAAATACAGCCAAGGTGATTAAATCTATCGCTGGAGTCACACCTATTTATTATCGCCCGCCTTGGGGAATGCTCAACCTTTTCGATTTTATTAGAAGAGGTAAATATAAGATTATTCTATGGTCAATCATGGCGGAAGATTGGCGAACCTCTGGCGGAAGCGAAAAGATTAAACAACGTCTAGCGAACATAAAAGGCGGAGACGTCATTTTGCTGCACGACTGCGGAGATACGCTCGGGGCGGAATCTGAAGCTCCAAGAAACACAATTAATGCGTTAAGAGATGTATTAAAAACAGTGCAAACAAAAGGATTCACTTGTGTCCATGTTGATGAATTGGTAGAGAAGCTATAGGTAGTAAGAGGATTAGAGGATTATCTTTATTAAAGCTTGCAAATGAAACTTTAATTCTTGTTATTACAGTAACTAAATATCTTGTCTGTTATAAAAAAAGAACCTCTATTTTTAAAGAGGTTTTTTTTATGGCCAGTAAAAATTTATGGTAATATAATCATATATTGGTTATATTTATAATTTCGTAATTTTTAAAATCTGTGTTGATTGAATCAGCAGTCAATTTAAACGAAATCTATGAAAGTAGGGTAGTTCTTGAAAAAAGTTATTTTGAAATTCTTTGTATATTTTTTAATCTTCTTTGGAGGAAACTTAATGATTAATATTCTGTTTACTTCTAATTTTAATCTTTTAACAGCATTTCCAACTGCTATTGGAGTTTCCTTTGGGATTGCTGTTTTTGAGTATTATACATATAAAAGAGGGAAGGAAGCATAAAGTGCCGTGTTTTTGACCCAATACATAAAATAATTTATTAGAAATTTAAATATCATAGTATTAAATTATAAAGATTTTGAGGTTTAAGATGGGAAATCTGTTTAATTGTTTTTACTTTTTTATTGCCGTTTTAGTTGGCTTATACTTTTTTATTACTAATAAACACTCTAGAAAACCATTATTCATGTTCGTATTATCGCTGCTTTTATTTTATAGCAGCGCGTATTTCTTTTACTATAAGACTTATCCAATTAACTTACTCAGTACATCATCCATACTTGTGTTTTGGTGGATCATTCTTTTATTACTAAGAGAGATTTATTCTAGAGAAGAAAATATTTTCTGGAATCTTTGTTTAATCTATGTAGCGCTATACCACTCTTTTCATTATGTTTTTGATTCATTGGCTCAAAAGAATGTTTGGTATGGATCTATCTTTTATGTTTATACAAATGTGGGATTACTTTTTCTAGGCTCATACTATTTATTAAGAATTCACAAAAATAGAAGTGTGAGTTAGGGTGAACAAAGCTCCTTAGAGCTCATTGTCCACAATTCTTGTTGCATTAAATTTTTATAACAGATTGCTTTGCAGAAAATCAATTATTTTTCATCATTTAATAAATATTATTAAATCTCATAGACGCCTTGTATATTTTTATATTATTTACCGCAATTTAAAAGAAAAAGGTGAGGCTGATATAATGGCTAAAATAATTCCATCCTTATGCATTTTGCTGGGGGCTTATGTTCTTATTGTATTCATCGACGTTTTTCAGGGAAACTATATGTTTCAATCGTTTTATAACCTAAAACAATATTTTGTAATTGCCCGTGGGGAAGATTATTTTTTAGTTATTTTATTTGCTTTGATATTCCTTACTGTTAGCATTTTTCCTGTTTTTAAAAAATAATAGCCTCCCTTGTCATGAAAGGGCAGGCTTTATTTTTTGTTTTATATATGCTGTAATCAGCAATAGAATAGGAATTGCTATATGAAAAGGGAGGTGTAGTAAATAAGGAACAATTTTGAGTCCTTCATTTATATGAGCTTGGTAACTAGGAGCAATCATCAGTGAGGAGAAAAAAATGACACCGCCAATTAAATAAATGTTTGTAACAGAAGATTTCATTCGAAACAAATCAGCCGCGCCAATCACTGCACAAAAGAAATAGATGGTTATCTTAACAAAACCTAAAATGACCATAAGAATAAGAATAAAGGTATCCAACCTTTGAATAAAACTAGCTATGTTAATGTAACTCACAGCTGTAAGAGCCGGGAAAGAGGATCTTAAAACAGTCTCTGGTCCGAGTACACACAAAAGAATAATCGAGTTAATGGTTAAGACAATTCCTCCTGATATAATGGCGGATAACCCAATTATTGCAGCCTGACTTTTTTTATTCAAATAAGGAAGAATCATAGTGAAGGTAATCAATTCCCCGAAAGGAACAGTAATACCAAGAGGGACTAACTCTTTCCCTATGTTTCCCCATCCATTTGCTAATACAGGTTGAAGGTTCTCCACTTTGATATAGCCTCTCACTACATACAAAACATTTAATATAAAAAGAGTCAGTAAAATAACAACAAAACATAGGCATGTAACTCGTGCGAATGCTTCTATTCCTAAGTGAATACTATAAATTAACACAAAGGTCATGCATATGCCCAGCGTAATAATTGATGTAACATAGTAAGAAGAGCTAATTAGTAATTCTTCAAAATCACGCAGTACTCTGGAAGCAATATAAACAAAATATATAATATAACAAAAGCTGATAGCACTGCCTACATATTTACCCCAGATTTTAATGAGATAGCCGGTCAAAGGAATGTTAGGGTATCTCTTGTATAAGGAGATATACACTAAATACAGTAAGTACACATCCAAAAATAGTAGCTAAAAGGGGGACTATCCATGCATCTTGCTTAGCAGCCTTTCCGATATCTAAAAGTAACGTACTGCCTAATATAAAGATAAACATCATACAAAATAGTTGAAACCCATCGATTTTTATTTTAGTCAATGCTTTTTCAGCTCCTCATTTAATTTACCTCATAAGGATTTGTCCGCATTCCGGTATTTACAATACTGACGTTCACATTCGTGGATATCTTAGCGCTTGAAAATAGATTCTCCCAATTCTGTTTATGCTGGCGCCAATAACTGGGGTTAGTTCGAGACAAGCTATCACCAAAGCCAAATATATCTGCCTTTTCTTTTTGTGCGATGTGAATAGTTTTTGTAATTTCCTTTTGTATTTCCTTTTGGACTTCTTTTTCCAACTCTTTTAATACCTTAGGGTTGCTTAAATCTTTTTGGCATGATATTTCCGTAATTTCTCCCATTATGTTCAAGTCTGTATGAATGAAAGGTTGTCCACGGCGGATTGCTGTTTTTATTTGGCCTTTTATTCCAGTCGCTGTAACTGTGATATTCCCATTTATATTACAAGGGAAAACAAGGGCTGTGCTTTTCACTTCAGACGTAATAAGTTGAACAGATCGAGCCTCATCGCCATCTAGCCATCGAACTAATTTTCCTTTTCTAAACATGGCTAATCCGTTTACCTGCATAGCACTTGGGCTGGTATTGTCTAAATTGCCTGCTTCTTCTGCCTTCTGAGAGGGCTTGTTAATGGTGATTCCAGGAAGAGATAGATCTTTTCCCTCACTCAAAAGCATAGAAATAACTTCATATGCTTGTACATTACTAACTATTCCGTACATTTTTTGATTGTTCTGGGTTGTACTTAGGATACTTTTGACTGGAGTAACCTCGAAAGGTTCAATTACACCGAGCAATTTCTCAGCAGTTCCATCACGTGCAATAAAAACTGGAATACTTGTACGGGCTTGCTTGCCTCGATCCAAGGCATCAAATAATAAGCTAAGGTCATTTCTTGCTAACTTTTCACCTACAACGATAAGCGAAAGATGAGAAGTAATATGTTCTCTTGGAATGACGACAGAGGCTTTTTTTAATGCTTCCACTAACGTTTTGGCAGTTACTGTGTAATTAATGACAGGAAGACCTTGTCCTCCCGACGAACTGCCTTGTGACAAACCACTTGGGTTAATAATCTGATAGGTTACTTTATAGGGTTCTTCCGAATTTTTATTCTCATCAATTCCCAATCCTATGATGACTCCTATTTGGTTCAATTCTCGATAATTCGAACACCCTGAAACGCATAAACAAAGGGCAGTGATCCATAAAAGTGAAAGGTAACTTTTCATTTTTTATCCTCATTCATCTTTATGTGGTTTCTATTTATTTTGTTGTTTTCTTAAAAGAGATGGTAAAGAGAATCGAGCTAACGCATCCTTTTGCTCTTTAAAATCAAAGGGAGCAAAAGGAGAAAAATAGGGAATACCGAAAGATCTTAGACTACTTATATGAAGACATATACATAAGGTCATAAGCAAAATTCCATATAAGCCAATAAATGCTGAAACTATAATCAGGATAAATCGAAAACCACGGGCCGCATTGACAATGCTAGTAGATGGCAGTGTAAAATTGCTGATGGCAGAAATAGCAACAATGATCACAACAGCAGCTGATACAAAACCTGCTTCTACAGCTGCTTGACCTAAAATCAGTGCTCCTACGATTGAAACTGCTGGTCCGATTGCTCTAGGCATTCGGATTCCTGCCTCTCGCAACATCTCAAAAGCTAGTTCCATCACTAACATTTCTACAATTGCTGGAAAAGGAACTCTTTCTCTTTGAGCCATTAAGCTGACCATTAATGTGTTTGGAATGAGTCCCTGATGATGCGTAATCAATGCTAAATAGATAGCAGACGCATACATAGAAAGAAAAAAAGAACTAAATCTCAAGATCCTTAAAAAGGAAGAAATGTAATAATTTTGATAATAATCTTCGGGAGACTGAAAAAATTGAGAAAAAATAGCGGGCGCAATTAATACAAAAGGTGTTCCTTGTACAATAATAGCAATTCGGCCCTCTAATAAATTTCCTACAACGGCATCAGGTCGTTCCGTATTTAATAGAAGTGGAAAAATAGTTGTCCTATCATCCCGGATAAATTCCTCAATATAGTTCGACTCGAGGACCCCATCTACCTTAATCTCTTTTAAACGTTCTTTGACTTCCTCTACAATTCGTTTATCTGCATTCCCTTGAATATACATGATCCCTATATCTGTTTGGGTTACGCTTCCAATTTTCATGCTGTCTAAACGTAAATTAGAATCCTGAATTCTAGCTCGTATTAAAGAAGTATTAGTCCTTAAATTCTCTGTGAAACTATCTTTAGGTCCTCTAACAACAGTTTGACTGGTTGGTTCTGTTACTGCGCGGGACTGAAGTTTTTTTGTATTGCCAATGAAAATTTTAGAACTTCCATTCATTAGTATGACCGTATCACCAGTTAAAACTGCCGACACAAATTCATGCCAATTTTCTTTTATAGTCAATTGAGATACAGTCAATATTTGAGGTAGTTGTTCTTCTATCTTTTCGACGGTTACTACTTGATTACTTTCTTTAAACCACTGAATAAGAGGAGTCATGATATTCTCATTTATAATGTTTTCATCTGCTAATCCGTCAAGGTGAATAACGGCTGCTTTTAACGTATTTTGATACGGAGACTCAACCATTCGAAACGATACATCAGAACTATTTCCTAATTCGTTCAATAGTCTCTCTATATTTTTATTTTACATCATCATATAAGGGAGTTGCTGAACAAGCTGTTGTCTTTTCTTTGTTAGGGCTTTTCAGAAGATATCTTTGTCGCACGTTTTACCACCTTTTATATGAGTGAATATTTGTTATACAACGAGTAACGTTATCATTCCTATAAAATGTAAAAAATATGTACGTGAGAAAAATATATAAGATGTTTTTATAGCCGGTATCGTACATTACGATAATTAAAAATGAAGTGAATATTCATATTGATTGATTCTAAAATTCCAAATGCAAAAGAATAAAAAGCCCTCTCTTAAATTTAATTGATTAGAGATTAGGCTTTTGTATAGGAGTATTTTCAACATTATAAGTGAATTTCTACTTGGAATGCTTTTCTCTTTTATGCCTTAACAGCCTGTTTTTTTACAGGAATGTAGATGTCGATCTCTTTATTCTCTGAACCATAGCATCTTTTGTCATACAGTTCAAATTCCATTGATCCGTAGTGCTCATAACCTGATTCAGGGAACCATTCTGTAAAAACATAATTCCACGTGGACTGAATAGAAGAAGTGAAGGATTCTTCATTTGATTTTGGTGTAGTAAATACAGCATATTCTAGTTCAGGGAAGCTTCTGTAAACTGTTCCTTCAGGCGCTGGAGTGCCTTCCTCTACTTCCATGCCAATTACATAAACAAATTCACCCGTTTCAGGATTAAAATCAGTGCAAATGCCAAGCTCCGCGTTTTCGTTTAGGGGATTGGGGATTTTAGAGCCTAATCTATTTTGCATGTACTGTTGCCAAAATTCAGGAATGTCTTTGTTATTCTGGCCACCCTCGTTCTTCGTTTTTAGCTCATATCCAATGACATAAAAAGCAGGTTTAGTGACTAGTCTTGGTTCCATCTTATTTCCTCCTGACAAAAGTGTGGTAGTTAGGTAGGCTTTTCCCCGCAGCGGTCCAGATATTCTCCTTGCGTTACGGTATTGTTTCGGTGAAACATCATAAAATTTTTTGAACGCTCTGTTAAATGATTCTTGATAGTGGAAACCAACATCAAGTGCGATATCAATGACTTTTTCATCTGTGAAAAATAAGCGTTCTGCTGCGCGTGTAAGTCTTCGTTTTCTCACGTAATCCATCACAGATTCTCCCACCATGGCCTGGAAGACACGGTGATAATGAAAAGGAGAAAAACAAGCGATTTCTGCTAATTTCTCTAAAGTAATTTGTGTCTCCAAATTTTCCTCAATGTAATCTAGCGTTCTCTGTATACAAGTTACATAATTCATTTACATTCACCCACCTTACGTTCACTATAACAGCAAACAAATCTTTGTTCTTAACATTTTTTGCTATATTCATTTAGATGAGGATGTTTTTGTAATATACGCCTCGAGATGTATAGTTTTATAGGGGTGTAGATAGTGAATTTTTTTTATGTAAATTAATAATATTGATACATAGTTAAAGGTAAAGTTTGAATTGATTTTATGAGGAAGTCCACTTAATTATTATGAAACTATAAATCAAAAGTTACTTAGTGAATTATCTTATCTAACCTCAAAAAATGCTTAAGAACGCTGAATTGTAAATTTTATTGCCTTTTTCATCAGAAGCTTATTATTTAAAAAAGGGGATTCTGGTACTAATTATGAATACAATTTACAATATGCTTTAAATATATTCTTCAAGAATTAAAGATTCCCCCACCTTAGGCTTGCTAAGTAGGGGGAATCCAGTATAAGAACATTTTTAAAAATCGAATAGAGGATTATTAATGCTCACTTTCGTCTATTTCGTCTTATTTTCACGTAAGTAGTCGGTGATGTACCAATGACGTTCCCGCAGGAGTATAATGCTTTCACTTGAAAATAGGGACCAGCTGTCTCAGCATGAATATCTGTTTCAAATCCAGTACGAGGGGCAGTAAATACCACTACTGCTAATTTAAAAGGTGTTGGTCCCGCCAGTACCTGCCAAGCGACTGTTTCTGTTGATCCATTCCATGATGCGTAAACTGTAGCTTGACCGTCATGCAATAAGTCTACCGTTATGCTAGGCGGATAAAGTGGTAGACCTACCCACTTATTTTTAAATGCTCGATACGAAAGATTCTGATTTTAGCAGGTCGAGGGAAGTATAAAACGAAAAGTAGCAGTGACGACTTTATAAATGAAAATAAAACCGCAAATGGAAGGGAAGGGGAAAAGATAGAAAATTTTCTGGATGAAAAAATATTAATACGGAAGGATCTTGGACGAAAAAGTGAAAAACAATTTAATAAATAGAAGTGTTTAGTATACTTTAAATACTTCTATTTAGACAAAACACACGTAAAAAACGAGCTCTTGCTTATGAAGGGCTCGTTTATACATCATTGATGTAGCAAAACTTTGATTATGTTTAAAAACTTCCGCTTTGTTTCGATAGTAATTTTATAAAAGGTAAAAACTGAAGCCTATTGCAATGTAGGTACCAACAAGTAAAACACCTTCGAACCAGTTGGAATCACCATCGTTCACAACGGTCACCGTCATGAGAGCGGCAAGGATCATCGCAATCATTTCCGCTGTATTAAACACAAGGGGCAAGAAATCGTACGAGTATGAGAACAGAACGAGTATAGGAGCAACAAACATGGCCGTTTGGACGGTTGAACCAATGGAAATCTCCACCATTACGTCCATTCTATTATTGTAGGCCATTGCAATTGCTGACACGTACTCTGCAGCACTTCCCACTATAGCCACAACAATAATTCCAATAAAAACGTGATTCCAGCCTAAAGCATCACCTACTGGCTCAATGGTGCCAACAAGTTTTTCACTAATATAAGCTAGTACAATTGTGGCCAGTCCAAGCACAACGATTGCTTTCTTTTTTCCCCATTCTGGTTCTTCTCCATTTTCTTCTGCGTTTCCAGTGAAAATCCCTTTATGTGTGACAAGTTTAAAAAGAAGAGCAAGCAGGTAAATAGTCAGCATCACAATAGCAAAAGAAGTGGATAGAACCTGCATATCTTTATCATCCAAGCGTTTTGCAAAGATAAATGGCAATACAAAAGTTACGATAATAGCAAACATTAAGAGGGAGGTATTATGTCGTGTTTTAAACACACTAAATTTTTGCTTTTTAAACCGAATTCCTCCAACAATGATGGATATTCCACTGGCAAAAAGAAGATTAACAAGAACCGCTCCCGTAATTGAGGAAATGACGATTGTATTTAATCCTTTACTTAATGCAAAAAATGAAATAATAATTTCCGCAGCGTTGCCAAACGTAGCATTAAGTAATCCGCCTGCTGTTGGACCTACTACAACGCTAAGGCTTTCAGTGGAACGCCTAATGTAATTAGCCAAACTAATTAACGTCACGCAATAAATAAAAAACATGAAAATATAATTCCAATTAAAAATGCTGCCAATAATTGAAAGAGGTACACCAATAATCATAAAAATGAAAAAGACTTTATTCATATTTTCCTCCATGGTCATTTATAGATCCTATAGCAAGAAGAGAAGTTCTATATTATCTTAGCGTTTTTATTAATATAACTCTTAAGATTTTTGTTATTCACATGGAGAGTGCAACTAGCAATTAACTCGACGCATAGAAAGAGAACATATGTAATAGCTGATACAAAGGGGGCCAAAGTTAAAAAAGAAAAGAATCATACAAGATCAAACGCTATGAACTCCTCAGCATAAGCTGCAAAGTATATTGAATAGTCTGTTCTAAATAACTAATATGTCTCTTTTACATGGTAAAAAGATATGGTTTTTTCAAACACCCACAATTAACGTTTACGTTAACGTTAATTGCGGGTAATGTAGTTTATAGATTTAAAAGTAATTAGAATAAAGCACCATTTAAATATGATTCAAACTGGTCATTATCATTAAAGGAGAGAGCTATCATGTATACACTTGGAGAACTATTAGAGCAAAGGGCTGCACAATCTGCTGAAAAAGAGGCTTTAATTTGGAGTACATCTTTCCATACATTTAAAGAATATAATGAACGTGTCAATCAACTCGCTCATTACCTGTTAAGCCATAACATTAAAAAAGGGGATCGAATTGCAATTCTCTGTCAAAACAATCATCCGTTTCCTACGATTCTGCTAGCCGCATTAAGAATCGGAGCCGTAGCGGTTCCGATTAGCTGGCAGCTGACGAAGTATGAGATTATCGATATTTTAGACAGTGCACAACCTAAAGTTATTTTCTACGACCAAAAATTTCATGAGGCTATTCCTTTTGATTCTGAACTATTAAATGACGTTATTACTTTACAAGTAGGAAGAAAAAATAGTGTGGAGACAACTGAAGAATATAATGAAATTTTTTCTGCGTATTCTATACTAAATCCAAATATAAAGGTCTCTCAAGATGACATTGCGATGCTTCTTTTTACTTCTGGAACAACTGGCAATGCAAAAGGCTGTATGATTGAGCATGGTCATGTGTATTCTTATATACAACCATCGAGTCAACGAATAGACTATGAAGAAGATGGTCGATTTCTTGCCTCGCATCCTTTTTATCATATGAGTTCTATTAATAATATTTTGAAGTCTGTTTCCAACGGAATGGGGTTATTTCTGTTGTCAGATCCTACACCCGAAATCATTTGGGAAACGATTGAAACTCATAAGATCACGATGATGCTAGCGTTTCCTTCTATGTATATGCAAATGCTTGAAATAGTGAAAAATGCGGATTCAAAGAGCTCTTCACTAAAGGTTGCTATTGCAGGAGGAGCAAAAGTTCCTGCTTATCTTATTAAAGAGTATGAAAAGTTAGGCATTAGAATGATGCAAGGGTATGGAAGTACAGAAGCATGGACAGTGAGTGTATGGACACCGGATATGGGAAATGAAAAAATTGAATCGGCGGGTAAGCCTCTTTCCGGTGTAGAAGTAAAAATTATTGATCCTGAGTCAGGACAAGAAGTAAAAACAGGGGAAGTTGGAGAAATCATTATAAAAAGCCCCTACTGTTTTAAAGGCTATTGGCATAATCAAGAGGCGACTGACAAAGTGCTACGAGACGGTTGGTTCTATATGGGGGACGCTGGAAAGATAGATCAAGACGGCTTTTTATATATTATGGGACGCTATAAAGATGTTATCGTATATGGCGGCGATAATATCTATCCCGATCAGGTCGAAGAAGTAATTGAGCAAATGGATACTGTTATAGAAGCTGCTGTGGTAGGAGTAGAAGATCCTGTTTATGGAGAAAAACCTAAAGCTTATGTAGTAAAGGATCCTCATTCTTCTTTAACAAAAGAAGATATTCTAAACTATTGTAGAGAACGATTGGCAAGTTACAAAGTTCCAGAAGTTTATTTTATTGATCAACTTCCTAAAAATCAGCTCGGTAAAGTATTAAAAAGAGAACTAAAATGAAGAGTGTTAAAAGCGCGGACTGAATTCAGCCCGCGCTTTTATGATTTAATAGAAGTAATATCATTTTAACGCAAAAATGTTAAGTAGAAAGTTTCCTGATATCAGAGTAACAAATACAAAGTGTATTTTCATATTCGGATTTGTATCCTGTAAATACGAGATTTCTTTCTTTATCATCGTAGTGAAATCCGAATTTCTTTAAATCATCTTTCAAGATATCTTCACTAATTTTAATGGAAGAAGCAATATCTTCATAAGAAGCACCATTATTTAGTTTTTGAACAATCTCACCTATTAACAAGTTACGACCTCCAGTAGCATATGTTTCTTCAGTAATAATTTATCCTAAATAGCTGCTTTTATGAAAGTTGTATGGAAAACCAATCTAGATGATTATTTCTTTATAAACAGATAATTTAACCCGATTTATACAATTTCTAAAACAGTGATGATAGCCACTAAGGTTATGTAGTTTTTTAAAGGAGAGTATTTTTTGTGAGATTTTATGCTAAAATAATATAAAATATCTATAACTTTACATATAAAACTAACTGTTGAGTGCTAACGAATTAATACATAATAATTGGTATCAAAAACATGATATAAAGTTTGTTTATCTACTCCAGATAATCAGTTTCCTAATTTGCAAAGGTTACTATCATATCAAGTGAAAGAGTAATAAAAGCATTCCTTAAATAAATTTCAACTAAATAGTATTGAAAACGAGTAATTTTTAATGAAATTTTTAGCTTAATAGATACTAAGAAACAGGAGAGAGAAAGATGAATTTTTTATTTGATTTCGTTAGACAATTCTCGACCGAATTAGCAAACTTGGCTGAGCGTATAGAAGATAATTTGTTTAACGAGCCTCATGCCTCATTGATACAGGCCCGTTTATATAGTGAGCACCTTGTGAAGTTAATGAGTAAGGAAGAAGAACTTGAGGAGCTATATGCCCTTAAGCACGCTGAGAGAATACATAAATTATATAGTCAAAATGCGATTGAAGAAGATATTTATCTAAAATTAGAGTGGATTCGAAAGAAGGGAAATAAAGCTGTACATGACGTGAAGGAAGTAGAGACTGCCGATGTGCTGCAGACTCATAAGTTTTTATTTGAAATAAGCGTTTGGTATATGCAGCTGTATGTGACGTACGAGTTTAAAGCTCCGGCGTATAAACTTCCTATTGCCTCAGAAACAAATAACGATCAAGATAAAACACTTAAACTATATCTAGATCAAAAGATTGATGATATGAGGTTAGAGATTCAAAAACAATTTGATGATATGAGGTTAGAAAAGGAAGAAGTAAAAAATGTAGCGAAACTAAAGCTTTCCGCCACTAACGAGGCAATGCTATCTCCCATGAATGCTCATCTTCAATTTAAAAATGAAAAGATTTTTATACCTAGCGAACTAGCGGATATGCCTATCACTACGCTTCCTGTAAATGGATGTAAGTATCTATTGAGTGAGTTTTTACGTGTAGGAATTACTTCTCTAAATAAAATTAACGATCCGATGGATGAGCTGCATATGAAATTAAATGGTATTGGTACCCAAGGTATGGAAAAGTTTTGGGAACAAATTAATAGTATTGAAAGTGTAGTACGTATGAATATGTCAGAAACCCACGACACTGAAGTTAAAACCATTACGATAAGCGAAAAGGTTGATAAAATCTTTGATAAACATAAATTTAAATTGAATCACCCAACGAAAAAGGCTATAGAATTTGAACACAGAATTACTAAAGAGATTGTATATTTACTACCTAATAAGCTAACAACGATTGTTCTACACCCAGATACAGCTAAGGAAAAGTTTGAAATTCCTGACAAACCGAGTCACAATACGGCATTAAGAAGCTTTCCGAAAGCGATAAACAAGGGGAAAATACCAACTAATTTTGGCTACTCTTTTAAATTTCAAAGCGAAGAAGAACTAGATGATTTTTTACATAAGCTAAATAATGCATAGAGTTAGGTAGTAATATGGCTAAGCGAGTTCGCTAAACGGAAAGGGTTCTTAACCCTTTCAAAATTTTAAGGGTTTTCACCTTTTAACTAAATGGAAATAGTTCCATTATCTTCAAGTTAGAAATGTCGTATATTTTATAAAGAATACCATACGGAGGAGATCACTATGAAAAAAGCTTTGTATTATGGAGGATGGGTAGTTGTTTGTTCGTCTCTAATCACTTTAGTTGCTGCTATTTACTCAAGTTCATCCCCTGTGGATCAGGTACCAGCTGTACAAAAGGAAGTTTCAGAATTCGATGAAGAAAATGAATTTATATTAAATTATTAAGCTCTTGTGAAAGCTTTTTTATTGAGGTTACATTTTAAATAGAAGAAATAAGGTGCTTAAAATAAAATGGATTTCTCTCTTTTTTTTATTATCATAAATATGTTCTTGTTCCCTTCGCTCCTCCTAACCTCATTTTAAATTTATTTGGGAGCGAAAGGGACACATAGCAGATAATAAATGAAAAGACATTCTATACGTATGATGAATAAAAAAGCAACCAACTATTTGGTTGCTTTTTTCCGAAAGTTAGACAAATATAATTGTATTTACCTAGTTAGTTTCACAAATTACATTTAAAATTTCACTCTAGATTTTTAATCTCTCAAATAACCAATAATTCCACCAAAGACTCCTATCGCAAGCGAAATGGGGATAGCTGCTATTCCACCATATGCCACTGCAAATCCTAATCCATCGCCATCTGAAGGATCGGTTATATGAGTTCCTTGTATGGTCACCCAAATGAGTAGAGCGCCAACCATTACAACAAAAGAAATGATAGTAGTCAGTAAAAATGCGCTAAAAGCTTTAATCATAAATTCTCCGTCACCCTCACAGTATACACTATTTGTTATTCTTCTTATTATAGTAATGATAACCAATAAAAACCAGGGGATTTTGTTTGAGGAGTTATCGTAGTGGGAGATGGAACAGCTTAAGTTACCTAATTGATGGGCAATTCGTATAAAGTTAGTGTAGAGATAAATGATTGAAAAAATGTTTGTTAGAAAGGTTGATTGTATGGAGAAGATAAGTTACGTATCTTTATGGGTTGGTAAATTTCCGTCTATTAAAGAGCTAGAAAATTATCTTTTGATTGCTTACACGGAAGACGGAGACACTATACCTTCACAATTCGAAAAGGACTTTAACATTGAGTACTTTGACGAAGATTTCAGTGAAGCTCACTATGAGGAGGTTAAGGTTCATAAACTTTCACAATTACTAGAAGGTTGTTCGTACGATGATGTAGTTATTCCTAACTTTGTTGAAAAATACGGAGAGGGCTTACCTACTAATGCTAACAGTTTGATTTTACTGTATGATTTTGAACATACAAAAAGCAGGGATGACGACGAAATTCACCGCGTTAAATATGTAGGAAGTGTTCAATATGAATAATTTAGTAAAATGTTTGTAGCTTGTTTACACAATAAATGTATTCACTTATAAAGGTTATAAAAAGGAGAAATTATGAGGAGGTGACGAGCTTGGAAATAACCCATTCAGTCATTATGAAGTCTGTAAAATGGGGAGTTATTGCCAACGCGATATGTGGAACGGCATTTGGTGTTTTATATCTACTGGGAATCATAAACGTTAGCTTGTAAGAATTGTAACAGCTCAACGTGGTGATAAAAAAACAATGGATAAAGAACTTTATATGCAAGGAATTTATAAATTCAACCAGTCCTAGTATTAGCCAGGGGCTGGTTGAATCATTTGGTTGCTTTTTAATGATAGTTGCTAGTTTCTTATTTCTACATTCATAGAAACTATATAGGAAATTACCTATAGAACATCTTTGTTTTACTACTTAATGCTCTTTTTCTGATACCATTTCCACTTTACTTGGCCAAAAAGCAAATCTTCCTAAAACCGTAGTGATTGCAGGTACAAGGAATGGTCGCACAATAAATGTATCTAACAGAACGCCTAAAGCAGTAATAATGCCGAACTGAACGAGAACTTGAATAGGCAGTGTTGCTAGAACCGCGAAGGTAGCAGCTAAAATAATTCCAGCTGATGTGATCACACCGCTTGTTTCGCTTACTCCTTCTTTAATGGCTTGTTTTAATGGCATGTGCTTCTTTTTCTGCCAGATGCTTGAGATCATAAAGATATTATAATCCTCACCAAGCGCTACTAAAAATACAAATGCGTATAAAGGAATCGCTCCTTGAATAGCATCTGCCCCCATGATGTTGTGAATGATAAGCCAGCCTAACCCTAAAGCTGCACTGTAAGACAAGATAACCGTTCCAACCAAGTAAAGCATAGCTACAATAGAACGTAAGTAACCCAATAGCAGCAGCGATATAAAAATAATGATTAGCGGGACAATGATACTGTTGTCTTTATCACTAACCGTCATCGTATCATATTGCGTCGCTGTTTGACCGCCAATCCATACTTTGGATTCCACTTTGGAAACTCCTGACTGCGATAGTGCCTTTTCTGCTGCATCTTTCAAGTCTGGAATAGCTTCCATTGCTTCTATACTATATGGATTTATATTAAACGTGACATCATATACTTTTAAATTCTTATTACTTTTACCACTTTGAGGTGCAGAAACGGTACTAATAAGATCATTTTTCTTTAATGCTTTTTCTAGATCTATTGATTTTCCTTCCGTATCAATAACTACTTGTGCTGGTGCCAGTTCGCCAGGAGAGTAGGCATCAGAAATAATCTTAAATCCTTCACGAGAAGGCATATCTTCAGGGAAAGAAGACAATAAATCATACGTGTACTTGATTTGACTAGAGTAAATGGATAAAGCTCCAAAAAAGACTAGACAAGCTACAATGATTGTCCATGGTTTAGTCGTAACGACATTACCAATCCAATTCCCGAAACGGTTTTTCTCTCTTCGGTCACGCACCGGTTTTCCTTTCTTTTTCGCTAATTCTTCTTCCATTTCAGGAGTACGAGGAACGAAAGGATAAAAAGAACCTCGTCCCATAACCGAAAGCAGGGCAGGGATAAGTGTTAAACTTGCTAGCCCCATAATAAGAATAGATAAGCTAAACGGGATTGCAAAACGGTGGTAAGCACCGTATTTTGCTACGATTAAAGCTAAAAGAGAGATGACAACTGTAAATCCACTCATCGCTATAGCACCTGAAGCACCTTTAAAGGCGTTGATAAGTGCTTGTCTCTTATCTTTTACTTTACGAAGCTCATCGCGATAATGGGAAATTAAAAATAAACAATAGTCTGTTCCGGCTCCAAATAATAAAACGGTCATAATGGATATGGACTGCGAGTCAACCGTAATCCATCCTTTATCTGCTAAAATACCGAGAATTGGACTCAGCGCCCCATAGGCAAAACCTACGCCGATTAAAGGAATAATCGCTAAAATTGGGGAACGATAAATAACAAGAAGTAAAATTAAGACTAATAAAACTGTCGCAATTAGTAACGAAACGTCTGCTCCTTCAAATAAGCTCGTTGCATCTACTTGAATTCCTACAGGACCCGTAACGCGCGTGCTTAATTTGTCTTTTTCATCTATATCTGTCGCAAAAGAATCGTATGAAACGTTTTCTTTTACTTGTTTTTTAATCGTATCTAGATTTTTTTCTAGTACATCCGTCTCAACGTTTTCTTTAAAGAAAATAGGCTGTACAAGCGTTGTACCGTCCTTTGAAATCATTTTTTGTAAAGCGGCTAACGGTAATTTATACAAAGGCAGAGTAGAAGTTTGTTCTTCTAATGGTTTCTTTTCTAAATCTGCCGCCACCTGCTGAATAGATTTTAAGTCATCAGTATTCAAACCTGAATCTTTATGCCATGTAAGCAGGGCAGGAACCCCTGATGAGTCAGGGAATTCTTTCTTTATGAGATTTTCAGCTTCTACGGAAGGTGAATTCTCACTTAAGTTGGGTGCATTGTTCACTTCCGTTTTATTCACGGCAGGCCAAGCAATTGTTAGAACTGCAGTTGCCAGAATCCATATGGCAATAACAACCCATCGACTCACTTTCCCAGTCATGAATCGGCTGAATGTTGCTAAAGGTGATTCTTTCATTAATTCTCCCTCATTTCCAAATCTGTTTGTTTCTATTACAATATATATAGAACCTTCAATAATTATATATACCAGAAGGTTAATTAATCAACTAGTTTAAATGTGGCAATTTCTTGAACTAGAAGGAGGCCCTCTTATGAATACTGATAAGACACCAAAAAAAAAGCCTGGCAGACCCAAAATAACAACAGAAAATAATATAACAAGAGAGCAAATTTTAAAGACTGCTGCCCATTTATTTATGGCATATGGATATGAAAGAGTCTCAATGGAGCAAGTGGCTGAGGCTAGCGATGTGACTAAGGCTAGCGTTTACTACTACTTTAAAAATAAGGCCACTTTATTTACCGTTTCGGTATCAAGCATGTTCCAACGTATTACAAAACAGACAGAGAAATTATTACAAAATTCCAATGGGCTAAAACACAGATTATATGAGGTAACATTGGATCATTTAAAGCGGCCGCATATTGATTTTGAAACATTATTGCAAGAAGCGACTTCTTCGCTTACAGAAGATCATATTCATGAAATTCGTGAAGCAGAGAAAGCCATACATCAGGCATTGGAGAACGTATTCAAACAAGCAGCAAACAACGGTGAAATTGTCGTAACAAGCCCTCGCTTGCTTGCGCATACATTTTCTATGGTCACAATGATTCGGAATAAAAAAGAATTAATAGCTGAATTAGGAGGACCTGAAAAAACGGCTAAGGCTCTAGTAGATCTTTTTTGGGTAGGGATTGGTCCTACTAACTGACCTTTTTTATTGCACATTACAAAGAAGAAATAAAGAACGGCTAAAAAATATTGAGCAGTATTTTTTAGCCGTTCTTTGCATTAATCATGTGAAAAAGCGAAGTTATATAATAAAAAACGCAAAAATTTAATAATTTGGTTTTTATTTGTATTTCAAGCAGTAATTGATAGAAGGTTAGTGTTAAAATAATGAAAATCCTATCTTTTGGGGTTGCCTTTAGAATATATGGTTATTCTATTGTAAACAAAACTTTTAGCATAACAGCTTACATTTTGGAAAGGAGAAAAATGGATGGAATCTATTTGGCTCGAATACGTATGGGCATTGTTGATTCTAATCGGGTTAGAAGGATTATTATCAGCTGATAATGCTCTTGTACTAGCAGTTATAGCTAAACATTTACCCGAGGATCAGAAAAAAAGAGCGATTAATTATGGAATTCTTATGGCATTTATTTTTCGATTTGGAGCTCTTTTTGCCATTTCATTTATCGCTAACGTCTGGTGGATACAGGCCGTAGGAGCAGCTTACCTTCTTTATTTAGGATTGAAGCATATCATTAAGGCACGGCTCGGGAAACATAATGAGAATATTCATAATGATGACGAAAAGGAGTCTGCTGGAAAAGGGTTCTGGCCGACGGTGGGGAAAATTGCGTTAGCCGACCTAGCTTTTGCCATTGATTCTATTTTAGCTGCGGTCGCTATAGCTCTTGGGCTTCCGGATTCACAGTTTGGAGAAATCGGTGGTATGGACGGAGGACAGTTTGCAGTTGTTGTTCTTGGAGGGATTGCAGGTCTTATCTTAATCAAGTTTGCAGCGACCTGGTTTGTAAAACTCCTTGAAAAGCGACCTGCCTTGGAAACTACAGCATATGCCATTGTCGCTTGGGTAGGTGTGAAACTTGCTGTTATTACTCTTGCGCATAAAGATATTGGTGTGTTAGATCCTCATTTTCCTCATAGCACCACTTGGACCCTGATTTTCTATGGAGTATTAGTTGGTATCGCGCTATTGGGTTGGTTTGCACCGGGCAATAAGTCATCAGAAAAGGCATCGGTTTAAAAGGTAATCAAGTGTGCCATACGCAACCGTAAATTAGACTTCTGCTAAACATTATCACTTTTTATTACCTTATAGAAAATACGCTCTCTAAATTTATCCATTACCCTTACTCTTTTCATCCAAACGGAGCCTTACTTTTAACATTTAAAAGCATGTTTAGGTTCTATAGAAAAAATGAGTTTGGTTGATTCATGCGTAGCTATTAAGTACGTTAATTCAAGCAGGGTTAACGTACTTTTTAATTGTAGCTATCTGGTTATCTTATTTGTTATTTTTGTTCCTTAAGGAAGACCAAATCATTAACGATTTGGCCTTCTTCCTTTTAGTAGAGAGAATGGTTTAAAGGAGTAAAAGCTATCGAGCTTCATGAAAAGATTGCCCAATATATGATTGATAATGAAATGTATCATGCCTATGATATAGAAGAACAAGTAACTGACGATTTAGAAAAGGTAGATAAAGCGTTAGATTTAGCGAAAGGTTAACTAAAATTTCCCCTCTGACAATAGAGAGGGAATTTTTTTAGATTACATAAAAAGTTTTTTTGATATTTCTACAAAGGAAAAGAAGTCTATATTTTATTCTCTTATCAGTAGATAATTTACCCCATTTTATACAATATTTAGACGATATCTTATAGTCTTTTATCCCATATCCGAATAAATTGGTTTTAATTGGCTGCTGAAGGATACACCTATTAGTAGAACGACATATTCTATGGGGATAGAGGAGGAGAAAATAGTGAAGGAAATTAAAGTAGCAGAAAATAGTGGTCAGGCAAATAAGTTTATTGAAGAGTTTTTTGCTAACGGGTTTAGTAAAAGTGAAATTTATTTATTGACTTATAATAAAGAGCGCTCGGAATATTTAACAAATACAACAAATACAAAAGAATATCGGGCTTCTGAACAAGGAGTTTTTGAATCTGCAGTTAATAAGTTATTTTCTCGTGAAGATGAACTTCATTCTAAAATGGCCTCGTTAGGTTTAACCCTAGAAGAAGCTAAACAATGTGTCGGGGAAATGAAACAAGAACGTATAATAATCATTGCAAGAAAAGGTGTGTAATGGTTTTTCCTTGTAATAACTTTCGAAGAAACTAAGTAATCGAGAAGTATTAGTAAATCTTACTAGCATGCTGCTTTATATATAATATTTGTTCTTTGGTACGAATGTTTTATGAATCGGAAAGATACTGAACTAAAAGTATATTACTAGAGGTCGTTTACTAATCTCATATGGAGGTGAAAGGATAATGATTCGATTTTTTGGTATCCACATAGGGACGTTATACTTTCCTACAAGTATCCTTCTAATTACTTTATTAGTTTTAGTAGGTTTTATTATCTATTTTCTTAGTAGAAGGAAAAGAAATAGAGATAGAGATCAAACGATTCATTCAAATGAGAATATGGTAAAGGGGAAAAGATAAAACTTTGTAAATGATCTAAAAGGAGAATTAATATATTTCGTCATCAAAAAGAATTGCAGTATGAAGTGAAAGTAAATCATCCTAATCCTACAGTTCCTGATACAGCCTTACACTATGATTTAACCTATGAGAAGGTATGATTTAAATAAATGCAGAGAAGGCCCTTGAAATCATTTCCAAGGGCTGTTTTTATTTGTATTCTGTAAAGGACAGACGTCCTTTTAATCTTCTATTTTCTTATTATTTCTTATTTATAAATTCAAAGGAAACTTTATTATCGTTTTTTAAGATTTTAAACAAGCAATTGAATCCTTGATAAATTTGAAATAGTAGTCTAACCTTCATATTAAGGAGTGAAAATTATGAATGAAAACATTTCGGGTATTGATTATCAGGAAGTCATTGAATATGCGTTAGATCCACTCATTATTCATTCGAATCATAAGATTATATATGTTAACCACGCAGCTGAACATTTTTTTAGAGGAAAAAGGGAAGATATCATAGGTGCAAGTCCTTTAGATATATTTCAGGAAACATCTAAAGCAGCAATAAGGAAAAGAATCCAATCTGCCTATGAGCGCCCAGCAGAGCTCATTGAGGAAACCATATTTAGAATGGATGGGACAACTGTTAATGTTGAATTATATTGTCATCCCTTGCTGCTGGGAGATAAAAAAGTAATCCAAACCTATGTGAGAGATATTACGGTAAAAAAAGAGAGTGAAACAAGACAAAAAGAAATAATAAAGCAAATAAATGAACTGTCTACAACCCTTGTTCCTCTTTTAGAGGGGATCGCTGTACTTCCCTTAGTAGGATCCATAGATGAGGAAAGAGCAAACCAACTTCTAATGGCCGTTCCAGTAAAAGTGCAGACGCAAAATATAAATTGTTTAATTATAGATTTTTCAGGTATTTATACATTGGATTCAATTGTAACGGAGCATCTTTTTAAAATTAATAGCGTTATGTCACTACTTGGAGTGCAATGTATCTTAACAGGATTAAGACCAGAATTATCTCGCGCTGCTGTACAGCTAGGTATTAACTTAGCTTCTACCCCGACAATGGCTACTGTAAAAAATGCACTTCATTTTTTGGGGATTACTTTTAGTAAATAACCTATAAAATGAAAATACCTAAAGCAATTTTTACGTTTTTAAAGATACATATTATATAAATCTTTAAATTATACTTTTTATCGGAATTTTCTAATCAAAGGAATAATGGCGGCATCTTTACGGTTGCATGCTGTTTTAACTATTTCTAAGTAGTTTTTAAAATTAGATTTGTACCTTATATACATTAGAAAACAAAAGAAACTCCTGGCATATGCCGGGAGTTTCTTTTATTTAAAATAACACATTGTGCGGTCGCATGTTTGTTAAATAAAAGAGAGAAGAATCATTGAATTGCGTTCTTCAGTTTAAGATCTTATATAAAGCTTCAGAAGCGTTATCTATATCATAATCGTTATAATGTAAGGTTTTTTGATCCGTAAGTGTAGTAATTTGAAAAATCTTAGATGTTTTACAATACGACAATTCCAGTACTTCAGGAATTGTATGAGTAATAGCGCTATCCTCATATTGAACAAGAGTATTAAGCGTTTTTTTTATTTCAAGTATATTCATAAAAGTACCTCTTTCCATTATAAGGAAACTCAGGGTACAAAGAGACCATATAATTTAAATTTTATATCCTTTCTCTATTGTAACATATGCTCGTATAGAAAAATACCTGTCGAGAATAGACAGTATGGTAACTGCAATTATAAATTCTATGCACTTCTAGTCCTGCTAGCTGGTCAGTTAAAAAGGCGGGAGAATTACGTAATATATCTATGGTTTATTAACATTTATTAGTCATTTAAAATTTATCCTAAGTAAGAAATGAAAGACAGAAAGTAACCAAAATGAAAAAAGAATAATGGAGATAGATTATTAGTCTATTTTATTGCTTTATAGACAACTGGTGAGGAAAGCTTAATTAATGTAGAGGGCTCTCCAAAAGCCATAGATGCATCAATAAATGTTTCAAGAGATTGAACGGAATTAGTTAAAACTTTTACTAGATAGTTGTATTGGCCTGCCAAACGATGACATTCGATAACTTCAGGGTGTTCTTTACAGTATTCTACGAATTGCTTACATTTTGTATTGCTATATAAAATAAAGGCTGTTACAGGTTTGTTGAAATTTTCAGGGTTAATTATTGCTCTATATCCATCTATTATGTTTTTTTCTTCAAGTTTTTTTACTCTTTCATTAACAGCAGGGGTAGATAAACCAACCAGCTTGCCCAACTGTGTAAAAGACAAACGAGCATTCTCTTGTAAATATAGTAATATATTTTGATCAATTTCATCCATAAAACATACCCCGCTTTAAATTATAAATTAAAATAATGAATTTTTCGTCAATATTAAAGCTATTCATTAGTAATACAATAAAATAAACATGTGAAAATAGAAATTTATACAATACAATTTAATTATATCAAAAGGAGGGATTTAATGGCTTTAGAAATGAGAAATACATGCGAAAAGTGCAATAAGAAACTCCATAATAGCTCTGTTGCTTATATCTGTACTCATGAATGTACATTCTGTGATAAATGTAGTGAAAGTGCGATGTATATTTGTCCTAACTGTGAAGGAGAACTAGTTAAAAGACCAAGGGGCAAAGAACATTCGTTAAGTTGCTCACTGAGCTTATCATAAATCTGGATACAATACTGTATAGATAGTGCAGTCAAAATAGCTACGATCAATGGGGGGCATTCAACAGCGAACCGCAACGGATTTAAGTACGAAATAAATTATAAAGCATCATAGTGAAAGTAAGTCTACATGGTCATTGCAGTGTTGGACACTTTTCAATTGTCAGAAATGCAGAAAAAGACTTGTTTCGTCCCATACATTGTTCTTATAGGTAACAATTACACGACGACAAAGATTTTTAGAGTACTGAAAATCGAATTCAGTAATCGGTTGATTTATAGATAAAACAAAAGGTAAACTAAAATAAAGCCCTAAAAGTGTTTAATCGATGCTTCTTAGGGCTTTATTTCTGCCAACCATTGTGTCTCAATCGTTTTTTATTAAGCAGGAAAGCCTCCCGTTGGCGGTGGCCATGCTCCGTTTAATCTTCTCATAATGACAATTTCACCTAGATGATAGCTGTTGTGAGAAGCAATATTACGCAGTAATCCCCCTGGGGTTTCACTTGGCCAAGCATCCAGAGGTTCTTCGATTGCTAATGTATCAGCCAAGTGACAAGCTTCGTCAATTCCATCACAAAAATGCTGGATCGTCTTTTTCCATTCTTCCTCATCAGATGGAGCTGGATGTTCGGGCCAGCTTTCACTTACACTTTTCGGTCTCTCAGGGTTTTCTCCTTTAGCAAGAGCAAGTAAAAAGTCTTGCCAATAGCTCATATGCTTCACTAATTGATAAATAGAGTAAGGTAATTCCTTTTGTTTATGTGAAGCAAGTTCTATACTAATATCGGTTATTGCATTAATTGTTGGAAGATGACCTCTTTCACCTCTGAGTGATTTGATAAGTGCATCACGAAATGCTGTATTTGTTTGTGTCATGTTTTTCAGCCTTTCTTCTTCAAAGTCATACGCTTTTAACAGTCTAACACAAATCAGTTTAATATATGTACTTCCGCGATTTTGGAAATATGAAAACCCTTACTAAATACTAGTTGAATAGTAAATGCCCAATATAAGAATACGAGATCTTCGCTTAAACATCTTTGTGTGTCAAAAAGCCTTTAGTATAATAACCCCTGTAATAATAAGAGTAACGGAGATAATCTTTCTTTTGTTTTTTGATTCTTTAAATATATAAATGCCTAACAGTGTTGTACTAGCAATCGTTAGCCCTGCCCATATAGCAAAAACAATACCCATTTCGAAATAGTGTGTTGTTAGAGAAATGAAATAAATACAAGCAATGAACAATAAGAATGCACCTATTGTGGGAAAAGTTTGTCTAAAGCCTTTAGATAGTTTTACACACATTTGTCCTGCAATGCCCAAAACTAAACCAATCGTTAAGAATATGTATCCCATTACGCCGTCATCCTTTCTTTAGAGCTTCCTTTAATGTTAAGAGAAACTACACCGATTATAATAAGAGAAACTCCTAAGATTTTAGATAAAGAAATAGTTTCATCAAAAAAAACAATACCTGTGACAACCACAAGTACGGTTGCTCCTCCAGCATATAACGCACTTGCTACTCCTACTTCACCTTTGGCGTTAAGGAGCATATAAGCAGCAATCGAAGAACAATAAAACAGTATGGCAAAAACAGTCGGAACAAAGTTTGTGAATCCATTCGTAAGATTAAGAAAAAATACTGCAATTACCTCTAAGATAATGGCAAGAGACAATAATAAATAAAACAATTGGATTTCCTCCTTTCAGTAGCCTCATTTTAAGAACTTTACGTAATTGCTACTAAATAATTGCAGTAGCACTCGGATGTCATTATTTTATCTAGAGCCTGATATCTTGTAAAATAATGATAAATGATTGTAGATATCACTATTATTAATACCTAAATGAATGTAAGTGGAAAGGAGAATGTTTATGGAAGTAGAAGATATACGCATATTTATGGCTGTAGCAGAATACGGCAGTGTAAGTCTTGCTGCTGATAAGCTAGGTTATGTCCAACCAAATGTAACAGCACGTATTCGATCTCTTGAACGGAAAATTGGACACCCGTTGTTTCATCGTCACAGACGTGGAATGACATTAAATGTAGAAGGCCGAAAACTTTTAACGTACGGAGAACAAATGATGCGGCTGATGGATGAAATACAGAAAGCATTTCAAGATGAGCATAACCTTGTCGGATCATTATGTATTGGATTAGTTGAAACGGTAGTAGGGTTTCCTGAAATCATTTCTTCCTATCATAATAAGCACAAAAATGTGGATATTTCTCTAGTATCAGGAGTAAGTACACAATTAATAGAGAAAGTTCTTAAGTTTCAGCTAGACGGGGCATTTGTAGCAGAACCAGTAAATGTGTCAACGCTTGATCAAATTCCGGCTTTTGATGAAGAAATTGTACTTGTATGCAGCGCAAATGAGAACGGTAAGAAACAGATTCAGTCTGCTAGAGAGTTACTACACTTACCATTTATCTTATTTAATGAAGGCTGCCAATATAGAGAAAGGCTACAGCAGTGGTTAAAAGAAGAGCAAATCGTATCGCCGAAAATTATGGAATTTGCTACACTCGAAACGATTATGGGGACAGTAGTTTCTGGCCTTGGTGTGACACTTATAGCTCGGTCATTAGCGGAAAGATATGAGAGGGAAGGATTAGTACAGCTCTTTTCAATACCTGAGCCTTACAGAGACCTTAGGATTGTATATGTTCGTCGTTCCGACTCCTATCTAGGAGTAACTGAACGTGAATTTATAAAGACAATCAGCGAGGTAAGAGAAGGGAAAAATCAGAAATAAACAGACTGTTTTTTCATAAAGAGCTTTTTTATTTAGCCTATGTTTAGTATGAATATACCAAGTGTTAATTTGAGCAGTAAAAGTGAGTTTTTTAATATCTAAAGAGGATTACGCTGCTTAACTTTTTATATGGTATACATCTAAAACATGTGTAAAGGAGCAGCTACAGTGAAGATAGAGGACAAAAAATTCGCGGAACGAGTACTGAAGCACTTACTTATTAGCAGTCAAATAGATGGCTTGAAATTTGGGCTTAATAGCTCTGTAACTCTATTGTATTTTACTAACTATAATAAAAAAGATGATAGTGATTTTGTATTGAATATCGAAACAACTTGGACTGTATATCCTGAAGCCCGCGATACATACCCATCATCAGAGGATGAAGTGCCTTTGCATACAGAAGAGCAATATTTTAAGCATATTTGGGATATCAGGAGACAAAAAGTAGTAGACGTTCAGCTGGATGCCGTATCGCCTCATCTTATCATTTCTCTAGAATCGGGGAGAGTATTATTTGTGAACGGTCATGATCCTGACTATGAATGCTGGCAATTAGGAGACCCTTTTGCAGGAAGTGATTGGCTTTTAGTTGCAGCTCCGGGTGATGACATAGCTGTTTGGTGTCCTGAGGAGTTTGAATGAGCGTTATGTTAACTATTCTTACATGTTGTATACAGAGAAATTACTAAGGGAATTGTTAAAATAGAATATGGAGGAAAATGCATGAATACGATCTTAGAGAGCTTTTATGACTTAAAGGAAATACTGAGTTCTTTTAATAACCTTCATGAAAAGTACAATTGGCTGTTGACTGATTTAGATGGATCTTTTCCAGATAAGTATCTTGATTACTTTACTGACTACAGAATTTACAACAATGGAACGAGCGGCAATACATATTGGATTACAGGTGAAAAACTCACGAAGCTTGCTAATAAAGAGGACATATATTTTATATGGGGAGTTTTTTCTGCCTTTGATAAGCAAGAAACTATAAATTTAGATAGATTTAAAGAAGGGCCTTATGCTGATGGTAATCCGGATTTTTGGATTGAAACACCAACACTTCAGCACCCTAAAGCAATTATAGAATTAGTTTTTTGGGACTCATCTTTAATTTTACTTCTAAGCAAGGACGAAGAAATATCTAGAAATCTTAGAACCAAGTTTACAAAATGGAAAGACCTAGACAAGTATAATAATAAATAGCTTCATGACGTACATGTACTATCGGAGGATTAACTAACTAGAAGTAGGAGGGAAAAGCTGATGATTGATAATAGGCTACGAAAGATAAAGAATCATGAAATCGATAATTCTTTATCTGAACTTACTGATACGGAAGTTTTATTAAATTTTCAGCGTGCCATTACCAGCTTATATCCCCATCTAATACGCATACATGCTCATGCTTATGAATCATGGGATGATATTGTCATCCCTTTATTTTATGAAATGGTTTATAAAACTTTTTCGTTTAAATATGGCGTTGAGATTATGGCAGATGAAGCACACCCTTTTTTATTTACTTTAAGGTGCTACAAAGGCGTTCATCATATCCAATGCCTTCCCAAAGCGTCATCGTTGCAAGGGATATTGAATAATGAGAAATTTGGCGTTAGTAAAGAGAACTTGGAAGGGAAAAAGCTTATTTTTAAGTCTTTTGGCGATAGTATTAATTGTTTAACAATGGGGCTAGATAGTGAGGATGCTCATGCTGTTCATTTTAATCTGGTTGAGGTAGATGTAGTATGTGCTCAGTCTAATAAATGTATTGATATTGACGGGTGTACTACATTTTTTATTCATAAAGACGATGTAGAATATGAATTTGTCGCTGAAACTTTTAACCAGAAGTTGCAAAAATAAAAAAGTGTCAAAAGAATATCAGCAAGATAATCAGAAAAAACCTTTTAAAATTACTAATGTTAAAGTAAAAGTAGTTAATGACAAAGGTTTGGTAGGATCTACAATAATAGAAGAGAATGGAAAAGAGAAAGAAATTGTGCCTCTTGCTCTTTACTACGATATGAAAATTAAGCACTATAGTGATAAAACCCTTATTGATTTTGATAAAGACGATTTAGATTTTAAAATTTTACCCGATAAAGAGCTAATAAAGGCCTCTAAGGATGCTATAGGGGTTAATATTTTTGATGACGAGAAAGGTCTTGATGGATTAGGAAGAGGATCAGGATATGGGGATTTTAATAGAAATAGAACTGGTAAAATAAATGTAAGTTATGACTTAGGATTCACCACTAATTCCAGAGGGCTGCCAGTGGCTCCTAGTAAAGAAAAAATAAAGATGATTAAGGAAAATGCTTTAAAAGGTGTTTTAGTAGTCATTAAAAATAAAAAAGAAATAGACCGCTATAACCTTAATGCCATAAACAAAATAGATTAATACATCCTATTTATTTAGCTACTTACCTAGAAAGCTTTAACTGCAAATAAAAGGAGAAAAGTATGAGAGAAGCAATTAAATCAAAAGTAGATAAATTAGTGGGCTTAAATCTAAGATACATAGGGAGAGCCTCAAATTTATTTTGGCTTGGATTTGGAGAAAAGATTTTAGTAACCAGAAGGAGGAAAACGGAAGAGGTAGCTGAATACGCTTTACATATTCAATGTTCTTGGCGTATTGCCAAAGGTAATAAAATTATAGTAGGCTCACGGGATTTCTATTCTCCAAGAACAGACTTGGAGAATGAAAATGAGCACTTTGAATGGGATGTCCAAGGAAATAATCGATTCGATGAAAGAATTAAATCGATTATAGAAGATATAAACCAACATACGATTGTAGAAAGATTTGAATCAGACGAAGTAGGAGGGCTAAAAAGCTTTTTATCTCAAGGTTATTTATTAGAGGTGTTTCCGGATACGTCAGAAGACGATGAATATAGTAAGTTCTGGAGACTTTTCAACCGAAAGGAAGACAGCTCTCACTTTGTTGTCACAGGAAATGGTATTGAAAACGAGTAATCTTATAATTAAAGAAACGAAAAAAGCACAAACCCGTTGATAATAAACGTTTTTGTACTTTTTTCTTATTTTATAGTTGAGTTACATATAATCATAAGCGGAATCATCAAAATAGAGCCAGTGATAATATTCAACCTGCGGATCTGTCATTTTTAAAACTTCTTCTTCATTGAATTTTTTATACTCAACTAATTTCTGTACTTTAGAATTTCTTTCCACTTGGCTCATTTTAAATCCTCCTTATAGTTTGAAAAGTAACAATGTATTTAAATATAGAAAGCGTTTTCTTTTTTCTTATTTTTATTATATATCTCAATATGAGATTAAAACAATATCAATTATAGATGATTTTTCAAAAAACAATATAGAAATGGTATTTAAGCTACATAGCCGGTATTTATCACCACTATTCACACCGACGGAGTTTGCCCAGTATTTATTAAAACATAAAATTTTTATATCTATACACCTTATTTTTTTATAAAAAACTTACACATATGAACAACTATGTTTATTTAGCTGGACCCTACTGCTGCAAGGGTTCTTTTTTGTGTTTGATTTCCATAGGAGTGTTTATGTTAACTAGCTATATTTTGTCCATTTTGACTATTTAACTATGGCACAGTGGGGAAGGGTTTCATTAATTTTTAAGGAATTAATTATTAGCAGCGATAAAATGAAGCATGGAAGAACTTATTAATTATTGTTACATGTAAATATAAATATTTATTCTGAAAGGGGCTGGGACTATGAATGTTTCTATCCTAAATAACTTAATGAGAAAAATAAGTACCTAAAAAGGACAAAGGGGAGTTCAATCAATGGACAGAAATAAATACTCATCAATTGCCCACAGAGAACATTTATTTAGTAACCCGATAAGTGAAATTAAAATCAATAGAATTATTGATTTTCTTCAGTTAGAACCTCATGCAAAAGTGTTAGATATCGGGGCTGGGAAGTGTGAATTGTTAATACGTTTAGTTGAAAAGTATGGCATTGAAGCAACAGCCGTAGAGTCATATGAAGGTTCTATTTTAGGGGCAAAGCAACAGGCCCAAAAAAGAATTCCTGAAGAAAAAATTACGTACATTGTACAAGATGCCAAACAAGTGATAAGTGAATACGTCAATCATTTTAATGTAGGAATTTGTGTGGGTTCTGCTCATGCTTTGGGGAGCCTAGAATTAACGTTACAAGCTCTTAAAAGAAACGTCAAAAAGGGCGGCTTTATTCTAGTAGGAGAAGGGTACTGGAAAAAGAAACCTAGTCAGGAATATTTAGATGCACTTGGTGGAGCGGATGAGTCAGAATTAAAAAAACACCATGAGAATGTTTTTATCGGAGAACGTATGGGGCTCGTGCCGATTTGGTCAGTTGTTGCAAGTGATGATGATTGGGACGAATATGAAGGACTATATGCTATGTCTATGGAAAAATATTGTTATGAAAACCCGAACGACCCTGATTATCATAGTATGTTAAATGAAATTAGATCATGGAAACGTACTTATCTTACATGGGGCAGAGATACTTTAGGATTTGGACTTTATCTGTTTCAAAATCAATAAATTTTAACATGAGATTACTTCCATTATTGAACAAGAAATTTGAGCAAGAGGTGAGGATAAAAAAGAAGAATGATCTTACAGGTTCTGGTTTTTATATAGGAAGCATTTTGATCTCTTCGTTGACTTGGCTTCTTTTTCTATTGGTATATATCTTACTGTTAGGTTTCAAGGATTTGCACCTTAAGGAATATTTATATATACAAAAAGAATCCTTTGCCGATATGGGCAAAGGATTTTCAAGTTTATTGGAATAGGGGGAATATGCTATTAGTCTGTCCAGTTTTATAGATTAATATGCTGGCAAGATAAAATATTTATCATTTGTAAATAAAGTAATTTAAGTAAATGTTAAAGCATCTGAGAAATATAAAAAGCTTTATCATTTATATTTAATGGCGACAAAGAGGTTGTTTTTCTATAAAGGGAGTAATAACTAACCCTGTTATTTACCTATATAAACGTATTGAATTTACTTATTAAAAAGAAAACTGAATAAAAATTCAGTTCTTTTGGTCTGGTTATTTTATTGATTATTTTGAGCCTTCTTTATTATAAAAAATAAAGAAGATTGCCTTCATATTACATAAATAAAGATCTAAACTATTCTATTTCGAATAAAAATCATTATAAAATTTAACAAATAATATTTATCTCATTATTAAATTGAAATTTATGTAAAAAAACCAATAAATTTTATTAACTTGAAATTTGGTAGTATTGGCATTTCATTATACTTCGAATATTCATTATATTTATCATACAGAAATATGCATTTGGTTTTTTCTGTATATAGCATATTAAAGTTAGGAGGGATTAGGAAAGCTGAGTATAAACGCCCCATTGTAAAAACAGAAAAAGTACTAACATAAGTAATAAAAGTGGATTCATCCATTGGTTTACAAGCCGGTATTGGCTGTTTCATCAAGGTTTTACGCAGGGGCTGTTAATATTACTCTAATTTTTCTTACTAAAGTACCTAAATTAAAATAATACGGGAGTGAAGAATTTGCGAGTAAAACTTTGTCTTTCCGCACTATGTTGTCTTTTTGCTGTGATGGGATTTATACCAGTTTCTACGGGCGCGGCGTATGCTGAAAAAGAGTATACGATTAAGTCGTATCACTATTTAACTGTGGATGGAAAAGATGTGAATCTCCAGGCTAAAGCGAATAACATTTCCGACACGGACATAAAAGTAACCATGGTTCTACCTAAACAGAATAAAAATGGTGATTGGTTGGCATATGGATTTACGAGCAGGGAAGCTTTGAACGCATTTATTGAAAAAGATAAACAGAAACTTCAAAACAAAGTTAATATGATGGGCAGTGGTTCCTGTTGTACCGATTTCTATGAGTCTAAAAATAAAGGTGGACAGTATATTTATTGGAGAGACGGGTTTAAAAATTTGCCCTCGAGCTGGAATGACAGAATTTCATCCTTAAGTACGGCATCACCTTCTTCAAGCTATTCCACGACGCTGTGGGAGCACACTTCATCTCAAGGGTACGGGAAAGGAGTTTCCTTTAGACACTCCGATTGGTATGGTAAAACTGCTAATATGGCGTCGGATTGGGACAACAAGGCTTCTGCAATCGAAATTAAATAATAGGTGATTGCCAAGGGCTGGGCTAAAGATTTTTTGTTATTATTATTGCTTATTTCCTAAAGACACCATTATGATAACTAGCTCTATAAACTAAAAATAAAGCTAGCTGTGTTAAGCTAGCTTTATATTTTTTATGCTGTTTTGCAGAGTGATAAATTTCAACTGTCGTTCACTTTGTTATAAAAACTCTTTAGCAATTTCATCATATTACGCCCCGAAGTTCTTGACATTTGATGATGGTCTTCATCATCACGCGTACTCAGGTACCAGCTTCCCTTGTCATCTTCATTTAATCTATATACCTTATTGGTTCTACTATCTGTATAAAAGTTTCCATCCTTCAGTCTCAAACAATCCCCCCTCTACCACGTATCTATCCTGTATTATGCCCAAGATATCAATTTTATGAAAAAATTTATATACACAAAAACAGCAGGTTTCTTGATACGCTTATTATTTTGTATGTAATCTACAGAGGTGCAAAAATGGTGAAAGTCCATTGAATTTATGTGCTGCTAGTAAACTTCAAATTAGGTCTTTTTTTGATACATATTTTTCGATTTTGAAGTTTTCTCTGCTTTCCTATATTTGCTATCTTCGGTTCTGTGTGTTACGCTTAGGTTAATTATTTTTGTTCGGTGTAGAATTGAGAGAAGAGAAATCTCTTCCATAGAAATTTTCATCTTAAGATAGTATGGTTGGACAAGGGTAGTAATACAAGTGTGGAGTATTCCACACCAGGAGGCAATATTATGGAACAAGGTACAGTAAAATGGTTTAATGCAGACAAAGGTTTCGGTTTTATCGAAATTGAAGGCGGAGACGATGTATTCGTACATTTCAGCTCTATTCAAGGCGAAGGCTTTAAATCATTAGAAGAAGGTCAAAAAGTAACGTTTGACATCGAGCAAGGCCAACGTGGAGCACAAGCTGCTAACGTTCATAAAGTAGCATAATTAAAATGAGTAAAAAAGACTCCACCTAGGAGTCTTTTTTTTACTTTTGATTTCACTAGCTAGCAAAAAACATATTATATTATATTTTAAAATCTCGTTATAATAGAAAAACCAGAGTTTTAAGTCTGGTTTCTGGGTAAAACGAAGGGTACAAGGTATGGACTAGTTATACCATACACTAGAAATACAAAGTAAATATGACATGTTGGTTAAGAAGTTTACTTTCAGTTAAAGAAGTGCCGTAAGTTTTTTATAGATTTATACAAAAGACGGTCATAAATTATTTTTGATGGGGATTAGAAGACGCCTCTAAAAGCCGTTCTCCTGATTTCATTTTATAGCCACACAAAGGACACTTTTGATGATTTTGATAAGAGAAATTTTTTCTCATCCAACCATTACATTCTTCTGATTCACATTCCCAAATCTCTATTCGTTCTTTAGGTAAGGGCTCTTGATTTTTCTTCCTATGGTTATAATACATAACTACATCATCCCTCCTCCTAAATAGTATACCTTTTAAAAAAGAAATGGTAAGAACCATATCTTTCTAAATTAAACCACACTTTATACATCCTATAAAAATTTATAAATACACGAAAGCGCGGATAAAATAAGGCATGAAGTCGCTTTGTATAAATACGCTAAAATAAGATGTTCGTGAATAATAAGACTGATTTCCAATGCGCAGAAATGAATAAATAACAGCTCTGGTTAAAGAGTACTTTTCTCATTTCTGAATTTAAGTAAGAGAAGGAGCACGAAAAAATGAAAAAATTTTCTGATTTTAATTTAAGCAAGGATATTGAAAAGGCCGTTCATAACTTGGGTTTTGAAGAGGCTACGCCGATTCAGGCTGAAGCTATTCCGATAGCTATAACGGGTAAAGATTTAATTGGACAAGCTCAAACCGGTACTGGAAAGACAACAGCTTTTGGCATCCCCCTTATAGAGCGGGTTGAGCTTGGTGAAGAAGGGATTCAGGGAATAGTTTTAGCACCGACACGTGAACTGGCTATTCAAGTAGCTGAGGAGCTAAATCGAATTGGGCAGGTAAAAGGAGTTAAAACGCTACCCATTTATGGAGGGCAGGATATTAATCGTCAGATCAAAGCTCTTAAAAACAGACCGCATATTATTTCGGCAACCCCAGGACGCCTTAAGGACCATATGAAAAGAAGAACCATTCGTTTAAATCATATTCGTACAGCTGTTCTGGATGAAGCAGATGAAATGTTAAATATGGGCTTTATTGAAGATATCCAAACGATTCTTGGTGGCATCTCTTCTCCCCATCAAACCTTACTATTTTCAGCAACCATGTCGAAGCAAGTACAAAGTCTAGCTCAGAAATTTATGAACGCTCCTGAACTCGTAAAAGTAAAAGCGAAGGAGCTAACGGTAAAGAACATTGAGCAGCAGTATATGGAAATTCCAGAGAATCGAAAATTTGATGTTCTTTGTAATCTCGTAGACCTTCAATCGCCAGACCTTGCTATTGTGTTTGGACGCACAAAAAAACGTGTGGATGAACTTGCTGAAGGGCTAAAAAAGCGTGGGTATGCAGCAGAAGGCATTCATGGAGATCTTACACAATCCAAACGTGCCGATGTGATTCGTCAATTCAAGAATCATACGATTGAGATTATGGTTGCAACCGACGTTGCAGCAAGAGGGCTTGATATTACAGGTGTTAGCCATGTCTACAATTTTGATATTCCTCAGGACCCTGAAAGCTATGTTCATCGTATTGGCCGAACAGGACGGGCAGGTACTAAGGGATTGGCAGTTACATTCATAACTCCAAGAGAACGTAATCACTTAAAAGTGATCGAAGATGTCACCAAAACCAAAATGTCTAGAAAGTCACCTCCTACTTCTAGTGAGGTAATGGCAGGGCATCAGGAAGCAATCATTCACCAGGTTTTGACCGCTATTGACAAAGGGGAGTTTGTGGAATATAAGCCAATGGCGGAAAAGTTATTAGAAGAAGTGGATTCTGTTTCTTTACTGTCAGCCACTTTAAAGCTCTTAACAAAAGAATCAAATATGACCCCTGTCCAATTAACTGAAGTGGCACCGCTTCGTAATAAAAAGGCAAAAACAGAACGTAAGAGAAATAGGGGTAGAAAAGAAACAGCAGGCCGCAAAAAAACGTATAGAAAATAATCCCTGATTACTTTTGATGCGAGAAAGGATAAGGGCTATGAGTGAGAAATTATTTAGTAATGGGGAAATAGTAAATATAAGAGTATCGAGTGAATCAGTGACAATCTTAAAAAGTCATTATGTAAAAAACATGAACTATAATTATTGATGAATAAGTTTTGATATAAAAATCTTTTTAAGAAAAAACAGACTCTGAAAATAGAGTCTGTTTTTTCTTATGGTTTTTTATGCTTTATTTACGTTTGTCGCTTGTGGTCCGCGTTGCCCCTGTTCGATATCAAAAGTCACTTCTTGACCTTCATCCAAGGATTTAAAGCCTTCACCTTGAATAGCTGAGAAGTGAACAAATACATCTTCTCCACCTTCACGCTCGATAAATCCAAAACCTTTGTCAGCATTAAACCATTTCACTTTACCGTGTTCCATTTTTTGTTGCCTCCTAAAATATAGAAAATAAACCAGATTATCATTAAATCTAGCTTATTTATTATATTATCCCAATAGAGACATCTTAAACTTAAATTAATGTGATCTTTCCAACTTTCTTTATCATTACTCACTTCATTAAAAAAGGTGATTGGGGTATGACGATCTACATCATCATGAGGTTCTCGTGCAAAAACTTCAAAATATTTATAAGTGATCTTTTACACACGGAAATGATAGAAGTGAAAAATTAGCCAATGCCCATGCAATCGTTATAGGCATTGTATTTATAAATATGAACCTAAATTAGATGAGAGAGCATTATGAGACCCGTCTATCCAAAAGAAAGGGAAGTTCACTCAAAATTTTTAAAAAATAGTGGTGTAAAAATAGATTCTATTAGATAAAAATCTATGTACCTTTTTCATATAAATACAACCTTCGCACGAGCATCCCTAAACTTGTTTACAAATAAAAAATGACGCCGTTGGAGGCGCCATTTTTTATAGAACAGAGAAGGACACACCCTATGCACGGGCGGTACTCTTAACACATCGTCTTGATTTGATAATACCCAGTGTTTAAATTTAATAAACCTTTTTTTGGTATGACGAGTTATGGAGAATATCTACATGTACCTTTTTAGTGAACATAAGGTTTTCTGGAGGCATCAATCAAAAGAGTTCTTACAGGTACAGTTTTTCATGAAGAAATTTCAAATAATTTCAAGCGTTCTACTGGAGATTATTTATTGAATTTCTCTGGAAACTGCTTCACAACTCCCGCAGATATAGTATCTGCCATTAAGATGATATGTGAGACTCCTTCATCAATTGCAACGATTCTTGCTTCCCAATCTTTTTCTAAGCTTGCAGATAAATCATTTGTCACTAATTTTAGATGCATATACAGTAATTTTTTCAAATCTTCATTTTTCAAATAAGGGTTAGCCTGGCTAAGGAACGCTGCTATGTCATCAGCATTTCGATACCATTCTTTGTTTAATTGATTCACCAAGGCTTTCTTTCCCGTTTTAGCCGCATCTACAATTTTGCCAGCAATCACAATATGTTCTTTAAGCAAAGCTGTAAGTTTGTTCCCAGCTTTCTCTCCGTATATCGGCTTCACAGCATTCCCGATATCTTCCTGATTTTTTAATAGCCTTGCCAACACCTGTTTTTGGTCTTCTGATCCTGCTGTTGTTGCACTTGTAATATAATTACTTGTCCATAATACATGATCCATCCAAAGTCTTCTGAATTCATTTTCAAACGTTACCTGAGATTGACTAACACGATATTCTTGTGCTTCAGCACGAGCACTACTTGGTTCAACCAGCATGTTTAGCGAAAATAACATAATAAACCCCATCCATAATAATCTTTTCATAAAAACTGCTCCTTCCAATTTATATGAGTATTCGTCTTATTATTTGTATATGGGATTTTTTACATTCCTTAAAATGTTACTTTCTAATAATAATTCTTGATAGAGTATTGTCACGCTCCCAATCAGCTTACACGGATGAAAGGTTGACTCATCCAGTTATTTATACATTATCTAAAAAATGTATTTAACATAAGAACCTAATGGTTACACTAGAAACAATAGTTAGTGAGTATGATTTCATTCCATATATTTACGATTTCGGTTAGTTAAAACTAGAAAAGACAAGATAAGAATTAATGAGCTATTTCTTTCACATAAGCTTGTCAGAATACTATCTAAAGAGAGGTCGAACAATATGAAAGTGACAGACACACTTGTTCAATGTTTAGAAAATGAGGGAGTTGAATATATTTTCGGAATACCCGGTAAAGAGACATTGGATTTTATTGATTCTTTATCCAAGTCTAAACAGATTCAATTCGTGAATGTGCGGCATGAGCAAGGAGCTGCTTTCATGGCAGATGTATACGGAAGGTTAACAAACAAGGTAGGGGTATGTTTGTCAACATTAGGCCCTGGAGCTACTAATTTATTGACGGGAATATCTAGTGCAAAGCTAGACCACTCTCCTGTTGTAGCATTAACGGGACAGGCTGCTTTGGGGAGACAACATAAAGAATCACATCAATATATGGACATTATTAAAATGGTAGAACCGGCAACGAAGTGGCGTGTTCAAATAAAAGATTCACAAACGCTTTCTGAGATTATTCGAAAAGCATTTAAAGTTGCACAAATGGAAAAGCCAGGACCCGTAGTAGTAGAATTGCCAGAAGACTTAGCAACTCAAATCGTTCCCATTAAACCTATTTCACCTACATCTATGCCCGTAAGTATACCTATAATGGAGTCAATTCAGGCTGCTAATACTCTTATTAAGCAGTATGAGAGACCTTTTGTTATTATCGGTAACGGCGTTGTTAGACAGGAAGCCGTGGATGAGCTTCACCAATTTATTGAACGCCTTCAATCACCGGTTACCCATAGTTATATGGCTAAAGGTGTATTATCTAAAGATCATCCCAAAAATTTCTTTACGTTTGGATTTAATGAAAAAGATGAAGTGCTCCCAGGCTTAAAGGAAGCTGACCTACTTATTGTAATGGGGTTTGATTTTGTCGAGAAGTTACCCAAAGAATGGAATACGGAAAAAACACCAATTTTACATATAGATACTTTACCGGCAGAAATAGATGAATATTATCCTGTAGAAGTCGAATTGGTTGGAGATATAAAGCAAACTTTACGCGTATTCAATCAGCTGGATATCCCTTCTAAACCGTGGATACCCTCTGGCAATCTTCAGAAACAAATTAAGCAATCCTATCATATTGAAAAGAAAGAGATAGATACTAATTTACTACCTTTGACAATTGAGAATATCTTGCACAGTATTGACAAGCTCTCTTCAGAGGAAACAATTGTGATTTCAGATGTAGGAGCTCATAAAGTATCTATAGCCCGAACTTATCAACCCAAAAACGCTAACAAGTTCATTATATCAAATGGTTTAGCTTCCATGGGTATTGCTTTACCAGGTTCAATTGGAGCTAAACTGGCCTGCCCTAATGATCCAGTTATTTGTATTACTGGAGATGGAGGAGCTTTAATGAATTTTGCAGAAATAGAGACGGCAAAGCGCTTAGGGCTTTCATTCATCATTATTGTTTTAAACGACTCTACATTAAAAATAGAGCAGGAAATGATGAACAAAAAGTTTGGTAAGAGCTATGGAGTAACTTTTACAAACCCAGATTTTGTTCAATTGGCAACTAGCTTTGGAATTAAAGGAGAACGGGCAAATAGTTTAGTTGAATTTGAAAATATAATGAAAAAGCCTTAAAAATTCAGATGAGATTGTCCTAATTGACGTTCTTCTAAAAAACTAATTGCGATTTCTTCATTATTTTAAAAGAAAATAAATGTTTTTAATTTTTTTAAATAAGCTAAGCTGAGCTCAACCCAAATCCAACTGTAAAGGAAAGTAAATACAAAAATTAAACCAGTAGTACAAACAGAAAAATTATTGGAAATCACGGGACCTAGCACTGGGAATTTGAAAACGCACAATAAGGTCATAATCCCAACAGTTAATAGGGTAGCACCACTTATAATAATGTACAATCGCTTTTTAAAAAAGTAAAAAGCAGCTCCTATGCCTATTCCCAATATTCCTGTTGTAAAAGGAAAAATAATAAGTTCACTTGGCTGGATAATCAGAAGAAGCAGGTTTGTTAGTATATAGGTAATAAACCCTAGAGGGAGCGAAAGTACAAAACAAAAAAGAATGGGTGCAGTAGATAATGGACTAATGAACATTCCTATTCCTGGTAAGAAACCTCCTGCTGATTGAAAAAGGGCTGCTAAGTTGGCGAAAAGAGCGCCTGATACAAGCTGCTTAGTTTTAGATAATCTATTAAAAAGAAGCTGCGCAGATTTTACTTCATTTGAAAGAGACTTTAAAAAGTACATGAATTACACCTCGGTTAACTGTATTTACATTATAAGGGGGGGTAAAGATTAATTTAGACCACTGCCCGATATATTAACTCTTACGTGTAATATATAAAGAAATTAAGAGGGAGGACTAATAAGTCGCATTTATTTTTATAGAGATAGGTCGTACTTTCTAAAGGTATGGTACTGTAGCCCATAAAATGAATCTTTTATGGGCTTTATTGATTAAAGGCTTTTTTATTTTCTAGAAAGTTCATTTGCTCATTCCTATAAAATAGCTGGTGAAAAAATTAAGCTATAATTTTTGGCGGGAAATTAATGTTTAGTCGAATTTTATAAGTGTAAATCATGGAACAATTTCAAAAACAGTACCTTGATTAAAGTCAGACACTTTCATAGAGCCATAAACTCCTAAATAAAGCCTGGTTTGATCCAGGTTCGTTCCCAAACTAACGTAGTAAGCTGATTGAGAACCAAAATTATAATCAATTTCCACAATATTAAAATCATTTAGCTTACAATCTGTACCTGCCTTGGTATAAGCTAAAACTCCTCTAACTGGGGATTGAGATTCTTTAATCTGGGCAATATCCGTAAACATAACGCTTCCTGTTAAGCTAGGGATTTTGTTTCCCATATATGGCTGAACTCCTGTAAGGGAGGTCCCTCCAAATTTATTAGGGCGGGGATCTTTGTGAAAATAACTAGTTAAAGGCTGAAGACGTCTCGCTGAAGTTTTTACTGCTTCATTGTAATAAGCAATTATTTTCTCATCCAAGGCCGGATTTTCAGAACACCTTTTTATAAATGAAGTTGGAAAATCTCCTTCCCATCCCCGCCATCCAAGGTTAATAAATCCTTCTTGGTTGGGTTTAGCTCTCATTAATGAAGCTTGAACAAGTTGAGGAACAGGTATTGGCTTATAATGAACAAATGAAAAAATAGACTCTACTACGTCTTGTCCCACGTTTCCCACATATTTGATGTACTGACTATAAAATTTTTGAAATGAAATGCCCGTTATATTGCGAACTCCTTTGGCAATGAGCGTAAGGGTTTCTTGAATAGGTGAAGGGAGTTCATTAAAGCGTGTGACTGCGGGTGGATTATGGATGAATGTATTCTTACTTACATCAATTTCAATTATTTTTCCGTAAATCTCCATATCATCCTGACTTAAATTAAAGGGGTCATATCCTGATCCGCCATCTCCGATTGTTAAGATAAGTTTTCCAGTTTCAGGTGAAAAGTTTAAGCTGTTAACACCATTATGATTAAAAAATGGTCTTCTTAAGTTAAGTAACGTCCGTCTTTTTTGAGGTTGACCATTTGGTTGGAAAATCCATTCTTCCACTGTATCAATATGATCATATTTAGTTTCTCTATTTATCCACTTTAGTTTTGAAGTTTTAGAATCACACGGGTTAGGCTTAAAATGTTCGGAAAGTGCACCTGGTCCTTGTGTTCCAGCTACGGAGTAATGAAGATAAAACAGACCGTTATAATAAAATTCTGGATGAAACGCTAGCCCTAGCAACCCTCGTTCATCATATCCACCGCGAGAAACACCTGGTTCAGAAGTACCCAATTTTATGATTTTTGAGCGAATATCTAAAAAAGTCTGTATAGCTTCATCCCTTATATAAAAGATCTCTCCTACTTGGGTTGCAATAAATAAGCTTTCAAATGAGTCACCCGGAAGTATAGCTGTTTTCAAAACGGTAGGTAAATTTATCTTACTAACAATAGGCCGTAAGCTAACCTTAGCTTTTATCAACTAACTTAACACTCCTTTTTAATGTTTTCTCTTATAAGAATATGATTGGAACTGTTCCATTAGTATCAATACTATTTTGTAAAGTGCGGTAATTTGATTGAGAGACGTAATCGAGAAGTGCTGGTTAAGCCTGCTATTTTCTTCTCTCAGCACTCAAGATTCTCCCAACGTTCATAACTATTTGTGACTTCCCAAAATTGAAATTAAGGAAAAATAATAATTAATTCACAAAAAATAGTGATATTATTTTATGAATTGGAAAAGAATATGACTTGTGAAAGGAGTGAATGCAAATGTCTATGAAAAACTGGTTAACGGGATGGGTTGTTTTGTTTGCGATGGTTATCGGTGTGATAACTTCAGGGTCACTCGGCGCTTTGGCCGAATCCGACGTGGTAAGACAGCAAGCCATGGAGGTTCAGTTGAACGATGATTACTTCAATCCAGAAACCATCACTATCCCGAGTGGAAAGACGATAACATTGATATTGAAAAATGAAGGTCAGAAAGAGCATACCTTCACAGTAGAAAAACTCGGTATTGACGCTGAAGTCCAGCCTGGAAAAGAAAAAACCATTACCGTGAAACCACAAAATCCCGGTACATATGAACTGATATGTAGGTATCATTTTAATAGTGGAATGGTAGGGAAAGTGATAGTCAAATAACAAGCAGGGCCAATTAAAAGTAATCGCTTTCATTTTTTGCTTTCCCTAAATCATTTGATAGGTTATAATAAATATCTACAAAAATATTAAATGATATGTAAGTAACAAGCAATTACACCCTTAATATTTAACTAAAAAGAAAAACTCTCTTAAGGCATTAGGGGAGTTTTTCTTTTTTATGTATACCATGTAAGGGAAAATTCACCATAATAATAGGGCGAACTCACTTTTCAATTCTAACTAATGTTTTTTCCGGCATGTCAATATCATCAATGTCAAAGTAATGGATGTTTAACGTTAATTTCCTCTCTTGTTCTTCAGCTTCTTCCCCTATCCAACAACTATACAACTCAAAAAAGTCTCCTGACTTAAGATAGCGGTCCATCAATTTGCATAGTGCAATCAGTTTCTCTTTTGATTCTTTACGCCTGCTCTTATTCATATACTCCGTAATTTCAATTCCCCAGTCGCTTGCAACTTCATAAACATAAAGGGTAGTAAATTGATGTTTCTTTACGTTCAATCGATTTCTTTCATCTGAAAAGCAGCTCCCAATAGTAACTAAATCATCTAATTCCTTATTAATAGGTAATTCTACGTTTGAACCTATGTAAGTAGCTAAACTCATTTGTATTCACTCCGTTCCTCATCTAAATAACCGATTAAATTTTGTAAAACTAACCTAGTTTGTTAACATCCTAAGAAATACATCCTGTTATCAAAAAGGTTTTTCACTAAACTCTATTACAAATAATCGAGTTTTATTCAAGTTTCACTATTATTCTGCTTAATGAGTAGGCTACGAAATGTTTATATACCTGTAAATGGGGGATTTACCATATAAGAACATTGATACTTAATTGGAAGGAGAATGAAAAATGAACAATAATACTAAAACCGTTGAAAATAAAGTAGAGGATAAACTAAATGAAATGAGTCAAGAGAAGAAAGACAACATCCTTTCTAGTTTTAACGAATTTAAAAGTTACTTAGGAGATAAAGTCACAAAAGGTGAGAAACTAGGGTTAAATGATAATCAATTAGCTCTAGCAGCTAAAAAAATAGCTGACTATCTCGCAACCCATGAGGAGCCACAAAATGAAGAGCAATACTTGTTACATGAGTTATGGAAAGTTGGAAACGAGGAAGAACAACATCATCTTGCTCATATGCTTGTTAAATTAGTCAAAGAATAATCTACATCAATTATAGATTGCTTTTTGCCATTATTTATTAGGGATCAAGTGTATTCAATCAACATAGCAAAGAGCCACTTGCGTAAAACAAGTGGCTCTTTATAATGGTTAAGTGTCAGGTAATATCGTTGCAAAAGTAAGAATAAGCCGAAATCGAAATATGTTATCTGCAAACCCTTCTATTGTCAACTTAATAAAAATGCATAACTACAGAAAAGAAATAAAGGTTGGTTATTTCCTTGTCTTTTTATTCATTTTTTTTAGAATCTTCTTGGTAATGCTCATTTAAATATGGGTTCTCTGTCGTAGCAAAATTAACAGATTGAAGGCTAGTTTCAGGATCCATTCCGTAATAGCCTTTTAGTTGCGCATTTTCTAGCTCGCCACTTCTGAGTTGTGGTTCTTTTTTCTCTTTCATGCTGCACCTCTTTTTTCTTATAAATAAAGCTTACAGAAATATGGTATCAGTTATTGGGTTCTATTTGGAGATGGAAGAAAAGAATGTAAAAAACTACATTCTTTCTTTCCGACTTTTTATTTTTCTTCTAAATCAAGGACTGGAACCATACGGTCTTCATCATGTGTTCCTCTCGCATGAACGGTAGCCATACTTGATGTTTCATCTACACTTTTAATCCAAATAGGAACTCCGTGGTAATGAACATCAATTTCCTTGGGGGAAGAAAGAATTTGTTTAGCTCGATTTATTTCCATGTTATCACCTCATTTTTTAGTATGTCCCTGTGATACATCAATTAAAAGATAAAGCTATATTTCCTCAACAATAACTTGACTACATTCTATAACTCACTTCGTCAAAAATTAATCTATCCTTTAACCTTACAAAAATCGAACATCAATGGGTTTGCTTAACCTCATTTTATTCTTTAATTCGAATACGTATAAATACGAAAAATGAGCACATACTGTACCTAATCAGATTTCTCCTTTTGCTGACGAATCGTTTCTCCTTTAACATGTTAAGTTTACAAAAAACACCTGTCTTTACAGGTTTTTTTTTTTTTTTTTTTTGTAGAAAATACATTAATTTGTATACAAACTAAGTTTTATTTTACTTCTAGCAGGGGAATAAAATAGTGAATTAAATCGGAGAGGATGAGGGATTTATGATAGAGATGGAGGTAAAGAACCTTCAAAGGTCAGAACCTAAATTTAGAAAGGCTGAATCAGAATACTTAAATAAGGCAATCGAAGAATATTTCGTTCGTCGTACATACCATAATGCACCAGTAGTTGATGCACTTCGATATGTACTAACGATTGATAATAAAAGGGAACGTTTAGAAAGTGCTGTTGAACTTTTTGGAGATAATATCAAAGAAGTAAATAACCAAGATATTATAAACTATTTAAATCAATGTAGATGTTATAAGGAAATAAGAGATATAGTCTAAATTTGATGCTATTTTATGAAAAAATGTATTGTTCATAAATAACCAAAAGGGGATTGGAGATATGAACTATAAACAAAAGGATTATTATATTAGCGCAAAAGAAAATGAATATTATAAAGTACTAAATGTAGTCGATTATATGTTAGAGGAAGCAAAAAGCAACAATAAATATCCTATATGGGGTGAAAAGCTAAGAACTGAGTTAAAAGAAAGTGCTGGCAACAATCTTACTCCATGGCATTTTAATACAATAATATCCGTACTTTTAGATTACGTACCTGATGAAGTAAAGAATAAACCTAATGCTAAGTCACTCTAAGCGGGTGGCTTTTTATGGTGTGCATAATATGTAAGTTAAAACATGTGGTGAATAGCAAAAAGAAAGGTGGAATAGTAATATGAGTGATACTGAGATTGTGGGTTTGAGTCAATAATCCGGAGGCATTCTCTAAAAAATAAGTGTAAGGACTTAATTACATGGTGTCCATAAAATTATACTTAAATGATTCTTGCGTGAAAGGAAATTTACTGTTATATTAAATGCAATTAAATATTTTCTTATTTCAATATTTTTTGAAGTGAGGATAGAGGCGCAAAGATCATAAGTATACAATTTGAGGAGAATGAGATCCAATGACAATTGTGGAAAGGGGTATTTGCCGAAGCCGAAAGAATCTCATGTTCTTGAAGCTGGTTCTGCTGTTGAATAAATACAGAACTGTCATATGGGAAACTGTATGGAGGGCTATCTTACGCACGGAAACTATTTTTGATAAATATTGTTTCTACTGCAGCAACGAATCCCTCGTTGCTGCTTTTTTGCGTTTCTTATGAATGGCCCTAACCCCTCTAATTTTAAAAATTTTATAAAGGGTGTGTAGTTATGAATTTTGGCCAAGTATTAACAGCAATGGTTACCCCGTTTGATCAGAATGGCGAAATTGATTTTAACGCGACGAAAACGTTAGTTGAGCATTTAATTACAAATGGCACAGATGGCTTAGTTGTAGCTGGTACAACTGGAGAGTCTCCAACATTAACCACAGAAGAAAAAATTGAATTATTCAAATGTGTTGTAGAAGCTGCTGCGGGAAGAGTCCACGTCATCGCCGGAACTGGCTCAAACAACACGCAAGCTTCGATTAGCTTAACGAAACTTGCAGAGGAAACAGGAGTCGATGGTATTATGCTCGTTGCTCCCTACTATAATAAGCCGTCTCAGGAAGGCTTGTACCAGCACTTTAAAACGATTGCCCAGTCAACCTCTTTACCAGTTATGCTTTACAATATCCCAGGGCGAAGCGTAGTTAACATTTCTGTTGAAACAATTGTTCGTCTATCAGAGATTCCTAATGTTGTATCAATTAAGGAAGCAAGTGGCAACTTGGATGCCATGGCAGAGATTATTAGCAAAACACCTAGCGACTTTACACTATACAGCGGCGATGATGGGTTAACAATACCAGTATTAGCAATTGGCGGGGCAGGAGTTATTTCAGTTGCTTCCCACATCATTGGCAATGATATGCAACAAATGATTAATGCCTTCAAAAATGGCGATGTCCAAAAAGCTGCTGCTACACATCGCAATCTGCTTCCCATTATGAGAGCATTATTTATTGCGCCAAGTCCTTCACCAGTAAAAGCTGCATTAAATCTAAATGGAATACAAGTTGGCGGTGTTCGTTTGCCAATGGTTCCTTTAAGCAATAAAGAGCAAAGTGCGCTAGAAGAAGTTCTGCAAGCTAGCGGCATTAACGTTACCTGTTGAAATAAATAAAAATAGATTAGAAGAGAGAGCATAGCTAAAACGACCGATTCAATCGAGGCATTAAGGCAAGATTTTGCCAAAAGCTCAAGATGGATGAATCATCATTTAGCTAACTCCTAAAAATAGAAAAACTCCCTTAACGCATTGGGGGAGTTTTTCTGTTTTTTCTATGTATACTATATACATCTTCAGTTGCCATACAGAAGGAGACCTATTTCACTATGTGTTCGTTCTTCTGTCGGTATTAGTGCAAAAACTTATATCTTAGTCAACACGATTCCGCATAGAGTAAGAATAATTCCTATTAATTGATATTTTTTAAGTCTTTCTTTAAAGATAATTAAGCTCCCAATTAAAACAACAATACAATTTAAACTAATGATTGGATAAACCACACTGGATGGACCTTCCTTTAGGGCGAATAAATAACAGCTGTAACCAATCGTACTTAATATACCAACTAGTATACCTATCTTTATTTCAATTTTATGTGCAGTTATTTTTTTAAGTTCTTTCCGAGCTAATAAACTTAAATAGACAGCTCCTCCGCCATACATTGAAACAAGCATTTCACCCATGCTAAAGTGCTGATACGTGCTGAATTTCATAATAACACCAACTGTGCCGATAGATAGAAGAGCTAAACAGCAGCTCAAAATCCATAATTTATACTCTATGTGTGCCGTTTTGTTTGGTTGATACTGAATAATACAAGCTGCCAATATAATAATGACGATACCAATCCAATTTGTTAAAGGAATGGATTCAGGAAATAATAAGGATGTAGCTATAACAACAATGACTGTATTCATCGCAATAATGGTAGATGTAATACTCGCAGGTCCTTTCTCAAAGGCTTTCGACATTTGGATATTGCCATTGGCATTTAAGATACCGATTAGTGCCCCCGTTAAAATAGGTAAAATGTGAAATTCAAAACTTCCTTTAATAAGAGTAAATAATAAGAGGATAAAAAAAGAAATCCAATAAAAGAAAAGTTGAATACACACTTTAGATAAATGTTGAAGAGCACCCCATTTAAATAAAGTATTGTTTACTCCGAAGCATACAGCTGTCCCTAAAGCAGATATAAACCATAACATAGTGTGTAATCCCTTCCTAGTAGTTTTTATACTACTAAATTATACAATTTATATAATAGTTTTAATATTTCAATTTAATGAAAAATAACTTCGAATAACTCTTTTGTAAAAGTATAAAGATGAGAAGAGGAGAAGTATAAATTTATTACGAACCAACGGGTTGTGCTCTTTTATTAAAACCTAAAGCTTTGTATCCTAAAACTCAAATGGACGTTTTAGAAGATGAGGTGCGGGAATCAAGTGAAGTAAGACAATGATTAAATAAAGGAGGAGTTGCTATGAATATAACAGAAGTGATGACTTCTAATATTGAGACAGGTAACCTTAAAAGTTCATGTGGTGAGGTAGCTAATATGATGAAGAATGTAGATGTAGGAGTTATTCCAATTTGTGAAAATGATAAGCTAATAGGCCTAATAACGGATCGTGATTTAGTCGTCAAGGGATTAGCTAATAATTTTAATGCGAATACACAAATATCTGAAATGATCACCACTGATGTCATTACCGGTACAAAATACATGTCTGTAGAGCAGGCTGCAGACATCATGTCTCAGCATCAAATACGCAGACTTCCTATTGTAGAAAATGGAAAACTTATTGGAATGGTTTCTTTGGGAGATTTAGCGGTAAGTAATACTTCAAATAAAGAAACAGGAAAAGTTCTTGAGAATATTTCAGCTCCTGCTGAGCTTAATAAATAAAAAAGGTTTTTTTGTACTTCATCATATAGATAAGAGCAAGCCAATGAAAATTAGCTTGCTCTTAGTTTATACATAACAACACGAATGGCTATTACAGCTTTTAAAGATCTTGTTTTCAATAGCTCCAGCAGTTTAGGGCTTTCTATAGAATTAGCCAAGTTTAAACCCATTTTCGTCCTGAATTTTTTTTATCATTCATTTTTTATATCCACAAAAAGTTGCCCGTTTAAAAAACTACAATATAAAATACGTTTTACGTCTTTGTATCCTCTTTGTTTCAATTCGTTGAAAAGCCAATAAGAATTTTTATTTATTAGATTTAAATGCTTTTCTTGAATGATTCCATCAATAACAAGGGGAAGTAAAAATACAGATCCTGATTTATCTTTGCTTTCTGATTTTTTAAATACAGATAATGTACCCGAAGGCTCTAATATCGCATAATCCACCTCACGGATATCTCCTATATTTTTATCCCGCAGTTGTAAAAGCAAGTCGTCCAAATTATAACGTGATTTCCTCATTTGCTTTTCATCAATCTTTCCTTGCCTTATTACAATAATAGGTTGCCCATCTAGTACTCTGCGTAACTTTTGACTTTTTAATTGGATATATGTAAGAGCTATTTGGATAACTGTTAATATAAAAATAGGTACAAGCTGATAAAGTAAAGAACCTCCCGTATCCTCAATTGCAACAACTCCAAGTTCACTTATCATAAGCACAACAACAAGGTCAATGACATTTAGCTGATTTATGCCTCGTTGGCCGATAAAACGAAAAATAATAATAATAACAACATATAATAATATTGTACGCCAGCTTACTTCGATGATTTCCACTTTACGCTCTCCTTTCATTAGAATCTTTTTCTCTCTTGGAACAGGGATGAATGTAATATATAGATTTATAAACTCAGCTGATTCTCTAAGAACTTGTATTGCTTTATGGTGAAAATTAAATGAATAACGTACAAAGTGTTTAAAGTGTTATTCATGGCACTAGATTTTTAACAGAAGCATTATATAAACAATTAACTGGGGAGAATCTTCATTATGTTAACTTTGTTTTGTATATCATATGCATTAAAAAAGATGCCGTTTAGGCATCTTGAATAGTTTGCTCAAGGTATTAGTATTTATACATTTAGCTGTTTAATACCGCAGTCATATTTATACTCTCATATCATCCGCATTATATAAACTGACTTTGTATGTGCTATATATACTTTAGTGGTGAATGTTTTTACTGAATTTTCTTTTCACAGATTCAGCTATAGATATAATTAGTAGGGAGATAAGTGATGAGATAAAAGCAGTAAAGCTAATTGTTCCTACTCTCATACCAATCCAGCCTCCGATAAGGAAACTTACGATAACAAGGCCAACACTAACCACTCCTACAATTAGAGGTGTTATATATTTAATAGTAGGTTTTTTTCTGCTGAGTGCATATGAAAGTGCAATTAAACCAGCAATATCTGTAAGTCACCCATTATTAACAGCCTTTAAATTCAAGATATCCATACTAGTATATTCTCCCAATGAAGTATCAAATAACACCTTGCTCAATCATAGCATCAGCAACTTTTATAAATCCGGCAATGTTTGCACCTACGACAAGATTACCAGGAGCGTTGTATTCTTGAGCAGCTTTCTTGCTATTTTGGTATATGCTTTTCATAATCGCATGTAATTTGCTATCGACTTCTTCAAAAGTCCAAGAAAGCCTAGTGCTATTTTGAGCCATTTCTAATGCTGATCACGTGATTAGCAGAGAAAAGTAATTACATTACTTTGGTTTGTATAACAATTTTTAAATACTCAAGTCTTTTGATTTTTTCTTAAATCTCAAGGGGTTTTTCTTTAAAAAGGGCAAGCATTACGTCCGGAAAAGTTACTTTCACAGATAGATAACAATATTGAAAATAAAGTTTTCAATATTACATTGACAAGAATACAAATCCTGCTTACAATTGAAAACGATTATCAACATCAAGTAGGAGGAGACACCGTTATGTCTAAGGGGAAAATTAGTCTGAAAATTAAGTTAACATTTGTGTTTATTTTAATTTTGTCAACATTATTAGTTGGTTGTTCAAATAATAATGGGGAATCAACATCGAAAGGCAGTCATGATAATATGCTTACGATTGCTTGGCCGAGAGATGTAGGAGAAATGAATCCACATGTCTACAACCCTTCACAATTATTTGCTCAATCTATGGTGTATGAACCATTAGTAAGCTATCAAGCCGGCGGTAAGATAAAACCAAATCTAGCTAAGTCATGGGAAATTTCTGAAGATGGTAAAGTATACACGTTTCATTTGCGTGAAGGTGTAAAATTTTCCGATGGAACAGATTTTAATGCAGAAATTGTTAAAAAGAATTTTGACACTATTTTGAATAATGAAGAATTACATAGTTGGTTGGGTTTCATTACAAAAATAGCTCAGACAGAAGTAGTGGATAAAAATACTTTTAGATTAACATTGACTGAACCATATTACCCAACAATTCAAGAGCTAGCTGTGGTTCGACCAGTTCGTTTTTTGGGGGAAGCTGGCTTTCCTAAAGATGGTGATACTTCAAAAGGTATCGTTAAACCGATAGGTACAGGTCCATGGATTTTAGAAAAGTATAAAGCAGACGAATATGCTATTTATAAACGAAATGAAAATTATTGGGGAGAGATTCCAAAAGTAGAAAAAATCAAAGTGAAAGTTATTCCAGATGCGGAAACGAGAGTACTCGCATTTGAAAAAGGTGATTTGGACATGATTTATGGAGAAGGAGTTGTCAGTCTAGACACGTTTAAGCAATTAAAGTCTACTGGGAAATATGAAACTAGGGTTTCTGAACCAATTGCCACAAGACAGCTTGTTATGAATACAAAAACAGAACAGCTTTCAGATGAACGTGTAAGGAAAGCCCTGCATTATGGTTTTAACAAAGAAGCGTTGGTTAAAGGAGTGACTTCAGGTTTAGAAGAAAAAGCAGACCATATCTTACCTACAAATTTACCTTACACGAAAGATATTGATGTGAAGTTGGTAAAGTATAATGTAGAAAAAGCAAAGGCACTATTAGACAAAGCAGGATGGAAACTCCCTAAAGGAAAAACAGTTCGTGAAAAGGATGGAAAGTTACTTGAAATTGACCTAATGTATGATTCAGCAGAATCCATTCAAAAAGCAATGGCCGAAACTCTTCAATCTGAATGGGCGGCAATTGGGGTGAAATTAAACATTGAGGGAGTTGAACTACCAGACCAAGTTCAAAGATTTAAAGATAATAAATTTGATATTAATTTCTATAGTAATTTTGGTGCACCTTATGATCCTCATACATTTTTAAACATTGTTTCATCAAAAGGGTATGGGTTTAATGAAGCTATTTCAGCATACCCAAATAAAGATGAATTAATTAAACAAATGGCGAAGGTTCCTCAAACAACAGATGAAAAAGAGCGCCAACAGCTCTATTCGTCTATTTTAAAGTCAATACAAGACCAAGGAGCTATTATTCCTATTTCATATATGAAGAAAACAGCCATTTATCAAAAGAATGTAACGAATTTTAATTTCCCTGCTAATCGTGACGAGAATCCATTCACAGGAATTAGCATCAAACAGTAACTAGCAGGAGGTTTTCATGGGCAATTATATACTGAAGCGAATTATGTCCATCATTCCAGTTTTTCTTTTGGCCGCACTTCTCACAACTGGAATGGTTCACCTTTCATCGGTGGATCCAGCTGAAGCTTATTTAACCGCAGCACATATCCAACCGACTGATGAGATTTTAGCTCAAAAAAGACATGAGTTTGGTTTAGACCAACCATTCTTTATTCAATATGCAAACTCTATTATGAAGATATGCCAACTTGATTTTGGCATATCTTATGTTTCGAATAAGCCAGTTTGGGATGAAGTTATATATCGAATACCAGCGACCGTCCAACTAGCTATAGCGAGTATATTAATAGCCGTGTTCGTCAGCGTGCCTCTTGGATTTCTGGCGGGAGTAAAGAAGGGTAGCGCTATTGATCATTTTAGTCGTTTACTTTCCTTTTTTGGTGCATCTATTCCAACTTTTTGGCTGGGCTATATATTGGTTTTTTTCTTTTCTGTTAAGCTTAACCTTTTTCCAGTTGAGGGAATTGGGACATGGCAGCATCTTGTACTGCCTTCCATTACGCTAGCTCTTCCTTTAATAGCAATGTATACAAGATTATTACGTGCGAGTGTTCTTGAAAACTTGCAGCAACCATATGTTCTATTTGCTCGAACTAGAGGACTTAAAGAAAAAACAATTATGATAAAACATGTGCTGAGAATTGCTATTTCCCCAATGATAACTGGGCTTGGAATGAATCTTGGAAAATTGCTTACGGGCACGATTATCGTTGAAGCGGTTTTTTCTTGGCCTGGATTTGGGCGTTATTTCATTGAAGCTATTTTTAATCGTGATATACCTGTTATACAATGCTACGTACTAATAGCGGCTAGTTTATTTATTTTGAGTAACTTAATTGTAGATATAGTTCAAATGTATATAGACCCGCGTATTTCCAGGAAAGAAGGACAGCATCGATGATAACAAGTATACGTACGATATTTAAAAGTCAAAAAGTAATTCCCATATGTTCAACGATATTAGGTATTCTTTTTATCATCGCCATTTTGGCCCCTTGGATTACACCAAATGATCCCATTGCCGTCAATTTAGCTTATAAATTGCAGCCTTCAAGCTGGAATTTCCCATTAGGAACCGATCATTTGGGAAGATGTAACTTGTCACGTATTTTATATGGAGCACGCATCTCATTAGGTTTTGCTATACTTATTTTCATTTCATCATTAGCAATTGGTTTAATTATTGGAACTTTTTCAGGTTATAAAGGCGGTTGGATTGATCATGTTTTAATGAGATTTTGCGATGGTGTTATGGCTTTTCCAAGCCTTATTCTTGTACTAGGATTGGTTGGTATATTTGGTCCTGGACTGTCACAAGTAATCTTAGCGCTGATGCTTGTACAATGGGTTTATTACGCGAGAATGTTCCGAGGAATGGTCCTTAGTTTGAAAGAGCAGAACTTTATCTCCGCTGCGAAGATCAGCGGTTCTTCTCAATGGAAGATCATTAAAAATCATATTATTCCCAATGTGTTACCCCCGCTTGTTGTAATGGGTACGTTGGAAATGGGATGGGCTATCATGGATATATCTGCTATGTCTTTTCTGGGATTGGGCGTCCAGTCTCCTACACCTGAATGGGGAGCAATGATTCACGAAGGAAAATCATATATTCGGACGAATCCAGAACTGATGCTTTATCCAGGTTTGTCTATTATGCTTGTTATTGTTACATTCAATCTATTAGGCGAAGCGTTATCAGAACGTTACGGTGTCAAACGTCGATTTTGAAAAGGAATGAAGAAAGTTGGGAACAGAAGAGGCAAAAGTGTTACAAGTTAGAGATTTACGTGTTCAAATAAAAACAAAAAATGGTGTTGCAACTCTTGTTCAAGATATAAATTTTGAACTGAAGCCTGGGGAAATTCTTGGTCTTATTGGTGAAAGCGGTTGTGGTAAAACCGTTACAAGCATGTCCATTCTCCAGCTCCTCAATCGTAAGGAAACAACAATTGAAGGGAGCATAACGCTAAAAGGCCAAGAATTAAATGGTTTAGCTGAGAAAGAAATGCGTAAGATTCGTGGAAAGGATATAGCCTTTATTATGCAAAACCCGATGAATGCTTTTACGCCAGTTTTTACTATTGGACACCAATTTATTGAGACTATTCGCTCTCATACGCATTGGAATAAAAAACAGGCAAAAGAGCTTGCCGTTGAGTCAATGAAACAAGTGAATTTACCTGACCCTGACAAGCTTTTGAAATACTATCCTTTCCAACTGAGTGGGGGTATGCTTCAACGATTAATGATTGCTATTGCCGCAAGCCTGCATCCAGCTATTATTATTGCAGATGAACCGACAACCGCGTTAGATGTAAACAATCAGAAGAATGTACTACATCATTTAGATAAAATTCGTTCTGAATATGGTTCAGCAATTTTATTAATCTCTCACGACCTAGGAGTTATCTCTGAAATGGCAGATGAAGTAGCCGTTATGCAATATGGGAAAATAGTAGAAAAAGCAGGTGTATTTCAGCTATTTGATTCACCAACGCATGAGTATACAAAGAAACTGCTAAATGCAAGACCAGCATTATATTTAGAAGAACCTGTGATCAACTTAATTTGATATGTAAAAAGCATTTTATAAGAGGTGAACAAGTGAGTTTATTACAAGTAAATGAAGTCACTCATAGCTACGGAAACCGAACGTTTTTCAAATGGCAAAATCGTTCTAAGAAAGTACTTTCTGATATCTCCTTCTCTATTGAAGAAGGGACATGCTTAGGAATGCTTGGTACGAGTGGAGCCGGTAAAAGTACTTTAGGAAAAGTAATTCTCGGCTTGGAAAAGCCACAGCATGGACAGGTTCTTTTTCAAGGACATGACATCTATACTGTAGATAAATATACTCGCCAAAAAATTCGGCGTGATCTTCAAGTTGTTTTTCAAGATTCGTACTCAGCAGTTAATCCCCGAATGACGGCTGAACGTATTATTGCAGAACCGTTAGAAAACTATGAAAAATTAACATTGGCTGAACAAAAACGAACCGTGATTGAGTTATTAGAAAGAGTAGGGCTTGATGAAAAAGACTTAAAAAAATATCCGCATCAATTTAGCGGCGGTCAGCTGCAAAGGATCAATATTGCAAGGGCAGTCTCTCTTAAGCCAAAGCTCATTGTCTTAGACGAATCTGTAAGCAGTCTAGACATGGTTACGCAAACTCTCATTTTAGAACTATTAAAGGAGTTAAAAGAAGACTTTGGTCTGTCGTATTTTTTTATTACACATGATATCAAAGCTGCTCATATGATTAGCGATACATTAGGTGTATTAGAAAAAGGAGAATTAATCGAATACTATAATTCGAAAAATCAGTTCTTTACTTCAAACAATGCTGTGGTAAAAGAGATGAGAAGTTCTATACTTGCAGAGCATCCGCGTTTTCGTTCAATTAGAGCAAGGAATAATCATATCTAATTTAAAGGTATACCCATGTATTTAAAGGCCTCGATTTCATCCACGTAATCGAGGCTATTGCTTTTGTGTTTAACTCAAAATGATAGAAGGAGGCCGGTTGGATGAATCATCGTACGTATCTTACTTTGGCGATTCCCCTGACAATTTCAACGATGACTACGCCTTTATTAGGTGCGGTTGATACTGCTGTTGTAGGGCAACTTCCAGCTCCAGCTTATATTGGAGGAGTTGCGGTAGGAACTCTTATTTTTAATACGTTATATTGGGTATTTGGCTTTTTAAGAGTTAGTACATCCGCCTTTGCCGCACAAGCAAATGGGGCCAGTGATCCAGATCAGGGAGTACTTGCTTTATCCCGGCCATTTTTATTAGCTGTAATAGTAGGGCTGCTTTTTATTCTTTTGCAATGGCCGATTGAACATGCGGCTCTCTTAGTAATTTCTCCTGATGCTGATGTAAGTAGGTTTGCAGTAGAATATTTTAGGATTAGAATATGGGGAGCACCTTTTACACTGATGAACTATGTGATTCTTGGTTGGTTAATGGGAATGGCTAAGATTAAAGAATCTCTATGTTTGCAGATACTTACAAATGTTTTGAATATGTTTTTAGCTATTCTTTTTGTCCATGTTTTTTCTTTTGATGTACAAGGAGTCGCTACAGCAACCTTGATTGCTGAAGTTACAGCCTTCATATTAGGAGTATTCATCATTTTGAAAGCATCTCCGTTTAAATGGAAAATGCCATCAATTCAGGTACTTATGGATACAAATTCTATGAAGAGGATGTTTAATGTTAACAAGGATTTGTTTATTCGTACTATTTGTTTACTGGTCGTTATTAATATGTTCACAGCAAAAGGTGCTTCGTTTGGCACAGAGTTTCTAGCTGCAAATGCTGTATTATTTCAAATCCACTACATAATGGCTTATTTCTTTGATGGATTTGCTAATGCTTCCAGTATTCTTGTTGGTAAAGCAGTAGGTTCAAATGATAAAGAGCTATATAAAAAAATACTTACTTTATCTAGACAGTGGTCGGTAATAACAGCAGTTACTATAGCCAGTTTATATGCACTTTTTCAAGAGCAGGTTATTGGGCTATTTACAAATTTGCCTGATGTGATTGAACTTTCACTTACGTATGGAGTATGGCTTATCATCTATCCCTTTGTTGCTTGTTTTGGCCTTGTCCTTTATGGGGTTTTTACAGGAGCAACTGAAATTGCTCCCGTTCGAAATTCTATGATTTACGCGATGATTGTCTATATCATTATACAGATTACAGCAACTCCTATCTGGCATAATCATGGCCTATGGCTGGCTTTCATCATCTATACTATCGGGCGATCAGGGTTCCTAGTTATGTACACTCCTCAATTAAATAAAAAATTGTTACAGCTAAAGGGAGAAGGCTGAAAAAATTATAACAAAATAGCTCCGGTTCATTCGTGAGGGAATCCTTCAAAAGCGGATATACTAACGGTGCTGCTACTCTCTTAAATAGATAGGGTCATTAAGAAAGCAGCCAGGGAGGACGGCTTTCTTAATAAAGGTCTGTTAAATGATTAGTAGGTTTTTATTTAAGTAAAGCAAGAAATAAGTAAGCAGCCAAGCGCTTTTTTAAGAAAGCTTTGGCTTTTTTGCACGTTTCCAAAGCTTAATTCTCTTTTACAAACAATTGTCCTCGCTCTAAAAATATATAGATTTCTACTAAGAAATTAAAAAATTCGTTATCTGTCCCGACTGAATAAAAAAATTCCATTCATCATCGTATAATAAATTTCTTTATTAAAAACAGCAATACGAATCTAAAGGATTCGTATTTTCCGGTGACATTCAAAATGCGTCCCAAACAATAGAAAGAAGAGGTTTTGAACGTTTATAATTCGGTTAAACATAAGGTAACAAATTATTTTTTATTTATTCTGTGTATTTAAAAAATTCGTTCGTAATGATACAATAAAATGATGGAAAGAAGATACGATGCTTCTTTCTTAATAAAGGATGAAGAAATATGGATATTAAGGCTCAGCAAACAAAATTGGCGAATAACTTGGGCAAATTGTTACGAGATAACTTTGGAAAAGGCCCCGAGGCTGTTCATGTTACGATTTATGAACCTTATGTTGTTATTTATGTCAGTGGCTTTGTATCGCCGATGGAACAAGTACTGTTAAATCAGAATGAAGAACTTCAAGTGATGACTACAAGAGAGCTTTTGGTAAAGACTCTTGAACCTCAAATAACTGGGCAAATTAAAGGGATTACAGACCTTGACATCCAGCACTTATATTATGATTGGAATTTAGATCATCACTCCGGAATTTTTGTGGGAGTTTGTCTAGACGATTTGAAAGCCGATTTGACTGAGGGCGACCCTTATCCAGGAAAACAAGCAATTCATGATCGGATTATAAAGATGAGTGAGATTGCACAAAAAGGGCCTGAAAAAATCTCTTCATATAAATTAAGTGATCGTACATTGGTCATCGTAAGAGAAGGAATACTGGTGGCTATTGAAAAACAGCTAATTTCGTTGGGTTTTGATGACACCTTACGCATCTCTAAACGCCCTTTGGAAAAAGGAATCTTACGACAAAACGATGACTATGATGAGATATTAAATGCCGACATTCTTGATATTTTTGTAGATTGGGATTTTGAAAAGGATAATAGTATTATTACGCTTATTTTAAAACCAAAAAAGTAATGAGGCAGTAATGAATTGGACACATTGTGCCAAACATAAGCCGAGGAAGAAAAGCTCATACCTTTTCTTTTTCGGCTTATTTTTGTTGTCTAAAAAGAGGAAGTCCTTTTGTAACGGAATAATTCTCTAAAATAGCACCTAAAAACAGGATGTACCAACAGAAAGGATTTGGTCGGAATGGCTGATAATCATGAGATTGTATTGTTTATAAAAGAGCTTCGTCGATTGTTGCAGGATTACAAAAAATATGACAATGAACTTTACAAAGAAGAAATTAGCAAGGATATACTACTTTTAAGTACCATTATCTATGGAAGTAAAATCGGAATTTTAAATAAAAAAAGAATCTTTAAACACAGGAAATACAAAGGTAAACAGAAACCAATCTATTAAAGATATACTAGTATGCCTCGTTTACACCTTGTAAAAAGGGAATTCTTATCGCTAAAAATGATCTTATGATGAAGAAGGATTTTTCATAAAACATCACGAATAGTATACCTTATGAAACCAGAAACTAGGTGCACCATCTATGGATAAAACGAAACTGGAAAAAGAATTAAGTAGTTATATGGGAAGGTTACTTCGTGAAAATTTTGGAAGAGGTCCTGGAGGTGTATTCACCGTCATTTCTCCTCCTTTTATAACCGTTTATTTTAAAGCCTTTTTATTACCTTTAGAAAAGGCTTTGTTAGACAAGGGACAAGTTATCTATGTTCAAAAAACACGTGATTTGTTAATGGAGACTTTAATTGACGAGATAAAAGGATATATACAATTAAATATACATTTAGATATTGAAGAATTTTATTATGATTGGAATTTAGAGCTACAGTCTGGCATGTTTACCATGATTCATTCTAATAAAGAAAACATAGCCAATCATTCCTATAAAAATCAAAAATTGCTGCATAAAGAAATTGAGGAAGTGACTCAAAAAGCAGAAAAACTCCCTCAAGGTGTTTCTTCTTATTTATTAGATCAGAGAACACTCCTTATAATCAGGGAAGGTATTATGGTAAATGTAGAGAAAGAATTAGTCCAATTAGGGTTTGAAGAAAACCTTACATTGGCTAAAAGAAATCTCGAAAAAAGGCTACTCCGTGAGCATAGTCAATCATTAGAAGTGATTTTAGATTCAAAGGTAACAGATATACTGGTCGCATGGGATTTTCATAAAGATAAAAGTACAATTCTTCTGATTTTAAATCCAACTTTATAACGGCACTGATAAGCTAGGCACTGAACTAGATGTAGGCCAAAAAGAAAGGTTATCTAACCTTTCTTTTTGGCCTATTATTTTTTTACTACTATTAAAATAAAGAAAGTGGTGATAATGATGCTATTTCAATCGGATAAAGAAAAGGAACCTTTGACTATTGACATACACACTGAAGTGGATATAGTAGAAGCCCGTCAAAAAGGGCGAATGTTCTCTAATTGCTTAGGCTTCAGCACACTCGATCAAGCCCGAATTATTACGACTATTTCAGAATTGTCCAGAAATATATATAAATATGCCACTACGGGAAAAATTATAATGGAAATAATAGAGAATCAACTTGAAATAGGACTAAAAATAATTGCTATAGATAAAGGACCAGGCATTAAAAATATTCAAAAAGCGATGGAAAGTGGCTATACAACGTCAGGAGGGTTAGGCGTTGGTTTATCAGGGGTAAAAAAATTAATGGACGAATTCACCATATCATCTCAAGAAGACCATGGCGTTAACATCGAGGTTATAAAATGGAAAAAAAGAAATAAATAAAAGAAACACAAGCTAAAATGGAAACGTTTATTTACAACAGTAGGTAAAGATTTGTATAAATTCATCAGTAGTTAGACTGAAAAATAGATTTTTTTTAAGCCCTCTTAGAGTCAAAAAATTTTAAAAAGTTTAAGAAAGAAATGACTTCCTCTTTACAAAAGGCTCCTTTATTGAATAGGAGATAGCTTCTAAAAATATCATCCCCTGATGATCCTGCTTTAGGTCTAGGATACGGTTAAGATATTTCACATGCTTGAGTTGGTACCTCCAGCATGTGCTTCTCCTCTATTAACTCCTAGCAGTAGGACAAAAATTTTTCTCCGCAGTAATCACAAGAGGCTTAGAAACATGAGAAAAAGGTGTAGAAAATTATGAGTAATTGTATTTAATCGTTAAAATAATTGATCATAATCAAGTCTCAAAAACCATAGATTCTCGAAAATTATTAATAATGATAATTGTGATATAAACAGTACAAGTATATAATTGTGTGAAAAAAGGATGGATACTATGCCAATTAATTCGTTTGAAAATTATCCGATGAGCTGGAAACCATCTGTTGATAAAACAAGAAAGCCTATTTACCAAGCTATTGCAGGCCAATTGGAAGAGGATATTATCAAGGGAGTTTTATTACCTGGAACAAAACTTCCTCCACAGAGAGAGCTAGCCGATTATTTAGATTTAAATTTGAGTACGATTTCAAAAGCATTTAAAGTGTGCGAGCTAAAGGGTTTATTAAGTGCCACTGTTGGAAGCGGTACATTCGTATCGTATGATGCGTTATCGAATGCGTATTTACTGGAAGATACCAAGCCTAGCCACTTAATTGAAATGGGCGCGACACTGCCAGACAATGATTCGTACGAACCGCTTCTCCTTCAGCTAAAAGATATGCTACAAGAGACTGATTACGAAAAGTGGTTTAGTTACGGGAGGCCAGGTGAAAGTCTTTGGCAAAAAGATGCAGCTGTAAAGCTGATGAGAAGAGGTGGGTTCAAAACAACAGTTGATCACATTTTATTTGCAAATGGAGGACAAAATGCAATTGCTGCAATACTAGCGAGTCTTTGTCAGCCTGGAGATCGCATTGGTGTTGATCATCACACTTATCCAGGTTTAAAAACGGTTGCAGCTATGCTTAGTGTACAATTAGTACCGATAAAATCAAAGAATTATGAAATGAGTCCAACTGCTTTTGAATATGCATGTAAAAATGACAATATTAAAGGCATTTACTTGATACCCGACTATCATAATCCAACTGCTTGCTGTATGTCCGTTGAAAACCGAGAAAGGCTTGCCGTGATTGCAAAAAAATATAACCAATTTATTATTGAAGATGCAACGTATCATCTCCATCATGAGCGACCAATGCCAGCAGTAGCATCATATGCACCAGAACAAGTCATCTATATTGCAAGTTTATCAAAATCAATAGCACCAGGGTTACGACTAGCATATGTAGCAGCACCTAGTCGATATAAAGAGCCTATTTCAAAGGCTCTTTATAATTTAAATATATCAGTTTCACCATTATTAGCAGAGCTAACAGCACGTATTATTGTGTCAAATCAATTTGAATCCTTAGTAGAGAATCATCGTGAACAAGCTATTCTCAGAAATCGAATTGCAAATCAATATTTAGAAAATTACACCTGTTTAGGTATGGAAACTGGTATATTTCGTTGGTTACTATTACCAGAAAAGATTACAGGTGCTAAATTTGAAACATTAGCTGCGCATCAAGGCGTACAAGTGTATGCAGCAGAACGCTTTGTAGTGGGAAACAGTTGTCCAGATAGAGCTGTAAGGATCGCTGTTTGTGCACCGAAAACGATTGGAGAGCTTGAGCGAGGATTGATTATCCTTAAACGTTTACTTAACGACTATTTATAATATTGTTTGCCATACAATTATAATATTGTATGGCTTTTTTATGCGTGTTATGATAATCCAAATCTAGTGAGAAAATTTTTAAAAATAGAATGAGTTTTCTGAAAGGAAGGTTATGATGGTAAACGAGGATCATGTAAAAGCTCTAGACAACCAATCAACTTGTTTACAAGAATATGTTAATTCACCAGAGAAACAAAAAGCTTTATATAAACGCACCTTATTTGTGGTAAGTGTTTCTCAAATCTTTGGCGGTGCGGGATTGGCAGCAGGAGTCACTGTCGGTGCACTTATTGCACAACAAATGCTTGGTACAGATGCCTATGCAGGGGTACCGACGGCTCTATTTACTTTAGGATCTGCAGGAGCTGCTTGGTTAGTAGGAAAGCTTTCTCAAAAAAAAGGGCGTCGCGCAGGACTTACGACAGGTTTTATCCTAGGGGGTGTTGGAGCGATTGGGGTTATTTTTTCTGCCATTCTTAATAGTATCTTTCTTCTGTTTCTTTCGCTCCTCGTTTATGGAGCAGGAACAGCTACTAATCTACAAGCGCGTTATGCAGGAACAGATTTAGCCAAAGTAAAACAACGAGGGACCGCTGTTAGTATGGCCATGGTTTTCACCACATTTGGAGCCGTTGCAGGCCCGAATTTAGTTGATGTGATGGGGGATTTTGCACTTTCTATTGGTGTCCCAGCACTTGCAGGACCTTTTATTCTAGCAGCAGCTGCATATATAGTAGCTGGTCTTGTATTTTATATTATGCTGCGTCCAGATCCGTTACTGATTGCCAGAGCAATAGAAGCGAATAAACACGAACGTAACACTCAAAAAAATTTAAAGAATACTGAGCAATCAACGAACAAAAAAGGAGTGGCTGTTGGGGCCACAGTTATGGTCCTTACTCAAATTGTAATGGTTGCTATAATGACCATGACACCTGTACACATGAGGCATCATGGCCACGGGCTAACTGAAGTAGGGGTTGTAATTGGATTTCATATTGGTTCTATGTATCTGCCTTCATTATTTACAGGGGTCTTAATTGATAAAATTGGACGAACGGCGATGACAATTGCTTCAGGAATTACCCTTCTTTTAGCTGGGCTGGTAGCAGCTATGGCATCAAGTGATTCAATGGTTCTTCTAGTGGTTGCTCTATCGTTACTTGGATTAGGGTGGAACTTAGGGTTAATTAGCGGTACAGCTCAAATAGTGGATGCTACAGAACCATCAACTCGTGCGAAAACACAAGGTACTATAGACGTTTTAATTGCTTTAGCGGGAGCTTCAGGAGGGGCTTTATCAGGAATGGTTGTAGCTCAATCAAGTTATGGCGTTTTATCATTAAGTGGAGGAATTCTATCTTTAGTATTAATTCCGGTTATCGTATGGGCTTATAGAGGTACAGGGGAAAATAAAGTTAAAGTAGGTCAAGGACTTTAATTTATCTGTGGTATGGAAGCCTAGCTCTCAAATAAATGATGTCACTCAAATTCACTTGGATTCTCCCACTTTCATTTTAAGCATAAACTTATTGGCAATCCATAAATTTGTTACTTTTCTTACAGACGATACGCTAACATTTCGATCACACGAAAAACCTTCTACTTACCAGAGTAGAAGGTTTTTTGATTTCAATTATTCATAAAGATTAATATTAATCGCCGGGGTGTCTATATTGTTTAAAATAGTTTTATTTTTTGTAATCCTACCTGACAAACAATCGTTCTTTTTCAAGTACACCAAAAACATACATTTATAATACATAGATTTTGATATAATCTCTGGAACATTTCTACCCGTACTAGAGGAGCAATAGAGGGGGGGAGAAAGAGGGTCCCCCTCGCTTAACTCAGTTATATAAACAAACAATCCTCATATACATTTATTGAATGGCTTCTTTAAACTTGTCACGAAATAAAACATAATTCGATAAAGAGTACATAGGAGGAAAAAACATGTTTGTTCATATAGTTCAACCGGGTGATACCCTGTCTTCAATAAGCAGCAGATATGATTACCCCATTGCGCAGCTTAGGAGAGTAAATGGGTTAGAAGAAACAAATATTGTTCCAGGTCAAGCCTTACTTATAGCTTCTTATGTGTACACAGTTCAACCGGGTGACACGATGAGGAGTATTGCTAAAAAAGCTTATGTATCTCTAGAACAATTAAAAAGGGCTAATCCTTCAGCCCATTATCATTATTTGCAGGTGGGAATGAAAATAAAAATTCCTAATATATCAGACTATATTGCAGGTACACTGGAGTATTATGCCGTTCGAAATCCAGAATTAGATCGCGATTTAATTACTGATTTTGCAACTTATTCCTCGTCCATCTCTATCTTTGAATATCATTTTGGCAGCAATGGAGATATTATGAATGATTTAAACGATTTAGTAGCGATTGAAACGACTTGGAAAAACCGAGTTACACCGTTAGTTACGATTACTAATCTAACTTCTGAAGGATTTAGTTCTGATCTTGCCCATCAAGTTTTAAATAATCCTCAGGCACGAAAAAACCTTGTCGATAATATCTTTTATTTAGTATCTAGAAAAGGATACGGCGGGGTGAATATTGATTTTGAACGTGTGAAAACCGAAGATAGAGATCTTTTTACGGGATTTTTACGTCAGCTGAGTGAACGTTTAAAACCTGCAGGGTACGTACTGACCATAGCGGTTCCAGCCAAGACAAGCGAAGATATTCCTTGGTTAAAAGGGTATGATTACGGGGGAATAGGTGCCGTTGTTAACTATATGTTCATTATGGCATATGATTGGCATCATGCAGGCAGCGAACCAGGTCCTGTTGCACCTATTACTGAAGTAAAAAGAACAATAGAATTTGCGATAAAAAGTGTTCCGCGAAGAAAACTCATCATTGGAGTCCCTTTGTATGGATATAACTGGTCAATTCCTTACAAGCCTGGCACAGTAGCATCTGCTATATCCAATCAAAATGCGATTAAAACAGCGATGAGATATCAGTCGCCCGTCCAATATTCTAAGGAGTATAAATCCCCATTTTTTCAGTATAGAGATCAAGAGGGACAGATGCATGAAGTATGGTTTGAAGATGTAAGAAGCATGAGTGAAAAAATGGTGTTAGTTCGTAAATTTGGTTTGCAAGCAATAGGAGCTTGGCAATTAACACTTGGATTTACGCCAGGGCCTTGGCTTTTAAAGAAATTTTTCACTATTAGAACGGTATAAATAGCACTAATTTTTATGAATCAATTTAAATATTTTTCAGTTAATAGTTATTCGATATACGTTATTAACAATAAAAAAATTCTATTTATAGTAACTTATAAGAAGTTGGAGGTACTGCCATGGCAAAAAGGATAGATGTCTCAATAAAGCAGCATCAATTAAAACTATATGATGGAGCTAAATTAGTAAAGGCATATCCTATTGCTGTAGGGAAAATGATCACTCCAACTCCAACTGGAAAATTTAAAATCATTAATAAAGATACTACCCCTCCAGCTGTATTTGGCCCCTTATGGATGGGACTGTCAAAACCCACATATGGAATACACGGGACTAATGATCCAGCTTCTATTGGCAGAGATATGTCACATGGATGTGTAAGAATGGACAATGAAGATATTTTAGAACTTTCCTCTGCAGTTCCTATTGGAACACCGGTGTATATACATAAATAATAGGTTAAGAAGAGTACGACTGTTTATATTCAGCTAATTGTCGAGGTCGAGGTTATCAAAGTTTGAGTAGATGCTATACAATCGTGGGTTTTTATGTAATACAAAAAAGTACCCCGATTAACAGAGGTACTTTTAGCATTTTAACTTATTTTGATGCTGGAGACGTAGTAACTTCTGGAGACGTTACTTTGTCATAAAAATCTACGAATTTGTCACGATCTTCGCTATCCCGGTAAGCCATAGCAACACGTGGATGTTCATTCAGCACACCAGAAATCATGTAAGGAATGATATACCCCCACTCCCACTTTTGACGCATTTCAAGCATATGCTTTTCAATTACTCCAAGAATCGGCTTCATCTCATAGCTTGGTTTTGGTATGTAGCTAACAAGCAGCTCTGTGTTACAGTTACCAGCTGCACGGCCCATACCATAAACAGATGAATCAAGGAATGTAACGCCATTACGCATCGCAGTTAATGTATTGGCAAAAGCTAGCTGCATGTTGTTATGCGTATGGATCCCAAGCTGTTTGCTAGGAATCATGGCTTGGAACTTTTTCACTTGATGCTCAATATCCGCAGGGTCTAGGCTTCCAAAGGAGTCAACAATATATACAACATCTACGGGGCTTTTCTTTACCATTTCAAATGCTTCAATAAGCTGATTTTCCGGTACGCTAGATAGTGCCATGATGTTAAGTGAAGTCTCATAGCCTAAATCGTGAAACATTTTTATAAGCTCTAATCCTTTATCTACTTCGCGAATATAGCATGCCACTCGAATCATATCTAACATACTTTGTTCACGCGGCAGGATGTCATTTGGATCTACACGCCCAATATCTACTAAAGCAGATAGCTTCGTGAACTTTTTCTCAGGGATAATTTCTTTGAGAAAGTTATCGTCAAGAAATCTCCATGGATTGGGCTCAGTTGCTTGAAGAAGCTTAGGTGAATTTTTATAACCAATCTCCATATATTCAACGCCGGCTGTGCTTAGGCCGTTATATAAGTCTTGCACAAATTCAACGCTAAAATCCCAATTATTAATTAAACCTCCGTCACGAATGGTACAGTCTATAATTTTGCTATTATGTTCCATGATAGTGATTTCCTCCTATGTAGTCTATTTATGTATTATTTTAACCTTTATCACTTTTATGCTTTTAAGCGCTAAATTCTCCTACTGTGTTTATACCATGACTGATTCAAAGGCGTCAATGTATTTTCTACATGTGTCTCTGCTTTACTGTATTTTATGGGTAGGAGATGCTTCGGCTTTTTATCCGGTTGATGCTCTTAAAACAACACCAAGTTCAGCAGTATAAACCCTAGTATATACAAACACAACCTTTATTACATCACTACCTACTGCAAAAAAGGTTGTTTTTTAAGTGAAACTGTTTATTAAGGAGGGAACTGCCATTAGTACCTAGGTTATAGGTTTAGAGTGCTCTATAATTAATCGATAAATTTAGGAAGAGATTTAAAACATGAGAAATAAGAGACTTTTTCCGCATTAACAGTTGTATAGGAAGTATTAGCTGTTGCTTAATCATTCTAACTTACTTGTCTTTACATCGTCCAAAATGTAAGGAATGATAAGAGTATAGAGGTAATAAACATCGCAATCAAAGGCTTTAATGCTTTTGTTCGAAGAACCCTTATACTTACATTTAACCCTAATCCGACCATAGCCATTGTTAAAAGAAAGGTAGTTAGAGTTGAAATATTATTCATGATCGTTTTAGGTATTATAAGGTGCTTACCAACGACATAACTCCCAAAAATACTCATGATTATAAAGCCTATTAAAAACCATGGGAATTCAATCTTCGTATCCTTTTCAATTTTTCCTGTTCGCTTCATCCAGTACATTAAGATAAAGCTTAATGGTACAAGTAAGAGCACTCTGCCTAACTTAGCCAACAGGCCAATAGCCAGGGCATCGCGTCCAGCCGGTGCTGCAGCTAGAGCTACATGCGCAATTTCATGGAGGCCCACGCCTGACCAAATTCCATATTGAATATTCGTTAAATGTATATAAGGTCTTAAAATGGTATACCCAATGGCAAATAGGGTTCCCACTAAAGCAATAACACCAGCTCCGATAGCTGTATCTTCTTCTTTTGCTTTTACAATTGGAGAAACAGCTGCAATAGCTGCAGCACCGCATATTCCTGTTCCTATCCCTAAAAGAAGGGATAAACCGCTATCAGCCTTCATCCATTTGGCTAGAAAAACCGTTAAAACAATCGCAAATACAGCCGTTCCCACATCGCGAAGCAACAATCCTAACCCGTGATGAATAACAACATCAATATTAAGCTTTAGTCCATATAAAACAATCGCATAGCGCAACACCTTTTTAGAAGAAAACTCAATTCCACATCTTATTTTTTCAGGGTACCCCCAAATTTGACGATAAATGACTGCTATTATAATTGAACAGGCTAGTGGACCAATATGATCGAATCCCGGGACTTTCGCTAATCCATAAGCAAGTAAAGCAAAAAGAAAAGTAAAAGCAATTCCTCCAGCCCACAAAAAAACATTCGGTGACGTCTGGACATTTATTCGCGAGAATAGATTTTGTTTGTGAGCTTTATTTATATTTATCATACCTTTCATCCCCAATATAGATTTTTATCAAGCAAAGTTTCACACAAGAAATATGTACTTTAACTATAAAAGACAGTTTATTATTAGTAAAATATAGATAAATCATAATTATAATTAAAAATATTAATAATAGACACAACAAAGCAGCAATTTGATTTTCAATGACTCTGAAGATCAAGCTGCTGCTTTTATTGGTTTTTATTCTTTAATACCCGCTTTTATATTTAAAGCATCGTCCATAGACTACTAATTTTACAGACGAAATGAAAATGTATATTCTTATGAGAGAGAGGCAGCCTTGCTAGTTGCTAAACCTTTTTTGCGTCTATACCATAGCAATATCAAACTGCCTAATACACAAAGGAAAGACACTAATTGAGCTATTCTGATATGAGAAGTTAGCATTAAGCTATCCGTACGCAATCCCTCTATAAAAAATCGTCCTATCGAATACCATAGTAGGTAAGTAAGAAAGACTTCGCCTCTTTTTAACAAAGATTTTCTTAGTACGATCAAGACAAGAACACCTATGAGGTTCCAGAGTGATTCATAAAGGAATGTAGGATGATAATAAGTTCCATCGATATACATTTGATTAACAATAAAATCAGGTAAATGTAAAGTTTCTAAAAACTGACGTGTAACAGGTCCGCCATGTGCTTCTTGATTCATAAAGTTTCCCCACCGGCCAATAGCTTGGCCTAATAATAAGCTAGGAGCTAAAACATCAGCCATTTTCCAAAAAGAAAGATTCTTTTTTCTGCAAAACCATATAGCTGTTAATACAGATCCAATAATTCCACCGTGAATAGCTATGCCTCCATGCCAAATTGCGATAATTTCGCCTGGGTGGTCTTTATAATAACTCCATTCAAAAAGTACGTAGTAAATTCGAGCAGTAACGATAGCAATGGGTAGTGCTAGCAGAAGTAAATCAGAGATGGTTTCTGAAGAGATACCTCGTTTCTTTCCTTCTTTCGAGGCTAACAAGAAGCCTAAGAAAGCTCCTATCCCTATAATAATTCCATACCAATGAACCTCAAGTGGACCAAGGTGGAAGGCGATAGGGTTTAAAGGTTGTGTGTGCTGGTTCATGTTTTTTCTCCTTTACTTCATATCGGTTTTCTTACATTTTTTTAGAGTAATATTAAATTAGAGAGCCTTTTTAGTATATCTAATTAAATAAAGAAAGGGCAACTTTTGCTTACGAACGTCCACTACTTCTTTGCCTACTTTAGTGTAACAGAATAGTCTCCTTAGAATTGTCAAAATTAAAATAGACAGTACATTGACTTAATTACCAAAATACACTATTCTTGTTTTAGACAACATACTGTCTAAAATGGAGTGTGAATATGAATATTTATAAAGAGCTTTTTTTAATGCAGCAAACTTACGCTACTTTATTTTCTCTGGCAAATAAAGTCCAGGTGAAAGGAGATCAATCTCTTGAGCTCTTAACATCAAGACAGCATATGGCGATGGTGGCAATTGCTCATTTACCTGAAGATGAAACAACGTTAAATAATATTTCCAGAAAATTAGGAACTACAAAACAAAGCGTCAAACAGTTAATTACCATTATGGAAAAGAAGGGGTATATTGACGTGGTTCCTAGCAGTAAAGACAAGCGTGCAGTTAACGTAAAAATTACAACAGCGGGAAAAGAGGCACTGCTTGTTGTTTCAGAAAAAGGAATCTTCTTTTTAGAAGAACTTTTTAACAAGTTTTCAACCGAAGAGCTGGAAATAATGTGGAAGCTTTTAAAGAAACTTTATAGCTTTGATGGGGAAGAACATGACGGATTTGAAGAAGAAGGCAACATAAAAATGGATGAAGATCACAATGAATTACAGTTGAGAGTGATAAGGGAGCTTGAAAGTCGCAGAGTTCAAGCAATTAATAATATAAAAAAGAACATATAAAAATAAATCTGATAGGCTCATTTATCTTAAAGCATATCGATCAATTCTTTTAACAATTTTTAAATGAAGGGTGAGGGAGAGCACTCATTATGTTCGAAATCAGCGATGAAACAGTACGATTAATTAACAAGACCTGCAAAGGAAAAAAGCATTTGAAATTAACCGTTGGCTACTTAACGGACAGCCAATGTGTTATCAAAATTTATAATGAAAGCGGTGAAATTGACTCATCCAAAAAATATCATTATGAAATTGGTTCTATTACCAAGACTTTCACTATATCACTGCTATCAAAATACATATCTGAAAACAAGTTGACACTAAACGATTCTATACAAAAATACATAAAAGAACTTAAGGAAGACACTTATTATCCTACATTGCTCCGCCTCGCTACTCACTCTTCTGGATATTCAGGAAGCTTACCTTTAAATAAACGGGAATATTTTAAAATAATTTTAGGTTTGATTTTTGGCGGAAGTGATTTGAACAAAGATAATCCGTTGCATATGGATTTTAACAAAATGAAGATGCTAATCGAAAGTAATAAATTGAAAGAAGTAGATTATTCATGGAAATATTCCAATTTCGGCATCTCACTTATTGGATACGTGTTGGGAACGGTATCGGGCAGGGGATATTGGGATACTATGAATGACTTTTTTCATAATGAGCTTGGACTAAAGAATACTTGTTTAGGCGCTTCAAACAATAATCTACATGGCTATGACCGCAAAAATAATGATTGCGGCAACTGGCAGTGGGACAAAGAAAACTTTATATCACCTGCAGGGGCAGTATCCTCAACCGCTGACGATTTACTTAAATACGCAAAGATAAATATGGACGAAGATAAACCATATCTGTCTTTTTGTCATAAAAAACACGGTAATGGAACAAAGAAGTTTGATATGGGGCTTGGGTGGTTGCTTTTAAAGAAAAACAATAATGTGATATTACACGGCGGTGGAACCGGATGCTTCAGCTCATTTTTAGGGATTGATAAAGAAAAGAAAGTTGCTTCCGTCGTTTTGGCTAATTATAGACTAGGCAGAAATAATGATGAACATATAGGGATGGCTTTATTAGAAAGCCTGCAAAAGTCAAAAGAGATATAAGAAGGGTCTACAAAAGTGATGAGAATTAATCGATAAAGTTATTGAGACGCCTCCTTAACTAGAAGACAATTTGAAAGGCTATCGCCGAATATAACAAATCTTCAAGAAGCGTAGATACCGCTTCTTTTTTTGATGAAACCATGCTATTATCATTAAGGTTTGTAAGGAACAGAAGATTTTTGTCTTTCCGTACATTCTTTTGGTATAGTGTTAGAAATAAGGAGTGGGTAAGTTGGCTTTTACTGAATTTTTTCAGCAGTTTCCCGTAAAGGTTTTAACGGTAGGGCTGCTGATTGTACTTATCGTTTATTTTATTCGCAAATTCATTAAGCTTTTCTTTGATAAAACGAGCTTTTTAGATGAAAAACGAGAAGAGACGCTCATGCACTTTTCTAATCAGGTCACAAGAGTATTGGGGCTGACTTTTTTCTTTATTTATGTGCTTAGCCATTTCTTTGACTTCGGAAAGATTCTCACTAGTTCGGTAGTGTTGGCCAGTGCCTTGGCAATAATCCTTCAGCATATCATCCGTGATTATATAATGGGACTGACTTACTTGTTTGAACGCCAGATCCACCACGGAGATTATGTTATTCTCAACGGAAATCGTCAAGGGAAAATAGAAGAAATTACGATGCGCTACTTAAAGATTCGCCAGTATGACGGCTACCTCTATACCGTCTCATATAGCAACATTACAGAACTTCAGAACGGAACCCGAGGAAGACGCCGGGTAAATGAAAGTCTTATTCTCAACTATAGACAAAACCCGGACGATGCTTTCAAAGTAATGGAGCAGGTAGCACAAACATGTAACGAGAAATATGGCCAATATTTGCTGAAAGATGTGAATGGAATTCCTATAGAAAGTTTTCAATTCAATCAAATTACTGAACTGAACGTAGGTTTTAAAGGTCATCAATATTCATTATCAGGCCTTGTGAAGGAAGCTGATTTTGTTGAAGCGAGCCAAAAGGTGCGATATGAACTCGCAATGGCTGCCTACAAAAATGACCTAATGATGGCTGAAAGCTTCGAGACAAGCCATTAAAAATAAAACTCGTACCTTGTTTATATACAAGCTTTTATATTTAAGATACAAACACCCTTGTGATTTTTCAAAAGGGTGTTTTTTATTTTTAAAAATATCTATTAAGTACTTCTCCAGTAAAGATTAATTATCTGAAACAGAACAAATTAATTAGTACATCTAAATTATTCTTCTAGTGACATGGTAAAATTAAACAAAGAACGTAAAAAGGTAAAGGGGGATTAACTATGGCGCAAAAATCTAATTATACAAAAATTAACTCCAAAATGTGGGATGAATGGGCTTCAGCTGGAGGAGAATGGTCATTAGCTATTAATCATCAAGATTTTGTAGATGCAATTCAAGGTAATTTTAATATCTACTTAACACCTTGTAAGCCTGTTCCACATAACTGGTTTATTCCATTTGAAAAAGCGAAAATATTGGGACTTGCTAGCGGAGGAGGACAGCAGTGCCCAGTCTTTGCAGCCCAACATGCGCAAGTTACGGTTTTTGACTACTCTGATAAGCAATTAGAATTAGAAAAAATGGTGTCCACTAGAGAAGGTTATTCTATTGATTTAGTTAAAGGGGATATGAGTAAGACATTTCCCTTTGAAGATGAGACGTTCGATATGATTTTTAACCCTGTATCAAACTGCTATATTCAAGATGTTGAACACGTCTGGCAAGAATGTTTTAGAGTTCTAAAAAAAGGTGGCGTTCTGCTATCTGGCTTTGCAAATCCTGCTCTTTATTTATTTGGAGAAGATGAGGAAGCATTACAAGTGGTTAATAAATTACCTTATGATGGAACGAAAAACACCGTAGAAAATGGTGAAGAACTTATAAAAAATGGCGGTGTACAGTTTAGCCATTCATTAGAAACTCAAATTGGCGGACAACTAAAAGCTGGATTCACCTTACAAGATCTTTATGAAGATCATCATCACAAGGGGAAAATCACTGAATATATGCCTTGTTATATTGCTACTAAATCTATTAAATATTAGTTATCATATCGAATGAGCTACCTCAATTTTTTCCAATATGGCATCATAGTAGAATAATGGCTCAAAAATGAGATGCCATGTTCACCGAGAGAAATGGTAGAAAAAGTGGGAGAGCTTTTAGAAAGAAACTTATAAGCCTATGTTTGGTTGAACGGATGCTTCAAAAGAATGAAATGGTCTACCTCCTATTTTTAATTACAGTATTTTTTGTTTTAACGTGGAAAAAAAGGGTAAATATTCTAAGAATCACCTAAAAATAGGAGGAGATCAAATGAGAAGAGCGAAACAAGCTGTTGTAGCTTCTGCCGTAGGTTTAGCTGTGTTAGCGACGCCATTAGCTCTACCGAATTTAGGAGGTTCTGCAGGCTCCGCAGAAGCTGCAGAAGTTGGAGGAGACGTAACAGTTGATCCCGTAGCCATGGGACAAGCGATTGCAGATGCGGCTAAAACAGCCGACAATCGAAGTGGGTTCGTCAAGGGAGCAATGGAAAAAGCGTTTTTTGAATCGGGTCAACAATATAATGTAATGGTCATGAATTTGAGTCAAAGTTATAATTCAGATCAATTACAAGGTGTTCAGTATTTTGATACCGTAGATTATGATGGCATTACGTATGGAGTCTGGATATTTGAAGAAGGAACATTTATTAATGAAGGTGATGGAGGTTATGATAACTGGGCCTTCAGAGGTTGGTTTGAACGCACAGGAGAGGACGAGAAAACAGTCAATTTTCATAGACCTTAATTAAAAATAGAGATGAAGATAACACAAGATTCCCTTCAGGGAAGAGCGTATGAAGAGCCTTTACCGTCATGGTAAAGGCTCTTCTCATTTAATAAGCTTTCGTTTTAATTAAAGAAGAGGTGAAATTAGTATAGTTTCATGGACACCACTTAATTAATTTCCTAGATTATAAAAAACAAGCCGTCATTAAAACGCTACCTTTAGATGTATATTTAACACCCGGTCATACACCAGGACATGTGATATACCACCATAAAGATGACAATGTGCTGCTGACTGGAGACTTATTCTTTTCGAAGGCTGAATCTTTACATCCACCGATTCGAAAGTTCACAGTTGATATGAATGAAAACATTAATAGTGGACGAATTATAGATAAATTTCTTCATCACATGGCCAAGATGTCAAATATAACTGTGGTTTATATCCTATTTATAAACTTATATATGAATAAGAGGGAGGAGATCAAGAAGAGATTGATTATAACAGCGGAAATCCATATACAGAAAGTGACAGAGCAACAAAAATACATCCTAATATTTAGAAGTCTGAGACCGGATGTTTATAAGCATGCAGAATAGAAATTTGTATATCATATACAGCTTACAAAGAGAAAAACTCCTGTTGCGTCTGAACAGGAGTTTTTCTCTTTGTATTAACAGAAGCCCATTCTCATTCTTTCTTCTTTTTTAATGAGCAGGAAGCTTATACTAATTCAACCTTAGTTTTTATTTTTGGTTTGTAAATATTCTTTTTGAAACATACACATTCTTATAGCGTTATGATAGCTTCCATCAACAAAAAATTCATCCTTTAACTCGCCTTCAATAGAAAAACCAACCTTCTTATAGATATGAATGGCTTTTTCATTTTCCTTGTCTACAATTAAGTAAAGTTTATGCATATTTAATACCGAAAAGGCATAATTCATTGCTAGGTTTGTGGCAACCATGGCGTAACCATGACCTTGATATGTAGGGTCAATAATAATTTGAAACTCTGCTCTACGATGAATATAATCAATTTCGACTAATTCCACTAACCCAAGCATATCCCCGTCTTTTTCAAGTATGAAACGACGCTCACCTTGATCGTGAATATGTTTATCATATAAATCCTGTAGCTCTACAAAAGCTTCATAAGGCTCTTCAAACCAATAAGACATAATATTTGCATCATTATTGAGTTCATGGACAAATTTTAAGTCTTCTCTTTCCAAAGGACGTAACTTAAGTTCCTTATTCATTTCTCAAACCTCCACATTCTAGCATTACTTTAGCACTTTCCGTTTTAAATGTAAAAATTGCTGTAGTTTTAAAAAATAATAAGACATAGTGCGATTATTTACATCCTTATTAAAAGAACCATAGTATAATTTAAAAATCTCGCAAGTGAAATTCATTAACTTTAAGGAGGATCTTATGAAAAAAGCAGTTGGTATTCTTCTTCTTTTACTATGCTGTATAAACCAAAGGGTTGAGGCAGCTAATCAACCTTCAGCAGCTCCTATAATACATCATGAAATTTATGTTTCTCCTACAGGGGATGACAAAAACCTAGGTACTAAAAGCAAACCTTTTAGAACATTAAGAAAGGCAAGTGAAGCAGCTCAGCCCGGAACTACGGTTTACATCAGAGGTGGTATTTATTACGAACAATTAATTATTAGCCGTTCAGGTACTAAACAAGAGCCTATTATTTTCAGGAACTATAAAAGTGAAAAGCCCCTTATTAGTGGAGAAAAAATAAAAAGCCGTTCTATAGATGGAGGGCTAGTTAGCATAAAAAATAAGAGCTACATAACGATTCAAGGTTTGAATATAGGTCATTTTTCTACTTCTAAGGAACAAAATACACCATGTGGTATTTTAGTAGAGGGAAGTGGAAAGAACCTTCGAATCATTAATAATCATATTTTCGATATTAAGACTGCACATAAAAATGGAAACGCTCATGGAGTAGCTTTTTATGGATCTAAAGCGCCGCGTTCATTAGAAAACATTGAAATATCGGAAAACCTACTTGAAAACCTAACCTTAGGTTTTAGTGAAGCGTTGACTCTAAATGGGAATGTTAAAGATTTTATGGTCAATGCTAATATAATTCGAAACGTTGATAATATTGGGATTGACGTAATTGGCTTTGAAAAAGTAGCTCCTATTGAGAAATATGACCAAGCCCGTGAAGGACTTATTAGTGAAAACCATATTTACAATGTCAGCAGTTATTCAAACCCTGCTTACAAACATGAATACTCCGCTGGCGGAATCTACGTAGACGGAGGAAAAGATGTTGTTATTGAGAATAACGTTTCAAGTCATAACGATCTAGGAATAGAAATCGCAAGTGAACACCATGGTAAACAAACTAGAAATGTTCAAGTCATACGGAATATGATTTATAAAAATCGTTTTACAGGAATTTCAATTGGAGGCTATGATAAAAAACGTGGAGGAACGATAAATACTCTTATTGAACATAATATTTTATATGGAAATGATACGATGAACATGGATGGCGGTCAATTACTGATGCAATATCATGCAACTCATAACACTATCAACAATAATATTATGGTTTCAATAAAATCTAATTTGCTTCTGGCCAATCTTCATTACTCAAATAAATATAATCAGCTTAATAATAATATATATCTAAATAAAGGTAGAGATACAGCGAACCGATGGATATGGAAGGGGCAAGAAATACAAAGTTCTACCATCATATCTCCTAGGCTTTTTTAACGACAGTTTCTTTTCAGAGGATATCCTTTAGGGAGTTGCTTACTGGGATTCTGTTTGAGGCTGGAAAATTATTTACTGCACTATCTGCTAGTTATACTTTTTATTTTAATATAAATAATTACTTGTTAGGAAGAAATAAAGCAGTCTACACAAATAGACTGCTTCTGGATTAATTATTTACCTGTTTCGGCAAAACGCTGAATACGCTCACCAATTTCATCACGGACGCGTTGAAAGAACGTCCATTTCTCTTCGTCTGTTCCTTCTGCTTTTGCAGGATCATCAAATCCCCAGTGTTCACGCTTCACATGAGGAGGCGTTACGGGGCAATGATCAGCTGCATGGCCACATAATGTAACCACTAAATCCGCATTATTTAAAATTTCAGGATCAATAATATCAGATGTTTGGTTTGAAATATCAACACCAGCTTCTTTCATTGCTTTTACAGCGTTAGGATTTAATCCATGAGCTTCTAATCCTGCACTGCGTACATCCCATTCATCGTTATTTAGATATTTTTTTGCCCATCCTTCAGCCATTTGGCTACGGCAAGAGTTACCTGTACATAAGAAATAAAGTGTTTTTTTAGACATGTGTAAAATCTCCTTTATGATGTGTTAAGAAATAATTGATAACCAAATATATAAACCAACAAGTGTAATAAACAATGTTGGGATGGTTAAGATAATACCTGTTTTAAAATAAGTTCCCCAAGAAATCTTAACTCCTTTTGTCGAGAGAACATGAAGCCATAAGAGCGTCGCTAGAGAGCCAATAGGTGTAATCTTTGGTCCTAGATCCGAACCAATGACATTTGCATAAATCAGAGCTTCTTTAATCGTACCTGTTGCAGAAGTTGCATCAATGGCCAAAGCATCAATCATCACGGTTGGCATGTTGTTCATAATCGATGAAAGAATGGCTGCAATAAATCCCATGCCAATGGTTGCTGCAAACAATCCTTGATCAGCGGTTGTTTGAATAAGGCTTGCTAGTACTTCAGTTAGCCCCACATTGCGTAATCCATACACAACAACATACATACCAATGGAAAAGAAAACAATTGCCCATGGAGCTCCTGCTAACACTTTTTTCGTGTGAACAGCTGGGCTTTTTCTTGCTATTCCTAAGAATAAAATGGCGATAATTCCTGCAATAATAGAAACGGGAATATCGAAAAACTCACCAATAAAGTAACCAAGAACTAAAATGAATAAAACAATTCCTGATAAACGAAACATTTTCTCATCTTTGATGGCCTCAACCGGTTTCTGTAAATCAGCTAGATTGTATTTCTTAGGGATGCTTTTGCGAAAATACAAATACAAGACAGCAATACTTGCCAAAAGTGAAAATAAATCTGGCACAATCATGCGTGAGGCAAATTCAGAAAAGCGAATTCCAAAGAAATCCGCTGATACAATATTGACCAAGTTACTTACCACAAGAGGTAATGATGTTGTATCCGCAATGAATCCACTGGCGATAATAAAAGGAAAGACCATTTTATCTTCAAATTTAAGTGCTCGCACCATAGCAAGTACGATAGGTGTTAGAATTAAGGCTGCCCCATCATTAGCGAATAATGCGGCTACTACAGCTCCTAGGAGGGATACATATACAAACATGCGAACGCCATTACCTCCTGCAGCTCGTGCCATATGTAACGCTGCCCACTCAAAAAATCCAATTTCATCTAAAATTAAAGAAATAATAATAACTGCAATAAACGTTAACGTTGCGTTCCATACAATTTGAGTTACATCTAGCACGTCATGGAAATCAACCACACCTGCTAAAAGAGCTATTACTGCGCCTCCACACGCTGACCAACCAATAGACAAGTTCTTTGGCTGCCAAATGACAAAAATCAATGTCAATAAGAAGATGAAGGAGGCTACTATAACTGATACCACTTTACAAACCTCCTACTATTAGCAACAACTAATGCGTAATCCTTGCTTTTCTAGTTCTTTTAATCGTCCATCTTCGCTTGGTAAAGATTCAAGTATATTCAGGACAAACTGATAATAGCCGTTTTCTTTATTTAATGAATAGAAAATCCAATGTCCTTGTCGTCTTTCCTTTACAAGTTCGATATCTCTTAATTTACGCAAGTGTTGGCTAATAGCCGGTTGACTTGCTTTATAAATTTCAACTAGCTCACAAACACAGCACTCGTTATTTTGGAGCAGTTTCATCATAGATAATCTTGTCTTATCGCCAAGCAGCTTCAGTATCTGTGCTGCTTTCTCCATTTCTATTTGTACTTTTACATCCAATCCAACTCACCTCCTTATTTCCAAATATAATTATATAAGTATTTTATTATATATTCAACAAAAATATACACTACTATTAAACAAAAAAAATTGATTAATGTCTTGATTTATCTAAATTTTCCAGATATGATGAATACATCAAAAAAAATTGATTTATAAAAGTGAGGGTGAAAGCAGTGAGAGTCAACAACTCTGGAAACTTATCAGTTACGTACTTTCGAACCTATTTTCATTTAGTTATGAACACTCAAGGGATGAACTATAAGGAAGCACAAAGTCTAATCTTTCAGCGTTTTTTTCATCAAGATCCTACGTTAAGAGGGGAAACTACATACAGTAACTTTAAAAAAGCTGCCGAGAGCTTCGAACTTTAAATCAAAAAAAATTGATGAAGGAGAATGACAATGGAAACAGTCAAGGAAGGAAAGCACCCATTTAAACAGTACGAACAAAAATTTAAAGCTCTTGCTGATCAAAAGAGATTAGAAATTATGTATGAGCTCTGCCAGCGAGGACAGACATGCGTATGTGATCTAACTGAATTCTTTGGGATGTCTCAATCTAAACTTTCCTACCATTTAAAGATTTTATTAGAAGCAAACCTCATCACAAAAGAAACAAAAGGGACATGGAGTTATTATGATTTAAATGATAAAGAGGTGAACCACCTCTTATCAGAAGAACTTTGCTGCTTGTTTAGAAAAGATACAAGTAAAAGCGGCTCATGCTCGTAATTTACTACATTCAAAATAAGATTGTTTATCATGCGAAGGAGGAAGTGTAAATGAAATATGTTCATGTAGGAATTAATGTAACAAATCTAGAGGCGTCCATTAAGTTTTATCAAAAGGTATTTGGCGTTCAACCTGTGAAAACGAAAATAGATTATGCTAAATTCCTGTTAGATGAACCGGGATTAAATTTCACCTTGAGCGTACGTGACGATGTAAAAGGTAATCAAGTGAATCATTTCGGCTTCCAAGTAGAAACTCCTGAGGAGATTCATTCTCATAAATCACGACTAGAAAAAGAGGGGTTCTTTGCTCGTGAAGAAATAGATACGACCTGCTGCTACGCTGTACAAGATAAATTCTGGGTAACAGATCCTGACGGGAACGAGTGGGAGTTTTTTTATACGAAATCTGATAGTGAGGTTCATAAGACTGAGGATAGCGTTGAGGTGAATGAAAAGTCACCTGCAAGCAACTCATGTTGCTGATGCTTAAATGACAAAAAAGACAGGAAGAAGTAGACTCTTTCTGTCTTTTTTGTTTAACATAAAATCGATTATGTTTAGTGGAGTTTTCTTGCTAAGAAAGCTAACTGTAAGCAAGAAAATCTCGTGAGGCACGTCCTTTAACTCGACTAAACAGTTATTTTGTTTCTGTATGAGAAATATTCCAAGGGTCAACAAACATCATTCTTTCTTCTTTAATTGAATCTGTTTTACCTTTTGACGAAGATGATCTGGCCACCATGCTCCACAATCATCGGATACAATGCAAGCAGCGCATGTTTTGAAATCATAAACCATCATCTCCTTGATTGGGGGAGAGTAGAGATGAAGAGTAACTAGACCCGCGCCTTCAGCACTCTTCATCTTGTGCACACCTTTCTTGGGAGCAAAAAAAAGCTTACCTTTTCCCTGATGCTGAGAAAACAGCTCTTCTGGCATTTGGTTTTCTTTAACTTCGTAAACCGTATTTATAGTTGTACCATTTACTACTTGAATCCATCCATGCGAATAACCGTGATCGTGAGGAGCACACTCTATTGCTGACCAATTCATAACAAGTAATTCTACTTCGTCATTTTGGTAGAGAAGCTTTCTATAGTATGGCTTGTCTTTTGCCGACTGCAATAGTGGTTTTAAATCATTAAAGTTTATATCTAAAGCCAAAAGAGCCTCTCTCAGTTCCAATTTAGTGGGGGAGTCCAACTTATCTAAAATATGCTTTACCTGTTTAATTAAGCTCATACAAGCATTACCTCCTTATGAGCAGAGCGAATTTTGTGTTTTTCATATGGTTACAAATGTTTGTTTCTCCACGGCAAGTACCTTAAAAAAGTTAGTAGTCTTCCATTGGCTACAATCACTCCCACTATAATTATGAATCCTCCTAATATGCTGACGGGAATAATCTTTTCCCGTAACAGTAAAACAGCTGTTATCAATGTCGCTACGGGTTCTAAATAAAGAAACACAGATACCTGGGACGCCTCTAAAACTTCTAATGCCTTTGCCCAGTACCAATAGGCAACACCTGAAACGAATACACCGAGAAATAGTAAATGAGCCCACTCCACGCTCGTTAAAAAAGGAATGATCTCCCATCCTTTATTTCTTACGAGAAAAGGAGTTGTTAGAGTAAACCCTATTAAACACATATAAAACGTAACAACAAGAGAGGGAAGTTGGATATTCAGCTTTTTTAATAGGACAGAATAGATTGCCCAGTTTAATGTACTTAAAATCATTAACAGGTAACCGATATTAACCGGAAGCTGAAGTGAATGCTGATTGCTAGAAGTGGTCACCAGCAGAACGCCAATAATAGCTACAATAATCCCTGATGCTTTTATTAAAGTCATCTTTTCATGCAAAAAAAATACGGAGAGAATGACCGTAAATACAGGAGAAAACGAAATAATCCACCCTGCTGCAGAAGCATTTATTGTGAGAAGTGCTGTTGCCTGAATAACTTGATGAATGAATACTCCAAGGATACCTAACACAATTAAATGAGGAATATACTTAAGTGGAATGTTTAATGGATATCGCTTTAGCACTAATAATACCAATAAAAAAAGTGCCCCAATTCCAAAACGAAGAACAAGGAGTGTGTATGGATCCAGTTTATCTAAAACAGCTTTGGTAGAGACAAAGGAAATTCCCCAAAAACTAATAGACATTATTGCATATAACGAGGCAGTAAATTTAACCTTTGACGCAATCATAGGCACAATTTTCCTTTCAACAATTAAGGTAGCTTCTATTAACTAACATATGCCTTTTCTAGAGGAAAATGAAAAAAATCATGCCATTCTAAAAAAATTAGTAGAAACTTTAGTATTTGTATCGTTATCACTATCTCTTAATTAAAGTAACTATAGTTGTCATTTATAGAAAACTAAATTTGGAAGTTTATAGTCATGTATAGGCTAAATCCTAAAGAGTCCGTTACCAAAAGTAATCATGCCAACTTTCATAAGGAACTTTCAGACTTTTAAAAGGTGCACAGTATTCTCTATTTATATGTATTAATTGTAAGTCATAAAACTTTTGTCATAATGGAACCATTTTGTCATGAAGTAGGATGCTGCTGTCCAGAACAGCAGCACCAGCATATGATTAACTTTCGTCAAGGAGACGTTTGGACAATTACAAATCACCGCAAGTACGTCGATTGCTTAGGTTGGCATTGTTTAATCGATATTAATAACGAATTTCAGTTCTTTATCTATGTAGATGATATTCACGAATTACATATTAAGGGAAGTATTTGCTCTATTTCAGATTTGGACCTAAAGATTAATTATTTGAACTTCAAAATAAACGAATTGCTCGATGCACACAATAGAGAAGCGTTTCTTTCTCTTTCTAATAAATTACAACATGCACAATGGGTAAAAAGTAAAATCCCCAACGCTGCGGGGACAGATTTTTTGAACGACTTAAACAGAGACCTCTAACGCTCATTTGTTATAATAGTCATTTAATATATATTTTCTTGCTTATAGTTAAAACTTATTCCTATGCCTAAACTTGATTATGGTAAATAGAAATGGATGCTTGTATGAACGATAGGTTTGATTGTATGTTAAATATTAAAGGAATAAAGAGAGGAACTCTCCTTAATTATTGGGACTCTTTTATTCCTTCTTCCTGCTGACTTATATAAGCATTGCCCCATTTCTCTAAAGATTTAAGTATTGGGATAAAACTTTCTCCAAGCTCTGTTAAATAATATAAAACTCTTTTAGGGTTATCGCTTGTTTCTTCTCTTTCTATTAATCCGTCTTTTTCCATATCGCGAAGCTGGAGTGTAAGAATGCGCTGAGTAATGCCCGGTATTTCACGGCGCATTGCATTATAGTACATAGGTGATTTTGATAATAAAGATAAAATAATGCCTTTCCATTTACCACCCATAATATGCATCGCTAACTCAATTGGACAGGCTTGCTTTACAGTTAACGTACAAGGACCGTATTGATCACTTTTAAAGTCTGACATTCTCTCACCTCAATGGGTAGTAACAAATTTGTGCCTTCTTGTTACTCCTATTTTTTCTGACTACACTTATGATATCAAATAAATCAAAAGAAGGTGTATGAATTGGAATTCGTCCAAATCTCTGAGCATATTTATAGGCTCACTTATGAAACTGTCGTCGGTATTCCAGTTAAGATTAGTACATGGTACGTAGTGGATGGTGAGGATGTTTATCTCATTGATACCGGAATGGAAGACTATGCGTATGCACAGTTGAATGCAGCAAAATCTTTAGGTATCCCTAACAGTATCTTACTGACACATGGCCATTTAGATCACATTAATGGTGCCAGGTATTTAAAAAACCATTTAAATATTCCTATTTACGCCCACGAAATTGAAATTCCGTTTATCAATGGTGAGAAGCCTTATCCAAACAAGATAGAAAAAGAAACAACAGGCGTGGAACATCAAGTTGAAAGTTTAAGTGATAACATTATTAAAACGTTACCTTTAGATGTATATTTAACACCTGGTCATACGCCCGGACATGTGATATACCACCATAAAAGTGACAATGTGCTGCTAACTGGAGACTTATTCTTTTCTAATGCTCAATCTTTACATCCACCGATTCGAAAGTTCACAGTTGATATCACTGAAAACATTAATAGTGGACGAATTATAGACGAAATTAAGCCGTCTATAATTTCATCTTCACATGGTGAAGATGTCAAATACAATAATAATTTATATTCTATTTATAAATTTATATATGAATAAGAGGGAGAAAAATGAAAATACAATTATTTCAAATGGAGATTATAGAAGGAGAAATTAAGCAAAACGAAAACCGTATTGAGTGCTTATTTGAAGAAAAGCTGGATATAGATACTGAGATTGTTGTAATACCTGAAATGTGGAATACGGGTTATGATTTAAAAAATGTAGCAGAAAAAGCAGATATCGATTTAAAGAGAGCTTTTCCTTTTATTCAAAGTTTAGCAATTAAACATCAAGTGAATATTATTGCAGGTTCAGTTTCAAATAAAAGAAATGACAACATTTATAATACAGCTTTTGCTGTATCAAAAACGGGTGAACTCCTCTATCAAAAAGATAAGATACATCTCGTGCCGATGTTAGATGAACACCATTATTTAACCGGTGGAGATGAAGTTCCAGAAGTATTTGCGGTTAACGGTATTAAAGCTAGTCAAATTATATGTTACGACTTACGTTTTCCAGAAATCACACGCTATCCAGCGTCTCAAGGTGCAAAAATTATATTCTACGTTGCACAATGGACTACCAAAAATATAGACCATTGGAAAACACTATTGAAAGCAAGAGCTATAGAAAATGGTGTATACGTTATTGCATGTAACAGCGTGGGGAAGGTGAATCATAAAAATCATGCTGGCAACACATATGCGGGACATTCAATGATCATTGATCCAAATGGAAACATTGTAAAAGAGGGGAGAGACCAAGAAGAAATCATAACAGCGGAGATCCATTTACAGAAAGTTAAAGAACAACAAAAAAGCATCCCAATATTTAAAAACTTGAGACCGAATGTTTATAAGCATGCGGAATAGAGATTTATATATTATTTATAGCGTAAAGGCCGGCACATGACTGTGCCTCATTGCTTTTCCATACTGAAAAGCGCCTTTTTTAAAATACTAGTATCAGTATGGAAAAGTTATATGTTTCTTACATCAGCACTGAAAACTCTACATCTTTTCTTGATAATATTTCCGATAGACGTTAGGAGTTATATTTTCATATTTTTTAAATGTCTTGATGTAATATCCAGGATCATTAAAACCTAATTCATCGCTAATCTGTGCAATAGACAAATCCGTTTTTTCTAATAATTGCTTGGACCACTCTATTTTTTTGAGCGAAATAAAAACAGAAAAATTCATACCCGTTTCTTTGGTAAATATACGGCTGAAATAACCTGTGCTAATGTGACATAAATCAGCCATCTTTTTCTGAGATATTTTTTCTCTTTTATGTTTATAAATGTAGTCAAAGGCTGGCTGTAATACTTTGTTTTTACAAACTAAGTGATCATTAATAGACGTTGTTACGTAAGCATTAGTAACTGTGTTGGCTAATTCCTTTTTTATATTTTGAATATTATCTAGAGAATAACCGTAAGAAATATCTTCAGTAGAAAGGTCTTCTTTTACGGGAGCCATCTTTTCATATACTTCTAAAATTAAGTTTTTATTCATAGCTTCCTCTACAATGTAGTTACAAAGCCTATATAACATTTGAGCAGCCTCGTTAATTTCTGTATAGGATAGAGTAGGAATAGAATCATATAGACACTGTATTTCCTCATTATTATTTAACTTCTGTTCAAATCCCTTCGATGGAACAGTAAGCATTTGTTCCAATTGAGGATGTTTGTCACCATCCTCAATTTTCACTTCTCCCGCCATGATGGCGCCTACATATTTATCATCAATTATAATGGGAATGGCAATATCGACAATATTCCAGTGGCATAAATAGATATAAGGAGCATTGGTTCTAACTGCCTCTAATCCTCCCCGCGCATCGCACTTTTCACAAAGTTTTGCTGTATTAGGATTTTTACGCATAGTCTCACAAAATGGACGTACACCACTGTGTTGAGAAATTGGCACTCCTTTATAGTTAACCGTGACAATCGCTAATTTTGTAACAAGCGCAAGCGAATCTTGAAGATTTCGCCATTTCTTTAAATCTAGTATTTTATCTAAATTCATGTAAGTAGTTTTCAATGATGTTTTTATCTCCCTTGCTTCTACTTCCCGTGTGGTAGTTTAGATTACCTATTTGAGAATACTTTTATTTTATTCCTTAGTTCGTAAAATAAAAGAGTGTTCAGCGATAAAGGTAACCTCTTTTCAACGTGAACCTAGTAGTATTTTTACCTGAAATGATGTCATAATAATACCATATTAAATAAAGAGAGCAAAAAAATACGATAAAAGGTTGTAAAAACTCGTCATTTAAGACTAATGTAATCTTACACAAAAAATAGTAAAATTCCGATTGTAAGGGATTACAAAGTTAATTGGGAGGTTTTATTTATGAGAAAAGCATTTATTAGTCCTTCAAAATACATTCAAGGTGAGAATGAGATTTTAAATCTAGGTTATTTCGTGAAAACATTTGGTACGTCTGCACTTTTAATAGCACATCCTGAAGATATTAAACGTGTAAAAGACAAATTAGATGCAACAGCAGAAAAATATGGTATTACATTTTTTGAAGGCGGATTCAATGGCGAATGTTCAAGACCAGAAATTTCTAGATTGCAGGAAATAGCAAAAGAAAACAACTGTGATTGTACAATTGGTTTAGGTGGTGGGAAGGCAATTGATACAGCAAAATGTGTAGCAGAGGGAGAGGGATTAATTATCGTCCCAACAATCGCTGCTACGGATGCACCTACAAGTCACTCCGCAGTTATCTATACACCAGAGGGTGCTTTTGATGATTACGCATACTTTAAGCAAAGCCCAAGTGTCGTATTAATTGATACAACAGTCATTGCTAATGCACCTACTAGATTCTTAGTATCTGGTATGGGGGATGCGTTATCCACTTATTTTGAAGCAAGAGCAACAGCACGTTCTTTTTCTAATGTAAATGCTGGATTACCTTGTGGAGTACGTGAGGACTTATGTGCACCAGCAAAAGGTACAAATGCAGCGTTAGCTTTAGCGGAACATTGCTACAACACTCTATTAGAGGACGGGGTTAAAGCAAAAGCTGCAAGCGATCATAATGTTGTTACTCCAGCCTTAGAAAACATTATTGAAGCCAATATCTTATTATCAGGATTAGGATTCGAAAGTGGTGGATTAGCTGGAGCACATGCGATTCATGATGGGCTTACTCTTTTAGAAAGTGCGCACCACTACTTCCATGGTGAAAAAGTAGCTTTTGGTACATTAGCACAATTGGTATTGGAAAATGCGCCAACTGAGGAAATAGAAGAAGTGTTAGATTTCTGTTTAGCAGTAGGACTCCCAGTTTGTCTTGCTGATATTGGAGTAGAACAAATTACACAAGAAGAGTTAATGGAGGTAGCTAACAAAGCTTGTATTCCAGAGGAATCTATTTATTCTATGCCATTCCCTGTTACTCCAGAGTCAGTAGCTGCAGCTATCCTTGCAGCAGATCAAATTGGAAATGATTATAAGAAGAGGTTAATATAAGATGAAAAAAATTATTAATAAACCAGAAGATGTCGTACTTGAGATGTGTAAAGGGATGGTTCTAGCACATCCGGAACTGAATTTAATTGAAAAATATAAAATCATTAAAAAAGAGCAAATTAATAAAAATAAAGTAAGCATAATTAGTGGGGGCGGTAGTGGACATGAACCTGCTCACGCTGGATATGTTGGGAAGGGTATGTTAGATGCAGCAGTTTGTGGTGATGTATTTGCCTCACCTTCTCAAATACAGATTTATCAAGCCATTAAAGAAACAGCTAGCGATAAGGGAACTTTACTCGTGATTAAGAACTACAGTGGTGACATGATGAATTTCAAGAATGCTGCTTATCTAGCAGAAGAAGATGGAATTCAAGTAGATTATGTAAAAGTAGATGATGATATTGCTGTACAGGACAGTTTATATACAGTTGGAAGACGTGGAGTGGCTGGTACTGTTCTTGTCCATAAAATAGCAGGTGCTGCAGCAGAACGCGGATATGATCTACCAAAAGTGAAAGAGGCAGCAGAAAGCGCTATTGCGAATGTTAAAAGCATTGGTATTGGACTAACTTCTTGTACAGTTCCTGCTAAAGGAACTCCTACTTTTGAGATTGCAGAAGATGAGATGGAATTTGGCGTTGGCATTCATGGAGAACCTGGTATCCGTCGTGAAAAAATTATTTCAGCAGACGAACTTGCAGAGCGCATGGTAACGGCATTATTAAAAGAAATAGGGATAGAAGATGGAAAAGGAGAAGTGGCTGTCCTAATTAATGGATTTGGAAGCACACCTCTTCAAGAACTGTATTTATTAAATCATTCTGTCATTCGTGAACTGTCACGTAGAAAAGTAACGATTGCAAGAACGTTTGTCGGAAACTATATGACAGCCATTGATATGGCCGGTGCTTCTATTTCAATTATGAAATTAGATGAAAACTTAAAGAGTCTTCTATCTGAAGAGTGTGATACTCCTGCGCTAAAAATCAAAGGTGAGGTACCAGCTGTCACTTATGATGAAATCATCGGTACCGCGGAGGCCCCGAAAGTGTCTTATGAGGTGCAAACCAACAAAGAACATTCCGTAATAACGGAAAATCGATTGACGTTGAATAATATTATTTTTATGGTTGACCAAATGAGTGAATGTATCATTAGAAATGAAATTCCGTTCTGTGAACTAGATTCCCATGCTGGTGACGGAGACTTTGGTATGAGTGTTGCTAAAGGATTCAAGCAGTTGAAAGCTGAATGGCATGAAATTCTAGAAAATAAATCAAATAATATTGGCAACTTCTTAGAGGCGTGTTCCATCGTTATCATGGAGCATTGTGGCGGGGCATCAGGGCCTATTTGGGGATCAGCATTTCGTGCGGCTGGAAAGAACACCGAATCTAAAACCGAACTGACTTTAACAGAATTTGCTGAAATGATCCAAGCAGCTGTAAAAGGCATTCAAGCAACAGGAGAACGTTCTTTTGGACGTGGAGCTGTTGTGGGAGATAAAACTTTAATCGATGCCTTAGTACCTTATGCAGATACGTTAACATCAAGTGCTGCTGAAGGGGAAAGCTTGAAACATGCTCTTGTCAAAGCAGCAGAAGCTGCTGTTGAAGGTGCAAAATCAACCGAACAAATTGTCGCACGTATGGGGCGTGCTGGTACGGTTGGAGAGAGAAGTCTTGGTTATCCGGACGCAGGTGCACATGGCTTAGGCGTAATTTTTACTGAAGTAGCTCAAGTAATGCGAGAAAGTAAGTAAAATTTGGTATTATCTCCTCTAAATATAGTATAAAGAAATTACTCCTTGAGAGTGAAGGTTACACTATATTTGGTGGGGATTTTTTATGGGGTACTAATAACAAGCTTTTACAACCCAGTTTAAGTTAGATGTAGTAAAAATGTACAATAACCAATAGTATTTCACGGATAAAAAAGAAAAACAAAAAGTGGACGAGCCCTTGATAATCAAGGGCTCGTTTTTCGCATGTCTTCCGGAATTACGAGTTATGTTAAGTAAAACGTAAAGTACTTGATGAAAATAATCAGTTTGACTATTTACTCTTAGTGATGACAAATGGATGGATGTCACCAAAAAGTTGGCTTACCTACCATAAACCAAAGCATAGTCATTAATAGAATGATATAAATCCAAATAGATCGCTCTAGTTTAGTTGCCAGTTCTTTTTTATTTTGCCCTTCCTCCTTGTACTTTCGAAGTGTTGGTGAAAAAGCACGGGCCAGAAAGAACAAAGAGCAAGAAAGTAAAATCAGTGTCATTATAATCCACGGCGTAGTCCACGTCCATGGGCCACACATAACGAGGAGTATCCCAGTTATAACAAGAACATGGCCCATATGTTTTGCGAGCCTAACAACAGATTGAAATGTGATCAAATAGGCATTCATTTCTTGTTCTCTTGAACTATGTAGTTTTTTAACAATTGGTAAGAGAATAAAGAAAGGCCCAATCGATAAAATGACACTAGAAACATGAATATATACTAATATACGGTACAACAAATCCATTTCTTTTACCTATCAATCGTTAAATAATCTGAACTCATGCACCCATACCCTCATTTGCGGAAGCCAAGGCATCCCAGGATGATAAGACAAAATAGATTGTTTATATTCCTCTATTGTAGCATAGCCTTCCTGGCGAGCATTTTCATCTGTTAATTCACCTAGTGATTGAGAATAAACTCGTTCCACTACAAACTTTTTATCTTTTAAGACCATTATCTCTCCTACATCAGCATATCTTCCATTTCGGCGAGTTGCTGTTTTGCTGCCCTTGATTACTTTATCTACATCATCCGGCATTGTTACAAGTCGATCGATTGTACATGTTTTTGGTGGCAATTCATTTTGTGCTTCATGATTACTCATTAAAAAAACTCCTTTCATTTCTTGTCTCTTATTTAATGTATCACATTTTTAATAATGAATTTCATTTGAATTTATTAGGTTGAAAGTTTCTCTAATAAATTTATTGTAATTTATCTCTTTTCTTATTCGATAGTCTAAGTACATGACATAATGTATACAAGAAGATGAATTATTTTTTGAGCGTATAATAAGGGTTATTTTATAGATTAAAGGTATAAACTTACTTTTTACAAAAAAAAGATATTTCTTTAGCTAGTTTGTAGAAAACTTTCTCCTTTACAACTAGATGCGGTTATTGTATGATTAAACAACAGGAACATTTGTTCGATATTAAGGGTTTAGAGATAAATAAAGGAACAACAGAATAAACCAAGACAGTTAAACACAAAATTTTCTCGCACGGAGCAAAAACATTTGAGCCAACTCTTATTATTTATCGAAATACCTTATCGTTTATTGTAAACGTAATAACAATCGGAGGTTTTAAATTATGAATGATAAACAAGCAGCACTAGATATGGCTCTAAAACAAATTGAAAAACAATTCGGTACGGGATCAATTATTAAAATGGGAGAAGGCACACATGCAAAAGTTGAGGCATCTAGCTCAGGCTCATTAGCTTTAGATATAGCTCTTGGAATTAATGGTTATCCCAAAGGAAGAATCATGGAAGTGTACGGACCCGAAAGCTCGGGTAAAACAACAGTTTCCTTACACGCAATTGCAGAAGTACAAAAAAATGGAGGTCGAGCTGCCTTTATTGATGCTGAACACGCACTTGATCCAGTTTACGCAAGAAAACTAGGTGTAGATATTGATGAGTTACTTTTATCTCAACCAGATACTGGTGAACAGGCACTTGAAATTGCTGAAGCATTAGTTAGAAGTGGTGCTGTAGATATTATTGTTGTTGACTCAGTAGCAGCATTAGTTCCTCAAAAAGAAATTGAGGGCGAAATGGGAGATTCTCATGTAGGTCTACAAGCTCGTTTGATGTCTCAAGCACTTCGTAAACTATCTGGAGCAATTAATAAGTCTAAAACCATTGCTATCTTCATCAACCAAATCCGGGAGAAGGTAGGCGTTATGTTTGGAAATCCTGAAACAACGCCAGGTGGAAGAGCGCTAAAATTCTATTCTTCCGTTCGCCTTGAGGTTCGCCGCGCTGAACAACTTAAACTGGGAAATGACATAGTTGGTAACAAAACAAGAATTAAAGTAGTCAAAAATAAGATGGCACCTCCTTTTCGCATTGCTGAAGTAGATATTATGTATGGAGAAGGTATCTCAAGAGAAGGAGAAATCTTAGATATTGGTTCTGAAGTAGATATTGTTCAAAAGTCTGGATCTTGGTTTTCTTATAATGGGGAACGTTTAGGGCAGGGACGAGAAAACGCTAAGGTTTTCTTAAAAGAAAACCCTGAAATTAGAGAAGAAATTAGAAAAAACATTATTGATTTTAAATATGGTAATACTGACAACGATAATGATATTGATAACGATAGCGAAAACGAAAGCCAATAAAAGCATAAAATGCCTTTCCCGGTAGCTTCAAGTCTATTCGTTTCATTGGAAGCATAAAAAGTTAAAAATTATTCCACTTCCTAGACAATTATTAAGAATTAAAGACCTCTTAATCATATACCTTTTATGGATAGGCCAGTCCTTTAAAATATAATTGTGAATCCTACTAAAAAGCTACCTTGCTTGCTGAGGTAGCTTTTTAAATTTACTTTTTGTATGATGATCGTGGATGTGATGTCTTGGCCTCCAATAAAGAATCTATACGTTTTCTTTATGAAGAATATAATCGTTGGATTTTAGATTATGACCGAGAGGAAATTGACCTTTTATTTACTTGATGGAGTAAGTGATCCTGCCTTAGAAAAGGGTAATGATATTTGGTCTGGTTTGAAGTTGATAGAAAGGCAGGAAGAGGAAGAAGAGTTTTTACATGATGAACTATATCAGTCATATTGGGATTGGGAAAAAGCCGCTAATAAAAATAAATAGATAAATGCAGCGCGTATAAAAGCCCTTTAGAAGGGGGCTTTTTTTATCGCTTTAAAATGTATCGGGGTGGAGGACCGTAAACTTGTTCAGCTTCAAAATAGGCAAGTTTGTTTGGAATACATACAATAAGAGAAGGAAAGCCATAGCCTACTGCATGCTCTAAAGCAGTAAGTAAAGGTAGTTCTTTTCCATCGATATCTTCATTAAAAGAAAGGGCATAGCACTGCTTCCCTGCACCATGTTTTTTTAGTAGATTAGCTAATTCACTAGCACATGAATTAGGCGTCGGAATTTCAATCATATGTTGTTCACATAGATTTCTTTTATAATCGTGGTTAAGGCGATGTAATGCTTTATCCCGTTTTTCAGGAGAAAAAAGTTCAAATATGACTCTTTCTTGAATTCTTTTCGCAAAAAAGGATTTCACAACAATTTCTTCTATATCTTTATTCATTTAATGCCCTCTTTCATACACCCTTATTATACAAATTTTTTATTCGCGACTGAAATCATGCCAACCTTTTAATAAAATGTAACGATAAGGAAGGAGAAAGAAGTAAATGGATACTAATCAACTACCGACAAGAAGTGAAAGACATAAAACGAAAGAGAACTCATCTCAGCTTAGTGCTGCATTGGAATCTTATCAAACATAAGTTTTTATAAACTTTATGTTTGGTTGTTATCTTTTTAATAATTCTGCTAAAGAGGAATGAAAGATAAGATAGTAGATGGTGAGAAGGGAGGTATTAGTTTTTTGACCAAAGTAGATGTTTAGAAGAAACATGAATAGGTAACTTTTTCCTTACATTCAGAAAGATCAAGTCACCTACGTTTTTTTTCATTCATTATTGGTAATCCTTTCAGCTTTTAAAATTTATTGATTTACATGTTCTTCTTCTAACTGATTTACTGTACTTTCTTTACATTCATTGATAAATAGATAAGTAAGATATGAATGTAAGTCAAATCCATCTTCCTTAATAAATGTAGAGAAAACCTGTTTATGTTCGCCCAATATCTTAACCTCCTTTGTTTCGTGCTCTTATTTTTCATTATTGCCTAACTAGCAATCTCTTATACACACAAATTAACAACGTATTTTATAGGACAAAATAGTGACATCCTGTACTGGCCCCGCCTACGCCACGTACGATGACAGCACGCTTGCTATCCAACCTAATTTTATTATAATTGAAAACGATTACAAAATGAAGTGGTTAATTGAATATTCTGTCTATTATTTCATTATATTTACCTCGTCTAGTACGAATAATAACAAATATGATGTGTAAACTACATAAGACGCCGTGAGGCCTCGCACCAAATTTCCTATTCTAAACAAGGGGAACCCTACTGTACAGGAGCAGAAGGGTTTTCTATTTTGGGCTGTATATAAGATACATTCTTAGTTACCATAAAGCGTATTAAAGGAACCAATCAAGTAAAAGAATCTTTGGAGGAGTAAGGCCTCTAAGGATTCTTTTGCTGGTGTATGAAACTTTTTGTGCATCCTTGATTTCTCAACTTTTCTGAGATAACCAACCTTAAAATCTTTGAAGAAAAGTAGTTATTTTAATCATTTTAAATTAAGAATAAACTACTTCTAAATCTTTTAAGAAAAAATTTTCCCTTTGTAAACGTTAGGAATTTATTTAAGTAGTTCTACCTTCTAAAAGCTTAACAGGCAGATATGTTTCAAGTTCTATATTATTGAACTCTCCCTCGATCTCTTTAGATAAAATGTCTATTGCTACCTTTGCAATAGAATCAATAGGTTGTTGTATAGTCGTTAATTCTGGTAGTATAGCCTTTACTGTTTCCGTTCCATCGTAACCAATCACTTTTAATTGAGTGGGTATATCTTTTCCTCTTTTTCTAGCTTCTGTGATGACAGCAGCCGCAATTAGATCATCACTTGCAAAAATACCGTCTACTTCTGGATGTTCATCAAAAAGCTTAGCAATTACCTCCTCACGGCTCTTTTGAGGGGAGACTTCGTATGTAATTGGTAATTTTCCGTATTCCTTCATGATATCCTCATACGCTTTTCTCCTTAAGTTTGCTGGTGTTTCCAGATCAAGTGGCCCATTAATATGAATAATATTTTCACACTGTTTCTTTATTAACAATTCTGTGGCTTTTTTTCCTCCGTCATAATTATCGGACCCTACAACAGGAATCTTTTCAGACAAATAATGATCAATTGCTACGATAGGTAAATTTTGTTTGTGATAATCTAGGACTCCTCGGTTGTATGTTACAACAATGACCCCATCTACCTGGTTTCGTATAAGCATTTCTAAGTATTTTTCCTCTTTATCCATACGGTTTAAACTATTACAAAGCAACAATTTATAACCTAGTGAAGTACAAATGCTTTCAATATGAAAGGCTAGCTCACCGAAAAACGGATTACTTGAATTGGGTATAATTAACCCTATTAAATTTGTTTTTTTATGAAATAAGGAACGTGCTAAATCGTTTGGAAAATAATTAATTTCCTCCATCGCTTTATAAACTTTATCCTTTGTTTTTTCACTTATGTAACCTCGATTATTTAAGACACGTGAAACGGTTGTTGATGAAACTCCTGCAACTTTTGCTACGTCATGAATATTAGGTTTCATTCTATTTCCTCCTATCCTACTAAATACCACTTTTAAATATTATATTAGGATTTTTTTCTTTACTATTTAAGTAAGCCTTTATATTTTTTAGTTGCATAATAATTTTTTTATTTAGGTTAGGGAAATAGCTTATTAAACATTAGATAAATACTCTATAACAATTAAAATTGATTCCTCCTTTGACAGCTTTATAATTTCTTGATTAATAAAATTTCTGTATTTTGAAATACTTTATTGTGAGGAATGTTTTAATTAATTAAAATTTACTGGGTACGGACTTATTGTAGAAAATATCTCTAACATGTGCAAGAAGTAGGGAGTAATTACTATTACCTAATATCGAACAAACTTTAACTTTTATTATGAGTGAAATATTGATAATACATATATTCTAATATATTATACCTTCGTTTTAAGGATAGGAAAGAAAAGTTTGATATTTCAAAAAAAACATGTCAACCCGTTGACATGTGTAAACGGTTGACATAGAATACTTCTTGAAAGCGCTTTTATATATTTGTTGTGAATAAGGAGAAATAAGGGGGACTGGAACGTATGAAGAAATGGTTTTTATTAGGTATATCTTTATTACTAATTTTTGCTGTAGCAGGTTGTAGTAAGGGTAAAAGCGTAAGTAGTGACGGTAAACAAATGATTACAATGTGGGTACACGTATCAGACGATAGTGAAGAAGGTAAGGTGTATAAAAAACGAGTAGATGCTTTTAACAAGAAGTATGCATCTAAAAATGTTAAAGCTAAAATCGAATTTATTCCACGAAGTGGGAACGGCGGCGGGTATGAGGATAAAGTAAACGCAGCGTTGACAACTGATACATTACCCGATGTTATTACGTTGGATGGTCCAAATACAGCTGCTTATGCAAAATCTGGCATCATTGCTCCACTAGATGATTACGTGAAAGATCAAGATGATTTACTACCAAGTATCAAGCAACAAGGAACATACAAAGACAAATTGTATGCGATTGGTGCGAGTGAATCGTCCGTGGGAATTTACTACAATAAAAAAATGCTACAAGAGGCAGGCGTTGATTTAAATACGTTACCGACAGTTGAAAACCCTTGGACATGGGATCAGTTCATGGCCCTATGTAAAACGTTAAAAGAAAAATATAATAAACCAGCTATTGATATGCAATTACAATCAAAAGATGAAATGTTAACGTATGCACTAACGCCATTTGTATGGTCTGCAGGTGGAGAAATTCTCTCGAAAGACGGTACTAAAGCAGAAGGTGTGTTTAATAAAAAGCCTAGTATTGAAGCTATGACTTTTATTCAAAAGATGTTAAAAGAAGGTTATACAACCCGTACTCCGGTCAAACAAGCTTTTGAAACAGAAAAATACCCAATGAAGTTTAGTGGTGTATGGACAGTAACGGATATGAAGACAAATTTTCAAAAGGTTGATTATGGTGTTATGCCTTATCCAGTATCACCAAAGACAAAGAAACTGGTTTCACCTTCAGGAAGTTGGCAGTTTGCAATGACACAGAAATCCGAAAATAAAGAATGGTCTGCTAAACTAGTAGATTGGATGACAAATAAAGATTCGAATTTAGAATTAAGTCGTACAATTGCAGCACTACCAGTTCGTTACTCGTCCGAAAAAGTACTTACAAAAGAATTTTCCAATCAAATGAATGTGTTTATGAAGCAATTAAAGGAATCAGGACACGCACGACCAGTAACACCAGCATATCCACAAGTAACACGTGCTTTCCAACAAACAATTGATGATATCAGTTTCTATGATCAAAATAAAAACATAAAAAAAGTCTTAGATACACGTGCTACAGAAATGCAAGCAGCTATCGATAAGGCTAATCGATAAAAGCAGCTAGAGGGAGGCATTATGATTAAAACCGGATTAAAAGGAGATAAGACCGTTTACACATTCCCGAGAACTGAAAAAAAGATCAAAAATAAAATTAAATGGAAAGAAAATGTAGTAGCTTATACATTTTTAGGACCAGCATTATTACTTTTGTTGCTGTTTCTTATTATCCCAGCTATTATGTCTGTCTACTATGCATTTACGGATTATTATCTTTTAACACCCGATACGCGCAAATTCGTAGGATTAGATAACTTTATCAATTTATTTAAGGATCCTATTTTCTTGAAAAGCCTGGTGAATACACTGAAATTTGTCGTTTGGGTAATTCCTTTACAGATAGGGGCAGCTCTTGGGCTGGCCCTCCTGTTAAACAAACAACGTAAAGCTAACACATTTTTTAAAGTAGCTTACTTTAGTCCTGTGGTAATGTCGCTCGTTGTTATCTCAGTTCTTTGGCTTTACTTGTTAAATCCAAATGAAGGAATTATCAACAATGTACTCACTTATTTTGGCGTTTCAGCTCAACCGTTCTTAACAAGCCCTAAACAGGCTATGTTTACAATTGTTTTTGTTTCAGCATGGCAGGGAGCTGGCTTTCAAATGTTAATTTTTCTAGCAGGTTTGCAAAATATACCTGGAGACGTCTACGAAGCTGCACAATTAGATGGAATGAATAAATGGCAACGATTTATTTATATTACGTTACCATTATTAAAGCCAACCTCTATTTTTATATTTATTACGACATTAATTGGTGCGTTTAAACTATTAGTCCAACCAATGGTTATGACACAAGGGGGGCCAGTAAACTCCACGATGACGGTTGTATATTACATTTATCAAACTGGCTTTACGGATCGAATGGTTGGATATGCTAGTTCCATTGCCCTTCTATTTGGAACAATTATTGGGCTAGTTACGTTAGCGCAACGGAAATTAGTAAAGGAGGAAGATGACTAATGAGACGAAAATTCGGGCCTTTAACAATCCTAGAATACATTTGTTTAGTTTTGCTGGCGGTATTATTTATATTCCCATTGTTTTGGATGATCGCATCCTCAATGAAACCCGAAGCAGAAGTTTATAATAATATGAACAGTATCAAGGCTTTCCTACCTTCCTTTCATCCGTCAGATTGGTTTATATCCTATAAACAAGTTCTGTCACGTTTTCATTTACTTGGTTATATAATAAACAGCTTGTTTTACGGTTTATGTGTAGCAGCAGGTGCTGTCATTATCAATGGGATGGCAGGTTATGCGTTTGCTAAATTGAATTTTAATGGAAAAAGAGTTCTGTTTGGTCTTTTATTGGCTCTTCTAATCGTACCACTGGAAACAATCTTAATCTCACAATTTACTATAGTTCACAAACTGGGATTAGTAGACACTCGTCTTGCTGTAATTCTGCCTGCTTTAGCAGGGGCATTCAATATCTATCTATTCCGAAACTTTTTTATGGCTATTCCAGCAGAAATTATTGAGTCAGCCAAATTGGATGGAGCAAATACTTGGCAAATATTCCTGAGAATTATGCTACCAATGTCTAAACCGGCTGTTGCTACAGTTGGAACTTTAGCCTTTATCGGAAGTTGGAATGATTATATCTGGCCTTTAATGGTTTTAACAGACAAATCAAAATTTCCCATTCAAGTAGCAATTACAGCTATCAATAGTACGGAGCCGGTTTACGCAAATCAAGTTATGGCTGTTTTAACAATATCCACCATTCCCTTAATTCTTATCTATATAGTGGCCCAGCGTTATATTTTAGAAGGGATTGGTGGTTCGGGAACAGGTATTAAATAAGAAAAAAACAGGTTATTGTTGTGAAAACAATACGTGTGTATAGGGAATTTAAAAAACAAATGTCAACCGGTTGACATAAAAAGCATTGACTTGTGAAACCGGTTGACATAAAATGAATTTGAAAGTGCTTTCAGTTTTTGTTTCAAAGATTCTTTATATCTAGTTAAAGGAGCAACAAGCATGAAAAGTTCAAAAGTTCTCTATTGGAAGTTAAGTGCTTATTTTTTCTTTTTCTTTTTTACTTGGTCTTCTAGCGCCTCTTTATTTCCTATTTGGTTAAAGCAAGAATTAAATTTAAGTGGATCAGCCACAGGTTTGATTTTCTCTGTAAACGCTATCTTCGCATTGTGTATACAGCCTGTATATGGTTATATCTCCGACAAGATAGGTCTAAAGAAAAATATATTATCTTTTATTAGTTTACTGCTTGTATTTGTAGGACCATTTTATATTTATATATATGGACCACTATTAAAATATAATGCGATTTTGGGAGCAGCTGTGGGAGCTATTTATTTAGGTATTGGTATTTCTGCAGGTATTGGCGCCATTGAAACCTATGTTGAAAAAGTTAGTCGCAAATACAATTTCGAATACGGAAAGTCTAGAATGTGGGGTTCGTTAGGTTGGGCGTCAGCCACTTTTTTTGCAGGTCAGCTATTTAATATTAATCCAAATATCAACTTTTGGGTGGCATCTATTTCAGCAATTATCTTAGTTGCAATTATTTTATCAGTAAAAATAGAAGTTACAAACTTTGAGTTGGAAAAAGCTGAATCCGTTAAATTAAAGGATGTTGGACAACTTTTTCTTTTAAAAAAGTTTTGGTTTTTGATGATGTATGTGATTGGAGTAACGTGTGTATATAGTGTGTACGATCAGCAATTTCCAATTTACTACACATCTTTATTCGCCACTGAAGCCACAGGGAATCAGGTGTTTGGATATTTAAGTTCTTTTCAAGTATTTTTAGAGGCTGGAATGATGTTTATTGCACCTTTTATTGTAAATAAAATTGGAGCCAAAAATGGACTACTATTAGCCGGTCTTCTAATGGCACTTCGTATTATTGGTTCGGGGCTTGTAGTAGGGCCCGTCGGTATTTCTTCAATGAAATTAATACATGCATTAGAATTACCCATTATGTTGATTGCTATTTTTAAATATTTTGCAGCTAACTTTGATACACGACTATCTTCCGTTTTGTATTTAGTTGGATTTCAAGCTGCCTCTCAAATAGGTGCATCTTTGTTATCTCCTCTTGCAGGTAAATTATACGACATGATAGGCTTCCGTCATACTTATCTTATTCTCGGAACAATGGTCCTTTGTTTTACGATTATTTCAATGTTCACTTTATTAGGTTCTAATAAAAGCAAAGGGTTAGAAGGAAATATAACGGACATAAAACAAGTTATATAAGGAGATGTTAGAATGTTCACAATAAACAAACTTCAACAAGCGCAAGATGCATTGGATACTGCAAAAGAAGGAGTAAATAACCGTTATCGATTAGGTTATCATATTATGGCACCTGCCAACTGGATTAATGATCCAAATGGTTTGGTACAGTATAAAGGAGAATATCATGTATTTTATCAACATCACCCTTACAATGAAAACTGGGGTCCGATGCACTGGGGGCATGTAAAAAGTAAAGATCTTGTTCATTGGGAACACTTGCCTATTGCTTTAGCTCCTGGTGGTGCTTGTGATAGTGAAGGGTGTTTCTCGGGAAGCGCTGTAGATAATAATGGGGAATTGACATTAATCTATACCGGACACAATTATATTGATAAGGAAAAAGATATTTTTTATCAAAATCAAAATATTGCTGTTAGTACGGATGGTGTCACATTTCATAAGATTGCAGAAAATCCAGTAATTCCTGAACCACCTACGGATAGTATTCATCATTTTCGTGACCCTAAAGTATGGAAACACAAAGATAGTTGGTATATGGTAGTAGGGAATTCGACCAAGGACAATGTAGGCAGAGTAATTTTATACCGTTCTCCAGATTTACGTAAGTGGTCATATATAGGTGTATTGGCACAAGGAAACGAAAAACTCGGATTCATGTGGGAATGTCCAGATTTCTTTGAATTAGATGGAAAATACGTTCTCATGATCTCTCCACAAGGTATTAAGAGAGATGGGGATTTATACAACAATCTATTCCAGACGGGATATTTAATTGGAGATTATAATTACGAAACAAACGAGTTTATACACGGATCATTTAATGAGTTAGATAATGGACATGACTTTTATGCAGTTCAAACGTTATTAGATGAAAAAGGACGTCGAATTGCTATTGGTTGGATGGATATGTGGGAGTCAGATATGCCAACAAAAGAAGATGGATGGTGTGGAGCACTTACATTACCACGTGAAGTGACCTTAGGAAAGAATGATAAAGTTCTAATGAATCCTGTGGAAGAATTAAACTTATTGCGCGAGGTTGAACATAATATACTTACTAATGTGATTTCTAATAGTTATTTAGTAGAAACGAACGAGGATTTACTTGAAATAAAAGCTGTGTTTGACTTAACTAATTGTAACGCTCAGTCGCTTGGAATAAGAATTCGTGGAATTAACCAGGAAGAGACTGTATTAACGTATCACTTGGACAAACAAACACTAAAACTCGATTGTTCTGAGTCTGGTAAAGTTGAAGATGGTGTAAGAAACACCATTCTTAGGGCAAATCAAGAGCTTTCCTTACGCATATTCCTTGATCGATCCTCTATTGAAGTATTTGCAAATGAAGGACAAGCAACTATGACAAGTCGTATTTATCCAACTGAAGATAGATTAGGCATTGAAGTATTTGCAGATGTTGAAGATGTAAAGATTAAGGAATTAACATATTGGAAGTTAAAAGATATCTGGAAATAAACTATGAATGAACAAGTGTACAAACGCTTGTTCATTGTTTTGGGGTGAAGATGTTGAAAAGAGTTTTTTGTATTGGTGAAACATTAATTGATTTTATTCCTGTTCAAAGAGAAAAGTCTTTAAAAGAAGTTACTAGTTTTGAACGTGTGGCTGGGGGAGCTCCTATGAATGTTGCAATTGCGATTGCAAAATACGGGGGAAATTCTGTTATGCTAACGAAAATAGCTAATGATAGCTTTGGTGATTATTTAGTAGATGTGCTTAAAGGAAATGGGGTAGATACTTCATATATTATTCGATGCGATGAAGGAGAGACCGGTTTGGCATTTGTATCTGTAGACAAATTGGGAGACAGAGATTTCAGTTTTTATAGAAAGAATTCAGCTGACTTATTACTTTTACCAAACGAGGTGAAAGTAGAGTGGTTTAATAAGGGAGACCTTCTTCATTTTTGTTCTGTAGATTTAGTTGAAAGTCCAATGAAACAAACTCATATCAAAGTAATAGATGGTTTTCAAAAAATAGGGGGGATTGTCAGTTTTGATCCCAATGTTCGTCTTCCCTTGTGGCCTGAAAAAGAAAGCTGTCGTCGAACAATTCTAGACTTTTTACCTTTAGCAGATATTGTGAAAGTATCGGATGAAGAATTATTTTTTATAACCAATATTGAAGGAGAAAGAGAAGCTATTAACTCTCTTTTTGTTGGCAATGTAAAATTAGTAGTTTATACAAAAGGAAAAGATGGGGCTATTATTTATTTGAAAAATGGAGACCAATTTGAGGATAAAGGATTTAAAGTAACTGTTTCAGATACAACCGGTGCAGGTGATGCATTTATAGGTGGTTTTTTATATCAATTGCTTTCAATTGATATATCGAGCGAAAATCTATGTCAAAAAGTGAGTGAACACCATCAACAATTGCTTACCTTTGCTAATGCAAGTGGGGCACTTACTGCCTCAGTAAAAGGAGCGATTCACGCAGCACCTGGAAAACAACATATAATGAATTTTATTGCTACTCGAAGAGGCAGATTAGCATAAGAAAATATGTATTTATAATTAGGAATTAGTATGAAATTCACGATATAAGAAAGGGTTAGAAGAAAGGGTTTAAATAATGAGGACTGAAAAAGAAAAGATGTTAGACGGAGAAATGTATAATCCTGCAGACGCGCAATTAAGAAAGGATCGAGAACATGCTAGAAGGCAGGTTAGAATATATAATGAAACTTTAGAGAGTGAAGATAATAAGCGTATTAAATTATTAAAAGGTTTATTCGGTTCTACTGGGGAAAACGTATATGTTGAACCAAATATTAGAGTTGACTATGGCTATAACATATTTGTTGGCGAAAACTTTTTTGCAAACTTTGATTGTGTCATCCTAGATATTTGTGAAGTGAGATTTGGAGATAATTGTTTACTTGGTCCCGGTGTACATATCTATACAGCAACTCATCCAATTGACCCAAATGAACGGAATTCAGGAAAGGAATATGCAAAACCAATTATTGTTGGAGATAACGTATGGATTGGCGGGAGTTCAGTGATAAATCCAGGAGTGTCGATAGGAGACAATGTGGTTATTGCATCTGGCTCAGTAGTGACTAAAGACGTACCCAACAATGTAGTGGTGGGTGGTAATCCCGCAAAAATCATTAAAAAAATTGGAAATTAAGGATATATGGATATTTCACTAAATTTTAGAAACAGTACTCTAAATGAAATTTGAATTTCTAACTTATTAGTTAATTGGTGATTAAATTGGATATATGGATGGGGAAAATTAGAGATTATAATCATTTGGGTCATTATTTAGGGACATATCTTATGATATGCCCTTTTAATATGGCTAATTTTCATCTTTTTTTCACCATTAAATGATAAATTAATTGCTAATAGTATATATGGAGAAAACATGTTATTATGTTTCTGCACATGCATTTTAATAGTAAAAAGCCACCTGTCCTGCAAATACTGGGTGGCTTTTTATTTTGTTAACGATAATAATTACTTTAACACTCTATAATAGATTTAAATATCTTGTCCGAAAAGTATACGTTTGTAGTTAACATAAAACGGCTCATCGGCACAAAGAAGCCTTTAAGAGCCTTTTATCTTAAATGTCTTTTTTTCTATTCTTTATATTTCTAAGTCAAATACTAATTATGAGAAAAGATTTTCAACAAAGATAATCCATCCAGTAAGTACAATTAATACGGCACTAAGTATAGTGGTTAAAACACTTCTCACAGCTGATTTGAAATTATGCACTCCAAAGAAACCTATAATACCAACTAAAAATACAACAATTGCTACATAAAAATTTAATCTTAATAATGATGGATGAGCAAAAGTAATGAAAGTCAGACAGACACTTAGCAATGAGAAAACGAATGACCAAAGGTTTATCGCTTTTGTCATCTGAATTTATCCCCTTTATCTATAAAATCTACTGTATTATCTCATATTTATAATCTACAAATCTAGTTACCATAATCACAGTTCCAAGAACAAAAAACAGCCTTTAAATGGCTGTTTTTTTCCTGTGATAAGTTATTTATTAGCTTAAAATATAATTTCGTTTACTTGTTTTAGTGTAACGAATCTGCCACCTAGCATATTATTATGATGTTCTACTATTTTAGAAGCTGAAAGCACAGCCGTATCAAATGTGCTATGGGCATCTTTTACTAAGATATTCTCTTTATAACCTAAGCTATATGCTCTTCTACAAGTAGTATCCAAACAAAACTCAGTTTGCATACCTGCAATGACTAATTTTCCGATTTCAAGTTCCTGAAGTTTTTTATATAAAGTTGTTTGATAAAATGCGTCCCAAGAAGATTTTTGAATAACTGTGTCTGTTGGTAGGGGGCGAACATCCTGATGGATTTCCCATGTGACTTTTCCTTCACTAAGCATACTATCCGAACTAGGGTCTGTATGCTGGATATAGATAATTGGTACATTAGATTGATGCGCTTTTTCCCTTAGAGAAGTAATATTTTGAAGCACTTGCTGTTCATTCCATAAAGATCCACCTTCATAAGAAAACATGATGTTTTGAACATCTATAAGCAACAAAGCTGTTTTTTTACTCATTTGATTGTATCCCCCTATTGATTTTTGTGGTAAAAAATTCAAAATAATATTATATCAAATTAAAATCCTATATTATATAGCTTGAACTTACGAAATCTATCCTTCTTCGAAGTGCATATAGTACGCACCAATAGCCCATATAATAATGATTCTAAGAAGTTTATATACTTAAATAAAATTCTTATTTTTAATTCACCAATCTAACATAAATGTTAAAATATGTAGAAAAGAGTAGAGGAGAATTACATATGAGAAAAGGTTTCAGCAATACGGCTTTAATTATTATCGATGTTCAAAGGGCTTTTGAAGATGAAAAGTGGGGGATAAGAAATAACCTTAATGCTGAAGACAATATTCAAGTTCTTTTAAAGACATGGAGAGAAAAGAAATACCCAATTATACATATTCAGCACTTATCTGATAACGACCATTCGATTTTTCATTCTAGTAAACCAAGCTCAGATTTTAAAGATGTTGTATTCCCAGCTGAAAATGAACCGATCTTTAAAAAGAAAGTAAATAGTGCATTTATAGGAACTGGACTCGAAAAATATTTAAAAGAAAACCAAATAGAAAAGGTTGTAATAGTAGGGTTAACAACTCCACACTGTGTCTCAACTACTACTCGAATGAGTGGTAATTTAGGATTTGAAACGTACTTAGTATCAGATGCAACAGCTGCATTTGCAATAAAAGGGGCAGACAATACGTATTATTCAGCTGAACAAATACATAATGTGTCACTAGCTACTTTAGACAATGAGTTTGCTACGGTTTTAACCACAAAAGAATTAATCCAAACTTTAGCCGAAGAAATAAAGGCTTAATACTTTTGTTTTAACTATATACAATATACAGAGTTAGTTAACGAAACACAAATTTTTGGAAAGGTCATAAAAGAGCCAGTTCCCTTATAAGGTCTTGGCTCTTTTGGGCTAATTATATTTAATTCATAGCTCAATGATGGAATACACGTATGCCTGAATGCGCCATAATCATTCCATATTCATTTGCTGCCTGTGTAACTTGTTCATCTCGTAAAGAATTTCCTGTTTGAACCACATACTTAACGCCACTTTGAGCTGCACGATCGATATTATCACGGAACGGTAAAAAAGCATCGGATGCATAAGAAACGTCTTTTAATCTTTTTAGCCATTCTTGTTTTTCACTCTTACTTAGCCTAACTGGTACCTCTTCAAAACACCTTTTCCATTGTTCATTTTCTACTTCAGTAATATCATCATTCAGCCATCCATCAATTGCATTATTCACTTCTACACGAGAAATACCTTCTTTGAACTTCATATTAAGAGCTCTTGGATGTTGTCTTAACCACCAGTTATCAGCTTTTTCAGCTGCCAACCTTGTACAATGAATACGGGACTGTTGTCCAGCACCAATTCCAATCGTTTGGCCATCTAAAGCAAAACAAATAGAGTTTGATTGTGTATATTTCAATGTAATAAGAGCAACAAGAAGATCCCTCTTTGCATGATCAGGGATATCACATTGAGTCGTAACAATATGATTAAAAATTTCTTTCCCAATCTGTACATCATTTCTTTGTTGTTCTAGAGTAATGCCAAATACCGTTCTTTTTTCAATTAGATCAGGCACATAATTTAGATCAATCTCTAAAATTAGATATTTTCCTTTCTTTTTCTGTTTCAAAATCTCTAGTGCTTCTTGAGTGTAGCTTGGTGCAACAATCATATCAGAAACCTCTGTTTTGAGGAGATTAGCTACAGTTATATCCACTTCATCACTAAAAGCAGCACAATCTCCAAATGAAGACATCCTATCTGTCCCACGCGCTCTTGCATAAGCAATGGCTAAAGGAGACAGCTCTAGGTCTTCAACAAAATAGGATTCAGTAAGTGTCTCATTTAGTGGAGAGTACACAGCTGCACCTGCTGGACTTACATGTTTAAAAGAAGCTGCTGCAGGTTGATCAGTAGCCTGTCGAAGCTCCCGAACCAGTTGAAAAGCGTTTAATGCATCTAGAAAGTTAATATAACTCGCTTCTCCATTTAAGATTTTAATAGGAGTGTTCTTAGCATTCTGAACTTTAGCTTTACTTTGATTTGGATTCATCCCATATCGTAAACCAATTTCTTTCACTTAAAAATCTCCTTTCTAAATAAAAAAAGTATTTGAACTCATGTTCAAATACTTTGCCCAGGCGTACGGCCGTTATCTATGTGCTTCCTCATGGTCCTCCATGTTTACGCCAGTAACACATAGTCTGTTTTATAATAAAATTTTACATAATAAAATTAATTTTAACAATACCTTTATCCAAATTTTACTTTTTTTATTATATATCATATACAAATCTAATTTATATAACAGAGCTTATCGGAAATCAAATAGGCAGAAGCCTTTTTAAAATAAAAAGCTTCTGCCTATTTGGTTTTTATTTAATATGGTTAGCATATGGATCGTATATTCCAGTTAACAATAGAATGCTTGTAAATAAGGCAACTGTTCCTACTGCCAATAATGTACTACTTACAATTCTATTCTTTTGCTTACGTGAGAATATCCCCCATAAAATAAAGATAATTGCAACGAATATTAATATAACTCCTAAGCCCATATTCAAAATTCTCTCGCCTCCTGGAATATAATAACATATACCTTTGTTTCTAGTTACCATAATATTTCTTCTCGGTAATCAAAAAAGCCCTTGGCATTTGTTTAAATTCAATGGCTTTGAAATATAGCATAGTCGTTATTATATTACATTTGGTTTCGATCTATTTTTTTCCTGAAACCATTACGAACCATGGAAACTAAAAACATTAACAAGGGTATAAGCAGATGAAAACCAATGAAATAATAGTGCAAAACGTCATGACCTTCTTCTAAATGTTCTGGAAAACTGGAGGCCATGGTCATGGATAAAAAGATGACAATTCCCCCGGTTGGTAAAAGAATTTGTTGACGATTGTTTAACTTGAATAAATCCACTATTCCGATGACAGCCCCATACAAAAAGATAGAGACTTTAAAAAACACTGTCAGCAACATCGTAAACACAACAACCGCATCGAGTCTTTCTATAAAATCTAAAAGGTTCACCTTTCCAATGGTTACTAACGTCGGAAAGACGGATCTTTTTGTTACATCAACACTAAGAACGGCAATATTTAAGCTTGCTGTCCAACTTAAGATCAGACCACTTGAAACGATGGCAGATAGCCATACTCTTTTCACTAATTTAGGTCTGTTTAAATGAGGGAGCAACATTGTAAAGGCAATCATTTCACCAAAAGGAAAAAAGAAAACGTCTCGAAAAGCCACCTTTAAAGGTAGTTTCCATCCATTTTCAAGAAAGGGCTGCAACTTATGAAAATCAACATTCCCTGAAATAAAAATAAAGAAGTTTCCTGCTATCCCCAAGAACAGCAAGACAACAATAAATACTTCTGCTGTTCTTCCTAACACTTCAATACCTAAATAAAGAACATAACATATTACAAGAACCAGTGATAAATTGACAGCTAATAATGGGGTCTCTGTCAATGTTGATGAGACTAGTAAATCGCCAAAGTCACGTGCATTTCTAGCAGACATATACAAAAAAATTAGGACGTATAACAAACCAATAATCCACCCTAAATATTTACCAAATATCTTCCTTGCGTATCCAGTAAGAGGGAGAGTTGGATATTGACGGAATAAAGAGTAATAGGTGAAAAATAAAACCATCCCCATGCACATCCCTAAAAGGATAGCAAGCCAAGCATCTTTTTGTGCGTTTATTCCATAAGCTACGATTAATGAGGTTCCTAGGTTGAAAATAAACATCATGGCAAATAATTGAATAACACTAACTTTGGCTTTCTCCATTGTTTAAGGTATCCTCCTCTTTATCGATTACATGGATGAGTATGTATATGTTTATTAAGTGAGTGCTGCTAAAATACATTTAGCCTATTTATTCTATTTATTCATCCTATCCTACTTTCTATTTTTAATACTTTTAAGGGTTGAGAAGTGCATACTATATACAACGTTAGTTAACATAAACACTCTTAAAGGAACCAACCAGAAAAACCCCCTTGTTCAGCAACAGGGAATTTCATAAGAGTCTCTATTATGGATTGTGCAGCTTTTTAGATATTCATTAGATTTTTATGTCTATCTATGGGGGAGATTTAATAGTGTGTGGTCTTTACTATGAATGCGATTTGTTACCATAATGCATAAATGTAATATATCGGGATAATATATTTGTAGCATTTATATCCTATTGGAGGTAACAAATTTGAGCAGAAACGACAGTAGATTAACTTCCTCAGAAATTACAAGCCTGTGGGTACAATATATTCGGGAAACAATGGCGATTTGCATTAGCAAATACGTATTAGCAACCGTTAAAGACTCCGAAATTCGTTCCCTTTTTGAATTTTGTTTAGGATTATCTGAAAAGCATCTTAAAGTGTTAACGAAGATTTTAAACAACGAGGATTTTCCTCTACCAAATGGCTTTACAGATAAAGATGTAAACCTGCAAGCTCCTTCTTTATTTACGGATTCCTTTTGGCTGCAGTACATACATGATATGACAATTCATGGATTATCAGGACATGGTATGTCGTTTAGTGGTTCAGTTCGAAAAGATATACGGAACCATTACTATCAATGTAATATTGATGCAATGGACGTTTATAATAAATCAATTGATATTCTCTTATCTAAAGGAATTTATGAAAGAGACCCTTATTATTCTACGCCACAAAATAGTGAAATCATTACGGACTTAGGATATGCAATGGACATATTAGGGAAGAAGAGGCCTTTAAATACGATGGAGGCTTCAAATATATATTTTAATTTGAGAAAGAGTATTGCAGCAAAGGGGATTATTCTTGGTTTTCAGCAAGTAACTAAGGATAAAAAAGCATATAAATTTATGGGTGATGCTTTAAATTTGTGCAACAAACATATTGGTATCTTTTCTTCGATATTACATGAAGACAACCTTCATTCTCCAGGGTTATTAGACACCCAAGTTACAAATTCGAAAATAGCTCCTTTCTCAGATAAATTAATGTTATTTCATGCCGGTTTTATGTTTAATTTAGCAATGGTATATTACTCCAATGCTATGGCTGTAAGTATGAGGGTAGATGTAATAACACATTGTGAAGCATCTATTCTAAGGGATTTAAAACTTACTACAAGTTGGGGAAACATTATGATTGAAAGAGGATGGATAGAGAAACCCCCTCAAGCAAATGATCGAAAGGAATTACCTCATAATTAAAGTTTAGAAAAAGACATCAGGACGTTAATCGAGCATCTTACTTTACCAATGCACAGGTTGAGATTTATTTAAATGGTTTTTTCTGAAAAAACTATAGTTTAGGGAATAGAAGAATAGATATTCTTTTAATGGTAAATCTAAGAAAAAATCGATTTAGGAGATTTTATATGGAAAAATTAAATTCTGCGGAAATGGGTAAACTTTGGGCTACATATATGGGTAATAGCATGGCTACATGTATTCTAAGTTATTTTCTCCGACATGTTGAAGACCAAGATATAAAGAAGTTATTGGAAAATGCATTAAACTTGAGCAAAGAATTTCAGAGTACTATAAAAGATACTTTCGTAAAAGAGAACATTCCTATTCCACATGGCTTTACAAAAGAAGATGTTAATCTTGATGCTCCAAAATTATTTGAAGACGAGTTTTATGTACATTATTTAAGATATGTAACTAAAGTGGGACTTAGCCTTTATAGTGTAGGAATACCATTAATGTATAGAGAAGATATAAGGGAATTTTCCCTTCATTGTATGGAATCAACTATAAAATTGGAGGAACATATCAAAGATATTTCCATAAATAAAGGAGTTATTGTTAAATCACCTATTATTCCGACACCCAAAAAAGTAAAGATAGCACACAAAAATTATTTAAAAGGTTTTATTGGAGATGTGCGACCTTTACATGCATTAGAAATTGCTCATTTATACGATAATTTAGAGACGAACGTGGCAAGTAAAGCCTTAGTAATGGCATTTAGTCAAGTTACAAAAACGAAAAAGATTCGAAATTTATTTATAAAAGGAGAAGAACTTACTTATAAAGCGATTGAAGGTTATATAAAAAAACTTCACGATGATAACTTGCCTTCCCCAGGACTAATTGATCATTTAGTGACAACTTCAACATCTTCTCCTTTTTCCGATAAATTAATGGTATTTCATAAAATGGATATGTTTTCAATGAGAGTAAGAAATTTCGGAAATTCAGTAGCAGTAAACGGAAGACGCGATTTAGCGCTAATGTATGCAGATTTTTTAAAGGATATATCAGGATTTGTTAATGATGCAGCCGATATCATGATAGAAAATGAATGGATGGAAACACCACCCGAAGCTGCGGATAGAGAAGATTTATCTTCAAAGTAGGGAGTACACAATTGTCAACGGTAGTCGGGACGAGAAGCATCATCATGGTAATTCTCCAGTCTCCTTACAAGAACAGAAAAAGCTACTGTTGGGGACAGTAGCTTTTTTCTGTTTTTAACCTGTATATTATAGGCCCCAATTCTTATCGAACTAAACAGGTTATCATTATTTTAAAATGAATACATAAGGTAGCTATAAGAAATAATAGGTGAGGTGAATATATGGCTACTTTCGTCCTTTGTGATGGAGCTTTTGGTGGAGCCTGAGCATGGAGAGAAGTTGAAAAAGAACTGATAAAACAAGGACATGTAGTTTTTTCATTAACTTTAACTGGATTAGGCGATCGAAATCATCTTTTAACACCTGATATTAACTTAGAAACCCATATTACTGACGTAGTAAACATCATACTCTTTGAGGATTTAAACAACATTTACTTAGCAGAGCACAGCTACGGTGGTAGGTTTATTATTGGTGCTGCAGATCAACTACTGAATAGGATTTCCAAACTCATCTTCTTTGACGCTCTAATACTTGAAGATAATCGATCAATTAATGATCTATATTCAGAATCATTCATAAAATAAAAGAAAGAGATTGTTCATTCAAAAGGAGATGGATTCAGACTTCCAAAACCTCATAGTGGATCTATCTATAACACAGATCATCCTTTTAAAGCATTTGAACAAAAGATTAAATTAATGAATAAAGCAGAACTGAGACAAATTCCGCGTGTATTTATTAATTGCACCCAAAAAAGTAGTCATCCTGTTCTGGAGCCCATCAATAAATTTGCGAATAGAGCTAAATAAGAAAATGGGAATACATTGGAATTTCCGCCGGACATAACGCGCATTGGGAAAAACCGGTTGAATTAGCTAAAATATTTATAAATTTGGCTGGTAAGAATGCTGCATATGATTTACAACCTTAGTTACCATAATAGAACTTTCCAGCACACATGAAAAAGGAAAACCTTTGACGTAGAAGGATTTTACCTTTTTAAGTTCAAGTAAGATAATAATAGTGACTTATAAAGCAATTGAAGGATGCAGAAATGGAGGGAGGTAAATTGCCTAACAGAGAGTATCCATACTATTTTATAAAGTTAGGTAAATTATATTACGTATGTCATTCGTATAAGAACGTAAAAAAGAAAGATGTATCCAGTTACGAATTTACTAATGATGAATCGTTAGCATTTCCCGTTGATAAAGAGTCTGCTAAACAATTGGCAGATGAATGTGGAGGTCATATTGTAATGAAGAATGCTACGTTTAGTGATTATATTTGCCAAGGAGAAAGATGGAGTAATTTTATAGATAGTAAAAAGAAGAACATATGGAGAATCTATATGATTAATTAATATAGACGGATGGCTGGGCTAGCTGGATTCGAACCAACGCATGACGGAATCAAAATCCGTTGCCTTACCGCTTGGCGATAGCCCAATAAAAATGGTTGTGGAACAGGAGTTGAACCTGTGGCCTTTGGGTCTTGAGCCTGATGAACAACTTGGCTACTCCCTCAATATAATGAACTAAAAGATTCAAAGCATTAAATCACAATAAATATTATCTACTCTATGAGCTATTTTCATTCAAAATAAAAAAATTATACTGAATTTCACAAGATACAATCTTGAACTATTTAGCATTAACTTTATATTTCCCATTCATTTTTACATAAGCAATAGACAAAATATAGCTATCTTTTCTTCATTTCTTGACATGATTGGAGACTTTTTAGAACTATGGGATTACCGATATGAAGTATTTCCGTTAACTTCTAACTAACCCTTGATAGAAAAGGGTTCGCAGGAAGAAGGATTTTTTACTTTATACATCTTTTTATACATCGTTGATTTAACAAGGTTTCTCTTTGAGACAGAGCTTAGAGAAGTATATAAAAAGCGCACCTTCTGTATGCGGTTTTCTCTTTTTTGAAAATTCAATAAATTACCGCTATATTTTGTTTACATAATCCCAGTATAATGAGAGAGCGAGAAGAAAGAAGGGATTATGTGTTGAAAAGTAAAATGAATCAGTTGTTTGCAGAAAAAAAGAGTATTCATATACTGTATTCCTACGACCAGCAAGAAAATTATATACGACAAGTTGTAAGTTATATCCAAGAGGGGATTTTTGCTGGAGATTGCATTCTTCTTATTGAAAATGACCGTTTTTATCCTTTTATTCATGACCATTTGAAAATACTATTGACCACAGATCAAATGAAAATGATACATCGTATAAACAACTTTGATTTCTATTATTCAAGCGGTAGTTATCATCCTCCTGCCATTCTTAATTATTTTAATAAGAGCGTTCAGCCCTACTTAGAAAATAGAATTTCTTTCAGATCATGGGCACATGTAGAATGGAGCACAATGGAAGATCCTTTACATCTAATCGAAGATTTTGAAAAAATAGTGGATAGTGCGGTGAATAAACTCTCATTCCCATTAATTTGTGCATACAAAGGAGAGAGGATGCCAGAGTATCTCAAAACTATTCTGATGAAAACACATCCTTATGTTCTCATTGAAGGTGATTTAATTACTTCTAAACAATACCGGCCATTAACTGATTTGGAATAAAGATAAAAAACGCTTAGGCAATCATACTAAGCGTTTTTTATTTTTAAAGAAATCAATGGGTCCTTTTCATCCATTCAGTTTATTTACCACCATAAGCTCTTTCCTCGTTTTCTTATGTCTCTTCTGGTTAGTTTTTCTATTTCGAGGTAGCTCTTTTTATTGTAAAGAAAGTCCGGTTTAATTATTTAGTTAACCTAATGGAAATCATAAATACAAAGCATAGAAAAGTATCATTCTCTTATACAGCCCTCATAAAATTACCGGTTTTGATAGGCGAAAATGTGGAATATCAAATGTAAGATTATTTTAAGAGGAAAGGGAGACAGGTATGTTTGGATGGAGTGATATGCCAAAATTATTATTTTCTTTTTTGATTGTCATTCCAATTGTGTCTGTTATTCACCAACTGGGGCACTCACTTATGGCTATTGTTTTAGGAGGAAAGGTCGATTTTACCATTGGACAAGGGAGAACGATTTTTAGGTGGAAGAAAATTAAAATAAAATCTATTTATTTTTTGCACTCTTTTTGTATTTACGAAAAATTAAAGTATGATAACCGGTTTACTCATGCTTGTGTTTATGCTGGAGGTACCATAGCTAATTTAGCGTCTATCCTTCTTGTGTATGGTTTAATTATGTTGGGTGTTTTCTCAAAGAACCTCTTTTCTTACCAATTTGTTTATTTCTCTATTTATTATATTGTTTTCTCGCTCTTACCCTTTGAATATTCAGAAACGAGTTTAAGTGATGGGCGAGCTATCTATGATGCATTGAGATATGGAAAGATAACATGTAATCCGGATTAACAAAGGAAAGAAAAATGGCTAATTAAAACTGTACGTCCACAATGTGTATTAACGCGGCAACGGTACTAAAATAGATATTGATTAGTAATCAAGTCGTAATTCTTTAGATACTTTGATGTAGCTACTGCAGTAAGCTTGCCTGTCCACTCAAAAAATAACAAGGAGCTCTTACTGCAGCAGGTAAGGCGTAGATGGTTATATAGGAGGTGCTGGTTTTTTGTATGCTGAGAGCTGTCCTAATCGTTTATCTTTTTCATGAAACAGTCGAGAAATGAGAGGGTGTCCTTTTATATACGAGAAAAGCTCCAATCAGGAAAAAAATAACAAGATTAATGAGTTTTAGTGAGGGGTAAAGTTAACTAAACAATTTAAAAGGAGGAAAATAGTAATGGAGATTCTATGGATGCTAATTGTAGGTGGAATTATTGGGTGGCTCGCCGGTTTAATTACAGGACGCGACGTTCCTGGAGGTATTATTGGTAATATTATCGCTGGCTTTATTGGTTCTTGGTTAGGCGGCCTTATCTTGGGAAGTTGGGGACCAGTCATTGGCGGTTTTGCAATCATTCCAGCAATTATTGGATCAATCATTTTAGTATTAATTGTAAGCTTGCTTTTAAGAAAAATGGGTCAAAAAAAGAATCATGGTCATCATGTATAAAGATTGAAAAAACTTAAAATTGGAGTGACTAAAAATGAGAGAAGAAAATAATTCTATGCTATATGATTTTGTTGAAGGTAATCAATTTGAACTAGATTCTTATCTTACTTATTTGTTCGATCAAATTAATAATGATAGCGAAATTCTGTCAGAAGATTAATGAGATTACAGATATTTCATTATAAAGAAACAGACAAAAAAATAATAAATCAAAATATAGTATAAGCGACCTTGGTAACTTTGTTTACGGTATATAGGGTCGCTTATTATTATGGAAAATATTTAGATAAGGTTGCTAAGATAGTAAATATAAGAAAGCGCTAATTTTTTGTTTTTCCTACATGAATTTTTTCTACCTGGAGCAAACTACACAAGATGTCCCAAACATTGACTCATACAACTAAATTCTGCAACAGAAAAAACCTACCTCTTTTGACTGAGAAAAGATAGGTTTTTCTGTTTTTTTAGATGACTATGATATGCTTAGTTAACATAAACGGCTTTCTCGGAAACTATAAGGGCAATAAAAGTAATGACCATCTTTTGAAGTAAATGGGTATATTATATAATAAACTTTTACTCAAAACATTCTGAAGGGAAATGTAATATGCTAATTTCTAAACCACGTAAAAAACATAAAGTGAAGCATCTCGAACCTGCAAGTATCTTGTTCTTAGGGTTTTTAGGATTAATATTGGTGGGAACCGGTTTATTAATGATCCCTGCTGCTACAAGTGATAGGCATCATTTAAGCTTTATTGATGCTCTCTTTGAAGCCACTTCTGCTGTATGTGTAACAGGACTAGCTGTGGTGGATACTGGTACTACATTTACTTTATTTGGACAGCTCATTCTGCTTGTGCTCATCCAAGTTGGTGGCTGGGGATTCATGACTATCGGTATACTCATGTTTATTGTACTGGTAAAAAAATTGGATTGCAACAAAGGTTAATACTTAAGGAATCTCTAAATGCTTTTTCGCTACAAGGCGTTATTGCATTAGTCCGACGTGTTGTACTAATTACATTGGCTGTGGAAGGCATTGGAGCCCTTATCCTAGCTATCCGTTGGGCTCAAGAAATGAGCTGGGGAAAGGCTATCTATTATGGAATATTTCATTCTATATCTGCTTTTAACAATGCAGGGTTTGGTTTGGAACCAGATAATTTAAGTAAGTGGGTAGGAGATCCAACCGTAAATATTATGATTTCGTTACTTTTCATAATAGGAGGAACTGGCTTTTTTGTCATTGCAGATATTTTTCAGAAACGAAACATAAGGAAGTTTTCTCTTCACACTAAAATTGTATTAATTTCGACCCTTGCACTAAATGTGGTGAGCACCCTCATTATTTTTGCCTTGGAATATCATAACCCTCATACTTTGGGTGAATTAAGCATGAGTGATAAATGGTGGGCATCTTACTTTCAAGGTGTAGTTCCTCGTACTGCTGGTTTTAATACTTTGGATATCGGGGCGCTCACATTACCTTCAAAAGTGTATATGATGGGTCTTATGTTTATTGGAGCAGCCCCAGGTTCAACAGGCGGTGGAATTAAAATAACTACGTTTGTCTTAATATTGTTTGCTTTATGGACAGTACTGACAAATAAAGAAGAGATTAATGTTTTTCGACGCCGAATTCCGAAATCGCTTGTTTATAGAGCTTTTTCTATTGCTACTTCTGGGATTATTTTTGTTTCTATTATTTTCTTTCTACTCACAATCACAGAAAAAGGTGTAGATATGTCTACACTTTTATTTGAAACATTTTCTGCTTCTGGAACAGTTGGATTAAGTGCTAACTTTACAGGCGACTTAAGTCCTGTCGGACGTATTCTCATTACTATTATGATGTTTATTGGCAGGGTAGGACCTCTTACCATTGGTTTTGTGCTTGCGATTCGTTCAAATAAACAATCTAAAATTCGGTATGCAGAAGAAAAGATTCTAATTGGTTAAAAAACCAACATATTCACTCTTATAGGCGCAAGTAATCCAATCATGAATATCTTCTTCCATGTTAAATACTAAAAAACGATTAGAAGAATTAGAGAAGCATGTAAACAATGTTACTAAAAAACACCTTTAAGTTAAAAAACGGGTATTTAGTACCTAATAATAACTTGGAGGTGTTTTTTCTGTTTTTAAACTGTATAAGATATACATCTTTAGTTAACATAATGTTTCTTTGAATTCATAAAAAAGAGTCCATTAGTTGAAAAAAGCAAATAAGAAATATTATAGTGTTTATCTTCAATTAATAAAATGATTAACCTATAATACAATATAAGAATTGTAGATACAGAACTATTTTAATCGAGGGGCGATAATAAGATGGAAAACTTTTATTTGTTCGTGATTACATGTATATTTCTAATTATTTTACCTGGTTCAGATACTGTTGTCATGACAAAAAATACTCTTACTGTTGGGAAACGGGGAGGTTTTAAAACAATGATTGGGATTTGTTGCGCATTATCTATTCATACATTAACTGCTATTGTAGGGCTTTCGGCGATTGTTGCGAAATCAGCTCTGTTATTTTCTATCTTCAAATATATTGGTGCAGTGTACTTAATTTATTTAGGTATCAAGTCATTATGGACATTGAGAAATCAAGAAACAGCTAAAACAGTTGTCGAAAATAAGTATAAAAATAGGTCTTCTTTTAAACAAGGTTTCCTCACCAATCTACTAAATCCAAAAATAGCTGTTTTTTTCTTAACCTTCCTACCACAGTTTGTGAATCCTGGAAGCCATACTTTTATGCCGTTTCTTATACTGGGAATAACTTATATTGTATTAACTGTCATGTGGTATTTATTTTATATCTATTTACTTAACCAGATTAGTGCTTTTATGAAGAAGCCTAAGATACAAAAGGTTATAGAGGGAATAACAGGGACTATATTAATAGGATTTGGTATAAAACTCGCTCTAGAGAAAGCTCATACTTAGGTAGTTGTAATTTCAACTATTAATAGGGTATATAAAGTGTGTGCTCTATACACCTTTAGTTGCCATAATGAATGTGTTTTATGGTAACTAAAAATACATAACGCATTCTACTAAAAAAGTAACATATAATGGTTTTTAAAATGGTGCAATAAGGTAATTAATATGATTTAAAAAAGTTGTTGTAAAAAACAATTTTTTTAAATCATATTTTTATTTTACCCAAAAATTCTCAATGAAAAGTGGGCTTTTTCTCAATGTAAACTGATTGGCGTCATTTTTGAAAGTTGGTTTTTATTAAATATATTGATGCTGCTTTGACAAGAAGAGAGCAGATACACCAATCAATACCACACCCATAATGGCTGGAGTAGTATGACTAACTATAGAATACAACTGTCCACCAATAATTGGTCCAATAAATCGGGATAGAGATTGAATACTTTGAGCTCCTCCTAATATATGACCTTGTTCGCTGTCACGAACAGATTTTGAAAGCATCCCATTAAATGATGGCCCAAAGATTGAATCACCAAGTCCGAAGAAAATCATCCCAACAATAAAGACTAGATAAAAGGCTGTAAGAGCTGAAATCGCAATAAGGATAAAACCAATAATTTGACTTATCATGCCTAATAGAGCAATTTTTTTATCCGTCAAAGATTTGAGTAGTCGTCGCATAATAATTGCTTGGGAAAAGATGTCCAGTACACCTATTATAGAAAATGTCAGACCAATAAATATAGGCTGCCATGCAAATGTATCTATTGAAAACTGAGAAAAGATAGCTTGTAATGATCCATTAGGAATCCAAGTTAGAAACCCAGCAATTAGCAGCCATTTAACAGATTTAAAGGAAAAAACCTTTGATAATTGTATAAATGGATTAAGATGTCTAACAGAGATACAGGAAGAGCGTCTGGACTTCTCAAGACTCTCAGGCATAAAAAAATAGCCATATATGGCATTAAGCAATGTAATAACCGTGCCAGCATACATAGGAACACTGTTTCCGAAAGTTGCAAGTACACCTCCAATGATAGGGCCCAGAGCAGTGCCAACCCCAACAACAGCACTAATCCAACCAAAGTACTTAGTGCGTTCATTTGAAGGTGTGATATCTGCAAAGTAAGCAAAAATGGCTGAAATTTCGCCACCTGTCAAACCTTCAATGAGACGACCAAGGAAGAGAATCCAAAGTGCACCTCCAAGTCCAAAAATAAAATAACCAAGGGCAGAGCCGATTAGACTAACAATTAATATTGGACGCCGACCATATCTGTCGCTTAACGCACCTAAGACTGGTGCAGCCAAGAAGACAGAAAGAGCATATATAGAGGTAAGCAATGTCACTGCAGTAGCCTGACTGCTAAGCCTACTAGTATAAGTCTTTACTAAAAAAGGTAAAACAGGGCTAACTATAGTCAATCCAAGACCCGTTAAGAAGACAGTGATAAACCCAAACGTTAGGGCATGTTTATTTATTGAAGTATCCATGATCGTTCTCCTTTAAGTTTATTGTTTCCTAGGAAACAAATATAAGTTTACTCCTTTATTATTTCCTCGTCAACAATAAAACAATATAAAAAAACACCACTTACTCAGTGATATTTTTCAGATGATGTCTATATCGACCAATGAAACGAAAAATAGTGTCAAATTCTTCATCGGTCATGTGCCTGAATACTTCTGCATCGCGTTTAAGAAAAGATTGGTGTAATTCTTTATGGATATCATTTATTTTTTGTCCATGGGTTGTTAGTCGAAAATATATTTCCTTTTTATTTTCAACACTTTGATAACTCTCAATCATATTTTTAGCTATTAGCTTCTTGGTAATCTTGCTTATAGCACCTCGAGTCATGTAGCTCGCAGCTGCAAGCTTTGTTACATTTGCATTTGGGATTAGAGCAATATTTTCGATTAATTCTATTTCACTCAACTTATAGTCCTTTAAAGCCAATTCTACTTCCGGTTTATTACGCCAGATTATCTCATTACATAAATCCATAAGTTCACTCATTAACTGCTGTCTTTTATCCATAATAACTCCTCCCTAATTTGTATACAGTATAACGATTTTTTGTTTCTTTCACAACAAAACATGCCCAAGCACTATAGTATTCATTGAGAATACGTAACGAATATTATTATTAATGAGAAGTGAAACTATGTATTTATCGTCAGTTAGAGTAAATACTTAAATCAATTATTTTTATAAAATACTTTACGATCTACTTAACATATTGGATTTTTTGGAAGGTGAGAAGAACAGATTTAAGAATTATAATTCTTTAGATTTGTTACCTTTACTTTTGTTTGAATATATACATATCCTAATCAATATTATCAATTATTTTTTGGATAAATTTTTCGGCTTATTTCCTGTTTGTATAAATTAACTCTATATCAAAATCAAATGCATTGTACGCGAAATGAATAATAAATTACTTGATTTATCTTCGTGTTATAAATATAATATAACTTAAGTACGCGAAAGGAGTACATAAAACTTAGAAGTATAATTTTCTATTTTTCTTTGATTATATTCAATGTATTTCCTCTCTACAAAAGAAAGAGATACAATATAATGAAGTTGCATCTTGAAATAGAGCCTGAATTCTTTAAATTTCTAGAGAATATATGTAGAGAGATTTTAATTAACATCTTTTGAAAACGGTATCATTTTATTTTAAAGAATAAACGCGATGAAACAATTAAGTATTTCCCAAAATACACACATGTCTACACTACCTCATGTTTGAACAAAGGATAAGGCATGCATGGAGGAAGGAAGAAAAAATACATCAGGCTATCATTACACATTCGAGAAGCATGAACAAGAGAAGTGAGCCTTTCTAAATTGGTATGCATGTTAGACAAAAAACTGGATTCCAAGAAGGTTAGGGGAAGAAAGCTAAAGAAATAAGTATATTTTTTACAGCAAAATTATGAAAACGCTTTATTTAAGGGGGAACTACTATGAAAAATGTACGATTACCATCTATGTTAGAGATTATTTGCACATTGGGATTATTTTTAGGCATTGTCTTTTCTTTTACTGTAACTTTTGACTTACCTATACAGCTGGCGTTGTTTATTTCATGGTTCCTTGTCATTTTACTTGGATTACGTTTGGGACACCGATACCAAGAATTACAAGGAGCTATTACCAGTGGCATCTCGAATGGTCTTGAAGCTATATTGATTCTCGTTTCGGTCGGTGCTCTTATTGGAACTTGGATTGCAGGAGGAGTTGTACCAACACTTATTTATTATGGGTTAGAGTTTATCCATCCAAGTATTTTTTTATTAGCCACACTCGTTATTTGCTCACTTACCTCTTTAGCTACAGGCACATCATGGGGAACTGTTGGAACTGCTGGAATTGCTATGATAGCAATCGGAGAGGGACTTGGTATTCCTCTTCCACTTGTAGCTGGTGCTGTTCTTTCCGGTGCATATTTTGGAGATAAGTTATCTCCACTATCTGACAGTACGGTGCTTGCAGCATCAATGTCTAAAGTGGATGTTATTGCACACGTACGTGCCATGTTATATTTAGATATTCCTGCATACGTTATCACGGCTATTCTTTTTACTGTCACAGGGTTTATGTATGGAGGTAAAAATACAGACTTAGAAAAAGTAGAGTTTCTAAAGACTTCATTACTTAAAACCTTTGATATTCATGTTTGGATGCTGATACCTGCCGTATTTGTAATTCTTATGCTTGCATTAAAAAAACCCTCTATGCCTACGATTGTTATGGGGGCCTTCCTTGGAGTGATTTGGGCTTTTGTGTTCCAAGGCATGAATATTGCTGATGCTCTTGGTACTGCTTATGAAGGTTTCTCAATTAATACTGGGATCGACTTCATAGATACTCTCCTAAACCGGGGAGGAATCGAAGGAATGCTGGGGTCAGTGGTCGTAATTATTTTTGGGTTAGGATTTGGAGGATTGTTGGAGCATTTAGGAGTATTAAAAGTAATTGTTTCTAAGTTTCAACATCGCCTAACATCAGCAGGGAACGTGACCTTATCTACTTTAATCGTTGCTTTTTTAGCAAATGTATTTGGTTGTGCTATGTACGTTTCATTAATTTTAACTCCTAAAATTATGGCAGAAAGCTATGATAAATTACACATTGACCGAAGAGTATTGGCTCGAAATTCTGAAGTGGGTGGGACATTAACATCTGGGATGATTCCCTGGTCTGATAATGGAATTTTTATGGCGGGAATTTTAGGTATCTCTACCTTCTCCTACGTTCCATTCATGTGGTTAAGCTTTGTTTCCATCGCACTTGCTATTATTTATGGCTATACAGGGAAATTTATTTGGTATATTAAAGGTAATAGTTCTGATGCTAAGAAAATCTCTTAGAAACCTAGAGGTTTTATTCCCTTGAGGCGTTAGCTTCATGAGCTAGCGCAATAGCCCATCAAAGGCTCTTTAAATTGTAGATGGAATTAATACGTAAGCTGTTCAGAGAATTCCATAAAGATTTATCTAAAATTAAATATATAATTTTTTATTTATATGGGATTTCACTTCTGAAACAATAAATTTATATTTAGAAGACACTCAATAGAGGGTGTCTTTTTTGTCGTTATGTGAAAAATTAATTTATAGTGATTTTATAGAGCATCATAACAAGTTTACCTTTTAGTTTTAACGCACATGTCGTTTTTTGAAGAACAGACGAACTTTTGTACACCTTTTTTTTAATCAATTTGGTATTAATTAGGTAGTTATATTTTTTTATCTAATTGAAGACATATGAAAAATATCTAAAAGGAATATAGGGTAGTAACCACGCATATTACATGTTAATCTATGTTTCACTTCATCTATCAACCTTGCATAAAAAGAGTGCAAAAGAGAATACTGTTTGCAAAAGAGAAAAGATAAAGGGGTTGACGTTTTATGGAAAATAATGCACTTAATGAAATGGACCGAGTGGATTCAAATTTACATGATGAAATGTTGGCTGAACAGTTTTTGGATCGGGTGATGAATGACTTCAAAAGAAGTAAGATTCTTGAGGAAATTGATCAATCCTTAAAGAATAAAGATTTTTACGTTTAACAGAGAAACTTAAATCCATAGCTTGATCAAGGAGATATTTTTATATTAGAAGAAACTCATAAAAAAACCTTTACTGTTTTTTAGTAAAGGTTTTTTCTTATAAAGAATTAAGCTACATGATCACTTTTAAATATTTAACTAAGACTTATTACAAGGAAAGCAGTTGTGAATTTGAATGCTTTTTTTGCATTTTTAGGACTTATTTAAGTTAAAAATCATATACGAGATAAAATATCAGCGAATTGTAATACAGCATCCTTTATATGTTCTTTCTCTAATCGAGCATACGTAAAACGGACATATCCATCTGGAAAGCCATATACACTTCCAGGCATAAATAAAATATATTTTTTATGCCTTCCCCTACAAGCTTTTCATCGCTAATTTTCCGATTTATTTTGCACCAAATATGAAGTCCGCCATTCGGAGCAATAAAGTTAACTTTCTCACCCAAGATTTCATGTAACGCAGAAATCATTGCATTTCTTCTATCCAGTAATTCGTGGGTGAGAGCCTTACGGTGAGTTGTATAATCAGCTGATTGTAAAAATTTATTTGCTATTAACTGAGGGAAGATACTTAGTCCAAAATCCATTTGTTGACGGGCATCTGCTAAGCGACTAATAACCGATTGTGGACCAATTAGCCAACCGATTCGCAGACTAGAAGCAACCACTTTAGAAAGAGAACCAATATATAATACATTACCATTGTGATCGAAAGATTTAATGGGAGAATGTTTTTCTTCTTTGAAGGAGAGCAAACCAAACGGATCATCTTCTACAATTGGAATTCCTAATCTTTCCGCAATCTCTATTACTTCTTTTCGACGCGTGTTAATGAGTACAGTTCCAGTTGGATTCTGATATGTTGGATTTAGAAAAACCATACGAATTTGATGTTTATGATATAAATCTTCTATATCCTGAGGATTAATTCCATTAGAACCAACAGGTAAGCCAAATATACGTAGCCCAGCTGATTGAAATAATGGAAGTGAATAACAGTAAGAAGGAGATTCGATAGCAACAGCGTCACCAGGACTTAGTAAACATTGGGTAATGAGATACAAAGCCTGTTGAGCACCTGATGTGATAAGAATAGAAGAACTAGTAGTCTTGATATTGTAATTAGTCTTAACATAAGCAGATAATGTCTCACGTAGGCCCAAGTGCCCTTGTGGATGCTCATAACTTAAATCATTGGGAAAGGATTCATCAACTAGAGAAGATTGCAGTAATTGAGAGGGGAATAAATCAGACGATAATTCACCACTTGCTAAATCAAATCCATTTTCTAGCTGTTTTGCTGCTTCACGGATACGTTTAATTAAGGGATATGTAGGTAAAAATGTACTTCCTTCTACATATCTTCTCCAGTTTGTAGATCTTTTAGATAAAACCCCCCATTTATGGGTGCTGACACGTGTACCACTCCCACGTTTTCTTTCCACTAAACCAACTGCATTCAATTTATCATAGACATGCACAATGGTCATGCGATTAACATTTAATTGTTCAGCTAATTTACGTTCCGACGGTAACAAGGTTCCTGGTGGAAATTCACCATAAGAAATCTTTTGTTCAATGAAATCAAAGACTTGTTGATACAAAGGCTTATTTGATTGACGATCTACTTTCCACTCCATTTTTATTCACCTCATGTTAATAATTAATTCAGATTATATTTTTTTAAATTGGATTAGTCAATATATATCCAATTGGATGCATACAAAAAACCTCTTTTTATTTATCATCATATTTAAGATTTATATTAAATGGATTTATTAGAAAGAGGAGGATTTATCATGACTACACACCAACATAATGTGCGAGTAGCTGTTATTCAAGCTGCTTCAGTTATTATGGATCGAGAAGCAAGTACAGAAAAAGCTATTTCATTAACTCTAGAAGCAGGAGAAAAGGGCGCTAATATCGTGGTATTTCCTGAAGCTTTTATCCCAGCTTATCCAAGGGGACTAGCATTTGGAGCTACAGTTGGAAGTCGTTCTGCAGAAGGAAGAAAAGATTGGCTTCGCTATTGGGAAAATTCGGTTCCAGTTCCTAGCGAAACTACAGATAAATTAGGAGAGGCGGCACGTAAAGCCGGTGTTTATCTCGTCATTGGTATAATTGAAAGAGATAACGAATTTAGTGGTGGGACTCTCTATTGTTCAGTACTATTCTTTGGACCAGATGGAACATTACTTGGCAAACATCGTAAATTAAAACCTACAGGTTCAGAAAGATTAATCTGGGGAGAGGGAGATGGAAGTACACTTCCTGTTTTTGATACACCTTATGGAAAGATAGGAGCATTAATTTGTTGGGAGAATTACATGCCACTAGCAAGGGCAGCGATGTATGCAAAAGGAGTTCAGATTTATATTGCTCCTACAGCAGATTCTCGAGATGTATGGCAATCAACAATTCGTCATATTGCAGTAGAAGGAAGATGTTTTGTTTTATCTTGTAATCAATATGTAAATAAAGATATGTATCCCACTGATTTGGCATGCTATGACGATCTAGCCTCTTCTCCTGATGAAATGTGTCCAGGGGGAAGCGCTATTGTTGGTCCTTTAGGTGAGTATATCAAGGAGCCAGTTTTCGGGAAAGAGGAATTGTTACTTACAGATCTTGATTTACGTGAGATTGCCTACAGTCAGTTTGATTTTGATGTAGTAGGACACTACTCCAGACCTGATGTATTTCAACTTGTAGTAAACGAGGAGAAGAAAGAAAACGTAAAGTGGAATAACTAACAATACTTCAAAGTAATACTATTTAAACGTTTAATATTAAATCAAAGAACAGGATTTCGGCAGTCTGTTCTTTGATTTTTTTCTAATTATAATGCTAAATTACAAGCTTATAATGTGTATGAAAATTGGATGGGGAAATTAACTCATAATTGGATGGTTCTTTTTCTTTTATATTATTTATCATAAAAGTAAGGCTTATAAATTTTGATTCTTTCTTTAGGAATTAGATTTTAAAAATCTAATTTAAATGGACAATACTATATGGTAAAGAATCATAACGCAACGTGGAGATGATAGAAAATGACTTGGATCGTAATACTGGGAATAATCGTGGTTAGTGCTTTAAAATTATTAATAACAACAATGCCAACCCCAGTGGTTAAATGGTTTCTAGGAAAATTCGAGCTACATTCTAAATTGGATGCTGCTCATACGAAGATTGAAAAAAATGGGGAAATATTAGAGGGTGAAGAAAAACAAAAATTTATTTCTGCTTTTAATCAGGCTACTTTTTTAGAGAAGTATTATGTGCATTCAGGAAACGAGCATTATTTTCTAACCCCCGAAACAGATGAAATTCCTTACATTATTCATTCTAAGATAGGAAAACACGATTTCAAGCTGTCTGTATATATTTATAAAGATTATGTAGATGTAATAAAACAATATAAAAAGAAAGTACAAGCTTACACGGTGTTGTCAGATACCCTTTCAAACACTCATCATATAAATTAAAAGTAAAATAAACAGTTAGGAATTTCTAACTGTTTATTTTTATTCTCTTTTAAAATTAAATAACGCAAGGATTTTTATAACCTTGTGATCTCTAACGTTCAAGAATTTATTAATTGAGAAGAAAAATGTCTAACCTCCTAGTTTAAAAAGCCCACTTCTGTTGAGAAAACAAATGCTAGATTTTCTCCTCTATAACGAAGGATTAAATAGAAATAACACCTAGAATCAGGGATGCAATTATCATAACTACCGTTGTTCCAAAAGCCCACTTCATTAGAAAGCGTTGCAAATCAATAAATTCTATCTCTACCATACGCATTAATAAGTGTGCTGCAGCTATTAAAGGACTTATTATATGTACAGGTTGTCCTAAAATAGAAGCACGTCCTATTTCAGCAGCGCTGATTCCATAGGCTTCCGCAGCTTGGGCAATAATAGGAAGTACACCAAAATAAAAGGCATTATTGGACATAACAAAAGTTAGTGGAGCACTTAAAAGTGCCACTATGACAGGTAGATAGGGCCCTAGTACATCTGGAATAATCGCTACTAGCGTTTTGGCCATTGCATCAATCATATGTGTTCCTGACATGATTCCTATGAAGATACCGGCTGCAATAATAATAGAAACTACAGCTACAGCATTAGCTGCATGCGAAGAGATTCGTTTTTGTTGGTCTTTTATATTAGGATAATTAACCAATAATGCTATGGCGAAAGCAACCATAAATAAAATCATTAAAGGAATAAAGTCCATAATTAAGCAAACTAAAAGAACTAACGTTAAAACAAAATTGAACCATAATAGCTTAGGTCTTCGGTATTCTGGTAGTTCTGTGCTTTGGACTATTTCAGAAGCACTTGCTAGCTCTTTAAAGGTATCCTGAAAATCTATAACTCCTAAACGTTTGCGTTCTCTTCTCCCAAAGATAAAAGAGACAAATAGTACCCATAGTAGTCCAATTCCCATTACAGGAATTAACGGAAAAAATAATTCGGAAGAGGTGAGTCCTAAGGAACTCATGGCCATCGCTGAAGCTCCACCCCAAGGAGTCATATTCATTACACCCATTGATAACATGGCAATACCCGCAAGTATTAGAGGATTCATTTTTAGTTTTTTATATAAGGGAAGCAACGCAGAGGCTGTTATCATATAAGTCGTTGTTCCATCTCCATCTAATGCAACCATCATAGATAGTACGGCTGTGCCTACAACTATTTTCAACGGGTCCCCTTTTACTACCTTCAAAATGAAGGCGATAAGAGGGTCAAACAATCCTGTATCAATCATAAGTCCAAAATATAGAATGGCAAATAGGATCATGATAGATGTAGGGGCTACATCTTTTACTCCATCTAACATCATAGGACCTATACCTTTAGCAAAACCACCTATTATTCCAAATATGATGGGAATGAGCATAAAGGCTACCATTGGCGTAAGTTTTTTTGACATAATTAGATACATAAACGTTGTAATCATTGCAAACCCTAGTAAAGATAGCATAAATCGAGTCCTCCTTATAATTTGTTAGCGATTCCAAAAATACTTTGAATTAGACGGTTTACTTTTTTTCTCAAAAAGTGAATATCCACTAAATAAGAAAAGAACTGCATTTGACCAAAATACAGGGAAAAAACCAAGTAAAGATCCAACGGAGCCAAATATAATTGGGACTAAAAACTGCACTGATTTATTTATGGTAAGTCGAATTCCTAAAACTTCACCAGTACGTCCCTCAGGAGAATGACTATACGCCATTACTATAGACAAAGGTTGACAACATCCTAACCCTAACCCCATTACAAATGAGATGACAATGAGTAAAAACGGACTATCAAACAAAGGAATTAAAAAGAAAGCAATGGCTGATACAGAAAGGCATCCTCCAAGTATTACTTCTCCCTTAAATTTTGTTAATAAAGGGTTCATTAATAACCTTGAAAGAATATAAGCAATGGCATTACAGCTAATGATAGTACCAATCATAGAAGCTGAAAGATTGATGCTTTTTGCATATATAGGAAAGTAAAATTCATAGATTCCTACACCAGTTAAAATAACTCCACTTGTTATAAATGTCTTTCTTAATGAAGGGGCAACCAACAATTTTATAAAATTACTTTGCTGTCTCTCCTGATACATAATAGGGCTAGGTATTTTAATCCTTTTGGAAACAAAGAAAAGGCTTGGAATAATAGATATAACAGCTAGAAGTAAGTATGTTTGATTAAAATGAAGGTGATCAATAGAAACTCCCGTTATTAAAGGGCCTAAAAAATTAGAAATTGCAACACCAAGACTATGAGTAGAAAAATAAAACGAACGGTTTTCTGCAGTACTTAAAGCGCCTATTAAGTTTTGCATCGTAACAATAGTGAAGATTTGGCATAAGCCAAATAAAGATTGAGAAATGATTAAAATAAATAATTGACCTGGAAAGAGATAAGGAAGCAAAAGAGCTATACAAGTCCCTATCATCCCACCTGTCAAAGGAAAACGAAACCCTATACGATCAGAAATTCTCCCTGCATACGCTGCAAATAACATTGGAAATAGAGAGGTTGTAGCGACAATCATACTTAAATAAAATGCACTTGCGTTTAAATCTATTGCATACAAAGTTACCAGAATGGTATTTCCCCGAACGCTGGTTTGATAAATAAGAAATAAAGCAACGAGGATATATAGAAGCATATATTCACTTCCTCTTTATATAAAAAGAGTGAGAAAAAATATTTTTATAGCAAACTCAAACATTCTTTTTATACATAATAATTTTTATAGCGTCTTGTTTACTTTATTTAAGATCATAAAAGTAGCAGTACCGGTAGCGACTAACTGATCATGCTCGTTTAAAATATCTGCTTTACCTACTAGTAACGTTTTTCCTTTATGTAATAAACAAGACTTAGCTGTAATTGTTTTCCCATTTAATGGTTTTAGGTAGTTGATTTTTAGTTCTACTGTTGTAGAGTATTGGTTTTCATTTAGAACTGGATGTACAGCATTTCCAATGGACATATCAACAAGAGAAGCAATTACGCCTCCATGTACGTTACCACTAAAGTTTAAAAGGTCAGGAAATATCTCAATTCTTACTTCAAAAACACCATCTCTTGATTTAAAATCTTTTAGTCCTAGATATCTTCGAAAAGGATTCATTCTGTTATTGTGTTCCATTATTAATCAACTCACTTTGAAAATAAATTATTGAATCTTGTACTAATAAGGTAATTTAACAATTTTCTCAAGGGATTTGCCGTTTCATTAGAAGAGCAAATCTCTTGAGGGTTATTATCTTTGATTTATAGGAGTATATTCTGTTTTCAGTAATCCAACATAACTAGCACGCGGACGAATTAAACGATTGTTATCATATTGTTCTAAGATATGGGCTATCCATCCTGAAGTACGGCTTATTGCAAAAATAGGTGTGAATAAATATTTTGGAATGTCCAAGCTGTGGTATACGGAAGCCGAATAAAAATCCACATTAGGTAATAAGCCTTTTTCGCTTTTTATAATATCTTCTATTCTAGTTGATATATCATAAAGATTCCTTTGACCCATCAATTCAGTCAATTCTTTTGCCATTACTTTGAGATGTTTTGCTCGAGGATCCCCTGTTTTATAGACACGATGCCCAAAGCCCATTATCTTCTTATTAGTAAATAGTGCCTCAGAGATGTATGTTTCAACATTCTCAATATCGTTTATTTCTTCAAGCATTCTCATTACTGCCTCGTTAGCTCCACCGTGAAGGGGGCCACTTAAAGTTCCAATAGCTGACACAACTCCTGCATAAATATCTGCAAGAGTAGCTACTGTAACTCTTGCAGAAAAGGTAGATGCATTTAATTCATGATCAGCATGCAAAATTAAAGCCTTATCTAAGGATTCTACAGCTATTTGGTGAGGCTCTTTACCTTTTAACATATACAAAAAATTTTGTGAAAAGGTATATTCTGATTTAGGAAAAAGTATTTTTTCTCCCTCACTAATTCTTTGAATAGCTGCTACAATTGTAGAAATTTTTGATTGTATTTTTAAAGCTTTATCATAATTTGCTTCTCTAGACATATCTCTTGTAAAAGTATCAAATAGGGATAGTGCAGATACTATTGTTCTAAGCTTATCCATAGGGTGGACATCGTGTGGTAAAGACCTTAATAAATTAGTAATTGGTTCAGGTAACGTTCCATATTGTACTAGCTTTTGTTTTAAGTCCTCTAATTCTTCTTGGGTAGGTAATCTACCATTCCAAAGTAAAAAAATAACTTCTTCATAAATAGAGTTCGTTGCTAAATCATCAATATTAATTCCTCGATAAGTTAATGTGTCATCAATAATCGAACTAATAGCTGATTGTGTAACTTCAATTCCTTCAAGTCCAGTGACGCTCATTTTCATTCCTCCACTCCCCAATAATTTAAACGCCTACACACATATACACTTCTCCCGGAATGTCAGCGTTTACATTTTGTAACAAAAAATAATAGTTAATATATTTTATTGTTACGCAACTTCTTCCGATAATCGTATAAACATTCCGATTATCGAAATGCTAACATATTTTTTAAGAATTTTCAATATTTTATTTTGGCATAATACAAATTTATGAAGGTATATTTGCAACATTAAAAATTTTTATGCTGAATACTATATTTCAATAAAAAGATTCGCTAAACTAAAGTTAGGAGTTAAATTTAAACTTTAAAGCTACAAACTTGAAAGGAGTTTTTTTATGGCGGATAAATCTACTTCTCAGACTTTGCGAAGAGGATTATTAATTTTAGACCTTTTTCACACACACAGTAGTCAACTTACTGTAAAAGAAATAACAGCCAAACTAAATATCTCATCAACAATAACATTTCGTTTAGTTAATACACTGATTGAATGCGGTTATCTAACGAAAGATTCTTCTACAGGTAAAATAAGGTTAGGACTAAACTCTTATAAGTTAGGGATTTACGCAGATCCAATCCCGCAACTTCGAGAAACAGCAATGCCGTTTCTCGAACATATAGCTCAACTTACGAGAGAGACAGTTAGCCTAAATGTGATAGATCCGATAACTTTAGAAGGTGTATGTGTAGCATCAATTGAAAGTCCTCATGATGTCAAGTTCTCACGTCCAGTAGGATTAAGTAGACCTATCCATAAAGGTGCATCAAGAAAAGTATTGCTGGCATTTATGGATCCAACACAACAAGAACTTGTATTTCAAAAGATCCCTTCTGAGGAGAATATAGATATTGAAGTCTTGAAAAGGGATTTGGAAAATATCAGAATCCAAGGGTTCTCTCATACAGAAGGTGAAGTAAATGAAGGAGCACTTAACGTGGCAGCACCTATCTTGTCAAACCAAGGTTTAATTCTTGCTGGATTATCTATACACTGTCCTACTTACCGTAAAAAAGATGACACTGTAGAGTATTTTGCAACACTTGCTAAAGAAGCCTCTTTGAAAATCAGTAACATTATGGAGAATGTAAAAGAAAATATCACACTTTAATTCCTCTTACATTCTCCTTCGGTTTTACCATCTGTATTTTATATTTCACATATTTCAAAATAAAAGCTGTTTGTCTTTTGACAAACAGCTTTTTGCTTGAGTTCAAAACTTTAAACGTTACAATAATGCAGAATTGTCTAAATTTTTTGTTGAATAATTTTAAAAAGCATGATAGAATTTCGATTATCGGATAAATAAACCGATTATCGGATTAAAATTATGTAAGCGTATATCTTTTTTAAATTCAGGAGGGGTATTATGAAAAAAGCATTGGAAGATATAGTTGTTTTAGATTTGGGTCAAATTTACAATGGACCGTATTGTTCACTTATGCTCGCTTATCAAGGGGCCAAAGTCATTAAGGTTGAGCCAATTAAAGGGGAGAATCTTAGGGTTAGAAGAAAAGGAGACTGTCATGAATTATTAATGCTAAATTCCAATAAACTTGGCGTTTCTCTTGATCTTAAATCTCCGGAAGGAAAAGAAGTCTTTATTGAACTAGTCAAAAAAGCTGATGTACTTGTTGAAAACTTTTCTTTAGGAGCTATGGAAAGACTTGGATTAGGTTATGATTTTTTAAGCCAAATAAATCCAAAACTTATTTATGCTTCAGGAAAAGGTTATGGCTTGACTGGTCCGTATGCTGACAGACCAGCTATGGATTTAACAATTCAAGCAATGGGTGGGGTTATGGCTACTACTGGCTTTGCTGATAAACCCCCTGTAAAAGCTGGTCCTGCTCTATGTGATTTCCTTGGGGGAATTCACTTATTTGGAGGTATTACTACTGCTCTGTATCATCGAGAAAAAACTGGAAAAGGGCAATTAGTTGAAGTTTCTATGCATGATGCAATTTATCCTACTCTAGCATCTGCATTAGGCGCTTATTATAGCCAAGGAGGTAAAGTATCAGAGAGAACTGGAAATCAACATAGTGGAATGGCAACAGCTCCTTATAATGTATATCCAACTGAAGATGGTTACATAGCTATCCTTTGTGTAGCAGATAGACAATGGAAATCGTTATTAAAAGTTATGGGAAGGGAAGATTTACTCGAAGATAGTCGCTTTCAAACAAACGTAGACCGTTCAGCTAATACTTATATTGTAGATGAAATTGTAACCAGTTGGACTTCTGAAAAGAAAAAATTGGACATTGCAGATGCTCTAATAGAAGCCAATGTTCCCCATGCACCCGTCAATACAATTGCAGAAGTGGCAGACGATCCTCACTTAAAATACAGAGAAATGATTCGAGAAATCGAACATCCAAAAGAAGGAAAAATTAAGGTTCCAGGTTCACCAATACGATTATCTGATTCTCCTTTAAAAGAAGTTTTTGCTGCTCCTATGATAGGAGAACATACAGATCAAGTTCTCCACGAGTTAATAGGGTTAACAAGTGAGGAACTTCAAATTTTACGTGATAAAAATATTATTCGTTCAAAAGAACAGGTAACACAAAAAAACTAAATATACCAGTCAACAAGGGGGAGTACAAGTGGAGCAAACAATTTTGACAAGTATTCAAAACCATGTACAAATTATTACACTAAATCGTCCGGATAAGAAAAATGCTTTTGATAGTCAAATGATTGAAGAATGGGTAGCTGCGCTGGAAGATGCAGAAAAAAATGATGATGTACATGTCATTGTTGTGACGGGATCTGGGAATGCTTTTTGCGCAGGTGGAGATGTAGGTGGTATGAAACAAGATCAAAAACCACTAGATAATAAAAATAAACTTTGGAAAAACATTCATCGTATCCCGTTAGCGCTTAAAAAAATTGATAAACCAGTCATTGCTGCAATCAATGGTCCTGCTGTAGGGGCAGGTTTAGATATGGCTCTGATGTGCGATATACGCACTATGATTGATGAATCAAAGGTAAGCGAGGGCTATGTAAAGGTAGGTCTTGTACCAGGTGATGGAGGCGCTTTCTTTCTTCCTCCAATTGTAGGTGAAGCCAAAGCTTTCGAATTACTATGGACGGGAAACTTTATCAGTTCAAAGGAAGCGCTATCACTAGGAATGGTTAATCATGTATATACAAAAGAAGAGTTTATGAAGAAAACAATGGATTTAGCTGAGCAAATCGCATCCGGTCCGCAAATTGCCATAAGAATGACGAAAAGAGCTGTTCGTTACTCTAGAACAATGGAATTAGAGCCAGCACTCGATTTGATTTCTTCTCACTACGCCATTATTAAAGAGACCGAAGATCATAAAGAGGGAGTCACAGCTTTTAAGGAAAAAAGAAAAGCAAAATTTACAGGAAAGTAAAACTAGGGGAGGTACGGAAAATGGGCTTTATAGAGTATGAAAAAAAGGGAGAAATAGCTTACTTATATTTAAACAAGCCAGAAAAAAGAAATGCTATTGATTCCGTTATGTCAGATCTATTTCTTGATTACTTAGAAGAATATAAAACTGATTCTCAAGCAAGGGTCTTAATTATTACTGGAACGGGAGATAAAGCATTCTGTAGTGGTCGTGATCTAAAAGAGGCAAAGGAAAATCCAGAAGCATTCAAAAAGAAACCGTTACGAGGTAGATTGTTTAATGCAATTATTGAAACATATAAACCTGTCATATCTGCGCTAAACGGTGCTGCTGTAGGAGCAGGGTGTGAAATTGCACTTGCTAGTGATATTCGTTTGGCTCGGAAAGATATTAAAATTGGCATGCCCGAAGCCAAAAGAGGTATGGGAGCTACATTTGGAGCCACTATTTTGCCTAAATTAATCTCACCGAGCTTTGCAGCGAAAATGCTATATACAGGTAAGCTAGTATCAAGCGAAGAAGCCTTGCAGGTGGGCCTTATAGATGAATTATTAGAGGATCAAGAACAATTAATGCAGAGAGCAACTGAAATAGCAGAAGAAATATGTGAGTGTGCTCCTCTTTCTGTACAACGTATTAAGGAAACAATATGGAAAACGATGGATGTACCATTATTTCAAGCACTGCAGTTAGATATTGGACCAAACGTATATGAAAGCGAAGATCGTATTGAAGGCGCTCAGGCATTCCTTGAGAAACGAAAACCTGTTTGGAAAGGCAAGTAAAATAAATGAAAAGTTAAAGTGAGGTAACCTACCGATATTTGTATATTTTCAGGTTACCTTACTAATTGTCATAAATGATTCGTAAAGGGTGAATAGCTTGTTTCAACATATTAAGGTGGAGAAAGATGAATTCGTCGGAACTATAACTATTGATCGCCAGCGATTAAGAAATGCTTTAAACAAGGCGACAATTGATGAATTACAAGTAGCAGTAGGTGAATTAGAAGAAGATCCTAAGCTAAGGATAATAATTATTACAGGAGCAGGTGAGAAAGCATTTGTTGCCGGAGCAGATATTAAGGAATTACATGAAAGAACGATGTTGGAAGCACTTGTTCCAGGCATGCAGAAAGTTTATAGAGAAATTGAACAGTCAAGTAAAGTAACCATTGCGGTAATTAATGGTCACGCTTTAGGGGGAGGGTTTGAACTAGCTCTTGCATGTGATTTAAGAGTGGTAGCCAACCACGCCAAAATGGGTTTACCAGAATTAAACTTAGCTATTATTCCCGGTGCAGGCGGAACACAACGATTAATGCGAATCGTTGGTAAAGGAAGAGCATTGGAGATGATTCTTACTGGAAAAATAATCAATGGACAGGAAGCAGAACGCATTGGACTTGTTACCCAGTCGGTTGAAAGCAATGTCTTATGGAACGTTACCAATCAGTTAGTTGAATCTATCTTATCAAAGGGACCGTTAGCTCTTAAATTAGCCAAAATGGTCGTAAATCGAGGGCAAGATGTGGATTTAGATACAGCCTTAATGTTAGAGAAACTTGCACAAACAGTTTTGTTTGCTTCAGAAGAAAAGCATGAAGGAACACAAGCTTTCTTGGAAAAACGAAGACCGAATTATCATGAAATATAACAAAAAACACCTGTTAGAAAGCTAACTTCCATATGAAGAAGGAGTAGATAAAAAATGAAGGACGCTGTTATTGTTGAATCGGTTAGAACACCTATTGGTAAGCTTGGAGGAGCTTTAAGCAACGTGCTTGTAGACTTTTTGGCTGCAAAAGTTATTAAGGAAATCGTAAATCGCTCGGAACTAGACCCTGGTTTAGTAGATGAAGTAATACTGGGTCAAGCAAAGCAAAATGCTGACTCTTCCAATCTTGCTCGACTTGCCCTGTTACGGGCTGAACTTCCCGTTCAAATACCAGGATATACACTTCACAGGCAATGTGGTTCAGGTTTACAAGCTATCAATAATGCAGATATGCAAATCAAATTAGGTTTGAGTGACGTAGTTATCGCAGGGGGAGCAGAGAGTATGAGTACAGCCCCTTATTATATCCGTCAAGCTCGTTATGGATATCGTTCCGGAAATGGCCTGTTACTTGATCCAAATACAGAAAGTCAGCCATACTCTCAACCTATTGAAGAGTACGGACCTCTAAGAATGGGTGATACTGCTGAAAACTTGGCTAAAAGGTATAAAATTGATCGAGTTGAGCAAGATGAGTTTGCATTAAGAAGCCAAGAGTTCGCTCAAAGAGCAATTAATAATGGGCTATTCAAAAGTGAAATTGTTCCTTATGAAGTTAATAACCGAAAAGACTCATTTTTATTTGAATCAGATGAACATCCTCGGTCAACTACATTAGAAAAACTATCAACCTTAAAACCTGTATTTAACCCTAATGGAACTGTGACGGCTGGTAACGCAAGTGGACGAAACGATGCAGCTTCTGCAGTACTTATGATGAGTGAATCTATTGCAAGGGAAAGAGGTTTTACACCGAAAGCTAGAATTGTAGCTCATGCAAGTTCAGGCGTATCTCCTGAAATCATGGGAATTGGACCGGTGTACTCTACACAAAAAGCATTAAATATGAGTGGTTTATGTTTAGAGGATATAGGACTAATCGAGTTAAATGAAGCTTTTTCTGCTCAGGCACTAGCTGTTATTAAAGAATTAAATTTAAACCTAGAGACAGTCAATGTAAATGGGGGAGCAATCGCCCTTGGTCATCCAATTGGGGCTACAGGTGCTATTTTGACAACGAAATTACTTCATGAGATGGAACGTCGAGGAGAAAAATATGGATTAGTTACTCTATGTATTGCAGGAGGGCAAGGAATTACTACTATCTTTGAAAATCTACAAGTTTAAAATGGAGGTAAATCAATGACTAAAATAGCTGTTATTGGATCTGGCGTAATGGGAAGAGGAATTGCATATGTTGCAGCCCTAAATGGTTTTTCTGTTGCATTACATGATATTAATAATGAATCGCTACTAGTAGCAGAGAATTATATTAAAGATGAATTAATTAAAAGTAGAGAAAAAAGGATATATTTCAACATCTGATGTAGAGAAAAGTATGAAAAATATCACTTATTATTCGGATATGAAATCTGCAGTGGATGATTGTGCCCTTGTAATCGAAGCTGTATTAGAAATCATGGAAATCAAAATAAAAGTGTTTAAGGAATTAGATAGTTTATGTTCGTCTGAAACAATCTTAGCAACAAACACATCTACCATGAGTCCAACGGAGATAGGCGCCCAAACTTCTCGTCCGGACAAAGTGATCGCAATGCATTTTTTTAACCCTGTTCATAAAATGAAATTAATTGAAATTGTACGGGGGCTTGAGACGTCAGAGGAAACTGTAGAGTATGTAAGAGCAATTGGAGCAAAAATGAAAAAAGAAACGGTCGAGGTAAATGAATTTCCCGGTTTTATTACAAGCCGAATGAATTGTCTAATTGGAAATGAAGCAATGAATATGCTGATGGAAGGCGTAGCTTCCGCGGAAGATATTGATAAATCTATTAAATTAGGATTAAATCATCCTATGGGGCCCCTGGCTCTCGCAGATTTAGTAGGATTAGATACACGATTAAGGAACATGGAATATCTCCATCATACACTGGGGGAAAAATATCGTCCATGTCCTTTACTTACAAAGTATGTAAAGGCGGGTAAACTAGGAGTTAAAACCGGTTCGGGATTCTTTGATTACTAATAATAAGATTTCACTAAAAATCGATAACTGTAAATCAGTGAAATAGTTTTTACTATTTCACCATTGGGAATATATTGTAAACGCTACCATTAAAACGCTGAATATGGACCTTTAAGGGGGAAAGTGAATGTTAACTGTGCTAGGATTAACCATGATAACGGTATTTACATATTTTATTATGTCGGGCCGTTTGTCTTCTTTTACCGCACTTACAGTGATTCCACTTCTTTTTGCTATTGCTGGGGGGGTTTGCTGCAGAAGTTGATGACATGATGCTTGATGGAATTAAGCTTGTAGCTACTTCGGCTGCATTTCTCCTATTCGCCCTCCTGTTTTTTGGAATAATGATAGATGCTGGTATGTTCGATCCTTTAATTAATAAAATATTAAAAGTTGTTAAAGGTGATCCGCTCAAAGTTGCTATTGGAACAGGCGTCTTGACTCTTCTAGTATCACTGGATGGAGATGGTACAACAACTTTTATGATTGTTATCTCTTCTATGCTACCTTTATATAAAAAGTTGAATATGAACCCTTTAGTTCTAGCCACTATTTCTATGCTTTCTTTTAGTGTAGTTTGTGGTTTAACTCCATGGGGTGGACCTGGAATCCGGGCGTTATCAGTTCTAGGACTAGAACAAACAGATTTTTTTATTCCTCTTATTCCAACGTTAATTGGTGGAGCTATATGGGTTATTTTTGTATCGTTTATTTTGGGTAAAATGGAAAGAAAACGATTGGGTATCATTGATCTCAAAGAATCTCATATTGCGGAATATGCCTTCTCTTTAGATGTAGCTGCCAATGAAGAGTCTTCAATTAAAAGACCAAAAATGTTATGGGTAAATCTCATATTGACTTTGCTTGTGATGGGAGTATTAATATCAGATCTCGTAAAACCAGCAATTTTATTTTTAATTGCAGTTGTAATAGCTATGTTTATTAACTATCCGACTATTGAACAACAAAAGGACAGAATTAAAGCTCATGGCGGAAACGCTTTAATGGTGTTACTAGTTGTATTTGCCGGTGGTGCTTTCACTGGAATTTTATCAGGCACAAAAATGATAGATTCAATAGCAGCAAATCTGGTTTCGATTCTTCCTGAATCATGGGGACATTTTTTCCCCGTAATAATTGGCTTGGTTAGTATTCCTTTTACATTTGTTATGTCGAATGATGCTTTTTATTTTGGCGTAGTTCCCATTTTTGCAAATACTGCTTCTGCTTTTGGAATCGAACCAATAGAGATTGTTAGGGCAGTAGTTTTATCACAATCGGCTCATTTTTTACTTCCATTAGTTCCAGCTACAATTTTACTAACTGGTATGTTAAAACTCAATATTTCAGAGTATGTACGCTTCGCTTTTAAGTGGTCAGTTCTTACATGTTTAGTTTTAATTTCACTTGCATGGTTAACAGGTGCAATTATGACGTGATAAGCTCAACTTCATATGAACTTGGTATAATAAGCGACTAAAAGTATGTGACAATACAAAATGAAGAAACTTAAGTATATTCAAGAACATAGGTATGAACAAATAGATAAGTAAAAAATACTCATTACTATTTCAATTTATTAAAAAATAAAAACACATACTAATGAAATTAGTATGTGTTTTTTATTCGACATGTCTTATATCACGAGAAAAGAGCATTTGTTGTTCCTAAGTGTGAGGGGTAAAACTTGAATTTATAAAAAGTGAGTTTGAGAAATTGCTTCTATGAATGAAGGGCGTTCAGGAAATTATACCTTCTTAAAAATAGGAAAGTCGCAGTAAAAGAAATAGCTATTAAATAATAATTGATATTCTGTAATTTAGAAGCTTAATATCTTGTAGAAAAAGTATGTATTTGTCGTCATTAAGAGTAAAAGTTAAAACTTTATTTTATATACTCTTCTTCATGCCACATTCTCTACATTCACGTAAGAAAACGCCACCTTTTACGGAGCTTTTGAAGTAAGCTGAGTTACAGTGATCGCAACGGCCACTAACCTTATTCGGAAATTCCACATGGTCATACACTTTATCAAGATCGATTTCTTGCTCTTTTATTTCTTCCAGGTTGATCACTCTTTTCTATTTGACTTTTATTAGACTAACACAATTAGGTCTATATAAAAGGTGTATGTTAAAATTACTTTGTTTTTTCCACTAGTTGCACCTGAAAAATTTGCGTTTCTTGAATACCTGCTCTTTGGAGTTCCTGTTTAAATGATTCTCTTTGAACCGTCACGTAACGTGTAGACTCTAAAATTGTACATGAATGTACCTCTACCCAAATAAGTGATTCCTGTACACGATTTCTTCAGGAACTAAGCCAAGCGAACATCAATTAGCTCGCTTAATCTCATTTTATTCTTTAACTCAAATACATCATCAATAAAAATAAATAAATCCCCAAGAGAATCAACAAGCTGAATGAATCCTGTCTCTGTTATGCAATGACCTTGCTTATATTATTTCTTAAAGGCATAGGCTCTTTCACGCTACGAAAGGTTAATATTTCAATAACAGTTCGTCGTTATTAAAATATCATTCACTTCTATGAGACCTGTCTAAATAAAATGTACGCGAAATGAATAATAATTTTCTTGATTTATCTGTCGTATATAAATATAATGTAACTGAAGTACGCAAAAAGAGAACATGAAATTAAAAATATACTTTTCGTTATTATCATTTTTTTGATTCCATTCATTACCTATATACAAGAAACGTATGTTTATTATAATAAGATTACAGTATGAAGAGGCTGAAGGAGATACCCCAACTTAATGCTGTAGTTTCGTTAATTAAGTTACACATGAAATAAATCCTAAATTCCTTTAGATTTCGGAGAAGATATATGTAGTTACGACGATTGAATTTTTTGAAAGCGATATCATTCTATTCGAAGAAAAACATTTTAAGAGATTTAATTATTTTAACAAGTTATAGAGATATCTAGTGTTATTGCTATCTTATCTCTAGACACTAGATAAAGAAGAAGATATTTCTTTATCTGAAATGAAGGAATAATAGATGAGGATATATTGTCTAACATTCATATAAATCTAGAAGTGACTATTGCTACATTTATATGAATGTTAGACAATAAACAGGATTTCAGAAAGGTTAAAAGGATAATAGAAAATCTCTTTATAAACGATACTATATGCTCAGGTATATAAGGGGAGCCGAAAAAGTGTACTTTTACAATGAAGATTTTGAAAACGCTTTACTGAAGGGGGGAGTTAATTTCAAATCATATGATTACCATTTATTTTAAAGATTATTCACACATTGGACTTATTTTTAATTATTGTCTTTTTTATAGACGCTAGCCTAAGCATAGGCTCTCTTTAAGTGTTTTAATGAACCGCAAATTGAAAGGGGTTACAACTATGAAGAAATTGGGATTAGCTACACAAATATTTATTGGACTTGCGTTCGGTATTGCTATAGGCGCTATTTTTTATGGAAATAATACAGTGATGGCCATTCTTCAACCTTTAGGGGATATTTTTCTTCACCTAATTAAAATGATTGTTATTCCTATCGTTGTATCCGCACTCGTCGTATCTATAGCTGGTGTAGGTGACATTAAAAAGTTAGGAAGACTAGGTGGAAAAACCATTCTTTATTTTGAAATTGTTACTACAATTGCATTAGCAGTGGGCTTATTAGCTGCAAATTTATTCCATCCAGGTAGTGGTATAGATATGGGGAACCTTGAGAAAGGTGATATATCCAAATATGAAGAAACATCTAAAACAACTGAGAGTGCAGGTGTAGCAGCTCAAATCGTTCATATTATCCCAACCAATATATTCCAGTCGTTGACTGAAGGGAATTTATTAGCGATTATCTTTTTCTCAGTCTTATTTGGTCTAGGAGTTGCAGCAATTGGAGAAAAAGGCAAACCAGTTTTAAACTTTTTTGAAGGTGTACTGGAATCCATGTTTTGGATGACGAACTTAGTTATGAAATTTGCTCCATTTGGCGTATTTGCTTTAATTGGTTTGAATGTGGCGAAGTTTGGAATCGGTTCATTAATCCCTTTAGGAAAGTTAGTACTTGTTATATATCTGACCATGATTTTCTTTGTTTTTGTAGTATTAGGTATTATTGCAAAAATGGCTGGAACTAATGTTTTAGTTCTTATAAAAATCTTAAAAGATGAGTTAATTTTAGCGTTTACAACCGCAAGCTCTGAAGCAGTATTGCCAAGGTTAATGACTAAAATGGAGAAATTTGGTTGTCCGAAAGCTGTCACATCATTTGTTATTCCGACAGGATATACCTTTAACCTTGATGGGTCATCCATTTACCAAGCCATTGCTGCCCTTTTCATTGCACAAATGTATGGGATTCATTTATCTTTCATAGAACAAATTACACTTTTACTTGTATTGATGTTGACTTCTAAGGGAATGGCAGGAGTTGCAGGAGCATCATTTGTTGTTGTATTAACAACATTGGGCTCAATGGGATTACCTCTAGAAGGTATGGCATTCATTGCTGGTATTGATCGCATTTTAGATATGCTTCGTACATCTGTCAACGTAGTAGGTAACGCATTAGCTGCTATTGTGATGTCTAAGTGGGAAGGCGGATTCGATAAAGAAAAAGCAAAGCATTATACAGATTCTATTAGAAAATCGGACGTAGCATAAAAAAATTTCTTTTTATGTAAAGAAGGAGATCAATGTTATGACAAATATAGAAATACCAGAAAAACAAAATGTAAGAATTGAAAAAGATTTCCTAGGAACAAAAGAAGTTCCTACTTATGCTTATTATGGGATTCAAACTTTACGAGCAGTTGAAAACTTCCCAATAACAGGATATCAAATTCACCCAGAGCTTATTAAAGCATTAGGAATCGTTAAAAAGGCTGCTGCTCTTGCTAATATGGAAACAAAAAGGTTATATGATGGGTTGGGTAATGCAATTATTGAAGCAGCAGAAGAGGTTATTGAAGGGAAAAGAAACAATCAATTTATTGTTGATCCAATACAGGGTGGTGCGGGGACCTCAATGAATATGAATGCAAATGAGGTTATTGCAAATAGAGCTTTAGAGTTACTTGGTCACAAGAAAGGTTCTTATTCCGATTTAAGCCCTAATAGTCATGTAAACATGTCACAATCAACAAACGACGTATTTCCAACTGCTATCCATATTGCAACGCTTAATTTGTTAAATAAGTTACTGAAAACAATGAATTATATGCACAGTGTATTTCAGAAAAAGGCAGAACAATTTGATTCTATTATAAAGATGGGACGTACTCACCTACAGGATGCAGTTCCAATCCGTCTTGGTCAAGAATTTGAATCATATAGTCGTGTTCTTGAGCGCGATATGAAACGTATTAAGCAATCTTATGGACATTTATATGAGGTTAATATGGGAGCAACTGCAGTTGGAACAGGTTTAAATGCAGATCCACGTTATATCGAAAATGTTGTAAGATATCTAGCAAATATCAGTGGTTTACCACTTAAGAAGGCCAATCATCTTGTAGACGCGACTCAAAATACAGATGCTTATACAGAAGTCTCTGCTAGCTTAAAAGTGTGCATGATTAATATGTCTAAAATTGCGAATGATATCCGATTAATGGCATCTGGTCCTCGTGCAGGATTAGCTGAACTTATATTACCAGCTCGTCAACCTGGTTCATCTATTATGCCTGGAAAGGTCAATCCTGTCATGCCTGAAATGATTAATCAAGTAGCTTTTCAAGTTATAGGTAATGATCATACAATTTGCCTGGCATCGGAAGCAGGTCAACTTGAACTAAATGTGATGGAGCCTGTTCTTGTGTTTAACTTGCTTCAGTCAATCAGTATTATGAATAACGCATTCCACGTCTTCACAGACCATTGTCTAAGAGGCATTGAAGCAAATGAGGGACATTTAAAAGAGTATGTAGAAAAAAGTGTAGGGATTATTACAGCCGTAAATCCACATATCGGATATGAAGTAGCAGCACGAATTGCTAGAGAGGCTATTTTAAATGGGAAGTCGGTACGAGAACTATGTTTGCAATATGACGTATTGACTGAGGAGGAGCTTGAGTTAATTTTAAATCCCTATGAAATGACGAACCCAGGTATATCTGGCAGCTCCCTTTTTGACAGAAATTAATTTTCGAAAGCGTGCTTCATATTAAGTTTATCGTATAAGCCACCTACTTTGGATATCCCTAGGTGGCTTATTTTCTGTATACACGTCAAAAAATACCAACTGCCATTCAAACCATGCTATTTTTTATACTCCAAGTACCACCTAAATGCTTTTTTTCATGGAACACTCTCGACGTTCACGTAGAAGAATGCGCTATTTGTCGTCAATAAGAATAAATAGTAAAAGTTTCAATTTTATAAGATAGTTTTTACATTTACTCTTTTGTATAAAATAAAGACTTATTGTGCTTTTGATTTAATTTATATCAGGAAAAACATAATAACCTTAAATGTTTATAAATTTTCTATTTAATTACCATGAATATGATAATTCCTTAAAAGATCAGAAGATATATAACATGAGGAGGGAATAACCATTTCCTATTACGAAGAATATAAATAGTGATGTTAATTATTGTTTATGAAATACCTACAATTTACTTAGGACAAAATCCCTTAGAGGTATGCAATAAAAAAGATGTTTTAAACCGTCTCTTTTTAGTTAACATATCTATTTACAAATTTAATATTCTGGGATGTAAAAAAGTTTAATTTTATACATATGTTGTAACTTATCTGAAATAGTCCTGTCATAAAGGTGTGTTATGATTTAGGGGCACTATACAACTAAATAAAGAATATAAGCAACTTAACATTTCATCATTATCAATACACTTTTCAATATGCTTAGTCCTCTAATCCTCATCTATTAGAGGACTATTTGCTTTTTAAGATAAAAGGAGGGACACTTTGCAGTATATACAACAAGAAAAATTACATGCAATTAAAGAAACTATTTTGCAACGAAAAGAAAAGTTAGCTGAAAATAAAAGACTAGATCTTGCAACGTCTCATAATATCTATACAGAGTTGACTACTTTTCGCTTGGACCTTCTTACCACTTATGCCGATTCTCTTTTGGTGGAAAAAGAGGCAGCAAATGAAGTCATGGCACAGTGGGGAAACAATATGGCTAATTTATTAGTCAATCATGGACTACCATTAAACCTAGCTTTAGAGGAGATTAGCTATTATCGAGATGTAATCGGAGAAATAATAAAAGAAGAAGCAAAGAATAATGATTTTTCCCTCGATGCTTTTTATCAAATCATTTCTCACTTTAATAGCATTGTAGATAATGCCATTCAGTTCGTAAGTAAGTCGTATGTAAAAGACTACACTGAAAAAATAAATTACGCTCAATATGCCATTGATGAGTTATCTGTTCCCGTTGTTCGTATGACAGAAGAAATAGGCATCCTTCCTTTAGTAGGTGATTTAGATACCAAACGGGCACAGTATTTGATGGAGAGTGCTTTAGAGAAAGGAAGCCATTATAAATTAAAATGGCTTATTATTGACTTATCAGCTGTGCCCATTATTGATACGATGGTAGCAGATCAACTGTTTAAAGTAATAGCTGGACTACAGTTATTAGGAATTGAAGTCGTTATCAGTGGGATACGTCCAGAAATCGCTCAAACCATGGTGAGCTTAGGAATAAAAGTTGAGGGAGTTAGAAGTTTCTCTAGTTTACATCAAGCTGTTCAGTATACAAATTCATTTACAGAATCTTTAATGTGAATATTTTTATGGATTATGAGCAAACTACACCAGACGCTGTGAAGCTTCTATTTGGAAATCCTAACTCCTTGTTGAGTTGACGACATGCATTTTAGAAAAGCCACTGATATACGCCAGTGGCTTTTCTCCTTTTTAATTATATATGATATATAGTTAGTTAACATAAACACTCTTCCGGTACACACGACAAAAAGAACCCCTTGTGCCACAAGAGGTTTAAGATAATATCACGACTTACTTTATGCAGCTTTTTATACATCCCTGATATAACGGGTTTTTCTCTCCGGGTGATTGAAGATAAGGTGAATAAAAAGTGCACATTTTATATATATGCTCGTTCGGAAAAATATAGTTTTTATGGAAATAATATGTTATTATACTTCTGCACATGCATTTTAATAGTGAAAAGCCACCTGTCCTGCAAATACTGGGTGGCTTTTTATTTTTCTAATAGTAAGTTTTCTTCAATACAGAAGCTCTAAAAAGTATAGTTTTTTTAAACAGCACTGTACTTCCCAACTATCTAACGTAACGAATACATTATGTGTAGCTGGACCTTGGTAGCATACACATACCTTATAGTCTTTTTATTCTTCAGGGTCTATCAGTTGTTCACCTTGATAAAGTTCATATACGTACGGGCTATCAGGCTGGTCAATGGACTCAATCTGTTGAACCTGAATATAGGGGACATTTTCTCCGTTATACGTAGTTTTTTGTATGATTCCTTTTATATGAACCCAAGTATCTTTTTTTAATGCCGAGGCATTTTCTAGTGTAGATAATAAGCCGTATACAGATGCATCTGCTGCACAACAAGATATTCCAAAGCGAGCAACAACGAATTGGCTATCTTTAAATCCTTTTTCACGATATACAAAGCCATTGACCTCTATTTTTTTCCCAATGAACTGCTCTGTGTTGCTTTCAATAATGCTCATGACTGGAATATAAGCGGTGTCATTTATAGAAATTTTCGTTTGTTCCAGTAGCTTCTTTTCGAGTAATTCATAAAAACCTTTAGGCGCTACTTTAGCTGCAATACCATTTTGATGTGTGGTTGGAACGTTCTTTGGTGTGTCATTTGAATTTCCAGACAATAAATCATTCGTATCTTTTTCTAGTTCTGAATTAGTGGCAGAGATGTTTTTATCACCTCGGGTTTGTTGCTGAGTATCAGGTTTGTTAACTGCAAAATTTAATCCTCTTTTTACTGCAACCGAACTATCAAGTGTGTGGTTAGAAAATAAAAAGCCCGTCATGATAGGCAATAGAAATAAAGAGTAAATAAGCGTTGTTCGAATTTTTCCTTTTTCCGTATGATCATGACCGCATTCACAAGATGAATCCTTATTTAAACTACTTCGCCAAATTTGTATAATTCCCAACAAAAAAAAGGTACCAGAAGAAAACAATATAAAAGGCATCATTTTAGGCGCAATAAATTGAATGATTTTACCTGTTAATATGAGTTTAAACATGAGGAGGGAAAAACCAATTAGTAATATTCCCCTTATATAAATGATAAATTGCTGATCAATTTTATTCATACCATTTCTCCTATCTACTAACTATTCCATAAGTCATGACGATAAGATACACAATCACAGTAATGATAAGAATCAGACTAAATGCAAAACGTTTTTTAAAAAAGGACAATAGCATAATGGTGTTTTTAAAATCCATCATTGGTCCATATAGTAGAAAGGCAAGAAGAGCTGTAGGTGAAAATGTATGAGAAAAAGATGAAGCAACAAAAGCATCTGCTTCTGAACAAAGTGAAAGTACATAAGCAAATCCCATCATAACGGCAGAAGACATATAGTCATTGCTTGCAAGGTTCGTCAATAGTTGTCTATCTAAAAAGGTTTGAAATAGACTTGCTACGAGTGCACCAAATAATAAGTATTTGCCCATGTCGAAAAATTCATCACCGGCATGATATAACGTTTGTTTTAATTTGTTGCCTACGTTTGCTTCTTCATGTTCATGAACGTGTACATGTCGTAGCTGATTTGAATTTTTAAAAAAGAAATAAACGGATAAACCAATTAAAAGACAAGCCACAGCAGCCAGGCCCATACGACTGTAGACGATGGACGTATTTGACTGGAATGCATAAAAAGTAGCAGCAAAGACAACGGGATTTAAAATGGGTGCCCCAACTAAAATGACAATGCCGATATGAAGAGGCATTCCTTTTTTTAATAAACGCCTTATAACTGGAATAATGGCACATTCACAAACCGGTAAAAGAGCACTTACTAGAACAGCTGGTAAAAGAGCTATATAAGGATTTTTTGGAATCAGACGTTGAATGAATTCTTCTGAGACAAATACTTGAATAAGGGCAGATGCAAATACTCCCAGCAAGATAAAGGGGATAGCTTCAAGTACAATGCTTAAAAAAATGGAGTTTACATTTAATAAAGATGCTGGAATGGCTAAATCATTTGTATTTATATTAACAAAGAAAAAACAGTAACCAAAAAGCATTAGTAACAGCACACCAATTAGGTCTTTACTTAACTGTGATAGAGTTGTCATAATCTATCGTTTCACCTCCAATTACTAGAACTATATGATAGAGTTTGAACAAGTTATGCACCTCATAAAAAAGAGTTAATATAAAAAATTTATTTAAAAGATAAAAACCTCGAAAATAGTTATTATATCCTTTTATCAAAACGTAATGATTACGATTTTTATATATATTATGTAAAAATTATAAGATATATAACTAGGAAAAATTAATACATTTAGTTTTTCCATTTCTTATCTTAGCATCATTGAATTTAGCACTAGAATATAGTGAGAGTGGATATATGAATTATTTGTATGGTGGAATCTTCCTGTTTGTTGGCCTATTTCTAATCACTGTTTTGTTTTCGTATCAAAATACGCATATTGATCCAGCTTTTGGGACTACATTAAAATACCAAATTTATGCTTTCCCGTTATTTTTAATCGCTAATATGTTAATTGGATATGGAATCAAATTTGGGTTTTAAAGCTGTTCATAACTTAACATTTGTTCTACTGACGTCGAAAAGGGATGGAAGTAATAATTTCCGTATTAATAGGTTACCTTTTCTTTAAAGAAGCTCCTACGTGAAAAACCTTACTAGGAATTTTTATTATGGTTATAGGGGTAGTTATTTCTAAAATGAAGTAGAGAGGGTGACAATTCAGTATGAACTAATTAAAAAGAAAGAGGTATTATAAAAAATCAATAAAATATTCTTTACCTATCAAATAAAGAGATTTTAAACATCTACAGTAAAGAAAAAGAATGAAAGAATAACACCTTTCATTCTTTTTTATATAGGTTAATTCTTTTTATAAAAAATATATCTATCATTATCCTAAAACAGAGATAATTTTATTGCTTACTGTCGCGTAATAAAATTTACATTATTTTAATACTTATATTGTTATAAAATATATAAGTTGGTAAAATAAAGAAAAATGATTGGTGGTATCTAGATATTAATGAGTATTAAAGAAAAGATACTAATGAAACATGCAGAAAGAAAACTACATAAATTACAAATTGAGCTTGTGCATTTTATTCCAGGAAGAATTAGACTTCGATCAACCGTTTGGAAAGAGAATAAAAAACTAGTTGAATTAATTATTTTAAATTTGAAGTCTCAAGTTCTTGTCTATGATGCAGTCTTTACGTTAGATACCGGAAGTTTACTTATTACATATAAAGCTTCCCATATGACAAATAACAAAGAACTTGAAGAGTGGTTTCAACTTATTGAACAAATATATCAAGAAGAATATAGAGCTTAAGGAAAGGGAGGGATGAGCATGCTTCCTACTGTAATTGGTTTAGGTGCCTCTTTTATTGCCCCAAAAATTATGTCTCAATTCCGTGATCAAAAAATAAAAGTAGTGCATGCGATGCCGGGGCGACTGCGTATACAATGTGACAGTTGGAAGCACCGTATCATTGCACATGCTCTAACGGAAGAAGTAAAAAAACAATCCTCTTATTTTAACATCGGAAGCTTCAGAACTAACCGGAAGTTTGCTGCTTCAATTTGTTGTACCTCATATTAACCAGGAAGAGCTAGATGAACTGATGAGTTATATCGTACAAATAGCAGCTAACGCCATTTTAAACAAAGGTGCTACATTGATGAATGGCATGACTAATACACTTGGATTTATAGATAAAGGGATTAAAAAGCAAACTAATGGCTTTGCTGACTTTGATAGTTTATTTGTTCTATTTTTATTAGGAAAAGGAATTCAGACGTTTGGAAGTGCGCCTGCTTTCTCTGCAAGCTTACTTTATTGGTCATACAACATCATTAAAGATAAGGGGGAAAAGAAAAGGTGATGATGTTCGGGGTAAAGGTAGCTCATTCTCTCCCTGGAAGAACCCGATTTTATATACCTAAACAGCTAGAAACAAGCCATATTGAAACTTGGTTACGCTCTTTTCCAGGGGTATATTCTGCAAGCTATAATCAAGTAACCGGAAGTCTACTCATTTATCATCATATTACTCTCTCTTTATACAGTCTAAAATCATTCATCCATAAATATAAACATACACTAACGCAAGCAGCATGTTCATGGAAAAAGTCTATACCTATCATAGCTTGTGGAACTATTTTTTTAGTTAACTGGTACCTTCAGCGTTCTTCATATCCTGCTATAGTAAAAGCACTTTCCTATTGGCTTAGCACCTTTACTGCTATTAGTACTTCCTATGATGTAATTAAAGATGGTGTTGTTCATGTCCTAAAAGAACGAAAAGGTAATGCTAATACATTAACGGCTGCTTCTATATTCGCTTCTTTGTATATGAAGAATCCAGGATCGGCTTTAATTATCACTTTGATGTCTACTATTAGTGAACTATTAACAGACTATACGTCTGAACAAACCAAACATTATATTCACTCCGTCCTAAAATTAGATGTCTCGTATGCCTGGAGAGTAAAGGAAAGGGGCGTTGAAGAAAAGGTTTTAGTCGAGGATATTCAAGTTGGTGATAAGGTTGTAGTTTTTACTGGAGAAAAGATCCCAGTGGATGGAATCATAATAGAGGGGACCGGTACAGCAGATGAAGCTTCAATTACTGGGGAGTATATGCCACGAGAGGTAAGTGGTGGAGATAATGTGTACGCTGGAAGTGTTTTACAGAGTGGACACGTTGCGGTAACAGTTGAAAAAGTAGGAGAAGATACATCCCTCTCTAAAATTGTAAAATTGTTGGAGGAAGCACAAGATAAACGCGCTCCTATTCAAAATATAGCCGATACAGTAGCTGAAAAAATGGTTCCTGTTTCTTTTGGCTTGGCACTGCTTACATTTTTCTTCACTCGAAACCTTAACAGAGCGATGAGTATGTTAGTTATTGATTTTATTTGCGGAATTAAATTATCAACAGCCACAGCTTTATATGCATCCATTGGACGTGCTGCAAAAGAAGGGGCTATTGTTAAAGGCAGTGATCATATTGAAAAGATGTCTAAACTAAATACAGTTATTCTTGATAAGACCGGAACTATTACAGAAGGAACGCCTGTGGTTCAGCAAGTAATTGCTGCTGAAGGCTTTAACCAAGAAGATGTCATTCGTTTAGCTGCAGCAGCTGAGAAAAATTCTACCCATCCTATTGCTGATGCAATTATGAAGCAAGCGAAAGATTGGAACATTTTAATTCCGATTAGAGACAATAATGCTCAGGTAGAAACAACGGTAGGAAAAGGAATTTCCACTTGGTTAAATGGTAAAAGAGTTGTTGTTGGAAGTTTACGCTTTATGAATGAATTAAAAGTTAAAACAACCAACTTACTTCAACACATGCAAAACGACGAAAATGTGATTTATGTTGCTTATGATCAAACACTTGTAGGGGTAGTTAGCATTTTTGACAAAATACGTTCTGGTATGCACCGCGCAGTGAATAATCTTCGACATCAAGGTATCAACGACATCATTATGCTTACTGGAGACAAGCGAACGGTTGCAAGAGAGATGGCGCTTCGCTTAAAACTGAGCTGGTATCATGCAGAGGCTTTGCCAGAGGATAAAGCCTTTTATGTAAAAAGGTATGGGAAATCAGGAGCTGTCATGATGGTAGGTGACGGCATTAACGATGCACCAGCTTTAGCTCACGCTCATGTAGGTGTAACGATGGGTGCGAAACGAACAGACATTGCTTCAGAAGCCAGTGACGTTATTATTACGTCTGATAACCCAGAAATGCTTTCTGAGTTAGTTGAACTATCTAAAAAGACCATGAACATTATTAAACAAAACTTTATTGCCACGTTTGCTATTAATGGTATTGCAATTTTATTGGGTGCTTTAGGTATCTTCTCTCCAATTGTGGGAGCAGCTATTCATAATGCGGCCACTATTGGTGTAGTAATAAATAGTGCAAGAATCTTATGGTTAGGGAGGGAAACCAATGAATCCCAAATTCTATGTTCTGCATGATATACCAGGTCGTATTCGATTTCATATCCCAGCATTGAGAGATAAGAAAAATCATGTGGAAATTGAGCATATGTTTTCTGCTTTAAAAGGTATAGCGAGTGTGAGAATAGAACCCACCATTCAAACCATGCTTATTCACTATGATGTTTCACAACTTTCTCGCAATACTATTTTTCGTTATGTATCTATCTTTTTTCAGCAAACGCGTTTAGATCCACTAGATGATATTATGATTCAAATGGATCCTGCCACACGAAATGATTGGCTACGTACATTGTTTTCTGGGGGCTTACTTCTACTGGCAGGTATTCGAAAATCATCTTTTTATAAACCAGATGCACTCGTATATGGAGCAGTAGTCGCAACAGGCTATACGGTCTTATCCCATGGTACGAGCAATAAAATGAGGCACCCAGATATTTTAACTGGAATTGTTACGATGCTATCTCTAGGGCCATCAAATATGCTATATGTAGCGATGATTACATGGATTGTGAATGTGTTGGAATTGTTACATGAAAAGCAGAAAGTGCAATCACAAAAGTTATCTACAATTACGTAAGATATTCATTCATACCTTTTGTATGAATTGATATAAAAAACTTAGGATTATGGGGGAGTTTTATAATGATTAATCGCGATTTTCTAATGGGATTTGTATCAGGAACAGTGGTAGGCGCAGTAGGCTACCGTTTATATGAACAAAACGGTGGGCAATTACAACGTTTGGTTCAACCTAAACAGGCATATGGTGGACAACAAACTATTTCATCTTATCAACCTTCTATGGAAGAGCTTCAAGCACAAAAAGAGCGTCTAGAAGATATGATTGCTGAATTACAAGTAAAATAATGATAAAAAGAGTGAGAGATAGTTCCAGGCTATCTCTCACTCTTTTTACTTCATAATGAAGGGGGATTATTTTTACATGATTAGATATTTTTGCTATATCCAAAAAGTTTCCTGTGGCAAACTATTTCTTTTATTATATTCTGTGATTTTAAAATTATCAATACTTATACAGAAAAATACTCCAATTTTACAAGTGATGGATGACTGTATATTATATATAGCTATACTTAACATAATGTGCTTTTTTGGAACCCAAAAAACTAAAACATAAAAAATCAAATAAAAGTCAAAAAAGACTACCTGATTTGGCAGTCCTTTTTCTTTTCCTTATGAAAAGTGACGATTAATAGTATCTTCCACTCTTGTTAACATACCTTTATAAGACCCTTCATCAAGGTATCCAATACTTCCAAATAGTAAATGTTCTACCGTTTCGATTCCAGTAAAATCAAATATTCCAATATCAGATGTTACTTTCAATCCTGCTGTCATACCAATCTCGTCATAGACTTCATTAGGGGTACCATGGGTATTAATAATTAACCCCTTTTTACCTTTCAAGAGTTTAACAATCCCTTCTGGACCAGGCATATAAGCAAAACCATAGGCAAATACTCGATCTACATATCCTTTAAGAATAGCTGGAAGTCCCGTCCACCAAATAGGATAAATAAATGTTATCGCATCTGCTTCAGAAATGAATTCTTGTTCTGTTTTAATGTCATTAGGTGTCTTTCCTGCCTTCATAGCCTCCGTATCTTCTGGTTTTAAAACAGGTTGGAAATTAAGTTCATATAAATCACGCACGGTAACTTTGTGTCCATTTTTCTCTAACGCATTAACGGTTGTATCTAAAATCGAATGATTTAAACTCTCTGGATTAGGATGAGCGTAAACAATAAGATGTTTCATAGCAAATAACCTCCGTGTATTTATTTTTTATTTGTTTACTAAAGATAATTTAATATTGAAGTAAATTTTTTAATAATCTACAGTATTCCACTGAAGATTATTAAAATTATTGAGTGAATTTCTCTGGAAACTTCTTCACAACTCCCGTGGAGATCGTATCTGCCATTAAGATGATATGTGAGACTCCTTCATCAATCGCACCAATTCTTGCCTCCCAATCTTTTGCTAAGCTCGCAGATAAATCATTTGCCACCAATTTCAGATGCATATACAGTAATTTTTTCAGATCCTCATTTTTTAAATAAGGGTTAGCATGGCTAAGGAACGCTGCTATCTCATCAGCATTTCGATACCATTCTTTGTTTAGCTGATTCACCAAGGCTTTCTTTCCAGTTTTAGCTGCATCTACAATCTTTCCGGCAAGGATAATATGTTCCTTAAGCAACTCTGTAAGTTTGTTCCCAGCTTGCTCCCCGTATACTGGTTTCACAGCATTCCCTATATCCTCTTGATTTTTAAGCAATCTTGTCAATACCTGCTTTTGGTCTTCTGATCCTGCTGTTGTTGCACTTGTAATATAATTACTTGTCCACAGTACATGATCCATCCAAAGTCTTCTGAATTCATTTTCAAACGTTACCTCAGATTGGCTAATACGATGTTCTTGAGCTTCAGCGACAGTATTAATGGGTCCAGCCAACATATTCAGTGGAAATAATAAGATAAATCCTACTATTACTATTCTCTTCATAAAACTACTCCTTCCAAATTAAATGATTATCGACCTTATTATTTGTATAGGAGATTTTTTACATTCCTCAAAACGTTACTTTCTAATCGTAATTCTTTATAGAGTACGTCACATGCCCAATTAGCTAACACGGATGAAAGGTTATAGAGGATCTCTTTCTATAAGAGCGTAGTAGAAAATTCCAAATTCTCAGCTCTTGTATTTATATATTCATAAAGAGTATTACTTGTCTCATATGCTTATATAAAACCCTAGATGGAAAAGAGGTGAAAAATGTGAAGCATATGCTGATGGTATGTAATCAACATGTGAAGGAGGGACTTGTACGCCTTGAAATTCCCCATGTAAAGAAGATTCACCACTCTAAACATACCTGTTCTTTTTGTAATAAAAAGGCTGAAATAAAAATCTATTATTCCATCGCTCAAAAACATAGTAAAACCAATTTATAGTATGAAGGAAAATAGTATGAGAAGCCTAAAACTTTGGGCGCTTTCAGCAAAAATAAAGCCGCAATACTCGATCTACATTTGTTGGTCTTTTACTAATATGTAGGGCTGAAAATCAAAGAGGACTAGTCAATATGCCTTCTTTTTATACAGCAGTGCCATTCATCTAAATAATATAATGGATTTAAGAATATATTGAAAAAGCTCAAGTCTGAAAAGATTTGAGCTTTTTTATGTGAGCCTAAGCATGTCCAGGCATAAAGCAGAATAACTTAGAATGAAACTAATTTACAATTGTAGGAGGGGTAATAATGACTAACGCATTTGTTGCACAATCCCTAGACGAAATTCGTTTTTGGGCAAGGATTATGAAGGAACACTCATTGTTTCTTCGATTAGGTTTTAGATGTGAGGATACACAATTAATTCAGGAAGCGAATCAATTTTATCAATTGTTTGAAGAAATTGAACAACGGTCTCATTCATTTAATAATCAAACAGATCCGGAGCAAATCAAAAGATTCAATTCAGAAGTCCAACAAGCAGCCACAGGTATATTTGCTTTTAAGAGAAAAGTTTTAGGCTTAATCCTAACCTGTAAACTACCGGGTTCAAATAACTTTCCTCTTTTGGTTGATCATACTAGTAGAGAAGCCAACTATTTTAGAAAACGATTAATTGAATTAAACGAAGGGAAATTGAAGCCACTTGCTGATGCCATTATAAAGGAAAATGTCTTTTTTTTAAGAATTATGGCTGATCATGCCCAGTTTATAGGTCACCTTCTTGATCCATCCGAACGAAAACTTGTTGATATGGCCAGAAACTTCAGCCATGATTTTGATCAATTAGTTTTTCAAGCAAGAGATTTAGAGTCTATGAAACCACAATCTCAAACGGTTCCTCTTTTAGATCAATTTCTTGATCAGAATCGTGTGTCCGTAGCTTCCCTTCGGGACTTTAAAAAAACAGCTAGAGATTTAATTGAGGAATGTAGAATTAAAAGCATTATCCATCCTCTTCTGGCTGATCATGTTTTTCGAGAGGCTGAAAGGTTCCTTCATATTATCGATATGTTTGAAAAGAGTCTTCAAGCACATAAATAATACATTGATGTTAAATTTGAACTTTCTTCTTTACGAATCTTAATGACTTACATTCAAAGGCTTCGGATTTTAATGAAGCCTTTTGTTATTACCTTTGGTGGTATGTAATTTGAGGGAAACCTATCTTCTTAACCTTTATAAGATTACATTTTTTATGACTCCGTTGATTTCTTACACCGCCTAGAATTTTATATATGGGTTACTCACATAGACGATGCTTTTTAGGATTGCTGCGAGAATTTTTTTACATAGCCTTTAAAAAATGATAATGATATTCATTTTCAATTGTGATATTATAATTTAGTACTTATATTTTGTTTATTGGAGGAAACAACATGTTTATTGAGGTTTTAAGACAAAACAAGAAGGTCTCTATACTCTTAGCTGTATTACGTATATATCTTGGGTATACATGGTTAATGGCTGGATGGGGGAAAATAGCAGGCGGACAGTTTGATGCTTCTGGTTTCTTGAAAGGAGCATTAGCACAAGCAACTGGAGATCACCCAGCAGTTCAGGGATGGTGGGTTGTCTTTCTAGAAAACTTAGCCATTCCTCATGTAGAACTATTTAATACATTAGTACCTTGGGGAGAATTATTAGTCGGAATAGGGTTATTGATTGGTTGCTTTACTAAAACAGCCGTATTCTTTGGTCTTGTTATGAATTTTTCTTATTTGTTTAGTGGTTCCACGAGTACCAATGTACAACTTGTTTTATTGTCTATATTTATTCTTATTTCTGCTTTAAATGCAGGTAGATATGGAGTAGATGGTGTGTTGCTATCACGACTTAAAGATAAACTATTTTTTAATAAAACCACTGAGGTCAAAGATGTGGCTTAGTTTCTTTACATAGGTTCATAAGATCACCAACATAGGCGGTCTTTTTTATTATTTACGGATGTAGGTAAACCTTATAAAAGGTCAGTATCAATTACTTCCAACTTGTTAATCATAACAAAAAAGGAGGTGTGATAATATGGAGCAAAATATTCTTTGTGAAGTAAACAACTGTAAATATTGGCATTCTGGCAACAAATGTAGTGCGGATGAGATATATGTTGTCAGCCATAAAGGCAAACAGGCATCAAATAGTGAGGATACAGATTGTAAAACATTTATACCAGAAGCCTAATAAATAAGGGTAGCCATAAGGAAGATGGTTACCCTTATTTATTAATAATATTGATATTAATAATCATTTTCATTCATAATTGTTTAATTTTTAACTTCTTTTCATTTTAAAATAATAAGTAAGGTAATATAAGAAACGTTCAATAAACCTTATAAGTGAAGGTTCATTGAACGTTCTTATAGTTCTGGAAATTTCATTATAGTAACTAAATCCGTATATTGTGACGATAAGAAAAGAGGGATAAGAACAACTCTATTTTTCTTATCTGCAGCACAACATTTAAGAGAACAGAACTTACTTGTAGCCCGTATAGGTTTGTATTCTTTTCTACAGATTTTACACTCTTTAATTGAATGTTTAATATAGGCTTGTCCTTTACATGATTGAGAGCAGTATTTCGCATTTTTATTATAACTTTTAAACTCAGAATCGCATATTTGACAAATAAATTGAGCCAAGATTAAATTCCCTCCTATCGCATTACATATCCAAAGGATAAAATGCATAACTTTCCTTGTTTTTATTTGGATGTTTTTTCCTTTAAATTTTGTTTGACAAGTTATTATATTCTAATGATAATTAAGAGGTCAATGATAATGATTTTCATTACTATATAGGAGTGTTAGGCATGATAAAACAAATCTTCATTATTTTAATGGCCGTGGGACTAATAGTTATTTCATTTACTACTACCAGTTCTTTTGCAAAAGAAACTAATTCTAAAGAAACAGCAAAGCAATCTATTCAATATATAGATAAGGCTATTTCCGATATGAAAAAGGAAGATTTAGACGGAGCTAATCAATCGTTTCAGTTATTCAAACAAGAATGGACGCAAATGAAGGCAGGCATTCAAAAAGATTCTTTATATGCTCATGGCAAAATTGAAAGAGAAATAGCTGCCATATCTATAGCCTTATTAAATGAAGATAAACAAGAAGCCGAAGAATCTCTAGAATCACTTAAGAGTTTCTTAAATCAATATAGCAAGGGCCAATTGACAGATAAACCACAATCAGATAAAGAAATAAGTCTAGCGTCATATGTAAAACTTTTAGAAAACACTAAAAAAACTTTAGAAAGCAAAGATGTAGCAAAAGGAAAGGCTCAAGTACAAGAGTTAACATCCCAATGGCTAAGTGTAGAAGGGAATGTTGTAGGAAAATCTCAGACTGTCTACAATAATTCAGAAAGAAGATTAGTAGAGTTGGATTCATCTTTAAGTAATCCTAAAGAGGTTAACAAAAGTATTGAAATTATAGATAAAATGATTATTGATTTAAAACCATTAGTTAACACCTCGTATAGTATGTGGGATGCAGCTCTTATTCCAATTAGAGAGGGAGTCGAAGCTTTATTAGTTATTGGAGCGCTTCTGACAATTACCAAAAAGGGGCCTTCAAATAAAGGAAACCGTTGGGTTTGGGGAGGAGCTTCATTAGGTATTCTTTGCAGTCTAGTCATTGGCTTTCTAGTTACTTATGTTTTAAACTCTGCAACTTTCGGACAAAACAACTTCCTAATCAATGGTTTTTCAGGAGTAGTTGCCAGCCTCATGCTTTTATATGTTAGCTATTGGCTACACAGCAACTCAAATGTTGAAAAGTGGAACAAATTTATCAACGGAAAAACAGCACAAGCTCTTAGTAATGGAAAGATGTTTTCATTCGCAATACTAGCATTTTTAGCAATTTTAAGAGAAGGAATTGAAACAGTTCTCTTTTTAATTGGTATGGCTAGTCAAATGTCCTCCTCACAATTAATTTTGGGGATAGCAATTGGTTTTGGAGTTCTAATTGCTATTGGAATTTTCATGTTGAAGATTGGTATTAAATTGCCATTAAAACCATTTTTCTTTATTTCTAGTATTATCGTGTTTTATATGTGTCTCAAATTTATGGGGTCAGGTGTACATAGTTTGCAGTTATCAGGAATAGTTCCTTCATTAAGTACAAACCTCATTCCAACCATTGATGTGTTAAGTGTATATCCTTCTTGGTATAGTACATTGCCACAACTTCTTATAATTGGATTTGCTTTATTAATACTGATAGTTCAGAAAAAGAAACAAAACAATACAAACAATACAGATCAAAAAAACCAGGGGGTTATTTAACATGTTCTTATCTAAAAAAATTACTTACACTGCACTTACCCTATCTTTACTAACTGTACCAGCTTTAGGTGCATGCAGTAATTCAACAAATTCTAGTGCTCAGGATGATACGAAACAAGCAGCAAGTCAAGGGAAGGAAAGTAAACAAGATACTTTAAAAAGTAACGTAAATAAGATGCAAACTACGCTTGATAAACTGCAGAGTGGTTTAGAAAAACAGGATCAAAAACAAATTAAGAAATATGGGAAAGAGCTCTACAATCAGTGGTTATCTTATGAAAATAACATTCGTGAGAAATACCCACTTCTATACACAGATACAGAAAAATATATCCTTCCACTATCTACTGAAATAGAAAAAAGCTCACTTGATCAGAAAAAGGTGCAAGAACTAAGTGTTCAGCTAGATCGTTCGTTGGAAAATCTAAAAAATGCGAAAGAAACAGCGACAAAGACATCAGAAGCATTGAAAAAAGCTGTTAATAATTACAAAACGTATGTAAATGACCAAACAGAACAGTTAGTAAAAACGACTACGACCTTTACAGATGCTGTGAAGGCAGGAGATCTGGAAAAGGCGAAAGCTTCTTATACAGAAGCTCGTGTATATTATGAGCGTATTGAACCAATTGCCGAAAGTTTTGGTGACCTAGATCCAAAAATTGATGCTCGTGAAGGTGATGTTGACGCTTCAGAATGGGGAGGATTCCATCGTATTGAAAAAGCAATTTGGAAAGACTCTTCTTTAGAAGGAATGGATCAATATGCAACTCAACTAAATAAAGATGTACAGGATCTACAGCAAAGAGTAAAAGAAGTTAAATTAGAACCTACACAAGTAGTCGCTGGTTCAATGGAACTGTTAAATGAAGCTGCTATTTCAAAAGTGACTGGAGAAGAGGAAAGATACTCTCATATTGACCTAGTAGATTTAGCTTCAAATGTAGAAGGTTCTCTAGCTGTCTATCATGCTGTTTTACCAATTCTGAATGAAAAAAGTCCAGATCTTTCAGAGCAATTAGATAAAGAATTTAATCAACTAACAGCTACCTTAGGGAAATACCAAAAAGATGGAACGTATCTTCCGTACACAGAATTAACGAAGGAACAGATTCGGGAACTGAGTCAACAGTTAAACACATTATCGGAATCTATGGCCCAAACAGCTGAGATATTTCAATAAAAAAGGAGAATGAACGTGAAAGAATCGAAGAGGCCCAAACAATACACGCGTCGTGATATGTTAAAAATGTCAGTATTAACGGGTGTAGGTGTTGCGGTAAGCACAAGTAGTATCGGCGTTTTAGCTAATATGGCTAATGGGCTAGGAAATTCAAGCGAGAAAGCCTCAAGCAATTCTGTAGATGATTCTATTATTTCTTTTAATGGAAAACACCAAGCAGGAATTGTAACGCCTCAGCAAACATATGCTTATGTAGCTGCTTTTGATTTACTAACAGATCAAAAAGATAAAGTTATAGATCTTTTCAAAAAGTGGACGTTGTTGAGTCAATCTATGACTCAGGGAGAAGTTAGTAAAGACAATAATAATGATTGGCTTCCACCAAAAGATACAGGAGAAGCAAAAGATTTAACTCCTTCCAGATTGACCTTAACATTTGGCTTTGGTCCTTCTTTCTTTTCTAAGAATGGAGAAGATCGTTTTGGTTTAGCTGATAAGAAGCCGAAGCACCTTAAGGATATTCCAGCAATGCCAAGAGATGATTTGCAAGAGCCTTTTATAGGAGGAGACATTTCTGTACAAGTTTGTGCAGATGATCAACAAGTGGCATTTCACGCTGTACGCAACCTTATTAAATCAGCAGTAGGCGTAGCAGAAGTAAAATGGATGCAATCTGGTTTTATTAGTGCTCCCGATGAGAAAACCCCTCGGAATTTATTTGGCTTTAAAGATGGTACGGCAAATGTTTCTTCTACCGATTCTGAATCTCATAATCGAATTATTTGGGCGAATAATTCAGAGCCAACATGGATGCAAGGTGGAACTTATATGGCTTTTAGAAAAATCCAGATGTTTTTAGAAGTATGGGATCGATCATCTCTTAAAGACCAAGAAGACACGTTTGGTCGAAAAAAAGATAGTGGGGCTCCTTACGGCAAAGTAAAAGAACACGATAAAGTAAGTCTTATGCAAATGCCTCCTACTTCTCATACAGCTTTGGCAAAAGGAACGAGACAAGAGATTTATAGAAGAGCGTATTCTTATACAGATGGGGTAGATCCTAAAACAGGGAATATAAATGCAGGACTTATGTTCATTAGTTATCAAAAGAATCCTGACACACAATTTATACCAATGCTTAAGGTGTTATCTCAGCAGGATAAATTAAATGAGTATACGAAACATATAGGTAGTGCAATGTTTGCTTGTGCTCGCGGAATCCGTAAAGGAGAGTACATTGCACAGTCTTTGTTAGAATAAGCTTATAAGAATTTTATCAGGTTAGATATCTGTTTTTTTAGTACTGTTATAGATAGGAAATGAGGTGATTGTAGTGGTAGGACCTGGAAGTGCAATTTTAATAGGTGTGACAGCTTTAATTATATTTGGTCCCAAAAAGCTACCTGAGTTAGGACGTTCCGCCGGTAAAACACTTCGTGAATTTAAAAATGCAACCCAAGGAATTATGGAGGACCATGATAAAGAGGAAAAAAAATCATTAAAAGACGAAGTGAAAGATGACAAAACATCTCTTTAATAAATGGGGCTATGTTATTTTCTGATAAATACAGAAGCCAAGTTCTCTATATGTAAAGAACTTGGCTCTTAAGTAATTTCAAATAGGGATGCTAGTTAACATAATCACAATTATAAGAACCAAAAAAGCCCTCCTATTGAGCTATAAACTCAAATAAGAGGACTTTTTCTATATGCTTATGTATTAGTATTATCTTTACCTAATTTGCGATCAACTAAATAGGCCAAAAAGAAAATTGTTGGGATAAATAAAAGTTTTAGAGGTGATAAATTCTCAACAGATGTATGAGTAATATAGAATGTTAAGAAGACAAGCGCTAAAACTAATGTAAATATCTTTTCTTTCAAATCGCACACCTCAATTTCCTTACAATTACATTATAACATATATTTAACATATCTATTTTTAGTCTACATAATGTCTCTTTCCGGAACCAAGCAAGCAAAAGAACCCTTGCGGCAGTAGGGTTCAGCTAAGGATTCTTTTGCTTGAGTATGCGTCTTTTTATACATCGTTGATATGACTACGTTCTTTGGGTAGTTGAAAGAAACGAGAATGTATAAAAAGAGCTCCTTTTATACATATGCTGAAACCTCTAAATAATTGATTTTAAGTGTAAATATGCTATATTAAAGATCAGACTATTTTTACAAATTTCAACGTAACCCTATTTTTGAGCAACCTCGCATCCACTGCCGAGGTTGCTTTTTATTTTGTCAACGATAATAATTTTAACATCATGTAATAGATTTATCTCTCCTCCATAAAAGTATGTCTAACAGGAGAGATAAGTTTCACTAGTATCTGTAATTTAATACCAATAACATTGAGAATAATGGAATATATATATATAATAACAATATATAAAGCGCTTTCTATATTTTTGAAATAAAAGATATTATAGATTGTTTATAATATCTTTTGTTTAACATATCTAAAGCGCTTTTCAATAGTGATTATATCAATTAATAAGTATTCTTGAGTAAAAGAGACAAAAAACAGAAGTTATCGCATTAATTATTTAAGGTTATAAAGCCGATTAAGGAAGTTACTATAAAAGTAACTGAACTGGTGAATCGTATGATAGAAAGAAGGTATATAATGAATGAAATCAACTATCTATGATGTAGCAGAAAAAGCAGGAGTTTCTATATCTACAGTATCAAAGGTTTTAAATAATCAACCAGTAGGAAAGAAATCAAAACAAAAAGTTTTAAAAGTAATGCAAGAACTAAATTATAAACCAAGTGTGGTTGCATCTGCCTTAACAGGGAAGCGAACATCTACAATTGGATTTCTGTTACCGGATATAGCTAACCCTATAGTTGCAGAAATGGCTCGTAGAGTAGAGGACCGGGCACATGAATATGGATTTAATGTTGTGGTTTGTAGTACCGATTTGAAGTTAGAGAAAGAAGAACGATACGTATCTTTGCTAAGACAGAAACGTGTAGATGGATTTATTCTAGCCGGTGGCTTTAGAAACAGAGAAATAGCCTTAGAATTGGTAAAGGATAATATTCCAGTTATACTTCTTTCTGAATCTCAGCCGTATTCATCTCTTACCACCGTAACGGTTGATAATTTTATTGGTGGATATGAGTTAGCTTCTCATTTAATCTCTCTAGGCCATAGAAGAATTGCAGTTATTGCAGAGGACAATTCAAGTAGTCAGGAGCGTATACGTGGATACAAACAAGCATTAAAAGATAATGATTTGGATATTCCTGAAGAACTGATTATGACTAGTGATTCAAGCCCGGAACATGCACAGCTTTTAACAACAAGCTTATTGGATTCTTTCAACCCGCCTACTGCAATTATGTCTTGTAACGACGTATTAGCAATTGGAACTCTTTTGGGAGCACGAGAAAAAGGTTTAAAAGTTCCTGAAGATCTGTCCATCACCGGATTTGATAATACCTTGTTATCTAAAAGTTGTGACCCTCCTTTAACAACAGTAGAAGTACCTGTTCAAAATATGTGTTCTCAAGCTGTGGATTTACTTATCGAAGAGATAAAAGGGAAAACAATAGAGAAACAAAAGATTTTAATGTTACCTAAGTTGATTATTAGAAAATCAACGAGTTTTTGTCCGGTACAATCTAGAAATATAGCTCCTCTACAAAGTGAATGATTTACCAATATAGTTGTGGTATTTGGAAAGGAAAAATAAACAGAAAAAGCTAACAAATTCATGTTAAAAAGAGCCACTGGGGTATTAATAAAGCTAGCTTAATATTTGAATTCTTATATTATGGTGATGCTGAACATGCATATATGCTCAGCATCACTTTTAATTATGAAGCAAAGACTCCATAATAAACTCGCCTTTTTCTCAAATATATCGGTTAAATAATATGCTTTTACATGTTCAAGTTTATAATTTAAGGTTTATAAAGTATGTAGAATAGTGTGGTAATACAAAAATGGTCGATTAATTTTTATAAAGGCAATATATAAAGCGCTTTATGTTTAAATTTATCCATTGTATAAAATAGACTATCTTTTCTAAAAAGGATAGGCATTATTGAACTATCGCTGCCTTCCACCATAAATGAAATGAACCTTATAATAAAAATAAGAATATAGACCTCAAAAATATATTTACAAAATATACTGAATATTATACAATTAGTTTACAAAATATAAAGCGCTTTCGGTAATTTGAATAAACAATATATTAAAAATGCTTATTGTATAGCTTTAAACAAAATATAAAGCGCTTTACATTTTTGTGAGTAGTCCATATATGTGTAAAGAAGATTTAGAGGAGGAGATGAATATAGAATGATGAAAAAATTGAGATAAAAGTGAGGGGACAAACACTATATAATCTATCTACTACATAGTTAGTAATGGAAAACGAAATTGATAATTATAGAAAGTAAGTTGTTATAAAGAAATTTAAGGATATAGGGATGTAGAGTAAGGTTATTTAAGATACTTCAGTTTTACCAATAGTGAGTGGTGATTTTCTTTTATTAAGGTAAATGAAAGCGCTACCTATCAATGTTATCACAAGCTTTTTTTATCTTGTTAGTTTGAGAAATAAGGACAAACGAATTAATGCATTAATTGGAGTTAATAAAATATGACCAATGAGGATGATAATGCATGAGTAATCAAGCAATTAAAAAGCCAAAAAATCATAAGAGTTATTTACAAACCATTATGGTTTCTGCTACGTTTGGTGGACTTTTATTCGGCTATGACACGGGGGTAATTAATGGGGCCCTACCTTTTATGTCCAGAGCTGATCAACTTAATTTAACACCGTTTACAGAAGGTTTTGTTACAAGTTCATTGCTTTTTGGAGCAGCAATCGGTGCATTTTTAGGTGGACGACTGGCGGATCACTATGGACGTCGAAAAACAATTCTAAATCTTGCTTTATTATTTTTAATTGCAACGATTGGCACAGCTTTTGCTCCTAACGTTCCAATTATGGTATTTTTCCGATTTATGCTAGGTCTAGCCGTTGGAGGAGCTTCCTCAATGGTACCAGCCTTTTTAGCAGAAATGGCACCAGCAGACAAAAGGGGAAGAATGGTTACCCAAAACGAGCTTATGATTACCGGAGGGCAATTATTGGCCTACGTTTTTAATGCTATTCTTGGTGTGGTATGGGGAGATATTGGACATGTCTGGCGATATATGCTTATCTTATGTGCAATTCCAGCTGTAATGTTGTTTATCGGTATGTTAATTGTTCCAGAAAGCCCACGTTGGCTAGCTTCCAAAGGAAGAAAAGATGAGGCTTTACGGGTATTAAAACAAATTCGGAATGAAAAGCAAGCTGAAGCTGAATTTGAAGAAATACAAGAGGCAGTAAAACGAGATTCAAAGCTTCCGAAAGCTTCCATTAAAGACTTTTCTACACCTTGGCTGAAGCGTATTTTATTCATTGGAATTGGAGTGGCTGTTGTTAATCAGATTACCGGTGTTAACTCAATTATGTATTATGGCACTCAAATTCTTCAGGAATCTGGTTTTGGTACAAAAGCAGCTTTGATTGCTAACATTGCTAACGGGCTAATTTCGGTAATTGCTGTTTGTTTCGGTATATGGCTGGTTGGAAAAGTTAACCGTCGTCCTATGTTAATCGTTGGGCTTTCTGGAACTTCATCTGCGCTTTTACTGATTTCCATATTTTCTAATATACTTGAAGGCTCTGCGTTACTTCCGTATGTTGTACTTTCTTTAACTGTTTTATTTCTTGCATTCATGCAGGGATGCATAGGTCCAGTGACATTTTTAGTTATTGCAGAAATATTCCCACAGAGATTAAGAGGACTTGGTTCGGGCATCAGCATATTTTTCTTGTGGATAGTAAACTGTATAATTGGTTTTTCATTTCCGGTCTTACTAAGCTCTATTGGTTTGTCCGCAACATTCTTAAGTTTCGTATTCCTTGGATTATTAGGTATTTGGTTTGTATATAAATTTATGCCGGAGACAAATGGCCGTTCACTTGAGGAACTAGAAGAAGAGTTTCGTTTAAAATATGATAAGAAAAGTAATATTACTCCAATAGACAAGGCCCAGTAGAAGTAAACTTTGGGATTTAGAAGAACACTTAAACAATAATATGAAAACGCTTAATTAAATATATAGAAAATAGGAGGGTTATAGATGAGTATAAAAATTTCAGGGGCGCCTTGTTGTTGGGGCGTTGATGATCCCAGAAACCCATATCTTCCACCGTGGGAGAAAGTTTTAAATGAAGCTTCACAAGCTGGCTATAAAGGGATTGAGTTAGGTCCATATGGATATATACCCATGAATATTGAAAGAGTACAAGCAGAGCTCTCTAAAAATGATTTAACGATAATAGCAGGAACTATTTTTGATGATTTAGTATCAGAGTCTAACCTAGAAAACTTATTGCATCAGGTCGATGATATTTGTTCATTAATAACAAAACTACCTTCAATTCCACAAGAAAAAGAACAAAAATTTCTAACTCCCTATTTGGTAATTATTGATTGGGGACATGATGAGAGAGATTATTATGCGGGTCACCCTGACAAGGCAGTACGATTATCTGAAAGGGACTGGGGTAATATGATGGGCCATATTCGTGCACTGGCAGAAAGGGCATGGAAAAAATATGGAGTACGTTCTGTCATTCATCCACACGCAGGTGGTTACATTGAATTTGAAGACGAAATTGAAAAACTTTTAGAGGATATACCTTATGAAGTGGCGGGGCTTTGCCTAGATACAGGGCATTTATACTATTCAAAAATGGATCCGTTAGAGTGGCTTCAAAAGTGCTCAGATCGATTAGATTACATTCATTTTAAAGATATTGATCTTGATATATATAAACAAGTAATGGAAGAACGTATTCGCTTTTTCGATGCTTGCGGTAAAGGGGTTATGTGCCCGATTGGACAAGGCGTCATTGATTACAATTTGATTCATAAATTATTGAAAGAAATTAATTACCATGGATACATCACAATTGAACAAGAGCGAGATCCTAGAAACTCTGACACGAGTTTACGTGATGTTAAACAAAGCGTTGATTATTTAAAAAGTGTGGGGTATTAATAAAAATTTGGTTGAGAGAAAAGGGGATGTAGAGAATGATTTACGGAGAGAAAAAGATAGAAAGTCCAATTCGTTGGGCAATGGTAGGCGGCGGAAAAGGAGGTCAAATTGGTTATATCCACCGTTCAGCTGCGTTAAGAGATAATAACTTTCAATTAGTTGCTGGAGCTTTTGACATCGATCCAGCACGTGGGAAGGACTTTGGTGTCAATTTACATGTTGATCCGGAGCGTTGCTACCCTGATTATGAAACCATGTTTGAAGAAGAAGCTAAACGTGAAGACGGCATTCAAGCTGTCTCAATTGCTACTCCAAACGCAACACATTTTGAAATTACCAAGGCGGCATTACATGCTGGCTTACATGTGGTATGTGAGAAACCATTATGTTTTACGAGTAAAGAGGCAGAAGAATTGGAGATTCTTGCTACAAAGAAGAATCGTGTTGTTGGGGTTACATATGGTTATGCAGGACATCAAATGATAGAACAAGCACGTCAAATGATTGCAAATGGAGATTTAGGTGAAATTAGAATTGTTAAAATGCAATTTGCTCACGGTTTCCATTCATCCGCAGTAGAGAAAGGTAATGCAAGTACAAAGTGGCGTGTTGATCCTAAAGTAGCTGGACCTAGTTATGTATTAGGTGATGTAGGCACTCATCCTCTTTACTTGTCTGAGGTAATGTTGCCTAACCTAAAAATCAAGAGATTAATGTGTTCTCGTCAAAGTTTTGTAGAAAGTCGCGCTCCACTTGAAGACAACGCTTTTACAATTATGGAATATGATAATGGTGCGGTTGGAACCGTTTGGTCATCATGCGTAAATGCTGGTTCTATGCATGGCCAAACTATCCGTGTGATTGGTTCAAAAGCTAGTATTGAATGGTGGGATGAGCACCCTAATCAATTACGCTATGAGATCCAAGGTAAGCCAGCTCAGGTTTTAGATCGAGGAATGGATTACCTTTACCCTGAAGCATTAGTTGATGATCGTATAGGTGGAGGACACCCTGAGGGGCTATTTGAAGGCTGGTCAAATCTATACGCGCGTTTCGCCTTAGCGATGGATGCTGCAGACCGTGGGGAAACATTAGAGAATATGTGGTATCCAGATATTAAAGCAGGAGTGGAAGGGGTTCGATGGGTAGAGAATTGTGTACGTTCTGCTGATAATGGTGCTGTTTGGGTAGAGTATCAATAACTTTCAAAAGTGATTTAATTTATTCTATATATAACTGATGTATAGAGGAATCAATTAAAATTTGAAAATGTGCTTTACTTCAATTAAGAGGTAAAGCATTTTTTAGTCTTTTATTCTCTGGATAATCAAGCATTAACTTAATATCTCTTGGTGAAGTAAATAATTCTCACTTGAAAAAGCGCAGTGATTATTAATGAAAAGTAAGAGATTTTCAGCATATATAACTATGGACTCATTTGAGGGAACTGACTTTAAATTTACAATTTGAGGATGAGGATGGGAATGTTAAAAACTAAGCGAATTCAACAAATTCAGGAATATGTTTTTGAACACCAATCTGCCTCGTTAGATGATCTCAGTACTGTTTTTGGTGTCTCCAAGACCACAATTAGACGTGATATTCGAAAGCTAATTAAAGAAGGGATGGTTCAAAAAGTGTATGGTGGAGTAGCTATAAACCATGCAAAACTTGAATCATTTAACGAGAGAAAAGCACGAAATCAGTTTCAAAAAAAGTTAATTGCTAAAACTGCAGCTGGTTATGTAGAAAATGGAGATGTAATATTTATAGATTCAGGTACAACTACATTAGAAATGATTACATTTCTAAAAAACAAACAAGTGACTATCATTACTAATAACCTGGATATTATAATCGAAGCCTTACCCTTTGAAAGTTTAAGTGTGATTTCAACTGGCGGTTTACTCGAACGTGCTACTAAATCATTTTCTAGTCATAGTCATGCAGATTCTTTTAAGAAATATAATTTTGATAAGGTATTCATGGCTTCAACAGGTGTTTCAATATTAAATGGAGTCACAAATTCATCGCCCATTGAAAGTGGAATAAAAGAAATAATAGTAAAGGGAAACGCAGATGTTTTTTTATTAGTAGATCATACTAAATTTGACAAGTATGCCATGGTCACTTATTGCGGGTTGGAAGAAATTGATTACTTAATAACGGATGATTTTCCAGATGAAAGTTATGAAAATTATGCTAAAGAAAATAATATTGAGCTTATCGTTACTAAGGAATAAACAATTATTATTTTATCTGTTTGATACTCTAATCTAATAATTCAATTAAGTAATAATTAATCTTTTTTAATTAAAGCCAAAACCTAATCTAAATCCGGATTAGGTTTTTTTGATTGTCGGGAAACCTTTAAAGTCTTAAAAAGAAGTTAAACAAATTCTTATTTTAGTTATCATAACAAGTATTATCAAAAGTAAATAACTTAATATAACAGTAGACGCCATTCTGCCTCTTCTTATTGAGGTCTCGACATAAACAAGGAAAAATATGTACTAAAAGAGAAAAACCTAAAGGATTTTCGTTTAATTTTTAATTTTACTAAAAAATACTGAAAAATGGAGAAAAGACACGAAATAGTAAGAAAACACTACATTTCACGCGCTTTAAATGCCAATGTTTTCGCTTTCATGGCTGTTGTTTCCGTTTTCAGTGACTTTGCTTAAATAAGACCCTACATGACATAATTAAAACAACAAATCATAAAGGAGGAAAACAAAATGAGAAAAATAATTGAATTAGTTTCTAACGTAAGAGAAGCATATATTAAATCAATGGATAGTTATGGAAATGCAATTTTAAAAACAAAAGTAAAGTAAGGATGATTTTAGTTGAAAATCTATATGGAATATAAAACTGATCCACCAACCGATTCCCAAAGATAAAAATGAGAATCGGTTTTTTTATTAAAAAATTCCTCGACTCCTCTCCATGCTTTTAGTTATATCTTCTAAATTAATAACGTTACAAAAAAGTTATGTATTCACTCTTACCTTAACTTAATCAAAGTCACAAACAGTTTTTTGCCTATCATAAATAAAGTACAATAACTAGAGCAAAATACTTACGATGCAATAGAGCATCAGCCAAACGTTTATATTTCAACGACTAGGAAAACTACAGAGTTAGACCACTAGTTGTTCATTTTTAAAGTTTATAAAGAGCTGCCTATCCTGAAGCTCGGAGGCAGCTTTCTATTTTATTAACCCTAATAATTACTTTAACGTCTTGTAATAGATTTAAATATCTTGTCCGTAAAAGTATACCTTTACAAACAATTTGTGTATATAAAAAATCTATTATTTTTATCGTTCATTTAGGTTTAAAGAGAATTTACGAACGCCCTCTTGAAGATACAGACTTTTACGAACTAGTTTTATGAACAATATAATTATTCATTTAAATTAATTATAAAAAATGCAAAAGAAGAGGCATCGTCTAAATATATTAGAAAACTCACAAAAAGAGTCTTTGACTCATAAGAAGTAAAGACTCTTTTTGTATTGTATTTGTTTTATTTAAGATAATTAAAGTGAACTTATTATTTATTTAACCTTGTTGATCTAGAAGTAATTTGCTCTTTGTTTTTAAATAAGTTAACTCCATAACCCAAAAGGCCTCCAATGATTGCTGGGAATATCCAGCCTAATCCGATATGGTAAAGAGGGAGGTAGTAAGTAAATAATTGATCGATACCAGAGATGTGTAAGCCAAAATCATTTAATCCGTCTACTAGGCTTACAACAAACGTTAAGAATAGGCTACCTTGGTATACCTCAGCACATCCTTTAAATAAAGAATGAAGGAATGTCAAAAAGATTAGAACAATTGCTAATGGATAGAGAACTGTTAAAACAGGTACTGAAAAAGAAATTAATTGATTTAATCCGACATTTGCGATTATTGCGCTAAATATGGATAGGCTAATCGCAATTTTCTTATAAGAAATAGATGGTAATAATTTATGGAAATAAGAAGAGCATGCAGTAATAAGTCCTACGCTAGTTGTCAGACAAGCTACTGTAATCATTAAGCCTAGCAGTACGCCTCCGTATTCTCCAAAATAATAATTAGATACTTTTGCTAAGACCGCACCTCCGTTATCTAAATGCCCAAGCTTTTCTACACTTGAAGCACCCATATATGAAAGGGCAGAATAGATAGTTGCAAGAATAATAGCAGCAATTCCCGTAGCTTTTAGGCAAACAGTTATAATTTGCTTCTTTGTTTTAGCGCCTTTCTCTTTAATTGCATTGATAATAATGATTCCGAAAACGAAAGATGCAAGAGTATCCATTGTTAGGTATCCTTCTTGGAATCCATTAAAAAAAGAGTTTGTTACATATCTTTCTGTAGGTGCTTGAAATTTTCCAATAGGATGAATAAAAGCTACTAGAACTAGAATTCCAATGAATGTTAATTTAATCGGTGTTAAGAATTTTCCGACAATATCGACAATTTTCGCCGGATTGAGAGAAAAAAAGCATGTAATACTGAAAAATATAATAGTAAATATGAGTAAAGCTATAGAACTAGAGCCTTCAGAAATGAAAGGTTTAAGTCCAATTTCAAAAGAGACATTACCTGTTCGTGGGATAGCAAATAAAGGTCCAATAGCTAGATAAAGAACAGTTGTAAATACTAAACCAAAGATAGGATGTACGCGACTTGCTAATGATTGTAAATCTTCTTTTCCAGAAAATCCAAAAGCTAGTACACCAAGTAAAGGCAAGCCTACTCCAGTAACTAAAAAACCCGCATTTGCTGACCAGATGTTTGCTCCCGCTGACTGACCAAGCATGGCAGGGAATATTAAATTTCCAGCTCCAAAAAATAATGCAAATAACATTAAACCAATGATTACTATAAAAGAAAACGGTACTTTGTTTGACACGGTGAAACCCCCATTAATAATATTCTTCATAAAAAATTAAATTTTCAGATAACTTTAACTGCAAATAACTTATCTTTTTTGTATTATAAACAGTCAAATTACATATTTCAATATAAAAAATAAACTTTTTTGATAAAATTTAAAAAATTATCAATTTTCCGTTCATTATTCGTTATTAAAATAAAAATAATATTAAAAACCAAAATCTTTATTCAAATCGCGTACATTAAGTAGTTCAATACGGATATTTTTTTTTAGAAGACCATAAATAATATTCAAAACGCGTATATTATTCTGTTAATTAATGGGATTTAATTACATGCAAGAAAGTTTATAAATATAGTACTACGAAACTTATAAAGCTTTTTAAAATGGGCTGAACATCAAAAGTAAAATCAATTATTTAATATCTATAAAATACATAATAAATTTTATAGATACTGAAAAGACCTTATTAACATATTAATTAAGGTCTTTTTATCATTATTTCTTATTCCGATTAAATCCAACGATGTATATTACTTTCAAAGCACTTTATTTGACCTTATCTTTTTCTTTTGAATCCAAAACTCACTATGTAAGCTATTGATAATGAGATAAAAGCAGCAAATACTAAACTTTATGTAAGAAATCTCTAAAGCCCAAAGGCCGTATTTGTCTGCATTTAAACGATACATAGACCACCACTGTCCATTTTCACCTTTGAATAATGAAACGACAATCCATAAAAGAACTAAGAATAAAAACCATGAAAAAAAGATAATATAATTAGTCATTTTCTTATTCATTTGCCATCTCCTTTATCTTCCAAATTCACTCGTAATATTCTTGGCTCCTATTATATTAACAATAATCGGGAAAACTTTAGAGTTTTTATTGAATAAAGAACGTTTGTTCGTATATAATAGAGAACAAACGTTCTTTATTTGAGGAGTTATTCCAATGGATTATGAATATCCGCCAAACAGAGTCATTATTTGTATTGATATGAAAGCATTCTTTGCTTCTGTTTCATGCGTCATACGTAGGCTAGATCCATTAAAAACAAAGTTGGCAGTTGTAGGAGATACAAAGCGGTCGGGATCAGTTGTGTTAGCTGCTACACCCTTATTAAAGAAAGAAGGGATCAAAACAGGCAGCCGTCTTTTCGACATTCCTAGAAGGAAAGATATCCATGTCGTCAACCCATCCATGGAAAGGTATGTCAAGGCTTCGAACTATATTTCTAGTTTAGTGTTACAGTATGTCGCTCCTGAAGATTTCCATGCGTATAGTGTTGATGAGTTGTTTATTGATGCAACAGCTTCTTTACATTTATTCGCTCACACACCAGAAGAATTAGCCCATAAAATCATCAACGAGATTTATCGTAAAACACGGCTGACAGCTACTGCAGGCATCGGTCCGAATCTCTTGCTGGCTAAGATTAGCTTAGATCATGAGGCCAAGAATAGCCCAACAGGGGTAGCTTATTGGCGATACGAAGATATTCCTTTCAAATTATGGTCGATTCACCCAATGAAGGATTTCTGGGGGATCTCATCCGCTACGGAAAGACGCTTGCAGCGTCTGGGCATTCACTCTATAAAAGAACTCGCTCTTTCTTCCAAAGATATGTTACGAAAAGAATTTGGCATTCTGGGTGAAGAGTTGCATCAACATGCAAATGGAATTGATTTTAGTCGCATTTCTGACGTGTATATTCCGAGCTCTCGATCATTCGGGAAGAGTCAAATTCTGTTTCGAGACTATACAAATCGAAAAGAAGTAGAATTGCTGCTATTAGAACTATTAGACAATGTGTGCTTTCGTTTACGTATGCATCAAGTCGTGGCACAAACCATTCATTTATCCATTGGCTACAGCAAACAAACAGGTGGCGGCTTCTCAAGACAAAAGAAGATGGGGCGGGCTTCGAATCTAAGTCAAGATATCTTCCCTTATTGTTTAACCATCCTACACACATTTGATAGCGGAATGCCGATTCGCTCCATTGGTATTTCTTTATCGACCACCAGTATTCAAGAAGAAGAGCAAATGAGCTTATTTGAAGATATTGACCAGCGTGAAAGAGCCTATGCCCTTGCTAAAACAATTGATGAAATTCGTATGCGCTATGGGAAGAATAGCGTTCTGCGAGCTTCAAGCCATCTCGAGCATTCAACAGCTCGTTATCGAAACGGCCTTTTAGGAGGTCATAAAGCATAAAGGAGGAAGATGACATGCAAAACAGAGGAATGAAAAAATGGCGACCGTTCGCCACTATGCCAGAGCAATACAGAGGATTACAAGAAATGATAAAAAAACAAGCAGAGGTACCTCAACCTTTTTTAACAGAAGATCAAATGGAACAGATTAATTTCACCTTGATTGAAGCGCTTCATACACATAAAAAAATGTACCTGACGTATTACAAGCACGGGCAGTGCATAACGGAAACAGGAATTATTCAATTTGTAGATTCTCTTGGAGGATTATTTGTTTTTATAGATGAAGGGGGTAAACAGACGAATAAAATGAGGTTAAGTGAACTAATTGATATTCGTTTTATGTAGGAGAAAGTAATAAAACAGTTTATTTACATAAGATTTCCATACATAATTAGTATAAACTTAATAAATACGCAATCATTTTTCATAGATTCATTTAATGATGTTATATAAGGAGGAGCACAGTGTGAAGCAGGTTTGGAATGAGTTTGAACAGTGGTTGAAAATACATCGGCCGGAAGCAGTAGGAACGCTTAATGAAGCTGCTGCTGAATCAGAAATTGCAGAGATTGAGCAAAAGATGGGACTAACATTCCCTGAAAACCTTAAAGACTGGTTAATGATACATAATGGACAGCGTGATGAATACATAGCGGCTATCGAAAATTATACTCTATTACCTTTAGAGGAGATTCTGTATACGTGGCAAACATTAAAAGAGCTTTTAGACGGAGGAGAATTTGAAGATTTCCCAGAAATTGAACCTATTGGGCCAGTAAAAAAAGAATTTTGGTGGAACCCGCGTTGGATCTCGATTGCTACGAATGGGGGAGGAGATGATATTTGTATAGATTTGGATCCCGCTGAAGGAGGCAAAACCGGCCAAATTATCACCTTTTGGCACGATTGGGAACAGCGTGAAGTAATAGCAGACAGCTTAGAAGAATGGGTGATGGCTACGATAACTCATACAGATCATTAAAGGGGAGCAGCAAATGATAAAGCCGGATATAGAGAGAATCTATAAAATTCTTAAAGAACTTCCAGGTACGTCGGTGAAGATAGAATTTGAAGATGAAGTTGGAGAAATCCTTTCTACTCCTTATTACATCTACCTTAAAAGCGAGTTTCTAGACGGACAATTAGGTTACAGAGAAGATTTAGAAGCAAATTCCCTTATAGGAAATCAAGAAGGAGATTGGCAAGAAAACTGGTTTGTCATAGGGTATGATGAAGAAATAGGCGGTGACCCGCTTTTTATTGATATAGCGAATGAAGATTATCCAGTTTTTACAGCTGAACATGGTATGGGTGAATGGGACGCTTTAGAAATGTATGATTCTCTAAAAGAGTTTGTAGAAGATGTTACTTAATTATGGCTTAGTTAAAAGATTTTGATAAGAGTACGGTCAGAAGAGGACAGAGAGTAGTTTAATATCTACCTAGCTGTCCTCTTTTGTAGTACCCATTAAACTTAGAAAGAATTTAGAGAAAGGAAGAGCGGAATGGTAGGAATCGATTTATGTATTACAGATACACAAAAACGCAAAGGCATTACTATCCTTCGCGTTCTTTACTCAATCTGTTGTAAACCAATAAACACCAAAATAAAAGATATTCACTTTATTAGGGATTGGTCATTACAATGCTCAATATAAAATTCATCAATCTTTTCAAAGATTTGTTGGATGGTTAAAGGTGAGATAAAAGGATTTAATAAAACTGCCCTCAACCAGCGCTTTCCTCTATAAGTAGGTAAAGATAAAAATACGTTTTGATTTTTCAATAAAAATTGTTGTAGCTTAAGGTTTAATTGATCTTGTTGTTTTTGCTGATACTCTTTTAAAAATAATCTAAAACAGCATATATTCGTATTTGATTCACCTGATAACTCTAAATAAGAGCGTTTTTTTACTTGGGATGTAAATTCCTTCGCAAATAAAAAGCTTTGATTTATTAAATTCTCATAGCCTTTTAATCCAATATGCTGAAGAGATAGGTATAACTTCAGAATATCAGCATGTCGAGTACCTTGAACACTTATTTCTCCCAAATTAGTAAACTCCGTTTCATTCATGTAAGGTGCTGAAATACGAAAATCTCTTTCCAACAAATCACGATTTTTAAATAAAACCATTGCGCATGTTTTGGCGACATACATCCACTTTTGTGGATTAAATGTAATGGAGTCTGCTTGTTCAATCCCGGAGAGAAGGCTTTTGTATTTTTCAGAAAAGACAAGTGCCCCACCATAGGCTGCATCTACGTGCAACCAAATACCGTGTTTTTTTGTTATTTCTGAAATAGGTAGTAAAGGATCAATGCTACCTGTAACAGTCGTTCCTGCCGTAGCTACAACTGCAAAAGGCTGCTTTCCTTCTTGGATGAGTATAGGAATCTTTCTTTCTAGATCTTGTGTATCCATTTGTGAATGAAGGTTACTTTGAACAGGAATGATACTAGATGTACCGATTCCTAATAGCATTGCAGCTTTATGTAAAGAAGTATGACTTGCTTCTGAAACTAAAATGACAGGTTGCTTTGTTAATGAAGTTAATCCGTTTTCTTTCACTTGGAGTATAGAATTCCGCGCAACTGCAAGAGCTTGAAGATTAGCAAGGCTGCCACCACTCGTTATAACTCCTCCAGCATTGCGACCTAAACCAAACATTTGTGTAAGTTGTTGAAGTACTTGAACTTCCATTTTAGAAAATACAGGAGACATTTCAAAACTCAACATATTATTGTTTAGTGCAGTAGTTACAAACTCACTCAAGCAAGAAATTAACGTAGGAATTGAATCCATGTGTCCCATGTATGTTGGAGTTAAAGGATTCATAGAGTACTTTAATATAGTTTCCAATTGTAAAAGAAGTTCTTCTATGGGAACACCATCTAAAGAAAATTTATCAAATAATTGTTCTGTAAAGTCAGGCAAAAGAGGTGGGTGACTTTCTGAATTAGCTGCATGATCCACAACTAAATTCATTACGGCCTTAATAAGTAGTTTGACCTCTTTGATGTTTTTTCCATTTGGCTCAATAAAAGAATCGACAGGGAAAACGCCAGTTTCCATTATTATCACGCTTCTTTCTTATTAATCTAACTATTCTAACAATAAGAAAGAGAAATGCAAGAACCAAATAGAGAGAAGGCTTTCTTTTATCGTTGAAAACTGCTAACAATTGAATAGTATATGGCTGCGATGATTAAAAGACCGCCAATAATATATAGGGTATATCTTAAAGTTTTGGTCATAGAGATATTCACCTTTCTGATTTAATTCTAACCCAATAAATTTTTATTAGTTTGTTTAAGCAAAGGAAATATGATGCATAAAAAGGATAGGTAGATTCTTCTTTTTTCTTAAAAAACCTGTTCATTACGGTAACTAGAGTTAGTATTTTCATTCCTGTATAGGATAATCCAAATTTAGCCATATTAAATTGTAGTGCCGAAAAAGATTAATACATATGAAAAATTCTTAAAAGGTGGATATTATATGCTTGATTCTAAAACGATTGAAATTGTCCAATCAACAGTGCCGGTTTTGAAAGAACATAGTAAACAAATAGGAAAGAGATTTTATGAATTGTTATTTGAAAAAGCGCCAGATTTATATAATATGTTCAATCAAACAAATCAAAAAAGAGGAATTCAACAGGAAGCATTAGGATATGCCGTGTATGCTGCAGGGGAACATATTACAAACTTAGAAGCCATTAAACCTGTAATTGAACGAATTTCACAAAAGCATCGTGCGATAGGGGTAAAGGCAGAACAATATCCAGTCGTTGGTGAAACTTTACTTCAAGCAGTAAAGGATGTTTTGGGAGATACAGCTTCAGATGAGATTATTGAAGCATGGGGAAAAGCGTACGGATATATTGCCAATGCTTTTATTGAGCTAGAAGAAGCTCTCTACGAAGAGACAGAGAGTCAACCTGGAGGTTGGGAAGGATATCAAAGCTTTTATATAGATAAGAAAGTAGAAGAAAGTGATAATGTAACATCTTTTTATTTAAAAGCTAAAAATAAGAAAGAAATTGCCTCTTATAAAGCAGGACAATACCTTACATTAGCAGCAAATGTTCCGGGAGAGAAATACACGCATATTCGTCACTATAGTCTTTCTGAAGCCCCTGGAAAGGATTATTATCGAATCAGTGTAAAACGAGAAGATGGGCATGACGGTGCGCCAGCAGGAATCGTGTCAAACTATTTACATAAACAAGTTCAGACAGGAGATACTCTTAAGTTCTCAGCTCCCGCTGGAGATTTTGTACTTGATCACAGTGAACTTCCCGTTGTGCTAATTAGTGGAGGTATAGGTATTACACCTTTGCTTAGTATGCTGAATACCATTGTAGAAAAACAACCTACACGTAAGGTTACCTTTCTTCATGCAAGCATTAATGGGAAAACGCATGCTTTTAAAGAACATGTGGCTCAACTAGATAGAGACAACAAAAATGTTACCTCCTTCATCTGTTATAGTTCGCCTAATGAAGGGGATCGACTAGGTACTGATTTTGATAAAGAGGGTTATATTGATTTAGAATTGTTACAATCGGTTGTTCCTTCAAAAGAAGCTGTCTTTTATTTCTGTGGATCGATTCCGTTTATGGAAGCTATCCTTAAAGCATTACGTAGATGGGATATACCAAATGAACGTATTCATTACGAGGTATTTAGTCCTGTAGCCCTTTTAGGAGAAAAATAAAAAAGTAATTATCACCAGTAAACAGAAAATGTTCGATTAACACACACGTCCTGTTTAAATAAATATGCTGTAAAAAAGCACTCTTGTGAGTGCTTTTTTACTTTGTCTTAAGGAGCAATTCTAAAAACGAGCATTTTATATATAGGTACTTCTACACTCTCTATGTACAAAAAATGGAAAAAATTATCTTTGATAATTTATAATAATAGAGAACTATGTCGAATCCTAAATATTGGAGAGATTGCTATATGAGACGACTACTCCCTTTTATAATTTTTTCAATTTACTGCATTCCATATGCTTATTTATCTATGCGAAAGGATTTTGAGGACGATTCAAAGGTAAACTATATAATCATGGCCATAGTTACACTAGCACTGTCTTATCTAAGTGGGCTTATTAGAGCGGATTTATCACTTATTTTAGGAAATATCATTTCTTTTAGTACGTCATACTTTTATAACGCATTAAGGCTTCCTGATTCTAAATGGGAGAAATATTTTTCGCCCTTTAATTCTGTCGAACAAGTAGTACTGATAAGCCTTGCGGCGCTTGTGCTGCAGGTGATTATTTATACACTTGCTAGAAAACGAGCAAAGAGATATATTCGTAATACTATGGTTTCGGAATAGTTCAAAAAATAGAGGTAGTCATCTAATGAGCTAGGCTCTTCAGGTGACCAAATGAAAGAAGAGTTAAAATGAGGAAAGTTGCTGAAATTTTATTCTCTAAAAAGAAAGTGCTAAATGGGGAAGATCAACAAACACTTCAAACATGCACTTAGCTGTTTAAAAAAAGATACAAGTCAACCAGATAAGTTAGTTACACAACTTTCAAATGCGTAATTGCTGACAAAAAGATTTGTAACTCTCTTCCTACTTTAATTATACCACATAAAAAAACGCCGATATAGACTGTTTATTCTCATTTCCTGCTGGTAAAATCAATAAAACATTACCGGTTAGGAGAGATGTTGAATGAACTCTTTAGTTCTTAGCTTTCAAGAAATAAAAGATACACAGCTTTCACTTGTTGGAGGAAAAGGCTTGAATTTAGGGGCTTTATCAAAAATTCAAGGAATACAAGTACCGGAAGGGTTTTGTGTTACAGCAGTCGGATATCAAAAAGCCCTTGAACAAAATGAAACATTTCAAGCGTTACTGAATCAGCTGACGATACTAAAAGTAGATGATCGAAATCAAATTAGTGAAATCAGCGAAAAAATTCGCCAAACCATTCTGGAAATAAAAATTCCTTCTGACATGGTAAAAGCCGTTACTCATTATCTCTCTCATTTTTGCGAGGAGCATGCTTATGCAGTTCGTTCAAGTGCGACTGCTGAAGATTTGCCACATGCTTCTTTTGCTGGTCAGCATGACACCTATTTAAATATCAGAGGCAAAGAAGCCATTCTCCAGCACATTAGCAAATGCTGGGCTTCCCTGTTTACAAGTCGCGCGGTAACCTACCGGATTAAAAATGGATTTGACCATAGTCAAGTGCACACATCTGTTATTGTTCAACGAATGGTTTTTCCGCAGGCTTCAGGCATTTTATTTACCGCTGACCCCGTTACCTATAATCGAAAGCTGCTATCCATTGATGCGGGATTCGGACTTGGAGAAGCACTGGTGTCTGGTTTGGTCTCTGCCGATTGCTATAAAGTACAAGAAGGAAAAATCGTCGATAAAAAAATAGCAGCTAAAAAGGTAGCTATCTATGGATTAAAAGAAGGCGGAACAGAAGCGAAGGAAGTTCCTTCTGGTCTGCAAAAAACGCAAGCGCTCACTGACTCTCAAATTTTACAATTAGAACGCGTTGGAAGACAGCTTGAAGCTTATTTTGATTGTCCTCAAGATATTGAATGGTGCTTGGCTGATGATGCATTTTATATTGTCCAAAGTCGTCCGATCACTACTTTATATCCAATTCCTGAAGCGCATGATCCGGAAAATCGCGTTTATGTATCTGTTGGACACCAACAAATGATGACCGATGCCATGAAACCACTGGGATTGTCTTTTTTTCTGTTAACAACTAATGCACCGATGCGTACAGCCGGTGGAAGGCTGTTTGTTGATGTTACACCTATGCTCGCTTCACCTGACAGCAGAAAAATGATGTTAGGTGCCATGGGACAACATGATCCGCTCATGAAAGACGCACTTACAAGCATAATAGAGCGAGGAGACTTTATAAAACCTTTACCAAATGATCAAAGTTCCGGTAAAAGCAATAAAAGCGTGCCGCCTACGAAGCCTAAGGCACAAATCGAAAACGACTCGACAATCGTTTCTGACTTGATCAAGAAGAATCAAGCATCAATAGAAGAGCTAAAACAAACCATCCAAACGAAATCAGGGCTGGAATTAGTCGATTTTATTTCAGAAGATATCGGGACATTAAAGAAGATTTTATTTGACCCACAAAGTACAGCTGTGTTTATGGCCGCTATGGATGCTTCATCATGGATCAATGAAAAAATGGAGACGTGGCTAGGTGAAAAAAACGCAGCAGACGCGCTTTCTCAATCTGTACCAAACAATATTACCTCAGAAATGGGTCTGGCGCTATTGGATGTCGCGGATGTAATTCGTCCTTATCCAGAAGTCATTCATTATTTACAGCATGTAAAAGATGATAATTTTTTGGAGAACCTGGTTAAGTTTGAAGGTGGACTGGAAACCAAAGACGCTATCTATGATTATCTCAGCAAATACGGAATGCGATGTCCCGGAGAAATCGATATTACGAAAACTCGTTGGAGCGAAAAACCGGCTGCACTTATCCCTGTGATTCTTGGTAATATTAAAAACCTTAAACCCAATGCCAGCAAACAAAAATTTGAAAAAGGCCTGCAGGAAGCCTTGAAAAACGAGCAAGAGCTGTTAAACCGCTTGAAGCATTTGCCGGATGGTGAACAAAAAGCAAAAGAAACAAAAGAAAGAATTGATCTCCTCCGGAATTTTATCGGTTATCGTGAATATCCTAAATACGGCATGATTAACCGTTATTTTGTTTATAAGCAGGCTCTGCTGAAAGAAGCCGCGCAGCTCGTAAAAGCCGGCGTTATTTATGAATCAGAAGATATATACTATTTGACGTTTGAAGAACTTCAAGAAGTCGTGCGCACATATAAGCTTGATCATCAAATCATCAGCAAGCGAAAAGAAGAGTACAAATTATATGAAAAGCTAACACCTCCGCGTGTGATCACGTCTCAAGGTGAAATTATTACCGGTGCGTACAAACGAGAAAACCTCCCGTCCCAAGCAATTGTAGGTTTACCGGTTTCGGCAGGGGTGATAGAAGGGCGAGCGCGCGTCATTTTAAATATGGAAGATGCTAATCTATCAGATGGAGATATATTAGTCACTTCCTTCACTGACCCTAGCTGGACCCCGTTATTCGTAGGGATAAAAGGGCTTGTTACGGAAGTTGGCGGACTGATGACTCACGGCGCAGTCATCGCACGTGAATACGGATTGCCAGCAGTTGTCGGAGTAGAGAATGCTACTAAACTGATAAAAGACGGTCAGCGAATTCGCGTACATGGAACAGAAGGGTATATTGAAATACTGTAAAAGCCAAAATACTTGCACTATTTTATCTAATTAATAGATGAAGATTTGTCTAGGTTTCTTTACGCATCTTCAGTTAATACAAAAAGGCAGGCCATAATGGCCTGCCTTTTTCATATTGGTAGTAAAGTAGATTGAAACATCAAATGCTGACTTTTTTCCCAGCCGACTGTTTCACATGCTCCATAAACAGTTTAAACAAGTTCAGCATTGAAATATGTTGTTTTGCCATCATTTCTGGATGCCACTGCACGCCGACTACAAATTGATCTCCTTGTTTTTCAATGGCTTCAATGACTCCATCTTTTGCCCATGCGGAAACTTCAAAACCTGGCGCTACGTCTTTAATCGCTTGGTGGTGAAATGAGTTAATAAGAGCTTGATTACCGTAAAGGTCATGTAGGCGTGTGCCGTCTTTAATCATGATGGAATGAGAAGGGTCGCTTGTATTGTTGTATTGATCATGTTTAATAAATGCCTCTTTAATATCTGACATGTCTTGATAAAGAGTGCCGCCGTAAGCAACGTTTAAAATTTGTAAACCGCGGCAAATCGCTAATACCGGCTTTCCTTGATCAATTACATGCTTTAACAATAGCTGTTCAGACTGATCCCGTGCTAAAAAAGGTGAACCCGTTTTGGTTGTCGGTTCTTCACCGTATAAAAGGGGATTAACGTCTTGTCCACCTGATAAAATTAGCCCGTCTATACTTTCTGCCTGCGCTTTAATCATTTCTTCATCTTTTAGCACTGGCAAGATAAAAGGAACTCCGCCGCTGAGCGCTGTTGATTCGATATAGTCGTTATTCACATACGCTCGCTTATAGCCTGGAAAGCGTCCTCCTTGATCCACAATAATGCTTCCTGATATACCAATTAAAAATCCCACTGTTGTTTTCTCCTTTTTTGTTAAATTACCATTTCTTGAGATGTTTTTTCTTTTTTACTGCGCTGATAAGGTTTTCTCAATCGCTTGCTTTATAAGAAATAAATGGTTTTTTTGTTCAACTATTATACATATATACCATATTTATTTAATAGAAAATGGTATAATAGCCTCTGTATGTTAAAAATACTAATTGCCAAAGGTAGATGGTAGTGCTACAATTGTTCACATTCCTACTATTCTTCTTATTATAGTCGGATTAAAATTTTATACAAGGAAATAGGAGTGATTTTAGTGAAAAGGACTTATTTACTTTTCATCTCTCTTTTAACCATTGTCCTCATGGTAGCAGGGTGCAGTGGTAATGCAAGCAAAAATTCTTCAAGTGAAAAAGAAGGAAAAGAAGGCGGAACGCTAAACGTCGCGTCTCAAAGTGAGCCAGCAACGCTAGATGCTCAAATTACTGGGGACTCAGATGTGAAAGACGCAACGCGCAGTATCTACGAAGGACTAATGATTTTAGACGACAAAGGAAATCCTAAGCCTGACTTAGCGTCTAAAGTAGATATTAGCGATGATAAAAAAACATACACGTTCCAATTAAGAAAAGGGGTTAAATTCCATAATGGTAAAGAAATGACTGCAGATGACGTTGTCGCTTCTATTAACCGCTGGATTAAGCTATCGTCTCTTGGAAAAACAAACTTCTCTGGTGCTGAAATGACCAAAACCGGTGATTATACGGTAGAACTTCATTTACCATCACCAAATGTTAACACGCTTTCTTTATTAGCTGATCCAATCCCCGCAGCAGCTATTTTACCAAAAGAAGTCGTTGACAATGCATCTGATGAAGGGATCAAAGACTACATAGGAACAGGTCCGTATAAAGTAAAAGAATGGAAGAAAAATCAATATCTTTTATTAGAGAAATTTAAAGATTATTCTTCGAAAGGCCGCGAAGTTAAGAAAACTCCTCACGTCGATGAAATTAAGATTAGTTTCGTAAGCGATGAGTCAACTAGGATATCTGGTATTACAACCGGACAATTTGACGTTGCGCTATCTGTATCAAGCGATAATGCCAAACAAGTTGAAGGCAGTCAAAATGCAAAAGTAGAAACATCACCAGGCGGATTTATGGGACTTTTCTACAACGCAGATAAAGGTGTCTTTAAAGACATCAATGCACGAAAAGCAGTTAACGCAGCCCTTAACTCAAAAGATATTTTAGACAGTTCTTACGGAAGCTCAGATTATTACAAGCTTTCTTCATCCATTGTGAACAAAGAGTATCCAAACTACTACAGTACAGCTGGAAAAGAAGAATATAACCAGCATGATAAGAAAAAAGCAAAAGAATATTTGAAGAAATCTGGTTATAACGGAGAAGAAATTCGCTTAATGGCTTCTCGTGATTACCAAGATCAATACAATACAGCTGTTGTGGTTCAACAAGAATTAAAAGACATTGGTATGAATGTAAAATTAGAAGTATACGACTGGGCGACATTCAGCGATAAAATGAGTGATACAAACCAATGGGACATCTATCCTGTTGACTGGAATGCTCGTTCTACCATCTTCCAAGGATTCTGGACTACAAAAGGTACATCAGTTGAAAAATCAATGGACTACTTAAACAAAATTAAAGCTGCTCCTTCTGTTAAAGAAGCGCGCGGTGACATTGATGCCATTCAGCAATACGTATGGGACGAACTTCCGTTCACGCTTATTGGTCATAAAGTGAACATCAATGCCGTTTCTAACAATGCAAAAGGCTATGAATATAATTTAGGTCCAATTTTCTACAATATGAGTTTAACAAAATAATATCTTATTATTCTAATAAACAGAGGGCATATGCTCTCTGTTTTAGAAAGGAGTTTACGATGGGAGCTTACACACTTAAGAGACTTTTTGCACTAATTCCTGTTTTATTCATTGTATCTATTGTTGTGTTCTTAATTACGCGCTTAACGCCTGGGAGTCCCGCAGCAATCATCTTAGGACAAGGCGCAAGTCCGGAACAAATTGCAGCGCTAAGCAAAGAAATGGGATTGGATGAGCCTGTTGTTAATCAATACTTTATTTGGCTATCTAACATCTTTCACGGAGATTTTGGTTATTCCTACTTTTTAAATAAACCTGTGCTCGGGGCGATTTGGGATAACGTAGGTCCTACAGTTTCTCTAGCTATACTCGCGCAAATTTTTGGCGTGGCGTTTGCTTTACTATTTGGTATATATGCAGCTAAACATAAAGGAACGATTCGTGATGAAAGCATTATGGGAGCCAGTCTTTTAGGTATTTCCATTCCTAGCTTTCTTCTCGGTTCATTCCTTATTTTGCTTTTTGCTGTACAGCTTCGAATTTTCCCTGTTTCAGGATACGTTCCGTTAAATGCTGGATTATTTGAGTACTTAAAATATTTAGTTTTACCAACGATTACGCTTGGAGCGATTCAAGCTGCATTAATTACGCGTATGACGCGTTCATCTTTACTCGATACCATTTCTGAGAACTTTGTTAAAACAGCAAAAGCAAAAGGATTAAATGAACGTACAATTATGCTTAAGCATACGCTGCGCGTGAGTTTTTTACCGATTTTAACAGTTATCGGAGAATCATTTGCGGGACTTGTGACCGGAGCGGCAGTAACAGAATCATTATTTAACATCCCGGGATTAGGTCAGCTGATTGTTTCATCAATTGAACGCCGAGATTACGCGCTTATTCAAGGAGCTGTACTTTTAATTACGGTTGCTTATGTGGTCATCAATTTAGTTGTTGATTTGCTGTACGCCGTGATCGATCCGCGTGTACGCAATTCTTATCATGATTAAAGGAGGGTAATCAATGTGAACGCACAACAAAATACAGAGACCATTTCAGTACCTGCAAAGAAAAAAAGAAACCCAGCGGCAGCGCGCTTCTTCTCAAATCGTTTGCTAGTAAGAGGAGCGATACTTATTTTATTATCTATTTTGATTGCTGTTTTTGCTCCGCTCATTTCTCCTTTTGGTAGCTTACAAATCGACCCTGCAAATCGATTAGCACCGCCGTCAAGCACGCACTGGTTTGGAACGGATAACTTTGGACGAGATGTATTTAGTCGGACAATGTACGGCGTCAGAATATCGTTAATGATTGGAGCCGCAGTAACGATTATTGCTACTGTACTGGGTTTAATCGTTGGACTTTTATCTTCTTATTATAAAATTCTTGATTATATTTTAATGAGAATTTGTGACGGCTTGTTTGCTTTTCCATCTATTTTACTAGCAATTGCCATCATGTCTGCTTTAGGACCTAAAACAAGCAACGTTATTATCGCACTGAGCCTTGTATTTATTCCTTCGATTGCGAGAATTGTTCGTTCAGCTGCGCTTGTTGTAAAAGAAAAAACGTTTATTGAAGCGCTAAAAGCTCAAGGAGCAAGCTCACTTCGAATCATTTGTTTTCATATAGCGCCAAACGTCTTATCGCCTTTAATCGTTCAAGTAACATACGTGTTTGCTGTGACGATTTTAACAGAGGCTTCGCTAAGCTTTTTAGGAGCCGGAATTCCTGCGCCAACACCAAGCTTAGGAAATATGCTGTATGACGGAAAGCTTGCCATTTACAACGCGTGGTGGATGACCGTGTTTCCAGGTGTATTCATCATTTTAATTGTACTTGGCCTTAATTTATTTGGTGACGGTCTGCGCGATTGGTTAAATCCGAAAAACGTAATGCTGAAGAAAAGGAGGAAAAAACGTTGAGTAACGCCCTTTTAAAAGTAGAAGACTTACAAGTAACTTTTACAACGTATAGCGGAGAAGTAACGGCTGTTGACAATGTATCTCTTCAATTAAATAAAGGAGAAGTATTAGGCATTGTCGGTGAATCCGGATCAGGAAAAAGCGTAACGTCCGAATCTATTCTTCAGCTACTAGATGAAGACCTAACAAGCTACGATGGTAAGATTTTGTTTGAAGGAAAAAACTTATTGGACATGTCTTCAAAGCAAATTCAAAAGTTAAGAGGAAACGAAATCTCAATGATTTTCCAGGATCCCATGTCTTCATTAAATCCCGTTATGCCAATTGGAAAACAAATTGCTGAAGTGATTCGTCTGCATCAAAAAGTCTCTAAAAAAGAAGCGCAAAAGAAAGTCGTAGAGCTTTTAAGACTAACCGGCATTCCGTCTCCAGAACAGCGAGCAAAAGAGTATCCGCATGAAATTTCGGGTGGAATGAGGCAGCGCATTATGATTGCGATGGCTTTAGCCTGTGAGCCGAAGCTTCTTATTGCCGATGAGCCAACAACGGCTTTAGACGTAACCATTCAAGCGCAAATCCTTGACCTTATGATGGATTTAAAAGACAAGCTCAACATGGGCGTGCTGTTCATCACCCATGACTTAGGAGTTGTCGCTAATATTTGTACAAAAGTAGCCGTGATGTATTTAGGACAAGTGATGGAAGAAACGGACGTTAAAACGCTGTTTTCAAAGCCGCTTCATCCTTATACAATGGGCTTAATTAAGTCGGTTCCTCATTTAGATGGTGACAGAACAAAAGAGCTTTCGTCTATTCCAGGAACGGTTCCGCCGTTTTCAAACGTGCCAGACGGCTGTCGTTTTGCACCAAGATGCCCGTTTGCAACGGAAAAATGCCATAAAGAAGTACCCGTTTTAGAGCATGCCGATGATACGCATCGCGTTCGATGCTGGCACTATGAAAAAATTCAAGAAGGAGAGGTTGCGTATGTCTAGTGAAGCAAAACAGCAAAGCGCCAAGCCCTTGCTTGAAGTTCGCAACCTGCAAAAATACTATCCGGTTCGTTCAGCTTTAGGAAAAGCGAAGGGACAAATCAAAGCGGTTCAAGATTTATCCTTTGATATTTATGAAGGTGAGACGTACGGATTAGTAGGTGAATCTGGCTGTGGAAAAAGTACAGCAGGGCGCACGCTTTTAAAATTAGTAGAACCAACGGGCGGAGAAGCACAGTTTAATGGAGAAAGTATTTTCGAATCCAAAGCATCACGCTTACGGACAATTCGTAAAGATTTGCAAATGATTTTCCAAGATCCGCATACTTCCCTTAACCCAAGGAAAAAGATTGGGGCTTCCATTCAAGAAACATTAACAATTCATAATGTAGGCGCCAAAAGCGAACGAAAGCAGCTTGTCATTGAATTATTAAAAAAGCTTGGGTTTAACGAAGAAGATTACAACCGCTATCCGCACGAATTTTCAGGTGGTCAGCGTCAGCGCATAGGAATTGCGCGTTCATTGATTTTAAACCCAAAGCTTATTATTTGTGATGAGCCGGTTTCAGCACTGGACGTATCCATTCAAGCACAAATCTTAAACTTGCTGCGCAGTTTGCAAAGAGAAATGAAGCTTTCGTATCTCTTTATCTCCCACGATTTAAGCGTCGTAAGGCATATTGCGGACCGCGTTGGCGTGATGTATTTAGGTAGACTAGTAGAAGAAGGACCAACAGATGAGATTTTTTCAAATCCTCGTCATCCTTACACAAAACTTCTTTTATCATCTGTCCCGGCAATTCACGAACATGAAAAACGTGAAAAAATTGAGGTTAAAGGTCAAATTCCTTCTCCTCTTAATCCACCTTCAGGGTGTGCGTTTCATAAAAGATGCCCGTTCGCATTTGACCGCTGCATGAAAGAAACACCTGAAGATACAGTGATTGATAGCAAGCATAAAGTAAAATGTCACCTATATAGTTAAGGTGGAAATCTTAACTATATAAACTATAGATAAACGTATTGAGGCAGTAGAACAATTGAATGTATGGAATGAAAAAAGCCACTAGCGTCTCTAGTGGCTTTTTTAGTAAACAAAATAATCTACCTATCCTAATATATGGAGATATGAAAACAAAACGTGTTATGATGGTATCGGTGATAATTATGGGTAAAAAAGCAGATAAAACGAACGTAATGCGAATTTTAGATCAGAAAAAGATTGAGTACAATTATTATTCTTATGAAACTAAAAATCTGAGTGGGGTACAGGTAGCTACTTCGCTCGGAGAGGATCTTGCTAAAGTCTTCAAGACACTCGTGACCGTAGGGAAATCAAAAGAACATTATGTCTTCATGGTACCGGTTGAAAAGGAGCTTGACTTAAAGAAAGCGGCAAAAGCAGCTGGTGAAAAGTCTTTAGAAATGATTCCTCAAAGAGAGCTGTTGCCACTTACAGGATATGTTCACGGCGGGTGTTCTCCTATCGGAATGAAAAAGCAGTTCACAACCTTCATTGACTCTACGGCAGAAGACTGTGAAACGATTTACTTTTCAGGCGGGCGTGTAGGTCATCAGATACAGCTACCACTAAGTGACTTATCAAAAGTAATTCGTATACGTCCGGCAGACATCACAAAAGATAGTTAAAATGTAGTTCCCTTGAGCGAAACGCACTTAGACATAAGCGTTTCGCTTTTTTAGTTACCTTAATTATTGTCTTTTTACTTGTTGAAGTAAAGAAAATAAAAGTAAAAATATAGAAAAAATGATATTATATAGATAATGTGTAGGGGATTATAAAAAAACTAGGAGGAAGACAGAGATGATTAAATCAATTATTGGTGGGTTCATTTTATCTTTTATTCTTTTAGTAGCATGTACAATAGCTAACGTAAATTCAGAAACAGTACTTTTCACCGCTTTCATTCTATTAGTAGGGGTAGCCATCATTATATCTGGAGCAGCTGTAAGCGGTGATCGAATGAGAGCCAATCTTGCCACAGAATCAAAAACAGACAAGAAGTGGAGAATTACAAATTCTATAAACCTTATGTTAGCTGCCGCTCCAGTTCTCGGGGTATTTCTTCTCATTCACTACTTCGTATAGTTTATTCTTTGGCATATAAGTGCAAGCCGTAAGGTCCTAAAAAATAAACTAATTATTCATAAGATAATAGCGAAAAGAGGCGCTAGAATGAAAGAAATCACTTCACTTGCGGTAAGTTCGGCCATAAAAAAACTTTTATCTTATGCAACTTTAGAAGAGAAGGTTGATGAAGAATATAAAAAATACATTTGTTTGCCAAGTCGGAAATTATATAGTATTGAAATAAATGGAGGAACCGTTAGCTGTATAGGAGTTGAATTTTTTAACGCTAAGGAAGCTGTTATAAAACATATAGCTGTTTTACCAAAAGAGAGAGGGAAAGGAATAGGAAGCAGCATGATTCGCTTTCTTTGTAAGAACTATGATATACATTCTATTTTTGCTGAGACAGATAAAGAGGCAGTAAACTTTTATTCTAATTTTGGCTTCCAAATAACAAGTTTAGGTGAAAAATATCTCGGAGTGGAACGCTTTTTGTGTGAATTTAAAGTTAAATGAGATAAATTAAGGTCGCCGATGCAACAACATTATAGAGCATCTATGGCTGTATATATAATAAGGGATAAGATTAAAATTCGATAATTATCTTAAATTTAGGTTAGAGCTTAGTACAAGTTATGTTTATTCTACATATTATGTAAATGTAAGCAGCTTACACTTACAAGTTGAAAAGAGTATTTTCTTAACCATGTTCTTACTTAAAGAACATGGCTTTTTTTCTGTTTGTCATATAAATTAGAAAACCGAACTTTGTAAAATTTTTGTATGAATAATTAGAAAATATTATATTTTCTAATAAATCAATAGTACAATATATAAATAGAAGGGAGGATTAACACTACATATGTAATAGACAGCTGCCGCTTTTAAAACCGCTTATTTTGTTATCTATAGATGATATTGAAATGAATTATCCAACCTTTTTTAAGCGCTCTCATTATATAAGTAATTGGTTGAACAGGTTTTATAGAAAGCAATACAATCTAGCTGTTTAAAAAGATTTGCTGGTAAATTACTTACTACTTCATGTTACAGGAGAACCAACATTAAACACTCAAAGAAAAGAGGGATCACTCATGGCTCATACCAGTGAAGCTGCAAACAACAGGCGCGTTACAAGTAATATTTTCAAAGGATCTGTTGGAAATTTAATTGAATGGTACGATTGGTATGTTTACTCTGCTTTTGCCGTCTATTTTTCATCACAATTCTTCCCAGAAGGTGATTCAACAAGTCAGCTGCTTAACACAGCGGCGATCTTTGCTGTCGGTTTCTTGATGCGTCCAATCGGTAGTTTATTAATGGGACGCTACGCGGATCGTTATGGTCGTCGGGCTGCGCTTACCTTATCTATTACCATTATGGCGAGCGGTTCTTTTATTATCGCCTGTACTCCTAGCTATGGCACCATAGGATTATTATCTCCTATTATTCTAGTACTAGCGCGTTTGCTGCAAGGAATTTCCTTAGGCGGAGAATACGGAACGTCTGCAACTTACCTTTCTGAAATGGCAAGCAGCGGGCGAAGAGGATTTTATTCAAGCTTTCAGTATGTGACGCTTGTTGCTGGTCAGCTGGTGGCATTAGGTGTTCAAATTATTCTGCAAAACGTTCTTAGTGAAGCAGATATGATTTCATGGGGCTGGCGTATTCCTTTTGTTATTGGAGCAATCGGAGCACTAAGCGTTTTATGGCTGCGCCGTACAATGGATGAATCAGAACAATTTTCTAAAATGGACTCTGAAAGCCGTGAAAATGCAGGGACAATTAAAGCACTTATGAAGCATCCTAAAGCGGTGTTGACCGTTATTGGCTTAACATTAGGAGGAACGGTCGCTTTTTATACGTATACGACGTATTTGCAAAAATTTATGGTAAACAGTGTAGGACTAGATAAAGGAGTCGTAAGCTGGATTAACTTCTGTGCGCTGCTTGTATTTGTTGTCATTCAGCCAATAGCAGGTATGCTATCTGATAAAATTGGACGCAGACCGCTGTTAATGAGCTTTGGGATTTTAGGAACATTATTGACTGTACCGCTGTTTCTTTTTATGAAACAAGCACATAACCCAGTCATGGCTTTTTTATTAATGACAGTTGGACTTATCATTGTAACAGGCTATACATCTATTAACGCTATTGTAAAAGCTGAGCTTTTTCCAACAGAAATTCGAGCTCTTGGTGTAGGATTACCATATGGACTTACAGTTGCTATATTTGGAGGCACAGCAGAATTTATTGCCCTATGGCTAAAAAGTATCGGCCATGAATCACTTTTCTTTTTCTATGTAGCAGGGTGTATTGCCATCAGTTTTCTTGTTTATTGGCGTATGGGAGAATCCTCTAAAGATTCATACATAGAGTCCGAGTTGAAAACAGATGACAAAGACGACAACATCCCGCCAAATAATGTGAGTTTTTAATTTTTTTAAACAAATAATCGTTCGATAACATAAAGAGGACTGGCTATAAAAAGCCAGTCCTTTTTTATACACTTGAAAGATATTTATTTTGTAGTTGGTTCAGAATATGGAAAGATAGGTTCTTTTAAGCTAAACTCATGCGTGCCTTCTTCGATAAGACCCACTGTTTTATCGCTATCGTAAAGGGCTAGCCTTACTAACCTATCCGTGCTGCACAACTTTTTTCTGTAGTAGGATTTTTGTCTATTATTTGGTGATAATAAGTCCTCGTATGGTCTCATTCCAGTAATGTTTAAAATGAGGCTTTGCCTTAGCCATTTTGAACACTTCCTTTAAAATTTTCCTGATTGGCTAGTCGTTATACTAAGTTTAATAAAATCACCTAAAGTTGTTATCCAACGCAGTGCGTAACTTACCTCATGAATTTGTACGACTAAAGAATGAAGAGGAAAATAATTAAAGGCATATACAAAAGAAGAGCTACATAATAAAAGGATTATTTTGTGATATAACGAAATAGAGAGTATACATCAGAAATAGAGAGAGGGTAAACTTCGTGAATACTTTATGTTCCTTTTTTATGAATCCAGCTTTAACTGCTTCAACGTTTTTAATAGAATTACAGAGTGCGTTCTTTCGTCCTATTTGGAAAGAGTATAATTATGATGATTATTTTACCTACAAGGTATATGTTCCAAGTACATATACTGGATTAAGTAAAGTACCATTAATCGTTATGCTTCATGGATGTCAACAAGATGCAGATGATTTTGCTGCGGGTACGGAGATGAATAAGCTAGCAGAAGAAAAAGGTTTTATTGTTCTCTATCCTCAGATGAATTACTTTGCTAATTCCAACGGGTGCTGGAATTGGTTTTATGAGTATAACCAGTTTCGCGGTAATGGAGAGCCAGACATAATAAAAGATATGATTGATCACATAACCGCTAAATATGCGATTGATTCTACTAATATATACCTTGCTGGCATGTCAGCTGGAGGATTTATGGCAAATGTGATGGCTATTGCTTATCCTGATGTATTTAAAGCGGTAGGCATTCATTCAGCAGGCAGTAATGCGTGTGCTGTAGACCTCATCACAGCTGGAGAAGTCATGCTATACGGCTCTTTCAATCCTGAACTTGACGGTGATGAAGCTTATAAAAAAATGGGACCTTATGCACGGCCTGTTCCCATCATTACGTTTCATGGTCAATCAGATACAACAGTCAATCCAATTAATGCGTCTACATTAATTCAGCAGTGGATTTATACATACAAGAATTTCGGTATAGACCTACATGAAAATGCTGCTTTTTATACGTCACAAGACAACGGAAATCATTATAGCTACATAATGTCTGACTACGTAGATGCAGAAAATAAAATCTGGATAAAAAAAATTATGGTAGAGGATATGGGGCATGCATGGTCAGGAGGAAATGACAATGGATCAGATACTGATTCAAAAGGTCCTAATGCTTCAAAAATGATGTGGGATTTTTTTGAAGCCCAGAATGATTAAATAGAGCATGAAAGAGCATTCACAATGTACCACTACATAATATCAGCCTTTCATTTTTTTGAAACGAATAATCGTCTACCAACAGTAAAAAAGGATCTTATCGAAAGATCCTTTTTGTGTTATCAGCCAGCATTTCTTAACAAGTAGCTTCAAACCGATTTAACAATACATCTAGATCCTGACTGATTTTAATCGTATTACTACTTGTAAACCCTTCTTCTAGGGCAATCATCATCATCATTTTTCGTATAAATTCTATCTTTATCAGCAGTAGTCTACATTTGAAACACATTAAGTTTCCTCCACTTGCCACGTCATTTTAAAGGTTTAAATTATTGAATTATTTATGTGAAAACGGTTCAAATCTTAAAAATATAACCTAAAAAATATAGTAACAAATAGATAGTGTCGAAGTCTGTCGTATTTTGAATTCAAATATTTTCATTTGAAAAGAATTAACTCTTAAACGTTTTGCTGGAAGCTGTACTCTGTCTTAGTCATGATTGCTCCACCGGTTATAAAATAACCCACGGAGTAACAGAGCTTACTCTGTTTTGCGGATATAGGCATAATCCGATTACATTTAGGCATGTTAACATAAGAAAGGAGAAGTTAATAATATGCCCAATGTCATAAGAATTCTTCAATTGCTTCTTCCATGGATTTCCCTTGTTCTTATGCAAAAAAAATCAATTAGAACCTATTTTCCCGCTTCTCTTTTTGCCTCATCGTTAGTAATTGGAATGTGTTCATTAGCTATTCCTTACAAGTGGTGGAGGGTAAAAGGAGGGTGGAAAGGGAAAATTTTAAACGATAGCAGTTTTATTTTTAGCCCCTTTTTAGTAGGAACACTGTGGATCTTTCATTTTACGTTTGGTAGCTTTAAACGATTTTTCTTCGTTAATTTACTTATGGATTCACTATTTGCTTTTCCGCTAAGTTACTTGTATCAAAAATTGGACTTATTTACGTTAGTCAGCTTTAAACCAAAACATATCTTTTTTTCATTTATTAGTTTCTGTTTAACTATTTATGGCTATCAGGCACTGATAAATAAAGATAAATAATAGGTGAGGGCCGTTTCTAACTGCTTTAGACTTTGTAAAAAGCGCAACAAAAAAGCGTCTGTTAAGACGCTTTATATATAATACATATACTGCTCTTCTTTATTGGCATTTGTTGTTTCATGGATTATTTCTTCCGGGATATTGGACGTCCGGTTAGTAAAAAGCATAAACAAAGCAATAATTGATGCCATAAAACCTAAAGTAACAATCACAATAAATCCCTCCCTTTAGAATATATATTCTACTTTCATTTTCATTTTCCTATCTTTATTTTATACCCTTATTTTATTTTCTCAACACATAAAATAAAAAGAGTGTATGCATTGTCTGGATTTCCATCCAAAGTAAATACAATCAAGGGAGCTTAAAACAGACATTTCACTTAAAAAAGTAGGAAACCATAAAGATTTCTTCGTATTCGGGACATGAATCATTAAAATTATTAATCATTGAGATAACTTATTTGTATTGTACGAATGAAAGAAATTTATATATATTAAAAATACGAAATATTCATTAAATTATACGAGGCTTTGTTTTGAGTTAAAAAGAAAAAAGCTGCTGCTTTAAAGGCAACAAGCAAGCAGTATAAGATTAAGGAAGTTACACGGGATATAAAAGTTATAGAAATGAATACAGGTAGAATTCTTTTTGCTCAAATATTCACAGAGTTTTCATTCGTAAAAAAGACTGAAAATTTTGATAATTAATTTCACTTTTATTAAGGGGGACTTTTTATGACAACAACGGTTTTAAATGTATCAACTTATTCTTTTTATCTTAACGGTGAGTGGAAAGAAAGCAAATCAGGGCAGACGATCGATATTGTTTCTCCATACCGTCATGATGTGATTGGAAAAGTGCAGGCTATCACAAAAGAAGAAGTCGATGAAGCAGTACATGCCGCACAGAAAGCTCAAAAGGGGTGGGCAGAAACTTCTCTGCAAGACCGTGCAAAATATTTATATAAGTGGGCAGATGAGCTGGTAAAAATGCAGAGTGAAATTGCCGAAATTATTATGAAAGAAGTTGGAAAAAGCTTAAAAGATGCAAGGAATGAAGTCGTGCGCACAGCTGATTTCATTCGTTATACAGTTGAAGAAGCACTTCATATGAATGGAGAAAGCATGAAAGGAGATAGTTTTCCTGGAGGTTCTAAGTCTAAAGTTGCCATTGTTGAACGTGTACCTTTAGGGGTTGTCCTCGCGATTCCTCCATTTAATTATCCGGTAAATTTGTCAGCTGCTAAGCTGGCGCCTGCGCTTATTTCAGGAAATGCAGTGATCTTCAAGCCCGCAACGCAAGGAGCGATCAGCGGTATTAAGATGATTGAAGCTCTTGATCAAGCAGGTATTCCACAAGGACTTGTAAACGTCGTAACGGGTCGCGGATCTGTAATTGGTGATTACTTAGTTGAACATAAAGGCATTAACATGATTTCGTTTACCGGAGGAACAAATACGGGTACTCAGTTAGCTAAAAAGGCAGGCATGATTCCTCTTGTGCTAGAACTAGGAGGAAAAGACCCAGGTATTGTATGTGAAGATGCAGATTTGCAGGAAGCAGCAAAACATATTATCAGCGGAGCATTTTCTTATTCCGGTCAGCGCTGTACAGCCATTAAACGTGTACTTGTGCATGAAAAAGTGGCAAACGAGCTGGTCGACATCCTAAAAGAAGAAGTACATAAACTATCAGTGGGTTCTCCTGAAGATGGATGTACGATCGTTCCATTAATTGATAGCAAGGCAGCGGACTTTATTCAAATTTTAATTGCAGACGCACTCGGAAAAGGTGCAGAAGTTGTGACTGGAAACAAGCGGGAAGGAAACCTTATCTACCCTACGCTTTTAGATGACGTGAATGATACTATGCGTGTAGCATGGGAAGAACCATTTGGTCCTGTGTTACCAATTATCCGCGTCGCTTCTGATCAAGAAGCCGTTGACATAGCAAATGAATCAGAATTTGGCTTGCAAGCAAGCGTTTTTACAAAAGATATTAATAAAGCCTTCTCAATTGCAAATAAAATTGAAGTCGGTTCCGTTCAAATCAACGGCCGCACAGAACGCGGTCCCGATCATTTCCCTTTTATCGGTGTAAAAGGATCCGGTATGGGCGCTCAAGGCATTCGTAAAAGTATTGAATCGATGACTCGTGAAAAAGTAACGGTATTAAACCTTCAATAATTGAATTCCCAGAGCTCTCCAAATCGATCCAGTAGAGTGTAGAGAATCTCAAAGGAAAAAGCCTGTGCTCCAAAAAGTACAGGCTTTTAAACGTCTTATTTACCTATCACTCGATTCCATCTTTATAGTTTTTATGCCAGTTTTTATCACCTTTGTGCTCAATATCTTCAACGGTTTTTTCAAGCTCTGACATAATGAGTGTTTTCACTTGATAGATGGTATCAAAAAAAGCTTTCTCTTCATCCGGATTCGGCTTTATTTTGGCTGCTGCTGAAATATCAACATATCTGCGATGTTCAGTTGTTAATTTATCAAGCGCATCAAAAATATGAGAGGTCAGAACAGCAACCTCCTTATGATTATCAGGCAGCTTTTCTTTTAATGTTTCAATTCTTTTATCCATGTTAAAGTCCCCCTATAACGTGTTGTATTTATGTAACTTTCCCACTAATAAAAATGAATAACCTTAAATAGCAAAAATTCATAGGAATTAGCACGTGAAACAAAATTATACTACAGGATATCATGTTAAAGTGAAAAATTGGTGAAATGGGAGGGTATATTTTTGCATAGAGGGTATGTAATAAAAGTCGGTTTTTTTGCAGAGATAGTTACCTTAAAATACATTGAAGCAAGCAATCAATATAAAAGTTCATCTATTTTTAATAGATGATGACCTTTTTTGACTATTTTATAAGATTTTATGACTTTTTTTGAATGAATTTGATTGTTTTTGATGATTTTTCGAATAATCTGATATATAATGAAAGCGTAAACAGTAAAACATGTCGGTTGGTTAAGAAAAACATCCACAAAAACTGGATTCATTATTACATAAAATCAGACCTCTGTTTTTATAAAAATAAATAGAATTTGAGAAAAGGAGAATGAGGATGGACATATTGGATGCAAAAATAGTGAATACAAAGTACGGTTTAGAAACATATCTGGATGTATCAGAAAGCGTAGAAATAAAAGAAATTCATATGCCGAGTTCAGAAAATCAATCTCATAAAATTAAATTTGGAATCAAGTATTTTCTTTTAAGAGAAGGAAAGTATTACGATAGCCAAAAAGGTTATTTTTGGCTTTGTATGAATCACGATTTTAGCAGCCTTATGCTGAGTGAAACGGAAACAGAGAGTTTGTTTGCAGTTAAAAGTGAAGAAGAAAGAGAAGCAACAAAAACGCTATTAGCAGAATGGTTTATCAAAACGAATGCGTACAAAGAAGTCATCAACGAATGTATCCATCAGATTAAAACGGAGAATATTCGTACAGAAGAAGACATTGAAGACCGAGTGGACGCCATACAATTTTTAGAAAAATTAAAGGTATTAACTGCAAAAGAGATTGAAAACGCTTCTATAGAAAATCTATATGCCCTGCAACAAATTGGTTAGGCTATAGTTCGCAAGTTGAAATGCAGATTGATGTACAACAATAAGGAGGAATAGTGAGATGAAATTTTTTATTGATACAGCAAACCTTGAGGATATTAAGAAAGCATACAAAGTAGGTGTTCTGGCTGGTGTGACAACCAATCCATCTTTAGTAGCAAAAGAAGGCGTAAGATTTGAAGACCGCATCGAAGAAATCCTTCAAATGGTACCGGAAGTTGAATCCGTTTCCGCTGAGGTAACGCCTGACGCACTTTCTGCTGAAGACATGATCGCTCAAGCAGAAGAACTGATTAAAATTAACGACGGAGATAAAAATATTACGATTAAGCTGCCTATGACATTGGCTGGCTTGGAAGCGACGCGCTATCTTGCAAAAAAAGGCGTAAAAACAAATGTAACCCTAATCTTTACAGTAAACCAAGCGCTTTTAGCAGCTCGTGCTGGAGCGACGTATGTTTCTCCATTTTTAGGACGTCTTGATGATATTTCAGAAGACGGGGTACAGCTAGTATCTAAAATTGCTGAGTTATTCCGCGTTCAAAATATCGACTCTCAAATTATTGCCGCATCTGTAAGACATCCGGATCATGTAACGCGCGTAGCACTTGCAGGGGCTCATATTGCCACAATTCCATACGCTGTTATTGAGCAATTAGCAAAACACCCGTTAACTGACCAAGGAATGGAAAAATTTGCAGCAGATTGGGAAAAAGCAGTTAAAGCTTAACAAAAAATCATATCAATAAAAAAAGCTTGGAATAAGCTATGCTTACTCCAAACTTTTTTATTTTAACTTAGCTAGTTTCTTTTTACGCAAACGCTCTAAGCGTCGCTGCACGCTATTTCTCGAACGCCCGAGCAGCTCTCCAATTTCTCGCTGATTGCGCTTTTCCTGATAAAACATACGCCACAATCTGGCATCTTCTTCTGCTGTCCACTTTTTATGCTCGTATTTAGGGCGCTTTACATAGTCTAGCTTTCTTTGTTCATCCACCCACGCTGGTTCTGGAATAAGCGTATTTTTAGGTATTTTAAAAAAGTTAAGGCACGATTTATTTTGTTCAGCCCACTTCCAAAAAGATTGAATGTCAATTCCCATGAATGTTCTTGTCTTGGCGATGATCATTTTATACGGTAGATTCTCTTTATGAATCCACTTGTAAATTGTATGAACATCTATTTCAAGGCAGGCTGCTAGTTCACACGCTGTAATATGTCCTACGTGCGATTTAGCTCCATACACCTCTAAACGACTTAACCTCGATTCTAGTGCTTGCACACTTCGCTGCAATTTAGCTGATATGCGCGAAAGGGATTTTACTCCGTAATACCTTAGCAAATATTCGTCTTCTTGTACTGTCCATCTTCGCATCGCAGTTTTTCGTGTTAGTCCCAAAACTTTTATGCGCGTAGCAATAGAAGAAGGACTTCTGCCTAAGGAGTGTGCCATTTCACGGTTATTCATGAGATCAATGTTCTCCTGTAAAAAAGCATCTTGTTCAAGCGTCCATTTTTTACGTAAAGCTGTATCTGAAGCACGAAGATTTAATCGAGTAAGCCGTTTATTAACCGATTCCTTACTTCTATGTAAATGCTCACCCATCTTTTGAAGCGTCATAGCGCCATAGTGTTGGATAAGAAATCTATCTTCTTCTTTTGTCCATCGCTTTTGATTTTTACTCACTGTTGTCTCACTCCAATTCAAACGGAAAGCTCAAGATGAAAAAGTCGCTAGCAATCTATTTTACCGATGAGCAGTATCCATCCAGGCTGATACTCACTGCGTTCTAGCCTATGTATATTTTATCATATTTCTACAGAAAAACCAAACATGTGTTCTGTTTTTTGTTTTAGTAAGCCTTAAAGTAAGTAGAAGATTAGCTTCTACCTTTAATAGAAGTTAATTGTGGTAAAATTGACTATAATCGCAAGAATTTTCACATAACTGACAGCTCATTATTATTACGTTGAAAGTCATATTTGTCGAAAGGGGAATTTATATGAATTTTAATTTAAAAGAAGCGATTGAAATACTTGAGCATACGCCACAAACGCTTGAAAAATTTTTATCGGGACTATCTGCAGGGTGGCTGCATTGCAATGAAGGAGAAGGAACTTGGAATACCTCGGAAGTAATAGAACATTTAATAGAAGCAGAAAAAAACAATTGGATACCAAGGCTAGAATTCATCCTTCAAGAAGGAAAAGGGGAAGCTTTCCCTCCGTTTGACCGCTATGCTCATTTACACAAGGAATCTACTAGTTCGATTGATGAAAAGCTTCTTGAATTCAACATGATAAGAATGCAGAATTTACAACAACTAAAGCTTCTAATTAAGCATGAAAAGCTTCTTGAAATGAGAGGAGAACACCCGGAGTTTGGCGAGGTAAAAGTCAGAGAGTTGCTCTCGACTTGGATTGCTCACGATTTAACGCATATCGCCCAAATTGTTCGAGTAATGGCAGAACGATACAGAGAAGATGTAGGACCTTGGGAAGAATATTTAGGAATACTAAAGAAATAGCAACGACAAACGGTAGCCAGCCTTTATCATTCAAGCTTGAATTAGGAAATGTACACGATTACAATAAAATGAGAATAATGAAGATTCAGGAAGGATTGCAGAGGGAACTATAAAAACATATCCGATGTTTATAACATATAGGGTCCGTTAAGCAATTTACGAATAAAAAGAGGATTGGACTGATTAAAAATGAAAGTGAATTTTGAGAAATTTGGCGAACTAAACAATCAAGCTGTACATGCTTATACTTTATTAAATGATGAAGGGCTTAAAATCACCTGCCTTGACTATGGATGTGTGATATCAAATATTGAAATGCCGGATTCGGAAGGGAAGATTGAAAGTGTTGTGTTGGGATTTGATTCAATAGAAGAATACCAAAAGTATTCTCCTTATTTCGGAGCTGTGGTCGGACGCGTAGCGGGGCGTATAGGTGGAGCAGCGTTTGAACTTAATAATGAAACCTATCGTCTAGAGAAAAATGAAGGAAACAACCATTTGCATGGCGGAGCAGAAGGATTTAGTCACAAAATATGGAATGCCAAAACAATTGATGCAAGTGATCATGTAGGCGTTGAATTTACATATGTAAGTAAAGACGGAGAAGAAGGCTATCCCGGCAACCTTGAAGTGAAAGTGACGTATACATTAACGAATAAAAATGAGTTCCATATTTCTTACGAAGGAACAACAGATCAAGATACTCTTATCAATTTAACAAATCATACGTATTTCAATTTAAGCGGAAATCTAAAAGAAACGGTGTTGGATCATGTTTTGAAGCTGAAAAGTAACCAATTCTTAGAGTTGAATGATGATCTTTTACCTACTGGAGAAGTGTTAAACGTCACAGATACCCCATTTGATTTTAGAGAAGGGCATAGTCTCAAGGAAGGAGTGCAATCCACACATCCGCAAAATATATTAGTGGGTAAAGGATACGATCATCCATTTCTTTTAGAAGCTGAAAATCAGATGTCATTATTTGATCCTGCGAGCGGCCGCAAAATAGAAGTCAAAACGGATCAGCCTTCAGTTGTTCTCTATACGGGGAATCATCTAGACGAAGAGTTCGAAATTAGAGGGGTTCACTCAGAGAAATACCTTGGCGTTTGCTTAGAAACACAAGGTTTGCCAGACGCTATTCATCATAAGCATTTTCCTTCTTGTGTATTAAAGCCCGGTGAGAAGTATGAAGCATATACTCACTATACATTTATAACTGATCGCCGCCTGTAACAAAGCGGGATGATAAAAAGGATTACAAACGAGCCTCTGCCGATTGTAATCCTTTTTATTGTTATTTTTTCTTTTGGCTTTTTGCACGATTAGCGTCAAGCTCAGCCGCATATTCCTCTTGAGACTTTCCTTGCTTTTGACTCTCAGACTGAATCTTTTTAAATTTGTTATCGTTTAAATTTGGCATATTAGCACCTCCTTGCAGACAGGGTTATTTTGTACAAGCATTAAGGATTTATATGCTAAAAAGTTTTAATGAACTTGATTAGAAATTTCGCTTAATGCCGCACCGGCTTCATCAACATATACGTTCACTGTCGCAAGGTCGCCGATTGCACAGATTCCAACCATATTATTATTCTCCACTACAATAATGCGGCGAATTTGATGGTCAGCCATCATACGTGCACACTCATGAATATCCGTATCCGGAGAACACGTAATTACATCTTTAGTCATACAATCATGGCAATGCACAGTGTTGCAATCTTTTCCATCCGCCACACAGTTTAACACGATATCACGGTCTGTGATCATTCCCATTACTCGATTTTCTTGACACACCGGCACAGAGCCACAATTAATATCACGCATTAATTTTGCAGCTGCTGTTATTGGATCGTGCGGTGCACAAGCTTTCACATCTTTAGTCATAACTTCACGTACTGTAGTCATTTTTAATTCCTCCTTTTAAACATTCACCTCCGTATTTTCTCCATGCACATGCAGAATATGAGAATCAATAATTTCCTGAAAGCAAAAAATCTTGTAATAAAAGGTGAATAAAAGAACTAACACAGTGTAATAAACACATAAAAAAGAGCCTATTACACAAACTAAAAAGAATATGATTTAGCTTACATTTTTGTAACGGCAGGAGTTGGGTACATAATGAAAGGAAAGTTAACGCTTTTGGCATTACTTTTATTGCCTTGGCTGTCTATAGTAAAAGTTGATAAATTTGTCTTTAAAAGATACCTACCTGTTTTAACATTTAGTTCATTAGTTATTGCTTTTATCAGTGAGTTATCTAAAAGCTTTACGTGGTGGAAAGTGAGGAAACCTCTTTTCCCTAAATTTTCAAGCGATATATCTTTTATCTTTGGACCGTTTTTTATAGCTAATTTTTGGGTCTTTAAGCTGACTTATGGGAATTTCAAAAAATATTTGTTAATTAACGTCCTATTTGACTATCTATTTGCGTATCCTTTGACCAGTCTGGCAGAAAAACTGAAGGTATATAAAATGGTAAACATGACGCGCTTTCAACTTTTTCTCATCTCAATTGCCACTGCTCTTATTAATTATTTGTATCAGCATTTTATAGAAGGTGTATTAAGGCAAAGAAGGCAATAGCTGATAGTTCGTTAACGAGCTCATCGGCATTTAAGTTTCGTTTACTGCCAATTGTAAATGGTATTGAGTATTTTCAAGTGTAGTACATAAATACTTAGCAGAGATACTAAAAGTGCAATAAATAGCGGAATAACAAAAAGAGAAGCGTGACGGAGAAGGTAAATCTCTTTCACGTTTCTCTGCTTTATTACGTACATAACCTTTATTTATACACCGTCATGGGCAAGTATGTTAAAGATTGACCCGTAGCTGAAGCTGTTAAATGCGGTTCTAATTCAAAATCTTCAAATGGTTCGATATGAGAAAAGACCTCTAAAAATGCTTCTAAGATAATTGTCATTTCAAGTCGGGCAAGAGGGGCGCCCAAACAAAAATGAGGTCCGTTTCCGAATGTTAAGTGCTTTTTATTAGTTGGACGATGAATGTCTACAGAAAAAGGGTTTTCAAACATATTTTCATCCATATTACATGCACTCATCCACGCAATCACGACATCTCCTTTTTTTAGCTTAACGCCTAATAGCTCGTTATCTTGTTTAACCGTGCGATCTCGTCTGGAGATATGAAACCGATATCGAAGCATTTCTTCTACTGCTTTTGGAGCTAATTCTCTATTGCTTCTCAGCTCGCTGTATAACGACTTGTCGTCATATAAGAAAGAATAAAACATATTTGCAATGGCGTGACTTGTGGTTTCAACTCCTGCACCTAAAAGCAGCATGGTAGCATGCACAATTTCTTCATCTGTGAATGTTTCACCATCAACTTCCGCTTGAATTAAGTCTGAAATAATATCATCAGAAAGGTTGGAGCGCTTTTCAACGACAATCGGGTAGAGGTATTGAAAATATTCAGCTCCTGCACGTTGCTTTTCTTGTTCAATCTTTTTTAATCTTTCTTGGTCATAAGGCTGAAAAAGAATATCTACCCACTTTTTGAACTGATATCGGTCTTTTACCGGTACGCCGAATAAATCTGCTATAACTAAACTAGGAAAAGGAGAAGATAAATCTTCAACAATATTAATAGTTGAATTCTTTTGTATCGCTTCTACAAGGTCTGCTGCAATTTGTTTGATTCGCGGTTCCCAGTTCTTTAAACTGCGAGGAGTAAAGGCGGCAGCAAGCAAAGATCGCGCTTTCCGGTGGTCAGGAGGATCTAAGTTTGTAAGATTGGTGATTGGAGACGTGCTTTTTTTCTTGCTATTATCTCCAACAAAAATAGTGGTTCTTTGTCCATCGCTTGAAAAAAATTCGTAGTTGCTCAAGACTTGTTTAACATGTTCGTATTGGAATACATTCCATGTGTTTGTTTCTTCATGAAAATAAACGGGGGAGTTGTTCAACATTTCTTTATACCATTGGATAGGGAAAAACTCTTCTGCACGTGATTGAAATTTTGGAATTTCTGTAACGGGAATGACTTCTTTGTTCATATGATCTTATTCCTCCTTCAGAATAGGTATAGATTTGGAATTTACTAGCTACATAGCGCTCAGTAGTTGTCACTTGCTAGATAAATAGTTACTTTGTCGAATTAACCTATACTATTAGTACATTTTTATACATATAGTATAAAAATGTACTAATAGTATATAATTATTTTTACTTGGTTATCAAGGAAAAAGGATAAAATTCACGTAGGAAAAGGCAGATAAGTTATACTAAATAAAAAGTAAATTGTAAACAGAGGAGTAACAGCAATGAATCAAAAACAGCTCGATATTTTAGGGCATACACACCAGCTTTTTATGGAAAAAGGATACGTAGACACTTCGGTACAAGATATATTAGAAAGAAGCGGGATTTCAAAAGGAACATTTTATAAATATTTCTCATCTAAAAGCGAACTGCTTATCTCATTACTTTCGTCTCTGCAAGAATCACTTATTCTACAAAGAGAAAAAGTAGCCATTGAATATAGAGAGGATAATCAGAAGGGATTTCAAGAACAGATGATCTTTATGATGAACTTTGCAGAGCAAAACAAAATTCCTGAAATGATTGAGAGTACACTCATTTTAAATGAAGTTAAAACATTTCATTATATAGAAGAATTAAAAGCGGCAACATTCAACTGGATATATGAACGTTTTCAGCAGATTTTTCCGTCTAAGACTTCTCCTTATTTATTTGATGGAGCTGTGCTGCTAGAAGGAATGCTTAACAATATGTTTAAAATGAACAAAGCGCTGAACTATCCATTACCTATTGAACAAATTGTCCGTTATTGTATGAAGCGTACAGAGGAAATCGTAATCGAAGTAGCAGAACAAAAAGAACAGTTATTTAACCCTTCCGTTTACTCTGCGGTATTTAATGAGAAAACAGAAAGTCATTTTTCGACAGATCTGACGCGTGTAACTGCGAAGTTAAAACGGGTGATTGAAAATAAACTAACAAATGAAGAGGAACGAAAGAGAAGTCTAGAATTTGTTACGTTTATATCGGATGAATTACTGCAAAATGATACGGAGCCTCGCACATTTATTATTCAGAACTCTCTTTTATCGCTAGAGAAAATCAATACTCTCGCACAGACCAAAGAGTTAGAGGAATATAAGGAAGTCATAACTACTCTGACAAGACATGATTCATAATTTGAAAAGCAGGTAAACTAACCCAAAAGGCAAGACTCTCCGTAGTTTAGAAAAGAGCAGGTTGCTAATAACATATAAACAGCCAGTTGCCGTTATGATAGGTGACTGGCTGCATGGGATGAAAAGGTGAGGGTGGAGACAGACCTAACACTCTTAATAGAAGAGGGTAATTCTTTCCCTTTTATAGCAAATCAATTCATCGAAAGTAGCTTCTTCATTCTTAAGATCAAACGTGATATAGTTTGCTAACCTTTACGTTCACTTAACTAACTTATAGGGGTAACACTTAAAAAAGAATCAATAACGATAGAAACAGCTCCTAAAGCAGGTGCATTTTTTCCTAACGAAGAAGGCAATAGTTCACATTTATTGTCTAAATGAGAATGGACTCTAGAAGAAACTTCGTTTTTAATCGTATTTAAAACAATAGGATGAGATTCAATTATATGATTTCTCAAGATAACAGCTTCTATATCAAATGTATTAAGAATATTGGTTAATCCAATTCCGATATAAAAGCCAAAGTTTTGAAGTGCATTTAATATTTCTACATCATTTTTATTTGCGCGTTCCACAATCTCTTTTCGAGAAATATTCTTTTCTTCTTTAGAGAGCGAAGCCAGTAACGCTTTTTCAGAAGCATATAATTCCCAACAGCCTCGATTTCCACAGCTGCATTTGGGTCCATTAAAATCTATCGTCATATGACCCATTTCCCCAGAAAAACCCTGAACACCTTTATACAATTCGTTGTTAATAACAAGTCCAGTTCCAATTCCGATATTAATACTGATGTAAACGATGTTTTCATAGTTTTTTGTCATACCAAATACTTTTTCACCGTATGCTCCTGCATTAGCTTCATTTTCAACAAAAACCGGAACATTAAACTCACTCTCAATTAAAAACTGCAAATCTTTGATATTCCAATTTAAGTTAGGCATGAAAATAATTTGCTGATGACGATCTACAAGACCTGGAACACAAATTCCTATTCCGACTAGACCATAAGGGGACTGAGGCATATGGGTTACAAAACCATGAATAAGTGCAAATAAAATCTCTTTTACTTCACTAGCGGAAGAACTAGACAAGTCAGAAGTCTTCTCGAGAATAATATTTCCTTCTAAGTCGGTTAGAATTCCGTTAAGATAGTCGACTCCTATATCAATACCAATCGAGTAGCCTGCATTCTTATTAAAAACAAGCATTACAGGTCTTCTGCCACCTCTAGATTGCCCTGCCCCAATTTCAAAAATAAAATCTTTTTCAAGCAGTGTATTTACTTGAGAGGAGACAGTAGACTTGTTTAATCCTGTAATCTCAGAGAGAGTTGCCCTGGAGACAGGGGAGTTCTTTAAAATTTCATCTAATATTAATTTTTGATTCATTTTTTTTACTAAAGCTTGATCTGCAATTTGAATAATAACCACTCCTTTGTTTATCTATCGAACTAAGTTGGTGTTTTTTGAAGCTTGAATTAGATATTTAAAAGTATCATATCTAATATTATAACTAAATTTTCTAAAAAAAACATTGAAAAAAACATTTATTTTGTATATGATGAGATAAAGTTAGTTTATTGGATAAACAAACTAACTCAATTAAGATAGTTGATGGATAAACTTGTTCACTTAAATCAAAGGGGGAAATGACAAATGGTCCAAACTAGTACTAATAAAATTAATTATTTTGAAAGCGTAAACAAAGTTTTATACGAAGGTAAAGATTCTAAAAATCCTTTAGCTTTTAAATACTATAACCCTGAAGAAGTAGTAGGCGGTAAAACGATGAAAGATCAGCTGCGTTTTTCTGTTGCTTACTGGCACACGTTTACAGCAGATGGTACGGATCCTTTTGGCGCAGCTACTATGCAAAGATCTTGGGATAGATATGATGGAATGGATTTAGCAAAAGCGAGAGTTGAGGCAGCTTTTCAACTTTTTGAAACATTAAATGTTCCATTCTTCGCATTTCATGATCGAGACATTGCTCCGGAGGGCAGTACGTTGCAAGAAACAAATAAAAATCTTGATGTTATCGTCACTATGATCAAAGAATACATGCAAACAAGTAACGTAAAGTTATTATGGAACACAGCGAATATGTTTACAAATCCCCGGTTCGTTCATGGTGCAGCTACTTCTTGTAATGCAGATGTATTTGCTTATGCGGCGGCTCAAGTAAAAAAGGGGCTTGAAACAGCAAAAGAACTAGGTGCAGAAAATTATGTATTCTGGGGCGGTCGTGAGGGATATGAAACACTGCTTAACACAAATTTGCAGTTAGAGTTAGATAACTTAGCCAGATTTATGCATATGGCTGTAGATTACGCAACCGAAATTGGATATACGGGGCAGTTTTTAATTGAGCCTAAACCTAAAGAGCCTACGACACATCAGTATGATACCGATGCAGCAACAACTATTTCATTTTTAAGACAATACGGATTAGATAAATACTTCAAACTTAATCTAGAAGCTAACCACGCAACGTTAGCTGGGCATACATTTGAACACGAATTACGAGTAGCCAGAGTACAAGGCTTATTAGGATCAGTGGATGCAAACCAAGGTGACCCTCTTTTAGGCTGGGATACAGACGAATTCCCAACGGATTTATATTCTACAACGCTAGCAATGTATGAAATCCTGCAAAATGGAGGGCTGGGCAGCGGAGGATTAAACTTTGATGCTAAAGTGCGCAGAGGTTCTTTTGAACAAGACGATTTACTCTATGCTCATGTAGCAGGAATGGATGCGTTTGCTCGAGGGTTAAAAGTAGCACATAAATTAGTAGAAGATCGTGTTTTCGAAAATGTTATTAACGAGCGCTACAGCAGCTTTAAAGAGGGAATTGGGCTTGAGATTGTGGAAGGAAAAGCTAACTTCCATACACTGGAGCAGTACGCGTTTAAAAATCCGAATATTGTGAATAAATCAGGAAGACAAGAACGGTTAAAGGCCATTTTAAATCAATATATTTTAGAAGTTTAAAAGACAAACGAGAGTAGAAACAATTCTACTCTCGTTTATAAACGCGGAGGTATCAAGATGAAATATGTAATTGGAATTGATCTAGGAACAAGCGCCGTAAAAACGATTTTAGTTGATACAAAAGGCAAGATTTGCGCTGTGGTTTCTAAGAATTATCCTCTCCTTCATGAAAAAACAGGGTATAGTGAACAGAATCCAGAAGAATGGGTTCAGCAGACGGCTAGTGCTTTAAGTGAATTAATTGCTAACGCTAATATAAAACCCGAAGATATAGAAGGAATTAGTTATTCTGGACAAATGCATGGCCTTGTGATGCTGGATGAAAACTACAACCTATTACGTAACGCCATTTTGTGGAATGATACAAGAACAACAGAACAATGTCATCATCTCTATAAAGTCATTGGAGAAAAACGTCTTTTAAAGATAACAAAAAACCAGGCTTTAGAAGGATTTACTCTTCCTAAATTATTGTGGGTAAAAGAGTATGAACCGGCTATATTTGAAAAAACAGCTGTATTTATGCTGCCTAAAGATTATTTACGCTTTAAAATGACCGGCTTTATTCATAGTGAATATTCAGATGCTGCCGGTACATTATTATTAAACATCAGCAAGAAAAAATGGGATGATGAGCTTTGCCAATTAGCAGGAATCAATATTAATCTTTGTCCGCCACTAGTTGAATCTAGTGAATGCATAGGCAATATTAGTGAAGCGTTCTCTCAAAAAACGGGATTAGCCACTTCAACGAAAGTATTTGCAGGTGGAGCAGATAATGCCTGCGGAGCAATTGGCGCCGGCATTTTATCATCAGAGGAAACACTATGTAGCATTGGGACATCGGGTGTTGTTCTTTCTTATGAGGAACGAAGCGATAGAGACTTTGATGGAAAAGTCCATTATTTTAATCATGGAAAAGAAAATGCCTTTTATACGATGGGTGTTACGCTATCTGCGGGGCACAGTTTAAGCTGGTTTAAGGACAATTTCGCAAAAAACGTCACGTTTGAAGAATTATTGGCTGACCTAAAAAATGTCCCAATCGGCTCAAACGGCCTTTTATTTACCCCTTACTTAGTCGGGGAACGTACACCGCATGCAGATGCTACGATTCGCGGAAGTTTTATAGGAATGGATGCCTCTCATAAAAAGAGAGACTTTACGCGAGCGGTTATTGAAGGTATTACGTTTTCTTTAAATGAGTCAATTGAAATCTTTCGAGAAAACGGAAAGGAAATTACGTCTATTGTATCCATTGGGGGCGGAGCAAAAAATGATCATTGGCTTCAAATTCAAGCAGACGTTTTTAATGCGAAAATCGTAAAGTTGTCTACTGAACAAGGCCCAGCGTTAGGAGCAGCCATGCTAGCAGCTTATGGCTGTGGCTGGTATAACTCATTGGAAGAGTGTGCAAACGTATTTATTACGTCTTCGAAAACATATTATCCTAATGCAGAACATGTACAAGTCTATAAACAGCTTTATGAATTATATAAAGAAGTATATCCTCAAACACACGACTTAAGTAAAAAGCTAGGCGAATTTAAAAGGAAGTAATAGGTTGAAAAATATGCAACCTTGCTTTAAAAAGGAGCTTCATATAAAAGTAACTTGTATCAATTGATTATGGTTGTATATCGATATACCTGACACAAAAGGAAGTATAGAAAATGCTGTAGTAAGATTTGATTCAATAGAAAAATACGTACATTAGAGGGGAGGATAAGAGCAGTTAGTCGAATGGACGAAGAAAATTTCTTTTGTGCTCCAAGAATTTGAAAACGCATTCAAATAAGTGCGAACTCAGTTAGAAATAGAACTTCTACTGTTACTCTTAACTAACTGCTTTTAACAACGCATGAAACAAAATCGAAACTCATTATATATTTTTTCTATTACCTTAGTTGCCGCTATCGGGGGGTTACTGTTTGGATATGATACAGCTGTAATATCTGGAGCTGAAGAATCATTAAAGGTGTATCTTATTGACAGCTTAGGGTTAGGATCTTTAGCACACGGTGTTACTGTATCAAGTGCTTTAATAGGATGTATTATTGGAGGATTGGTATCTGGTTATTTTGCGACGAAACTAGGACGCAAACAATCACTTATACTAGCAGCTATTCTTTTTATAGTCTCAGCGTTAGGAGCTTCTTATCCTGAGTTTTTATTTTTCACAAAAGGGGAACCGACACTCTCTTTGTTACTAGCTTTTAACTTCTACCGCATTATAGGTGGGATTGGTGTTGGCTTAGCATCAGCCATTTGTCCCATCTATATAGGAGAAATTGCACCGGCAGATATTCGCGGCAGATTGGTATCGTTCAATCAATTTATGATTATTTTTGGAATGTTAGTCGTTTACTTCGTGAATTGGGGTATTGCAAATGGGGAAACCTTAGAATGGATTAATGATGTAGGTTGGAGATACATGTTTGCTTCAGGAGCTATTCCAGCTTTACTCTTTGCAGCACTCTTGTTTTTAGTTCCTGAAACGCCTCGTTACTTAGCTATACAGAATCAAGATCAAAAAGCTTTAGCCATACTAACTAAAATTAATGGATCTTCAGAAGCGAAAGCAATTTTAGAAGATATTAAACAAACAATTTCTACCAATGTTTCGTCTGAAAAATTATTGGCATATGGAAAATTAGTTATCGTTGTAGGTATACTGCTTTCTGTATTTCAACAGTTTGTAGGAATCAATGTAGCTCTATATTATGCTCCGCGTATTTTTGAAAGCATGGGAGCGGCTAAAGGTTCTTCTATGCTGCAAACCATTATTATGGGATTAGTAAACGTTATTTTTACAGTAATTGCAATTTTGACAGTTGATCGTTTGGGAAGAAAACCTTTATTAATAACAGGGTCTATCGGAATGGCCATTGGAATGTTCGGTGTAGCAAGCATGGCTTTTTCAAACATCATTGGTATAGGGACGCTTGTATTTATCATTATTTATACAGCTTCCTTTATGATGTCATGGGGACCAATTTGTTGGGTGCTCATTTCAGAGATTTTTCCTAATAAAATTAGAGGTCGTGCTGTAGCTATTGCCGTAGCTGCTCAGTGGGCGGCTAACTATTTTATTTCCTCTACATATCCCGTGATGATGGAATATAGCGGAGGATTAACATATGGTTTTTACGGTTTAATGAGTGTACTTTCTGCTTTATTCGTCTGGAAATTTGTTCCTGAAACGAAAGGTAGAACTCTCGAACAAATGGAAAATATGTGGAGAAAAAAACAAGGGGCTTCAAAGAGTAAGAAGGCCATATAACTATTGAGCTTTTACTTAGAGAAAAGATGAATATAAAACTTTCAAAAACACCTAAACTATCTTTAGGTGTTTTTAATATGTAATCTTTATGAAGAAAGTGGATAGCTTTTTTAAAAGATATTGCTATAGTGATAAGTCTCTTTGAAAATAGAAATATAGTTTTCTTTATGAGGAGTGTTTCATCGTAAATATAAATAACGGTGCAATGAATTTACACATTAGTAATAGTAATGGAGAAAGCGAGGTTATATTCACTTATGTAAATCAGATTATTCAAATTAATTGAGCGGACTCTGTTTCAAAAAAGAGAAAATTAGTTGATAATTATAAATAAAGCAAGAATCTACTCTCAAGTTATTATAGAAAGGAGCTTACAATACTGTGAGGAATACATTCCCAGAGCACATAGAGGTCGACTTCTCTTCTAAAAAGTTTAACTGGTGGCATGCAGTTATAAATTCGATAAATGATGGTATTCTAGTTATCGACAGAGAAGGGATTGTTAGATTTATTAACCCAGAGTATACAAAGATTACAGGAGTAAAAAGTGATATTATCGGAAAGCCACTAATAGAATATCGCCCAGGAGCTCAGTTAACAAATACTCTAAAAGATCAACAATGCAGAGTAGGCGTATATCGAAAAGAAAAAAATCGGGAATATATGGTGGATATGGCTCCAATTATAATAGAAGGTAAAATTGCAGGAGCCGTATCGGTTTGTAAAAGTCTTAATGAAGTTGACAAGTTATCAAAGGAATTGAGAAGACAAACCGAAAAGTTAAAGAATTTAGAAAACCGAATGGATTCTATCTACGAAGCAAAATATACATTTGAACAAATAATTGGTGGGGAAGGAGGGTTGAGGCACGTTGTTTATATAGCTGAAAAAGTAGCAGAATCTCAATTTCCTATTCTTGTAACTGGGGAAAGCGGCACAGGAAAAGAATTATTTTCACAGGCTATACATAATAAAAGTGAGCGCAAGCATGGTCCTTTTATACCTGTAAATTGTGCAGCTATTCCTTCGTCTCTGTTAGAAAGTGAACTTTTTGGATATGGAGACGGTGCTTTTACAAATGCTAAAAAAGGCGGGAAGGCTGGACTATTCGAGATAGCAAACAACGGAACTATATTTTTAGATGAAATTGGAGATATGTCCTATGATCTTCAGGCTAAGTTGTTAAGAGTTCTGCAAGAGAAAAAGATCAGAAGGGTAGGAGAAGCTACTGAACGTGCAGTTGACGTAAGGATCATTGCTGCTACGCATCGCAATCTACACCAGCTTGTGAATAAGAAACAATTTCGAGAAGATTTATTTTATAGACTTAATGTCATTCAATTAGAGATACCTCCTTTAAGAGAAAGGAGAGAAGATATACGTAAACTTGTCTATTCCTTTATTGAGCACTCGATTACAAATACTTCCTACACAATTGACGGCTATACACTAGACTTTCTTCAAGCCTATCATTGGCCTGGCAACGTAAGAGAATTAAAAAATGTAATTGATTACGCCACATGTATGACGGAAGGTACAGATATTTTATTTCATCACCTTCCAGAATTTATGATTAAAAATGAAAAAAGATTTTCAGGCGTTGCAGGTAAAACGGAAAAAAGCAGTCAAACACTGCAACAAGCTACACAAGATAAAGAGTGTGAATTTATTCAGGAAATATTAAGAAAATATCCAAATAATATTGAAGGAAAAAGGAAAGCAGCAGAGGTTTTAGATATTTCTTTAGCTACTTTATACAATAAAATGAAAAAATATCATATTCATTTCTAAGACTTTAGAAAGATGTCTAGATTTTTAGAAATACAGAAGAATATGTATTAAGAAGCCTATTTTTTTGCTGGGCAGTGATTATTTCTAAAATAGTAGAATTTAGATTACAAAAACAAAAAAAGAAAGCAGTTTAATTGTTAACGCTTTCTTTTTTGTTTTGTCGTAAATTTTTTTCAACACATGTTGAAGGGGTTTAATAAAGGTTTGTTTCCATTTTTATATATTCTTGGCATGAATCCTGCAAGAACAAAAAGTACCGAAGGTTTTTACATCTAAGATTTTTGAATCTGTAAATTTAGGGCAGGGGGGATTACATGTTAGCACTTTTAGGGTTTTTAATTATTGGCGTATTTTTATTTTTAATTATGACCAATCGTTTATCTGTATTGATTGCCTTAGTTCTCGTGCCAACTGTTTTTGCGTTGATAGGCGGATTTGGGCTAGAAATGGGAGACATGATGTTAGAAGGCATTATAAAAGTAGCGCCTACAGGTATTATGATTGTTTTTGCAGTTTTGTACTTCGGTTTAATGATTGATACAGGCCTATTTAATCCTATGATTTCTAAAATGCTTCGTCTAGTTAAAGGAGATCCGTTAAAAGTAGTCGTAGGGACAGCTATCGTCACAATGCTTGTGTCATTAGACGGAGACGGTGCATCCACTTTTATGATTACAATTACAGCGCTGCTACCTCTTTATAAGAGATTAAAGATGAACCCTCTTATTTTATCAGGAGTGGTTGCTTTAGGAGCAGGAGTTATGAACCTAGCTCCTTGGGGAGGCCCTACTGCTAGAGCCATGACGACATTTAATGCAGATTCTTCCCAATTATTTAACCCTGTTATTCCCGCAATGATTGCTGGGATTGTATGGGTGTTAGCATCTGCTTTTTGGCTTGGGAAAAAGGAGAGGCAGAGGCTAGGAGTCATTGAACTGGAAGCACATATACAAGGGTTTACAGAACATGCAGCTGCTCTAGAAGCAAAAGGACCACGGCTTTTTTGGTTTAATCTTGCTTTAACAATTTTGCTTCTTATCGCGTTAATTAAAGTATGGCTACCTTTACCGATTTTATTTATTGTGGCTTTTGTAATTGCTCTTTTAGTGAATTATCCCAATCCAGAAGAGCAGCAAAAACGCTTACTAAGCCACGCAAACAACGTGTTAATTGTTTCTACGATGATTTTTGCTGCAGGCATTTTTACGGGTATTCTGACAGGAACAAAGATGATAGATGGAATGGCTTCTGCAATGGTTAGTATTATCCCTGAATCACTAGCTTCTTACTTACCTGTACTAGTAGCGGTTACAAGTATGCCTCTTAGCTTAGTGTTTACACCGGATGCTTACTATTTTGGAGTGTTACCTATTATTAGCCAAACGGCTTCTAACTTTGGTATCGATCCAATTGAAATTGGCAGAGCAGCTATTTTAGGACAGATGACGACTGGGTTTCCATTAAGTCCTTTAACCGCCTCAACTTTTATTCTTGTCGGGTTAGCGGGTGTAAATTTAGGCGATCATCAGCGTTTTATCTTTAAGTGGGCGTTTGGAACGACCATTGTTATGACAATTGTGGCATTAATAACAGGAGCAATTACTATTTGAGGTGATGAAAATGATAAGAATTGGATCAGGAGCGGGTTTTTCAGGAGATCGATTAGAACCGGCTGTTATATTGGCTGAAAAAGGAAATTTAGATTATTTAGTATTAGAATGTTTAGCTGAAAGAACAATCGCACTTGCTCAAAAAAGAAAAAGTCAAAATTCTTTAATGGGTTACGATCCCTTGTTAGAAGAAAGACTAGAGATTCTTTTACCTATTATTAAGAAAAAGAAAGTGCGGATTATCACAAATATGGGAGCAGCCAATCCAATAGGTGCTGCTAAAAAAGTTGTTGAAATAGCTAATCGACTAAACATTGAGATAAAGGTAGTAGCCGTAACGGGAGATGATGTACTAAAGTCGATAGATAGAAATGGATTGACTCTAGAAACAAATGAACCGATATCTCATTTTGATAACGTCATATCCGCAAACGCTTACCTAGGTGTAGAAACAATATTGCCAGCTCTAGAGACAGAGGCTCAAGTTATTATTACTGGTAGAGTAGCAGATCCGTCTTTATTTGTTGCTCCAATGGTGCACCACTTTGGATGGTCTTTAGACGACGTAGATAAAATTGCTCAGGGAACAGTAATTGGACACTTATTGGAGTGTGGGGGGCAGGTAGCTGGTGGTTATTTTGCTGATCCGGGAAAAAAAGAAGTCTCAAAGCTTGCTGAATTAGGTTTTCCATTTGCTGATGTTAAAGAAGATGGGACAGCCATCATTACTAAAGTAGAAGGGACAGGAGGAGTCATTAACTTAGCTACTGTAAAAGAACAGCTTCTTTACGAAGTAACTAACCCCCATCAATATATAACACCGGATGTTATTGCAGATTTTACTTCCGTTCATTTACAGGAAATTAAATTGAACCAAATTCAAGTGTCTGGTGGAACAGGTATACCAAGGCCTGAAACGTTAAAAGTCAGCGTAGGTTACGAAGCAGGTGTTATTGGAGAAGGGGAAATCTCCTACGCCGGATCCAATGCTGTAGAAAGAGCTAAGCTAGCTGGTGAAATTTTATATAAGCGTTTAAAAAATAAAGTAGTCGACTTAAGAATTGATTATATTGGTATTTCTTCCGTTCATAGAGTCTCTTTTCAAGAATCAGCTCCTTATGAAATTAGGCTGAGAGTAGCAGGGAAATGTCTTACTTCAAAGGAAGCTGCTAAAATCGGAGAAGAGGTAGAAGCTCTTTATACAAATGGACCCGCAGGCGGAGGCGGAGCAAGAAAGTATGTTAATGAGGTAGTAGGAATTATTTCTACGTTGATTTCACGTAACAAAATAGAAACACAGCTTACATTAAAGGAGAGCTTAACAAATGAAAAAGAAATTATATGAACTTGCTCACAGTCGAGCTGGAGATAAAGGAAACACGCTTATGCTATCACTAATTCCATATGACGAAAAAGACTATTTCTTGCTACGTGAAAAAGTGACTGCTTTGGAAGTAAAAAAACACTTAAGAAATATTGTAGAAGGAGACATTGTTCGCTACGAAGTTCCTAATATATCAGCATTTCAATTTGTATGTCACCGCGCGTTACTTGGTGGAGTCACTACTTCTTTAGGAATGGATACGCACGGAAAGAGTTTAAGTTATGCCCTTCTAGAAATGGAAGTAGACATTTGAATAATAGTATAAAGGAGGTACTTTATCAGTGAACAATACGTCAATACAAAAAGTTCTAAGTTTTATTACTGTAGGAGTTCTTATTCTAGCTTTCTTTCCTTTAAATATTGTTGCGGCAAAAGAAGAAAATAATTATAGAAACGTAAAAAAACCAACCTCTTCAGTTTTATCAGGTACTTATTATTTGGAGCAGAAGGTTGAATTAAAGACAAACACACCAGGGGCGAAGACTTACTATACACTTGATGGGAGCACTCCAACTACTAAAAGCACTCAGTATACAAATCCAATCATTATTAATAATGATACGGTGCTTAAAGCAATTTCCATAAGAGGAAACGCGAAAAATAAAAATCAAAAGAATCATAGTGATCTAGCTATATTTACTTATTCATTTGAAAGTAGAGAATCTATAGCTACTCAATTTTTATCATTCACTTATAAAACAATGCCCTACCGACTTTATGTGCCTAAAGACTATGATTCTACAAAATCATATCCCTTGGTGCTATTTTTACATGGAGGTGGTGAACGAGGAAATGATAATAAAAAACAGCTTCTTGGCAACGACGGAGCTATCGTTTGGGCTTCACCAGAAAATCAACGAAAGCACCCCGCTTTTGTTTTAGCTCCTCAAGCTCGTAATGTACCAAGCGGAGGCTTTACCGTTACAAGAGACGATAACAATAAAGTCGACTTAGCAAAAGTATTCGAAACATCAGAGGATTTAAAAACGGCTTATGAAATTCTACAAAGTGTAAGAAAAGCCTACAATATAGATAGTAATCGCCTTTATTCTACAGGACTATCTCAGGGAGGGTTTGGCACATTTAACTTAAATATAGAACACCCTAATTTGTTTGCTGCTATGGTTCCAATAGCGGGAGGAGCCAATCCAGCTAAAGCGCACCTTCTTACCCACAAACCAATATGGGCATTTCATGCTGAAGACGATTCTGTTATTCCTGTTACCTATTCAAGGAATATAATAGAGGCTATAAAGAAAGCTGGGGGGCATCCACTATATACGGAATATCCTAAAGAATTAAAGTATGATCATGCTTCATGGGTTCCCACGTATCAAAATCAGAAAATGATTGATTGGATGTTTCAGCAGGTCAAATAAGCAAATCAGTAAATGTTAAAGCTCAATACTTCATCTAATACTTATGAAAAACTCTTTCAGTTAATAAAAACTGGAAGAGTTTTTTGCTTTTATTAGGCTAGTCACAAGGCAATGCTGACCCTCCTCTTACACACCACATTTACCCAAATATGTGACGAATTTATGGTAAAGGCGTTCAAACTACATAAAAATCGCTTCAAGTGTGATAAATATCACACCCTTTAACAACACAACATGATAATTTTTTAGGAGTAAGCAATATGTCATGACAAAATTCAATATGTTAGGAGGTTTTTAGCCTTTTGATCTGTTGAGATGCATCTCTAATATGAACGTTTATATACCATTATTATGTACAGAGATTTAGAGGAAGGGAGCCTGAACTTAGGTGAGAAAGCAAAAATCAATGCATATTAGCAAGTTAATCATTCTCTCCATATTCATTACAATTTTTTTAGCAGGCTGTGATAGTCGTTATTTGATTTTAAATCCTCAGGGGGCGGTGGCTCAAAAAGAATACCATTTAATTATTTTTTCCATATTTTTATGCACAATTGTCGTTATTCCTGTTTTAGGTCTGCTTGTGTATATCGTTTTACGCTACCGTGATAAGCCTGGAAACAAGGCTCCGTATCGACCAGACTGGGACGATAGCAAGCGTCTTGAATTTATTTGGTGGGGCATCCCCATTATTATTATCGGCATTTTAGGTTTCGCTACGGCCAAGACGACTTATGAATTAGTAGATCCGCCGAAAAAAGATGTAAAGCCGCTAACGATTGAAGTAACGTCTCTTGATTGGAAATGGTTATTTCAATATCCGGATCAAGATATTGCGACAGTCAACTATGTCAAAATTCCAAAAGATGTGCCCGTTCAATTCGTGCTAACGTCAGACGCACCTATGAATTCTTTTTGGGTACCTCAGCTGGGAGGACAATTATATACCATGCCGGGAATGGCCATGGGGCTTTGGCTGCAAGCTGATCACAAGGGAGAATATTTTGGTTCAGGAGCGAATTTTACGGGTGAAGGGTTCGCCCATATGAACTTTAAAGTTAAATCTACATCGACAAAAGAATTTAATCAGTGGATAAAACAAGTAAAAGAAACAGCACCAGCTTTAACAAAAGCTGATTATAACAGTCTTGCAAAACAAGGTCTTTCTTTGGAGAAATCGTATTCTACCATTCCTAAAGGTTTGTTCCAAGAAATTGTCATTAAAAATGGCGGTCAATATTATAGTCAGCATCACCATATGAAAAATGAAGATATGAAGACCATGAATGTGGCTTCTGATGAACAAGCACATACACAGCACAAGCACCAGGAAGGAGGAAAATAAGTTGTTAGACAAATTAAAAGATTTTTCATCTCATTTTTTTGTGACAGGGGAGCCGATGATTTACGGAGCAGATGTCGCCATTTTGTTAACACTAGCCGGTATTATTTTTGTTCTTACATATCTTAAAAAGTGGAAGTGGCTATGGCGTGAATGGCTCACAACGGTGGATCATAAGAAAATTGGAATCATGTATATGCTCTCTTCATTGTTAATGCTGTTTCGAGGCGGAGTAGATGCATTATTAATGCGTATGCAGCTAGCATTTCCCCAGTGGCATTTTCTAGATTCTAATCATTACAATGAAATTTTCACTACGCACGGAACCATTATGATTCTATTTATGGCAATGCCGCTTATGTTTGCTTTCTTTAATATCGTTGTGCCGCTTCAAATTGGAGCAAGAGATGTCGCCTATCCTTTTTTAAACGCGGTAAGCTTTTGGCTATTTTTCTTTGGCGCCATGCTTTTCAATTTGTCGTTTGTAATCGGAGGCTCGCCAGATGCAGGGTGGCTAAGTTATCCGCCGCTTTCTGGCATGCAGTTCAGTCCTGGACCAGGTCAAGATTTTTATATTTGGGGCATTCAAATATCAGGTATTGGCAGCTTGGCTTCTGGAATTAATTTCATTATGACCATTTTAAAAATGCGTGCGCCCGGTATGAAACTTATGCATATGCCGCTATTTACGTGGTCTGTTCTAGCAAGCTGTATTATTATCATTTTCGCGTTTCCTGTATTAACCGTAACGCTTGCTTTATTGTTTATTGACCGCTTCTTTGACGGACACTTATTTACCATGACCGGCGGAGGAAATCCAATGATGTACATTAACTTAATTTGGATGTGGGGACATCCTGAAGTGTATATCGTTGTACTTCCTGCATTCGGCATTTTTTCTGAAATCGTTGCAACGTTTTCTCAAAAGAAAATATTTGGCTATAAATCTATGGTTTTTTCAATGATGATTATTAGCGTTTTATCGTATTTTACATGGGTACATCATTTCTTTACGATGGGTGCAGGCGCTAATGTGAATGTGTTTTTTGCTATTACCACGATGGCCATCGGAATTCCAACGGGCGTTAAAGTGTTCAACTGGTTATTTACGATGTTCCGCGGCCGTATTCAAATGACGCAGCCAATGTTATGGACAATTGCTTTTATCCCGTGCTTTGTTGTGGGAGGAGCAACGGGTGTTATGCTTTCAGCAGCTCCTGCAGACTATCAGTATCACAATAGCTACTTTTTAGTTGCACACTTTCACCAAGTGTTAATCGGAGGCGTTGTATTCGGCTTTTTTGCAGGTTTGTACTATTGGTGGCCGAAAATGTTTGGCTTTAAACTAAATGACCGTCTTGGTAAATGGGCATTTTGGACGTGGAATATTGGTTTTTACGTATGCTTCATGCCTCAATATGCATTAGGATTTATGGGGATGACACGCCGTATTTATACGTACGATTTTGACATGGGATGGGGACCGCTGAACGTTATCTCTACAGTGGGAGCCTTCTTTATGGGCATAGGGTTTATTTTTCAAGCATGGCAGATTCTTCATGGCATTAAGTACGGAGAACGAGATGTAACAGGAGATCCTTGGAATGGACGTACATTAGAATGGTCCATCCCTTCACCGCCGCCGCACTACAATTTTGCAGTAATTCCCACAGTAACCGGGCAAGATGCGTGGTGGACGATAAAAGAAGAAAGAAAAAAGAAAAAAGCGAAGGAAACAGCGGCTTTTTCTCCAATTCATATGCCTAAGAATTCAGGCATTCCATTTATCATGTCGGTTTTCTGGTTCATTGCTGGTTTTGGTTTAACGTTCCACTGGGTATGGGTAGCGATATTCGGTTTGACAGGAGTAGGAGCTTGTTTACTAGCTCGTTCTTTTCAATACAACTCGGACTATTATATTCCCGTGGATGAAATTCGACATACAGAAGATTCAGTAGGGAGGGTGGGGTAACATGGCATATGCGACAGCACACCACGGAGAACATCATCATGAACATGATGAAGAAATCAAAGTTATGGGTTTTTGGCTTTTCCTCGTAACGGACTGCATCTTATTTGGAGCATTATTTGCTACGTATGCCGTTCTTGTTAATCATACTGCAGGAGGCCTTACAGGAAAGGAATTTTTTGAAGTCCCAGGATTTGTTTCTGAAACGTTTATCTTATTAACGAGCAGCTTTACAAGCGGATTAGCCGTGTTAAGCATGCACAAAGGAAAAATAAAGCCTTTAATTGGCTGGCTAATCGTAACTCTGCTTTTAGGTGTATACTTTGTTGGCCTTGAAATTCATGAATTTCAAACAATGGTTCACGAAGGAGCAACCATTTCTACGAGCGCATTTTTTACGGCTTTCTACACGCTGGTTAGTACACACGGGCTACACGTCTCTGTCGGAATCATTTGGATGATTTCAATTACAATCCAGTTAAAACGATACGGAATTACCTCTGTAACAAAACGAAAAGTGACGATTATAAGCTTATACTGGCATTTTCTTGATGCCGTCTGGATCTTCCTTTACACGGTTGTGTATTTAATGGGGGTGATGTAGATGGAGAACCACGGGTCGTTAAAAGCTTATACAATAGGATTTATTTTCTCGATTATTTTAACCGTTATTCCTCTGCTGCTGGTATTAAACCACGTACTTGCTAAAAATATATTACTAGCTAGCATTCTAGGAATGGCCGTGCTTCAATTTTTTGTTCAATTGTTTTTCTTTATGCATATTAAAGACGGAGAAAAGCCCCGTTATAATGTAATGGCTTTAATACTCGGAATCGTTTTTGTTATTACAATTGTAGCAGGATCTATTTGGATAATGACTTTTAACTCTCAAGTTCAATAAAAATAGAGCCGTGTACGATGTGCACGGCTCTATTTTTTATTAATCCTTCTACATTGTGATAAAAATCACATATTTTCGCTTGCGCAAGAAGTACAATAAAAGTGTAGCAAAGAAAGTTCTTTATAAACGAAAGACAAAGGAGAGATTATGATGAATATGGCTTATCGTAACATCCTCGTAGCAGTAGACGGTTCTGTAGAAGCGGAGTGGGCGTTCAAAAAAGCAGTTAACAGTGCGAAAAAAAATAACGCTCATTTGATAATTTGTCACGTTATCGACATACAGGCGCTAAGTCCATCACCTTATGCATTCTATACGGATACACGCTTTCAAGACGCAGAGAAATTTGCTGAAGAACTTTTAACCAACTATAGTAACCTAGCCATTAAGGCTGGAGTAACGAAAGTCGAAACATTAATTGAACATGGTTCTCCTAAAACAAAAATATCTAAAAAAATTGCTCCCGATAAGCACGTTGATTTAATTGTATGCGGTGCAACCGGGTTAAACGCGGTAGAGCGTATCTTAATCGGAAGTGTATCTCAGCATATTTTACGCTATGCCAAATGTGATGTGTTAATCGTTCGCACGCCTAAAGAAGCTGAAGAGGAGTCAAAACCTTTACAAGTAGAACTAACAGAGTAGCCAGGCACAGACGAGAAATAAAACTTGTTGTGCACAGCAAAATACAAAGCCCTCACCATTTATTTAAAGAGGGGAGATAAACGTATTTTAGTTAAAAGAACATCCGAACAAGGAGTCAAGATTCTTAAGGGAGAACTTGACTCGTTCGGATTTTTTTATTGTGATGGTGAATGTCGTTTTCATGTATACAGCTGTTGATTGCAGGGGAATGGCAGAAAGAAAGGTGAGGATAGTAGAGCACATTATACATGTTTATTAAAGAAGAAGAGGGGAAGAACAAGCATATAGAAAACTTTTCCTTAGTTGGTTAAGGTTGATTTATAAAGGAGTGAGGAATATGTCAAAGTTAAATAATCCATTAACTCAATATTTCCATGAAGACTATCCAAAGCAGTATCAAGAACCGCCTGGTGTACAAAAAGAAATGAACGTCATCCCAGACTGCGGGGAGAACAGTTACATAGGTGCAGGTAAATTAAAAGGCAGAAAAGCTCTTGTGACAGGTGGAGATTCAGGTATTGGCCGAGCAGCAGCTATCGCTTACGCAAGAGAAGGAGCGGACGTTGCGCTTAATTACTTGCCGCAAGAGCAAGCTGATGCAGAAGAAGTAAAAAAGCTTATTGAAGCAGAAGGAAGAAAAGCAGTACTCATACCTGGTGATGTAGGCGAAGAATCTTTTTGCAAGGAGCTAGTAGAAAAAGCTTATAAAGAATTAGATGGATTAGACGTTTTAGCACTCGTAGCAGGTAAACAGCAGGCAGTAGAAGATCTTGCTGATTTAGAAACGGACCAGCTGCGCAAAACCTTTGAAGTAAATGTATTCTCTTTATATTGGACCGTAAAAGCAGCGCTGCCTTATTTACCAGCAGGTGCTTCGATTATTACCACAAGTTCTGTACAAGGCTATAGCCCAAGTCCTAATCTATTAGATTATGCAGCTACAAAGTTTGCCATTAACGGATTCACTCGCGGACTAGCCAAGCAACTAGCTCCAAAAGGTATTCGCGTCAACTCAGTTGCTCCAGGACCTATCTGGACGCCGCTGCAAATTTCTGGAGGGCAGCCAAGCGATGCTATTCCAGGCTTTGGACAAGATACACCTCTACAGCGTGCTGGTCAGCCGGTAGAGTTAGCAAATGTATACGTATTTTTAGCTTCAACGGATGCAAGCTATGTAACAGCTCAAGTTTACGGAATTACAGGCGGAATAGAACTAGCTTAACTCAAAAAAAACACGTGCAGTTATGAACTGCACGTGTTTTTTGAGTTATTTCTGTTTTAATGTCTTCTTCCTTTTAAAGTCTGTACACAAATGTAGCTAAGCGTAGCGAATAACGCTGTAATAAATGCCGAGTGAGACAGTGTAGCAAAGACATTTAAACGAGACATGACAACAAATATACCGCTAAATATTTGAGCAATGGTTAAAGCAAACGCAATGATGGACGCGTAGTAAATATCACGGCGAGTTTCTTTATACTGCTTGATGGCAGATACCATAATCCAAATGATAAGAACAAACAGCACAAGAGCAGCAAATCGGTGGGCAAAATGAATGCCCGTTGTTCCTGAAAGCTTTGGAATAAGAGTATTGCCGTAACAAGCAGGAAAGCTTATACACGCTAAGCTTGCACCTTTGTGACGCACATATGCACCTAAATAAATATCGCAGTAGGTAAATATAAGCGTAAACCATGCGAGCCATCTAAATTTGCCTGTAACCGCTCCTTTAATAAAATGGTCCGAACGGTCCTTTTGAATAACAAATATTGAAAGTAAAAATACACCGGTAAACGCAATAAGCGAAAGACCGAAATGCAGTGCTAGCGCCTCAGCTGACTGAGGCCAGATAACTGCAGAAGCCCCGAGCAATGACTCGATAACGATAAATGCAATACTCATAATCGCTAAAATTTTCACTTCACGGTTTCTGCGATAACGAATCCAAGCCCAAATAGAAAATGCTAAAACAAGAAGACCTGCAAATGCGGTAATCAAACGATGCGTATATTCAATCATTGTTGCTACTGCGTATTCGGGTATTAACTGCCCGTTACACAATGGCCACTCGTTTCCGCACCCTAATCCAGATCCTGTAGTTGTGACCAGACTGCCGGCAATCATTAAAATAAACATAACAATCGTTGTAAATATAGCTGTTATTTTAAATAAATTTCTCATACGTTGACTCCCTTTGTTGAGTTACTAATTATGACTATAGATTTGATGAATACGATAGTCAAGTAGTAGAGCGTAATTAACAAATAACTGTCACAAACTCGCACATGTTTCCCTTAAATTTGATATCAGAAAAGCTTTCTTTACTAAACTTTTTAATGGTTTTTTCCTTTTAAACAATGTAAATATGCTTTCATACATAAGATATAAAAAATTATATTAGTGATTTTGTACAATTTGCAAAAAAAACTTTAGAGAGAATGGAGATACAATCATATTCCAAAAGTGATAATATAAATATAAATCAAATGATGTTATAAAAACTATCATTTTATGTTAGATATATAATGAACTTTTTAGCACAGAGAAACTTTATTGAAAGGAGAGATAACGATGAGCTTAGATGCTTTAAATAAAAGAGTAGAAACAGATCTTTCTTACCTTTCCTTTAGGAAACCAACAGAAGCACAGCCAATCATCCCTAAAAACGGACACCTATACGATGTAATCATTGTTGGAGGAGGTCAAAGCGGTTTAGGAACCGCCTTTGGGTTACTGCGGGAACGCGTGTCAAACATTCTTGTTATTGATGAAAACCGTTCGGGTTTAGAAGGTCCATGGGAAACGTATGCACGAATGATTACGCTGAGAACACCAAAAAACTTAACGTCTATCGATTTGGGTATACCTTCGCTTACGTTTCAAGCGTGGTGGGAAGCACAATTTGGCTCAGAGGGCTGGGAAGCTCTTGACAAAATTCCAAGAGGAGATTGGATGAATTATTTGCGCTGGTACCGGAGCATTCTTAACCTTCCTGTGGCAAATGAAATAAAATTAACGTTAATTGAGCCGACGGAAACAGGTATTCATCGCTTGCATATTGAAGGGAATGGAGCTTCATGTCCTACACTGATGGCACGTAAAGTTATACTAGCTACAGGAATTCAAGGAGGAGGAGAGTGGCATGTACCGCCTATGATTTCTGAAAAATTGCCGCTTCACCTGTATTCTCACACTTCCCAAACCATTGACTTTACCGGGTTAAAAAACAAAAAATTGCTGTTTTAGGAGGAGGAGCTTCCGCGTTTGACAACGCCAACTATGCACTTTCCAAAGGAGTTGCTGAAGCTCATGTATTTGTTCGCCGAAAAGAACTTCCGCGTATTAACCCAATCAGACAAATGGAAGCTTCAGGAATGATTGAACGTTTTCACGCTTTATCAGATGCTGAAAAATATGAAGTGATGGCTCATTTTTTCGAATACAATCAGCCGCCTACGAATGATACATTCGGACGCGCTTCCTCATGGCCGGGTTTTCATTTGCACGTACATGCACCGTGGCTGGATGTCGAAGAAAAACAGGACAAAGCAGTGGTAACAACTCCTCAGGGAATCTTTACATTTGACTATTTGATTATTAGCACAGGGCTTCTAACAGATCCGGCTCTTCGTCCAGAATTACGCCTCGTTGAAAAACACATCGCCCGCTGGAGCGATCATTACAAGGCACCACATGAAATCGCCAATCCAGTATTGGATGCCCACCCTTACCTTAGTAATGGCTTTGCTTTTTCAAATCGCGATGGGGAAGGCCAAAAAATGGTATATGGCCTTTTTGCTTTTAATTATTCCGCTTTAATTAGCTGTGGAATTTCCGCTTCCGCTCTCTCAGGTCTAAAATATGCGATACCAAAGCTCGTATCAGAAGTAGCCAATCAGCTTTTTATTGATAACCGCCATGAGAATTTAACCAATTTCTTTGACTATAATGAGCCTGAATTTATCGGGAGCTGGTCAAAGGACGATAATCAAGTAAAAACAATATAGCAAAACACATTTTTAACAATGAAAAAGGTGAAGCATATGGAGCCGATCTCTAAAAAGAAGATAGCTACTTTGTATACTCAAATTAGCCAAGAGATTTTTAATGTAGGCGTGAATACTCAAAAAATAGATATTATTGATAATAAAATTCTGATTCTAGCTCAATCAAAAAGAATGCCGGCACTAGAAGCCCTCAGTGAAGAATATAGAGAATTAGTGATGTCTCTTGATGCCGCTTTGTCGACTAAATATAAAAAAATGCTAAAGCAAAAAGTAGAGCTTTTATTTGATATCGAGGTCACTTCTTTATTTAGAGATTATGATCCTGTTACAGAGAATTCTTGTACAGTTATTTGCTTTAAATAACTTCTCTATATAAATTGCAAAACGTTCGATGACATCGTTTGTTTCGCAAAACACGTAAAAGACGGATGCTTATCTTCTGTTTACAGAAGCAAAGAGCCGTGAAGATAGAAGGATTTCCTTCTGTTTTCACGGCTCTTTTTATAGATATTTTCATAAAAAAGGAGTGGAAAAATGGCTACATATACACTTGTTGATAAAGGGGCTGTAAAAACTAGTTAAAAAAATCCAATCGATCATTAAAGGAGTGAAAAGCAAGTGGCGATGAATGAAAAAATGGAAGCTCAGCATATGGAACTAGCAAAAAACTCAGCACCTAATCCTTCATGGTTAGATAAGCTGTTTCATTTAACCGAACGTAAAACAGATGTCAAAACAGAAATTCTTGCGGGAATTACTACTTTTGTGACGATGAGCTATATTATCTTTGTTAATCCGACGATTTTAGCAGACGCAGGCATTCCAAAAGAAGCGGCAATTGCGGCAACGATTTTTGCTACTGTCTTTGCAACTCTTTTATTTGCACTGTGGGCGAACATGCCTATTGCAGTAGCACCCGGAATGGGGCTAAACGCTTTTTTTACGTATACAGTAGTATTGGGTGAAGGGTTAACGTGGCAAACAGGTTTAGGAGCCGTATTTATTTCAGGGGTTGTGTTTTTTATTTTAACGATAACAGGCTTGCGCAAGAAGATTATTGAAGGGATACCCGCTATTTTAAAAAGTGCTATTTCCGTTGGAATCGGTCTATTTATTGCTTTTATTGGTTTTAAGCAAGCTGGAATTATTGTAAGCAACAAAGAAAATTTAGTAGCGCTTGGACAACTTACAAAACCGGGTCCATTACTTGCTTTATTAGGTTTTATCGCAGTAACTGTATTAACTGCTCGAAAAATCAAAGGAGCTGCTCTGATTAGTATTTTACTGATATCAATTACGGGGATGGTGCTGGGCATAGTAGAAGCACCTAAAAGCATCAGCAGCGTTGTGTCGTTTTCAATGCCGAACATGTCAGAAACTTTTTTACAAATGGATATTAAATCTGCTCTTCATTACGGTCTTTTCTCTATTATTTTTTCATTTACACTTGTGGAGCTATTCGATAATTTAGGATCAATGATTGGATTATCTAAAAAAGCTGGATTAATGGATGAAAAAGGAGAAATTAAAGGGTTAGATAAAGCGCTTATGGCAGATTCTCTTGCGACTGTAGCCAGTGCTGCTATGGGATCTACCGCAATGAACGCGTATGTAGAAAACGCTGCGGGAATTGCAGAAGGAGGCAAAACGGGCCTTAAAGCACTGGTCGTTGCCATATTGTTTTTAGTGAGTCTTTTATTTACGCCATTAATTAGTATTATTCCTTCTTTTGCTACAGCGCCTATTTTAATTATGGTTGGTGCTCTTATGTTAACAGAAATCAAAAACATTCCTTTAGATGAGATAACAGATGCTGTGCCTGCTTTTTGTACCATTATTTTGATGCCGTTAACGTTTAGTATCGGCGAAGGCTTAGCGCTAGGGTTTTTATCTTATACATTCGTTAAATTGTTAGCCGGCAGGGCGAAGGAAATCCACTGGATTATGTATATGATTAGCGCCGCTTTTATTATCAACTTCGTTTGGGCTGCTTGAGCGCATATATCTAGAGCAAAAAAGACTTCTCAGCTGAGAAGTCTTTTTACTGTTCATGTAAATTTTAATTGCTCTTTCCTTACAGGAATAAAAGGTAGCGAAGAAAGATATATAACGTTGAAATCAAAAGAGATACAAGCATAATTGGAGCTCCAATTTTCAAAAAATCCATAAAAGAAAATTTATGTCCTTTTTTTACAGCCATGCCAGCTACAATGACGTTGGCAGATGCTCCAATTAACGTACCGTTTCCTCCCAAACATGCTCCTAGAGCCAATGACCACCATAGTACATTGATTTGAGCAGAATCAGGGCTCATTCCCATTCCATGAGCCATATCTTGAATAAGTGGAATCATTGTAGCAACAAAAGGAATGTTATCAATAACAGCTGAAGCAATTCCGCTAATCCACAAAATCAGATAAGCTGACAGTGCGATATTGCCGTCTGTAACGTTTAACGCGCCAGCAGCCAGCTTTTTAATAATGCCTACATCAATTAAGCCTCCGACAAGAACAAACAAACCTGACAAAGAAAATAATCGTTGTCCATTCAACAGAATCAAATGCGCTTTCTACTTCATCATGAGTTCTTAATCCAATTACCAGTAGTACAGCAGCACCTGTAATGGCTACCATAGCCGCATCAATGTGCAAAACAGAATGCAGGGTAAAACCTAGAATCGTTAATACTAATACAGTTAACGATTTTTTCATTAAAACAGAATCTTGAATATAATCTTTTTCATTTAAACTCATTAGCTCTTGCTTTTTACTATCTTCTACTTTTAACTTTTTACGATAGATAAGAACAAGAATCCCCAGTGTAACAACACCGATAATCAGTACTGCAGGAGCTAAATTTAATAAAAAAGCATTAAAATCAAGGTGAGGGTTCGCTGCCCCAATCATGATATTAGGCGGGTCGCCTATTAAAGTTGCCGTTCCTCCAATATTTGAAAACAGCACTTCTGATATAAGAAACGGAAAAGGGTTAATGTTTAAGATAGTAGTAATCGAAAATGTAACGGGAACGATTAATAACACGGTTGTCACATTGTCTAAAAAAGCTGATCCGACGCCTGTTAAAATCGATAAAATAACTAGAATTCGAACCGGATCACCTTTAGCAATTTTAGCAGACTTGATGGCTGCGTATTGAAACACACCCGTTTTATTTGTAATGCCGACTAAAATCATCATACCCATAAGAAGGACAATTGTTTCCCACTGAATGTGTTCGGTAATAGCATTATTAAAATCAACAATGCCTAACAAAATCATTAATATGGCACCTAAAAGAGCTGCTGAAGCGCGATTGATCTTTTCAGTCATAATCAGAAAATATGTAATGATAAATATAATAATGGCTGCGTATACATGAAAACTTGTAATGTGTTGAATTGCATTGTGCATAACTGTAACCTGGTGATATGTCATCTAGACGTCGCGAAGTGTAGATGACGTAAACTTTGGATGTTTTCCAGGTTTTCACCTCATCTTTCATCATTTAATTTACATCCAACTTTACGGTGAAACTTCTATAAAATCCGCTTTCCTTTAACCAACCTCCTTTAAAAGCTTTGGTGTTCTTTAAAATAAAGACGATTCCTTCAGCATTATATCATATTTACATAAAAGCTTTCTTGCTAATTATTCATGTGATTTTCAACCCACACGCTTATTATGCACCTTAAATTCAGTTTGCATAATTGATTCCTCTAAAATTGGACAAATTTAGACAAAGTTGGAACAGTGTCCAATTTTGTCTAAATTTATGAGAGCAAATAAAACAATGGATTGCTAAGATATAGCGGTTTTCATGTTGGCACGGTACTTGCAAGAATAGTTAAGTGAAGGCTAGAAATCAAATGAGGAGGCTTACCATAATGAAAACTGCTCAAAATAAAACAGAAAAGCTTACGAAAGAAAAAGCCAGCTGGATGTATCAGAAAATGGCAGAAATTCGAAAGTTTGAAGATGAAGTACATCAAATTTTTGCAAAAGGGGTACTGCCTGGTTTTGTTCATCTGTATGCAGGTGAAGAAGCGGTAGCGGTTGGAATGTGCGCTCATCTTAATGACAGTGACAGTATTACGAGCACTCATCGGGGACACGGTCATTGTATTGCTAAAGGCGGCGATTTAGATGGAATGATGGCTGAACTATTTGGGAAGGTAACCGGGTTAGGCAAAGGAAAAGGCGGATCTATGCATATCGCGGATTTAGATAAAGGAATTTTAGGAGCAAATGGAATTGTAGGAGGAGGCTTTCCGCTTGCATGCGGTTCTGCTTTAACTGCTAAGTATAAAAAGACAAAAGATGTAAGCGTTTGCTTTTTTGGAGACGGAGCGGGCAATGAAGGAACGTTTCATGAAGGAATTAACTTAGCAGCCATTTGGAAACTGCCTGTTGTTTTTGTTGCTGAGAATAATGGCTACGGAGAGGCAACTCCCTTTTCTTATGCTTCAAGCTGCAGCACGATTGCAGATCGTGCCGCATCTTATAACATTCCAGGCGTACGAGTGGATGGAAAAGACGTAATGGCCGTTTATGAAGCAGCTGCAGAAGCTATTCAACGAGCTCGCAGAGGGGAAGGCCCAACGTTAATTGAATGTGTAACGTATCGAAATTACGGGCATTTCGAAGGCGACGCACAAACGTATAAATCAGGCAGTGAAAAGAAAGAACATCTCCAGGAAAAAGATGCTATTGCTCTTTTTGAAAACTATTTGCTTTCAGAACAAGTAGTAACAGAAAAAGAGCTCAGAGATATTGAAGGTGATGTAGAAAAAGCAGTAAAACGCGCGGTTGAGCTAGCAGAAACAAGCGATTATCCTGATGCTTCCGAACTACTAACAGATGTTTATGTATCTTACTAATTAAAGGGGGAAAAGAAGATGACTAGAAAATTAAGTATGTCTGAAGCTATCAATGAAGCAATGAAACTAGCGATGCGAAAAGATGAGAATGTGATTCTGCTCGGAGAAGATGTAGCCGGTGGAGCGGAAATTGACCACCTGCAAGACGATGAAGCGTGGGGCGGGGTCCTTGGAGTTACGAAAGGGCTTGTGCAAGAATTTGGACGTGAACGAATTCTTGATACGCCTATTTCAGAAGCAGCTTATATAGGAGCTGCAATGGGAGCCGCAGCCACAGGGTTAAGACCGGTTGCAGAATTAATGTTTAACGACTTTATTGGCTGCTGCTTGGACCAAGTGCTGAATCAAGGCGCAAAATTTAGATACATGTTCGGAGGAAAAGCAGAAGTGCCGGTTACAATTCGAACGACTCATGGAGCTGGATTTAGAGCTGCAGCTCAGCATTCTCAGAGCTTGTACGCTTTGTTCACTAGCATTCCTGGCATTAAAGTAGTGGTGCCTTCTAACCCTTACGATGCAAAAGGCTTGTTATTAGCAGCAATTGAAGACAATGATCCGGTTATCTTTTTTGAAGACAAAACATTGTACAACATGAAAGGTGAGGTTCCTGAAGGCTACTATACGATTCCATTAGGAAAAGCGGACGTGAAACGCGAAGGAACGGATTTAACTATTGTAGCGATTGGCAAACAAGTAAATACTGCACTTACAGCAGCAGATCAATTATCTCACAAAGGAATTGACGTAGAAGTAGTGGATCCGCGAAGTCTATCCCCTTTTGACGAGGAGACGATTCTTTCTTCTGTAGAAAAAACGAATCGATTAATTGTTATTGACGAAGCCAACCCAAGATGCAGCATAGCAACAGACATTGCTGCGCTAGTTGCTGATAAAGGATTTGACATGCTTGATGCACCTATTAAACGAATTACAGCGCCACATACACCTGTGCCATTTTCACCTCCATTAGAAGATATTTATCTGCCAACACCGCAAAAAGTAATTGAAGTTGTATCGGAGTTGCTCGGAGATAAATCGCTTTTAAGCGTGTAAGTAAAGAGAAAGGAGGAGGAAGCAAATGGCTGCAGAGGTTGTAATGCCAAAACTAGGTATGGCAATGAAAGAAGGAACCGTTTCGACATGGAATAAAAAAGTTGGAGACTCCGTTTCAAAAGGAGATATGATTGCAAGCATTAATTCTGAAAAAATAGAAATGGAAATTGAAGCTCCGCAGGACGGTGTGATTCTTGATATTCTTGTGCAAGAAGATGTAGGGGTGCCTCCTGGAACGATTATCTGTTATGTTGGAAAGCCAAACGAGCAGCTTACTGAGCAAAACAGTTCAGCAAATGAGCTCCAGGTTCCCAAAAACGAGGTAGCCGCCACTATTTCTTTAGAAGAGCCGCCAGCAAACGCAGCTTCATCAAAGAAGAGCAAAGAAACTGTGCGCATTTCACCAATTGCACGGAAAATAGCCGAATCTGAAAACATTGATATTGAAATGATTAAAGGAACGGGACCAAAAGGAAGAATCACAAAAGCGGATGTAGAGAAAGTGCTGACAGAAAAAGCTTCAGAAACAAGTCATCCACCAGCTGAAATAGATGAAGCTGCAAAAAAAGAAACGCTTCCAGTAGCTGGCATGAGGAAAGTCATTGCAGGCCGAATGCATAATAGCTTATTAAACAGTGCTCAATTAACGATTAATATGAAAGCTGACGTGACGGATTTGCTGTCTCTTCAACGAGAAATTAAAGAAGTGATTCAACAACGTCATAGTGTAAAAATATCTCTAACCGATTTTATTGCTCGTGCTGTTGTTCTTTCACTTCAAGAACACAAGCAAATGAACAGTGCCTATATCGATAACGAAATTCATCTCTATAATCATGTTCACCTTGGAATGGCCGTGGCTTTAGAAAATGGGTTAGTTGTTCCTGTTGTGCAACATGCTGAAAAAATGCCGTTAGTTGAATTAGCTGCAGAGATTAAAACACGAGCAGCGGATGCTCGGCAAGGTCAACTGAGCACTGATAGGATGCAAGGCTCAACATTCACTATTACTAATCTGGGTGCTTACGGAGTAGAGTATTTTACACCTGTATTAAATCCGCCTGAAACAGGAATCCTTGGAGTTGGAGCTACTGAAGATGTACCTATGTATAAAGAAGACGATTTACAAAGAAGAAACGTGCTGCCTTTAAGCCTGACGTTTGATCATCGCGTACTGGACGGGGCACCTGCAGCTAATTTTCTTGGAACTATTAAACAATACTTAGAGCAACCTATTTTACTACTCTTATAGAAAGGTGGTGCATTCCGTGAAACCTTTAGTTGTCATTGGCGGCGGTCCTGCAGGATATGTGGCGGCAATCACTGCCGCCCGGCAAGGAAAACAAGTTACGTTAATCGAACAAAAAGATTTAGGTGGAACATGTTTAAATGAGGGCTGCATGCCAACAAAGTCATTATTAGCAAGCGCGGAAGCCTATGAGAAAATTAAGCAAGCTGAGCAATTCGGCATCACTCTTCCTTTGGAACAAGTGAAAATTAACTGGGGTGGGGTTCAGCATCATAAAACAGCCATTGTTAAAAAACTGGTGCAGGGAATTGGCTATTTGATGAAAAAGAACAGTATTAAAGTCATGAAAGGAGAAGCTTCCTTTTTGACAAATCATCGCCTAGCCGTGCAAAACGAAAATCACGTAGATGAGATAGAGGCTGAACAGTTTATTATTGCTGCAGGTTCAGAACCTGCTAGTCTGCCATTTGCACCTTTTGATGGAAAGTGGATTATTCACAGTGGACAAGCAATGTCACTGTCTGCTATCCCTTCATCTCTTTTAATAGTAGGAGGAGGGGTAATTGGTTGTGAATTTGCAAGCATTTACAGTCAAATGGGAACAAAAGTAACGATTGTGGAAGCGGCAGATCAGCTGCTTCCTGGTGAAGATGCCGATATCGCCTTTACGTTACAGGAAGAGTTAGAGAAAAAAGGCGTAGCGATTTACACATCCGCTTCGCTAACAGAAATGCAGCCAGAAGATAAAACAGCTCTATTTAAACATAAAGAAGAGCTACACGAACTGCAATCTGACTATGCATTAATTTCAATTGGGAGAAAGCCTAGAGTGCTAGATTTAGGTTTAGAAAAGATTGGCGTACATTTCTCAAAACAAGGAATTGATGTTAATGAGCATATGCAAACGAATATACCTAATATCTATGCTTGTGGAGATGTAGTTGGCGGAATTCAGCTTGCTCATGTAGCCTTTCATGAAGGCACAGTTGCTGCTTTACACGCATGTGGAAAAGATAAGAACGTAAATTATCGAGCTGTACCACGCTGCATCTATACTCACCCTGAAATTGCAAGTGTCGGTATGACAGAAAAACAGGCCCGAGAAAAATACGGCGATATTCGCGTCGGAGAATTTTCGTTTACGGCAAACGGCAAAGCGATGATTGCAAATGATCCGGTTGGAAAAGTGAAGGTAATAGTAGAACCGCAGTTTAATGAAATTATTGGGCTCTCCATTGTAGGTGCACATGCTACAGAATTAATTGGACAAGGAACCATCATGCTGCACGGAGAGTTGACCACGGATGTAATGGAAGACTTTATCGCTGCTCATCCTACATTATCCGAAGCAATTCATGAAGCTCTTTTGCATTCAACGGGTCAGGCCGTTCACTCATGATTATACAAGTGCTCAAGTTATTAAGCTCTTTAAGGATGAAAAGTAAAAATGAATGATTTAAAAAGTAAACTAGAGGATGAAGGAATCATGGTAGAGGTATAGGGATTTTCCTGCATCCTCGTCTAGTTTTTCTATTAATTTTTACATAACGTGAGCTTAAGAATCTATCTTTGATAATGATAACGTTTTCTTTGTGATTTATAATAATAGTAACAAGCCTTGATTTACTATATTCAATCAAGTTTATAGGGGAGAGGTAAGAAATGGAATCTACACTTTCTTTAAACACATGGAAACGTTTTGTAAACGAAGGGGCACTTGAATCGTCAAGGTTAAACGACATTATTGTAAAATCATGGCATCGTTGTAAAAGCGCAGATGTTAACCCTTACCTAGATAAAGGCAGATCGATTTTAAGAAACGAAGATTTTCATTCTCGAAAACAAATGAATTCTTTATTTCTCGAAACGGCTTTGCCGCACTTAGAAAGAATAAGACAATCAGCGGCAGATTTAGGAATGGTTGCTCTATTAATTGACCCAGAAGGCTATATTTTATCTATTACAGGAAATAGACTTACACTGAATGAAGCAAGAAAAATTAATTTTGTGGAAGGTGCTTGTTGGACAGAGAAAGAAGTAGGAACAAATGCAATCGGTACGGCTCTGCAAACGGAAGAACCCATTATGATAACAGGTACAGAACATTATTCGATTGCTTCGCATCAATGGAGCTGTTCGGCGGCGCCTGTTCGAAATGACGACGGAAATTTAATTGGGGTTATTAATATTTCTTGTCCCGTAAACAGAGCTCATCCTTATATGCTTGGAATGGTTACGTCCATTGCGTATACAATCGAACGGGAGTTAAGCATTCGAATGCACAAAGACGAAATTGAGGTGGTTCATGCTTCTATGAATTTTGTCGATAGCAAGCAGCTCTTGCTGCTTTGCAATTACAAAGAAATGATTGTAGGAGCAAGTAAGACCGTTCGGGAATGTATACCTAAATGGTCAGGCCAAAAGTTGAATACGATTGTACAACAGGGATTTCGTATAGTGATGGAAGTGCCTGTAATTTCAAAAAGACACGGTCATTCTATTGGAAAGATTGTTTACTTATCAGAAGAAACGATTCATAACCAAACAACTAAACAGATCTCTGCTCAATCATTTTGTTTTAAAGGAGAAGCAGGCATAAGCCGATCCTTTCAGCGAACACTAGAAGAAATAAAGCATGCGGCTCCTACGGATACAACGGTCTATATTTTAGGGGAAACAGGCACTGGAAAAGAAGTAGTGGCGAGAACGATTCATGAAAACAGTTCGCGTAAAAACGGACCTTTTATTGCTCTTAATTGTGGTGCCATTCCGAAGGAACTTATGGAAAGTGAATTATTTGGCTATGCGGAAGGAGCCTTTACAGGAGCGCGGCGTCAAGGATATCAAGGGAAGTTTGAACAGGCTAATCATGGTACGATTTTCCTTGATGAAATAGGTGAACTTCCTCATTCTATGCAAGTTTCTTTGTTAAGAGTATTGCAAGAGCGCAAGGTCACGCCTGTGGGAAGCAATCAGGAAATTCCGGTAGACATCCGGATTATTACCGCTACTCATCGAGATCTTCGCCAACTTGTCAATGAAGGGAAGTTTCGAGAAGATTTATACTACCGGCTTCACGTGTACCCCGTGCATCTTCCGCCTTTACGGGAAAGAAAAGAAGATATTCCGCATCTTATGCGGTACTTTTGTCAAACGAATGATTGGAATATGAATTTCCCCAAGGAATTAGTGGATAAATTGATAGATTACCAGTGGCCCGGAAACATTCGAGAATTATTTAATGTACTTGAGCGCTTGAAGATTTCGCTAAACACCGACACAAAAAAAGAGACAATATTGAATTATTTGGGTTCTTTAAACTTCGGTGGTCAGAGGAACCTTTGTCACTCTGATACTTCACAAGAAATACAAGAAAACGATTTTACGTCCTTACCCGCACTCACATTTCGTGAAAAAGTTCAAAAAGACTTAATGATGGATGCTTTACGCAAAACTCAGGGAAATGTGTCACTGGCCGCTAAGCTGTTAGATATACCACGAAGTACATTTTATAACAGATTAAAAAAATTCAATTTGTAAGCTGAGAGTTTTTAACTGTTTTAAATTTAGAAGAAGTAAAAAATGAACCATTGATTGATCAAGATTTTTGATTAGTGGTTCGTTTTTTTTGTTATGGTAAGCGTAGGTTCGATTTGTTTAAGTTCTTCTAGCAGTTGATTGGAGGGCAAGACGAAGACTCCTGCGGGAACAGCGGAACAGGTAAGATCCCGCAGGAGCATATGCGACGAGGAGGCTCAGCGCCCGCCCGCGGAAAGCGAAGTCTTGCACGGAAATCAACTGCCGTGTCATAAGCAGTTCAGCTCATGTATCCTATTTGTTCGTCTTTAGATTGAATTGATTTCGTTATATCTCAATTTTTTTAAATTTAATGAGGAATGTACGTATATTTTATTATCAGATTATTCTGTACTATATACAGTATATTGTATACAATATATAATCTAATCAATATCTAATTAACAAAACCAGAGGTGATGAGTGAATGACAGACAAACAGTTTAGAAATGTACAAGACGGAACAAAAGCGGTATGGGCAGGAGAAAAAGAATCGCTTGCTTATAATGCCACTCAAGTTCCCGTCGTCTTCAGCGTAGCTTATAATTATGATGATGTAGACGAATGGCAAGAAGTTGCGTTAGGAAACAAACCAGGCTATACGTATAATCGCATGAGCAATCCTACGGTTAAAGCTTTTGAAGAAAAAGTAAGGATACTCGAAGAAGCAGAAGAAGCGGTCGCATTCTCCTCCGGAATGGCGGCTATTAGCAGCACATTATACACGTTTTTAAAACCCGGAGACCGAGTCGTATCGGTAAAAGATACATATGGGGGAACAAACAAAATCTTCACTGAGTTTCTTCCTAACATTGGAGTGGATGTAACCTTATGTAATACGGGAAATCATGAAGAAATTGAAGCGGAAGTAAATAAAGGATGTAAAGTGCTGTATTTAGAATCTCCTACAAATCCTACGATGAAAATTATTGATATTGAAAGAATAGCGAAAGCAGGAAAATCGGTAGGGGCAGTGGTCATTATTGATAATACGTTTGCGACACCAATTAACCAAAACCCTCTTCAATTAGGAGTAGATCTTGTCATTCACAGTGCCACAAAATTTTTAAGCGGACATGCGGATGCCTTAGGAGGAGTAGTATGCGGCTCTAAAGAATTAATGCAGCATGTGTATCACTACCGTGAAATCAATGGCGCGACCATGGACCCCATGTCAGCGTATCTTATTTTAAGAGGAATGAAGACGTTAAAATTACGTATACGTCAACAAGAACGAAGCGCTTTGGAAATTGCTAAATTTCTTCAAAAGAAAGAAGCTGTTGAAGCCGTCTATTATCCTGGATTGGAAACACACCCTCATCATCATATTGCCAAAAAACAAATGAAAGGCTTTGGTGGAATATTAAGCTTTGTGTTAAAAGGAGAAATGGAAGCTATTAAAATTTTGCTGCCAAAGTTAACGTATGCAAATAAAGCCGGTAATTTAGGAGCAGTTGAAACGATTTACGGTCCGGCAAGAACGACTAGTCACGTAGAATGTACGCTTGAAGAACGTAAAGCTCTTGGAATATCCGAAGGACTGGTTCGCATATCTGTAGGAATTGAAGATACGGAAGATTTAATTGCAGACTTAGAACAAGCATTTGCTCACTTAGAATCTGCATCACCTATTAGTAATTAAAAAGACATGTATTACTTTTTAAATAAAAATAAGGTAAGCAACTCTTTTTAGTTGGTAGACGTTTCTTCAAAATTGCAGAGATATTGTGGAATAAAGCTGAGAAATTAAACTGCACGTGTATTTTTTCGTCTGATTTTGTAGGTATACTGATAAATTAGATGAAATAAAAATGTTTTTACACGCTTTAAAAATAAACTAACTTACAATAGCCTACAAATAAGGAATGATAGTATGTCGAAACAAGAAAATGAATACACAATAAAAGATGCATCATTGTTTGGATTTAAATTAATGCAGGTAAGTAAAGCCATCTGGCGAGCTGCAGAAGATGATTGGGAGCAATGGGTGAAACCTTATGGTCTGAATGTAAATGAGCATCATATTTTATGTTTGGCTAGCAGCACGGGAGAAATCTCTATGTCAGAGTTAGCTAACTTAGGCGCTATGCATATCTCTACAGCATTTAATTTTTCGAAAAAATTAGAAAATCAAGGATGCCTTCATTTATCCAAAAGGGAAAATGATAAAAGAAATACCTACATCAAACTGACTGAAAAGGGAGAACAATTATTGCTTGACACGCTCAAAGGATATGAACCACATAACAGTAAGGTGTGCAAAGGCGCACTTCCTTTAAAAACTTTATACGGAAAATTTCCCGATTTTCCAGAGCTCGTAACCGTTGTTCGTCACGTTTGCGGCGGCGACCTAGTGACCGTTGCTGATCAACCTTTTGTGAATATAGAAGAAGCGGGAATAGAAGAAAATGAAGATAAGAAAGAAGTCCAGCTAACTAGTAATTGAACGCGCTGAATAATGGGCAGAGAATAGGGCTTCGTGAAAATAAGTGAATAACAGACCGAGCTGTTTTATCCGTGAGAAACTTCACGTATAAAACAGCTCTTTTTTATTTTGTGAATAATGATTCTCCATTATATTATGAGAAATTTAGGATAAGCTACCAGTAGTAAATTTATCAGAGAGAAGGAGTGGTTACCATGAATAAGTCAGACTCAATTTCTGTTTTTCAGCTGATCCTTCTTTCGATGACGTTTATTGGCTTAAAAACTCATGTGATGCTTATATCTCCATTAATTAAAACGGCAGGGCGCGATGCTTGGGTCACTGTTCTTCTTACTTGTCTTTTAACACTCATATGGGTTCCTTTACTTGTATATGTAAATAAAAAAACAAACGGCGAACATCTTTTTCAATGGATGAAAAAACATATGAATAAGTCATTTACCAACGTTGTTATTTTTCTTATAATCGCTTATTTGACCATTATGGAAATTGCCACCTTACGAGAGACGATTACGTGGATCAATATTATTTTTCTTCAGCGAACACCTTTAATTATACTCGTTTTATTATTTGGTTTTACCTGTTGCTTACTTGCCGCTACGAGCATGAGAACGATTAGTATTGTAAACGTGTTTCTTTTATTTTTTATTGTACTATTAGGTTTTTTTGTTTCTTTTACAAACTTTCAATTTAAAGATTATTCTTTATTGCAGCCTGTTTTAGAAAATGGCTATTTTCCGGTTATTAAAAGTATTGTATTTCAAGGATCAGGGATGGTAGAGCTGCTGCTGCTGCTTTTTTTGCAGCACAAAGTACCGCAGCCTATACGCTATAAGCATTTAGCGGTGGCAGGAATTCTCTTAACGGGCCTTACAATTGGGCCTCTTATTGGGGCAATTACTGAATTTGGTCCTGTAGAAGCCTCTAAGCAACGTTTCCCTCCCTATGAAGAATGGGGAATTGCATCACTTGGAAAGTTTATAGAGCATATTGACTTTTTATCTATTTATCAGTGGCTGTCGGGTACCTTCATCCGCATTTCGACCTTTCTTTTTATTATGAAAGAATTAGTTCCATTTCAAAAAGGCCACAAAAGGTTTCTTTTACTCATTTTAGTGGTTATCACTGTATGCACGCTGGCTCCTATAACAGACTTTACTTTTTCAAATCTTTTATTTTTTACAATCATACCGGCTACTTTCTGGCTGTTTGTTGCTTTTTCTCTTTTCTTAGTAGTCATAGTCTTTCTAATTTCTCATAAAACAAGGAGGGATAAAAGTGGAATTTTTTAAGAAGCAAAAAGACTACAGCTCTAAAAAACAAGAGAGCGAAAGTCTTTTAAAAGAAAGTTCTTCTCGTTCTCAGATCATCAATGAGCGTACGTTAAGAGATTTATTTGGAAAATGCGGCGATATTAACTTCGAGACCGTTTATTTTTATAACAAACGAGTGCTTATGATTTATTGTACCGGTTTAGTGAGTACGGAAATGCTATATGGAATGATCCCTAAAAGATTAGAGGAATGCTGCGCTAAGCTAGAGGGGGAAGTAGAAGGAGACAAGATCATAAAATTATTAAACCTTCCCTCAGTTTCTATCGTTCAAAATGAAGAACAGGCAGTTTCAGAAATTTTTTCCGGGAAATTATTCATTGATTTTGGATTACCACACGCTGTTGTGTCTATCGATATTTCTGACCGTCCTCAAAGAAGTCCAGAAGAAACGAAAAATGAAGTAACCATATTGGGACCTAGAGATAATTTTATTGAAGACTTACCTGTGAATATTGCTTTAATTCGCAAGCGTCTTAAATCGGTTTCCTTGTTAACAAAATCTTTAGAAATTGGAAAACGAACAAAAACAAAAGTAAGCATTTTATACATGGAAGACGTAGCGGACAAGAAGATACTTGACGAAATTATGGAGAAGTTAGCGAATATTGATATAGACGGTATTTTCAGCGGAACACAGCTAGAAGAGCTCATTAATAAAAATCCGTATAGTTTTTTTCCTCGCCACGCTTATACAGGGAGACCTGATTTTGCGGTTCAATCTCTGTTAAATGGCCGGTTCATTATATTAATTGATGGAACTTCATATGCGTATGTTACACCCATTAACCTTTTTTACTTATTAAAAGGATCTGAGGATAAAGAAAATACATATTTATACAGCTCTTTTGAGCGTGTTCTTCGAATCTTCGGGCTTTCTATCGCTGCTTTTTTGCCCGGTTTTTGGGTTGCAATGACGGCTTTTCATCAAAATCAGCTTCCGCTCAGCCTATTAGCTACGGTTGTTGAAGCAAGAAGAGGTGTCCCGTTTCCTACCTCTCTTGAGGCCATATTAATGCTTCTTTTATTTGAATTGTTTCGAGAGGCAGGATTTAGACTCCCGACTTCTGTCGGGCAGACACTCAGTGTAATCGGAGGGCTTATTATCGGTGATGCAGCCATTAGAGCCGGTTTAACAAGTCCTGCCATGCTTGTTGTTATTGCAGGCTCTACGATTGCTACGTTTACACTAGCAAATCAGTCCCTTATAGGAACCATTTCACTGATCCGCTTTTTTAGTATTATCTGTGTCAGCATTTTAGGTTTTTTGGGTTTTTTATTTCCATCTTTTTAGTCATGATCTATATTACAAACATTCGTACATTTGGTGTGCCATATTTCGAATTAGCAACCCGACTAGACGCGAAAAACATTTTAAAATCTCTCTTCCGCCTGCCCGAAAGTAAAAAAGCTACAAGAGCTAGTATGCTTAACCCAAGCGATTCCACCCGCGAAGAAGGAGGAAGTTAGTGAAAAGAACCATAAGGAACTTACTTATACTTTTTATGAGCTCTTTTTTATTGTTTCTTTCGGGGTGCTGGGATACGAATGAACCGGAACAAATGGTATACGCACAGGGAATGGGGGTAGATTTTAAAGATAATCGTTACGTTCTCTACCTGCAGACAATCAATTTAAGTTTATTGGCAAAATCCGAGGCAAGCGGTGCTGGCGCTGGTCAAGTCAAAGTAGAAGTTGGCTATGCAACAGGAAAAACCATTGATGAAGCTATTTTTAGGTATTATCAAATTTCCCAGCGCAGAATCTTTTTTGGGCACTTAGCTTTCCTTGTTTTAACGGACGATGCATTAAAGCATGGCGCTGTTAAATCTGCGGTGGATTTTTTAGATCGTTATCGGGAAACGAGATACAACATCTGGATGTATGCTACAAAAAGCCCTTTGAAAAAAACGTTGTTAGCTACCCCTATGTTCGAAGTATCTAACGCTCTTTCTCGCTTGAGCGATCCTAAAGTGATTTTTAAGCAAAACTCATTTATTCCACCAATTGATTTAAGAGAGCTTATTATCCATCTTAACGAACCAAGTCACGAAGTAAACATTCCTTTAGTTGAGACTAAAGAACATTTAACAACGGATCAAAAAAGAGAAACAGCTATTCAAGTAAACGGAGCAGTGGTTATTACATCATCTGAATTAAAAGGAGTTTTTTCTGAGAATAAAATCAAAGGGCTTAGATGGATAACTGATGAATTTGTACGAGCTGGTTTACGGGTAAGGCTACCTGATCATTCCGATATTGATCTTGTGGTAGACAAGAAAAAAGTAAAGATCGAACCTGTTCTAAAAGGTAGTAATCTAACCTTTAATATAAAAGTTCGGGCAAAAGCAACGATTTTAGTTATGCCGCAGCACGAAAAACTATCAACTATAAAAAAAGAAGCTGAACAGAAAATTAAGAAACAAATTATTGAAACATACGCGCAAGGCTTAAGTATAAACAGCGATGTTTACAGGCTTTCTCATGTTCTTTACAAAAAAGAACTGCGTAAATGGAAAGCTGTTCAAAGCAACGGGGCCATTCCTCTAACAAAAGACTCAATACACGTGAAGGTCAACGTACAGGTTAAGCACGGAAACAAACAGCGAATAGGTCCGACTATAGATTAAAATACTGAAAACCTGCATTTCTCACCTAATAATGTTAAATCAAAAGTGTAAGAATAGATAAAATAGAAAAGACCGACCTAAAAACAAATCGAATTAGGAGATTATAAATGGAAACAATCAAACCAACTAAAATAGGTTCAAAAAAAACAAGCGTGAAAGAGAAATTAACAGCCCCCGAAATGGGTAAACTTTGGGCAACCTATATGGGCAACAGTATGTCTTCATATATTTTAAGTTATTTTCTTGAACACGTTGAAGATCCGGATATAAAAAAGCTGTTACAACATGCAAAAGGTTTAACGGAAGAATTTCAAAGTAACGTAAAAGACATTTTCACAAAAGAGAATGTGCCAATTCCGTATGGATTTACGCAAGAAGACGTGAACCTAGGTGCTCCAAAGCTGTTTGAAGATGAATTTTACGTGCATTATTTAAAATATGCTGCTAAAGCGGGTTTAAGCATTTACAGTATTGCACTGCCGCTAATGTATAGAGAAGATGTAAAGACACTTTTAACGTATTGTATGAAAGCAACAATGGAATTGATGGAGCAAATAAAGGCAATCTTAATGGATAAAGGATTTATTATTAAGCCGCCAATTATTCCCGCACCAGAAAAAGTGAACATCGCTACTACTCATTATTTAAGCGGGTTTATAGGAGATGTTCGACCTTTGCACGCATTAGAAATTGCTCATCTGTATGATAACATCGAGAATAATGTGACAAGCAAAGCCTTAATTTTGGCATTTAGTCAAGTTGTTAAAAGTGAAAAAATTCGTGCATTATTTGTAAAAGGCGAAGATCTGACAAATAAAGCGGTAGAACGCTATGTTGAAAAGCTTCATCTAGATAATTTACCAGCGCCATCTTTTCTTGATCATTTAATTACTACTTCGACTTTTTCACCGTTTTCCGATAAATTAATGCTGTTTCACAAAATGGATATGTTCTCAATGAAAATGAGGGCTTTTGGAAATTCGGTAGCCGTCAATGGAAGACATGATTTGGCGCTGTTATATGGAAAATCAATGACAAATATCTCGAGGTTTGTAAAAGATGCAGCGGATATTATGATGGAAAACGGCTGGATGGAAACACCACCGGCAGCCGTAGATAGAAATCATTTAAACTCCAACTAGTTACTCAACGCGTCATAAAACAACGAGAACCAGTTTAGAAACAGGTTCTCGTTATGTTGTTAAGTTAAAGGAGCAGGGTTAAAAAGACATAAATCATTATGCAGCCCCCAATAATCACTCCACGTTTTCTTATGGCCGCTTGCTATTTCTATAATTAAGTGAAAAAGTTCCCAACCCACCTCCTCAATGGTTGCCTCTCCTTGTGCTATTCTTCCTGCATCTAAATCTATTAAATCATCCCATTGCTCAGTTAATGAACTTCTAGTAGATACTTTAAGAACAGGTGCCATTGCCAGGCCATATGGAGTTCCTCTCCCTGTTGTGAAAATATGCATGTTCATCCCAGAAGCTAACTGTAATGTTCCGCATACAAAATCACTCGCCGGAGTTGCTGCATAGATTAAGCCTTTTTTAGTCGGCTTTTCTCCAGGCGATAAAACTTCGACGATTGGAGTTGTTCCTGCTTTAGCTATAGAGCCAAGTGCTTTTTCTACTACGTTTACAAGTCCGCCTTTTTTATTTCCAGGTGAAGGATTTGCACTTCTATCAGCTTCGCCTCTTTTTAAATATTGATCATACCAGCTCATTTCATTAATTAGAGATTGACCGACTTCTTCATTAATTGTTCGTGGCGTTAACAAATGAATAGCATCTCGAACTTCAGTAACTTCAGAAAATAAAACAGTAGCGCCTGCTCTTACTAGTAAATCTGCCGCATATCCAACTGCTGGATTGGCGGTAACACCGGAAAAGGCATCGCTTCCTCCACATTGTAAACCTACCGTTAAATCAGATAGGGGGCAGGTTACGCGCGTCCTATTATTTAGCTTAATTAATTTTTCCTCTGCCATCTCTATGATTGTAGCAACCATTTGCTTAAAGCCGGCCTGGTCCTGCAAACGTGTTATATTTCCTGAATCCTCCTGGGGAATCAAACGTTCAGGAAGAAGCTTTTCACACCCTAAGCCAACTACTAAAACTTCACCCCCGAAATTTGGATGGGTAGAAAGATTTTGTAATGTACGAATCGGAATGACGGCATCCGGTGCATTAATGGCAACTCCGCAGCCATAATTATGAGTTAAAGCTACTACATCATCTACATTTGGATAAGAAGGAAGAAGCTCTGTTTTGATTTTTTTAACCGCATAATCAAGTACTCCTGCTACACATTGAACACTTGTCGAAATCCCAAGTATATTTTTTGTTCCAACACTTCCATTTATATTTTTATAGCCTTCAAATGTGTAACCTTCTAAAGGAGGTAAAGGGGCAAAAACTTTAGTTTCCAAAGGCAACTTTTCTAAAATAGGAGGATCAGGCAGGGTAACATATGATTCTTTTACCCAAGTTCCCTGAGAAATTGGTGAGGAAGCAGTTCCAATAATTTCTCCATAACGAATAATTTTGTCATCTTTCTCAAAGTTTCTTAATGAAACTTTATGCCCTTGAGGGATATATTCTTTTAACTCTAACCCAGATGGAAACACAGTTCCTTTCGGCAATCCTTTTGAGTTTACAATAGTAGCAACATTATCGTTTTCATTTACTTTGATATAAAGGGGTTTTTCCGTTTGATTGATTTGCAAAGACATGATTCATCTCTCCTTAATCGCTTTTAATTTCTTTCTAAACATGTTCATCTTTATTTATTGCAATAATCATGCCAAGTGCTTTAACGGGTAAAAAAGCCTTTATATCGAATAAAAGTGATGAAATATACAACAATTGTTGTACATAAAGCAACAATTGTTGTGTCAATGCGTTATAATAACTAGAATATTCTAACTAATAAGGAGGGAACGAATATGTCAAAAATTGCTTTTATTGCTCCAGATAAACAACTGTTTTTACAAGGGAGAAGAGTAATTCAAGAGTTAGGATTACAAGGAGAGGTTGAAATCTATCTTGCAAGGTTAAGTCGCGCCGTAAAACTCGCCAATAAATTAGAATCCAGTTGTGATGTTATCGTTTGCAGAGGAGGGACTGCAAGGTTAATTACTGATTCTGTAAGCAGAATTCCTCTAGTTGAAATTCCAATTACAGGACAAGATTTAGCTCAAGTCTTTTATAAAAGCAAGAAGGCAACAGGCTTAGAGAATCCTAAAGTGGCCATGCTCGCGTTTCAGAATATGAAAAATGATGTGGAAATTTTAGCAGATATTTTGGGTATCAACCTTTCTATTTATCCTCTTAATTCAGTTGAAGATATTCCAACTTGTATTGAGCAACTTTCTTCAGTAGAAACAGATATTGTTATTGGCGGAATGAAAACAACTACTTTATCGCTTAGGAAAGGCTTTAAGGCAATTCCTATTGAATCTGGAAACTCCGCTGTTAGAACAGCATTTTTAGAAGCTAAAAAGATTTCTTTAGGAAGAAAAATTGAAAAAGAGCGTTCCCAAACAGTTAAAGCCCTTATTGATTATTCTATACAAGGAATTATTAGTATTAATAGAAATAAAAAAGTAGAAGTATTTAATCATGCTGCTGAGCATTTACTAGAATTAAAAAGGCAAGAAGTGCTAGGAAAGCAGATCGATGCTGCTATGCCTTTTTTGCCTATTAAAAATTGTTTTGAAGGAGAAGAGCATCTAGGTATAATCAAAAAAATCAAAAATAAAAGTTTAATATTTAATATTGCTCCAATTAAAGTGGAGAAAGACATTATTGGAGCAATGATAACTTTTCAAGATATTACAAGTATTCAAGAAATGGAAGCTAAAATTAGAGGGGAAGTACTGTCAAGAAAGTTCGAGACACGCTACACATTTTCTGATATTTTAGGACATTCTAAGCATATTTGTGAAGCCAAACGGATTGGACAGACAGTGTCTTCGGTAGATGCAACCGTTCTAATTTATGGGGAGTCTGGCACTGGGAAAGAGTTATTTGCTCAGAGTATTCATGCAGAAAGTTTGCGGAAAAACGGTCCTTTTGTTGCTGTTAATTGTGCCGCCATTCCGCCTAATTTACTGGAAAGTGAGTTATTTGGATATGTAGAAGGGGCCTTTACTGGGGCGACCAGAAAAGGAAAGCAAGGTTTGTTTGAAATGGCGCATCGAGGAACGATTTTTCTGGATGAAATTTCTGAGATGGATACATATGGACAATCGCGCTTACTTAGAGTTTTACAAGAAAAACAGGTTATGCGCTTAGGTGATAATAAATATATTCCTGTAGATGTAAGAGTTATTGCAGCAACGAACAAAAATTTATTAAAAGTCGTAGAAAAAGGCGAATTTCGAGAGGATTTACTCTATAGGCTTAAGGTCTTAACTATAAATATTCCACCGCTCCGTAAAAGAAAAAGTGATATTCGTTATCTTGCTCAGCATTTTTTAGTCTATTACACTAATCTCTATAAAAAGAAAAATATAGAAATTACAGAAAAAGCTTATTCACAATTAACTACCTATGAATGGAAAGGAAATGTAAGAGAATTAATGCATTTTATTGAAAGGTTAGTAGTGATCAGTAAAAATAATGTAGTTTCGGCTCAGGATATGAAAGAGCAGCTAAATGAAAATGTTTTTGAAACAAATTACATCGGTGAAGAAGCGGAAACTAACAATCATCTTCAATCTGAAAAAGAGCAAATTTTGCTTACTCTAAGGGAAACCCATTCCAATATATCTCAAGCAGCTAAATTGTTGGGAATTGATCGAAGTACACTTTACCGTAAGTTGAGAAACTATGAAATTGAAATAAAAAAAGCGTATAAATAGAAACAAAACACACCTCTTTGTTAGAGGTGTGTTTTGTTTCTATTTTAAAATCCTTTATTTAATAATTTAAGTTTATTTATTTTATTGACAAACAATTTAATTTGTCTTACAATAAAAATGTAAAAATTATCTGAAAATTTATAGGAGGATATGCATGTGAATATGAATAGAAAAGCACCTACAGGAATTTTAGGTTTCCCCGTTGCTCCCCTTAATAACCAAGGAAAATTAGATGAAAAAGCTTTAGAAACAAATATTCAATTTTTATTAGACGAAGGATTAGAGGCTATCTTCATCGCTTGCGGTTCAGGGGAATTTCAATCCTTAAATACAAAAGAATATACAGCAATGTTAGAAGTAGCTATATCTGTCGTCAACGGAAAAGTTCCCGTTTATACAGGTGTGGGCGGTAATCTTTCTACAGCTTTAGAGTGGGCTCGTATTTCAGAGGAAAAACAGGCAGACGGCTATTTAATTTTACCTCCATACTTAATTGAAGGTGAACAAGAAGGCCTTTACAACTATCTAAAAGCAATCATTAAGCATACACATTTAAACGCAATTGTTTATCAAAGAGACAATGCCATTTTACAGTTGCCAACTTTAGAAAAACTTACAGAATTAAACCAATTAGTAGGATTAAAAGACGGATATGGAAATATGGAATTAAATATAGAATTAACCCAGTCTTTAGGGAAACGACTAAGCTGGCTAAACGGAATGCCAATGGCTGAAGTAACGATGCCAGCATACGCTCCAATTGGATTTGATTCTTATTCGTCAGCAATCTCTAACTATATTCCGCACATATCAAGAATGTTTTACAACGCTTTATTAAGTTACGATCAAGAGTTACTAAGTGAACTCTACCAAAATATAATTCTTCCAATTAACGATATTCGCAAGCAGAAAAAAGGATATGCTGTTTCATTGATTAAAGCAGGGATGGAAATTATAGGTCTACCTGTTACAGATACAGTAAGGCCTCCTATTGTTTCAGTAGATAAAGAACATTACGCACAGCTCGAAAAGATTTTAACACGAGCATTTGATCAATACCCTAAATCCTCTAAACAAGTTTTATCTTAACCAATAAAATGTAAACGCTTTATAAAAAGGAGAGTTCATATGACAATTAGTGTTCAAAACAAACAATATTTAAATTTTATTAACGGAAAAGGCGTGCCATCATCGTCTCAAGAGATGATGGAAAGTCTAAACCCAGCCAATAAGAAAGAGGCTGTAGGATATGTACAAAAATCAACTCTTGAAGATTTAAATCTAGCGGTAAAAGCAGCTCAACAAGCTCAAGAAAAATGGAAGCGCTTGTCAGGCGCAGCTCGCGGACAGTACCTTCACAAAGCTGCGGATATTATGGAAAATAGACTAGATGAAATTGCGGAATGCGCTACCCGTGAAATGGGAAAAACCTTGTCTGAAACAAAAGGAGAAACAGCTCGCGGAATAGCTATTCTTCGATACTATGCGGGAGAAGGTATGAGAAAAATGGGAGATGTAATTCCTTCTACCGATGCTGAAGCATTGATGTTTACATCTCGAGTGCCGTTAGGCGTTGTTGGAGTTATCACCCCATGGAACTTTCCTATTGCTATTCCTATATGGAAAATAGCTCCGGCACTTGTCTACGGAAACACTATCATAATTAAACCAGCTACCGAAACAGCTATTACGTGTGCTAAGATTATCGAATGTTTTGAAGAAGCAAAAATTCCAGCGGGTGTAGTAAACATGATTACTGGCTCAGGGTCAATCATTGGTCAAGCTATTGCTGAACATCCAGAAATTAATGCGATTACATTTACAGGTTCCGATCGAGTAGGTAAACAAATTGGTCAAAAGGCTTTCGTTCGAGGAGCTAAATATCAGTTAGAAATGGGGGGGAAGAACCCTGTAATTGTAGCGGCGGATGCAGATTTAGATTTAGCAGTAGAAGGTACAATCAGCGGGGCATTCCGTTCGACAGGTCAAAAATGTACTGCGACTAGTCGGGTAATTGTTCAGCACGAGGTATATGAAAAATTCAAACAAAAGCTATTAGCAAAAACAAAAGAAATTACCGTTGGAGAAGGGTTAAACGGGGAAACGTGGATGGGGCCATGTGCAAGCGAAAATCAGTTACAGACCGTATTGTCATATATTGAAAAAGGAAAAAGTGAAGGTGCAACTCTTTTATACGGAGGACGTCAGTTAACTGACGGGGAATACGAAAATGGATTTTACGTAGAACCTACTATTTTTGAAAACGTAGAATCGAATATGACGATTTCACAAGAAGAAATTTTTGGTCCTGTCATAGCGCTGATGAAAGTAGAATCCATCGAGGAAGCATTAGCACTAGCTAACGATGTTCAATATGGGCTAAGCGCTTCTATTTTCACTACAAATATTTCTCATATGCTTTCATTTATTAATGAAATGGATGCTGGACTTATTCGAATTAACTCGGAAAGCGCAGGCGTTGAACTTCAGGCACCGTTTGGAGGCATGAAACAATCAAGTTCTCACTCTAGAGAACAAGGGGAGGCTGCTAAGGAGTTTTTCACTGCTATTAAAACTGTTTTTATAAAAAGTTAAGTACCTTTATTGTATTATGAACCTTTTATTCTCTTGAAAAGGAGGAAAATTCCTTCTTTTTAAGAGAGATAAACATAGGAAAAGAACAAAACAATAAGAGGGGGATGGAATAGGTGATTATGCAAGCTAAACCAAAATTGGAAGCGGGAAGCAGCAAAAAAAGCCATGTACGCTGGTTTGTCGTATTTATGCTTTTCGTTTTGACAACGATTAACTATGCCGATAGAGCGACGCTGTCCATTGTAGGAGACTCTGTTCAAAAAGAATTAGGCTTAAATTCAGTTTCAATGGGGTATGTTTTTTCAGCATTTGGATGGGCTTATGTAATTGGTCAGCTTCCTGGAGGTTGGTTTTTAGACAAATTCGGATCAAAGACAATCATTGCATGCAGTGTATTTTTTTGGTCTATTTTCACCTTTTTTCAAGGATTTATCGGCTTTTTTAGTGGCGGTGCTGCTATAATTATCTTATTTACGCTTCGTTTTATGGTTGGGTTAGCTGAAGCCCCTTCTTTTCCAGGAAATAGCCGTATTGTAGCGGCCTGGTTTCCAAAATCTGAACGTGGGACAGCCTCTGCGATTTTTAATTCGGCTCAGTATTTTGCACTAGTATTATTTTCGCCTATTATGGCATGGCTCACTCACAGGTTCGGCTGGCATTTTGTATTTATTATTATGGGTGTCTTAGGGGTAATCTTAGCTGCTGTTTGGATGAAAGTGATCTACAGTCCAAGCAAACATCCTCGCATTACAAAAGAAGAAGTAAATTATATCCAGCAGGGCGGCGGGCTCATTGATATGGATGATAAAAAAATAGAAAAAAAGAAAAATACCGGCCCGGGATGGAATCAAATTAAACAACTTCTTAAGAGCAGAATGTTGTTAGGGGTTTATATTGGACAATATTGTATTACGACGCTCACTTATTTCTTTTTAACATGGTTTCCTGTTTATTTAGTTCAAGCACGCGGAATGTCAATTTTGGAAGCTGGATTTATTGCTTCTCTACCTGCTATATGCGGATTTTTAGGAGGGCTGTTAGGGGGAATTGTATCTGATTTCTTTTTAAAGAGAGGTCGTTCATTAACGTTTGCACGTAAAACACCTATCGTTATTGGCATGTTGCTTTCCTGTAGCATGGTTGCTTGCAATTATGTAGATGCTGAATGGATTGTTGTAGTAATTATGTCACTTGCTTTTTTTGGAAAAGGATTTGGAGCATTAGGGTGGGCTGTTGTGGCTGACACTTCCCCTAAAGAAATAGCGGGTTTAAGCGGCGGGCTTTTTAACACATTTGGAAACATTGCTTCTATTACAACACCTATTATTATTGGGTACATTGTCAATGCAACAGGCTCTTTTAATGGAGCATTGGTTTTTGTGGGCGCTAACGCTCTTGTAGCTATTCTCTGCTATCTTCTTTTAGTGGGAGAGATTAAACGAGTAGAACTAAAGAATATCCCCGCAAAGGATGAAAGTACGTTTAATATGTAAGCGGATACAACAAAACCTAAATTAGGAGTGGAAATCATGAACAAGTATGTCCTTACAAATAGTGAAATTCAAAACGAAAAAAAATCGTCTACGCCTCAAATTATAGATATGCAGGTCATACCAGTGGCTGGGTATGATAGTATGCTGCTTAATCTCAGCGGAGCTCACAGTCCCTTTTTCACTCGAAATATTGTTATTTTAAAAGACAGTACCGGAAGCACAGGGGTGGGAGAGGTGCCTGGAGGTGAAAACATTCGTCAAACGCTTGAAGATGCGAAAACATTTGTAGTAGGTCAATCAATCGGAAATTATAATAACATCTTAAATACAGTACGTAAAAAATTTGAAGATCGAGATATGGCAGGGCGAGGCCTTCAAACATTCGATTTACGGACGACTATTCATGCTGTTACAGCGTTGGAGGCGGCGTTATTAGATTTAGTAGGAAAATTTCTTGATGTACCAGTTGCAGCATTATTAGGAGAAGGACAACAAAGAGAATATGTGGAAATGCTAGGTTATTTATTTTATATTGGAAATCGCAAAAAAACCGACTTGGACTATCTAAGTGGTGAAAATGAAAAAGTGGAGTGGTTCCGACTTCGTCATGAAGAAGCTCTGACTCCTGAAGCAATTGTAAAACTTGCACAGGCAGCTCATCAGCAGTATGGATTTAATGATTTTAAATTAAAAGGCGGTGTACTTCAAGGTGAGCAAGAAATAGAAGCGGTAGCAGCATTAGCTGCAAAATTCCCTGAAGCTCGCATTACCTTAGACCCCAACGGAGCTTGGTCTTTGGAAGAAGCTATTCAACTATGTAAAAATAAACATCATATATTGGCCTATGCAGAGGACCCTTGCGGAAGCGAAAATGGATATTCAGCAAGAGAAACAATGGCGGAATTTCGCAGAGCAACTGGACTGCCAACTGCTACGAATATGATTGCTACAGACTGGCGTCAAATGGGGCATGCTATCCAGTTAAACGCTGTAGATATTCCTCTAGCAGATCCCCATTTTTGGACGATGCAAGGCTCAGTTCGTGTAGCTCAAATGTGTCATGATTGGGGTCTTACATGGGGATCACATTCAAATAATCATTTTGACATTTCACTGGCCATGTTTACTCATGTGGCTGCTGCCGCTCCTGGAAAAATAACGGCTATTGATACACATTGGATTTGGCAAGATGGTCAGCGATTGACAAAAGATCCTTTTAAAATTGAGGGGGGAAGAGTAGCAGTACCTAAGAAACCAGGACTTGGCATAGAGGTGGATTTAGAACGAATCGAGCAAGCACATCAGCTATATAAGAAAATGCAATTAGGAGCACGTGATGATTCAAAAGCTATGCAGTATTTAATTAAAAATTGGAGCTTTGATAATAAACGTCCTTGTCTGGTACGTTAAAAATTTTTTCAAAAATAATTATAGGGTGCTTTTAGCTCGAACAATTCTACGTATTTGTTCGAGCTTCTGTTTTTATAATAACGAGCAGTTTAATACATAATCTTATGTAGATAAGAAATAAGAATAGTTAAGAAGTAGTGGTTGGTAATACATAAAAAAATTCTATATGATATAATTAGTCTTACAAATAAACAATATTCAGAAAAGGGTGGATGAAGATGAGTGGTTCGACTAAAAAAGTGTCATTTGAATCCGTTAATCGTAATACGCTGGCAAAACAAGTAGTCGACCGTATTATTCAGTTATTGGTCAGCGGGCAATTAAAGCCAGGAGACAAACTGCCAACTGAAATGGAGTTATTAGACGTACTGAATGTAAGTCGCCCTGTATTGAGAGAAGCCTTGAGTGCATTAGAAGTACTTGGTGTAATTACACGAAAAACTCGTGGAGGTACGTATTTTAATAACAAAATAGGAGCACATCCTTTTTCCGTTATGTTAGCGTTATCAATCGATAATTTACCTGCAGTAGTGGAGGCGCGCATGGCACTAGAACTGGGCCTAGTAACCATGGCGGCGGAAAAAATAAACGATGATCAATTAAGCCAGTTAAAAGAAACGATTGAGGAAATAAAAAAGAGCACAGATAACAATTACGGTGCAGCGGATAAGGAATTCCATCGAATTATTGCTGTTAGCGCGGATAATCCAGTGGTAGAAGGTATGATTAATTCCTTGCTTTTCACTCATGAAAAAACAGATAGCGAAATTACCTTTAGAGAACCAGCACTTACTGTAGAACATCATACCGCTATTTATAATGCGTTAGCTAATCATGACCCAGATGATGCATTCAAAAAAATGTATCATCATCTTAAATATGTACGTGATAAAGTTCTTAAACAATATAATCCTACTAAATAAAAAAAACACACAAAGCAGATGTAAAGAATTTGTTTTGTGTGTTTTTTTATGAAGTGATACAGATACATGAAGTAAGAAAGATGGTTTCTATTTTATGGGATAACTTTTTCAGTGAGTTATATATTTTAATTTAATGCATTCAGATATACGAATGCTATTTATTCGCTGCTCTTTATTTTAAAGAAATTACTATACATTTATAAGAGATTAAAAAGAAATTAAAGAAATTATAAATATTGTTAAAACTGATATTGGTAAAAGCCTTCTGCTGACTGAGTTTAAGAGGTATTAAGGAATCAAAAAAACTGCAGTTAACAACAAGAATTTTCACGAAAAAATATAGGATTTTTTTATCACAGCCATATTTTCTACGCAATCGATCGGAAAATAACGTTTATTTATTGTATTTTTTGTTCATTTAATTGATTTTTTTCACGAAAATGAAAATCATTATCATTTAAAGGGGTTTATTATAGTTAATAGACAAATATATTTTAGTAAGTTAAAGAGAAAGAAAGAATGGGAGGGAAATAAAGTAGAGGTGAGTAAAAAAAGGCATAACAAAAAAGAGTATTATAGAGCGTTAATTTTTGCCTGATAATACCCGTTGGCAATTTTGCGGATATACGTAAAGAAGTTTGACTCCATTTCATGCACAAGAGGGCGAAATGCATCCATACTTTCTTCTATGTAAGTTTGTTGTAAGTAACGCTGAACGGACGTTAATGATTTTTCGATTATATCTAAACCGAACTCATGTACAATGGAATGAATATCTTCTTTTTTAATGGAATAATGGCCAAAAGATTTAAAGAAACTCTTAAACTGAGCAAATGCATGTTCTCCACGGATTTTTTCGATTTCTTTTTGTTTTTTACTATCATGAGCACCAGTTAAATTGAAGCTTAAAATAAAACCATCCTTGATTTTTTCAATAATTGATTTTCTTGGCTGCTTTTCTTCTAATAATGTTTTGACACAATCATCTTTTTCTAGCACATCGATACGGAAAATTTCACTCAATTTACTAGCCATTTCTTTAATAGCAGCTTTATAGCCAATGTATTTCGGAAGAATGTGTTTTACCTCGGTGTAAGATAAAAGGGCTTCTGAATCTTTCTTTACGTTTACATCAGATTCGTATACATACAAAGCACGTAAAGCCAGGCGCAGCATGTTAATATTTTTGATAGCCAGCAATTGATAAATCACTTCCATTGAAACAGAAGTGTAACCACCTTTTGAAGTATATGTATTGTGATCTTTATCAAGCATTTCCGGAGTATATGATATGTTTTGAGCATCAGCAGCTTCTTTTATATGTAAATCTAAAAAATCCTCTAAATAGTTGTTTAAAGAAACTTGAATATAGTCTCCCCATAAACGATCCCAGCGAATGATGTCATAGTCTTCTAAAAGCTTATTATTATTTTGAACGGTCCGAACGGAACATTGGATTGTATTAGCCAGTTCTTGCTCAGAAATAATTGAAATATGACCTTGGCTGTTACATTTGGCTACGTAAGCCAAAATTTGCTTCATCAGAGAACCTGTCCACTTTATGTCTACAAAGTTTTTCGCTAGACCAAATGAATGTTTTTCATAGTAATAGCTGTTGTCTCGTTTCGTCTCTCTATTTAAACCACTCATGACAATCAGCAGCTTGTTTGCTATCAGGGTGTGCCGTTTTAGTGCCAGCTTTTGTATACTCATGCAGTTACCTCCTTTCCAAAACTATATACGTCGTCTTTTACAGTATAGACACAGTCATATAGGCTGTAAAATGACATATTTGCACGGAAAAATGGTGCATTTTTTTAAAAGACTAGTGATACCAAGGGACGAGACATCTATTTACAAGGTGACATATTTGCACGGAGATGTGGAGCAAAAATAGCGTTATATTTCATAAACGTTGATAAAACAGCATTCTTAAGACAAATGTCGTATTATGACGGATGAAATACACAAAATGCGACAAATTCAAAAAAAATTTTGATGTAAAAATGACATATTTGCACGGAGAATAGGAGCAAAAATGATAAAAATAAAGATTTGGGCGACAAAGTGACACATTTGCACGGAAAATAGGAACAAAAAACAAAAAAATAGCCCTTTTTTAGACACAGAAAGTTCACATTTTTACAGAGAATAAATGAACATTTGCAGAAAAAATCGCGTTTTTTTAAAAAAGTGGCATATTTGCACGGAAATCTGGAGCAAAAAACACTTTTGCACGGAGATTTGGAGCCAAAAATGCAGAAAACGGAGGGGAAAAGTCGCTGTCCCAAGAAAAATTATGTAAAAGTGGCATATTTGCACGGAAGATTGGAGCCAAACTTATAGTAAATGCAGTATAGAAAGAAAAACGACACTTTTGCACGGGAACCTGGAGCAAAAAGTAGTTGTAACACTTCTTTTGGACACAAAAAGTTCACAAAATGATGAGGAAGATGAAGTTTAATAACTATATCAGCAGGGGAAATAGTATGTTTATATGGAGAATTGGAGCAAAAAAACACTTTTGCACGGAAATGTGGAGCAAAAAATGCAGTAACTAATAGTAGGCAGATAAAAAGAATGCTCTTATAAAGATCATAAGAGCATTCTTTTTTTAGCCTATAGAACTTGTTACGTTTTGATAAATAGAAAGGGGAGCATATTCGTAATCACCGGCTAATAAGTCTTTTACTTCACTTTCTCCCACAGGAATAAAGGTGATCTGAAACACTTGGCCCACTCTTTTATAAGATTGGACAGCTAGTTTTTGTTCGACTAGCTCATCTAAGGCTGTTTCAATTTCGACAAGGTTTTCTTTTTTGCGTCTTTTTCGAAAGCGGACTCTTGTCGAAAAATATAAATAATCTCTTGTGACATTGTATGAAGATTTTGTTTCATAGCAAATGAGACGCTCTTTTTGCATAACGAATAGCAAATGGTAAGCGGCGTCTAAACTTAATTTTTCTACTTTATTTTTGTAAATACGCACCGTTTGGCGTTGAATATAGTCTCTATATATCACTTCATTGACGTGAATTTCAGCAATTCGCGTTCCGTTTGGCATCGTAGTAATATCCACAAAGTCAAAAATACCATAGGCAATTGTCTTATTATGCTGTACTTTTGACATGCTGTAGTGCTTCATTTTTGTAATTCTTTCTTCTATCATCTGATAATTGCGCTTACTGTCTGTTTTATAAAGTGCTTTCACAAGGTCACCAATCTTTACGTTAATGATTTTTTGTGTAGCGAACAACTCGTCGCGTTGGCTCATGATCTCTAAAAACACTTTATAATCAAACCGATCTAAATCACTAATTTTATTTCCATTTTCTTCAGCGTATTCTTTTTCTATTAACAATTCGTAATCTGTCCCGTCTTCAGAGTTATAAGTACTTAAGAAATATTCTTTTCCTTCTTTCTCTAATAGGGGTTGCTCGACGAGAAGCTTTGCTCTTGAGTTAGAGAAAAAAGGGTTCTCTACAGTTGAAAAAGGGCTCTCAATAATACTATGATTTCCGTTTTGGAAGCTAGGATCCAGTATAGTCAGCCCAATAATAATAGATATATCCGTATGAATTGCTTTTTCTCGCTGCGTTTTGGTTTTTTGATGAATATAAGGATAATCCGTTAAGAAGAAGCTATCTTCTTGACTCCATTCACGTAGAATATCAATTCGTTTATTAATGACTTCTTCCGGAGACGGTATGTTTTCAAACTGTTTGCAAAAGAGTTCTTTGCCGTTTGTTTTATAATAAGCTGTTAGCGCTCTGTATTCCCCAATCAGCTCTTTATTCTTCTTGGGCTTTTTTTGCTCATAGTCGCGTATAGCAGCATCTAACCATCTGCGTTTCGTACGATTGAGAAAGTCTTTTTTTAAAATCCTCAACGCTTCGTTTACATCTTTATTTTCAAAGTGCTGCTGATAAAGAGGGAGGATGGTGCTCTCTAAATCACCTTTTATACTTTCGTTATAAACAGATAAGAGGCGTAATTTAGATACTCTATCAATGACTTCGCGTATGAGTAAAGATGAATAATCCATACACATCTAACCTCCTTAATCTTAAGTTAGTCATTTTAATTCTTAGTTGGATAGTAGCTTTAAATCTATTGTAATGCACGAAAGTTCGATGCTACAAACAAAAGACGGCTACTATCTATAGTCTATTTTTCATTATACACGTGCAAAGCAGGCGAAGGGGGAGATTTTCTTATTTTCTTTTTTCGTAATCCAAATTTGGTGATGAAGTATATACATTTGCTGCGTAGCTTATGTAAGGAGGATAACTCTGTTCGCAAGACTACTAATTCTGCTGCGGAGTTTACTGGATGAATAGCAAGCAATTTAAAATAAAAGGATATCAGCGGTTAAAGGAGAATACTTTCTAAAACTACTAAACATACCCTGGAGGTCATAAATGAACCCTATATTAAATGAAGTAGGCACGATTTTTATTCCTGTAAAAGATATACAAAAAGCACGAGACTGGTATTGTGACGTGCTAGGTTTGCCTGCAGATGGAGACATTTTATATAATCATTTATATGTGCTACCTATGAAGGTAACAGGAATTGTATTAGATAGCAAAACTTATTCAAAAAATACGCTTTTTAAAACGCCGGCTTTTCATTTGAATACAAACGACATCAAAGAAGCTTATGAGTATATGAAACAGAAAAAAGTAGAGCTAACGACAGGAATTGAACACAATCACTGGTTTACATTTAAAGATCCAGATGGAAATCATCTTATGGTGTGTGAATGCTGAACCTATAGAACAATAAAAGGACCTTCAAGAGAAGGTCCTTTTATTGTATTGCCTTTGCATTTTACAACTTGATAGATTTGTTTCTGAATTGAATCATCCTTACAATATTTATCACAATTGTTTTTGTTACAGCATAAGCCGGAATCGCTAAGATCATTCCGAGTATTCCTGCAATATTACCCGCAACAAGCAATAAAATAATAATCGTTAAAGGATGAGTGTTTAATTTCTTTCCAATTACCAGCGGAGAAATAATGTTCCCATCGAGCTGTTGAACGATGACGACGACGATAATCACTAATATCGCTTTTGTAGGAGAGTATAATAAACCTACGATTAAAGCGGGAGCTACGCCAATAAAAGGGCCGACGTACGGGATAATATTAGTAAGGGCTCCTATTAGTGCAAGTATTAATGCATAGGGCAACCCAATGATGAGGTAACCAATGAACGTACTAATACCGACAAACAAACAAACGAGCATTTGACCTTGAATATAAGTAGCTAGCGTATTCGTTGTTTCTTTCATTGTGCGCAACGTTTCTTTTCGGTAAGAAGCAGGAAGCATACGCAGCGTATTTTTACGAAGTTTATGGCTGTCTTTAAGCATATAAAAAAGAATGAAAGGAACAGTTACAACGGTAAGTGTAATATTCGTTACGACGCTTAAAACAGATGAAATACTGTTTGTGAGATTCGTAGGTAAAGTGGACGCGTAGTTTAAAAGTGACTCTTCAATATGATCGAGCGACACATATTTTTGTTCAATGAGCCAGTTAAACCATCTTGAGTTAGATAAATCATTTATGTACTCTCTCGTTTCTACAATGTAAGACGGAATATTCTTAGCCAAATCAGTTAATTGTTTAGATAAAGTAGGTCCCACACCGCCCACAATAGAAGCAATTACGCCGATAAAAACAACGTATAATAGTAAAATGGCCAGTGTTTTTGGCACTTTTTTTCTTGTGAGAAATGACACAATTGGTTCGAATAAAAAGAAAAGAAAACCAGCTACAAGAATAGGGAAAAACAAAGTAGAGATAAATACACCGATTGGTAGAAAAACAAACGAAATATGTTTACAAATGTAAATCAGTAAAGCAATCATTAATAGTTCTAATGTCCAAAAATGCAGTTTCGATTTAAACAAAAAGTTACCTTCTTTCTTTACTATTTTTTACTATCATACATCAAAAAAGAAACCCACTGCACGTGAAAAGTGGGTTTTTTAGTCTATATAACTTTTATTTACATAAAAATTAGGATTTTTCCTCTTTATCTTTAGTGGTACCTTCTGGAGTTTGTTTGTCGTCATCCTGCATAATTCCTTCCGCCGCATTTTTAAATTCTCGCAGGGAATGTCCAAATGCTCGTCCTATGTCCGGCAATTTACTTGGTCCAAATACAATTAAGGCAGTAATCCCGATTACGACCATGCTTGTGGCTCCTGGCATGATATCCTCTCCTTTAAAAACAATGAATATATAAAATTTAAAAAGAGATAGTGAATAAAGTGCATGTTTATACTATTCACTTTTCTCTTTAAAATTCCTTTATTTTAAATGATGCGAAAATAAGGTACAGCGATTATGTATGATTTAAAGGCTTGTTGTGATTACTTTTTTCTTTTGCATGCGAAGCTAATTATAGCATTAAAAAGGTGTGTTCATAATCAGCAGCAAGTCAGAGCTGAGACAACAGTATTTTAGCACAAAAAGTATCCGCACAATTAATCGAGAGAATTGATTAATTGTGCGGCCTTTTTTTGTTGTAATAGTGAAATCAGGTTTAATGTGGTATTTGCTTCTAGCTGTTAATTGCAGGGAAATCAACAGCGGTGTAACAAGCAGTCGAGCTCATTTACCCCATTTGTGCGTCTTTAGATTGAATTGATTTCGTTATGTCTCAATCTCTTTCATGTTAATGTTTCAAAACATGTAAATAAACGATGTGTCTATGTATTAATAATGGTAAAAAACTGCTCTGTAATTTTTACTATTTTATAGAGGAGTCAAATGAATCTTACTAATTGATAGATCACATGTGTAAAAAATATCACTTTTGATCATTGTTTTCCAAGCAATTTATTACCTAAATGTGGATATAGAAGGTACAAGGGAAGGTACATAAAAGAATTATAAAAACATTTGTCTTTGTAAGCGTTTTATTCTTTGTTTTAATAAAGAGCAAAAAAAGGATGTTTTTCTCTAAAATTTTACCATTGAATATTTTGAATAAAGTTCATAAAATAAACTTGTAAGCGTTTTAAAAGATTAGGAAGTATGTATCTTAAAAGTTGAATAGAGAATTATTTATGAAGAAAGGAAATGTGATTTTTTTGCTTTTGGTCACCGTTTCCAAGAATACCTCAACAAGTAACAGCAAAACGTTCATTTAATGAAATAAAGAAATAGATAGGAGTAGAGAAAAATGTACATCGGCGTCGATTATTACCCTGAACATTGGCCAGAGAATATGATAGAAGAAGATATCCAAGGTATTAAAGAGTTAGGATCAAACATGGTGAGAATAGGGGAGTTCGCTTGGCACCTTATGGAGCCTAAAGAAGGGCAATATGACTTTTCATTTTTTGATAGCGTTATCAATAAGCTTAAAAAACAGAATATTGATGTTATGTTTGGTACGTCTACTGCCACTTTTCCGGCTTGGCTTGCGAAGCAGCATCCTTCTATTTTATCAAAAGATGAAAATGGGGCGGTCAGGGCGTTTGGAGGAAGACGTCAATATTGTTTTAATTCTCCTCTTTACCGGCAGTATAGCGCTCAGATTACAGAACAACTAGTAAGGCACTACGGCTCAGAAGAAGCAATCGTAGCATGGCAGGTTGACAATGAATTTGGTCATGAAGGCAGTGATATGTGTTACTGCGAACAATGCCATAAAGAGTTTCAGCAGTTTTTGGAAAGAAAATATGAAGATATCAATGAGTTAAATGAGAAGTATGGCACTATTTTCTGGGGACAAACGTATAACGACTTTACCGAAGTGCCTATGCCTGTAAAAACAATTACGACACACAGCCCTTCTTTAAAGCTAGACTGGGCCCGCTTTCGCTCTTTTTCGTTAAACAGATATGCTCACGAACAAACAGCAATTGTGAAGAAATATAAAGGTGATCACCAGCTGTTGACAACGAACGTATCAGGAGGCTTTTTTGATAAATGGTTCGATCATGAAGAAAACCTAGAAGTAATGGACTTTGTATCCTATGATAATTATCCGGTATGGGGCGGTCAAACAGAGCCAATTACCCCGGCTCATATTGCATTAGGACATGATTTTAATAGAGGCTTGTTACATAAAAACTTCTGGATTGTAGAGGAATTAATGGGTGCTCAAGGTCATGATATCATCGGTTATCTACCGCGACCTAATCAGGCAAAAATGTGGTCTTATCAAGCTTTTGCTCATGGATGCACGAATATGCTGTATTTCCGTTGGCGCGGAATGACAAGAGGAGCCGAGCAATACTGCTACGGAATTGTAGGTCACGATAATCACTATGGAAAACGCTACAAAGAAGTGCAGTCGTTATTTAGTGAAATCGTTCATTACGAACATGTACTTGAGTCTGATATTAAGTCGGATGTTGCCGTTTTATATGACTATGAAAATATATGGTCGTGGCGCTTTCAGCAGCAAAGTGAAGGGTTTGACTTTACGCAAGAGCTTCTTCGAGGGTATACACCGTTTTATAAGTTGAATACACCTATTGATGTTATTCCTGCTGCGAGAGATTTTTCAAGCTATAAAGTACTGGTGGTTCCAGCTTTGCAAATCATTGATGAAGAACTAGGTAAGAGATTTACTGAATTTACTGAAAACGGAGGCGTCATCGTTTTTACGTTTAGAACTGGCATTAAAGACAAACAAAATAATATTCACTTTAAACAGACGCTGCCGGGATATGTAAAAGAAATAGCAGGAATTGAAATTCATGAAGTGGAAGCACTGTCTTCTACCCAAAAAGCATCGATTAAGGAAAAGGACCGTATGAAGGAGAACAAGCAAGTGCGTCCGTGTGGAGAGACATTATCACGCCTGTAACAGCTGAAGTGCTGTATGAGTATGATGATCCATTTTATAATCAAGCGGCTGTAACAAAAAATCAGTGTGGCCGTGGAACGGTTTATTATGTAGGCTGTGGAATTGAGGAACAGGCTTTTGAAAAAATTGCGCTTGATATTGTGAAACAACAGCATATTGAGCATACAGAAAGTGAAGAGGGAATTGAAGTATATCCTCGAAAGCTGGGAGAGAAGAGTTATTACTTCCTTATGAACCATACGTCAGAAGTAAAAGTGTTTAAAGATATTGTGCTACAGCCTTACGAAAGTCGTATCGCAGAAAACGTGTAGCAGCAACAGAAGACTAGAATCTCGTGTAGTAATGAGATTCTAGTCATCCATGATATGAAAGCGTTTTATAGGAGAAGGGAGTTAGGTTATATGAGCACGGGGGTACAGTCAAAAGTTTCTTTAAAAACCGTATTGTCATACGGAATGGGGAGTTTTGGAAATAATATTATTTATGCATTAACAAGTACATATTTAATGATTTTTTATACGGACAGCGTAGGATTAAATGCCGCAGCTGTAGGAACTTTATTTCTTATTGCTAGGATATGGGATGGAATTGCCGACATTATTATTGGAATGCTAGTTGATAATACAGAAACGAGATTTGGCAAGTTTAGGCCTTATCTGCTAATAGGCGGATTTTTTGCAGCTGTTGCTACAGTCGCGTGTTTTATTAGTCCGGATCTTTCTCATACAGGAAAATTAATTTATGCTTATATCACCTATATCGCGTGGGGAACAAGCTTTGCTATTATGGACATTCCCTATTGGTCGCTTTCGGCAACGATTACACAAGATGTAAAAGAACGAAATAAAGTAGTGGCTTTTCCTAGAACCATTGCAGCAGTAGGCTCTTTATTTGCTAGTTTATTAACTCTTCCACTAGCTCATTATTTTGGGAATTGGTTTATGCTTAGTCTTATTTATGCGTGTATCTTAATGATTACCATGATTATTACATTTTCAGGAGTAAAAGAAAACTATACCGTAAAAAGACAGGAAAAGCAGACGCCAAAAGCAGTTTGGAACTTATTTATTCAAAATAAACCGCTGCGCTATCTAATTTTCTCGATGCTTTTAGTTGAAACGATTTTAACAATTCGAACTACGTTTTCTATTTACTATTTTAAATACAATTTAAATGCAGAGAATATCGCGTCTCTTTATTTAACCTTATTTTTTACAGCACAAATTGTAGGAGCGATCGCGTCTCCTTTTATTTCAAATAAATTTGGAAAGAAACGCGCAGCAATAGGGGGAATTGCGCTAAATGCCGTAGCTACTCTTACAATGTTTGTAACTGGTTTTCACGTTATGCCGGTAATGATTTTAAGCTTTTTAGCTTCTTTCGGCGGTGGGGTTAGCAACATTGCTCAAACATCTATGCTTGCTGACTGTGTAGAATACGGCGAGTGGAAAACCGGGAACCGAGCGGAAGGAATGGTGTTTTCTACGAATATCTTCAAAACGAAGGTTGCTTCAGCAGTGGGCGGAGCAGTAGGAGGGTATATTCTTTCAGCAGTAGGATATGTGCCAAATCAAATTCAGTCACACAGCACGCTCATTTGGATTGCTTTAATCTTTACGATCATTCCAGGCATCCTTTGCTTGTTATCACTTGTCCCACTCGTAAAATATGAGTTGACGGAAAAGAGATATTTAGAAATTTTACAAGATATGAAAAAGCGCTCCAGCCGCATAAAAGAAAAACCGGCTATGAAGGTGTCTAGTTAATTCAAATTAGCATAAACACTGTACACAAAAACAACAAGAAAAAAAGACTGCATTTTCTCAGCTCCTCTTGCTATGATGTCAGGTAGACAGATATCAATGTAAAGAGGAGTTTTAGTTATGTTTATTAATTTTTCAAAAGAAGACAAAGATAAAATGCTGAATGAAATTCAAACGTTTTTTTATAACGAACGAGATGAAGAAATCAGTGAATTTGCAGCAGAAAATGTATTAGAGTTTATTAAAGAACATATCGGCCCTCACTTTTATAACCAAGCCATTAAAGATGCAGAAGATATTATGAACCAGGTCATGCTTTCTGCGGAAGAAAATTTACATGCATTAAAAAAACCAATCGAAAAGTAGTTCAAAAAAGAAAATATGAAGTAGGACAAAAGCGTTTTATGTACAAAAGCATAAAGCGCTTTTGTTTGTCTATGAAACAAATTATTTGTTCGCATAAGCGATATATGATACATTCGGTTTAAGATAATATTAACGTTAACGTAAAGGTTATATTTAAAGTGTTTTGATTTAACTCGATGAGGGCATAACTTCAGCAAGCAGGGACATAATGAGGTAATTATATTAGGAAAGAAGGGACTGTACGTGAGCAACATTACGAAAGGTCAGCTAACAAATTCTATTGTGAAAGTAAATGAAAATCGTTTAACGGATAATAGTGATTTTGATATCTATCAAGAGTTGGAAAATGTGCTTCAAGGAGTCGGCTTATCAGCAAAAGACAGCGGAGGAAACATTACGTTTTACGGAGAAGATCCGATTGTTCCTAGTACGCTGCGCCTTGCCTCAGCAGCAGCTATTGCACTAGTTGCTAAATCAGTAGCTGTCTCAAAAGTTTGGAGAATACGCGGAGGAAAAGGTCAAGATATTCATATGGATTTGCGAAAAGCTATCCGAAGATTATCACCTTTTTACGATAAAAAATGGGAAAAGCTTAACGGGTACGCACCAAGTAAAGCAAATGATCCATATAACCCATTAGGCTTTCACTTTTATCAAACAAAAGATGACAAATGGGTGATGCCGCTGAATCCATATCCACGCTCTAAGCATGAAACGCTCAAGCTATTAAATTGTATAGAAGACCCTGAGGCAGTGGCAAAAGCAATTCGCGGATGGAATGCAGAAGAATTAGAAAAAGCCGCAGCGGAGCGAGGAGTTATCATGCCTGTTGTGCGGACAATTGAAGAGTTTATGAAAGAATCCGTGTATGAAGAAATAGCACAGCTTCCTTTAATTGAAATTGAAAAGATTGGCGAAAGTGAGCCGATTCCTTTTTCAAAGAATCCTAAAACGCCGCTAGACGGTATTCGAGCATTAGGTCTTGGTCATGTTATTGCAGGAGCAGGATTTGGTCGGGCTCTCGCCTTACACGGTGCCGATGTCTTAAATATTTGGAAGCCAACCGATTGGGAGCATGATACGATCTATGCTACGTCTAATGTCGGTATGCGCTCTTCAACGCTGGATATCGGTGAAAAAGAAGGAAAAGAAAAAATGGTTGAACTTCTAAAAGGAGCCGATATCTTTTTTGCGAACCGCCGATACGGATTTCTAGAGAGATACGGTCTAACAGCTGAAGAGTGTGCGGAACTAAAACCAGGCATCATCCACTGCACCGTTAACCTGCACGGAACGCAAGGAAATTGGGCGAAAAGAAATGGATTTGATCAAACAGCGGGAAGTGTAACGGGAGTCATGGCATTAGAAGGGTCGCCAGAAAATCCTAAGCTGCCTCCTATTGTAGTGGTAAACGATTATGCGGTTTCTTGGCTGCTTGAAGTCGGTGCTTTAATGGCACTGGAAAGAAGAGCAAAAGAAGGAGGCAGCTACCGCGTGCGTGTATCACTAAATCGCGTATCTTTATGGATTTTATCAATGGGCATCTATGACAAAACATACGCTCATCAAACAGCTGGTTCGTCAGAGAAGCATGAGTACATTGCACCGGATCTCTTTACAGCCCAAACACCTTTAGGATTGTATCAAGGGCTTACAGAACAAATTGAAATGTCAGAAACCCCAGGGGAATATAAGACGGTTCTCGTTCCTCGAGGTTCTTCACGCCCAAAGTGGTTGTGATAATAAGAGGCTGAAACAAAAGTATTTTAGTTGAAAGAAAATCCGAACGATGAATCGAGATTCTTGAGAAAGGATCCAACTCGTTCGGATTTTTTTGTTATTGTGGTGAACGTAGGTTTCGTTTATGTGGGTAGGTGCTTCTAGAGGTTGATTGGAGGGCAAGGCGAAGACTCCTGCGGGAAAAGCGGAACAGGTGAGACCCCGCAGAAGCGCAAGCGACGAGGAGGCTCAGCGGCCGCCTGCGGAAAGCGAAGCCTTGCACGGAAATCAACAGCGGTGTCATAAGCGGTTCAGCTCATGTATCCAATTTGTTTGTCTTTAGATCGAATTGATTTCGTTATGTCTTAATCTCGGTTTTTGGGGGTCAAATTTAAAATGAAAAATAAGAAAAAATATTTGAATAATTATATGATTTCTTATATAATAGCGAAAAGGATGAGGAGTTGACTTGTAATGGAAAACTATACGTCCCGCAAAATGACACGAGAAGAAGTAAAAGTATCAGACGCGACAGCAGCTCAACTAGTGCTAAACAAATCTCTTCGTGACTTTAAAAAAGCACAGCTTTTACTGCAAATCGATCAGTCGTTAGAAAAAAGAGATAAAGAAACTTTTTTACGTTTAACTGAAGAGTTAAAAGAAGTTTGTTAAATAACCTACTAACATAAACAATCAGCCTTTGCTTCTAGTGAGCAAAGGCTTTTTATATGGAAAAAAACGGATAAATGTTTTGTTTTTTCTGAAAGCGGTAAAAGTATAGTATGGATGATAAAGCAAAAATCAAGAAGTCTCTTACTTTATTATTTTTTGCTTTATCATCTACAGCACCTAGATAGTAGTACATCACGAAAGAACAAACAGAGAGAGGGTTCTTTATATGTATAACAAAATCTTAGTCGCCTTTGATGGTTCCGCACCTTCCATTCGTGCTCTTCAACATGCAAGTAAACTAGCTAAAAGCGTAAATGCTAATAAGCTGACAATTGTACATATTAAGGAAAGAATTCACTTGCAGCAGCCTGTTTTTAGCGTTGACTTAGACGCACTGATAGAAGAAGAAAATCGCGATATTTTATCTGAAGCTCACAATCATTTAACTCAATCAGGTATTCCATACGAGGCATATGGTTTAGAAGGCACCGCTTCAAAGAAAATTATCGAATATGCACGTGATAATCAACAAGACGTCATTGTAATAGGAAGCCGAGGAAAGGGCTTTGTTAAAGAGACATTTTTAGGAAGTGTAAGTCACGAAGTTGCTCAATCCGCAGAATGTCCTGTTATCATTATTAAATAAAAAGCATGTTCTCCTTGGAGAACATGCTTTTTATTTTGAGTTAATCTGTGTCGCCTTTAAATCGTCTGGTGCTTTAGCTGGTTAGGAATTTTTAATATGGTAAAAGCGCAGGAGGTCTCCACGTAATACACTACTTTTATTGGAAAGCTTTAAGAAAATGAAAAAATACATGTCTAAATAACTAATCAGACGAGATAAGACCTAGAAGATGGTATAGCTGTAAAGCCTTACACTTCCATAAGTTATCTCTAAATTCGATAAATTAGCATATATACCGCTTCATTTACTTCTGTTATCCTTTTGTTTGCAGAAAAACTTATAGTGTCAGACGCACAGGGGTATAAAAGTTTTCGCTCTTTTGAGTATATGACTTTTTACAAAAACAACGCGATCTCTACACTTTTTTCTACTAGCAAAATAAAAAGTGTAGAGAAAGTGATAAACATACATAGAGGATATAAAAACAGAGGTAGAAACGTTTTTTCCTTTACATCATAGCTAAAAAGGATAGAAAGCAGGTATGGATGTGCAAACAACACGATTCACCAAAAAGAACAGGCGAGGCGAGAAGACGGCTGGTTCGCACACGGACAAAAGTAAGAAAAAATTCATTTTTGAGACTAGTTCTCTAAAACGATGGCATATTATTATAAGTCTATTTATACTCGTAATCATTTTTACTCTTTTTTCAGCTTTCGTTTCAGGCTTAAGCCTTCACTTTAATCCGGTCTTGCCAACATGGGGGACTGAAGAAAAGAATGAATTTTCGACTATTTATCCATCCGATAACGATAGCGGCCGGCTCTCTTCTTTTTCAGAAGATGAGTCCCATAAAAAGTTTTTAGAAAACCGGATTGTGAACAAAGAAGATTTTTATGCGTTCTATGTTAATTGGGATAAAAATAGTGAACGTTCATTAAAAAATAATATTGACCAAATTGATGTTCTTGTACCTCAATGGTTTTCATTAAATTCGAACTTAGAATTAAAAAGCAGTGTTCAAAAAGATATCGGAGATTTTGCTAAAAAGCATCATACAAAGGTTTTACCGTTGCTGACAAATGAGTCGAATGGAAAATGGGATGAACAAACGGTTCACCGCTTGCTGCAATCTCCTCAGGAACAATCCAAACTTATACATAATTTACATCGTCAAATTAAAGAAAATGGATATGATGGGATAAATATAGATTTTGAAAATATCAAAAGCAGCGACAGAGAGTTACTAACAGACTTTATGAAGAAACTTTATACAGCCTTCCATGAAGATGGGTTAATGGTAACTATGGATGTGCCTCCAGCTAATAAAGCATTCGATTATAGCCGTTTAGAACAGTATAATGACCGTATGATTTTAATGATGTACGACGAGCACTTTCAAAGCCCGGGTCCTATTGCTTCATTTTCTTGGTATCAAAACAATTTATCAAAATCGTTAAAAGATAAGATGATTGTTAGTCTTGGAAACTATGGATATGACTGGGATGAAAAGAGCAAGCAAGGAGGAAAAGTCGTATCATTTGAAGACGTCATGCGAATGGCTCAAAAAGCTCACTTGAATGTAGAGTGGGATGATAAAAGCAAAACGCCGTATGTAAATTATAAAGACGGAACGGGTACGCATGAGCTATGGTTTTTGGACAGCGTGACATTTTATAATCAGTGGAAAGCTGCTTCATCAAGCGGTGCCAAAGGAGTTGCTTTATGGAGACTGGGAACGGAAGACCCGTCTGTATGGGATGTAGTAAAAGGACATAAAGTAAGTGAGATTCAGACTGTTAAAAATGGAGAAATTGCTTACAATTATGGAGAAGGAAGCATACTTCATGCAAAAACAGAGGCTTCTCCAGGAGAAAGACGTTTTGCTTTTGATTCGAAAGGATTTATTTCAGAGGAAGAGTACACAGCAATGCCGCAAGCTCCTGAGATTGAACGGCTAAGCAAAATATTTAACAAAGAAATTGTTTTAACATTTGATGATGGGCCAGATCCTGAATACACAGAGAAAATTTTAAAAATTTTAAAAGCCCATGATGTAAAAGCTACTTTCTTTATGATTGGTGAAAATGCAGTATTTCATCAAGATATTGTTAAAGAAGTATATAAAGATGGTCATGAAATTGGAAATCATACATTTTCCCATCCAAATACAATCAATATTTCTAAAAATCAGCTAAAGTATGAAGTAAATGCAACAGAACGAATCATTCAAGGGATCACTGGTCATTCATCTATTTTATATCGGCCTCCGTATGGAGATAATCAAAACACTTATAATGGTTATGATGAAACGGTATATGACCCAGCTTCATTTCAAAAAATGGCGGATACGACGAAGATGGGATATATAACTGTTAACTACGATATTGATTCGAGTGACTGGAAAGCTAAAAATAGTAAAGAAATTGTAAACCGTGTGATGAAGCAAGCAGAGAACGGTGATATTATCTTACTTCATGATGGAGGAGGAAACCGAGAAGCAACAGTAGAAGCACTGCCTCAAATCATTGAAAAGCTGCAGGCACGAGGGTATACATTTGTAACAGCAGGGGATTTGACGAATAAAAGCAGGGAAAGTACAATGCCCGCCGTTTTAAAAGCAGAGAATCCGATTATTCAAAACATCAAATTGATTCTAGCGAATATTGCTGCGCTGCATACTGTTTTTTTCGTTCTGTTTTATGGAACATTAATTGTATTTACACTGCGTTTGCTTATTGTCTTTTATCTCGCGCTTAAACATAAAAGAAAAGCTGATAAACTGCATTTTGATGCTTCATATCAGCCTTTAGTCAGCGTAGTCATCGCTGCATACAACGAAGAGAATGTGATAAGCAGGACGATCAAGTCGGTGTTGAAGAGTTCATATCAAAATCTTGAGATTATTATGGTTGATGATGGGTCAACAGATGGCACATCAAAGGCTGTTACTGAAGATTTCAGAGACAATGACAAGTTTCATCTTCTTCGAAAGAAAAATGGAGGAAAAGCTGCGGCGATCAATTTGGGTATCCAAAAAGCAGAAGGAGACATCATTGTATCAATTGATGCCGATACCATTATTTCACCTGAAGCTATATCACTTATGGTGAGACACTTTAACGATGAAAAAGTAGGAGCGGTATCGGGGAACATTAAAGTAGGTAATGTCCGTAATTTATTAACAACATGGCAGCATATTGAATATGTGTCAGGTTTTAATTTAGAGAAACGTGCTTTTTCCATGCTTAATTGCGTGACGGTGGTTCCAGGCGCAATAGGAGCATGGCGAAAAAAACTTGTTCAAGAATTAGGATATTTTACGGCCGATACATTAGCTGAAGATACAGACATGTCTCTGCGTATATTGCGCAGCGGTTATAAAATTTCAATTGAAGAGAAAGCAAGTGCATATACAGAAGCACCAGAAAAGCGGAAAGATTTTCTCAAACAGCGCCATCGCTGGAACTTTGGAACTTTACAGTGCTTGTGGAAGCACAAAAGAGCTTTTGGAGGGCGCAAGCATAAAGCATTAGGTTTTATGGCTCTTCCTAATATGCTGCTGTTTCAATTCATTTTTCCTTTATTTGCACCATTTTTAGACCTTTTATTTGTTTTGAGGCTATGTACTGGAGATGTTAAACATTCGGTTCTTCTATATGGGTGCTACTTTATTGTTGATTTTCTTGTTTGTTTAGTGGCCTTTAGATTAGAGCGAATAAGCAGTAAACCATTGATTGCTCTAGTGATACAAAGAATTGTGTATCGCTACTTATTACTATGGGTAGCTTGGAAGGCAGTTTTAGCTGCATTAAAAGGAACAAGAGTAGGGTGGAACAAATTAAAACGCTCCGGAAATTTGCAGGTAACAAGAGACAGTTCAGCTGAGAGAACTGGGTGAAATTGCACTATTTAACGAGGTTAATTAGCTTTTGCTAATTAACCTTTTTTATTAGAAAAACAGTAAAGAGTTCACTTAATAATGATAGTTAAAAGAACCTTTATTTTTAAGCCTGTCAATAGGGATTATTCACATCCCTTTCTTGTTCATTGAAATGCTGTTCTGCGTACGTGCGTGTACCTATGGTAAAATGTCAGAGAATAACGCTTATTTGACTAATTCAGTACAGTTGTATCAACAGAGGAACCTTCTTATTAGGGGATTTTTCATAGTATAAAGACAATTATTTTGTGGGGGCGTTTTTATTCTGCACAGTTTCTTCAATTATTACTTCTATAATGAAAGCAAGGGGTGTGAATAAATGAATAGACTTTCTATTAAGCTTGGACTCTTGTTTTTAATGTTCATTTTACTAGTTGAAGCCGCTCTCTTTTTCTATTTATATAGCGGTCTTGCCAATACAAGAATTTCAGAGGAGTTGCAAAGCTTGCGTCTAAGAGGAAACAGTCACCGAGAAGTATTAGAGAAGCATCATGATTCAGCTACGCTTAACCATGTTGCACTGATGGAATCTGAGGCAGAAACCGACGTTGTTATCACAGATAAAACAGGAAAAATTATCAGTTCGTCTAGGCCTTTAATTCAAGGTGCAAGAAAATCGGTAGAGAAATGGAAAGGAAAATCTCTTACATACAAAGGTGAAATCATGCAAGGCGACTGGAAAAGCAAACCTTATATCGCCACAGCATCACCTATTAAAAAAGATCATCAGCAGTTCGGAACGGTTTATATGTTCAAGAACACAAATGATATTCACGAAATGATTGCGAGACTACAGCATCATTTTTACGTAGCGGGAGCTGTTTCCGTTTTATTTTCCATTGTGACTATTTTTGCCCTGTCTAAATTTATAACGGCTCCTTTAATCAAAATGAAAAAAGCAACAGAGAAGCTGAGTCAAGGAGATTTGTCTGTGAAACTTGGCGCTCATTCAAGAGATGAACTTGGACAGTTAGGAATGTCGATTCAGTCGCTAGCGAATGAGCTGCAGCGGTTGCGAAAAGAGAGAAATGAATTTTTAAGCAGCATTTCACATGAACTTCAAACGCCTTTAATGTATTTAAAGGGCTATGCAGACGTAGCAAGAAGGCCTTCTAATACACCGGAAGAAAGGGATAAATATCTTGCTATTGTGAAAGAAGAAGCAGAAAGAATTTCACAGTTAGTTAAAGATTTGTTTCAGTTGGCGCAGCTGGATCAGCATACATTTTTTATTCAAAAACAAAAAGTAGAGCTAGCTGCATATTTGCACACCATATGCGCGAACTTTCATTTAGCTTTAAAAGAAAAAGGGATGAAGCTGGACATAAGCTGTCCTCAAGGTCTTTACATTTCACTAGATCCTGAAAGATTTCAGCAAGTAATTATCAATTTACTTGATAATGCAATGAACTATTCAAAAGAAGAGACCAAAATTGATGTAGTCGTAAAAAAATCAGCTAAATTAGTAACCATAACCCTTAAAGATCGAGGAATAGGTATTCCAGAAAAAGATCTACCTTACATATTTGATAAGCTATATCGAGTAGAGAAATCTCGCTCGAGAAAAAGCGGAGGCTACGGACTAGGCTTATCCATTGTAAAAGAGATTGTAGAAGCTCACGGAGGAGAAATAACAATCACAAGCGAGATGGGAAAAGGAACGACTGTAGAGATTGTAATAAGAGAGGATGGATAGAATGACAACCATTTTATTAGTCGATGATGAAGTAAGGATGCTAGATTTACTAGAACTTTATCTACGGCCAAACGGATTTACGTGTATAAAATTTGAAAGCGGCACTGAAGCGCTACGCTATCTTTCTCAAGGTAACAAAGCAGATTTGATGTTATTAGATATTATGATGCCAAGCAGAGATGGGTGGGAGATTTGCCAAGAAATAAGAAAAATGTCTGATCTACCTGTCATTATGCTCACAGCCCGCAGTCAAACATTAGATGTAGTAAAAGGATTAAATATAGGGGCAGACGACTATATTACTAAACCGTTTAGCGAAGAAGAATTGGTTGCACGCATCCGTGCGGTTCTTAGACGTTCGTTAAAGGAAAAACATGAAATCACCTACAAAGGGTTAGTATGGAGCAAGGAAAATCACGTATTACAATATAAAAATCAGCAGATTCAAGTAACGCCTAAAGAGTTTGAATTAGTGGGTTTACTTCTTCAGCATTTAAATCGCGTGTTCAGCCGAGACGACTTGCTTGTGTTAGTGTGGGGATATGAGGCGGAGATTGGAGACCGTACTATTGACTCTCATGTGCGAAATGTTCGGGATAAGCTTAGAAAAGCAGGCTTTCCTGTAGACGAATACTTGCAAACCGTATGGGGAATAGGCTATAAGTGGGTTGATGTTAGTTGAACATGATATGAGCATAGCTGTTGAAATTGGTGAAAAGATAAAGTAAGCAGAAGTGAGCTTTTCTCTTTACATAGGGTAGGGGGGTATAGTAACATGGACTTATGAAGGGAGGATGTTAGATGGTCGAAGTGAATCACATGAATAGTGAAGAAAAATGTTGTACGATAAATAGTGAAAGAAAAAGTCACCATTCTCCAGAAGTGAAGAAAAATCTAACAAGCCGATTAAATCGAATTGAAGGACAAATTCGAGGAATTAAAGGATTAATTGAAAAAGATACGTATTGTGACGACGTGATTACTCAAATCGCAGCTGCGCAGTCTGCTTTAAATAGTGTAAGTAAAATTTTGCTTGAAGGTCACTTGAAGCATTGCATTGTAGAACGTGTGCAAGCTGGTGATGAAGAAGTAGTGGATGAATTATTAACAACCATTAAACGATTAATGAAATAAAGGAGATGCTAGAAATGGAAAACGTAACATTATCAGTACAAGGAATGTCTTGCGGTCATTGTGTCAAAGCTGTTGAAGGAGGCGTAGGCGAACTTAATGGCGTTAAAAGCGTGGAAGTAAGCTTAGAAGATGCAAAAGTAACGGTTGCATTTGATCCAAGTCAAGTAACGATCGAAGCTATTAAAGACGCTATTGATGACCAAGGTTATGACGTAGCATAAATAGCATCGCGTGCGAATACCTTCGCACGCTTGATTTAGGAGAAAAATATACCCCTTGTAGGTATATAACAGGAGGCGAAACGCGGTGAGTGACAAACAAAAAGAATCCACCTTGCAAATTACGGGTATGACATGTGCAGCGTGTTCAAATCGAATTGAAAAAGGATTAAAAAAAATAGAAGGTGTAAAAGAAGCAAACGTGAATTTGGCTTTAGAAAGATCTACTATCATATTTGATCCGTCTAAAACAAGTCCACAGGCCTTTGAAGAAAAAATCGAAAAGCTTGGATACGGAGTTGTAAATGAAAAAGCCGAATTTGCTATTACTGGTATGACGTGCGCCGCTTGTTCGACCCGTATTGAAAAAGGGTTAAACAAATTAGAAGGCGTGACAAAGGCAAGTGTTAACCTTGCTTTAGAAACAGCTTCTGTTGAATACAGCCCTTCTCAAATAGCTCCGCAAGATATAACGCAGCGAGTTGAAAAACTTGGATACGGAGCAAAGCTAAAGTCGGAGGAAAGAGAAGAAGAGCAAAGCTACCGAGAAAAAGAACTGAGTAAACAAAAAGGGAAGTTTTGGTTTTCGTTTATTTTAAGCGTACCGTTATTATGGGCAATGGTTAGTCATTTTACGTTTACGTCGTTTATTCCTTTACCTCATATGCTGATGAATCCATGGGTTCAGCTCGCTTTAGCTACGCCTGTTCAATTCGTGGTAGGGAAACAATTTTATGTAGGTGCATTTAAAGCTCTGCGTAACAAAAGTGCCAACATGGATGTTTTAGTAGCACTAGGCACAAGCGCAGCTTATTTCTATAGTTTGTACTCTTCTCTTAAATCGCTTGGCTCATCTGTTCATACAGCTCAGCTTTACTATGAAACGAGCGCTATATTAATTACGCTGATTCTTTTAGGGAAATTATTTGAAGCCAACGCCAAGGGCCGTTCTTCAGAAGCAATTAAAAAGATGATGGGTTTACAAGCTAAAACGGCTGTTGTAGTAAGAGACGGAGCGGAAGTTAAAATTCCAGTGGAAGAAGTGCAAAAAGGCGAAGTTATTTTTATTAAACCCGGTGAAAAAGTACCTGTAGACGGAGAGATTATTGAAGGGCAATCGGCTATAGATGAGTCTATGCTGACAGGTGAAAGCGTACCGGTAGATAAAAACATTGGAGATAAAGTAATTGGAGCTACACTCAATAAAAATGGTTTTCTAAAAATAAAAGCTACAAACGTTGGAAAAGAGACGGCGCTTGCGCAAATTATTAAAGTAGTAGAAGAAGCTCAAGGGTCTAAAGCGCCTATTCAGCGATTAGCTGATTATATTTCAGGTATATTCGTGCCAATTGTGGTTGGAATTGCTCTTCTTACTTTCTTTGTTTGGTATATCTGGATTGTGCCTGGCGAATTTGCACTGGCTTTAGAGAAGCTTATTGCCGTATTAGTGATTGCATGTCCATGCGCGTTAGGTTTAGCTACTCCAACTTCCATTATGGCCGGTTCGGGCCGCGCAGCAGAATTTGGTATTTTGTTCAAAGGCGGCGAGCATTTAGAAGCGACTCATAAAATCGATACGATTCTTTTAGATAAAACGGGAACTGTTACAAATGGAACTCCCGAGCTAACCGATGTACGTATTGCACAAGGCTACGAAGAAAATGAGCTATTGCAGTTAGTCGCATCGGCTGAGCGTTTATCGGAGCACCCTCTAGCTCAAGCCCTCGTAGCAGGTATAAAAAATAAAGGTATAGAAATTCAAGACCCGTTATCTTTTGAAGCTATTCCAGGGTATGGAGTAAAAGCAACTGTACAAGAACGAGAACTGTTAGTAGGAACAAGAAAGCTTATGAACCAACATAAAGTGAATATTGATGCAGCTTTAGAAGGAATGACAAATTTAGAACGAGAAGGAAAAACGGTCATGCTCGTTGGTCTTGACGGAAAATATGCCGGCATGCTTGCTGTTGCAGACACCATTAAAATGACTTCTAAAGAAGCAGTTTCTAGGTTGAAAGAGATGGGCTTAGAAGTGATGATGATTACAGGAGATAATCGTCAAACAGCTCAGGCTATTGCAATGCAAGCGGGTATTGATCACGTTATCGCAGAAGTGTTGCCAGAAGGCAAAGCAGAAGAAGTGAAAAAGCTTCAGCAGCAAGGTAAAAAAGTCGCAATGGTAGGAGATGGCATTAATGATGCTCCTGCACTTGCGTTAGCTGATATTGGAATGGCCATCGGAACAGGAACGGATGTAGCGATGGAAGCCGCTGATATTACGCTGATGCGAGGAGACTTGATGAGCATTGCAGATGCGATTGAAATGAGCAGAAAAACGATTTCTAATATCAAGCAAAACTTATTCTGGGCAATGGGTTATAACACGCTCGGTATTCCCATTGCAGCAGTCGGGCTGTTGGCTCCTTGGGTTGCTGGAGCCGCGATGGCTTTTAGTTCTGTATCGGTTGTATTAAATGCACTGCGATTGCAGAGAGTGAGGCTATAAGGTATGAAAAAGTGGATCATCTCAGCTATTTTATACGTGCTTGCAGTCATAGCAGTATATGCTGTGTGGGAAATATAAAGTGAAAAATATTGGAGTCACCAAGCCATTTTCGGTGAAAGTGATGTAAAACAAAGCTGCTAAAGAATATTCTTTAGCAGCTTTGTTAGGTGCAAGGAATGTTTTTTGCTTAATTCATATCCTTTAAGATGAAGGTCCTCGGGATGTTTTTGATGGGCAATTAACACATCCCGTCCATCATCCATAATCCAAATGAAATAATGACGGCTGGAACCATCTCCATAGGTAATGGTCATTTTGCAATCAATACTCCCAGCAGATTCTTCATCCAATAGAAGTTTCATGCGCTCTGCCTTTTTTATACTATTGGTGAATGCATTCATATCTTGTTCATCGATAAACGTTTTGAGCGTTTTCATTTTAATGGACGTTACTTCTACCTTTTGTACATTAGAGGGGGGCTTGGAGTGTGCGGAAGCAAAGGGAGCTCCCATCACCAAGCTAACTGCAAGTATGAGTGAGGACAGAGCAAAGCGTATTTTTAGCATGTTTCTTTCCTCCTTTTATTTTTATACTTTTTCCTAGCGGTAAGTGTTTCATACGAAGGCCTTTTTTAGGCACAGGAATTTTTTGTACCTAACTACCTTCATCTTCACAAAATCTGCACAAAGTCTGGCTATAATAAAGAAACGAAGAAGAGTATGCATAGATAAGTTGTTTCTAAGGGTTAAATGATTTTTATTTTAAAATTTATTAGGTGGAAAAGAGGGACTGTCATGAAAAAACAGCTATTTATTCTTGGTGCATCTGTCATTATTGGACTAAGCGGATGCGGAAACGATTCTAGTCATGAAAAGCCTTCAGCTGACAAAAATGAATCCATGCACGATCACTCAGAGATGAATCACTCTAGTTCAGGAGAGGTTCCAAAAGGATTAAAGCAAGCTGAGAATCCAACATATAAAGTTGGAGATAAAGCCGTTATGAAAGCTGATCATATGAAAGGCATGAACGGGGCTGAAGCAACGATTGTTGGTGCTTACGACACTACCGCCTATACCGTTTCGTATACGCTAAAGACCGGCGGAAAAAAAGTGAAAAATCATAAGTGGGTTATTCAAGAAGAAATAAAAGATGCGGGTAACAAGCAGTTAAAGCCAGGTAGCGAAGTAACGCTTGAAGCAGACCATATGAAAGGTATGAAAGGGGCAAAAGCAACGATTGATTCAGCGGAAAAAACAACGGTATATATGGTAGACTACACACCGACTACAGGCGGAAAGAAAGTGAAAAACCACAAGTGGGTAACCGAAGATGAGCTTTCAGCAAAATAGACTGTTAGCAAGAAAAGCCCAAGAATAGATGTATTCTTAGGCTTTTTTTGTTTGCTTCTTTTTTTATGCTTTATAATGATAAATTTCTTACATGATGTATGAAGAAAACTCATGTTTCTTTCAAAAGAAGTTGTGGTATTAAGTAGAATGCTACGGTAATAAAACGAACAAACTACTGATGAAAGGAGCTAGCTATGAGTGAACATACAGTAAAGCGAACAGGACGCACACGATGGTTCATTTCATCTTTGTTAAGCAGTATGATTATTTTAAACTATTTTGATCGTGTAGCGGTGTCAGTGGCCGCTCCTGCAATACAAGATGCATTTCACTTAACGGGAACAGAGCTCGGAATTGTCTTTTCTATTTATACATATTCTTATACGATCATGCAAATACCTGCCGGGAGCTTGCTTGATCGGTTTGGAGTAGCATGGGTAACAAGAGTCGGTATGGTGATTTGGAGTTTATTAACGATGTCAATGGCTTTTTTGCAAGGAAAACTTCTTCTCTATATTGTCCGGTTTTTAATAGGAATAATGAGTGCTTCCGCATTTCCGGCAGCATCAAAAGCTACGTCGCTATGGTTTCCTCCAAACGAAAGAAGCTTACCAAATTCTTTGTTTGATTCAGCAGCCAAATTTTCAAATGTACTTGGCGCGCCTCTTGTAGCGTTTCTCATCACCAAATTTGATTGGCGCACAGCATTTTTATCCATTGGAATTATAAACGTGCTGTTTACGCTGCTGTTTTGGTTTTATTACGAAAAGCCAGAAAAGCATAGACGCATATCAGATGATGAGTTGAAGTATATTCAAGAAAATAATCTAAATGCAAACGATGAGCAAACATCAAAATTTTTACATACCTTGAAAGTATTATTTGCGAATCGAAAAGTTTGGGGGCTAATGATTGGGTTTACAGGCTATGGATATACGTTTAATTTACTGTTAACGTGGCTGCCAACTTTTTTAAAAGAAAAATACGGTATGGATATAATGTCATCGGGCCTGCTTACGGCAGTACCTTGGCTAATTGCTACATTTGCTGGCATTTTAGTTGGCGGGTGGCTTGTTGATTACCTTATAAAAAAAGGATACAACAGTCAAAAAGTATATCGCACGATCATTGTTGTGGGATTATGCTTAGGATTTGTTTTTTTAGGCTCTATTTTCACCAATAGTGTCGTCGTAGCGATGATTTGTATCTCGATTGGACTGGCAGGTATATCTGCAACGGCACCAATCGGCTGGTCTATTTCTGCAGAAATTGCGCCTGCAGGGTCTATTTCCCTTCTCAGTTCTATCGTTAATTTAGCTAATAATTTGTTTGGAGGAATTATAGCTACAGCTTTAACGGGATATCTTTTAGATAAAACAGGTTCTTTTAATCTAAGCTTTATTGTAGCGGGAATTGTCTTGTTGCTAGGCTTAATTTTTTATATTTATGTGCTGGGAGATATTAAACAAATTAAAATTCCAAAAAACCAGCGTACGAAGTAAAACCCCATGACTCGTGATGGAGTTTTACTTTTGATTATAAATAACGACCTTGCTTGTGCGTTTAGTGATGTGAGAAACGCTATTAAGAAGGGAAATAATGTAAATTTGTTTGTTTGAAACATATGATAGAGACTTATTTTAAAATAGAATTGTTAGTATAGCATGTTCTTAAAAAGGTTAAGCTGGTTTTTATGAAGAAACCTTGTGTCTAGTTTTGTTATTTCAGCAGAAGTAGATATGAACCGCACTATAAAAAATAGAAAGGCAGAGGAACATGAATCATAAAGAAAGTGAAAACAATACTGAGTTAAATCAAAGCCATTTGTTAAAGGAGCCTCAGCGCATAGAATTATCTAAGTATCAAATTTTAAAGGCACTAATACCTGTTATTATACTTGGGCTTGTCGTTTTGGTTGCTGTACTACAAAACGATGGTCTTCTTAATTGGATCTAGGCATGTAAAAGGGGTCTGTAACGTACAACAGACGTCGCAATCAGTAGAAATAATGGATTACAACTTAGGCATGCAATAAAAAGAAATTGCATATAGTGTAATTCAAATCGCTTGGATACAGTAGAGGGAAAGAGGGAGATATATGCCAAGAGTAACCGTTTTAGGGTACGGAAGTTTTGAAGTGGCAAAAGGGAAAAAGCTTGTCTTGGCACTCGAAGACAACGGTATAAATATTCTTCATCGGTGCGGCGGGAAAGCTAAATGCACGACTTGCAGAGTAGAAGTACTCGAAGGAGAATATTGCGATTTAACAACCGCGGAGAAAAATGCATACTCAGAAAGTTCAATTGAAGATCATTTGCGCTTATCTTGCCAAATTCGTGTAAATGAAGATGTCACCGTTCGGCCAATACTAACGGTAGAAAGTTCAGGACAAGAAGCAGGACCTCGACCCGCAGAGTAGTCATGTAATTGAAAAAAGCAGCGCGTGGAATGTTCACATGCTGTTTTTTGTATTTTTATCTAAAAAAATAACAAGAACAGCGACGGGGAGTAACAGCTGTTCTTGTTCAAGTAAAATACCTACGGAATGATTCCTTTAAATTTTAGCATTCTGTAAGGCGGGAAGTAAATCACTCAAAAGAGTGATTATAAAGGCTTTTTTCGAACCGTTATCTGTAAATAGATTTAATTGGATTCTTCAATCACATCTCCACTTTTGTAAATATGATACCAGCCTATGGTACCTGATCCCCCTTGATCCATCCAGTCTTTATTTTTTGCTACGAATCTATAGTAAGCTTTATCGTTGTTATCTTTCCGTAAGCGGTCGTCTGTACTAAAGACAATGTTGTCACCGAGTTCTTTTTTACCGAATGTAATAGCCGTGCTGACAGGGAATTGCTTTCTTTCTACCTTGTTCTCATCTAAAGCTGCCCATGTTAAGGGGCCAACAATACCATCTGGAGACAGGCGGTGATCGGTTTGAAATTCTTTTACTACATTTTGCGTTCGCGTACCGAAAATGCCATCAACGGATGTGTTATACTTCACATCCTTTAAGCTTTGCTGTAAGTCTCTTACGTAGCTAGAGTGAGAACCTTTACGAAGCGTAGGCCTCGTTTCTGCTTTAGCTTCAATTTTTTTTGAGTAGGTATCTTTAGCAGCTGCTTCACTAGTTGGAGTGCTGAATGCTACGCATGTTGTTGCAAGCGCAAGAGTAGAAAGTGTGACAAGTGTTTTTTCGTTAACATGAAATAACCTCCTTGTTTTTAGCAACTATTTGTCGCTTTTCATGAGCTTTATAACTAATTAGTAGCTATAAAGTCAATTTATTATAGCGCAGACAATTTTCTATTTGTTTTTATATTCCTATGATTATATAAGATAGTCATAAAAAACTAGTGAAGTAGATAAATCGTTCTATGTTTTCACTATAATTTCATTTTTCTCTGTTACAGTACGGAAGGGAAAAACAGCAGGTTTGAGCGTCTTGTGTACCTGGAGTATGTCTTGCTCTATAACGCTCATAATAAATGAATGAAAAGACTGCAAAGGGAATTTAGATCTCTTTGCAGTCTCTTCATGTTCAAAAGCCCTGCGTTTCAAATAATAACCAGAAAGGAATTATGTGATGTCACCTCTGTATTCCCAGCATATAAGGAATCTTTTTTCGAAGCAAAAGTCTAATAAATTATCGCGTAAACAAATCTTTCTCTATATACTAGGAATTTGCTGTTTGTGTATAGCGCTAATAGTAACGAACCATAATTATTCGCTTTATAAAAAACCGATAGCCGAGGTAGTGAAGGCGAATGTTGTAGAACAAAACAAATCTACTGATTTAAATCGCAACAAAGATGCCGTATATTCTCAAAAAATTGTTGCTAAAATCATGAACGGGAAATATAAAGGAAGGCTTATTCATTTAGAGAATACGTACTCATACTCAGGTGCTTATGATCAAAAGTATACTGTCGGAACAGATCTTTTTGTCTCCTTAGAAAAGAATTCACAGCATGCTTTAAGCGGCACGATTGAAGGAGTGAAGCGGGACACGCAGGTTACCGCTGTCGCGGGCTTATTTATACTAATTTTGCTGGCGATTGGAAAAAAACAAGGTTTTTATTCAATTATCAGCTTACTTATTAATATTGTTCTTTTAATCGGGGCCCTCAATGTATATCTAGCACTAGGGAATGTGAGCTTGCTAGCTGTATGTATTGTTGCGGTCGTTCTTTTTACGGTTATTTCTTTGTTATTAGTAAGCGGTAATAAAGAAAAAACGCATGTAGCAATTATTTCAACTTTAATAGGTACATTTGTTTCTCTATTAATTGCTTACATCGTCATGCAGCTAACAGATTCGAACGGTCTTCATTATGAAGGAATGGAGTTTGTGACGATTCCTCCTCAAAAAATATTTATGAGTGAGGTATTAATCGGATCATTGGGAGCTGTCATGGATGTAGCGATTACCATTACTTCTTCTGTTTATGAACTATATGAAAAGAATAAAGAGATAGCGCACAAAGATTTACTGAAATCGGGCAAGGAAATTGGCGGAGACATTATGGGAGCTATGACGAATATTTTATTTTTTTCGTATATAAGCGGAACAATCCCAATGGTTCTTCTTTATTTAAAGAATGGCTCTCCTTTAGGATATACGTTTTCGATGAATTTCTCCTTGGAGTTAATCCGTGCTCTTACTGGCAGCATTGGCATTGTTTTAACGATTCCAATTACACTCTATCTTTCGATTCTTTTTATTTTTAGGAAGGGGAACAGAAAGTGAACGTTTTACTATTGCTTGCTCTTATTTTATTTATTCTGATGAGTATTGTGGGCGGAAAAAAAGGGATTAGATCTTTCCTTGCTTTGTTCTTGAATTTTGGCGTTATTTTTCTAACCATTCTCTTTATGCTGTCTATAAAAAATACGATTGTTGTTACGTTGATAGCTTGTACAATCATTAGCTGCATTAATTTATTTTATATCAATAAATTCAATCATAAAACGCTTGCTGCGTTTGTTTCAACAATTATTACCTTAGCTGTTTTAGTGTTCTTTATTTTTATTATTGAACATCATGCAATGATTCAAGGATTTGGAGAAGAACAGGAAGAAGAAATTAACGCTTTTTCACTTTATGTTGGCATTGATTTTGCTAAAATAGCCATTTGTACAATTATTATGGGTGCCATAGGAGCGATCATTGATATTTCGCTATCTATTTCGTCTTCTATGAATGAGTTATTTGTTCATGATCCGTCCGTAACTAAAAAAAATCTCTTCAATTCTGGTTTGAAAATCGGAAGAGATATTTTGGGCACCACAACCAATACACTGTATTTTGCCTTTGTAGGCGGGTATTTGACGTTAATTATCTGGTTTAAGAGATTGTCGTATTCGTTTGGAGACATTATCAATTCAAAAACCTTTTGTGCAGAAGTCATTTCTATTTTAAGCGGAGGCATTGGTGTAGCCATTATTATTCCGATTACTTCTTGGATTAGCGCTTCTATTTTCTTACAAAAAAGAGAAAAAGGGAAGCAGTACAAGAAAATAAAGTAGAGAAGCGTATGGACAAATAAAAACAAAAAGTCATAAGAAACTGCCCCTCCAATGGTTAACCATTGGAGGGGCAGTTCAAATTGACCTTGACCTATTTGTGGGATTTTGAGAGGAAACTAGGCGGAGGATGGGAGTTGTAATAGCATTAAGGATTACAATCTGTTTTTCTTACTGATAGATAATGCGAAAAGGCCAAGAAGCAGAATTTACAGGAGAAGCAGCTTTTACAAGGACCGTCTCACCATTAGCTGGAAGCAGATTCTTAAAAGCATAAATTCTGCGTTCACCTCTTGGAGATTCACGTCCTCGAGAGATCTTTTGAGTTATAATATTTCGTTCATTGTTTGGATCAAGTATCCAGTGTACGTACCAAATCTGCCGTAAAAATTGTCTATTTGTACTTTGCGGACGTTCATCAAATATACAGTGATTCACTTGGCCTGTCCAATATAGATATCGCCCGTTTCCTATATGCCATTCATCTCCTGACCGATATCTGATTCCTACACATTCACCCGGGTAGATAACATCGGGGATGTTGTAATGACTTTCTCTTTGACAGCTAGGGTCACTATATTGTGTATAAGGTGTGACTTCTACTTTTTCTAACTGATTTTTTCTAAAATACAAATATTGCTGCGTGACTTGCCCTGTCGTTCGATTTACGGCTCGGTGACTTAGAAGAATACCATTATAGGTCTGTAACTTTGTGTTATCGATGCTTCTTGTAACCGTTAAGGTACCGCCATTTGAGCTTATGACGCCGCCTACTAATCTTCCATTATGAACACAGTACCCGTTTCTGCATGATGAACCGGCATTAGCTCGATATAGAACTCCTACGCATGTCCCACTAGTAATTAGAGTCAATTATATTCACCTCACATTTCAACGTTGTTTATAAGAATAGCTTTCGAAAGTACTTTTCGCGTGAAGTAATTTCTATAGATCATCCGGGCCATATCGATAGGAAGGCTGTGTTTGAATAAAATAGCCATTTCGTACTTGAGCTACCCAGTTTTGAAATATTTCTCTCCATTCAACACGGTTAAAAAACTCATCAAGCGGCTTTGAAGAATCCCATTCAATGATAAAGAACGGAACTACTGATGGATTCCATACGCCTATACTATTGACACCTGATTCTTTGATAAGAAGTAAAGGCAGGCCTCGTTGGTAACCCATGCTTGGCTCTATTTGTAAAAATGGAGCGCCTTCCCATGATGGTGGCGGAGGTGTACCGCCGGGAATATTCGTCATGGTATAATTGGCGAAGACTTGCTGCATATTCACCGCGATCAACCCATAGCTAGAGAGTATCATTCGGCGAACGCTTGTTATCGTTTTATTAGGATATTGCTCTGTATCAGGAAGTGTGCGAGGGAAAAGAAGAGCACGTTCAATTTCATCGATTAAGCGATTAAGAAATCTTGTTTGAGTAGTATTAAGCATAGACGGGTGGCTGAGGAATACAGGGATTTTATAAGCTCTGTCGGCTGTATTTTTTAAAGGGATTTTAGGGGAAGCAGAGGGGGATACTTTATTGTCTCTAAGAGAGTAAGGCTTGTCTACATAATATTTACCATCTTGCGGATTATAATAGGAATAATGTTTTTTAATCGTAATCATCCTTTCTTATTTTTCTCTATATTTTATTCAAATAGACAAAATAAGTATGTATGTTTGTCCAAGGACATTAGTAGCATTTTTACGAGAAAACATACCTATATTATCGTATGCTAGATTTGACTTAAATTAGTAGGAAAAAATAATTTCTTTAAATCAAATCCTTAAACAACTACTAAATCACTTTTTGTTCACTAAAAAATTGTAAATCAGTTAGAAATCAATTATAGTAATGAAGCATTAATACATAAGCCCATTATTATACATCAGCTGAAAGGGAGTAGGAGGTGTTCATTAATGAGTACAAAATCTATAGATAGTATTGAAAAGGCAGCCCACATCCTAAAATTATTGGGGGATAAAACAAGGCTTTCGATGGTGAAATTAATAGAGAACAATGAATGCTGTGTGTGTGAGTTCGTAGGTATCTATCAAGCTAGCCAACCTTCAATTAGTCAACATTTACGAAAATTAAGAGATGCTGAGCTTGTGAAGGAAAGAAGAAAAGGGCAATGGGTTTTTTATTCTCTTAATAAAGAAAGCCAGCACTATGAATTTGTTCTGGGCATACTTGAATCTGTACCAAGTCAGGACAAACGTTTAAAAGAGCTAGAAAAACAAGGACTGCGTATTAGTTGTTGTGAATAATTGGAGGTTTAAAAAGTGGCATCAGTTGTACTAGCATCATTGATTTTTTTAGTAACATTAATTTTTGTCATTTGGCAGCCGAAGAATTTATCAATCGGCTGGTCGGCTTGCGGGGGAGCTATTCTTGCTTTACTGGCAGGCGTTGTTGATTTTCAAGACGTGCTTGAGGTAACCAGCATTGTGTGGAATGCGACTCTTACGTTTATTGCTATTATTATTATTTCTTTAATTTTAGATGAAATTGGTTTCTTTGAATGGGCAGCGCTTCATATGGCTAGAGCTGCAGGAGGGAACGGTGGGCGTATGTTTGTTTACGTGTCTCTTCTTGGAGCCGTTGTAGCAGCGCTATTTGCTAATGACGGAGCAGCTTTGATTTTAACACCCATTGTTTTAGCTATGGTTCGGGCATTAAAGTTCGACGATAAAATGGTTTTTCCGTTTATTATCGCAAGTGGATTTATTGCGGATACAACTTCGCTGCCGCTTGTTGTTAGTAACTTAGTGAATATCGTATCGGCCGACTTCTTTGGTATTAGCTTTTCTGAATTTGCATCACGCATGATTGTTCCAGATTTAGTTTCTCTGTTTGCAAGTATTATGGTCTTGTATGTGTATTTTCGCAAAAGAATCCCTAAGAAATACAATGTAGCAGATTTGCAGAAGCCAGTGGATGCCATCAAAGATGAAAAGATGTTCCGGCTATCTGGAATTGTCTTAGTTTTGTTAGTACTAGGCTATTTAATTGGAGAATTCTTTAGCGTCCCTGTTTCGATCATCGCAGGTATTATCGCTATCCTATTTTTGATGATGGCCAAAAAAAGCCGAGCGGTTCATACAAAAAAAGTGTTACAGGGAGCTCCGTGGGCGATTGTCTTTTTCTCTATCGGCATGTATGTTGTTGTATACGGCTTGCGTAATGCTGGTTTAACAGAAATTCTGGCTGACGTGATACAAGCAACGGCCAGTCATGGACTGTTTGCAGCAACGATCGGTATGGGATTCACTGCGGCTATTCTTTCATCGATTATGAACAATATGCCAACCGTTATGATTGATGCACTAGCAATCGATGCCACACACGCAGCTGGAACAATCAAGGAAGCGCTCGTTTATGCAAATGTCATTGGATCGGATTTAGGACCAAAAATTACCCCGATAGGCTCTTTAGCGACGCTTTTATGGCTTCATGTTCTGTCAACAAAAGGCGTGAAAATTTCCTGGGGAACGTATCTTAAAACGGGGATTATCTTAACGATTCCGACATTGTTTATTACGCTTGTTGGTTTGTATATGTGGTTATTGATTATTTCATAACGCGTGCTAAAGGAGATTTGTTTTAGTCGATATGATAATGACTGTGCCAGAAAAATTCAGATGTGTATCGAAGCTGTAGAAAATGATCTACAGCTTTTTTATTGAAAAATTATAACGGACACTGACACGCTTTTAAAATGGAATATGTATTTCTCATTGAAACTACTTTTCTCCCCATTCATACTCCAACAGCTCTTTCTATGATAAAATAATAAAACTGACTAAGTTTCACATGGAAATTTGAAATGTAAGGTGATTAAATACATGAAGTTAATTATTGCAGAAAAGCCGGATCAAGGATCGACGCTAGCTTCACAGTTCAAGCCGAAGCGTCACGACGGCTATTTAGAGATTCCACCGAATGAAGTGTTTACAGACGGAGCATATGTGACGTGGGCAGTGGGGCATTTATGTCAGCTTGTAAGTCCGGAAGATTATAAGCCGGAGTGGAAAAAGTGGTCAATTGACACGCTGCCAATGATTCCAGACCGTTTTCAATATGAAGTGACGCGCTCAAAAGCAAAGCAGTTTCAAGTGGTAAAAAAATTGCTTAAAAAGCCGACGGTCACAGAAATCATACATGCGGGAGATGCGGGGCGCGAAGGAGAATTAATCGTCCGTAATATCATTCAGCTGTCAGGTGTTCATAAGCCGATGAAACGATTGTGGATTTCTTCTTTAACGCCAAAAGCCATTTATGATGGTTTTCAACAATTAAAAGATGAAAGCGATACGCGCAACCTTTATTATGAAGCCTATACAAGAGCATGTGCAGATTGGGTCGTTGGGATGAATGCTTCACGGGTGTATAGCATTTTGTTAAAAAAGCATGGCATGTCAGATGTTTTTTCAGCAGGACGCGTGCAGACGCCAACGCTTGCTTTAATTGTAAAGCGTGAAAAGGAAATTGATAACTTTAAATCAGAGCCTTTTTGGGAAGTGCTTGCTAAGTTTGATATTGAAGGAAAGAAGTATGAAGGCAAATGGCATCAAGACGGAGAATCACGTCTCAAAGAAAAAGAGATGGCATATAAAATTGCTCAGTTTTGCGAAGGAAAAGACGCGGAAGTTCATGAACTCGTAACGGAGCGAAAAGAGTTCCAGCCGCCTTTATTATTTAATCTATCATCACTTCAAGCAACGGCGAATAAAGCGTTTAAGTTTTCACCTAAAAAGACGCTTGATGTGCTGCAAGGGTTGTATCAGAAAGGAATTGTTTCTTATCCGAGATCAGACTCAAACTACGTAACAGAAGGTGAAGCAGAAACGTTTCCTGAGATTTTAGAAAAGCTGAGCGCTTTTTCTGAATACGAACATTTATTTCCGCTTCCGTACTCTTCAATTCTAGGAAATAAGCGCTATGTAAATGCAAAAAAAGTGAGTGATCACTATGCGATCATTCCGACGGAACAAGTGAAGGACCCGAGCAAACTGTCAGGAGACGAACAGAAAATTTACGACTTAGTCGTAAGAAGGCTAATTGCAGCACACTATGAAAAAGCGATTTTTGACTATACAACCATTACGACACTCGTGGAAAAGCGAGCCGCCTTTATTTCAAAAGGAAAGCAGCAAATTCAAGAAGGCTGGCGCAAAGTAATTTTTCAAAATGAGAAAGACGATGATGTTATCCTTCCGAATGTCCAAGAAGGTGAAGAAGGTAAAGTTGTTAAAGTAGACGTAAAAGAAGGTAAAACACAGCCGCCAAAACGCTACACGGAAGGTCAATTGATTACACTGATGAAGACGGCGGGTAAGCATTTAGATAATGACGAGCTTGAGAAGATTTTAGCAAAATCAGAAGGCTTAGGGACGGAAGCTACGCGCGCTGGAATCATTACAATGCTTAAAGATCGTAAATATATTGATGTGAAAAAAAACCAAGTATTTGCGACTGATAAAGGAAAGGTATTGATTGACGCGATTGGAGATAAAATTTTAGCTTCTCCAGAAATGACGGCTAAGTGGGAGCAGCGTTTAGCTGAAATTGGTGAAGGAACAGCATCAGCCGCTGCCTTTATGGAACAAACAAAGAAGCTGTCAGCTAAAATTATCGAAGATGCTGTCGAAGCAGAAAGCAAGTGGAACTTCAGCGGATACGATACTGAATCCATTCAGCGAAAAGGTAAGGGCAAAGGTAAAGGTTTTTCTTCTAAATCGTTTGGTTCATGTAAGCTTTGCGATGGAAAAGTAGTCGATAAAGGCTCCTTTTACGGATGCTCAAACTATGCAAAAACAAAATGCACGTTTACCGTATCAAAAAAGATTTTAGGTAAAACAGTCACGCAGGCTAATTTAAAAAAGCTGCTAAGCGAAGGACAGACAGATTTGATTGAAGGGTTTAAAAAAGGTGATAAAACCTTTAACGCTAAGTTAGAATGGAAAGAAAATAAAGTGCAGTTTTTATTTGAAAAATAGAAGGATAAAAAGCGCTTGCTAAAGAGCAAGCGCTTTTTGTATGTAAAAAACAGGAGTTTTCCAGCCTTTCTAGAATTTCTTACATAGTTATTTATGCAAAGGATGAGATTGATGAAACGAACGAGTAAAGGGATGATTCCGTTTTGGGATTATATAGGTATTGAAGAAAAGCTGCTTGAAAAAGGATATGCGGAGTTAAAAATCACGATTCAGCCGCAGCTTCTGCAGGGAAGAGGAACGGTTCATGGAGGCGTTATTGCTACGCTTATCGACGCGGCGGTTGGTTCAGCTGTGCGGTCTTCTCTTTCTGAAGAGGAAAGTGCCAGTACAGTTGAGTTAAAAGTAAATTACACAAGGCCGGGTATAGGTGATTATTTAGTTGCTAAATCTACACTGTCTCACCGCGGCAAAACGCTTGCTGTTGGAGAAGTGAAAATTGAAGACAGCAGCGGCAAGCTTGTTGCGCTTGGCAGTGCAACATATATGATTTTTTCAGCAAAAAAAGCTTAGGATTCTAAGCTTTTTTTGCTGAATTCAGCTGCTGACTAATACATGCAATAATTGTTTTATAATAAGCTTCGGGATGAGGAGCAAATTCACTTTTATGTGCTGTACGGTGGATAGGCTCTTTTTCATTTGTTATCCCTTCAACGATAAGTTCTGTTTGATTTCCAAGCCATAGTTCGCAAAAGTTAGAAAAAGGTGCTTTTACAAGTCCTGATACTTCTTCTTGCTGCAACGTAAAAGCACTAAGAGGATAAGAGTTGTGGTATAAAAATATGTGTGCAAATTCTTTATCAATATAGTGCGGCTGAGATACTTCGTATTTAAAGACATCTAAAGGAAGCAATTCATCAAATGAAATGTTGACGCCGAGCTCTTCGTGAATTTCTCTTACACCGTCCTCAGCGGTTTCTGTATGAAGCAAATGTCCGGCAGCTGTGATATCAAGCGCGCCGGGATAATCTTGTTTTTGTTCGCTGCGAATTTGGAAGTAAATATAGTCTGTATCATTTTCGCGGCTGACAAACCAGCAGTGAAACGCTTCGTGCCAATAGCCTTTTTCGTGAACTTCTTTGCGAGACGCTGTTCCTATGCGATCCTGTTGGTCGTTAAATATGGTTAACACTTCATCGTTCATCATAAGTCCCCCAATTTGTTTCCTACTTCTTTCTACTCTAACCTGCCGTGAAAGGTATGTAAATAATGGAAGATGAAAATCTGCTTTGATACGTACAAATATGCACAAAATAAAAGATACATCAATTTTAGTAAAGAAGGTGCATGCGTTGAATCATTGGATGGAAGTAGTACTTCGTTCAGTGTTGATTTTACTTGGTTTGTTTTTTATTACAAAGCTGTTAGGTAAAAAACAGTTATCCAAACTTTCTTTTTTTGAATATATCGTTGGCATTACAATTGGAGATATTGCAGGAACAATTTCAATGGATGTAGATTTACAGGCAAGTCATGGCGTAGTAGCAATTTTAGTTTGGGCATCATTTCTTATTGTTGTCTCAAACATATCGTTAAAAAGCATCACCTTTCGAAAAGCGGTGGAAGGCACGACAACGATCCTCATTAAAGAAGGAAAAATCCTTGAGGAAAATGTAAAAAAAGAAAAATATACAGTAGATGAGCTCATGGAGCAGCTTCGGAAAAAAGACATTTTTTATGTGGAAGACGTCGCTTTTGCCATGCTGGAAACAAACGGCGAATTAAGCGTGCTGTTAAAAAAAGAAAAGCAAAACGTTACGAGAGAAGATTTATTAATAAAAGGAGAGGCGACACGATTACCTCAAACGATTATCATGGACGGAAATATAATGAAAGAAGCGGTTCATGAGCTGGGATATAGCGTAGCGTGGGTTAAAGAGCAGCTTAAAAAGAAAGGTGCCAAAGTCGATAAGGTATTTTTAGGGCAAGCAGACTCAACAGGCCATTTGTATCTTGATTATTATGAAGACTGAGGCTAGGACAAACGTATTTTAGCCTAAGTGAAAAACGAACCACTAATCAACATGTTGATTAGTGGTTCGTTTTTTTGTGATGGTAAGTATAGTTTTATCTGTTTCGTTCCCCCTAGCAGTTGATTGGAGGGCAAGGTGAAGACTCCTACGGGAAAAGCGGATCAGGTGAGACCCCGCAGGAGCGCAAGCGACGAGGAGGCTCAGCGGCCGCCCGCGGAAAGCGAAGCCTTGCACGAAAATCAACTGCGGTGTCACAAGCAGTCCAGCTCATGTATCTCATTTGTTCGCCTTTAGGCTGGATTCATTTCGTTATATCTCAGCCTCAGCGGGGATCTACTTCTCGTTCAGATTTTATGTCGATGACTTTAAGGCTGTCTTTTGGTGCTTTAATATCTTTACTTGCAGGCGCTGCTTTTTTATTTTCTACCCAGTCTACTAACAAATCAAAAGATTGATGAGCATATGGAAGCAGGGGCTGAAGCTCTTGATTTGGATCCGTTTGTTTATTCCACACTAAGCTATCAACGTGATTTCCGTTTTTTACGGTATAAAGGCGATGAAGATTTGCCTTGCCAGCTTTTTTAACGAGTTTTTCATAGCCTTCCGCGTGAATAGACGGGAAGATAAGTGAGTCGAGAGAGCCGGTCATACTGATAAGAGGTACATCGATATCACCTGTATTTTCTACTTTTGCTACATTTTCTTTTACGCTTTTTGGTCGGGTTTGGTAGCGATAATTTTCAAAGATGTAGTCCCATGAGCGGTCCCGTAGGCCTGATGAAGTAAAGTTTAAGTAGTTGTGCCAGTTTGTTCTTCCGGGAGCTGTTGGATCAAAGTGATCACGGTAAATATTTAAAGTGATCGCCCAGTACACTTGATCATGATAATTCCATAGTTTTTCTGATCCTTTCGGAAGGCCGGCTTTATACATTTGTTTAATCGCTTTTTTCTGCTCTTTTCCCGTTCCGTACAGCGCTTCTTCTGCGTTGTTGACAACAGGTGTTAGTGAACTGATTAAATTTGGCGCTTTTGCACTCCACAATACGCCTTCCCAATCGACGCCTCCATCAAATAAACGAGGCTCTTTTGTTTGTTTTGGATCATCGTGCTCAAGTGCGTATCTGACGACATATCCACCGTTTGAAATGCCAATTGCATATGTTGGTACTTTATGATCGTTTCGAATCAAATCGCTTGCAGGGTTTTTTCGATTGGCCGGGTCGATTAGTTTGTCCGAATAATGAGTAGTCAGATATTGCTGGGCTGCTTTTGTCATTTGGCGATAGCGCATATTCCATTCTGCTACGCTGTCGTCTTCATTGGCAAGTGCATTTTTTACTTTAGCAAAAGGATCGGTAGGATCACTTTCTCCTTGTGTTCCTTTATCAATTGCAGCAAACGCATAGCCCTTTTTAAGAACGTAATCGCTGAATAATAAATCGATGGACGTTTCGTTACGCGTAGCAGGAATGCCTGCTACCACAAGTTTTCCATTCCAGTTATCAGGAACCCGGATGACGAACTGAGCGTCTTCAAAAATTCCATTTACTTGCGTTCCTTTAACCGCAGCTGGCTGATTGATTCGATACCAGCCTGATTCATTTTCAGCTTTTCCCCAGTTATAAGGAGTAAGCCCGATGTTTCCATAGAGCGTAGCCTGCTGATATTGAGCCGGGTTTTTAGTCGTCAGCCAGTTCCCGTTCGCTCCGTCAAAATAGGTTTCTGCTGATTGATCAGCATTTGGAATTACATTTGTTTTGTTAGCAGCTTCAGCAAGAGATCCTGAAGCGGAAAAACAAAGAGCAGCAGAAAAAGTAAACGCTATCATTTTTCGTTTCACGTTTTTTCCTCCTCATAAAAATACTCATACCTTTTAAGTAAATTCCATAAAAAAGAAAAATGTCCTGTTTTAAAATCAATTTAGAAGAAAGTTTTTTCGTTTGTTACTAAGCTGTTTTTGTCTAACAAACAGGTAAAGTGCATCCAATTCTCTAGTTTCTTTTTAGGCTGCTTATATTATAATGAAACAAGGATTAAAAAAGACAGGGTAAAACAATCGATTAAATAAGTATAAAAGAAGGTAAGGGAGTAGGTCTATGAGTAGCTTTAACAGTCAGTTTTTGTATTCCATTACAATTATTCTATTGGGATACATACTAAAACGAACAAACCTCCTTCAGCAAAAAGACGGGGAAGCGTTAGCAAGAATTATTTTTAATATTACAATGCCTTGCTTGATTATCGTTACATTCAGCAGTATTAAAATTGATGGATCGCTTATTTTACTGTTAGTTATTGGGATTGTCTATGGCTTGCTGTTAGCTGCTGTCGGAGTTTTTGTTTTTCGAAAAGATGAGCGAAAAGTGAAAGGTATGCTAACGATGATGATTCCAGGGTTTAATATTGGAATGTTTGCTTATCCGTTAGTAGAAGGCATTTGGGGAAAAGAAGGGCTTAAATACTTTGGTATGTTTGATGTCGGAAATGCTTTTGTTATTTTTGTTTTATGCTATGTAATTGGCAGCTACTATTCAGGGGATGATATTGACATTGAATTTAAAAAGATTTTATACAAAGTATTAAAATCGATGCCGCTTCTTACCTATGTAATTATTTGTCTTCTTGCGATTATAGGTATTCATTTACCAGCATATGTATTAGACGTCTCAGGTATTATCTCTAAAGCGAATATGCCGCTTTCTCTTTTGCTTTTAGGCGTATATTTAAATTTTTCGTTCCAAAAAAGCTACTTGAAAAAAATTATCATGTTTTTAAGCATTCGCTATGTGATCGGACTTGGCGTAGGAATTGCGCTGTTTTTCTTGCTTCCATTTGAAGATATGTTCCGGTATACAATCTTAGTTTGCTTCATTCTACCCGTAGCGGGATCAGTTTTACCTTACGCAGTAGAATTCAAATACGATCAAAAATTTGTCGGAACCGTTTCAAATATGACGATTCTGCTGAGCTTTTTGCTGCTGTGGGGAATGACAAATATTTTAATGTGAATAACAAAGGACGCTCGCACTTGTGAGCGTCCTTTTTGATGAAAAAAGGATATTCCCAAATAAACAGAGGTAAGCTAGGAGAAGAGAAAATCCATCATACATACAACCTGACGGGAGGAAAAAACGTGGAGTCCTTAACTTTTGTTTTATTTGGCGCAACGGGTGATTTAGCAAAAAGAAAAATCTTTCCCGCTCTTTATAATTTATTTACAGACAAAAAGCTCCCTGATGCTATTTCTATTATTGGATCAGGGTACGAGCAGATGTCTCATGAGGATTTTAAAGAGCGTGTAAAGCAATCTATAAACGATTTTTCGAGACGAAAAATGGAAAGTAACGAAGAAGAATTTTTGTCCCTTTTTCATTATCAAGCAGTAGACGCAAGCAAAACAGAAGATTACAAACAGCTATTAAAGGTTGTGAATGAGCAAGAAACAAATCAAGGAAGTAAAGGAAATCGTTTGTTTTATTTGTCCGTAGCACCAGAATACTTCGATGTAATTGCTCTGCATATAAAAAAAAGCGGCTTGGATCAAACTGGAGGCTGGAAGCGTCTTATGATTGAGAAGCCGTTTGGACATGATCTTGCTTCAGCAAGAGAGCTTAATGAAAAGCTAAGCAGTACGTTTAAAGAAGAAGAAATTTATCGAATTGATCATTATTTAGGTAAACCGATGGTACAAAATTTAGAAGCGCTTGAATTTACGAACCCCGTCCTGCAATCGCTGTGGAATAACAAACACATTGCAAATGTGCAAATTACGGCAAGTGAAACAGTCGGTGTTGAAAATCGTGCAGGGTATTATGATCATACAGGGGCCATACGTGACATGATTCAAAATCATATGCTGCAGGTTCTCATGATGACAGCTATGCATCTTCCAAAACGAATTTGCTCAGAAAACATTTTAGAAGAAAAGCAAAAAGTCATGGAGTCACTAAGAAAAATCCAAGCGGAAGAAGTAGCTCGCGACGTTGTGCGGGGACAATATGGAAGCGGAGAAATTGATCACAAATCTGTTAGAGGATACAAAGAAGAGCCCGGCGTAGAAGGAGACTCTAAAAATGACACGTTCGTAGCAGCTCGCTTATGGATTGATAATCCATTTTGGAAAGGTGTTCCTTTTTATATTCGAACGGGCAAGCGAATGAAAGAAAAATCAACTCGTATCGTCATAGAATTTAAAGATTCTTTAAAAGGTCTGTATGAAACTCCTTATGATAAAGTAGCACCAAACTTATTTATTATTGAAATTAGCCCAAGCGAAAACGTCGCTTTGCAGCTTAACAGCAAAAATCCATTAAAAAATGGCGTTATTGAGCCGGTTCGTATTACGTTTTCAAGGGAAGAAGAAAGTGTGCCGGAGGCATATGAACGAATCATTTACGACGCATTAATCGGCGACTCCACATTTTTTGCGCATTGGAAAGAAGTTGAGCTATCTTGGCAATGGGTGCAGCCTGTATTAGATGCATTTGAGGCTGACATGCTGCCGCTTTATGAATATCCATCCGGTTCACAAGGCCCTGAAGAAGCGCAAAAATTAGTTGCACAAGAAGGCTTTAAATGGTGGCTCGATGACGATGAGCATGGGGAAGCACCTGGAGTGTTTTTGCCAATTTGAAAAAAGCGCCTCTTATTTTAAAGAGGCGCTTTTGATGGTTAAACGTTTTTGTAAATGAACAAGATCATGATGTAAATGTTTTTGCATATGTTCAACAGCTTTTAAACTGCGTTTTTTCATAAAGGTGAACACTTGTTGATGATCATCTAAAATCTCAGCAGCTCGTCCTTTGCCTTTAAAATTAAGCACGCGGCAAAAATAAATCAATACATTTACGCTATCAAGCTGTTTTTTTAAATGTTTATTATGACTGTATTGAAGAATCAGCTGATGAAAACGTTCATTTAGTTCGATAAGCCTAGAATCTTCGGCTCCTTGCTTTATTTCTTCAGCCGTTCTTTCTAACAGCTGCTCAATGAAAAGAGCTCTTCATCGGAAGCGCGAGTGATACATAGCTCAACGGCTAAAGACTCTAAAGCGGTACGGATTTGGTAAATTTCTTCTACGTCTTCAGTAGACAGTGAATAAACAATAAAGCCTGTTTTTTGATCTGCAACTAAAAGGCCATCTTTCTCTAATAAACGCATTGCTTCTCTTATGGGAGAGCGGCTGACCCCAAATGCTTTAGCTAGCTGGGTTTCATTGATTCGCTGACCCGCTTCATATTCACCGTTCACAATCATTTGCTTAATTTTTTCATAAAATTGAAGATAGTATGGTAACGGCTTATGTAAATCAAAATTATTCATTGATATACCTCGTTTATTTATAATCATTTATTTCCTAATTATAATACGCTTGTTCATAAGAGTCATAATAATTTTGAATTTTTGAAGAGAATGAATATATTCAGAATTTTCTTGATGAAAGCGTTATTTTTACGTATAATCAAATAGATCATATCAGTCGACGGTCGACCGATAATTTTTTACATAAAAGACGCAGGGGGATTTTTGATGAAAACGTTAGAAATAGCTAACATACCAGGAGATGGAGTAGGGAAAGAAGTTGTTCCAGCGGCGGTTAGAGTTCTTCATACGATTGCAGATATTCACGGAGGAGTAAAATTTGAATTTACAGAATTTCCTTGGAGCTGTGATTATTATTTGAAGTATGGACAAATGATGCCTGAAGATGGGCTAAAACAGCTTCAGGACTTTGACGGAATTTTTTTAGGAGCCGTAGGAAATTTAAATCTTGTGCCAGACCACGTGTCGCTATGGGGTCTGCTCATTAAGATTCGTCGAGAATTTCAGCAGGTAATTAACATTCGTCCGGCCAAGAGGCTAAAAGGCATTGCATCTCCACTAACGAACCCAAAAGACTTTGATTTAATCGTTGTTCGTGAAAATAGTGAAGGGGAATACAGTGAAGTAGGAGGCCGGATTTATCAAGGAGAAGATCAAATTTCGATTCAAAATGCGGTTTTTTCTCGAAAAGGAACAGAACGAGCGATGCGCTATGCATTTGAATTAGCTTCTAAAAGAAAAGCAAGGGTTACAAGCGCAACGAAGTCAAATGGAATTGTTCATTCCATGCCGTTTTGGGACGAAGTGTTTCAAGATGTTGCAAAGAGTTATTCGCATATTGAAACAGACTCACAGCATATCGATGCGCTGGCGGCTTTTTTCGTCACAAATCCAAGTCGTTTTGATGTCATTGTGGCAAGCAATTTATTTGGAGATATTTTAACAGATATCGGAGCTGCTATTATGGGGAGTATCGGCGTTGCTCCTGCTGCAAACATTAATGTAAATGGAAGATATCCTTCGATGTTTGAACCGGTGCACGGGTCTGCACCTGATATTGTCGGAAAAGGAATTGCAAACCCAATCGGACAGATTTGGACGGCAAAAATGATGTTGGATCATTTTGGTGAGCAAGAATTAGGCAGTCATTTGTTAGAGGTTATTGAACAAGTCACGGAATCGGGAATTGTTACACCAGATGTTGGAGGCAGCGCAACTACTAGTGAAGTAACGGATCAAATTATTTCTCATTTAAAGAAGTGAAGGTTCTAAAAGAGGCTAGGACAAAAGAATATTAGACGAAGTGAAAAACGAACCATGAATCAAAGTGTTTGATTCATGGTTTGTTTTTTTGTGGTAAACGTAGGTTTCATGTGTGTAGGTCTTTCTAGCAGTTGATTGGAGGATAAGGCGAAGACTCCTACGGCAAAAGCGGAGCAGGTGAGACCCCACAGGAGCGTATGCGACGAGGAGGCTCAGCGCCGGCCCGCGGAAAGCGAAGTTTTGCATGGAAATCAAAATCGATAAATACATGTTGACACTTACATATATGAACCCTATAATAGTTTGAGTTAATATAATTCGTATACATATTATTTCTGGACTATGCTTTAGTTTGTTTTAATAAATAGGTACGAATGAAAAGATAAAAGGAGGAAAATCATGCAGAAATCGAAATTATGGACAAAAGATTTTTTAGCGGTCTCACTGACTAGCTTTTTTGTTTTTGTCATTTTTTATATGTTAACTGTCACATTGCCGCTGTTTGCAACAGATGAACTTCATGCAAGCAAACAAAGCCTAGGGCTAATTGTGACAATCTTTTTAGTGTCCGGTATTGTGTTCAGGCCGCTAGCCGGTAAGTGGATGACAACATTAGGACAAAAGAAAGTCCTGTTAATAGGTGTCTTCATCTTTTTAATTGGTTCTATTCTATATATGAATATCCACTCATTATCAGCGCTGCTGCTGCTTCGTGTGCTTCATGGTATTGGTTTTGGAATGAGCACAACTGCTACAGGGGCAATTGTTGCAAATGTAATCCCAGAACAGAGAAAAGGAGAAGGGATGGGGTACTATGCGACGTTCATGAACTTAGCGATGGTAGTGGGTCCGTTTGTAGGATTAACGTTAACAAATAGCTTGAGTCATACAGCGGTCTTTACCGTTGCGGTTGTATCTTCTGTTTTAGCAGTAGTATGCAGTCTAGTACTTCGTGTACCCGAGGTGCAAGCTTCTTCTGCAACAAATGAAATACAGCCAGCTAAAGGTCTTGCGGCGTTTTTTGAATACCGTTCGCTGCCTATTTCTGTTGCTGGCCTTGTGGTAGCTTTTTCATATGCAAGTGTTATTTCGTTTGTGTCTATTTATGCAAAAGAAATGGGCTTTACGCAAGCTTCAAGCTTTTTCTTTGTTGTATACGCGGTGTGCTTATTAGCTTCTAGACCTTTTACTGGAAAATGGTTTGACCAATACGGAGAAAACAGCGTGGTATATCCATCAATTTTATCTCTAGCTATCGGTATCTTTTTGCTTAGCCAAGCGACAACAAGCTGGGTATTTTTATTAGCTGGAGCATTGATTGGATTAGGCTTTGGAACGATTACATCAAGTTTTCAATCCATTGCTGTAAAAAAAGCTTCTCCTCATCGCCGAGGTGTTGCCACAGCTACGTTTTTTGTGTTTTTTGACTCTGGAATGGGCTTAGGGTCCTTTTTGCTAGGTATTCTGTCCACAGCAGCCGGGTACAAAGGAATGTATATGTTCTGTTCCATTATTGCTCTTTTAGCTATAGCAGTATACCTTGTATTGCACGGCCGAAAAAGCCAGAAGCAGCGTATTATTTCTCAAAATGAGTCATTAGGAAAATAACATAAATAAAAAAAGACGTGCTCTTT